>NZ_CP076543.1:2455000-3682500 GCF_030440515.1 Streptomyces xanthophaeus
GCCGCACTGGACGTCGGCGAGGGCGCGTCCCGACCAGAGGCCGAGGGCGCGCTGGAGCAGGGACGCCTCCGCGCCGTGCTCCCCGGCCGCCCGGGCGACGGCCGCCTGCTCGGTGAGCCGCTCGAACCGGTGCAGGTCGAGGGCGTCGGGTCCCACGGTCAGGCAGTAGCCGCGGTCGCGCGTCTCCAGCCCGAGCGGGGCGGCCGGCCCGTCGCCGCCCTCCGCCCTCACGCCGGCCAGGATCTTGCGGATCTGCATGATGTACGTCTGGAGGGTGGAATGGGCGCTGCGTGGGGGCCCGGCTTCCCATAGTTCGTCCACGCATTCGTCGACGGTGACGACCTGGCCGGCGTGGAGCAGCAGCAGCGACAGCAACTGACGCTGCTTGGGAGCGCGCGGGGTCAGGTCGACGGAGCCGGACGTGATGGCGAGGGGGCCGAGGATCCGTGCGTACATGTCGCCTCCAGGGACAGCGGGCCGGGTGCTTGTGCCTCCCATGCTGTGCCCTCGGCCTTGCGGCTCCCCTTCAACGCCCTTTCACTCCGGCCGAAGCGTGCTTTCGCCTCACGGGCCCCGCCCCGCCTGGGTGCCGCACGCCTTTCACCGGCTCCTTTCACGTGCGGCGCCCGCGCACGGACTCAGCCGCGGCGAGGTGGGAGGCAGCGGTCCTGCGGGGGGCCGGGCGGGAAGTCAGCGCCGGGTTGCGGGAGGGCCGGCGGGGCGGGCGGTGCGCCGGAGTGCTCGGCCGCGCAGCGGATCAGGTCCTGGGCCTGCGCCCGGAGCAGGTACAGCCCCGACGTGTCGGCGATGGACGCGGCGCGGCGGGCCTGGGTCAGGGCCTCGGCGGGCCGGCCGCCGTCCAGCTCCAGCCGGCCGAGGCCGATCAGGGCCTGCGCCTGCGACTGGGGGTGGCCGATGCGCAGGGCGATCTCAAGGGTCCTGACGAACTCCTCCCGGGCCTCAGCCGAGCGGCCCCGGATCAGATGGATGGCGCCCAGCGCGTTGCGGGCGTTGGCTTCGAGGGCCGTGTACCCCTGGTCCCGGGAGAGGGACACGGCGCACTCGGCGTGCTGGTAGGCCAGGTCCACCCGGCCCTGCCCGGCGTGGACCTGGGCGAGGCCGTAGGAGGCGAGGGCCGTGGAGTGCGGGGCGTTGAACTCCTGGCTCAGGGCGAGCGCGACGGAGAGGTATTCCGTCGCCTCCTCCACGTTCCCCAGGTCTCCGTGCACCATCCCGAGCCGCGCCAGCACCTCGGGCCGGGACCGGTGGACGCCGTGCTCCCTGAGGATCGACGCGGAGGCACGGAAGTGGAACTCGGCGGCGGACAGGTCGCCCTGGGTGTGCCGGGCCATGCCGAGGTACATGTGGCCGCGGGCCTCGACGTGGCGCAGACCCAGGCTCCGGCTGATGCGCAGGCCCCGTTCCAGCAGGGTGATGGCACTGTCGATGTGCTTGGTGGGCTGCTGAAGCTGGTTCATGGCGAGGGCGTTGACGGTGACGACCTCGAAGTCCTTGACTCCGAGGGAGACGAACTCCTCCTGCGCGTTCTCCAGTTGACGTGCGGCCGGTTCGAGGTCGTTGAGCCCCTGGAGGGCCAGGCCCACACCGAGCCGCATCACGGCGGTGGCCCGCCGGTCGCCGAGCGCCTCGGCGGCGCGCAGTCCGGCCTCGGCGGCCGTCAGCCAGTCGCTCTGGAGCCGGCCGAGCATGAAGTACCCGCGCAGCATGTCGACGAGCCGCACGCAGGACTCGTGGAGCCGCGCGTCGGCCCCGCGGACGACGAGCACCATGAGGTTGCCGTGCTCGGCGCGCAGCCAGAGATGGGCGGCGCGGGGATCGACGGCGTCGCGCGGCAGCGCCGTGAGCGGCGGATGCAGCCTGATGAAGCCGGGGTAGCAGGACTGGACGGCTTCGTCGGTGCGGCGCAGGTACCACTGGTAGAGGCGGTCGAGGGCCTCCCGCCGCTCGGTCTCGGTGTCCTCGGCGACCCCGCGCTCGGCCGCGTAGAGCCCGATGAGGTTGTGGAAGCGGTACGTGCCGGGGGTCTCGACCTCGACGAGCTGCGCGGCGGCGAGTTTGTCGAGGAGCCGGTCTGCGAGGGACGGCGAGCAGTCGGCCAGCTGCGCCGCGGTGTGCGCGGTGAACGACATGTCGCTGACGCCGCCGAGCAGCCGGAAGAATCGGCGGGACATCGCCGGTAACGACCGGTAGGCCACGCTGAAGGCGGCGCTGACCGCCGTGGACGGGCTGTTGCCGAGGTCCAGCAGGCACAGGATGTCGCCTTCGCGTAGTTCCCGGACGAACGTCTCGACGGGCAGCCAGGGCCGGCCGGCCAAGTGCCCGCCGGCGATGCGCAGTGCGAGCGGCAGCCGCCCGCACAGGTCCACCAGCTCGGCCACGGTGGCGCCGGAGACGGCGGCGGGTTCGCGGCCGAGGACCGCCGTGAACACGTCCTCGGCCTCCTGGTGCGAGAGCAGGTCCAGGGTCAGTACGCGGGCTCCGTGCACCGCCACGAGGTCCGGGAGGTAGGCACGGTGGACGCTGAGGACGGCGCTGCTCGGGGTGCCCGGCAGCAGGTCGGCGACCTGTGCGCTGTCGTGCACGTCGTCGAGGACGATGAGGACGCGCCGGTCGGCGAGACGGCTGCGCAGCACCCCGGTCAGCTGCTGGCGTTCGGCGGGGAGGCTGGAGACGTCCATGCCGGAGGCGTGCAGGAGGTCGGCGATGATCTCGTGCATGGGGCGCGGGTTGCCGCGCGAGTCGCTGAGGCGTACGTACCACTGGCCGTCGGGGTAGGCGGTGCTGAGCCGGTGCGCCGTGCGCAGCGCCAGCGAGGTCTTCCCGATGCCGGGCGGCCCGACGATGCTGACCAGCGGTACGGAGGTGCGCTGGCGGGGGGTGAGGAGGGTCGTGAGCTCCGCGAGGTGGTGTTCGCGGCCCACGAAGTGGGTCGCCTCCGGCGGGAGCTGGCGCTGGACCATCCAGGGCGCGCTCGGGTTGGGGGACCGCACGCCTTGGGGGGAACGGGGCGCCGGGACGCTCGCCCCGGCCGGCTCCGGCTCCGGGTCCGGGTCCGCCCAGGAGGGACCGGTGTACGGGGCCTCGTGGAGTTGCGGCGGACCGGCGGGGACGCCGGGACCGGCGTGCCCGGGGGCGCCACCCGAGCCCATAGGGCCGGAAGGTCCGGAAGCACCGGACGGACCGGGCGCACCGGAACCACCGGCGGAGGCCGGGACTTCGGCCAGTTCCCCCGCCTCGGCGAGCACCCGGCGGTGCACCAGCTGCAGTTCCTGCCCCGGCAGGAGGCCCAGTTCCTGGTCGAGCATCTGGTAGTAGTCGCGGTACTCCTCCAGGGCCGCCGCGACCTGCCCGGTGCGGTGCAGCGCGGTCATCAGGTGCTCGCGGAGCCGCTCCCGCAGCGGGTGGGTGGCGGTGAGCGCGCGCAGCTGCGGGATCAGGTCGGCAGCCTGGCCGAGGGAGAGGGCGAGGCCGAAACGCCGCTCGGTGAGGGTCAGGCACTCCTCGACCAGCTGCGGGACGACCTCGCTGTGCAGCGAGTTGGAGGCGACGGTGCCGAAGGGTTCGCCCCGCCACTCGGCGAGCGCCGCCTCCAGGTGGGCCAGTTCGCCCCGTCGGTCCCCGTCGCGGCGGGCGCGGCGCGCGGCGGCGGCGGCCTCACGGTAGCGCAGGAGGTCGAGCGTGCCCGGTGCGATGGCCAGTCGGTACCCGCCCGGGTGCGTCTCGATGCGCGGGAGGCCGCCCTCGCCCGGCTCGGCTCCGCGCAGCAGGGCGCGCAGCCGGGTCGTGTGCACGTGCAGCGCGGCCTTGGTGTCACGCGGCGGCGCGTCGTCCCACAGCCGGTAGATCAGCTCGTCGGAGGTGACGACGTGATCCGCGCGCAGCAGCAGCGAGGCGATCAGGACGCGCTGCTTGGGCGAGGTGATGGCCACCTCGCGGCCTCCGAGTCCGATCGACAGGGGGCCCAGGAGTCTCAGGTCGTCCACCGGAACGCTCACATGCCCACACCTGCCCCGCTCCCCCGTGCCGAATAGCCGTTCGGCTTATCGAATTTCCACACTAGATCGGGTGCCCACACGGGCCGCCCCGGTGTGAAGTAAGTCTCATCCGCCGGGCGGGACGAAGCGCTGGTTCAAGCCAACACGGGCTCGCGCATCGAAAGTTCGAAGGCCTTGGCCAGCAAGGAGTAGGAGCGCATGCGCTGTTCGGGCGAGTGGATCGTGGAGAGCACCATGAACTCGTCGGCCCCCAGTTCCCCGGCCATCGAGGTGAGCGTGGACCGGACGTGGTCCGGGTCGCCGACGATACAGCGCGGCCATTCGGCGACCTCGGTCGCGAGCGGTTCGACCTCGCCCCGCAGCGCGGCGAGGGCGGCTTCGGGCGCGGGCAGCGGGAGCAGCAGCCCACGTCCCATCCTCAGCCGGAACAGGCGCTGGCTGGCGAAGACCCACTCGGCCTCCTCCTGCGTCGGGGCGCAGTACACCCCGACGCCGATCTGAACGCGGGGCCGGGCCCCTTCGCTTCCGCGGAAGTGGGAGCGGTAGGCCTCCACGGTGGCCCGGGTCGCCTGGGGGCGGCCGAAGTGCGCGATGGAGATGGGCAGTCCGAGCCGCGCGGCGAGGGTCGCACTGGAGGGGCTTGCGACGAGGAGCCACACTTCGGGGGAGCCCGCTCCACTCGGCATCAGCTGGATCCGGTGGTAGGGGTGGTCCTCGGGGAAGCCGCCGTGCAGGAAGGCGAGGAGCTCGGCGAGCTTGCCGGGGAAGTCCCCGTCGTCGTTGCCTCCGACGCCCGGGGACAGCGCGTGGGCCTCGATGCTGCCGGCACCGGTGCCGCGGCCCACCCCGAGGTCTATGCGGCCCGGCGAGAGCGCGCCGAGCACCCGGAACACCTCGGCCACCTTCAGCGGGCTGTAGTGCGGCAGGAGCACCCCTCCGGAGCCCACCCGGATGCCGGTCGTCTCGCCCGCGATGCGCGCGGCCATGACCTCGGGGGCGGGTCCGGCGAACGACGGGGTCGCGTGGTGCTCGGCGAGCCAGTAGCGGTGATACCCCAACCGGTCGGCGAGGCGGGCCAGTTCGATGGAGTTGCGCAAGGCGGTCGCCGGGGTCGAGCCCTCGGGGATGACCGACTGGTCGAGTACGGACAGCTTCATCTTCGAGCTCCTTCGCGGTGGTGCCGGAAGGAGGGGACGCTTCAGGGGATGGCGCCGGCGCCCGTGTACCGCAGCCGGGCCACGAGGGAGGCCGTTCGGTCGTCGAACGACGCGACGTCGATGAGCCTGGTGAGCTCCTCGCGGCAGCGGGCCTCGGCTTCCTCTCCGCGCCGGGCGCCGAGCGGTGTGAGGTTGCAGTAGACGCCGCGCCGGTCGTGTTCGCAGCTCACCCGGGTCGTGAGGCCTTTGGTTTCGAGGCGGGTGACGAGCCTGCTCATCGACGACTGGTCGAGGCCCACGGCCTCCGAGAGTTCCTGGACGCGGGTGCCGCGCTCGTGGCCGTGCCGCAGCTCGATGAGGACCATCAGCTCCGGCAGGGACACCTGGAACTCGCCCGTCAGGAGCCGGTCGAGCTGCTGGTTGACCTGACCGACCAGGAGTGTCAGCCGACGCCACTGGTCGAACCCTTCAGGACGTCCGGCCTGAGTGTCAGCGGTCACGGCGGTGCTCCCCTTCGTCGTCTCCCTCCAGTGTAGTCACCTACAGGCCGAATTCATGCTCGTGCATCGAATTCTGGTGAACTGTTTTCGCAAGACTGCCCTGTCCATGCAGCTTTCGGCAACGCTTGATGTGAACTTGTCTCGAAAGTCGATGCATGCACCTGCATTCATGTCTATCGTGGAGACAACGACGCCGCGGTGCGTCGCCCGACGCGCATCCCGTCCCCCGTCCCTGTTGCCCATGACCCAGGCGGTACGCCATGACGCATTCCAGTCCCGAACCCTCTCCCGAAACCACGGCCACGGCCACGGCTACGACCGCGGCCGGGTCCGGAGCGAAGACCGAGGCCCCCGCGCCGGCCCAGGCGCCCGCCGAAGCCGCACTCGACGCCACGTTCCTCAAGATGGCCGGCGTCTTACTCCTCGCGCTGCTGATGGCCCTGCTCGACGAGACCATCGTCAACGTCGGCGTGAAGACCCTCAGTGGCGAGTTCGGCTCCCCGCTCGCGACCATCCAGTGGGTCACCGCGGGCTACCTGCTCGCCGTCGCCGTCGCGACCCCCTTCGCCGGCTGGGCCGTGGACCGGTTCGGCGGGCGCACGATGTGGCTCGTGGCGGTCTCCGTCTTCGTTCTCGGCTCGCTGCTGTCCGGAATCGCCTGGTCCGCGGAGTCCCTCATCGCCTTCCGCGTAGTCCAGGGCCTCGGCGGCGGCATGATCGTCCCCGTGGTGCAGACCGTCCTCGCCACCACGGCGGGACCGTCCCGCGTGGCCAAGGCCATGGCCCTCATCTCGATCCCGCTCACCCTCGGCCCGATCCTCGGGCCCGTGGTCGGCGGTGTCCTCGTGGACGCCGTCAGCTGGCGCTGGATGTTCCTGATCAACCTGCCGATCGGTATCGTCGCGCTCTTCCTCGCCCTGCGGACCCTGCCCAAGGAGAGCCACGGGGGCCGGCCCGACGAACCCCTCGACGTCCTCGGCCTCGTCCTGCTCTCGCCCGGCTTCGCCGCCCTCGTCTTCGGCATCACCACCGCCGCGCACACCGGTGACGCCACCTCCCCGAAGGTGCTGGGCGCCCTCGGCCTCGGCGTGCTGCTCCTGCTGGGCTACCTGGTCCACGCGCTGCGCACGTCCACGACCCCGCTGATCGACGTCCGGCTGTTCGCCAACCGGGGCTTCACGATGGCGGTCGTCACGATGTTCTTCGTCGGGGCCGTCGCCAACACCCTGCTCTTCCTCACCCCGCTCTACTACCAGCAGTCGCGCGGCTTCGGGGCCCTGCACGCGGGCCTGTTGCTCATCCCGTCCGGTGTGCTCGGCGCGGCCGGCGCCATCACCTCCGGCAAGACCGCCCACAAGGTCACCGCCCGCCTCACCTCGACCGTGGGCATGACGGTCGCCGCGCTCGGCACGCTCGTCTTCACCCAGGCCGGGCCCGACACCAACTCGGCGCTCCTGTCCGTGGCCCTCGGCCTCACCGGCTTCGGCATCGGCCTCACCGCGCCCGGCACGATGGCCTTCATGTACCAGGCGGTCGGAGAGGCGAGCGCTCCCCGGGCGACCAGCGCACTGTTCATCTTCAACCAGATCGGCGGCGCCCTCGGGATCGCCGTGGTCGCGCTCACCGTCCAGCAGCGGCTCGGGGACTCCGGCGGCCACCCCGCGTCCGCCTACGCGGGCACCTACGTCGCCGTGATCGTCTTCGCCCTCGTCGCCGCCCTCGCCGCCTTGTGGCTGCCCGGCGCCTTCCGCGCCGCCGCCCCCGCCCCGGCGCCCCTGGCGGCGGACGGCCCGGAGCCGGTGCCGAGCGGCGCCTGACCGCGCTCCCCCTCCACGCCGGCCGACGGCCGCCCGTGCATCCCCCGCCGGGTGCGGTCGTCGGCCGGTGCCCCGGCCTGCCTGGACGCTCACGCTCCAGGCAGGCCGTCCGCGTTCCGGCGCCCCCCATGGAGCCTGGATCAGGAATCCAGCGGCGGCGCCTACACCGGAAACACCCATCGGACTTCGCGACGAGGAAGCATGAAGGCACTCGTAACCACCGGGCTTGATCCGCTCACCATGGAACTGCGGTCCGTACCCGACCCACGGCCACGCCACGACGAAGCCCTGATCGAGGTGCACGCCACCTCGGTCAACCGCGCCGACCTCCTCCTGGCGTTACGCAGGCCGGTCGGCTCCTCACTCGGCCTCGACCTGGTGGGCACCGTCCTGTCCGCCGCCGCCGACGGCAGCGGCCCCCCGGCGGGCTCCCGCGTCGCGGGGATCGCCGCGAACAACGCCTGGGCCGAACTCGCGGCGGTCCGCACGGACCGGCTCGCCGTCCTGCCGGACCAGGTGACCGACACCGACGCCGCCACGCTCCCCGTCGCGGGACTCACCGCCCTGCTCGCACTGCAGCGGGCCGACTGGCTCCTGGGCCGCCGCGTCCTGGTGACCGGAGCCGGCGGGGGTGTCGGCCGCATGGCCGTCCAGCTCGCCCGGGCCGGCGGCGCGGACGTGGTCGCCTGGGTCGGCTCGGCCCCCCGCGCGGCGGGCCTCGAAGCTTTCGGCGCCGAGGTCGTCGTCGGGTACGAGAATCCGCCGGCGAACGGCGTCGACGTGGTCGTCGACAGCGTCGGCGGTGAAGTCTTCACCGCCGCCTACTGCCTGTTGCGTCCCGGCGGCGTCGCCGCCGTCTTCGGCAACACCGTCCGTGCGGAGCTGAGGCTGCCCGCGGACTGGGGGCACGCCCGGCCCGGCGTACGCATCGACTACCTGTTCCTGCTCGACGAGATCACCCGCCGGTCCGTGCCGGACGACCTCGGCCTCCTCGTCCGGCTCGCGGCGCAGGGCCGCCTGGTGGCCGAGGCGGGACTGCTCGCCCCCTGGACCGATCCGCACGACGCCATCCGCGCACTGCTCGACCGCGAGGTCAACGGCAAGGTCGTCCTGTCCCTGTGACGGGCCCCGTCACCACTCATCCGAGGAAATCCATGCGATTGGTCAGTTACCACCACCACGGCGGCCCCGACGTCCTGCGGGTCGAGGAGGTGCCCGTGCCGGTTCCCGGGCCGGGGCAGCTCCTGCTGCGCACCGACGCGGTCGGGGTCAACTTCATCGAGACGCAACTGCGCTCCGACAGCGCCCCGTTCCCCTCACCGCTGCCGGGCCGTCCAGGAGGCGACGTGGTCGGCCGCGTCGAGGCCCTCGGCCCCGGTACCGAGGGTCCCGCCCCCGGTACCCGGGTGGCCGCCTACGGAGTGTCCGGTGCCTACGCGGACCATGTGCTCGCCGAGGCCGCCCGCACGCTCGAAATACCCGAGGACATCGACCCCGCGACGGCCACCGCGCTGGCCTCCACCGCACAAGTGGCCTGGAGCGTCCTGGACGTGGCACGGCTCGCCCCCGGCGAGAGCGTCCTCGTGCACGCGGCGGCCGGCGCCATCGGCCACCTGGTCACGCAGCTGGCCAAGCGGCGCGGGGCGCGGCTGGTCATCGGCACCGTGGGCTCGCCGGCGAAGGACGGGTTCGTCCGCGCCCACGGCGCCGACGAGGTCGTCGACTACAGCAGGCCCGACTGGGGCGACCGGGTCCGGGAGCTCACCGGCGGCGCCGGGGTGGACGTGGTCCTCGACAGCGTCGAGGGAGCCGTGTTCCAGGAGGGTCTGCGTCTGCTCAAGCCCTTCGGCCGCCTCGTCTACTACGGCTTCGCCGACGCGGGCGCCAAGCCCGCCCAGGTCACCATGACCGACCTGCTCGGGCTGAAGTCCGTCATCGGCACGTCCTTCGACGCCTGGACGCAGGCCGCGCCCGCGCGGGCCGCCGAGGCTCGCGCGGATCTGGTGCGGCTCGTCGCCGACGGGGACCTGCGCGTCGCCGTCCACGCGGTGCTGCCCCTGGCCGAGGCGGCCGAGGCCCACCGGATCATCGAGGCCCGCACCCAGCTGGGCCGCGTCGTGCTCATACCCTGAGGGAGCCCACCGATGACGCGACACACACCGATGCCCGACGAGGCGGCCGTGCTCGTCGTGGGCGCGGGACCCGGCGGCCTGAGCACCGCGGTCTTCCTCGGCCTGCACGGCGTACGGGCCCTGGTCGTCGAACGCCGGCCCGGCACCTCGCAGGCGATCAAGGCGACGGGCCAGTACCCGCACACCATGGAGGCGCTGGAGATCGCCGGCGCGGCCGAGGCGGTCCGCGAGCGCGGCCGCGCCTACCGCTCCGACTTCCACATGGTGGTCGCCGACTCGCTCGCCGGGCCCGTGCGGCGCACCCTCATGAGCGGTGACCAACTGTCCATGCGGCACGTGTCACCGCAGGACTGGGGCACGGCCAGCCAGTCCGGGGTGGAGCAGGTCCTCGCCGACCGGGCGACCGAACTCGGGGCCCGTCTGCGCTTCTCCACCCGGCTCGTGTCCTTCACCCCGGACGCCGACGCGGTCACGGCCCTCGTCGAGAACGTCACGACCGGGGAACGGCGCACCGTCCGGGCCCGGTACCTCGTGGCGGCGGACGGCTGGCGCAGCGGCGTACGCGAGTCCCTGTCCCTTGCCACCACAGGACGCGGCATCGTGGGCAAGGTGCTGCGGGTGCTGTTCCGGGCGGACCTGAGCGAGCCCCTCGCCCACACCGACGGCGCCTCCGACGGAAGACGGTTCACGGCCCTGCACATCGGCCACGCCGTCCTGTTCAACACGGAGGTTCCCGGGCTCTACGGCTACTTCCGCAATCTCACCCCCGACCTGCCCGCGGGCTGGTGGGAGCGGGAGAGCGGCGTCGAGGAGCGCCTGCGGGCAGACCTCGGCATCCCCGACATCCCGCTGAAGATCGAAGAGATCGGCGAGACCGACATCGCCTGCGGGGTGGCCGAGCGGTTCCGCGACGGCCGGGTGCTCCTGGTCGGCGACGCCGCCCACGTGATGCCGCCCACGGGCGGGATGGGGGGCAACACCGCCTATCTGGACGGCCTCTATCTCGGCTGGAAACTGGCGGCCGTCCTGGACGGCACGGCGGGCGAGGCGCTGCTCGACAGCCATGACGCGGAACGCCGGCCGTACGCCGAGGCACTGGTGGAGCAGCAGTTCGCCAATCTCGTCGACCGGATCTCACCCGAACTCGCCGACGAGCGGCTCGTCACCCCGCTCCCGCCGCCGGTGCTCGCCTTCGGCTACCGGATCCCCGGCGGGGCCGTCGTCGCCGAACCGGAGGACCCGGGCGACCTGTTCGAGGATCCGGCCCACCCCTCGGGGCGGCCGGGCTCGCACGCCCCGTACGTCCCCCTCACGCTGCCCGACGGGACGGAGTCCTCGACCACCGCGCTCCTCGGCAGGGCGTTCGTCCTGCTGGCCGCGGCGGAGGGGGCCGAGCACTGGATCCCGCAGGCCGCGGCCGCCGCGGCCGAACTCGGCGTGCCGCTCGTCACGCACGCCGTCGGCGCGGCCGGCGCGCCGGCCGACCGGGACGGCGCGTTCCGGGCGGCCTACGGGATCGGCGGGCAGGGCGCCGTACTGGTCCGCCCCGACCGGTTCATCGCCTGGCGCTCCGCCGGCCCCCGACCCGAACCGCGCGCAGAGATCGACCGCGCGCTGCGCCGCGTACTGCACCGTCCGCAGGGCTGAACACAAAACCGAACCGATGAAGGGAACGACCTTGACCACAGCGGGCAACACCACCGAGAAGCGCGCCGCGCTGGTGACCGGCGGCACGAGCGGGATCGGTCTCGCCGTCGCGGAGCTCCTCGCCGAGCAGGGCCATGCCGTGTTCCTCTGCGGCCGGGACGCCGGCACGGTCGCCGCCGTCGTCGACAAGCTCCGCGGACGGGGTCTCGACGTCGACGGCGTCGCGGCGGACGTCACCTCCAAGGAGGACATACGCGCGCTGGTCACGGCCGCCGTCGAGCGGTACGGGCCCCTGCACGTGCTCGTCAACAACGCGGGCCGTGGCGGTGGCGGGGTCACCGCCGAACTCCCCGACGAGCTCTGGGAGGACGTGATCGAGACCAACCTGAACGGCGTCTTCCGCGTCACGCGCGAGGCCCTGACCACCGGAGGCATGCTCGCGCGGGGCCACGGCCGGGTCATCAACATCGCCTCGACGGGCGGCAAGCAGGGGGTGATGCTCGCCGCGCCCTACTCCGCCTCCAAGCACGGAGTCATCGGTTTCACCAAGGCGCTCGGCCAGGAGCTGGCGAAATCGGGCGTCACCGTGAACGCGGTCTGCCCGGGCTACGTGGAGACACCCATGGCCGTACGGGTCAGGCAGGGCTACGCCGACCACTGGAGCACGACCGAGGAGGACGTGCTGGAGCGCTTCCAGGCGAAGATCCCTCTCGGCCGGTACTCGACGCCCCAGGAGGTCGCCGGCCTCGTCGGGTACCTCGCACAGGACGTGGCGGCGTCGATCACCGCGCAGGCCCTCAACGTCTGCGGCGGGCTCGGCAACTACTGATCCGCACGGACGCGGAATGGCTTCACCGTGCCGTCCGGGGCGGCCGGGTGCCGGGCGGCGCGTACGGCCGGCCCGGCACCGCAGCACTGACCCAAGGACGGGAACAGGGTGAAGGCGTACTACACGGCAAAATGGCTGATCACCGGCGGGCCAGGCGGACGGATACGCGACGGCGGAGTCCTCGTCGACCGGGGAACCATCCGCTGGGTCGGCTCGGACGACGACCTGCCCGCCAGGCTCCGGCGCGGCAGCGAACGCGTCGACCTCGGCTCCATGACGCTTCTTCCGGGACTGGTGGACTCGCACGTCCATCTGGCGCTCGACGGGCTGCCGGGCGCGATGGACCGGATGCGCGCGCTCGACGACGCGCCGCTGCGGGCGCTCATGTTCCGCAACGCGGCGCAGCTGCTGGCCGCCGGAGTCACCACGGCGAGGGACCTGGGCGCCCCCGGCCACCTGGCCTTGCACGTCCGCGACGCGCTGCGGGCCGGACGGGCCCCGGGACCCTCGCTCGTCGTCTCCGGGCCGCCGCTGACGGTGCCCGGAGGACACTGCTGGTTCATGGGCGGCGCCTGCGCCGACGAGGCCGAACTCCGTGCTGCCGTACGGGCGCAGGCCGCCCGCGGCGTCGATTTCATCAAGGTCATGGCCACGGGAGGCGCCCTGACCGGCGGGTCCGGCCCCGGTGAGGAGCAGTTCGGCGAGGCGGAACTGCGCGCCGTCGTGGACGAGGCGACCCTGCACGGGCTCCGGGTCGCCGCACACGCCCACGGCACCAGCGGCATCGCCCACGCGCTGCGCGCGGGGGTCCACACCATCGAGCACTGCAGCTTCATCTCCCCCGAGGGGACCATCGCACCGGACCTCTCGCTCGTCCGGGAGCTGGCGGCCGCCCCCGTCCACGTCTGCCCGACGATCAGCCGCCGGTTCACCGAGCGCTGGGACGACCGGGACGACCCCCGCTCCACCCCCGTGTCCGCGCTGCCGCTCCTGCACCGCGAGGGTGTCGCCCTGATAGCGGGAACCGACGCGGGCACCGACGGGGCACCCCATCCCGCGTACGCGGACGGCCTCGTCGGCATGGCGCGCCTGGGCATACCCGCCGCCGACATCCTCCACACGGCGACGGCCGGCGCCGCTCGCGCGCTCGGCCTCGGCGCGGTCACGGGCCGGCTGGCTCCCGGGCTGCGCGCCGATCTGATCGCGGTGGACGGCGACCCCCTCGACGACATAGCGGTCCTCGCGGCGCCCCGGCTCGTCGTCGCCCGGGGCAGACAGGCGGTGTCCACGGGCACCCGCGAAGGGGAGGGGGGACTGTTGCCGCGCCCTGTCTGAGCCGTCTGTGCCGTGCCGTCGATGTCCCGTCCGGCCGCCCTACCGGCGGCCGGACGGGACGTCGACGACGCTCCCCGGCATCCCGCAGCGGCGGCACCCCGCCGTTACAGTCGCGCTCCAATCTCCTTCCATCGGCCGCGGCGACGCTTCCCGCATGACCCCTCCCACGGAATTCCCCCGCCACCAGGACGGCCCCACCCCGGGTGGGTCGGACGCGGTACCGGCCGGAGGCCGGCTCGACCTGCTCGGCTGTGCACTGCTCACCCCGGGCGGGTCGGACGCGGCCTCGTTCCTCCTCGGTCTGCCCCCCGACCCGCCGTCCGGGCCCGCCGGCGGCGCCCACCGCTTCGCCCCGTGGTGGCCGGCGCCGACCGCCTCGTGAGCGGATGCGGGCCGGCGCGGTGGGCCGTCGTCCGTCGGCACGCACGTCTCTGCGGCCCACGCTCGCGCCAGAAGGTGCCGTCCCCCTTGCATCCGACTGTTTTCACAGGTCGGAGGGGGTGAAAAGGGAGACGGCCGGAGCCCCCGCACAGTAGGCTCCGGCCGTCGGCTCTAGGGCCGTACGAGATCAGATGTCGAGGCCGGTCAGGACCAGGACCCGCTCGTACGTGTAGTCGTCCATCGCGTAGCGGACGCCCTCGCGGCCCACACCGGACTGCTTGACGCCGCCGTACGGCATCTGGTCGGCGCGGTAGGACGGCGCGTCGCCGATGATCACACCGCCGACCTCGAGCTCGCGGTGGGCCCGGAACGCGGTCTGGACGTTGCGGGTGAAGACGCCGGTCTGCAGACCGAACTTCGAGTCGTTGACGGCGGCGAAGGCCTCGTCGGTGTTCTCGACCTTCTTCAGCGTCAGGACCGGTCCGAAGACCTCCTCGGTGGCGAGCTTGACGCCGTCCGGCACGTGGGCCAGGACGGTGGGCTCGTACGAGGCACCCGCGCGCTTGCCGCCGGTGAGCAGCTTGGCTCCGCCGGCCACGGCCTCGTCGACCCAGGACTCGACACGCTGGGCGGCGGCCTCGGAGACGAGGGGGCCGACGTCGGTGGCGGAGTCGGACGGGTCGCCGGTGACCTGGGCCTGGACCTTCTCGACGACCTTCTCGACGAGACGGTCGTAGACGGAGGCGTCGGCGATCACGCGCTGCACGGAGATGCAGGACTGGCCGGCCTGGTAGTTCGAGAAGGTCGCGATACGGGTCGCGGCCCAGTCGAGGTCGGCCTCGGAGGACCAGTCGTCCAGGACGACGGCCGCGGCGTTGCCGCCGAGCTCCAGGGTGCAGTGCTTGTGGGGCACCGACTGCTGGATGGCGTAGCCGACGGTGTCGGAGCCGGTGAAGGAGATGACGGGCAGGCGCTCGTCCTTGACCAGGGCCGGCATCTTGTCGTTGGCGACCGGCAGGACCGACCAGGAGCCGGCCGGGAGGTCGGTCTCGGCGAGCAGCTCGCCGAGGATCAGACCGGACAGCGGCGTGGCCGGGGCGGGCTTGAGGATGATCGGCGCGCCGACGGCGATGGCCGGGGCCACCTTGTGGGCGCACAGGTTCAGCGGGAAGTTGAACGGTGCGATGCCGAGGACCGGGCCCTTGACGAAGCGGCGGGTCAGCGCGAGACGGCCGACACCGCCGGCGTCGGTGTCGAGGCGCTGGGCCTCTCCGCCGTTGAAGCGGCGGGCCTCTTCGGCGGCGAAGCGGAACACGGACACCGCACGGCCGACCTCACCGCGGGCCCACTTGACGGGCTTGCCGTTCTCGGCGGAGATCAGCTGGGCGATCTCCTCGGTGCGCTCCGCGAGCCGCTTGGACACGTGGTCCAGGGCCGCGGCCCGTACGTGGGCGGGGGTCGCGGAGAACTCCGCCGTCACGGCGTACGCCGCGGCCACGGCCTCTTCGACCTGCTCGTCGGTGGGCACGCTGACGGCGGCGACCAGGCGGCCGTCCCACGGGGAGTGGACGTCGAAGCTGTCCTCGCCGGTGGCCTGGCGGCCGGCGAGCCAGAAGGCGTGGGTGGAAGTCATGCGAATCCCGGCCCTTCGGAAGTGTGCGGTGGGTCCTGACCCCTCCACCGTAGAACTCCGTCGGCGTTTCGGCGTTTGTCCCTGATGGAGCGGCGGGTCGTCACGCTTCGCCGCTTTGTCACTGTCCGGCCTGCCGAGCGGGGCCCTCAGGACGGGGTCGAGGTCGCCTTGAGGGCGAGCCACAGCTCCATGCGGACGTCCGGGTCCTCCAGGGAGCGGCCGAGGATCTCCTCGACCCGCTTCATCCGGTAGCGCAGGGTGTGCCGGTGCACGCCGAGGTCGGCCGCGGCCGCGTCCCACTGCCCGTGGCGGGAGAGCCAGGCCTGCAGCGAGGCCACCAGGTCGCCGCGCCCGGTCGCGTCGTGCTCCCGCAGGGCGCGCAGGGTGCCGTCCGCGAAGGCCCGTACGGCGTCGTCGGCCAGCAGCGGCAGGACCGAGCCCGCCGCCATGTCCTCGTGCTCGACCATCGGCCGGCCGCGGCGCCGGGCCACGGCCAGGGCCTGGTCCGCCTGCTTGAGGGCCGCCGCCACACCGCCCGGTCCGGCCGGCGCCGACAGGCCGACCACCAGCTCGTCCGGCTCCGGCCCGGCCGTGTCCCGGCCGCGCCGCGCCTCCAGTGCCTCCGCGTGGTCCATGCACGCCTGTACGGCCGAGCCCCCGTCGGAGGCCAGGACCACGAGCCGGCCCTCCTCCGGGACGACGAGCAGCGCCTCTCCGGTCCGGGCCGCCGCCGACTCCACCGTGTCGGACAGCAGCGCCAGGCCTTCCGGCTGCGCGGTCCCCGCCAGGGCCGGCTCGGCCACCACGAGCCGGAACGGTGCCTCCAGCAGGGCCCCGTACAGGTCCCCGGCCACGGCCCGCGCGTGGTCCGCCTCGCCCGCGAGCAGCATCCGCAGCACCGCCGCCCCCAGCCGGGACTCGGCGTCGTGCAGCGAGCGCGAGCGCTCGGTGGTGAGGGTGAGCAGCGCGACGGCGGAGTGCACGGCGTACCGCTCGGCCGTGCCCAGCGGGGCCGCGGTACCGACGGCGAGCGCGCCGCGGGCGCGCCGGCCCGTGCCCAGGGACTGCAGCTCCACGCGGTCCTCCGAGCCGCCGACCACGGCGCTCGCGGGCGCCGGGCGTTCCCGCAGCCGTTCCACGTCGGGGGTGAGCCGGGCTGCGCGGCGCGCGGCCCAGTCGGGGGCGGCCGCGACGACCGCGCCCGAGGTGTCGTACAGCGCGGCCCAGCCGTGCACGTGCGCGGCCAGTTTCACCAGCAGCTCGGTGGGGCCGTCGACGGAGAGCGCGGCGCGCGTCAGCTCCCGCTGGGCCTCGAAACCGGCGGTGACGGCCCGGTACTGGTCCGCGGCGAGGGCCGCGGAGACCGCCTTGCTGATCGCCAGGAAGGGGGTCCGCCGCGGTACCTCCAGCAGCGGCATGTCCTCGGCCCGCGCGGCCTCGACCAGCGCCTCGGGGATCTCCTCGTAGTTGACGCCGATCGCGAAGCCGATGCCGACGACCCCGGCCGCGGCGAGGCGGCGTACATAGGCGCGCATCTCCTCCGGGTCCCCCGCGTCCAGCTTCATCGCGGTGATCAGGAGCAGCTCCCCGCCCTCCATGTAGGGGACCGGGTCGGCGAGCTCGCTGACGTGGGCCCACCGCACCGGGGTGTCGAGGCGGCCCTCCCCGGCCCGGACGCTGAGCTTGAGCGCCGAGTGCTGGACGAGTGAGGCGAGGGTGAGCGGCATCGGTTACCAGTGGCCTTAGCGGGAGGGGGCGAGCGGGAGGGTCAGGAGGCAGACCGCCGACGGTTTTCGCCGTGTCGTACGAACGACTCCCCTCGATTCTGCCACCTCGTACGGGTCGGGGTGCGGGTCAGGACGTTCCGGCCAGGCGGACCAGCAGCGGGGCCGCCCGTTCCCCGCGCACCGAGGTCAGCGACAGGACGGCGTGCCCCGGCGGCACGGCGTGCGCCAGGTCCGAGGCGGACCACCGCTCGCGCTCCACCTGGCGCACGGTCACCGCGTCCGTGGTGACCGCCTTGCCGGTGACGAGCTTGCGGAAGGAGTGCATCAGGCGGGTGAGCGGCTGGTCGGCGAAGACGGTGCGGTGGGTGACGTCCCGCGTCTCCACCCACTCCGTGCCCCAGGCCTCGGCGAAGCGCTTGCCGTCCCAGGTGGTGACCCCGGAGAAGGCCATCCGGCAGCCGACCGCCCCGAGCAGCGGGGTGCGCAGCGCCTCCGGTACGTCGTCCAGCGTGCGCAGCGTGAGCAGGACGCCCGCATGCGCCGAGCGCAGCCGCTGGACGCCCCGCACGGTCTCGGCGGTCAGGGTGTGGGAGGCGTCGTCGAAGGCGAGGAAGGCGAAGAGGGAGCGGTCGGTGCGGGCGGCCGCGGCGGCGTTGAACTGGGCGAGCAGCAGCCGGGCCAGCATCCGGGAGGCGTCGGCGTGTCCGCGTTCGGGCAGGTCCACGCGGACCCGGATCGGGTGCTCCAGGGCGCGCAGCGAGAACGGCCGGCCCTGGCCGGTGGTGTCGAAGAAACCGGCGAAGGCGGGCCGGTCCAGCAGGGCCACCCGGTCGGCGAGGGCGGGGCCGGGGTCCGCGGGGGCGCCGTGCTGGCGGACCCGGGCGTCGAGTTCGCGCAGCATGGCGTGCTGTCCGGCGAGGTCGCGGCGCAGCGCGTCGAAGGCGGTGGGGACCTGGTCGAGCAGTTCGCGCAGTTCGGGCACGGTCGGGAAGCGGTCGTACGCCGCCCGGAACGGCCCGAGGAGCTGGGCGAGGGCGGTCGCGGCCCGGCGTACGTCGATCCCGGGGACGTCCCCGACGAAGGCCTCGGCGAGCAGGGTGGCGGCCTCGTCGGGGTCGGTGGCGCCGCCGTACAGGTCGAGGTCGTAGACGGAGGCGGGGTCGCCGACCCGGACCACGACGTCGAAGGCGGCGTCCGGTCCGAGCTGGGCGCCGGCCGCGCCGACGGCGACGACGGCGGCCTGGCCGGCGAGGGCCTGGAGCGAGAGCGACTCGACGACGGGCCGCACCAGCTGCCGGGTCTTGCCGGTGCCGGAGGGGCCGACGGCGAGCAGGGAGGTGCCGAGCACGTCGGGGTCGAGGGCGAGGGCGGTGCCGCGGCGGGAGTACGGGTTGCGGGCGCCGTCCTCCACGGTGCCGAGCAGCACCTGCCGGGCCAGCAGGTCGTGCCGGGCGGCCCGCACGGGCAGGTCCCGCGCCCCGGACGGGTGCACACAGGCCCCGGCGCCCTTGTCACGCACGGCGTCGGCGAAGGCCCGCATCCGCGAGGGGTCGACGCGCACGGAGTCCCAGGCCCGCCGGATCCGGGCGTAGTCCACGTCGTTCATCCGCCCACCCCCGGCCTCCACCTCCAGCCGCTCGGCCACCTCCCCCAGCCCGGCGGCCCGCAACTGCGGCCACCGCGCGGGGTCGTCCTCCGGCTCGTCGACAGGTGTCGCCCGGGGGCGGTCCGGGCGGGCCGGATTCGCGGCCGGCCGGATCCGGCGCAGCAGGCGGATCGCGCCGCCGAGCCACGCGAAGGCCAGGACGACGGCCACGTCGATCGCGGTCTTCGCCGTACTGTCGAGCGCGAGGTTGGCCTCTTGGTCCGTGCCGTACGGCAGGAACGCGAAGACCAACTGCCGGAGCGGCAGCTGGTGGTTGTCGACGAGGAGGAGCGTGACCCACGCCAGGGGCACGACCGCGAGGGCCGGTGCCCAGGGGCCGCGCGCGACGACCAGGCGGTTCCAAGCGGTCCGCCAGCTGCCGAGCCGGCCGAACCCGTAGAGGAGCGCCGAGACGAAGAGCGTCTCGTAGATCGGCTTGGCCCGCATCCCGCCCGTCCCCATGACCGGCTCCCCGTTCGCGGCGTACCAGCTGTCCGGGGTGAAGAGGTTGAGCGGTGCGTCCCAGAAGGGAATGTACGTGTTGCGCATCAGGGACCAGACGAGGACACACGCCAGGAAGGAAACGAGTGCTCCGGTGGCAAGAGCCCGGTCGGGGGTCGTCGGCGGTTCCACCGCTGCCCGCGGGGAGTGGCCGTAGCGCCATACGCCCGGCTCGGCGACCGGCCGGGGGGTGCGCAGCCAGTCGGCGACGGTCGGTCCACGGTCCGGCGCGTGGCGCGGCTTCGGGGGGTGCGCCTGTGGGGCGCCAGCAGGTCTCGGTACGCGATCCGAGCGGGTTGCCCGTCCGTCGTGCGTGCCGTCGGTGTCCATGAAACCCCTGCCCCCTGCCCGTGCCTGCGCTGCGTCGCTCAATGTAGTTGCCCGGCGTCGGCCGTGGGCCCGTACCCGCGCTCCGATGCGCCGTGCCGTCCACAAGAGGCGTGCCCGGGTCCTTCCTATGGCCGTCACGGACAAGGACACGCGGTGATCACTACCGAACGGAGCATGCAGTACCACCGCTCCCGGGCCTAGCCTGCGGACAAAGAGACAAGTGCGTCCGAAAACACCCCCCAGGAGCCCCCTATGACCGCTGTTCCGCAGGAGCGCAAGATCGTCACCGCGATCCCCGGCCCCAAGTCGCAGGAGCTGCAGGCCCGCCGCCTCCAGACCGTGGCCGGTGGCGTGGGCTCCGTGCTGCCCGTCTTCACGGCCCGCGCGGGCGGCGGCATCATCGAGGACGTCGACGGCAACCGCCTGATCGACTTCGGCTCCGGCATCGCCGTGACCTCGGTCGGCGCGTCCGCCGAGGCCGTCGTGCGCCGCGCCTCCGCGCAGCTCGCCGACTTCACCCACACCTGTTTCATGGTCACCCCGTACGAGGGCTACGTCGAGGTCTGCGAGGCCCTCGCCGAGCTGACCCCGGGCACCCACGCCAAGAAGTCGGCCCTGTTCAACTCCGGCGCCGAGGCCGTCGAGAACGCCGTCAAGATCGCCCGTTCGTACACCAAGCGCCAGGCCGTCGTCGTCTTCGACCACGGCTACCACGGCCGTACGAACCTCACCATGGCGCTGACCGCGAAGAACATGCCGTACAAGCAGGGCTTCGGTCCGTTCGCCCCCGAGGTCTACCGCGTCCCGGTCGCCTACGGCTACCGCTGGCCCACCGGTGCCGAGAACTGCGGCCCCGAGGCCGCCGCCCAGGCGATCGACCAGATCACCAAGCAGATCGGCGCCGAGAACGTCGCCGCGATCATCATCGAGCCGGTCCTCGGCGAGGGCGGTTTCATCGAGCCGGCCAAGGGCTTCCTGCCCGCGATCGTGAAGTTCGCCAACGACAACGGCATCGTCTTCGTCGCCGACGAGATCCAGTCCGGCTTCTGCCGCACCGGCCAGTGGTTCGCGTGCGAGGACGAGGGCATCGTCCCGGACCTGATCACCACCGCCAAGGGCATCGCGGGCGGTCTGCCGCTCGCCGCCGTGACCGGCCGCGCCGAGATCATGGACGCCGCGCACGCGGGTGGCCTGGGTGGCACCTACGGCGGCAACCCGGTGGCGTGCGCGGGTGCGCTCGGCTCCATCGAGACCATGAAGGAGCTCGACCTCAACGCCGCGGCGAAGAAGATCGAGTCCGTCATGAAGGCCCGCCTGACGGCCATGCAGGAGAAGTACGACATCATCGGCGACATCCGCGGCCGCGGCGCCATGATCGCGATCGAGCTGGTCAAGGACCCGGTCTCCAAGACCCCGTTCCCGGAGGCGGCCGGCGCGCTCGCCAAGGCCTGCCACGCCGAGGGCCTGCTCGTCCTCACCTGTGGCACCTACGGCAACGTGCTCCGCTTCCTCCCGCCGATCGTCATCGGCGAGGACCTGCTGAACGAGGGCCTGGACCTCATCGAGGCCGCGTTCGCGGCCATCGGCACGGCCATCTGATCGAACGGCTAGAACGTGCGCACGCCGCGACCGGTACCTACCGGCGGTAACGGGCGGACGCTGTGAAGAAGCTGTGGGGGGCCGATGGCGGGAGCGCGATCCTGCTGTCGGTCCCCCTTTCGCTGCCGTACGGTTTCTGCAGATGAGTGAGACACCCCGCTCCAGGGAAACCGGGGGCGACACCAGTACTGGGCTTCCCCAGCACCGTACTGGGCATGCGTTCGCGCACACTCCTCACCGATCGGACAGCCGTTCGCCCCAAACCCCCCGGGGCGCCCGGCAACCCGATCCGGGCGGCCGTCCCGGAACCATCCCCCCTGTTCCGGGACGGCCGGCCACTCCTCTCCTGATCGCCGCGGTCTGCGGCCTCCTCTTCTCCCTGGTCACCTGGCAGGTGCTGGTCTCCGGCCCGCTGCTGACCCCGGACCACGCGCTGAGCCGCGCCCTGGTGCGCACGGTCCCGGACTCCGTCACCGAGCGCCTCTCGGACCTCGGCAACATCCCGGTCGCCGTGCCCGTCCTCGTCCTGGCCATGGCGTACGCCGCCCGGCGCGGGCGGGCGCTCGCCGCCGGGGCCGCGGGCCTGGCGATGGCCCTGGTGCCGGCCCTGGTCATCCCGTTCAAGGAGTGGACCGCCCGGCCCGGGCCCCTGGAGCCCTGGGCCGCCGGCTACTTCCCCTCGGGCCACACGGCCACCGCCGCCGTCGCGTACCTCGGCGCGGCCCTGCTCGTGCGCCCGTACACCCGCCGGGCATGGCCGACGGCCGCCGCCCTGGTGCTGACGGGGGCGACGGCCGCCGGGCTGATCCTTCGGGGGTGGCACTGGCCGCTGGACGTCCTGGCCAGCCTGCTGCTCTGCACTCCCCTGCTGCTCGCAGTGGCGTGGGCCGGCGGGGTCGGCCGGGCAGGACGACCCGGCCGGGCAGGACGGCTCAGCCTCCGAAGTACGCGTCGAAGTTCCGGCTGAACTCCCAGCCTCCGAAGCGGTCCCAGTTGATCGACCAGGTCATCAGGCCGCGCAGCCCCGGCCAGGTGCCGTGGGTCCGGTAGGTCCCGCAGTCCGTCCCCTTCGTCAGACAGTTCAGGGCCTTGTTCACTTCTGCCGGCGAGGTGTGGCCGTTGCCCGCGTTCGTCGTGGCCGGCAGGCCGATGGCGACCTGGTCCGGGCGCAGGGCCGGGAAGACCCGGGCGGTGTTCCCGGCGACCGGGAAGCCGGTGAGCAGCATGTCGGTCATGGCGATGTGGAAGTCCGCGCCGCCCATGGAGTGGTACTGGTTGTCGAGGCCCATGATCGAGCCCGAGTTGTAGTCCTGGACGTGGAGCAGGGTGAGGTCGTCACGCAGGGCGTGGATGACCGGGAGGTACGCGCCGGCGCGCGGGTCCTGGCCGCCCCAGGGGCCGGAGCCGTAGTACTGGTAGCCCAGCTGGACGAAGAAGGTCTCCGGGGCCATGGTCAGGACGAAGTCCGGTCCGTAGCGGGCCTTCAGGGTCTTCACGGCCGAGATCAGGTTGACGACCACCGGGGTGGTGGGCGCCCGGAAGTCGGTGTCCCCGGTGGCCAGGGACAGGGAGTGGCCCTCGAAGTCGATGTCCAGGCCGTCGAGGCCGTACTCGTCGATGATCTTGCCGACGGAGGAGACGAAGGCGTCCCGGGCGGCCGGGCTCGCGAGCTGGACCTGGCCGTTCTGGCCGCCGATCGAGATCAGCACCTTCTTGCCGGCCGCCTGCTTGGCCTTGACGGCCGCCTTGAACTCCGCCGGGGATTCGGCGTTCGGGCATTCCGCGACCGGGCAGAGCCGGAAGCGGATGTCGCCCGAGGTCACCGAAGTGGGTTCGCCGAAGGCGAGGTTGATGACGTCCCAGGAGGCGGGCACGTCGGCCATCCGGACGTATCCGGAGCCGTTGGCGAAGCTCGCGTGCAGGTAGCCGACGAGCGCGTGCGCGGGCAGGCCACCCCCGCCCCCTCCCCCGCCACCGGGCGTGGTCGCGGAGGCGGGCGCGCTCTGCGGGGAGGCGCCCGCCGCGTTCACCGCGCTGACCCGGAAGGTGTACGTGGTGGCCGCGGCGAGGCCGGTCACGGCCGCCGAGGCCGAGGTGACGGACAGCGGCGCCGCGCCGTCCCGGTGGACGGTGTACGAGGTGGCGCCCGGGACCGCCGACCAGGACAGCGCGACGGACGTCGACGAGGTGGCGGAGGCGGTCAGGCCGGTGGGGGCGGCCGGGGGCTGGGGCTGCCCGGGACCGCCGGGGTCCGGGCCGACCAGGGTGAGGTCGTCGGTGAGATGGGCGGGCTGGCCGTACCAGCCGTGGGTGTAGACGGTCACCGAGGTCGTGGACGGGCCGGTGCGGAAGGTGGTCGTCAGCTGCTTCCACGCCCCCGGCGTCTGCGTCCAGGCCGACACGTCGGTGGTGCCGGTGCCGCTCGCGCCGAGGTAGACGTACGCGCCCTGCACCCACGCGCCGAGCGTGTACGCCGAGTCGGGCTTGACGGTGACGGTCTGGGAGCAGCGGGCGTTGTCCTGGCCGGCCGGGGTGGCCCTCAGGGCGGAATTTCCGCCGTGGACGGGTGTGGTGACGACGGCTCCGCTGCCGCCGGAGCAGCTCCAGCCGTCGAGGCCGGCCTCGAAGCCGCCGTTGCGTACGAGGTCGGCGTCGGCCGCCGCGGCGGGCGGGCCCGCGGCGAGGAAGCCGGCCACCGCGAGGGCGGCGGCCGTGAGGAGGGGTAGGGCTCTGCGCACAACTGCCTCCGGTGCATGGGGGGATGGAGGGGGTCAGCGGCGCCCAAGATGGTCCAGACCAATACCCTTGTCAAGCCTTCCGGCCCTCCTTCGCCGGCATGCCCGCGGCCGCCTCGTGCATCGCGAGCTCCAGCACGGCCGGATCGGTGAGCGTCCCCTCGCCGTCCGGGAGCACCAGCCAGCGCACCCCGCCGGTCGCCCGGCCGGGATACGGGACCACGATCCAGCTCCCGCGCCCGGCACCCCGTACGCCCGTGCCGAGCCAGCGCGACGCCGTGCCCGCGGGCACGAAGAAGCCCACCCTGGAGTCGCCGAACTCGGCGAGCACCGGGCCGGGCCGGTCGAGGAGCAGGCGGAGCACGTCGAGGGTGGGCCGCCCCAGCTCCCCGGGCAGGACCAGCACGTCCCAGCGCCGGCCGGCGGGCAGCAGGGCGACCCCGAGCGGGTTGCGCTCCCACTCCCACCGGCAGGCGTCCGGATCCGGCGCCACCGATACCAGCCAGTCCACTGCCGTCCTGGCCCCCGGAATCGTCATCGCCCGGCCTCCGCTCCCTGTAGGTGAGGGGTTCTCACCTGGAGAGAGCGGGGCCGGGCGCAGGTATGACGCGGGTTTCGTCACTCCAAGGCAGTGAAGCGGGTCACACGGTGACCGGCGGTCCGCACCGGGCACGGCCCGGGGCGAAGCAAGCGGTGCGCGGCGCGCGGGCTCGGGGCGGCCTAGCTGTCGAAGCCGAGGCCGAAGCGGTCCAGCGTCTTGAGCCACAGGTTCCGGTGTCCGCCGCGGGCGTCCGCGCGGGCCAGCGACCACTTGGTGAGCGCGATCCCGGTCCAGGCGAAGGGCTCGGGCGGGAACGGCATCGGCTTGGACTTCACCATCTCCAGCTGTGTGCGCTCCGTGGAGAGCCCGTCCAGCAGGTCCAGCATCACGTCCGCCCCGAACCGGGTGGCCCCCACGCCGAGGCCGGTGTAGCCGGCCGCGTAGGCCACCTTCCCCGAGTGCGCCGTGCCGAAGAAGGCGGAAAAGCGCGAGCAGGTGTCGATGGCTCCGCCCCAGGCGTGGCTGAACTTCAGCCCCTCCAGCTGCGGGAAGGCCGTGAAGAAGTGCTCCGCGAGCTTGAGGTAGGTCTCGGGGCGGTGGTCGTACTCGGAGTCGAGCTTCCCGCGGTAGGGGTAGATCGCGTCGTAGCCGCCCCACAGGATCCGGTTGTCACGGGTGATCCGGAAGTAGTGGAACTGGTTGGCGCTGTCGCCGAGTCCCTGCCGCCTCTTCCAGCCGATCGCGGCCAGCTGGGCCTCGTCGAGCGGCTCGCTCATCAGCGCGTAGTCGTAGACCGGGACGGTGAACGGGCGGACCCGGCGGACCAGCGAGGGGAAGATGTTGGTGCCGAGGGCGACCCGGCGCGCGAGGATCGTGCCGTAGGGGGTCGTCACGGTCATCCCGGAGCCTGCCCCGGCCAGCTTGAGGCCGCGGGTGTTCTCGTAGATCCGCACCCCGAGCTCCAGGCAGGCCCGCTTGAGGCCCCAGGCCAGCTTCGCCGGATTGAGCATGGCGACGCCGTCGCGGTCCCAGAGGCCCGCGAGGAAGGTCGGCGAGTCGACCTCGGCGCGCACGGCCTCGCCGTCCAGCCATTCGGAGCCGTCGGCGAGGCCCAGGCGCAGCGCCTCCTCGTGCAGTTCGCGCAGCTCCTCGACCTGGTGCGGTTCGGTGGCGACGTCGATCTCGCCGGTCCGCTCGAAGTCGCAGTCGATGCCGTAGCGGGCGACGGCCTCCTCGATGGCGTCGAGGTTGCGGGCGCCCATCTCCTCCAGCTTGGCCAGCTCGCCGGGCCAGCGGGCGATTCCGTTGCTGAGGCCGTGGGTGAGGGAGGCGGCGCAGAATCCGCCGTTGCGGCCGGAGGCGGCCCAGCCCGCCTCCTTGCTCTCGATCAGTACGACGTCCCGCCCGGGGTCGCGCTCCTTGGCGATCAGGGCGGTCCACAGCCCGCTGTAGCCGCCGCCGACGACCAGCAGGTCGCAGCGCTCGTCGGAGGTCAGCGCCGGCTCGGGGGCCGGCTTACCGGGGTCGTCCAGCCAGTACGAGACCGGCTTCGCTTCGGAAAGGGATTTCGCAACACTACGCATGGCGACTGGGGCCATGGCTTCCAACTCCCTACGGAACTGATGACGTGCTTTCCCGAATTACTTCGGTTGTGCCTTCTTGCGGCGGTTGCCGACCATCTGGCCGGCCAGGACCACCAGCACCGCGATGACGAACATCGCCGTACCGATGACGTTGATCTGCACGGGCGTACCGCGCTGGGCCGATCCCCACACGAACATGGGGAAGGTGACGGTGTTGCCCGAGTTGAAGTTGGTGATGATGAAGTCGTCGAAGGAGAGCGCGAAGGAGAGCAGCGCGCCCGCCGCGATACCGGGTGCCGCGATCGGCAGGGTGACCCGTACGAAGGTCTGCACCGGGCCGGCGTAGAGGTCGCGGGCGGCCTCCTCCAGCCGCGGGTCCATGGACAGGACACGCGCCTTGACGGCGGCGACGACGAAGCTGAGGCAGAACATGATGTGCGCTATCAGGATCGTCCAGAAGCCCAGCTGGATGCCCATGTTGAGGAAGAGTGCGAGCAGCGAGGCCGCCATCACGATCTCGGGCATGGCCATGGGCAGGAAGATCAGCGAGTTGACCGCCCCGCGCGCCCGGAAGCGGTAGCGCACGAGCGCGAAGGCGATCGCTGTGCCCAGCGCGGTCGCGACGAGGGTGGACCAGAGGGCGATCTGGAGCGAGAGGGACAGGGAGCCGCACATGTCGGCGACCCCGCAGGGGTCCTTCCACGCGTCGAGGGAGAACTCCTGCCAGGCGTAGTTGAACCGCCCGGTGGGGTTGTTGAAGGAGAACACGGTGACGACGACGTTCGGCAGGATCATGTACGCGAGCGTGCCGAGGCCCGCGATGACGACCAGGTTGCGCCGGAGCCAGGTGAGGGGATTGCGCATCAGACCAGGTCCTCCGTCCCCGCTCGGCGGATGTAGATGGTGACCATGATCAGCACGATGGCCATGAGAATGAAGGACAGCGCGGCCGCCGTCGGGTAGTCGAGGATCCGCAGGTACTGCGACTGGATGACGTTGCCGATCATCCGGGTGTCCGTGGAGCCGAGCAGTTCGGCGTTCACGTAGTCGCCGCTCGCCGGGATGAAGGTGAGCAGGGTCCCGGAGACCACGCCCGGCATCGAGAGCGGGAAGGTCACCTTCCGGAAGACCGTGGCGGGGCGTGCGTACAGGTCCCCGGCCGCCTCGTGGAGGCGGGTGTCGATGCGCTCCAGGGAGGAGTACAGCGGCAGGATCATGAAGGGGAGGAAGTTGTACGTGAGGCCGCAGACCACCGCGAGCGGCGTGGCCAGCACCCGGTTCCCCTCGGTCATGCCGAGCCAGCTGGTGACGTCGAGGAAGCCGATGTTGTTGAGGACACCGACCACCGGGCCGCCGTCGGCCAGGATCGTCTTCCAGGCCAGCGTGCGGATCAGGAAGCTGGTGAAGAACGGGGCGATGACCAGGACGAGGAGCAGGTTGCGCCAGCGGCCGGCCTTGAAGGCGATCAGGTAGGCCAGCGGGTAGCCGAGCAGCAGGCACAGCGCGGTCGCGGTGCCCGCGTAGAGCAGCGAGCGCAGGAACTGCGGGTAGTACTCGGTGAAGGCGTCCCAGTAGGTCCCGAAGTGCCAGGTGACCTGGAAGCCCTCTTCGAGGGAGCCGGTCTGCACCGAGGTGGAGGCCTGGTAGACCATCGGCAGCACGAAGAACACCAGCAGCCACAGGATGCCGGGGAGCAGCAGCCAGTACGGGATCAGCCGCTTGCGCAGGGCCGCCTTGTGCACCGGGGGTTCGGTGGCGGCGGGCGCCTGGGGCGGCGCCGCGGTGGTCGTCATGCGCTCTCCTCCACCGTCTCGATGCCCGCGTCGATGTCCTGGGCCGCGTCGAGGCCGAAGGTGTGCTCCGGGTTCCAGTGCAGGATCACCTCGGCGCCCGGCACCAGGCGGCCGTCGCGCTCGATGTTCTGGGCGTACACCTCCAGCTCCGGGCAGACCTGGCTGTCGATGACGTACTGGGTGGAGACGCCGATGAAGGAGGAGTCGGCTATCCGGCCGGCGACCTTGTTGCGGCCGGCCGCGATGGTGTGCTCCTCGTCGGCGTGGACCAGGGAGATCTTCTCGGGGCGCACCCCGACCAGGAGCTTTCCGCCCGCGCGGGGGGTGGTCGAACATCGGGCGGCGGGCAGCCGCAGGGTGGTTCCGGAGGCGGAGACGACGACCTCGGAGCCGGCGGAGTCCACCGAGGCCTCGATGAGGTTCGAGGTGCCGAGGAAGTTGGCCACGAAGGTGGTGCCCGGGTTCTCGTACAGCTCGGCGGGGGCACCCAGCTGCTCGACGCGCCCGCCGTTCATCACCGCGACGGTGTCGGCCATGGTCATGGCCTCCTCCTGGTCGTGCGTGACGTGCACGAAGGTGATGCCGACCTCGGTCTGGATCCGCTTGAGCTCCAGCTGCATCTGGCGGCGCAGCTTGAGGTCGAGGGCGCCGAGCGGCTCGTCGAGGAGGAGGACCTGCGGGTGGTTGATCAGTGCGCGGGCGACGGCGACGCGCTGCTGCTGGCCGCCGGAGAGCTGGTGCGGCTTGCGCTGGGCGAACTGGCCGAGCTGGACCAGCTCCAGCATGTCGTCGACCTGCTTCTTGACCGACTTGATGCCCCGGCGGCGCAGCCCGAAGGCGACGTTCTCGAAGATGCTCAGGTGCGGGAAGAGCGCGTAGCTCTGGAAGACCGTGTTGACCGGGCGCTTGTACGGCTGCAGGTCGGTGACCTCCCGGTCGCCGAGGTGGACCGTGCCGGTGGAGGGCTCCTCCAGGCCGGCGATCATGCGCAGGGTGGTGGTCTTCCCGCAGCCCGAGGCGCCGAGCAGGGCGAAGAAGGAGCCCTGGGGGATGGTGAGATCCAGCGGGTGCACGGCGGTGAAGGTGCCGTAGTGCTTGCTGATCCCGGAGAGGCGGACGTCGCCGCCCGCGGTCTTGTCAG
The DNA here is from genome assembly GCF_030440515.1 of Streptomyces xanthophaeus. Lineage (GTDB taxonomy): Bacteria > Actinomycetota > Actinomycetes > Streptomycetales > Streptomycetaceae > Streptomyces > Streptomyces kutzneri. The sequence goes on from NZ_CP076543.1 coordinate 2,484,043, forward strand.
TCATGGATGGTCCCGGGGTTGGGTGGGTCAAGGGGTCGAAGGCCCGGCGGAGCGGAGTCGACCGGGCCGGGCCGCGCCGCCGCCGGAAAGGTCCGGCGGCCGGCGCCGCGGTCCGGCGGGACCGGCCCGCCGCAAGGCGTGCGTCAGGCGCCGATGAGCTTGGCGAACTTCTCCTCGTACGCCGTCTCTTCCTCGCTGGTGAGGGAGCGGAAGGCGTGGGCCTTGGCGGCCATCGCCTTGTCCGGGACGATCAGGGGGTTGTCCGCGAGCGCGGGGTCGATCTTGGCCAGCTCGTCCTTGACGCCCTCGACCGGGCAGACGTAGCTGATGTACGCGGCCAGCTGGGCTGCGATCTCGGGCTCGTAGTAGAAGTCGATCAGCTTCTCCGCGTTGGCCTTGTGCCGGGCCTTGGCGGGAACCAGCAGGTTGTCGCTGGAGGTGATGTATCCGGGGGCGGGGATGGCGTACTTGATGTCCGGGTTGCCGGCCTGGAGCTGGATGATGTCCCCGGCCCAGGCGAGGCAGGCGGCGATGTCGCCCTTGTCGAGGTCGGAGGTGTAGTCGTTGCCGGTGAAGCGGCGGATCTGGTTCTTGTCCACGCCCTTCTGGAGCCGGCCGATGGCCTCGTCGAAGTCGGCGGTGGTGAACTTCGCCGGGTCCTTGCCCTGGTCGAGCAGGGTCATGCCGACGCTGTCGCGCATCTCGGTGAGGAAGCCGACGCGGCCCTTGAGGGAGGGGTCGTCGAGCAGCTGGGTGACGGAGTCGACCTTCTTGCCGCCGGTCGCCTTCTCGTTGTAGGCGATGACGGTGTCGATGCCGGTCCAGGGGTAGCTGTAGGACCGTCCCGGGTCCCAGTCGGGGGTGCGGAACTGCGGGATCAGGTTGGCGTAGGCGTGCGGGAGGTTCGCGGGGTCCAGCTTCTGCGCCCAGCCGAGGCGGATGATGCGGGCGGCCAGCCAGTCGGTGACCACGATCAGGTCGCGGCCGGTGTCCTGGCCGGCCGCGAGCTGGGGGCGGATCTTGCCGAAGAACTCGACGTTGTCGTTGATGTCCTCGGTGTACTTGACGTCGATACCGGTCCGCTTGGTGAACTCCTCCAGCGTGGGACGGCTCTTCTCGTCCTCGCTGGTGTCCATGTACTCGGTCCAGTTGGAGAAGTTGATCTCCTTCTCCTGGGCCGAGTGGTCGTCGGAGGCCGCTGCCGCGTCGCCCTCACGTTTGGCGGGCGGGATCCCGCACCCGGTGAGGGCGGACAGCCCTCCGAGGGTGAGCGCTCCGACTCCGGAGGCGCGCAGCAGCGAGCGGCGGGTCAGGGCGCCGCGCCCGCTGGTGATGCTGCGCCGCATCGCGGCGAGTTGCGCCGCCGAGAGGCGGTCGGGCTCGAACTGCTCCATGCGCTGTGCCCTTTCGGGAGGTGTACCGCTGGTCAGGCGGTGGGCCCACGCGGCGTCGGCCGCAGATGGTTACGGACGGTCCCCGAAGATCGTGCGGTGCCAGTCCTTCTCGGCTACCGCGGTGTTGTCGTACATCACGTGCTTGACCTGCGTGTACTCCTCGAAGGAGTAGGTCGACATGTCCTTTCCGAAGCCGCTGGCCTTGTAGCCTCCGTGGGGCATCTCGCTGATGATCGGAATGTGGTCGTTGACCCAGACGCAGCCCGCCTTGATCTCGCGGGTGGCCCGGTTCGCCCGGTAGAGGTCACGGCTCCAGGCGGAGGCCGCGAGTCCGTACGGGGTGTCGTTGGCCAGCGCGATGCCCTCGTCATCGGTGTCGAAGGGCAGGACGACGAGGACCGGGCCGAAGATCTCGGACTGGACCACCTCGCTGTCCTGGGCGGCGCCGGCGATGAGGGTGGGCCGGTAGTACGCGCCCTCGGCCAGGTCCCCGGCCGGGATCTCGCCGCCGGTGACGACGGTGGCGTAGGCGCGGGCACGCTCGACGAACCCGGCGACCCGGTCGCGCTGGGCGTGCGAGACCAGCGGGCCCAGATCGGTGGTGGGCGCGAAGGGGTCGCCGAGGCGGACGCTCTCCATCAGCTCGGCCACCCGGGAGACGAAGGCGTCGTGCAGGGGGCGCTGGACGTAGGCACGGGTGGCGGCCGTGCAGTCCTGGCCGGTGTTGATGAGGGAGGCGGCGACGGCGCCGTGCGCGGCGGCCTCCAGGTCGGCGTCGTCGAAGACGAGGAAGGGGGCCTTGCCGCCGAGCTCCAGGTGGAGCCGCTTGACGGTGGCGGTGGCGATCTCGGCGACCCGCTTGCCGACGGCGGTGGAGCCGGTGAAGGAGGTCATCACCACGTCGGGGTGGCCCACCAGGTGCTCTCCGGCTTCCCGGCCGGCGCCGGTGACGATGTTGATCACGCCGTCGGGCAGGCCCGCGTCCTTGGCCGCCTGCGCGAACATCAGGGAGGTCAGCGGGGTGAGCTCGGCGGGCTTGAGGACGATGGTGTTGCCCGCGGCGATCGCCGGGAGGATCTTCCAGGCCGCCATCTGGAGCGGATAGTTCCAGGGCGCGATGGAGCCGACGACCCCGATGGCCTCACGGCGTACGTACGAGGTGTGGTCGCCCGAGTACTCGGCGGCCGCCTGCCCCTGGAGGTGCCGGGCGGCGCCCGCGAAGAAGGCGGCGTTGTCGATGGTCCCCGGGACGTCGAACTCCGTGGACAGCTTGATCGGCTTGCCGCACTGGAGGGACTCGGCGTACGCGAAGTCCTCCGCCTGCTCGGCCAGGACGGCCGCCAGCCGGTGCAGGGCGTCCGAGCGCTCGCCGGGGGTGGCGCCGGACCAGCCCGGGAAGGCCCTCCTGGCGGCGGCGACGGCCTCGTCGACGTCCGCGGTGCTCGCGAGCTCGTAGGTCAGGACCTCGTCGCCGGTCGCCGGATCGACCACGGTGTGTGACTGTCCGGAGGTGCCGGACCTCAGTTGCCCGTCGATGTACTGCGCGCCGTCTGCGAAGCGGTCCTTGACCTGGAAGCGGTTGCCCATAACGCTCTCACGCTCTCCGTAGCTACAGTTCGAGCTACAGCTCGAATTGAGTGCCGATCCTGGCAGAGGTGATGCCCTCGGCCAAGTGATTCCGTTGTTGCCTTTTGATTACGCGACGGAATCGGTCGACCATGTGTCGAGGCACACCGAAAAACCCGTACGAAGTGTCAGTGGCGACTGCCAGACTCGCGTGCATGGAGATGATGGACGAACTGATCAAGCAGGTCAGCCGTGGTGAGCGGGTGAAGTACCTGCCGTTCTGGGGGCACCGCCCGCAGCCGGACGGCAGGCTCGGTCCCAGCTGCCTGAGCCAGTGGTGGCCCGCTTCCTTCACTGTCGGTGACGTCCGTTATGCGACTGCGGAGCACTGGATGATGGCCGGCAAGGCCCGGCTCTTCGGCGATGCCGAGGCGGAGCGCGCCGCCGTGGGGGCCAAGAGCCCGGCGGAGGCGAAGAAGGTCGGGCGGCTCGTGCGCGGCTTCGACAACGCGATATGGGAGCGGGAGCGCTTCGCCCTGGTGGTGGAGGGCAGCGTGCACAAGTTCGACTCCGACCCGGCGCTGCGCGGCTACCTGCTGGGCACCGGGAACCGGGTGCTGGTGGAGGCGAGTCCGATGGACCGGATCTGGGGCATCGGGCTGGCGGCCGACGACGCGCGCGCCCTGGACCCGGCGCGCTGGCGCGGACTGAACCTGCTGGGCTTCGCCCTCATGGAGGCCCGCGAGCGGCTGCGCGGGACGAGCGGGTGACGCAGCGGCGCCGGGCCGCCGCCGTCCCGCTGACGTAAATGCGTGGCGGCGGCCCGGACGGGCCGCCTAACGTGATCAGCGTCCAGGTGCGAAGGCGAGACCTACTTCGACTCATAATCGGGCGGCCGCGGGTTCGAGTCCCGTCACCGGCTTCGGGCCGGTGTAGCTCAGCTGGCAGAGCACCTTGTGGTTTCGCCGGCTTCGATCTCTGGACACCTACGTCACGCACCTCCCGGTGCGCAGGCTGCGGCTCCTTCTTCTGCAAAGAAACCCAGGCCGCCGCCACCTTGATCTCGGGAGGCCGGCGTGGGGGATGCCCGGTGCGCAGGCGACGGTTACTTCTGGGGACCCGGAGGTCGTGGGTTCGAATCCCACCCGGCTCGTCACCCGCAAGGGAACGGGCCGGTGGAGCAGCCAGGTAGCTCGTCGGGCATAAAGTCCGCCGCCGACTCCCGATCTCGGGCATCCCCCACCCGACGCCTCCCCCGCTTCCATCGAATTCGGGGGGATTCTCATGGCTCGTTTCAACCGGCGCGCGCTCACGTCGGCGCCCGCGTCGCCCACTTCGCCCGTCCGTTCCGCCGGACCCGCCCGTACCGCTCAGGGCGGCCCGGGCCACCTGCGCGACCCGCGCTCCGAGCTGTTCCTGCTCGCCGTCGCCAACTTCGTGACGCAGCGGACCGCCTATGAGGGCGGCGGGGCGCGCGACGACCGGTTCGCGGCGCTCGTACGCACCCTCGCCGTCGAGGATCCCGACTGGACGGCCGGCCTGCTGGGCTGGCTCCGCGGGGACGCGAACATGCGGACCGCCTCGCTCGTCGGCGCCGCCGAGTACGTGAAGGCCCGGCTCGACGCCGGCGCCACCGAGGGGCCTTCGAACCGCCAGGTGGTCGACTCCGTGCTGCGGCGCGCGGACGAGCCCGGTGAGCTGCTGGCCTACTGGACGGCGGCGTACGGGCGCAACGTGCCCAAGCCCGTCAAGCGCGGTATCGCCGACGCCGTGCGGCGCCTCTACTCCGGCACCTCGCTGCTGAAGTACGACACCGACTCCAAGGCCTACCGCTTCGGCGACGTCCTCAACCTCGTGCACGCCTCCCCCGACCCGGCCAAGCCCTGGCAGGGCGAGCTGTTCCGCCATGCCCTCGACCGCAGGCACAACCCGGAGAGCGCCGAGGTCCCGGCGGACAACCGGACCCTCGTGGCCCACCGGGAGCTGATGGAGCTGCCGGTGCAGGAGCGCCGGGCACAGGTCACCGCCCCGGAGGGGGCGGAGCGGCTCGCGGCGGCGGGAATGACCTGGGAGTCGCTGGCCGGCTGGCTGCAGGGGCCGATGGACGCGGCCGCCTGGGAGGCGGTCATCCCGTCCATGGGTGCGATGGCGCTGCTGCGCAACCTGCGCAACTTCGACCGGGCCGGAGTCTCGGACGCGGTGGCCGCACAGGTCGCGGCGAGGATCTCCGACCCGGAGGTCGTCGCCCGGTCCCGGCAGTTCCCCTTCCGCTACCTGGCCGCCTATCAGCACGCGCCCTCGCTGCGCTGGTCGTACCCGCTGGAGCAGGCGCTCGGTCACTCGCTGGCCAACGTACCGGCGCTGCCAGGCCGGACGCTGGTCCTCGTCGACCGGTCCGGGTCGATGTGGTCCCCGCTGTCGGACCGCTCCGAGCTCAACCGGGCGGACGCGGCGGCCATTTTCGGAACGGCGCTGGCGCTGCGGGCCGAGCAGGCCGACCTGGTGCAGTTCGGTACGACCAGCGAGGCGGTCCGGTGCGACCGCGGCGAGTCCGTACTGAAGGTGCTGGAGCGGTTCGGGCAGCTCGGGGGGACCTACACGGCCGCGGCGGTGAAGAAGTACTACGACGGCCACGACCGGGTGCTGATCGTCACCGACGAGCAGGCCGCCTCGTACGGCTACGGCGGCGATCCGACCGCCGAGGTACCGGCCGCGGTTCCGGTCTACACCTGGAACCTGGCCGGCCACCGGGTGGGGCACGCGCCCTCCGGTACCGCGAACCGGCACACCTTCGGCGGGCTCACCGACGGGGCCTTCCGGATGGTGTCCCTGATCGAGGCCGGCCGCGACGCCGACTGGCCTTGGGCCTCCTGAGGCCGTCCGGTCAGACCTTCTCGCGCACCTGGGAGTTGTCGTAGGGGCTGTCGTAGGGCGAGTCGTCGGTGGAGCCGCGCTCCATGAAGCCGGCGAATATGACCGCGATCATCACGGCGCCCAGCACGATGCCGATCGCGCCCAGGATGATGCCGGCGAGCGCCATCCCGCCGTTGTCCGCCTCGCCGCGGCTCGCCTTGCCGCGGCCCAGGGCGCCGAAGACGACCGCGGCCGCCCCGAGGGCTATCGCGAAGAAGCTGGTGATGCAGCCGACGACCGCGAGGATGCCGAGGACGAGCGCGGCGATGCCGAAGCCGTTGCTGCGCTGCGCCCCGTAGGGCGGCGGGTACGCGCCCTGGCCGGGATATCCCGGGTATCCGGGATACCCCGGGTGACCGGTCTGCGCGGGGTATCCGGCGTCACCGGGGTATCCGTAGCCGGGCTGGGCCGGGTACCCGTACGCCGCGGACGCGGGCGGCCCGGTCATCGGGGGCGGGGTCTGGGTCGGCGTCGGTATCGGAGCCGGGGGCTGTGCGGACGGGACCGGCGCGGACGGGGGGAACTGGTCGCCCGGCATCCCCGCGAGTGTCGGCTGGTCGTGCACGGACGGCGGGCCCGACACGCCCGGCGCTCCCTGCGGCTTGCCCAGCTCGACCGCCGGCCGCTCCAGCGGCGCCCACGGGTCTCGCGGCTCGGGACTGCTGTCGGTCATACGGCGCCCCCCTCTCGTACAGCCATGCTAAGCGCTGCCACCGACAGTCACGGGCGTGCCTACGATGAATCCCGACCTGCCCGCACCCGCGTCCTCCCGGAGGCACCCCCATGACCGACCTGCACCCCTTCATCGCGGGGCTGCCCAAGGCCGAACTCCACGTCCACCACGTCGGCTCGGCATCCCCGCGCATCGTGGCCGAGCTCGCCTCCCGGCACCCCGACTCGAAGGTCCCCACCGACCCCGAGGCCCTCGCCGACTACTTCACCTTCACCGACTTCGCGCACTTCATCGAGGTCTACCTGTCGGTGGTCGACCTGGTCCGCACCCCGGACGACGTGCGCACCCTCACCTTCGAGGTCGCCCGCGACATGGCCCGGCAGAACATCCGCTACGCCGAGCTGACCATCACCCCGTACTCCTCCACCCGCCGCGGCATCGACGAGAAGGCCTTCATGGAGGCCATCGAGGACGCCCGCCGGGCCGCCGAGAGCGAACTCGGCGTCATCCTGCGCTGGTGCTTCGACATCCCCGGCGAGGCCGGCCTGGAGGCCGCCGCCGAGACCGCCCGGCTCGCCGTCGACCACCGCCCCGAGGGGCTGGTCTCCTTCGGCCTCGGCGGCCCCGAGATCGGCGTCCCGCGCCCGCAGTTCAAGCCCTACTTCGACGCCGCCCGCGCCGTCGGCCTGCGCAGCGTCCCGCACGCCGGCGAGACCACCGGCCCGGAGACGATCTGGGACGCCATCCGCGAGCTCGGCGCCGAGCGCATCGGCCACGGCACCAGCGCCACCCAGGACCCGGAGCTGCTCGCGTACCTCGCCGAGCACCGGATCGCGCTGGAGGTCTGCCCGACCTCCAACATCGCGACCCGCGCGGTGACCGACCTCGACCGGCACCCCGTCAAGGAGATGGTCGCGGCCGGCGTGCTCGTCACCATCAACAGCGACGACCCGCCGATGTTCGGCTCCGACCTGAACAACGAGTACGCGGTGGCCGCCCGCCTCCTCGACCTCGACGAGCGCGGGCTCGCGCAGCTCGCCAAGAACGCCGTCGAGGCCTCCTTCCTGGACGCGGCCGGCAAGGCGAAGCTGAACGCGGAGATCGACACGTACACCGAGGAATGGCTCGCGCGCTGACGCGTTCTCGGCAACTGCGCCCCTGAGAATGGGGACATGAGCACTCTGACTGCCGTCGGCCACCGCGGCGATCCCTACCGTGTCCGTGAGAACACCCTGGCCTCGATCCGCTCCGCCTTCGCGCGCGGGGCGGACGCCGTCGAGATCGACGTACGGCTGACCAGGGACGGGGTGCCGGTGCTCCTCCACGACGACACGCTCCTGCGGCTGTGGGGCCACGACGTACGCCTCGACGACGTCACGGCCCCGCAGCTGAAGGGGCTGACGCTGGGCGGAGTTCCCACGCTGCGCGACGCCCTGACGGCCGCCGGGCCGGGCCGGCTGATGCTCGACCTCCCCGGCGCCACGCCCGAGGCGGTGCGCATCGTCGTGGGCGAGGTCCGCGAGTGCGGAGCGCGCGAGCGGACGTACTACTGTGCGGGCCCGAACACGATGCTGGCCGTCCGGGCCGCCGATCCGGGCGCGGAGATCGCGCTGACCTGGACCTCCCTGTCGCCGCCGCGGCGGGCTCTGATCGACGCCGTGGCACCGCGCTGGCTCAACTACCGCTTCGGACTGGTGAGCCGGGATCTGGTGGACGCGCTCCACCGGGACGGCCTCCTCGTGTCGGCCTGGACCGCGGACACCAAGCGGACGATGAAGGGCCTCGTCGCGGCGGGGGTCGACTCGATCACCACGAACCGGCTGGACGCGCTGACGGCCGTCCGGAGCGGGCTCGGGCGGTGATACGGGCCTTCCGGGAGGGCATACGCGGCGCCGGTCCGCGGTGGCAGGACCTGGGCCTGACCCTGCTGGTGCAGCTGGCCGTCACGATGCCGTTCGTCGTGCCCCGGTCGCCCGATCTCCCGCCCGCGACCTGGACCTCGTACGCGCTGACCACGGCCGCCGTGCTGCCCCTGATCTGGCGGCGGCGGGCACCGGTGGGTGTACTGGCGGGGATCCTGGTCCTCGGAGGGATCTACAAGGTCGCGGTCGACGGGCCGGGCCAGCCGCTGCCGTACGCGGGCCTCATCGCCTTCTACACGGTCGCCCTGCAGTGCGCCCCGCGGGTCCGTGCGGCCGTGGGGCTGGCCACCGTGGTGGTGGTCGCCGTGTCGGTGGGCTGGGAGACGGGGACGGCGCGGGAACTGCTGTTCACGCTCTTCGTCTCGGCGGCGGCCTACGCCCTGGGACGGCTCCAGCACACGCGGCAGGCGTACACGGCGGCCGTGGAGGCCCGTGCCGCCGAACTGGAGCGGGCCAACCGGATCGAGGCGGAGCAGGCCGCCGCGCGTGAACGGGCCAGGATCGCGCGCGAGATGCACGACATCCTCTCGCACGCGGTCAGCATCATGATCGTGCAGGCCGAGGCCGGACCCGTGGCGGTGCGCAGGGCCCCGGAGCGCGCCGAGGCGGCCTTCGAGGCGATCGCGGAGACGGGGCGGGACGCGATGGCGCAGCTGCGCGCGATGCTGGGCGTGCTGCGCACCGACGAAGCCGCGCCCCGGAGCCCGCAGCCGGGGATCGCCGGGCTGACGGAGCTGGTGGACCGGGTGCGGGCCAGCGGGTTGCGGGTGACGTACGAACGGACCGGCGCGGTGCGCGAGCTGCCGGCCGCGTTGGAGGCGACCGTGCACCGGGTGGTGCAGGAGGCCCTGACCAACGTGGTCAAGCACGCCGGTGCTTCGGCGGCGGACGTGACGCTCGGGTACGGACCGGGGACGCTCACGGTGACGGTCACGGACGACGGCCGGGGACCCGGTGGCGCCGCGGGCGGGCACGGGCTGATCGGCATCCGCGAGCGGGCGGCGGCCCACGGCGGAACCGCAGAGTCCGGCCCGGGCCCGGACGGGGTCGGGTACGCGGTGCGGGTGTCCCTTGTAACCTCGCCGCTGGAGGTGGGGAATTGACGATCCGTGTGGTGGTGGCCGATGACCAGGAGCTGGTGCGCAGCGGCTTCGCGATGATCCTGGACGTCCAGGAGGACATCGAGGTCGTGGCGGAGGTGGGGGACGGCGCGGCGGCGGTGGAGGCGGTGGCGCGGCTCGCACCGGACGTGGCGCTGCTGGACATCCGGATGCCGGTGCTGGACGGGATCGAGGCGTGCCGGGCGATCTCGGCCGGGAGCGCGTGCCGCACGGTGATGCTCACGACCTTCGACTCGGACGAGTACGTGTACGAGGCGCTGCACGCGGGAGCGAGCGGCTTCCTGCTGAAGGACGTGCGGCGGGACGACCTGGTGCACGCCGTACGGGTGGTGGCTGCGGGCGAGTCTCTGCTGGCGCCGTCGGTGGCGCGGCGGCTGATCGAGGAGTACACGACGGCGACGGCGCGGCCCTGCCTTCCGGCGGACCGGCTGGAGGTGCTGACGGCGCGGGAGCGGGAGACGCTGCTGCACCTGGGGCGGGGCCTGTCCAACGCGGAGATCGCGGCGTCGCTGGTGGTGAGCGAGCACACGGTGAAGTCGCATGTGGGGAACGTGCTGGCGAAACTGGGGCTGCGGGACCGGATCCAGGCGGTGATCTGCGCGTACGAGACGGGCCTGATCGCGGCGGGTACTCCCTCCGGGGAGTGAGGGGACGGCGAGTCGCCTCCCCCGCACCGGGTAGTTGTCGTACCGGTGAAGACCCCTCTGGACGGTGATCCGCAACTACCCCTCCGACCTGGAGCATTGAGGTCATCGGGGCAGACTGCGCCGATGACCTCACAGGGGGAGCACACCACGATGAACGCACGTACGCGCACTCTGATCGCAGCCGCTCTGGTCCTGGGCATCGCGTCCGGACCCGTCGTCGCACACGCCGCTTCGGTCCCCGCAGGGGCGGGAGGCACGGCGGGCGTCTCGGTGCCCCTCGTACCGGCCCCGCCGAATGCCGCGGTACTGGAGCAGGCGATCGCCGGTCTCGGAGCGGAGCACAAGGACGCGACTGCCGCGCTGGTCCGCGTCGGGGGTACGAGCGGTAGCTGGCGGGGCAGTTCCGGTGTCGCGGACATCGTCACCGGGCGGGCGGCCGTCGAGCGGGGGAGGTTCCGGGCGGGGTCGGTGACCAAGACCTTCACCGCGGCGGTCGTGCTCCAGCTGGCGGCCGAGGGCCGGGTGGATCTGGACCGGCCGGTCCGGCGGTACCTGCCCGGGACGGTTCCCGATGCCTACGGCGCGGTCACCGTCCGGCAGTTGCTCGACCACACCAGCGGCATACCGGCGGCGGACGGCCCGGGCGACTCGTTCGAGGCGCAGTGGGAGCACCGCTTCGATGTGACCGACCCCCACGACCAGCTGGTCAATGCCTTCGCGAAGAAGCGGGAGTTCACCCCGGGCTCGGCCCAGCACTACCTGAACATCAACTACACCGTGCTGGGCGTGCTCGTCGAGAAGGTGACGGGCACCTCGTACGAGGAGGCGGTCGGCCGGCGGATCCTGAGGCCGCTCGGTCTGCATGAGACCTCCTTCCCGTCCCGGACGCAGACGAGGATCCACGGTCCGCACAACCATGGGTACCAGGCGCTCACCAAGGCGGACGGCTCCCGGGAGCTGCGGGACGTGACCGAGTGGAACTCCTCGGACCGCTGGGCGGCGGGGGACATCATCTCGACCACGGCCGATCTGGAGCGCTTCACCAAGGCCCTGTTCAGCGGGCGGATCGTGCCGGCGGTCCAGCTGGAGGAGATGTTCACCGTGCCCGCGGTGAAGAACTTCGCCGACGGGAAGGAGGCCACGATGACCGCGGGACTGTCCAGGATCGTCCTGCCGGACGGCACGGTGGTGTGGGGCAAGTCCGGGGGCCGGCACGGGTACAACACCGGCATAGGCGCGACGCGGGACCTGTCGCGCACCTTGGTCTACTCGGTCAACTCCACGAATGCCAAGGGCGAGGACACGAACCCGGTGGTCTTGGGCGTCGTGATGGCGGCCTTCGCCGAGTAGGCCTCACGCAGGCATCGCTTCGAGGCGCTTGATCATGCGGCGGAGGATCAGCAGGGGGATCACCCCGAAGACGCCGAACGACATGTCGATGACGCTCCACCAGACGGGGATGCCCCGGATCGGACCGCATATCAGGGCCAGCGGAATCACTCCGGCGCAGGCGATCATGCCGGCTTCGACGATCCAGATGTTGCGGACCGGGTCGCGGTGGACCCCGTAGAAGAAGACGGCGATGACGAGGTGGGCGAAGGCGAGCCAGTCGGTTCCGTAGAGGAGGAAGGGGTAGTCCGCGTCGGCCCGCTCCAGCCCGTCGCCCACCCGTCGCAGCCACTCGTTGTCGATCAGGGCGTTGGCCCAGCGGAGCTCACTGACCAGGGGGAAGGCCGTGAGGCCGCTGAGCACCAAGCAGATCAGGAACAGGGTCAACCAGGCACGGATCCGCCGCTGAAGGGCGCTTCTCTCGCTCATGGAAGGAAGCCTACGCCCGTTTCTGAACACGTTCAGCCAAATTGCTGAACGTGTTCAATATCCGCCGCCCGGTGCTCTGTCAGAGGCCGACGATCGCGTTCCAGCGCTTGGCGAGGGACCGGCGCTCGGCCGAGGAGATGTCCCGGGCCACGACCAGCCGCTTGCGCATGTCGTCGTCCGGGAAGATCAGCGGGTTCTCGGCCAGTTCGGCGGTCTCCTGGTCGTCGGAGGCGGCCAGGACCTCCCGGGCGGCCGGGACGGGGCAGACGTAGTTGACCGAGGCGGCGAGCGAGGCGGCCACCTCGGGCGCGTAGTAGTGGTCGATGAGGGCCTCGGCATTGGCCTTGTGCCGGGCCAGGTTGGGGACGAGCAGGCTCTCGGCCCAGAGTTCGGCCCCCTCCTCCGGGACGACGAACTCGATGTCCGGGTTGTCGGCCTGGAGCTGGATGGCGTCACCGGAGTAGGCCTGGCAGGCGAGGACATCACCCTTGCTCAGATCGGAGGTGTAGTCGTTGCCGGTGAAACGGCGGATGTGCTTCTTCTTCACCATGTTCTCGACCTGGTCGCACATCCGGTGGAAGTCGGACTCGGTCCAGCGGGTAACGTCAACGCCGTCGCCCTGCATCAGCAGGGCGAAGGACTCGTCGAGGCCGGAGAAGAGGGTGACCTTGCCCGCCAGGTCCGGCTGCCACAGGTCCTTGACCGACTTGATCTCCCGGCCCAGGGCCTTGCGGTTGTAGGCGATGCCGGTGATCCCCGACTGCCAGGGGACGGTGTGCAGCCGGCCCTCGTCGAAGGCGGGGGAGCGCAGTTGCGGGTCGAGGTGCCGGGCCACGTTGGGCTGGGCCGACCGGTCCAGCTTCTGGGCCCAGCCCAGGTGGACGAAGCGGGCGGCCATCCAGTCGCTGACCACGATCAGGTCGTGGCCGGTCTCCTGGCGGTTCATCAGGGCCGGGCTGACCTTGCCGAAGAACTCGTCGTTGTCGTTGATCTCCTCGGTGTACCGGACCTCGATACCGGTGCGCTCCGAGAAGTGCTCCAGCGTCGGGCGGCGCTCCTCGTCCTCCTCGTCGGTGTCGATGTAGAGCGGCCAGTTGGAGAACGTGACACTGCGGTCCCGCTCGGAACGGTCGGGACCCTCGCGCCCTTCCTCGGGAACGTAGGCGGCGGGCACACCGCAGCCGACGAGGGCGGCCGCGAGGCCCGCGGCACCGAGGCCGTACAGCGCAGAACGGCGGGAAAAGGCGAGTTCAGGCATGGGCACAGCCTCGGTGAACGCGAGGGGGCGGGCAATAGACATGTTGTCTACTGCCCGCCCCGTCAACGCTGTGCTGTGATCGATGCGGCCGATCAGCCGTCGAGCGAGGTCATCACGTGCTTGATGCGCGTGTAGTCCTCGAAGCCGTAGGCGGAGAGGTCCTTGCCGTAGCCGGACTTCTTGAAGCCGCCGTGCGGCATCTCGGCGACGAGCGGGATGTGGGTGTTGATCCACACGCAGCCGAAGTCGAGGTTCTTGGACATCCGCATCGCGCGGCCGTGGTCCTTGGTCCACACGGAGGAGGCGAGGGCGAACTCGACGCCGTTCGCGTACTCCAGGGCCTGGCCCTCGTTCGCGAAGGACTGGACGGTGATGACGGGGCCGAAGACCTCGTTCTGGATGATCTCGTCGTCCTGCTTGAGGCCGGAGACCACGGTCGGGGCGTAGAAGTAACCCTTGTCGCCGACCTGGTGGCCACCCGCCTCGACCTTGGCGTGGGCGGGGAGGCGCTCGATGAAGCCCGCGACCTGCTTGAGCTGGTTCGGGTTGTTCAGCGGGCCGTACAGCACGTCCTCGTCGTCCGGCTGGCCGGTCTTGGTGTCGGCGGCGGCCTTGGCGAGCGCGGCCACGAACTCGTCGTGGATCGACTCGTGCACGAGCACGCGGGTGGCGGCCGTACAGTCCTGGCCGGCGTTGAAGTAGCCGGCGACCGCGATGTCCTCGACGGCCTTGGCGATGTCCGCGTCCTCGAAGACCACGACCGGTGCCTTGCCGCCCAGCTCCAGGTGAACGCGCTTGACGTCCTTGGAGGCGCTCTCGGCGACCTGCATGCCCGCGCGCACCGAGCCGGTGATGGAGGCCATCGCCGGGGTGGAGTGCTCGACCATGGCCTTGCCGGTCTCGCGGTCACCGCAGATGACGTTGAAGACGCCCTTGGGCAGCACCGAGTCGATGATCTCCGCCATCAGGACGGTGGAGGCCGGGGTGGTGTCCGAGGGCTTGAGCACGACGGTGTTGCCCGCGGCGATCGCCGGGGCGAACTTCCACACGGCCATCATCATCGGGTAGTTCCACGGCGCGACCTGGGCACAGACGCCGACCGGCTCACGGCGGATGATCGAGGTCATCCCTTCCATGTACTCGCCGGCCGAGCGGCCCTCCAGGAGCCGTGCGGCACCCGCGAAGAAGCGGATCTGGTCCACCATCGGGGGCAGCTCCTCGCTGGCCGTGAGGGCCAGGGGCTTGCCGGTGTTCTCCGACTCGGCGGCCACGAGCTCGTCCGCGCGCGCCTCGAAGGCGTCCGCGATCTTCAGCAGGGCCTTCTGGCGCTCCGCGGGGGTGGTGTCGCGCCAGCCCGGGAAGGCGGCCGCGGCGGCGGCCATGGCGGCGTCCACATCGGCCTGGCCCGAGAGCGGGGCGGTGGCGTACACCTCGCCGGTGGCCGGGTTGACCACCTCGGTGGTCCGCCCGTCGGCGGCGTCCTTGAACTCCCCGCCGATGTAGTTGCGCAGACGACGCAGTTCGGTGGTCACTACAGCCACACTCCTGATCACATGTCCAACGATTGAGACGATTACCAAGCCTAGCCTCTCGGCGGAGGCTTTCGACAGACCCAGACGCCACCAACTACGAAATCAGTGAGATCAGAGTCTTCAAACAACGGATTTCATCGATTCCGTCTTGCGGAACAGACGACCCTCGTGCACAGTGAGGTCGTGGTCAGTCGAAGCGCAGATTCCAGGAACAGACAACCGTCCCCTTCGGTCGATGCTGTGTCCCTGGCGATCATCGAGCAACTGCAGGAGGACGGTCGCCGTCCCTATGCGTCGATCGGCAAGGCCGTGGGCCTCTCCGAAGCAGCCGTGCGCCAGCGGGTGCAGAAGCTGCTCGACCAGGGCGTCATGCAGATCGTGGCCGTCACCGACCCGCTCACCGTGGGCCTGCGGCGCCAGGCCATGGTCGGCATCAACGTCGAGGGCGACCTCGACCCGGTGGCCGACGCACTGACCGCCATGGCCGAGTGCGAGTACGTGGTGATGACCGCAGGGTCCTTCGACCTGATGGTGGAGATCGTCTGCGAGGACGACGACCACCTGCTCGAAACGATCAACAAGAAGATCCGCACGCTCCCCGGCGTGCGATCAACCGAAAGCTTCGTTTACCTGAAGCTGAAGAAGCAGACCTACATGTGGGGAACCCGATAACCGTGAGCCAGGACCTCTCCAAGACCGCGTACGACCACTTGTGGATGCACTTCACCCGCATGTCGTCCTACGAGAACTCCCCCGTCCCCACCATCGTCCGGGGCGAGGGCACCTACATCTGGGACGACAAGGGCAAGCGCTACCTCGACGGCCTCGCCGGCCTGTTCGTGGTCAACGCCGGTCACGGCCGCAAGGAACTGGCCGAGGTCGCGTACAAGCAGGCCCAGGAACTCGCGTTCTTCCCCATCTGGTCGTACGCACACCCCAAGGCCGTCGAGCTCGCCGAGCGCCTCGCCCACTACGCGCCGGGCGACCTGAACAAGGTCTTCTTCACCACCGGTGGCGGCGAGGCCGTCGAGACCGCCTGGAAGCTCGCCAAGCAGTACTTCAAGCTGCAGGGCAAGCACACCAAGTACAAGGTCATCTCGCGTGCGGTCGCCTACCACGGCACCCCGCAGGGCGCCCTGTCCATCACCGGCCTGCCGGCCCTGAAGGCCCCCTTCGAGCCGCTGGTCCCCGGCGCGCACAAGGTGCCGAACACCAACATCTACCGCGCCCCGATCTACGGCGACGACCCCGAGGCCTACGGCCGCTGGTGCGCCGACCAGATCGAGCAGGAGATCCTCTTCGAGGGCGCCGACACCGTCGCCGCCGTCTTCCTGGAGCCGGTGCAGAACGCCGGTGGCTGCTTCCCGCCGCCGCCCGGGTACTTCCAGCGGGTCCGCGAGATCTGCGACGAGTACGACGTGCTCCTCGTCTCCGACGAGACGATCTGCGCGTTCGGCCGCCTCGGCACGATGTTCGCCTGCGACAAGTTCGACTACGTGCCGGACATGATCACCTGCGCCAAGGGCATGACCTCGGGCTACTCCCCGATCGGCGCCTGCATCATCTCCGACCGCCTCGCGGAGCCCTTCTACAAGGGCGACAACACCTTCCTGCACGGCTACACCTTCGGCGGCCACCCGGTCTCCTCGGCGGTCGCGCTGGCCAACCTCGACATCTTCGACAAGGAAGGCCTCAACCAGCACGTGCTGGACAACGAGGGCGCCTTCTTCTCGACGCTGAAGAAGCTGCACGACCTGCCGATCGTCGGCGACGTCCGCGGCAACGGGTACTTCTACGGCATCGAGCTCGTCAAGGACAAGGTCACGAAGGAGTCCTTCACGGACGAGGAGACGGAGCGCGTGCTCTACGGCTTCCTCTCCAAGGCGCTCTTCGAGAACGGCCTGTACTGCCGGGCCGACGACCGCGGTGACCCGGTCATCCAGCTCGCGCCGCCGCTGATCGCCGACCAGGGCACCTTCGACGAGATCGAGGGAATCCTGCGCTCGGTGCTCACCGAGGCATGGACCAAGCTGTAACCGGCGCCTAGACCGCCCGAGCCGCTGTAGTCCAACCACACGGCCCGGATCCTCCGTTCGAGTGAGAACACGGGGGTCCGGGCCGTGTGCTGTCACCATCCAAGACGTTCATCTCTTTACATCTCAGTGCGGCGCCAGTGACTTCGACCGGTTCCGCTTCGTTCCCTCGGACGGAGGTGTACGCCATGGTGGCTCCACCGGACATTGCCCCGCCTGACAATGACGTCCTGTGGGCTCGGTCCCTTCACTACTCCCACGACGGCTCCCCCGCCCTCGTCGAGATCTCCGTCGCGGTCCGCCAGGGCGAGATCCTCGCCCTGACCGGCCCCCGCGGCAGCGGCAAGACCACCCTGCTCCGCTGCCTGTCGGGGCAGCTGCGGCCCCAGCAGGGCGAGGTCTGGTTCAACAGCGTCCCCGTGCACACCATGGGCACGCTCGTCCGCGAACGGCTGCGCCGCGACCGGTTCGGCTGGATCGGCCGCGAGCCCCAGCTGCTGCCCGAGCTGAAGGTCTGGGAGAACGCGGCCCTGCCCCTGCTGCTCGCCGGGGCCTCCCACCGCACCGCCCGCAAGGCCGCCTGCGAATGGCTGGACCGCCTCGACATCGCCGGCTTCGCCCGCAAACGCCCCGGCGCCCTGACCCGCGCCGAGTGCCAGCGGGTCGCGCTCGCCCGGGCCCTGGTCAACGAGCCCGCCGTGATCTTCGCCGACGAGCCCACGGCCCCGCTGCACCGCACCGACCGGGCCCTGCTGCTCCGTACGCTGACCACCGCCGCCCGCTCCCACGACATCACCGTGCTGCTGGCCACCCACGACGAGGCCACCGCCGCCGTCGCGGACCGCCGGATCGCCCTGCTCGACGGCCGCCTCGCGGGTGCCGCGGCTGCGGCCGCCCCCGTCGCCGACACCACGGAGGACCAGGCCGCGTGCTCGCTCTCCGCCTAGCCCGCGGTTCCCGGCCGCTCGTCCAGCTGCGGCGGCTCCTCGTCGCCGCGGCCTCGGCCGGAACCGGATTCCTGCTCCTCTATGTACTCGCCGGTGCCGTGGCCCAGCCCGCCGGATCGTTCCCTCGCCTGCTGTGGGCCCTGATCCCGCTGGCCGTCACCGTCCACTTCGCCGTCGTCGTCGCCCGGGCCGACCCCGCGACCCAGCCCCGCGAGGGACTGGACGCCGTCGGGCTGGGACCCGTCCGGCTCATGCTGGCCGCCGCGATCTCCACCGCCGTCGCCTGCGCCCTGGGCAGCGCCGTGGCCCTGGCCGTCTTCCTCCACCTGCGCGGGGAACTGGCGGGACTGCCGTTCGACGGGACCGGGGCCGAGCTGCTCCACGCCGACCAGCCGCTCCCGGTGGCGGGCGCCCTCACCCTGCTGGCCCTGATCCCCCTGACCGCCTCGGCCGCCACCGCCCTCGCGCTGCGCCCGCGCCCTCCGCTGGCCCCCCAGACCGGACTGCCCTGGGGCATCGCGCTGACCGCCTGCGGGCTCGCGGCCTCGGCCTACGCGGGCCGGGGCGACGCCGGGATGCTCATCGGCTGGTCGCTGACCGCGGTCGGGCTCGCCCTCGCCGGACCCGGGCTCGCCTACGCCTGCGGGAGCCTGGTCCAAGCGGTACGCCCGGGAGCGCTGCGGCTGCTGGCCGGGCGGACCCTCCAGGAGGAAGCCCCCCGGATCGGCCCCCCACTGGGAGTGCTCTGCTCGGTGGCCGCGGGCACCCTGACCGCGTTCGCCCTGCGCGACCGGGGCGGGCTGCCCGTACCGCTGGGTCCGCTGACCTGGCCGGCCGTCGCCCTGGTGACCCTGTGCGCCGCCGCGACCCTTCTCACATCCGTGGTGGAGGCCCGCCGGAGCCGGCAGCCCGGACGCACGGCCCTGCTCGACCTGGGTGCCCCGTCCAACGTCCTGCGCACCGCCGCGAGTCTGCGGGCCACCGCGCTCCTGGCCGTGTGCGTACCGCTCAGCTGGGGTGTGGCGCAGCTGACGTCGCTGGCATTGACCCGCTGACACGAGCAGCCCTTAGGGTGGGCCGAATGGTCACCCCAGACATCGAGATCGAGACGCTCGCCGAATTCGACCAGGTCGTGGCACGCGGCTCGCTCAGCGGCTACCGGATCCAGTCGGTCAACCTGTTGGAGCGGACCTTCGCGCTGCTTTCCGCCGACACCTCGGCGGCCGTGTTCCTGGGCTGTGCGATGGAGCCCGACGCGGCGGCGAAGGTCCGCGCCGACGGCGCCCTGGTCTTCCCGCCCGTACCGGACCTGCCGTTCAACCCGTACCGGGGCCTGCTCTACACGCCCGAGGAGCTCTTCACCGGGCTTCCCGGCGGGTACGAGATCACCCCGGACGCCGAGGCGTACGCCTGGTTCCAGGAGACGAAGTCCGACGGCGACGTCTTCTCCTCGATGCTCCGTTCCGTCCATGACGACGCCATCTCCGACGCCCTCGACGAGCACCTCGCCGGTGTCCGGGTCGTCGGTGTGATGGGCGGCCACGCGATGGCCCGCGGCGGTGCGGACTACCGCGGCGCGGCGGAGCTCGGCCGGGCGCTCACCCGGTCCGGGCTGAAGGTGGCCACCGGCGGCGGCCCCGGCGCGATGGAGGCCGCCAACCTCGGTGCCTATCTGGCGCCGGCCCCGGACGAGGCCCTCGCGGAGGCCCTGGAACTGCTGGCCAAGGCCCCCTCCTTCGCGCCGTCGGTGTCCGACTGGGCGGGCGCGGCCTTCGCCGTGCGCGAGCGCTTCCCCGGCGGCGGGGACTCGGTGGGCATCCCGACCTGGTTCTACGGTCACGAACCGCCGAACGCCTTCGCGGGCCACATCGCGAAGTACTTCGCGAACGCCACCCGCGAGGACGGGCTGCTGGCACGGTCCAACGCGGGCGTGGTCTTCCTGCCCGGCGCGGCGGGCACCGTCCAGGAGATCTTCGACAACGCGACGCCCAACTACTACGAGTCCCGGGGCGAGCCGGCCCCGATGATCCTGGTCGGCCGCGCCCACTGGACCGAGCACCTGCCGGCCTGGCCCCTGCTCCAGGCGCTGGCGCGCGGCCGTGCGATGGAGTCGCGGATCGCGCTCGTCGATGCGGTGGACGAGGTCCCGGACGTCCTCGCTTCGATGAGCTGAGTTCCGGAAGCAACTTCCCGGCCCGTTCCGACGTCTGGCAGAGGTACCGCAAAACCTGCCAGACGTGAACGGAGCCCTTGGTGCTCATAGGCCTGCTGACCGCTGTCGCGGCGTCCATCTGCTACGGCACGGGATCCGTGCTGCAAGCCGTCGGCTCGCGCCGCGCCGCACGCATGTCCCCGACCGCCGCCGGGGTGACCGCCCATGGCGGCCCCAATCTGTCGTCGACCGCGAAAGCGGCGATGACCTGGGAATTCATCGTCGGTACCATCCTGGACTTCGTGGGCTTCGGACTCGGGGCCCTGGCCGCCCGGCTGCTTCCCCTCTTCCTCTCGCAGACGGTGATCAGTGCCAACCTGGTGATCACGGCCGTGCTGAGCGTGAAGATGCTCGGCATCCGGCTGAGCCGGAAGGAATGGGCCTCGATCGGTGTCGTCTGCACCGCGCTCGTGCTGCTGGCGACGGCCGCGGGCCACGAGGGCGGCCACCACGCGCCGATGTCCACGCACTGGTGGCTGCTGGGGATCACCCTGCTGCTGATGGTGGGCGGCACGGTGGCCGTACGCCTCCTGGGCGGCGGCGCCGCGATCCTGGCGGGCCTGCTGTCGGGCCTGGGCTTCGGCGCGCTCGGCGTCGGCGTCCGGATCCTGAACGGCGTGGACCCGTTCGACCTCGGCACCCTCCTCACCGACCCGGCCCTCTACGCCATCCTGGTGGCGGGCATCGGCGGCATGTACCTGCACACGGTCGCCCTCCAGATCGGCTCGGTGAACGGCGCGACGGCGGCCCTGGTCGTCGGCGAGACGGTGCTCCCCGGCGCGATCGGCGTCCTGTGGCTCGGCGACGCCTCCCGCCCCGGCCTGGCCTGGCTCGCGGTCCTCGGCTTCGTCATGGCCGTGGCCGGAGCGGTGGCGGTCGCCTGGTACGGCAAGCACGAGGGGGCCGACGAGGGGGCGGCCGCCCCGGTGCCGGAGCCGGTCGGCTGACCCGCCGGCCGGCCGGGCCCCCTCACCCGGTCGGCCGCCCCCGGTGGTGGAGCGGCAGTGACTGCCGCTTGCTGGACCAGGGGAGAGAGTGAGGGGTTCGTGAGTCCCACGACCGATCGGCTCGATACGCCACGCGCGGCCGGGATGGCCGGAATCGCCTTCGCCCTGCTGCTCGGGGCGGCGATCGTCCTGATGCGGATCGCCGTCCCGTCGGGCAACGCCGCCGACCTGCCCGTCGACCCGGACAAGCGCTGGGCGGTCCAAGTGGCACTGGAGATCGTGCCCTTCGCGGGCATCTTCTTCCTCTGGTTCATGGGTGCCCTGCGCGCGCACACGGGTGCGGCCGAGGACCGGTTCGTCGCCACCGTGTTCCTCGGCAGCGGATTCGTCTTCGTGGCCACCCTGTTCGCCTCGGCCGCGGCGGCGGGCACGGTGCTGGCCGAGGGCACGCCCTCCGATTTCGGCCGCCACTTCGCCTACACCCTCCTCGCGACGTACGCCATGCGGATGGCGGCCGTCTTCGTCCTCGCGACCTCGACCATCGGGCGGATGCTCGGCGTCTTCCCGCGGCCACTGGCCCTGCTGGGCACCGTCGTCGGCCTGGTCCTGCTGGTGGTCGGCTCCGGAGTGCCCTGGTCCGAGCTGGTGTTCCCGGTCTGGGCGCTGATCCTCAGCCTGTACATCCTGCGCGTCCGGCGCGGCACCTCACGCCGGCCCCCGGCCTCCACAGACCCGCCCTGACCTGGGGATCCGCACTCCGGCAGGCGGCCTGTGGGTGCCGCGTGCATGCTGGTGGGAAGGGGAGGACCCGGGGGTTCGGGGGGTGACGGGGAGGAACGGCCGAGGGAAAGGCAGAACCGTCATGAGGCTTGTCGTCGACCTCAACCGCTGCCAGGGATACGCCCAGTGCGCTTTCCTCGCTCCCGATGTCTTCGCCATGCACGGCGACGAGTCGCTGCTCTACAACCCGCAGGCGGATCCGGAGCAGCGCGAGGACGTCATGCGTGCCGTGGCTGCCTGTCCGGTACAGGCCATCCTTCTGGAGATCACGGACGAGGACATGGCGAACATGGTGGCCCCGGACGCCGTGGCCGGCGCCGGATCTCCTTCCGGAGGCGCGCGGTGACCGGTGCAGGAACACACGACGGATCCCTGGAGCACCTCAAGCGCGAGGGCCGCATCGTCGTCGTCGGCGCGTCCCTGGCCGGTCTGCGGGCCGCCGAGACCATGCGCGAGAAGGGTTTCGCCGGTTCGCTCACGATGATCGGCGACGAACCGTACGAGCCGTACGACCGGCCCCCGCTGTCCAAGCAGGTCCTGCTGGGCAACGCGGTCGCCGACCACACCGCGCTCCCCCGCCGCCGGGCCATCGACGCCGACTGGCGCCTCGGGGTCCCGGCCACGGGCCTGGACATGGCCGGGCGCCGGGTCAGGCTCGGCAACGGCGACGAGGTCGAGTACGACCGGCTGCTGATCGCCACCGGCGTACGCGCCCGGCCCTGGCCCAATCCGGAGGAAGGCGCCCTCAAGGGTGTCTTCGTACTGCGCACCCGGGACGACGGCGAGGGGCTGCAACGGGCCCTGGCCGCCGGTCCCCGCCGGGTCCTGGTCATCGGAGCCGGTTTCACCGGGTCCGAGATCGCCTCCGCGTGCCGCGAGCGCGGCCTGGACGTCACCGTCGCCGAGCGGGGCGAGGCGCCGCTGGTCGGAGCGCTGGGCGGGGTGATCGGCGCGGTGGCCGCCGAGATGCACCGTGAGAACGGCGTCGACCTGCGCACCGGAATCATGGTGACCTCGCTGGAGGGTGACCCCTCCGGGCGGGTCCGCGCCGCGCACTTCTCCGACGGGTCCACCGTCGAGGCGGACGTGGTGGTCGTCTCGCTGGGCGCGCAGCGCAACACCGAGTGGCTCGCCGGCTCCGGGCTCGGTGCGGGCCCGCGGGGCATCGCCTGCGATGCGGGCTGCCGGGCCTTCGACGTCCGGGGCATCGTCACCGATGACATCTACGTGGCGGGTGACGTGGCACGTTCCCCGCACGCCCTGTTCGGCTACCAGTTCCTGTCGCTGGAGCACTGGGGCAACGCCGTCGCCCAGGCCGACACCGCCGCGCACAACATGCTCAGCGAGAGCGCCGACCGCCGCCCCCACCTGTGGGTTCCGGCGTTCTGGTCCTCCCAGTTCGGCGTGAACATCAAGTCGGTCGGGGTACCGCCGATGGGGACCGAGATCCTCATCACCCAGGGCTCGCTCGCCGAGCGCCGGTTCGCGGCCGTGTACGGGTACCAGGGGCGGCTGATCGCCGCCGTCACCTTCGACAACTGCCGGTGGCTGCCGTTCTACGAGCAGCAGATCGAGGCCACGGCGCCGTTCCCGCCGGAGTTCTCCACGGTGGACCGCAGGCCCGACGGAGCCAAGCCGCTGCCGGCCGACTTCCCGGACCCGTCCGTCCCCACCCACGGGCCGACCATCACGCTGAGCGGCTATTCACCGGCCGACAGGAAGATGACCTTCACTCCCGGAAGATGACCTTCGCCCCCGCGCACCACCGGCCGCGCCGCACCGCGCCCTCCCCCGAGGATCACGAGGACCTGTCATGACACAAGCCCTGTTGCGGGAGATCATCGACTACGCGAACCGTGCGAATCCGTACCCGCTGTACGAGGAACTCCGCAAGACGCCGGTGTCCCACGACGGGGACGGACCGTACGTCATCAGCACGTACTACGAGATCCACAGCCTCCTGCACGACCCGCGGATCAGCTCCGACGCCAAGAACCTGAAGGCGACCGGGGACGATCCGCTGGGGGGCCAGTCCGACGAGGAGGGGACCACGCTGCCCCCGTCCTTCCTCAAGCTCGACCCGCCCGACCACGACCGCCTGCGGCGGATGACGAACCGCCCCTTCGGGCCGCCGCACGCCCCTCACCGGGTGCACGACATGCGCGAGGAACTCGGCGGCCTCGTCTCCGGGCTCATCGACGGCATCGTGGAGACCGGACAGATGGACCGGATCGACCTGGTCGACCAGTTCGCGTACCCCTTCCCGGTCTCGGTCATCTGCCGGCTGCTCGGCATCCC
Organism: Streptomyces xanthophaeus; assembly: GCF_030440515.1. GTDB lineage: Bacteria > Actinomycetota > Actinomycetes > Streptomycetales > Streptomycetaceae > Streptomyces > Streptomyces kutzneri. The sequence continues at coordinate 2,508,104 of NZ_CP076543.1, forward strand.
CCGCGAGGACGAGCCCCGCTTCCACGTGTGGGCGGAGACCCTGGCCGCCAGCCTGGACCCCGACCCGGACGCGGACCCCACGCAGCACGGCAAGGGCGCGATGGACGCCCGCATGGAGCTGGGCATGTACCTGGCCGGGCTGATCGAGGAGCGCCGCAAGAAGCCGGGCGACGACATGCTGTCCCAGCTGGCGACGGCGGACGGTCCGGACGGTGCGATGACCACCATGGAGGCGCTCAGCACCTCCGCGCTGCTGCTGATCGCGGGCCACGAGACCACGGTCAACCTCATCACCAACGGGATGCTGACGCTGCTGCGCCACCCGGAGGTCCTCCAGCGGCTGCGCGACGATCCCGACCTGGCCGTCCCGATCGTCGAGGAGCTGCTGCGGTACGAGCCGCCGGTGCAGCTGCTGCCCCAGCGCACCACCCTGTCCGACGTCGAGGTCGCCGGTGTCACCATCCCCAAGGGCGCGTCCCTGTGGCTGATGCTGGCCTCCGGGAACCGCGACCCGAAGCGGTTCGAGGACCCCGACCGCTTCGACCCCGACCGCAAGGACATCCAGCACCTCGGCCTCGGCAGCGGGATCCACAGCTGCTTCGGGGCGCCGCTGGCCCGGCAGGAGGCCCAGCTGGCACTGAGCGAGCTGGCCCGCCGGCTGGAGAACCCCCGGCTGCTGGAGGACCCGCCCCAGTACCGGCAGAACGCGGTCCTGCGCGGCCCGCGCCACCTGCCGATCGCCTGCGACGGCATCCGTCCCTAGGGAGTGTCCTCTTCGGGCAGTACGACCACCTCGGCGGGGGTGAAGGTCACCTCGACCCGCTCCCCCACGGCCGGCGCCCCCGCCAGCCCGCACTCGGCCTCCAACACCGGTCCCGCCTCCGGCCGCAGCAGCAGCGCGACGTGCGTGCCGCGGAAGGTGCGGGAGACCACCTCGCAGCGCAGGCCCGCCGCGCAGAGCACGACGCCGGCCGGGCGGATCAGCAGCCGCTGCTCCCCCTCGGGGGATCCGGCCGGTACGGGGACCTTGCCCCACGCGGTGGCGGCCCGCGTGCCCGATACCACGGCCGGGACCACGTTCTCGAAGCCGAGGAACCGCGCCACGAACTCCGACGCGGGCCGCTGCCACACCTCCAGCGGGGTCCCGGCCTGCGCGATCCGGCCGTCCCGCATCACCACCACCCGGTCGGCCAGGGCGAACGCCTCGCCCTGGTCGTGCGTGACGGCCAGCACCGTCGTGCCCAGCCGGGAGAACAGCCCCCGCAGCTCCACCACGAGCCGCTCCCGCAGCCCCCGGTCCAGCTGCCCCAGCGGTTCGTCGAGCATCAGCAGCCGCGGCGACGGTGCCAGCGCCCGGGCCAGCGCCACCCGCTGCTGCTCGCCGCCCGACAGGGAGGCCACCGCCCGGCCCTGGGCCCCGGGGAGCCCGACCAGTTCCAGCAGTTGCGCGACCCGGTCCGCGGACGAGGCCCGTCCGGCTCCCCGCACGCGCAGGCCGAAGGAGACGTTCGCGCCGACGTCGCGGTGCGGGAAGAGCTGGTGGTCCTGGAACATCAGGCCCACGCCCCGCCGGTGCACCGGTACGCCCGCCTGGTCGGCCCCGCCCAGCAGCACCCGGCCGGCGGACACCTGCTGCAGTCCGGCGACGACCCGCAGCAGCGTGGACTTGCCGCTTCCGCTCGGCCCCAGCACGCACACCACCTCATGCTCGGCGACCGCGAGGTCCACGCCGTCCAGGGCGTACTGGGCCGCGCGCTCGCCGAAGCGGACCGACACCCCCTCCAGCTGAAGCAGTGTCATCAGAACTCTCCGGAGGTCTTGTCGGGCCGCAGTCGCTCCAGCAGCAGCAGGGACACCGCGCACACCAGCATCAGGATCGTGCTCAGGGCCATCGCCTGCCCGTAGTTCAGTTCTCCGGCCCGCCCCAGCAGCCGCGCCACGGCCACCGGCAGCGTCGGCCGGTCCGCCCGCGCGATGAACACGGTCGCGCCGAACTCCCCCAGCGACACCGCGAAGGCGAACCCGGCCGCGATCAGCAGCGCCCGCCGCACCAGCGGAAGGTCCACCTCCCGCCAGGCCCGCAGCGGCGACGCGCCGAGCACTGCGGCGGCCTCCCGCAGCCGCCCGTCCACCGCGCGCAGCACCGGCAGCATGGTCCGTACGACGAAGGGCACGCCCACCAGGGCCTGCGCCAGCGGCACCAGGATCCACGAGGTCCGCAGGTCCAGCGGCGGCTTGTCCAGGGTGATCAGGAAACCGAAGCCCACGGTCACCGCGGACACCCCGAGCGGGAGCATCAGCAGCGCGTCGAAGCCGCGTACGAAGCGGCCCCCGCGCCGGGTCAGCGCCGCGGCCGCGAGTCCCCCGATGACCAGGGCGATCGCGGTGGCGGCGAGCGCGTACTGCAGGGAGTTCCAGATCGCCTCCAGCGGCGCGACCAGGAAGGTCCCGCCACCGGCGCCCGCGTCCTGCAGGGCCCGGTAGTAGCCGAGGCCGTAGCCGCCGGGGGTGTCGAAGGACCGCTCGACCAGCACGCCCAGCGGCGCCGCGATCAGCAGCGCGACGGTCAGCAGCACGCCGCCCAGCAGGGTGCGCTGCGCCCAGCCGCGCGGCCGGTGCGTGGTGCGGCCCGGATCGACCAGCCGCAGCGCGGTCTCGCGCTTGCGGACGGTCCAGGCGTGCACGGCGAGGATCGCGCCGATCGCGGCGAACTGCACCATCGTCAGGACGGCCGCCGTCGGCAGGTCCAGAAGCTGCGCGGTCTGCCGGTAGACCTCCACCTCCAGGGTGGAGTACGACGGTCCGCCGAGGATCAGTACGACGCCGAAGGAGCTGAAGGTGAACAGGAACACCATCAGCGAGGCGGCGGCCACCGACGGGGCGAGCGCGGGCAGCGTCACGCGCCGCCAGGCGGCGAACCGTCCGGCGCCCAGCACCCGGGCGGCCTCTTCCTGGCGCGGGTCCAGCTGGGCCCACAGCCCGCCGACCGTGCGGACGACGACGGCGTAGTTGAAGAAGACGTGTGCGAGCAGGATCGCCCAGACGGTGGTGTCGAGCCGGACGCCCGCCAGTTCGTCCAGCAGACCGCCCCGCCCCAGCAGCGCGAGGAAGGCGGTGCCGACCACCACGGTCGGCAGCACGAAGGGAACGGTCACGACGGCGCGCAGCAGCTGCTTGCCCGGGAACTCGAAGCGCGCGAAGACGTACGCGGCGGGGAGCGCGATCAGCAGGGTGAGGAGGGTCGAGGCGAACGCCTGCCAGGTGGTGAACCACAGCACGTCGGCGATGTCGGGCCGGGCCAGCACCTCCGCGAAGCGGCCGAACTGCCACCCTTCGTCGGTCTTCAGGCCGCGCCCGACGATCGCGGCGACGGGGTAGGCGAAGAACAGCCCGAAGAAGGCGAGGGGGACGGCCATCAGGGCGAGCCGCACGGCGGTCGCCCGCGCCCCCTCACGGGGGCCGGAGCCCGGCGCGGCGTCCCCCGACGCCACGCCCGGCTCCTTGGTACCGCTTACTTCACGACGAGCGCGGTCCATGCCTTGACCCACTGCTCACGGTTCTTGGCGATGGTCTCGGGAGCCACGTTCTCCGGCTTCTCGACCACCACACCGTGCTTGGTGAACAGCTCCGGCAGGACGGCGTCCTTCGTCACGGGGTTCACGAACATCTGGAGCGGCATGTCCTCCTGGAACTTCTTGCTGACCAGGAAGTCCACGAGGGCCTTGCCGCCCTCCTCGTTCTTGGCGCCCTTGAGCAGACCCGCGAACTCGATCTGGCGGAAGCAGGTGCCGGTGGAGACGCCCGTGGGGGCCTCGGCCGGCTGCGGCTCGCCGTACAGGACCTCGACCGGCGGGCTGGAGGCGTAGGAGACGACCAGCGGGCGGTCGCCCTTGGCCTTCTTGCCGCCCGCGGAGCCGGAGAAGCGCTCGTTGTAGGCCTGCTCCCAGCCGTCGACGACCTCGACGCCGTTGGCCTTCAGCTTGCTCCAGTAGTCCTTCCAGCCGTCCTCGCCGTACTTGCCGACGGAGGCGAGCAGGAAGCCGAGACCGGGCGAGGAGGTCGCGGCGTTCTCGGTGACCAGGAGGTTCTTGTACTCCGGCTTGGTCAGGTCGTCCAGCGTCTGCGGCGGGGCGATCTTCTTCTCGGCGAAGTACGCCTTGTCGTAGTTGACGCAGATGTCGCCGGAGTCGATCGGGGTGACCCGGTGCTCCTTGTCGAGCACGTACTCGGGCTTCACGTCGGCGAGGCCCTTGGCCTCGTACGGGGTGAAGATGCCGTTGTCGAGGGCGCGCGAGAGGAGGGTGTTGTCCACGCCGAAGAAGACGTCGCCGCGCGGGGAGCCCTTGGTGAGGATCTCCTGGTTCAGCGCCGCGCCCGCGTCCCCGGACTTCAGGACCTTGACCGTGTAGCCGCTCTGCTGCTCGAACTCCTTGAGGACCGCCTCGGTCACGTTGAAGGAGTCGTGGGAGACGAGCGTGACGGTCTTGGACTTCGGGGCGCCGCTCGCCTCCGCGGTCTTGTCCTCGGCGTCGCCGCCGCCGCAGGCGCTGAGCGTGGTGACGCCCAGCGCGGCCGCGAGCGCGACGCCCGCCAGCTTCTTGGTGGTGCTCATCGGTGAATTCCTCCTGGGATGTCCAGGAGAAGACGCGGCCCTGCCCGGCGCTGCGAGAGCGGACGCCGGGCAGGGCGCAACAGCAAGAGTGGTGACCGAACTTCCTACCCCGAATGACCGGGGCGAGGTTCAGAGGGTCTGCGGATGACGGATACCGCACTCTCAGCGCTGTGGCGCTCCCCTGTCGGAATATGAAATTGGTTCGGCCACAGGGTACCCCGTGGCCGAATCGCGTCGAACAGAAGCGGAATCTAGCGCTCCGAGGCAGCCAGCTGGCCGCACGCGCCGTCGATCTCCTGGCCCCGGGTGTCCCGTACGGTCACCGGCACGCCGTGGCGGGCGATGGCCTCCACGAAGGCCTTCTCGTCCTCGGGACGCGAGGCGGTCCACTTGGAGCCCGGCGTCGGGTTGAGCGGGATCAGGTTGACGTGCACCCGCTTGCCCTTGAGCAGCTTGCCCAGGAGGTCACCGCGCCAGGCCTGGTCGTTGATGTCTCGGATCAGGGCGTACTCGATCGAGATCCGGCGTCCGGACTTCTCGGCGTACTCCCAGGCCGCGCCGAGCACCTCGCGGACGTTCCAGCGGGTGTTCACGGGGACGAGGGTGTCGCGCAGCTCGTCGTCCGGCGCGTGCAGCGAGACGGCCAGACGGCACTTGAAGCCCTCGTCGGCGAAGCGCAGCATGGCCGGGACCAGGCCGACGGTGGAGACGGTGATACCGCGCTGCGACAGACCCAGGCCGTCGGGCTCCGGGTCGGTGAGCCGGCGGATGGCGCCGACCACGCGGTTGTAGTTGGCGAGCGGCTCGCCCATGCCCATGAAGACGATGTTCGACAGGCGTGCCGGACCGCCGGGGACCTCGCCGTCACGCAGCGCGCGCATGCCGTCGACGATCTGGTGCACGATCTCGGCGGTGGACAGGTTGCGGTCCAGGCCCGCCTGGCCGGTGGCGCAGAACGGACAGTTCATGCCGCAGCCGGCCTGCGAGGAGATGCACATGGTGACCCGGTCGGGGTAGCGCATCAGCACGGACTCGACGAGCGTGCCGTCGTGCAGCTTCCACAGGGTCTTGCGGGTGGTGTCGTCGTCGCACGAGATGTGCCGGATGACGCTCATCAGGTCCGGCAGCAGCTCCTGCTGGAGCTTCTCCCGCGAGCCGGCCGGGATGTCGGTCCACTCGGCCGGGTCGTGCGCGTACCGGGCGAAGTAGTGCTGGGAGAGCTGCTTGGCCCGGAACGGCTTCTCGCCGATCGCGGCGACCGCCTCGCGGCGCTCGGCCGGGGTCAGGTCGGCAAGGTGCCGGGGCGGCTTCTTGGCCCCGCGAGGGGCGACAAAAGTAAGCTCACCCGGAACAGGACGGGGGGCCATGAGTGGTACTCCTCAAGTCTGACGAACCCTGGGCGGGCGATCTCCGCACGCGAGCGGAGTCGACGTGATGGCACGCCCGGTGCCCGGAGAGCTCACGGGTCCATCCCGTAGAAACGGGAAAGCGCACCACCTGTGAGTGGCGCGCTTTCCAGGATAACCCGGACGGGTCAGCCGGTGCCGACGAAGGCCGCCAGCAGCAGCCACACCACGGGGGCCGTCGGGAGCAGGGAGTCCAGCCGGTCCATGATGCCGCCGTGTCCCGGCAGCAGGGTGCCCATGTCCTTGATGCCCAGGTCCCGCTTGATCATCGACTCGCCCAGGTCGCCCAGGGTGGCGCTGACCGCGACCGCGAGGCCCAGCAGCAGGCCCTGCCACCAGGAACCGCCGTCGATCAGGAACTCCATGCACAGCGCGCCGGCCGCCATCGCGAAGGCCACCGCGCCGAACAGTCCCTCGCGGGTCTTGCCGGGGCTGATGCGCGGCGCGAGCTTGGTCTTGCCGAAGCGCCAGCCGACCGCGTAGGCCCCGGTGTCGCTGACCACGGTCAGGAGCAGGAAGGTGATCACGCGCTCGGGGCCGTCGTCGGCGGTGAGGAGCATCGCGACGAAGGTGGCCAGGAAGGGCACGTAGAACGCCGCGAAGGCGCCCGCCGTGACGTCCTTGAGGTAGTCCTCGGGTGGTTCGGTCATCCGCCACACCAGGACCGCCAGCACGGTCAGGGCCATGGCGACCCAGGCACCCTCGGCCCCCCGGACGTATCCGGCGATGACCATGGCGGCGCCGCCGACCGCGAGCGGGACCAGCGGGGCCTTGATGCCCTTCTGCTCCTGCAGCCGGGAGGTGAGCTCCCACAGGCCGACGACGACCGCGACGACGATGACGCCGACGAAGACGGCCTTGACGATCAGCAGCGAGGCGAAGATCACCGCGCCGAGACCCACGCCCACCCCTATGGCGGCCCGCAGATCCCGGCCCGCGCGCTTCTTCGGCGGCGGGGGCGAGGCGTCCTGCGGCTGCTGGGCATGCGGAGGCGGGGGGCTGGGCATGGGCTCCTGCGGCGGCGTATCGGCGCGGAAGAGGGGGCCGCTGTCGGCGGCGACCCCCCGATCGCGTGCTTCCCGGTCGTCGAAGTCACGGCCGGCGGCATCGGGCACGATGGGCATGGGCCGAGTGTGCGGGCCCACCTGCGCATCGTATGCGGGACCCGCCGGAACCGGCTCCGGCTGCCAGGAAGTGTCGTTCATCAGACTTCGAGGAGCTCGGCTTCCTTGTGCTTCAGGAGCTCGTCCACCTGCGCGACGTACTTCGCGGTGGTGTCGTCGAGCTCCTTCTCCGCGCGGCGCACCTCGTCCTCGCCGGCCTCCTTGTCCTTGACCAGCTTGTCAAGGGCGTCCTTGGCCTTGCGGCGGACGGCGCGGAGCGAGATCTTCGAGTCCTCGGCCTTGGTGCGCGCGACCTTGATGTACTCCTTGCGGCGGTCCTGCGTCAGCTCGGGGAAGGTCACCCGGATGATGCTGCCGTCGTTGCTCGGGTTGACACCGAGGTCGGAGTCGCGGATGGCCTGCTCGATGTTGCGCAGGGCGCTCTTGTCGAACGGGGTCACGATCGCCATGCGCGGCTCGGGCACCGAGAAGGAGGCGAGCTGGTTGATGGGCGTGATGGCGCCGTAGTACTCCGCCACGATCTTGTTGAACATCGCCGGGTGCGCACGACCGGTGCGAATCGCGGCGAAGTCTTCCTTGGCGACGACGACGGCCTTTTCCATCTTCTCCTCGGCCTCGAGGAGGATCTCTTCGGTCACCACGTGCTCCTGCATGTCAGATATGGATGGTTCAGGCGGGCGGGCGGGGCCGGCGAGCCGGCCTGCGGCTCGCTCGGTCCGGCAGCGGACTGCTCAGGCCCGGGTTTCCTGGTCGCTCACGAGCGTGCCGATCTTCTCACCCTTGACGGCGCGGGCGATATTGCCCTCGGCCAGGAGCTCGAAAACAAGGATCGGCAGCTTGTTGTCGCGGCAGAGCGTGATCGCGGTGGCGTCGGCGACCTTGAGGTCGCGGGAGAGGACCTCGCTGTACTCCAGCGCGTCGAACTTCACCGCGTCCGGGTTCTTCTTCGGGTCGGAGTCGTAGACCCCGTCGACACCGTTCTTGCCCATGAGCAGGGCCTCGGCGTCGATCTCCAGGGCGCGCTGGGCGGCCGTGGTGTCGGTGGAGAAGTAGGGCATGCCCATGCCGGCGCCGAAGATGACGACGCGGCCCTTCTCCAGGTGCCGCACGGCACGCAGCGGGATGTACGGCTCCGCCACCTGGCCCATGGTGATGGCGGTCTGCACGCGGGAGTCGATGCCCTCCTTCTCCAGGAAGTCCTGGAGCGCGAGGCAGTTCATGACGGTACCGAGCATGCCCATGTAGTCGGACCGGGCCCGGTCCATGCCGCGCTGCTGGAGTTCGGCGCCGCGGAAGAAGTTGCCGCCGCCGATCACGACGGCGATCTCCGCGCCGTCGCGGACCACCGCGGCGATCTCACGCGCGATGGCGTGGACGACGTCGGGGTCGACGCCCAGTCCTCCGCCACCGGAGAAGGCCTCGCCCGACAGCTTCAGCATGAAGCGGCGGCCCTTCTTGTCCTGGTCGCTCTTGTCGTCGGATGCGGTGTGGGGGTCCACGCCCTGATTCATGGAGATCTCCTCGTGCACATACGAAGAAGGCCATTGCCGGTGGGTCCTTGCGGTTCCCTCTACGGCAATGGCCTCCTCGTCAGATCTGCGGTCGCCTCGCGCAAGCGCGGACGACTGCCTCAGACCCTACCGGGGTCCGGTGTCCGTCGCGTACGGACGGACTCAGATGCCGACCTTGATGCGGGTGAAGCGCTTCAGGGTGACACCGGCCTCGTCCAGAACCTTCTGGACGGACTTCTTGTTGTCCAGGGCGTAGGCCTGGCCGAGCAGCGTGGCGTCCTTGAAGAAGCCGTTGACGCGACCCTCGACGATCTTCGCGATGGCAGCCTCGGGCTTGCCCTCCGCGCGGGTGACCTCTTCGGCGATGCGACGCTCGGACTCGACCTTCTCGGCCGGGACGTCCTCGGCGGACAGCCACTGCGGGGCGAACGCGGCGATGTGCTGCGCGACGCCGCGGGCGACCTCGGCGTTCTCCTTGTCGAGCTCGACCAGGACGCCGATCTGGAACGGCAGGTCGGGCATCGTGCGGTGCATGTACGCGGTCACGTAGCCGCCGCTGAACTGCGCGAAGCGGTCCAGGACGATCTTCTCGCCGAGGTTGGCGTTGGCCTCGTCGACGAAAGCGGTGACGGTCTTGCCGGGCTCGATCTCGGACGCGAGCAGCGCCTCGATGTCGGCCGGGGAGGTGGCGGCCACGTGGGCGGCCAGCTGGTTGGCGACGGCCAGGAACTTCTCGCCCTTGGCGACGAAGTCGGTCTCGCACTTCAGCTCGACGATGACACCGGAGGTGTTGTCGTCGGCGATGAGGGAGACGACCGCACCGTTCTCGGCAGAACGGCCCTCGCGCTTGGCGACGCCCTTCTGACCCTTGATGCGGAGCGCTTCCTGGGCCTTGTCGACGTCACCGTCGGCGTCCACGAGCGCGTTCTTGCAGTCCAGCATGCCGGCGCCGGTGAGCTCGCGGAGCTTCTTGACGTCAGCGGCGGTGTAGTTCGCCATGAGTCTGTGATTCTCTCTCGAAGTCGTAGATCTACGGGTGAACGGCGGAGGCGCCGCGCTTTTGGCGCGGCTCCCCCGCCGTCATCGTCCGTACTGCGAGTGCCCGGCGGGTGAACGCCGGGCGCTCTCAGTGGGTCAGGCCTGCTCGGCGTCGGCGGCCGGGGCCTCGACAGCCTCGGCGGCCGGGGCAGCGGCCTCGGCCGGGGCGGCCTCGGCGTCGTCGGCCTTCTTCTCGCCCTCGAGCAGGTCGCGCTCCCACTCGGCGAGCGGCTCGGCGGCGGCCTTCTCGCCCGGCTTCGAGTCACCGGTCGCAGCGCCGGAGCGGGCGATGAGGCCCTCGGCGACGGCGTCGGCGATCACGCGGGTGAGCAGGGTGACGGAACGGATCGCGTCGTCGTTGCCCGGGATCTTGTAGTCGACCTCGTCGGGGTCGCAGTTGGTGTCGAGGATCGCGACGACCGGGATGTGGAGCTTGCGCGCCTCACCGACGGCGATGTGCTCCTTCTTGGTGTCGACGATCCAGACGGCGCTGGGGACCTTCGACATCTCGCGGATACCACCGAGGGTCTTCTCCAGCTTGGTCTTCTCGCGGGAGAGGACCAGGAGCTCCTTCTTGGTGAGACCCGAGGCGGCGACGTCCTCGAAGTCGATCGCCTCAAGCTCCTTCAGACGCTGAAGGCGCTTGTAGACGGTGGAGAAGTTGGTGAGCATGCCACCCAGCCAGCGCTGGTTGACGTACGGCATACCAACGCGCGTCGCCTGCTCGGCGATGGCCTCCTGGGCCTGCTTCTTGGTACCGACGAACATGATGGAGCCACCGTGCGCGACGGTCTCCTTCACGAACTCGTAGGCGCGGTCGATGTACGACAGCGACTGCAGCAGGTCGATGATGTAGATGCCGTTGCGCTCCGTGAAGATGAAGCGCTTCATCTTCGGGTTCCAACGGCGGGTCTGGTGACCGAAGTGGACGCCGCTTTCCAGCAGCTCCCGCATCGTGACGACGGCCATGGCCATCTCCTTGGTTTCTCGGTTTGGTTCCTGACGCCCCACCGCGCCCTGCCCCCATGAGGGACCGAGAGACGCTGTCACCTGGCTGTTTCAGCCTGGCGCCGGGGCGTGCGAAGTCGACCCGGTGACCCGGATCGCCACAAGAAGTGTACGGGACCCGGCGGTATGCCGGGTGACGCCGTTGTCCACAACGGCGCGGCCGTCCACAGGCCGGGGCGGCGGTCCGGCTGGCGCGGGACGCTGAGGTCCATGACGACCTTGCTGCTCAGCCTGCTCCTGGCCCTGGCCCAGCCGGCCCTTCCCGGGGTCCGCCCGCTGCCCGCCCCGCTGTCGGTGGCCCGCTGGTGGGACCCGCCGCCGACCCCTTACGCGGCCGGTCACCGCGGTGTGGACCTGTCCGCGCCGGTGGGCGCGGAGGTCCGGGCGGTCGCGGCCGGCCAGGTCCACTACGCCGGGCTCGTCGCCGGGCGCGGAGTTCTCTCGCTGGCCCTGCCGAACGGGCTGCGCACCACCTACGAGCCGGTCCGGCCCCTGGTCACGGAGGGCGAGCAGGTCGCGGCAGGCCAGGTGGTGGCGGTCCTGACGGAGGGCTCCCACTGCCCGCAGCCCTGCCTCCACTGGGGCCTCCTGTCAGGCGAGACGTACCTCAACCCGCTCACCCTCACCCCCCACGCAACCCCCCGCCTCCTGCCACATGCAGCCCCGCCGGCGTTTGAGGCGCGGGGTCCGGGGCGGAGCCCCGATCCTTGAGCCACACAGGCACACCCGGCGGGAGCGAGATCCAGCCTCGGCAGCGTTTGAGGCGCGGGGTCCGGGGGCGGAGCCCCGGGGCCTCAGCCGCGCACGCCCCGCAAGGCCATGGCCACGGCCGCCTCCGTCACGACGGCGGGATCCTCGGCCGCGCCCAGCTCGATCCGCCGCACGGCGGCGTCCACGACCCCCTGCAACAGCATCGCGGCCAGTCGCGGCTCCGCGTGCCCCAGGGAGCTCAGCGCCTCGACGATCATCGCCACGAGACCGCCGTGGGCCGCGCGGATCTTCTCGCGGGCCCCCGCGTCGAGCTCGCTGGCCGAGATGGCCACGACCGCCCGGTGCCGCCGGTCGCCCACCAGCCCCAACTGGCTGCGCACATAGGCCTCGATCTTCTCCTCCGGCGACGGGGCCTGTTCCATCGCCGCTTCGATCTCGGCGGCCCACACGGGGAAGTCCACGGCGCACAGTTCTTCGACCACGGCGGCGCGGGAGCGGAAGTACTCGTACACGGAGGACCGGGCGAGCCCGGTGCGCTCCGCGAGGGCGGGGAAGGTCAGCGCCTCCGTCCCGCCTTCGGACAGCAGGGACCGCGCAGCGTCCAAGAGGGCGCCGCGCTGCATCGACCGGTGCTCGGCCACGGAGGCCGCTCGAATCCTGGGCACGCATCCACTCTACGGAGGTGGCGCAAGCTCACCTCCCCACATCTGCCAACTTTGCGCGCAACTGCAGGACGGACTTGGTGTGGATCTGGCTGACCCGGCTCTCGGTGACGCCGAGGACATTGCCGATCTCGGCCAGCGTGAGGCCCTCGTAGTAGTAGAGGGTCACCACGGTCTTCTCCCGCTCGGGCAGCGTGTTGATGGCCCGCGCCAGCAGGCGCCGCAGCTCGCGGTCCTCGGCCACCGCCACCGGGTTGTCGGCGGCGGTGTCCTCCAGGGTGTCCATCAGCGAGAGGCGGTCGCCGCCCTCCCCGCCGACGTGCAGCAGCTCCTCCAGGGCGACCACGTTGGCCAGCGACAACTGGCTGAAGACGGTGTGGAGATCCTCCACACCGATCCCCATCTCCCCGGCGACCTCGCTCTCGGTCGGGGTGCGCCGCAGCTGGGCCTCCAGCGTGGCGTAGGCCCGTTCCACGGCGCGCGCCTTCTGCCGGACCGAGCGCGGGATCCAGTCCAGCGCCCGCAGCTCGTCGATCATCGCGCCGCGGATCCGGGTGATCGCGTACGTCTCGAACTTGATCGACCGGTCGATGTCGAACTTCTCGATGGCGTCGATCAGCCCGAAGACCCCGGAGGAGACGAAGTCGGCCTGCTCCACGTTGGGCGGCAGGCCCACGCTGACGCGGCCGGCCACGTACTTGACCAGGGGCGAGTAGTGCAGGATCAGCTGCTCCCGCAGCCGCTCGTCACCCGATTCCTTGTACGAGCGCCACAGCACCTCCAGGGACGAGGGCGCGGTGGACCGCACGCTGCCTCGGGCAGCGGGGGGCACCGCAGCGCGGTCGGACCCTGAGGTGTGCTGGGGCATGCTTCGCCTTTGCCGGAGCCGGATTCCTTGGGAGCGTAGCGTGACGGGATTGTCGCGGTGCGCGAAGAGTACGGGATGGCGCGGGGGCCGGGAGGCGCCCGGACTCGCGCGGGCGCCCCGGGACCGGCGCCTGGCGCTCGGTCCCGGCGACCGCCACCGGGAAGACCGCGTCTCTCATCGGTTTCACTCTTTCACCGGAACACCCCAGGTCAACGACCGCCTCGCCGGGCAGCGCCGGTTTGTGTGCCTCCTCCAGCCGTTTGTCTGCTCAACTGCCAGCCGTCGCCCTGCCGTTCGACGAACCCCAGAGAGTGAAGTTCGTACAGTCTGCCGATGACTTCATCGACGCCGGTGCCGGAGGCAAGTGCCAGCTCGGCCACGCCCGCCGGGCGGCCGGCGGGCAGCGCTTCGAGCACACGGGCGGTGTCCGGGTCGAGCAGGTCCCGGGCGAGCACCGGACCGCGCCGCTCGGGAGCCAGCTCGCCCATGGCCCCGACCAGCTCGACCACCTCGGCCGCGTCGGTGACGACCACGGCCTCGCCCCGCAGCAGCTCGTGCACCCCGGCGGAGAGCCCGCTGGTGGCGGGTCCGGGGACGCCCATCGTGAAGCGTCCCAGGCGCTGCGCCCGCCGGGCCGTGACCAGGGAACCGCTGCGGTGCGCGGCCTCCACGACGACCGTGCCCCGGGTGAGGGCGGCGATGACCCGGTTGCGCAGGACGAACCGGCTGCGTGTCGGGTGGCTGCCCGGTGGCAGCTCCCCGAGGATCAGGCCCTGCCCGGCGATCCGGCCGAGCAGCCCGGCGTGTCCGCGCGGGTAGGCGACGTCCACCCCGCAGGCCAGCACCGCCGCGGTCGCGCCGCCCGAGGCGAGGGCGCCCCGGTGGGCGGATCCGTCGATCCCGAACGCCGCGCCGGACACCACGACCCAGCCCCGCTCGGCGAGTCCGGCGGCCAGGGTCTGGGCCATGTGCGCGCCGTACGGGGTGCAGGCGCGGGCCCCGACCACGGAGACCGAACGCAGCGCCCAGGTCCGCAGGTTCGGCCGGCCCCGCAGCCACAGCCCGACGGGCCTCTCGTCGCCCAGGTCGTCGAGCTGGGTCGGCCACTCGGCCGACCCCGGGTGGACGAACCGGCCCCCCGCCCCGGCAACATCGGCGAGGTCCCGCCCGGGATCGGCCAGCGCGGCCCGTCTGCGGTATCCGGCGAGCCGCTCGGGTCCCACGCCGGACGGAGTGTCCGGCTCTGCCCCCGGATCGGTCAGCAGCCGTATCAGCCGCACCGCGCCGAACTCGCGCAGCCACCGACCGCCGTGCGCGTCGCCGGGCTCCAGCACCCGGGTGAGCGCAGCCCGCGCCAGCAGTTCCGCGTCCCCGGAGCCGGTCATGACCCGGCCCCGGGCAGCGACATCGCCCCGCGGGCGATCCCGGTCCGCAGCTCCAGCGCCACGGCCACGTCCAGCGCCTCGGGCCGGTCCCGCCCCCGCAGGTCGGCCACGGTCCAGGCGACCCGCAGCACCCGGTCCAGCCCGCGCGCGGTGAGCAGTCCCCGTTCCAGATCGCGCTCGGCGGGGGCCAGTGCGCCGGGCCCGGCCTGCCACCGGGTGCGCAGTTCCTGCCCGGGCACTTCGGAGTTGAGCCGCCACGGCGTGTCGGCGAGCCGGGCCGCGGCCCGCTCCCGGGCCTGACGCACCCGGTCGGCGACCACCGAGGTGGATTCCCCGCGGCCGCCCTGCCCCAGCAGGTCGCAGCGGGTCACCGGCTCGACCTCCACCCTCAGGTCCACCCGGTCCAGCAACGGCCCGGACAGCCGCGCCTGGTAACGCCGGATCACCGAAGGCGGACATTCGCAGCCGGCTCCGTGCAGGGTGTGGCGCCCGCACGGGCACGGGTTTGCGGCGAGCACCATCAGGAACCTGGCGGGCAGCCTTACCACTCCGGCGGCTCGGGCGATGACCACGTGTCCCGATTCGAGGGGCTGCCGCAGCGCGTCGAGCGCCCGGCTGTGGAACTCCGCGGCCTCGTCCAGGAAGAGAACGCCTCGATGGGCCAGGGAGACCGCCCCGGGCCTGGGGATCCCGGTCCCGCCGCCCACCAGGGACTGCATGGTCGCCGAATGGTGCGGCGCGCAGTAGGGCGGTCTGGCGACCAGTGGTTCGCCGGGCGGGAGGATTCCCGCGACCGAGTGGACGGCCGTGACCTCCACGGAATCCTGACGGGTGAGCGGCGGCAGGAGCCAGGGCAGCCGCTCGGCGAGCATGGTCTTGCCCGCTCCGGGCGGTCCGCTGAGGAAGAGGTGGTGTCCTCCGGCGGCGGCCACCTCCAGGGCGCGGCGCGCCGTGTGCTGCCCGGCCACGTCCGCGAGGTCGGGAAAGTCCGTGCCGTCCTCCCGGCCGGGCCGGCCCCGGGCGAGGCCCGTGCCCAGCCCCGCCCCCGGGACGAGCAGTCCGGCCAGCATCGGGTCCGGCCTGCCGGGCGGGTCGCAGGGTTCCTCCTCGGGGACCTCCCCGCCGGTCAGGACCGCGATGAGCTGGCGCAGGCTGCGTACCCCGAGGACCGAGACGTCCGGTACGAGCGCGGCCTCGGCCGCGCACTGCTGCGGCACCACCACCTGCCGGTAGCCGGCCTCCGCCGCGGCGAGGACCGCGGGCAGGATCCCGCGGACCGGGCGCACCCGGCCGTCCAGCCCCAGTTCCCCGATCAGGACGAGGTCGGCGATCGCGCCCGGGTCGACCACTTCGGCGGCCCCGAGCACGGCCGCCGCGACGGCCAGGTCGAAGCCGGCGCCCGATTTCGGTACGGAGGCCGGGCTCAGTCCGACCGTGAGCTTCTTCTGCGGCCAGGCCGCTCCCGAGTTGACCACGGCCGCCCGCACCCGGTCCCGGCTCTCGACCAGGGTCTTGTCCGGCAGCC
Source organism: Streptomyces xanthophaeus (assembly GCF_030440515.1). Taxonomy (GTDB): domain Bacteria; phylum Actinomycetota; class Actinomycetes; order Streptomycetales; family Streptomycetaceae; genus Streptomyces; species Streptomyces kutzneri. The sequence goes on from NZ_CP076543.1 coordinate 2,523,954, forward strand.
CCACCAGGGTGAAGGCGGCCACGCCGGGTTCCAGGTCGGCCTGTACCTCGACCACCACGCCGTCGACGCCGACCAGGGCCACCGAGCAGGCCCGCGCGAACCCCATCAGGCCACCCCCCTGACGTGTTCCACCTGCGGGGCGCCGCGCCGCGGCAGCAGGACCCCGACGAGGTCGATGCGCACCCCGCCCGGGGGCGGTCCGCCGTGGTCGGCGAGCCAGCGCCCGGCGAGCGTGCGCAGGCGCTCGGCCTTCGCGGGCCGTACGGCGGCCATGGGATGCTCGAACTCACCCGCCCGGCGGGTCTTGACCTCGCACACGACGACGGCGTCCCCGTCCCGGGCGACGATGTCGATCTCGCCGCCGCGGCACCGCCAGTTCCGCGCGATCACGGTCATCCCGGCTTCGGTCAGCCGCCGTGCCGCGAGTTCCTCGCCGTACCGCCCCAATGCCTGCTGTGCCACGCACTTCGCGTTCATCCGGCACCACCTCCGGCACCGACGGTCCCGCACCCCCGCCCACCTCGTGGATCTTGGTGGACGGTCCGGCGAATGTGGAAAACCGCCTCACCCTTGCGGGTGAGGCGGCCTCGCCGGTGCCGGGCTCAGCTGCCGGGCAGTTCGAGATCGCTCTTGTTGAGCTCCTCGATGTTCACGTCCTTGAAGGTCAGCACCCGCACCTGCTTCACGAAGCGGGCCGGCCGGTACATGTCCCAGACCCAGGCGTCGGCCATGGAGACCTCGAAGAAGACCTCCCCCTGAACCGAATGCACCTGCATCTCGTAGTCGTTCGTGAGGTAGAAACGGCGTTCCGTCTCGATCACATACTTGAACAGCCCGACGACGTCGCGGTACTCCCGATAGAGCTTCAGCTCCATCTCGGTCTCGTACTTTTCGAGGTCCTCGGCACTCATGGCATGTTCCCCTTCAGCCGTGCGTCCCCCTATTGTGCGCCAGGCCCCTGCGCCCCTAAACGATTTCCGGGGCCAGGACCACCGGCTCACCCGGAGGACCGTCGTCGAGCAGCGTACGGAGCAGCTCGGCGAGTCTGGTCGGGTACACCGTCTCATGGGCCGCGAGAAGTTCCTCGGAGGTCCACCACCTGGCTCCGGTGACGCTGCGCCGCTCCAGCTCGGTGAGGCCGCCCATCTCGGTCTCGGTCTGGGCCGTCCGGGCGAGGAAGTACCACTCGTCCTGTTCCCAGCGCCGCCCGTCGAAGGGGAAGGAGCAGTAGCGGTGCCACAGCACCGGGCCCAGCTCCACCTCCGTGATCCCGGTCTCCTCCGCCAGCTCGCGCAGTGCGGCCTGCTCCCGGCTCTCGGTCCCCTCCAGCCCGCCGCCGGGGGTGAACCACCAGTCGTCGGAGGGGTCGGCCGGTTCGAAGCCGTGCAGCAGCAGGATCCGGTCGGCCGGGTCCAGCAGGATCACCCGCGACACCTTCCGGCGGCCGTGCCCGGCGGCCGGGTCAGCGGACACCGGCCCGCTCCGGTCGTCGTCCGCGCGCCAGGACCCGTGCGACCGGCCCGTACGCGGCCCCCAGCAGCACCAGGACGGCGCCGGCCAGCACCGCCGCCACCTGGAGGCGCAGCGGCCCGGGCCGCGAGATCCCGCCGGGCAGGGCGGCGTACGTGGCCGGCCGCTCCAGCATCGACACGGAGGGCCAGGCCAGGGCGTCGACGCGTGCGCTGACGGCCGATCGGGGCACGCTGCCCTGACCGGTCTCCTGCAGGTGGGCCCGGGAGTCCAGGGAGGCGGCCCGGCTGTCGCCGAGCAGGAAGAGGTTGCCCTCGGGGACCGCCACCTCGAAGGGGGTCCCCGAGGGCGCGGTCTGTCCGGGGGGCATGGCCAGGTCCGTGTCCGGCTTGGTGGTGTCGGCGTACGGCTCGTCCAGCCGGGTGCCGTTGACCGTCAGCTCGCCGGCCGCGCCGCAGCACTTCACGACGTCGCCGCCGATGCCGACGACCCGCTTGACCATGGGGGAATCGCTCCACAGGGAATCGGTGAAGATGACCACATCCCCGCGGCGGACCTCGGCGCCGTCGATGCGCTGCGCCAGCACCCGGTCCCCGGGCTTCACCGTGGGCGTCATCGAGTCGGTGGGCACCGTGTAGGGCCGGTAGACGACCGCCCCCCACACGAAGCCGCCCAGGAAGAGCGCAAAGCCGATGGCCACGGCGATTCCCGACAGCACATTGCCGAGACCGCCGCGGCCATCCTTGCCACCGCGTATTGCTTGTGTTCCGCCCATTGCAGCGCCCCCACACTCCGGGATCGTCGACCTGGGCGGCACCCTACCCGTCGGTACGGCCGCTGGTCAGCTTCTGCCTGCGCCACATGACCAGCGGGACGGCTCCCGCGAGCCCCAGCGCGGCCGGGCCGAGTCCGACCGGGGCCAGCCCGGCGGCCCCGAGGCCGAGCGCGGTCGCGGCGGCCTGGTTGCCGATGCCCGGCTGGTCGAAGGTGTCCGGGACCGGCAGGGTGGCCCAGCGGGTGACCGGCCACGCGACCACCACGGCCCGCCCGACGACCTTGTCCACCGGGACGAAGCCCTTGGTGGAGTCCTGCTGGTGGTAGCGGGAGTCCTCGGAGTTCTGCCGGTGGTCACCCATGACCCAGATCTTGCCCTTGGGCACGGTGATCGGGCCGAACGGGGCGTCGTCGCACGGGGTGTTGCCGGGGTAGATGTACGGCTCGTCCAGCTCCTTGCCGTTGACGACGACCGGTCCCCCCTTCTTGCACTCGACCGTGTCCCCGCCGATCGCGATGACCCGCTTGATCAGGTCCTTCTCGGAGGCGTCCGGCATCAGGCCGATCTTGCTGAGCACCTGCTGGAGGATGTTCGGCTCGGGAGTGGGCTGCCCCGACAGCCAGTCCGCGGGGTCGTGGAAGACGACGACCTCGCCGCGCTCCGGCTCGGAGCCGAACCACGGGGTCAGCTTGTCCACCAGCACCCGGTCACCCATCTGTAGGGTGTTCTGCATCGAGGCCGACGGGATCGAGAACGCCTGGAGCAGGAACGTCTTGATCAGCAGGGCCAGCAGCAGGGCGATGCCGATGAGGAGCGGGAGCTCCTTCCAGAAGGACCGGTGCGCGTGCTCCTTGGCATCGCCGTCCTCCTCGGTCTCGCGCTCGACGGCGTCGTCCGGCCGCTCCTCGCCTTCGTCGCGTCCGGACCGTGCGCCTACCGCCACGTCCCCCACATCCACTCCTCACTCGCGATTGCCGCCCGCGCCGAATCCGGCACGGGCCCTCCCCTCCCTTAACGAGCGGGAGTTCCCTAAGGCGCGGGAGACCGAGGACACACTATGCGAACGGCACGCCCCGACGGCGCCGTCGTCGCCCGCGTCCCTCGCGCCGTGCCTGATCGGGGACCGTCCGGAAGGTCGCCGGCTGCTCGAACTTGGCCCAGTGCCCGTAGGGCCAGGCGATCACGACGGCCTCCCCGACGACCCCGCTCTCGGGGATGGTGCCCTGAAAGCCCTCGTCGAGGTGGAAGCGGGAGTCGGACGAGTTCGCGCGGTGATCGCCCATCACGAAGAGCCGGCCCTCCGGCACCTGGATGTCGAACGTGATGTCCGAAGGGGTGTTGCCCGGGTTCACGTACGGCTCATCGAGGGGCGATCCGTTGACGGTGATCCGGCCCCGGCTGTCACAGCATTTGACGGTGTCCCCGCCGACGCCGATGACCCGCTTGATGAGGTCCTGCTCGTCGGCCGAGGGCAGCAGGCCGATGAAGGTCAGTGCCTGCTTGATCTGCTTGACCACGATCGGGTCCTTGGGCGGGCGGGCCGCCTCGCCCTTGAGCCAGCCGCCGGGGTCCTTGAACACGACGACGTCGCCGCGCTCGATCTTGGAGCCGAACCACGGCGTCAGCTTGTCCACCAGGACCCGGTCGCCGATCCGGATCGTCTGCTCCATCGAACCCGACGGAATGAAGAAGGCCTGCACCAGGAAGGTCTTGAGGAGCAGGGCGATGCACAGCGCCACGACCACCAGCAGCGGCACCTCGCCGGCCCGGCGCGTACGGCGGCGCCGGCGCACCTTGCGGGCCGTCCGGCGCCGTTCGGCCCGGCCGCCTTCCAGCCGGCCCCCCACCAGCGGAGCCGGGGTGGGCTCCGGCTCGGGTTCGGGCTCGAATTCCCAGTCCCGTTCCGGTCCCCGTCCCCGTCCGCCCTTCGACCGCCCTCGGCTACCCATGACCACCACCGATGTCGTTCCAGCGCGAGAGCGGCCAACCGATCCAGTCGGCCCGCCCGATCACCTTCTCCACCGGCACCATCCCCCCGCCCGGTTCCCCCAGGTGGTCCCGGGAGTCCCGGGACTGGGAACGATGATCACCCATGACCCACAGCGTCCCGAGCGGTACGACGATCCGGAAGGGCACCACCGAGGGCGCGTCGCCGGGATGGAGGTACGGCTCCTCCAGCGGCACGCCGTTGACCGCCACCCGCCCGCCGGCGTCGCAGCACACCACGTCGTCGCCGCCGACCCCCACGACCCGCTTCACGAAGTCGGTGTCGGACGGCTCGGCCAGCCCGAGCGCCGAGGCCGCGCCGTGCAGCACGCTGCCGATCGGATTGCCGTCGGGGCGTTCCCGTACGAAGGAGCCCGTGCCGTCGAAGACCACCACGTCCCCCCGCCGAGGCTGTTCGCCAAAACGGTACGCCAGCTTGTTGACCAGCACCCGGTCCCCGACCTGGAGCGTCGGTTCCATGGAGCGGCTCGGGATCAGGAAGGGCTGGACCACGAAATTGCTGAACAGCAGCAGGAAGACGGTGCAGATCACACCGAGCACTGCGGCGCGGCGCCAGGTGAGGGGTCGCCCGCCGGCCGTCCGCCCGGTCCGGGGGAACGCAAAACGCGGCCGCCCCTCCCCCTCGACGGGGGAAGAGTGGCCGCGCTGCGTGTGAGGTGCTTCGGTGTCCATCGGGGCCGAGCCTATCCGGCCGCCTCCGGACTCCGGGAGTTTCCTCAGCGGTCGCGCTTCTCCTTGATCTTCGCGGCCTTGCCGCGGAGCTCACGGAGGTAGTACAGCTTGGCGCGGCGAACGTCACCGCGGGTGACGAGCTCGATCTTCTCGAAGATCGGGGAGTGGACCGGGAAGGTACGCTCCACACCGACGCTGAAGGAGACCTTGCGCACGGTGAAGGTCTCGGAGACACCGGCACCCTGGCGGCGGATGACTACGCCCTTGAACTGCTGGATACGGGAGCGGTTGCCCTCGATCACGCGGACGTGCACGTTGATCGTGTCACCCGGGCGGAAGGCCGGGACGTCCGTGCGGAGCGTGGCGGCGTTGACGCCGTCGAGCAGGTGAGACATGTTCTTCGTCTGCTTTCTTCGCATGACGCCACAGGTCGCCAGTGCGGGTTTCCGTAGAGAATTCGGGAGCTGCGGGACCCGGCGGACGACGGTCCCCCTGTGGCAGGGGCGCCCGCGAGCACACAGCAGCCGCCTATTCTTCCACGGCCTGGGCCCTGCGCCAAAATCGGCCGTCGGCGGACGGCTGCCAGCCCAGGACGGAGAGGATCTCCCGGTCCTTCTTGTCGAAGCCGGCGGCCTCGCAGCGCTCGATCAGGTCGGGGCGGTTCTGCGCGGTCCGGCGGAAGGCCTCGTCCCGGCGCCACCGGGCGATCTTCCCGTGGTGCCCGCTGAGCAGCACCTCGGGGATGTCCCGGCCGCGCCACACCGGGGGCTTCGTGTAGACGGGCCCCTCCAGCAGGTTCGCCATCTCGCCCGGCGCGAAGGAGTCGTCGCGGTGCGATTCGGCGTTGCCGAGCACCCCGGGCAGCAGCCGGGCCACGGCCTCGGTGACCACCAGTACGGCGGCCTCGCCGCCCGCCAGGACGTAGTCGCCGATGGAGACCTCGTACACCGGCATGCGCGTGGCGTACTCGTCCATGACCCGGCGGTCGATGCCCTCGTACCGGGCCGGTGTGAAGATCAGCCAGGGTCGCTCGGAGAGTTCGACGGCCAGTTCCTGGGTGAAGGGGCGGCCGCTGGGGGTGGGGACCACCATGACGGGACCGTGCGCGCCCGCCTCGTAGCCGTCGGCCAGGGCGGAGTCCAGGGCCTCGCCCCACGGCTCGGTCTTCATGACCATGCCGGGGCCACCGCCGTACGGGGTGTCGTCCACCGTGTTGTGCCGGTCGTACGTCCACTCCCGCAGGTCGTGCACGTGGACGTCGAGCTGCCCGCGGGCGCGCGCCTTGCCGACGAGGGAGACGTTCAGCGGCTCCAGGTACTCGGGGAAGATCGTGACGACGTCGAGTCGCATCAGGCGTCGTCCCCGGAATCGGCGGCGTCCTCGTCCCGGGTCGAGACGACGACGGCGTCACGGTCGTCGATCAGCCCGGGCGGCGGGGTGATGACGCAGCGCTGCTCCTCCAGGTCGATCTCGGCGACGATCTCCTCCACGAAGGGGATCATCACCTCGGTGCCGTCCGGCCGCTCGACGATGAAGAGGTCCTGCGAGGGCAGGTGGGAGATCTCGGTGATCCGGCCGATCTCGGTGCCGTCCTCCAGCACCACGTCCAGGTCCATCAGCTGGTGGTCGTAGTACTCGCCCTCCTCCTCCGGGAGCTCGGAGGGGTCCACCTCGGCGATCAGGAGGATGTTGCGCAGCGACTCGGCTCCGGTGCGGTCCTTGACGCCCGCGAAGCGGAGCAGCAGCCGCCCGCTGTGCACGCGGCCCGTCTCGATCGTCAGCGGTCCCGCCGTCGCGGGCTCCGTCTTGAGCACGGCGCCGGGACTCAGTCGCAGCTCCGGCTCGTCGGTGCGCACCTCGACGGTGACCTCACCCTTGATGCCGTGGGCGCGGCCGATCCGCGCGACTACCAACTCCACTGTGCTCTTCCCTTACTGCGGCGTGGTTGCTCACATCTATGGTCGCTCCTGCCCGGAGGCAGAAACGACACGGGCCGGGGCGGGCGACCAACGCCCTCCCCGGCCCGTGCCGGTGAATCAACTGCTCAGCGGACCTGGTCCACGTCGACGAGGTCGACGCGGATCCCACGGCCGCCGATGGCGCCCACGACGGTACGCAGAGCACGTGCGGTGCGGCCGTTGCGGCCGATCACCTTGCCGAGGTCGTCGGGGTGGACCCGGACCTCGAGCACCTGCCCGCGGCGCAGGTTGCGCGAGGCGACCTGCACTTCGTCGGGGTTGTCCACAATGCCCTTCACGAGGTGCTCAAGAGCCTCCTCGAGCATGCTCAGGCCTCGGTCGACTCGGCGGCGGCCTCAGCCTCGTCCGCCTTCTTGTCGGCCTTCTTCGCCTTCTGCGTGATGGCCTCGCCCTTGCCCTCGCCGATGCCCTCGAGGGCCTTGGCGAACTCGTCGAAGGAGCGACGCTTGCTCTCCTTCGTCTCCGGCTGCAGGAGCGGCGCGGGGGCGGGGAGACCCTTGTGGGCCTGCCAGTCACCGGTCAGCTTCAGGATGGCGAGCACAGCCTCGGTGGGCTGGGCGCCGACGGACAGCCAGTACTGCGCACGCTCGGCGTTGACCTCGATGCGCGACGGGTTGTAGGTCGGGTGGTAGATACCGATCTCCTCGATCGCGCGACCATCCCGGCGGGTGCGGGCGTCGGCGACGACGATGCGGTAGTGCGGCTGGCGAATCTTGCCGAGGCGCTTGAGCTTGATCTTGACTGCCACTGGAGTGGTGTCTCCTGAACTTGACGTGGTTGGGCACATGAGATGCCACGTGGGGTTGCGGTACTCGGGTGCCCGATGGACGCGTCAGCCGGAGGAGAGAGGGGTCCTATGCGACTGTCGAGTACAGCTAGCCATTGTGCCATACGCCTGCGGCGCGCTCAGCCGGGCGGGCAGGACCGGTGCCCGCCGGCGGTACGGGCCACCCGTACGTGCGCCGTCGGCGGCCGCCCCGGTGGGGGCGATGGCCCGGCGCCCGGTTCGCCGTGGGGCGGTGGCCCGGCGGCGACGGGAAGGGCGGTCAGGAGGCCGCCGCGATGGCCACGTCGGGGATGCGGAAGGGCTTCATGCAGCCACCGCACACGATCGGCGCCTGGGCCAGCACGGAGGGGACCACCCGGACGTTGCGCCCGCAGTCGCAGACCGCCTTGACGCGTACGCCGCCGCCCGAGGAACCGTGCCGGGCGGCAGGTCCCCGGAAGCTGCGCTTGGTGTCGGCCGCGGTGGCGGCCGTGTGTGCCTTCAGCGCGCGCTGCAGCCGCTCGATGGTGGGACGGTAGCGGCGCTTCGCCTCCGGATTGAGCGTGACCAGGGAGAAACCGCTGCTCGCGTGCGGCTCCTCGGAGTGGTCCAGCCCCATCTCCTCGGCGATCGCGAGGAATCTGCGGTTGTGGTAGCGGCCGGCGCGCGAGGTGTCGCGGACACCGCGGGCGGCTGCAATGCCGTGGACTGCCTCGTGCAGCAGTCGCTCGAAGGAGAGCTCGGCGCCGCAGGCGGACGAGGACTCTCCGATCAGGGACTCGGGCGCGGCAAGGTCAGGCAGCTCGGGGTGGTACCGCTGAATATCGGCCCACGCCTGCGCCAGCTCTGCGGCGAGAACAGGTGGTGTCGTGCTCACGTCGTGACAACGAGCCGAGGTGCCCGGGTGTTCCGATTCCGGGCCATTCCAAATTTTTTGCACGTACCAGTCAGTTCAGTCTCATGCGTCCTGACGAGGACGGGTGCGCCGATCTCAGGAGGAGTCGGTACGTAACGTCGACCACATCGCCCCGGTCGACCGACATGAACCGGCCCCGGCGCGCGGCACGAGCCGCACGCCGGGGCACACGAGCCGGTAGCGGCCCGGTCAGTACGAGCGCGCGACGATCGCGAGCGTACCCGGGGCGTCGTCCGCCTCCGGGACCGACCCGTCCTCGGCGATCAGGCAGCGCACGGAGACGGCCTGCTCGGCCAGCTTGGCCTCGCCCTCCGGACCGAGGTCGGCCCACGGGATCCGCGCCCAGCCACCGGCGACGGCGGCCTCGGCGGCCTCCCCGATGGTCGCGACGTCGGACGTACGGGCCAGACGGCGCTCGCGGGACTCGCGCAGCAGCTGCGCCTGGTCCTCGTCCAGCACCTTGGGCAGCAGGTCGGCGAGGGCGTCGATCTGCACGGGGGTCTTCCCGCCCGGGATCCGGCGGGCCAGCATCGCGGTGCCGGCCTCCAGGTCGCGGGGACCGATCTCGATGCGGACCGGTACGCCCTTGAGCTCCCAGTCCACGGCGCGGCGGCCGAAGGGGGTGTCGACGCGGTCGTCGACCTGCACCCGCAGGCCGGCGGCCTTCAGCTGGGCACCCAGCTCGCGGACCTTGGTGACGGCCTCGTCGCCCTTGATCGCCATGACGACGACCTGGACGTGCGCGAGGCGCGGCGGGACCCGCAGGCCGTTGTCGTCGCCGTGGGACATGATCAGGCCGCCGACCATGCGGGTCGAGACGCCCCACGAGGTCTGCCAGACGAGCTCCTGCTTGCCTTCCTTCGACAGGTACTGGGTGTTGAAGGCCTTGGCGAAGTTGGTGCCGAGCTCGTGGCTCGTGCCCAGCTGCAGGGCCTTGCCGTCGCCCATCATGCCCTCGAGGGTGAGGGTGTTGATGGCGCCGGCGAAGCGCTCCTTGGCGGTCTTGCGGCCGAGCACGACGTCGATGCCGAGCACGTTCGTCATGAAGTCGCCGTAGACGTCCGTGTGGATGCGGGCCGCGTAGTCGCGGGCGTCCTCGTAGGTGGCGTGGGCGGTGTGGCCCTCCTGCCAGAGGAACTCGCTCGTACGGAGGAACACGCGCGGGCGCATCTCCCAGCGGACCACGTTGGCCCACTGGTTGATCAGCAGGGGCAGGTCGCGGTAGCTCTGGACCCACTTGGAGAAGTAGTCGTTGATGATCGTCTCGGACGTGGGCCGGACGACGACCGGCTCTTCCAGCTCCTTGCCGCCGCCGTGCGTGACGACGGCGAGCTCGGGCGCGAAGCCCTCGACGTGCTCGGCTTCCTTCGTCAGGTACGACTGCGGGATGAACAGCGGGAAGTACGCGTTCTGGGCGCCCGCGTCCTTGATGCGCGCGTCCATCTCCTGCTGCATCCGCTCCCACAGGCCGTAGCCGTACGGTCGGATGACCATGGTGCCTCGGACCGGACCGTTGTCGGCCAGCTCGGCCTTGTTGATCAGATCCTGGTACCAGCGGGGGAAATCCTCCGCCTGCGGGGTGAGAACGGGTGCCTTTGCCATGCCGCGAATCGTACGGCGCCCGGCACACGATGCGTGAATCGGGTGCCGCGCTCCTCTGGACGCGGGGGCGAATGGGGAGTTCTCTGGCAACGGGGGCAAGGGGGCGACACGGAATCAGGAGCGCTCTTTCGATGACACCGACGCCGACGGCGACGCTCGTCGCCCGGGACTGGGCGGAGATCCAGGAACGGATGCTTGTACCGCTGTACGAAGCGGTCTACGACCGGCTGGAGGTCGGGCCGGGCGACCGGCTGCTCGGCCTGGACTGCGGAGCCGGGCTGCCGCTGCTGCTGGCGGCCGGGCGGGGAGCCGTGGCCACGGGCGTGGAGGCGGATCCGGCCCGGCGGGCGCTGGCCCGTGAGCGGCTGCTGGAGGTTCTGGCGGACCCGCCGGAGCCGTCGGCCCCGCCCCGCCCGTACGACGCCCTGCTCGCCTTCTCCCCTGCGCCCGCGGCCCTGGCTGCGGCCCTGCCCGCGGTCCGCCGCGGCGGGGCGGTGGTGCTCGCCGACTGGGGGCCCGCGGAGCGCTGCACGGTGCCTTCGGTCCTCGGCGGTGGGCCCGCGCCGCGGGATCTGGACGCGCTGGTGGAGCGGGCCGGGCTCCGGCCGGACGGTTCCGGGCGGGTGTTCTGCCCGTTCGGGTACGCGGACGTGGACAGCGCGGTACGCGGGCTGCTGTCGACCGGGCTCTACGACGGCACGGCCGATTCCGTGCTGGCGGAGAAGGAGCTGGCCGAGGCGCTTCACCCGTTCGAGCGATCGGACGGCGCCGTGTGGCTGCCGAACATCTTCCGGTACGTGATCGCCCGGATGGACTGACGGCCGCTCCTCAGTCGGTGCCGTGCCCCTTCGTCAGCCGGGCGATGCCAGCGGCGGCGTAGGCGGCCGTCTCGTCCAGGGTCTCGTTGGCGAGGAGGGCCCGGGCCAGGGCGTCCAGCTGCGGGCGGTGGTCGCGCAGCAGGCGGCAGGCCTCCAGGTAGCACTCGTCCACGATGCGCCGCATCTCGTGGTCGACCGCGTCGAGGGTGGCGGGGGCGGCGGAGAGTCCGTAGGGGCTCTGCCCGTCGGAGGGGATCGCGGTGAGGCGGCCGATCCGCTCGCTCATGCCCCAGCGGCCGACCATGCCGCGGACGATGTTGGTCACCTGCTCCAGGTCGTTCTCGGCGCCGGTGGTGACGACGTCGTAGACGACGTGCTCGGCCGCCATGCCGCCGAGCGCGCCGATGATGCGGCCGCGCAGGTACGGCTCGGTGTAGGCGTACCGGTCCGCGTCCGGGGTCGAGAGGGTGACGCCCAGCGCGCGGCCGCGGGGCACGATCGTGATCTTGCGGACCGGGTCGGCGCCCGGCTGGAGCATGCCCAGCAGGGCGTGGCCGCTCTCGTGGTAGGCGGTGCGGCGGCGCTCCTCCTCCGGCATGACCAGCGGTCTCTCGGCGCCGAGCTGGACCTTCTCCAGGGCGTCCGACAGGTCCGCCCCGGTCACCTGCGTCTGCTGGCGTTTGACGGCGAGCAGCGCGGCCTCGTTCGCCAGGTTCGCCAGGTCCGCTCCGGTCATGCCGGGGGTGGTCCGGGCCACGTGTGCCAGGTCGACGCCCTCGGCGAGCGGGATGTCCCGGGTGTGGATGCGCAGGATGGCCTCGCGGCCCGCCCGGTCGGGCGGGGAGACGACCACCATGCGGTCGAAGCGGCCGGGGCGGGTGAGGGCGGGGTCCAGCACGTCCGCGCGGTTGGTGGCCGCGAGGACGATCACGCCCTCCGAGCCGGAGAAGCCGTCCATCTCGGTGAGGATCTGGTTGAGGGTCTGTTCGCGTTCGTCGTGGCCGCCCATGGCGCTGCCGCCGCCGCGGGCCCGTCCGATGGTGTCGATCTCGTCGATGAAGATGATGGCGGGGGCCACCTTGCGCGCCTCGGTGAACAGTTCGCGCACCCGGGAGGCGCCGACCCCGACGATCATCTCGATGAACTCGGAGGCGGAGGCGGAGAAGAAGGGCACTCCGGCCTCGCCCGCGACCGCCCGCGCCAGCAGGGTCTTGCCGGTGCCGGGCGGGCCGGAGAGCAGGACTCCGCCGGGCATCCGGGCGCCCATCTTGCGGTACTCCTGCGGGTTCTTGAGGAAGTCGACGACGTCGTTGAGCTCCCCCTCGACCTCGTCGATCCCCGCCACGTCCTCGAAGGTGGTGCGGCGGGAGCCCGTCTCCAGCTCGACCGGCCTGGGCGGCGCCTTGCGGCCCAGTGCGCCCATGCCTCCCATTCCCGAGCCCATCCGGCGGGCGATGACCACCCACAGGAGGACCAGCAGCAGCATGGGGGCGAGGGAGATCAGCAGGTTGGCGAGGAAGCTGCGCTGGACGACGACCGGGGAGGCCGTCACGGTCACGTTCTGCTTGGTGAGGTCGGCCCACAGTGCGTCGTCGGCGAAGGCCGGGCGCTGGGTGACGAACTTGGTGTAATCGCCCTTGCCGCCGTCGGGCAGCGGCTGCTTGGCCTTCAGCTCGCCCTGGATGGCATCGCCCTTGGAATAGATCTTCGAGACGTTGCCGGCGGCCACCTGCTTGCTGAACTCGGTGTACGAGATCGTCGGCTCGTCCCCCTCGTTGAAGAAGGACAGCACCAGGTTGGCCACCAGATAGACGATCAGGGCCGCGAGGATCAGCCCCCGCCAGCCGCCCGGCAGCCCCTTCTTCTTCGGCGGAGGACTGGGCGGGGCGCCTTCCGAGCGCCAGGGGGTGTCGGCCCTGTCGCGGGGAGGTACGGGGGTGGGGCTGGGCACGGGGCGCCTCCTTCTGCCATCCTCCCGGCCGACCATAAGGGATAAATCAGGCCGTCGCCCCAGCAGGGAAACAGGAGGGCCCCGACCGTGCGAACACGGCCGGGGCCCTCCTCACCCACGTGCGCGGGTGTTACTTCATGAACTTCTTGAACTCGTCCGGAAGGTCGAAGTCGTCGCCGCCCTGACCGCCCGCCGGAAGGCCGAAGGGGTTGCCGGCGGCCGCGGGCTCGATCGCCTGCGGGCCCTGCTCGCGGCGGGCCGCGGCTGCGGCCTCCTCTTCCTTGCGCTTCATCGGGTTGCCGCTCTTGCGCTTGCCCTTGGCCTGCTTGACCTGCTTCTTCTGCCGGCCGGGACCGCCGCCCATCCCGGGCATGCCGGGCATGCCCGGCATGCCGCCGCCCTGGGCCATGCGGGACATCATCTTGCGGGCGTCGAAGAACCGCTCGACCAGCGACTTGACCGCGCTGACCTCGGTGCCGGAGCCCTTGGCGATACGGGCGCGGCGCGAGCCGTTGATGATCGTCGGGTCCTGGCGCTCGGCCGGGGTCATCGACTTGATGATGGCGGCGGTGCGGTCGACGTCACGCTCGTCGATGTTGTTGATCTGGTCCTTGATCTGCCCCATGCCGGGCAGCATGCCGAGCAGCTTGGAGATGGAGCCCATCTTGCGGACCTGCTCCATCTGGGCCAGGAAGTCGTCGAGCGTGAACTCCTTGGGGCCCTTGGCGAGCTTGGCCGCCATCTTCTCGGCCTCGGCCTGCGAGAAGGTCTTCTCGGCCTGCTCGATGAGGGTGAGCATGTCACCCATGTCGAGGATCCGGCCCGCCATGCGGTCGGGGTGGAACGCGTCGAACTCGTCGAGCTTCTCGCCGTTCGAGGCGAACATGATCTGCTTGCCGGTGACGTGCGCGATGGAGAGCGCCGCACCGCCTCGGGCGTCACCGTCGAGCTTGGAGAGCACGACGCCGTCGAAGCCGACGCCGTCGCGGAAGGCCTCGGCGGTGTTGACCGCGTCCTGGCCGATCATGGCGTCGACGACGAAGAGGATCTCGTCGGGGCTGACGGCGTCGCGGATGTCCGCGGCCTGCTGCATCAGCTCGGCGTCGATGCCGAGGCGGCCGGCGGTGTCGACGATGACGATGTCGTACTGCTTGGTCCGCGCGTACTCGACGGAGTCCTTCGCGACCTGGACCGGGTCGCCGACGCCGTTGCCGGGCTGGGGCGCGTACACGGCCACACCGGCGCGCTCGGCGACGACGCTCAGCTGGTTGACGGCGTTGGGGCGCTGGAGGTCGCACGCGACCAGCAGCGGGGCGTGGCCCTGCCCCTTCAGCCAGAGGCCGAGCTTTCCGGCGAGGGTGGTCTTACCCGCACCCTGGAGACCGGCCAGCATGATCACGGTGGGGGCGGTCTTGGCGAAGCGCAGCCGCCGGGTCTCGCCGCCGAGGATGGTGACGAGCTCGTCGTTGACGATCTTCAGGACCTGCTGGCCCGGGTTCAGGGCCTTGCTGACCTCTTCACCGCGCGCGCGTTCCTTGACGTTCGCGATGAAGGAGCGGACGACCGGGAGGGCGACGTCGGCCTCGAGGAGCGCGATACGGATTTCCCGGGCCGCTGCGTCGATGTCAGCCTCGGACAGCCGGCCTTTGCCGCGCAGGCCCTTGAAGGTATTCGCCAAGCGGTCGGAGAGCGTATCGAACACGGTGGTCGCGATTCCTCGGGTCGGGGGCGTTGTGGTCGTCCCCCAGGGTATCCGGCCCGGCCGCCCATCCGGCCCTGCGGTCGGCTTTCCCCCGGGACTCCGCCCCGGTCCCCGCGCCTCAAATGCCGGCGGGGCTGGAATTTGCTGCGCAAATCCAGCCTGCCCGGCGTTTGAGGCACGGGGTCCGGGGCGGAGCCCCGGGGAACGGTGGAAGGGCGGGTAGGGGACCGCTCCGCGCAGCGGCCCCCCGCGCTACGAGAGGGCCGATGCCACCTGCCCGGCCAGGGCCGTCGCGTTCGCCGGGTCCAGGGGCTTGCCCTCGGGGGTGGTGACGTACAGGGTGTCCACCGCGTTCGCGCCCAGGGTGGAGACGTGGGCGCTGCGCACCCTGACGCCCGCCGATTCCAGGGCCCGCCCGATCCGGTGCAGCAGGCCGACGGCATCCGGCGCGCGCACCTCCAGGACGGTGGCCAGTGAGGACACGTCCGGGACCACCGTGACCCGGGGCGGCGGCGGGACCACCCCGCGCCGGCGCGGATAGGCCGCCTCCCGGTCGGCCAGCCTGGCCGGGACGTCCAGCGAGCCGTCGAGGGCGCGGACCAGGTCGGTACGGAGCCGGGCGGCCTGCGGCAGCGCGCCGTACTCCGCGGCCACCCGCCAGCGCAGCACCAGGACCTCGCCCAGCCGGTCCGGGAGCTCCATGGAGCGCAGGTCGGCCGCCCGTACGGTGAGCCGGTGCAGGGCCAGGACCCCGGCCACCGCCGGGAGGACCCCCGGCTGGTCGGGGACGGCGACGACGAGGTCCACGCCGACCGCGTCGTCCTCCTGGCGGGCCTGGAGCGCCAGGACGGGCTCCCCGGTGCGCAGGGCCTCCACCGCCAGGCGTTCCTGTTCGGTGGTCGGGATCTCCGGTTCGCCGGCCGCCGGGGCCGTGCCGCGCAGTACGGCGGCGACCCGCGCGACGAGGTCCGCCACGAGCGATCCCCGCCATGCGCTCCACGCCGCCGGACCGGTGGCCAGGGCGTCCGCCTCGGTCAGGGCGTGCAGTATCTCCAGCGTGCCCACCGAGCCCACGGCTTCGGCGACCGCGCGGACCGTGGCCGGGTCGTCCAGGTCGCGCCGGGTGGCGGTGTCGATCAGCAGCAGGTGGTGCCGTACGAGCGCCCCGAGCACGGCGACGTCGTGCGGGTCGAAGCCGACGCGGGC
This sequence comes from Streptomyces xanthophaeus, assembly GCF_030440515.1. Classification (GTDB taxonomy): domain Bacteria; phylum Actinomycetota; class Actinomycetes; order Streptomycetales; family Streptomycetaceae; genus Streptomyces; species Streptomyces kutzneri. The sequence goes on from NZ_CP076543.1 coordinate 2,539,818, forward strand.
GGCGACGTCGCGGGCGATGGTCTCGCCGGCCACCGAGTGGTCCCCCGGCCAGCCCTTGCCGATGTCGTGCAGGAGCGCGGCCATCAGCAGCAGGTCGGGGCGGCCGACCCGGCGGGTGAGGGCGGAGGCCCGCACCGCCGTCTCGATCAGGTGCCGGTCGACCGTCCAGGTGTGGACGGGGTTGCGCTGGGGGCGGCAGCGCACCCGCTCCCAGTCCGGGAGCAGCCGGGTGATCAGGCCCTCGGCCTCCAGGGCCTCCCACACGGCCACCGTCGGCTCCCCCGCCCCCAGCAGGGTCAGGAGTTGCTCGCGGGCCTCGGCCGGCCAGGGCACCGGGAGCGGTTTCCCCTGCGCCGCGAGTCTGCGTACGGCGTGCAGCGAGACGGGCAGACCCGCCTGCGCGGCGGCCGCGGCGAACCGCAGGGCGAGTACGGGATCCCGGTCGGGGCGCGCGGCCAAGGCCAGTACGGCCTCGCCGTCGGACTCCACCACGCCTTCGGCCAGGGGTGCCCGCGCAGCGGCGGCCCGGTCGCCGCGGGCGCCCAGCAGTCCGCGCAGCCTGGGCCGGGCGGCGCGGGCCCGCAGGACGCGCCCGACCTCCCGCCAGGTCACGTCGCCGGCGTAGGCGACGACGCGCGCGGCCTCGTACACCTCGCGCAGCAGCGCGTCCGCGTCGAGGAGCCCGAGCCGGGCCGCGACCTGGTCCTGTTCCTGGAGGGAGAGCCGGTCGGTGGCCCGGCCGGTGACCAGGTGCAGGGCGTCCCGGGTGTCCAGGAGCCGCCTCCGGGCCTCGGCGAGGCCCTCGCGCGGGGCGTCGGCCAGCCAGGACGCGGCGACCGCCCGCAGCGCGGTGGCGTCGCGCAGGCCCCCGCGGGCCTCCTTGAGGTCGGGTTCGAGCAGGAAGCGCAGTTCCCCGGCCCGTTCGGCCCGCTCGCGGCACAGGGAGTGCAGCTCCGGGAGCCTTCTGGCCGCCTGGTTGCGCCAGTCGGCCAGTACGGAGGTCCGCAGGCCGGCGAGGAGTCCCGCGTCACCGGCGACGGTACGGGCGTCCAGCAGGCCGAGGTGCACCTTGAGGTCCTCGGCGGCGGTGCGCCGGGCCTCGCCCGGGGTCCGTACCGAGTGGTCGAGGGCGAGGCCGAGGTCCCACACCGGGTACCAGAGGCGGTCGGCCAGTGCGCCGAGCGCCCGCGGCTCGGCCTTGCCGTCGTGCAGCAGCACCAGGTCGAGGTCGCTGCGGGGGGAGAGTTCGGCGCGCCCGTAGCCGCCGACGGCCACCAGCGTGGCGCCGCGGACACCCGTCTCCCGTACGGCGGTCGTGAACAGGGCGTTCAGCCATTCGTCGGTCAGCCCGGCCAGGGCGGAACGCCGCGAAGGCCCGGACTGCGACTCCTCCTGGAGGAGTCGCAGCCGGGCCGCGGCGTATCCGCCGGCTCCCGAGTCGGCCGTGTGGTCGGTGTTCTCTTCGACGCTCGTCACCCGGGAGCTCCTGTCAGCTAGAGCGCGTCAGCGCCGCGCTCGCCGGTGCGGACCCGTACGACCGAGTCCACGGGGACGCTCCACACCTTGCCGTCACCGATCTTTCCGGTGGCCGCCGCGCTCACGATCACCCGGATCAGTTCCTCGGCGTCGGAATCGTCGACCAGGACCTCGATGCGGATCTTGGGGACGAGGTCGACCTGGTACTCGGCACCGCGGTAGACCTCGGTGTGGCCGCGCTGGCGGCCGTAGCCGCTGGCCTCGGTGACCGTGAGTCCCTGCACTCCGAAGGCCTGGAGGGCTTCCTTGATCTCGTCCAGCTTGTGCGGCTTGACGATCGCGGTGATCAGCTTCATGCGTCAACCTTCTTGCTCGCGGCGGCGGGGGTGGGTGCGGCGGTGCTCCGCGAGGCGGCTCCGCCGCCGGCTCCGCTGAAGTCGTAGGCCGTCTCGGCGTGCTCGACCTGGTCGATACCGGTGACCTCGTCGTCCTCGGACACCCGCATCCCGATCGTCTTGTCGAGGAGGAAGGCGAGGAGCGCCGATGCCACCAGAGAGTAGGCGAGGACGGCGAAGACTCCGATGGCCTGCTTGCCGAGCTGTTCCAGACCGCCGCCGTAGAAGAGGCCGGCCACGTCGGACTGGACGCCGCCGGTGGCGAAGAGGCCGACGAGCAGGGAGCCGACCACACCGCCGACGAGGTGGACGCCGATCACGTCGAGGGAGTCGTCGTAGCCGAACTTGTACTTGAGGCCGACGGCCATGGCGCAGAGCAGGCCGGCGATGACACCGATGGCGATCGCGCCGAGCGGGCTGACCGCTCCGCCCGAGGGGGTGATGGCGACGAGGCCGGCGACCGCACCGGAGGCCGCGCCCAGGGTGGTGAAGGAGCCGTGGCGCAGCTTCTCGTAGCCGAGCCAGGCGAGCATGGCGGCGGCGGTGGCGACCTGGGTGTTGACGAACATGACCGCGCCGACGCCGTCGTCGTTGCCGAGCCAGGAGCCCGCGTTGAAGCCGAACCAGCCGAACCACAGGAGGCCGGCGCCGAGCATCACGAGGGGCAGGCTGTGGGGGCGCATCGGGTCCTTCTTGAAGCCGACGCGCTTGCCGATGACCAGGATCACGCCGAGGGCGGCGGCGCCGGCGTTGATGTGGACGGCGGTGCCGCCCGCGAAGTCGATGACGCCGAGCTCGAAGAGCCAGCCGCCGGCGCCCCAGACCCAGTGGGCGACGGGGAAGTAGACGACGGTGACCCACAGGCCGGTGAACAGGACCCAGGCGCCGAACTTCACGCGGTCGGCCAGCGCACCGCTGATCAGGGCGGGGGTGATGACGGCGAACATCAGCTGGAAGACGGCGAAGACGTAGACCGGGATGGTGTAGCCGTCCCACAGCTCGGTGATCCCGATGCCGCTGAGGCCGACGTAGTCGGAGTTCCAGCCGATGAGGGAACCGGAGTCGGTGCCGAAGGCGAGGCTGAAGCCGTAGAGGACCCACAGGATCGTGACGATCCCGAGGCTGATGAAGCTCATCATCAGCATGTTGAGGCTGCTCTTGACGCGGACCATGCCTCCGTAGAAGAAGGCGAGCCCCGGGGTCATCAGCATGACCAGGGCGGAGCAGATGAGCATGAACCCGGTGTTCGCGGCAGACAGCGTCGGGGCGTCTGCCGCGAGGGTCGTGATGGCTGATGCCATCGGCGTCTCCTCGTCGTCGGTACGTTCGCGTGCGGGCGATCGTGAAAACCTGAGCGGCGTAAAAGGGGGTGTCCGGCCGGGCTGGGGAGGCTGGCCGGTTAATGACCCCGAGATTCGCGCAGGCCGGTTTCCGGCGGCGCCGCTCGGTGTTTCGCGCCCGTGACGAAGAGGGCGGGCGTGTTACGCGTCAATGAACAGGTGGATCACAAAAGCCGGCCGCGGCAGTGACCCGGATGTCCTGGCTGGGGGAGCCTGATCGGGCTTCACGGGGTGACTGCCGCGGCCGGGGCCTTGGGGCGGCCGCGTGGGCCGTCAGACGGCCTCCGCGGCTTCGGGGAGCCGGGAGGCGAGGTGGTCGGTGAGCCGGACCACCTCGGCGACGTCGCCGTACTCACGGGCGGCGGTGTCTACGGTCTTGCGCAGGCGCGTGTTCACCCGTTCGGACCGCACCTTTCCCGCCACGTCGAGGGCTCGGTCGACGAGGGCCGCGGCCTGCTCGGGCTCGCGCTGGAGCAGGTGCACGGTGGCCATGCCGATGAGGTTGAGGGCGTAGGAGCGCTGGTGCTCCTCGTCCTTCTCGAAGAGCTCGACGGCCCGTTCCATGACGGGCTCTGCGAGGGAGGCGTACATGGGGCTGCGCCCGGCCACGTAGGCCAGGTCCCGGTACGAGTGGGAGTTCTCGCCGTTCAGCTCGGCCTCGGAGAAGAAGCGGATCCAGTCGGGTTCGGGCTCGCCCGCGAAGCCGACGTCGGAGAAGGTGTCCTCGGCCATCCGCACGGCCCGCTTGCAGCGGCTGGGCTGGCCCATGTTGGCGTACGCGCGGGCCTCCATCGCATACAGCATGGCCTGGGTGCGCGGGCCGGCGCAGTCGCGGCTGCCGTACTGCGCGAGGTGGATGAGTTCCAGGGCGTCCTCGGGGCGGCCCAGGTGGATCATCTGGCGGCTCATGCTGGAGAGGATGTACGAGCCGAGCGGCTTGTCCCCGCCTTCCTTGGCGGCGTGCAGCGCGAGCACGAAGTACTTCTGCGCGGTGGGGTGCAGGCCGATGTCGTAGCTCATCCAGCCGGCCAGTTCGGCCAGTTCGGCGGCGACCTTGAAGAGCCGCTTCATGACCGGCGCCGGGTGGTTCTCCTGGAGCAGGTCGGTGACCTCGTGGAGCTGGCCCACGACGGCCTTGCGGCGCAGCCCGCCGCCGCACTGGGCGTCCCACTGGCGGAACATGACGGTGGTGGCGTCGAGGAGGTCGAGTTCCGGTTCGGAGAGCCGGGGCGGGCGGTGACCGCCGAGGGCTCCCGTCGGCCCCGCCCCGCGCGGTCCCGGGTCGGCGACCGGTACCGGGACGAGCCAGCGCTGCATGGGCTCGATGAGGGCGGGGCCGGCGGAGAGGGCGAGCGAGGTCCCGAGGAAGCCGCGGCGGGCCAGCATCAGGTCGCTGCGGGAGAACTCGCCGAGCAGCTCGACGGTCTGCGGGCCGGCCCAGGGCAGGTCGACCCCGGAGACGGAGGGGGTCTGGTGGGCGGTGCGCAGGCCGAGCTGCTCGATGGCGACGACGGAGCCGAAGCGCTCGGAGAACAGCTCGGACAGGATGCGCGGGACGGGTTCACGGGGCTGTTCACCGTCGAGCCAGCGGCGCACCCGGGAGGTGTCCGTGCTGATGTGGTGGGCGCCCATCTGGCGCGCCCGGCGGTTGACCTGCCGGGCGAGTTCACCCTTGGACCAGCCGCTGCGGACGAACCACGAGGTCAGCTGGTCATTGCGCGCAGCAGCATCGTCCATCGTTCCGCTTGCGCCATTGCCGCTCACTGGAACGCCCCCATCCGCTCAGCATCTTCCACACGAAACCCTGGCCGGGGCGCAGCGCGCCACCACGGACCTTCACAGGTCCTTCACGTATTGCCTCCGGCATACCCACGGATGGGCCCGCCTTCGGTTTCGTGTACCGAAAGTAATCCTACGATCACCCCTGCGGCGAGGTCGATTCCAGAAACGCCACCATTCGCCACCCCTTCGAATGAACAAGCCACCCGCCAGGCGCGATTCACTTGACACCGAGGTGAAAGCGGGTCGGTTGGACTGGAGTGCGCTCGGGGCGCGCGCGGCGGGGAGTGCGCCGGGTGGCACCGGAGGACACCCCGCGGCGGGGCCGCCGGCAGAGGCCCCGCCGAGGTCGTCGCACCGGCTTCGTAACCACCGGCACGTCCGACCCGTTGGAGGGGGCATGGGCATGGGCTTCACGATCGGCGGCAGCCGCAGCACCAAGGAGTTCCGCTCCGGCACCCGGCGCCGCGGTGGCCGGACCTCGGAGTGCACGGCGGTGGCGGAGTACACCGGCCTGTGGGGCTGGGACGTGGTCCCCGGCGCCCGCGCCGCGGCGCCCGCCCGCGACTGCTCCTGCGGGGACGTGAAGTGCCGCGAACCCGGGGCGCATCCGCTGGCCTTCGCCCCCACGGTCCCGGCCGGGGCCACGCTCGACGAGGTCACCGAAGCCTGGGGCGGGTACCCGGGCGCCGCCGTACTGCTCCCCGTGGGCCGCGCCTTCGACGTCATCGAGGTCTCCGAGGAGGCCGGGCGGCGCGCGCTGGTACGGCTGGAGCGGATGGGCCTGCCGCTCGGCCCGGTCATCGTCACCGCCGACGGCCGGGCGCAGTTCTTCGTGGCCCCGGGGGCGGCGGCCGAACTGCCGCAGCTGCTGTACCGGATGGGCTGGGACGACGCCGACCTCGACCTGCGGGCCCTGGGTCACGGGGCCTTCGTGACGGCCCCGCCCTCCGACCGCGCCGGGCTCGGCCAGGTCGGCTGGCTGCGGCCGCCCGCGCTGGACTGCGCCGGCGGCCCGCCGCAGGCCAGGCTGCTGCTGGGGACCCTCGCGTACATCTGCCACCGCCTGCGCCGCTAGGGACGCCCCCGGCCCGTTCCGGCACGCACATGACGGTGCCCCCGCGTTCCGGCGGAACGCGGGGGCACAGGTGTCCGTGCGGGACCGTGGTCAGTCGCCGATCAGGGCGTCCACGAACGCCTCCGGCTCGAAGGGCGCCAGGTCGTCCGGCCCCTCACCGAGGCCGATGAGCTTGACCGGTACGCCCAGCTCGCGCTGGACGGCGACGACGATGCCGCCCTTGGCGGTGCCGTCGAGCTTGGTCAGCACGATGCCGGTGATGTCCACGACCTCGGCGAAGACGCGGGCCTGGGTCAGGCCGTTCTGCCCGGTGGTGGCGTCCAGGACCAGCAGGATCTCGTCGAGCGGACCGTGCTTCTCCACGACGCGCTTGACCTTGCCGAGCTCGTCCATCAGGCCGGTCTTGGTGTGCAGGCGGCCGGCGGTGTCGATGAGCACCACGTCGGCGCCCTCGGCGATGCCCTCCTTGACCGCGTCGTAGGCGATCGAGGCCGGGTCGCCGCCCTCGGGGCCGCGTACGGTACGGGCACCGACGCGCTCGCCCCAGGTCTGGAGCTGGTCGGCGGCGGCGGCGCGGAAGGTGTCGGCGGCGCCGAGCACCACGGAGCGTCCGTCGGCGACGAGCACCCGGGCCAGCTTGCCGGTGGTGGTGGTCTTACCGGTGCCGTTGACACCGACGACCATGATCACGCCGGGGGTGTCCTCGCCGCTCTCCGTCTTCACGGCGCGGTCGAAGTCGGTGCCGACCAGGGTCAGCAGCTCCTCCTTGAGCAGGGCGCGCAGGTCCGCCGGGGTCCGGGTGCCGAGCACCTTGACCCGCTCGCGGAGCCGGTCGACGAGCTCCTGGGTCGGCACGACACCGACGTCGGCGACGAGGAGGGTCTCCTCGATCTCCTCCCAGGTGTCCTCGTCGAGGTGCTCCCTGGAGAGCAGCGTGAGCAGCCCCTTGCCGAGGGAGTTCTGCGACCGGGCCAGGCGGGCGCGCAGCCGGACCAGCCGCCCGGCGGTGGGCTCGGGAACCTCGATCTCGGGCGCGGCCGGGGCCGCGGGCACGGGTTCGGCTGCCGGCGCCTCGACGGGAGCCTCGGCCTCCGGGAGCCCGACCTCCTCGATCGTGCGGCGCGGCTCTTCCGCCGTCTCTACGGCGTCCTCCCCCACCTGCGGCTCGGCAGGCGGGGCAGTGATGGTCGGCGTGCTCGGCGGTGCCTGCGGCGGCAGCTGCTTCTTCTTGCGGCTGCTGACCACGAGCCCGCTGATCACACCGACCGCGACCAGGGCGATGACTACAGCAAGGATGAGGATGTCCATAACCCCATCAGTATCGGACACGGCCACCCCGGAGCCGGGGACCCGGGCGTGCGGACCAGGACGTAAGCCGCCGTTTGTGGTTTTAGCAGCAAATCCATGATGATGGACGACTTCCCCTCATAACCTCCCCAACGGAGCAATCGCATGCCTGCCGAGCCCGCCGACGGCGCAGCCGAAACCGCGATCGAGACCCGCGGTCTGGAACCGGTCCCGGACAGCGAGCGCGGCGGCCGGGTCCGCGAGCTCGTGCCCACCTGGGTCGCCGCCAACATCAGCGTGCTCCTGCTGACCATGGGTGCGGGCCTGGTGATCTTCAACAAGCTCAACATCTGGCAGGTGCTCGTCGTCGCGGTCGCGGCGCCGGTCGTCTCGTACGGGATCGTCGGCCTGATATCCATCGCGGGCAAGCGCGGCGGCGCCCCGGGCATGGCCCTCTCCCGGGCGGTGTTCGGCCAGCGCGGCAACCTCTTCCCGGGCGCCCTGATCTGGGTGGCCCGCTGGGGCTGGGAGACCATCAACGCGGTCAGCGGCGCCTACGCCGTACTGACCGTGCTCGACCTGCTGTTCGGGGTGCGCAGCAGCACCCCGCTCATCGTCGTCACCCTGCTGTTCTTCGTGGGCTGCACCTTCGTGGTCTCGGGTCTCGGCATCAACGCGCTGCGCGTCTGCTCCACGTGGTCGACGTACCTCTTCGGCGCCTTCAGCGTGCTCGTCCTCGGGTACCTGGTCTTCACCACCGACTGGTCCGCCGTCTTCGGCAAGCCCGCCGGCTCCAGCGCGATGATGATCGCGGGCATCGGCACGATCGCGGCCGGCGGGATCAGCTGGGTTCCCTCGGGCCCCGACTTCACCCGCTACCTGCCGCGCAGCGCCTCCTCCAGGGCCATGGTCGGCGCGACGATCGGCGGCGCCGGCGTGGTCGTGCTCCCGATGGTCCTGATGGGCGCGGTCATGGCCGTCGGCACCCCGGACCTGGCCACGGCCCAGGATCCGGTGTCCTTCATCGGTGAGCTGCTCCCGACCTGGATCGCGGTCCCGTACCTGCTCATCGCGCTCGTCGGCATGCTGCTGATCAACTCGATGTCCATGTACTCGGCCGGGTTCACCGCGCAGACCCTGGGCATCAAGGTCCCGCGGGCCGCGGCCGTCAGCGTCAACGCGGTCATCAGCCTGGTCTTCGGTTTCCTGCTGATGGTGGTCGCCACCAGCTTCTTCGGCTCGTTCATCTCCTTCCTGACGCTGCTGGCCGTGGCGTTCTCCGCCTGGATCGGCGTCTTCGGCGTGGACATGCTGCGCCGCACGGCCTACGACGGCCCCGCGCTGCTGGACACCACGCGGACCAGCGCCTACTGGTACAAGGGCGGCTTCGCCTGGCAGGCCATGACCGCGTGGGCCCTCGCCCTCGTCGTGGGCCTGCTGTTCACCAAGGTGGACTGGTTCGCCGGACCGCTCGCCTCCACCTGGATCGGGGAGAACGGCCTGGGCTGGGCCGCGGGCATCCTCACCTCGGCCGTGCTGTACGCCGTACTGCCGCGCACGGCGCCGGTGGAGCCGGCCGCGGCCGGGGAGCGCGAGCTCGCCGGATCCCTGTCCAACTGACGCTACGTCAGCTAACGTCCCCCTTCGCCCGCCCACCCACATCCGGCGAAGGGGGACTTCTCCATGCCCATCACCGTGGCCCGGTTCAATCTCGTCGACCCCGACGGCACCCCCGAGTCCCTCTCGGCCCGCTACAAGGCGGCGCTGGAGATGGCCCGGTACGCGGACGACCGCGGGATCGACACCATCCAGACCGAGGAACACCACGGCACCGGCAACAACTGGCTGCCCTCCCCCTTCGCCTTCGCGGGCGCGGTGTTCGGCGCGACCCGCCGGATCGCCGTCACCGTCTCGGCGATCATCGGCCCGCTGTACGACCCCCTGAGGGTCGCCGAGGACATCGCCGTCCTCGACCTGCTGAGCGGTGGCCGCCTGGTGACGGTCGCGGGCATCGGCTACCGGCCCGAGGAGTACGAGCAGCACGGCGTGGAGTGGGGCCGGCGCGGCAGGCTCCAGGACGAGCTGCTGGAGACCCTGCTGAAGGCGTGGACCGGCGAACCCTTCGAGTTCCGCGGCCGCACGGTACGGGTCACCCCGGTGCCGTTCACCCGGCCGCACCCCCTGCTGCTGGTCGGCGGCAGCTCCGAGGCCGCGGCCCGCCGTGCCGCCCGGCTGGGGCTGCCCTTCTTCCCCAGCGCGCACCTGCCGGAGCTGGAGGCGTACTACACCGCGCGGCTGGCGGAGTACGGCACGGAGGGCTTCTGCATGATGCCGGCGGCCGAGACCCCGCTGCTGCACATCGCGGAGGACCCGGACCGGGTCTGGGCCGAGCACGGCGAGCGCTTCCTGCACGAGGCGGGCATGTACGCGTCCTGGCAGTCCAAGGACATCCGCAGCGCCGTACGGTCGGCCGCGCGCTCGGTGGCGGAGCTGCGCGCGGAGGGCGTGTACCGGATCCTCACCCCGGACGAGGCGGTCGCGTACGGCCGGGCCGCGGGCGAGGCGGGGAACCTGGTCCTGCACCCGCTGTGCGGGGGGATGCCGCTGGACGAGGGCTGGCGGAGCCTGCACCTGCTCTGCGAACAGGTACTGCCCCGGCTCAGGGGCTGAGCCGGGGCAGTATCGAGGGGATGGGGCGTTGGCGGGGGTGGTTACCCCATCTCCTCCAGCGCCTTGCCCTTGGTCTCCGGCACCCACTTGAGGATGAACGGGATCGAGAGCAGGGCGAAGCCGGTGTAGATCATGTACGCGCCGGACAGGTTCCAGTCCGAGAGCGACGGGAAGCTGACGGTGATGACCCAGTTGGCGATCCACTGGGCGGCGGCGGCCACGCCGAGGGCGGCGGCCCGGATGCGGCCCGGGAACATCTCGCCGAGCAGCACCCAGACGACCACGCCCCAGGAGAGGGCGAAGAAGAGGACGAAGCAGTTGGCGGCGACCAGGGCCACGATGCCCTGGGCGTGCGGCAGGGAGATGTCGTCGCCGACCCCGGACTTGTACGAGAAGGCCCAGGCGGCCAGGCCCAGCGAGATCGACATGCCGACGGAGCCGATGAGCGCGAGCGGCTTGCGGCCGATCCGGTCGACGAAGATCATCGCGATCACCGTACCGATGATGTTCACGACCGAGGTCTCGAAGGAGTACAGGAACGAGGCGCTCGCGTCGATGCCGACCGACTGCCACAGCGAGGAGCTGTAGTAGAAGATCACGTTGATGCCGACCAGCTGCTGGAACAGCGAGAGGCCGATACCCACCCAGACGATGGGCAGGAAGCCGAAGCGGCCGCCGAGCAGGTCCTTGAAGGTGGACTTGTGCTCGGAGCGCATCGCGTGCTCGATCTCGGCGACCCGTTCCTCCAGGTCGATCTTCGAACCCTCGACCTCGGTCAGCACCTTCCTGGCCTCGTCGTTGCGGCCGACGGAGATCAGGAAGCGGGGGGACTCCGGGATGACGAAGGACATCAGCCCGTAGAGGGCGGCCGGGACGACCATGACGCCCAGCATCCACTGCCAGGCCTCCAGGCCCGCGATGTTGCCGCGCTGGTCCCCGTCGGCGAGGTTCAGGATGGCCCAGTTCACGAGCTGGGAGACGGCGATGCCGATGACGATGGCGGCCTGCTGGAAGGAGGCGAGGCGGCCGCGGTAGGCGGCCGGGGACACCTCGGCGATGTAGGCGGGGCCGATGACGGAGGCCATGCCGATGCCGATGCCGCCGATGACGCGCCACATGGCGAGGTCCCACAGCGCGAACGGAAGGGCCGAACCGAGGGCGCTCGCGGTGAAGAGGAGGGCGGCGATCTGCATGCAGCGGATTCGGCCGATCCGGTCAGCGATGCGGCCCGCGGTGGCGGCGCCGAACGCGCAGCCGATCAGTGCGGCGGCGATCACCTGGGCGAGCGCCGCGGACCCGACGTCGAACCGTTCGCGGATGGCGACGACGGCGCCGTTGATGACGGAACTGTCGTACCCGAAGAGGAAGCCGCCCATCGCCGCGGCCGCGGCGATGAAGATGACATGGCCGAGGTGCTCGGGGTGCGGCGAAGATCCGCCGCCAGGTGCCGGGGCCCGCGATGTGCTGCTGGTCAAGGTGTGCTCCGTGGGGGTTTTGTCCGTCCTCACAGTGGCGCACAGTTCAAGATCGGGCACCACTCGAAGGCGGGAGACAGCGGAGCGAGCCTATGCGTTCAGTTTCTGAAGTCAATACTTGGCTTGAAGTTGATGTGTCCGGAAGATTACCGACATTGGATTCACTTCTTGAAACTACGGGTCTCAGCGGAGCCGTTGGCTGATGACCTTGGAGACTCCGTCCCCCTGCATCGAGACGCCGTAGAGCGCGTCCGCGACCTCCATCGTCCGCTTCTGGTGCGTGATGACGATCAGCTGCGAGCTCTCCTGGAGCTCCTCCATGATCCGGATCAGCCGCTGCAGATTGGTGTCGTCGAGCGCGGCCTCGACCTCGTCCATCACGTAGAACGGGCTGGGGCGTGCCATGAAGATGGACACCAGCAGCGCCACGGCGGTGAGCGAGCGCTCGCCGCCGGAGAGCAGCGACAGCCGCTTGACCTTCTTGCCCGGCGGACGGGCCTCCACGTCGATGCCGGTGGTCAGCATGTTGTCGGGGTCGGTGAGGATCAGCCGGCCCTCGCCGCCGGGGAACAGGCGCGAGAACACCCCCTCGAACTCCCGGGCCGTATCCCGGTACGCCTCGGTGAAGACCTGCTCGACGCGCTGGTCGACCTCCTTCACGACTTGAAGGAGATCGGCCCTCGTCTTACGGAGATCCTCCAGCTGCTCGCTGAGGAACTGGTGGCGCTCCTCCAGCGCCGCGAACTCCTCCAGCGCGAGCGGGTTGACCTTGCCGAGCTGCTGGTAGGCGCGTTCGGCGGCCTTGAGCCGCTTCTCCTGCTGGGCCCGGACGAAGGGGCCGGGCCGGTTGCGCGGGTCCTGCGGATCCTCCGGCAGGACCTCGCCCTCGGCGGCCGGGGACGGGGGCACCGGCTGGTCGGGGCCGTACTCGGCGACCAGCCCGGCGGCCGCCATGCCGAACTCCTCCAGCGACCTGGCCTCCAGCGCCTCGATGCGCAGCCGCTGCTCGGCCCCGAGCACCTCGCCGCGGTGGACCGAGTCGGTGAGCTTGTCCAGCTCCCCCTTCAACTCCCGGCCGCGGTTGCGCGCCTCGCCGAGCTCCCGCTCGCGCAGGCCCTTCGCCCGTTCGGCCGCCACCCGCTCCTCGTCGGCCCTGCCGAGCGACACCTCCACGTGCGCGAGGAGCTGCCGGGACCCGTCGGCCACCGCCCGGGCCACCTCCGCCTCGTGGCGCAGCCGGGCCCGGCGGCGCTCCGCGCGGGTCCGGGCCTCGCGTTCCGCACGGGCCCCGCGGTCGAGTGAATCCGCCCGTCCGGCCAGCCCCTTGACCCGCTCCTCGAGGGTCCTGAGCTGCAGCCGGGCCTCCATCTCGGTCTGCCGGGCGTTGGCCCCGTCGGCGGCGAGCCGGTCCCGCCGGGAGCCGTCCGGCTCCTCGTCCACCGGCATCTCCTCGGCGGTCGCGAGGCGCTCCGCGCACTCCTCCACGTCTGCCAGCGCCTGTTCCAGGGCGTCCTGGGCCCTGGCCGCGGCGGCGGCGCTGCGTTCGGCCTCGCCGGCCGCGCCCTTCGCCTGCCCGGCGAGCCGCCCGAGCTGCTGGGCGACCCCGGCCCGGGCCGCTTCTGCGGCGCGCCGCCGCTCGGCGAGCTCCTCGACCAGGGCGGCCGCGTCCTGACGGCGCGCCTGGGCGGCCGCCCGGGCGTCGGCGAGCTCCTCGCACCGGACGCCGAGCCGGACCAGCTCGCCCGCGGCCTCGTCGACGGCCGCCTGCACCTCGATCAGGCTGGGGGCTCCGGCGGAGCCACCGTGCGCGAGGTGCGCACCGAGCACGTCACCGTCGAGGGTCACGGCCACCGCGTCGGGGCGCTGCGCGATCAGCGCCTCGGCCTCGTCGAGGGTCCCGACCACGACGTGGTCCCGCAGCACCCACTCCACGGCCCGCCGCACCTCCGCGTCCCCGCCGACCAGTCCGGCGGCCGGTACGGGCGCGCCCGCCGGTGCGCCGCCCGCGAGCGGCTCCGGGGCCGGCGCCGAGGCGGACGCACCGACGCTCACCGGCAGGTGCGGTGCGTGCGCGGGCAGATCTCCGTCCCGGGAGGGGGCCGGACGGGGGACCGCTCCCGGGGATCCGGCTCCACCGGCAGCCGCTGCCCCGGCCACGTCCCCGTCCGCGGGTCCGGCCGAGGCCTGGCCCGGGAGGGCGGGTGCGGCGGCCGGGGCGATCAGCAGGGTGGCGCGGCCCGCGTCCGCCTCACGGAGGTGGCGGATCGCCTCGGCCGCCGCCCCCGGGGAGGCCACCGCCAGCGCGTCCGCGGCCGAGCCCAGTGCGGCGGCCACGGCGACCTCGTACCCGGGGGCCACCGACAGTCTCTGCGCCGCCGGTCCCAGCAGCCCGGCCAGCCGCTCCCGCGCCGCGAGCAGTGCGCCCGTACCGTCCTTGCGGCGCAGCCCCAGCGCCAGCGCGTCCCGGCGCGCCGAGACGGCCGCCCGTGAGCGCTCCGCCCCGGACAGGTCCTCCCGGGCGGCGGACAGTTCCGCCTCGGCCCGTGCCAGCCGTTCCCGCGCGCTCTCGTGGTCGGTGCCGGCCGACGGGTCGTCGAGGCCGCCGACCTCCTCCGCCAGTGCCTCGTACTCCTGCTGCGCGGCGGCGGCCCGGGACTGCGCCTCGTCCCGCGCCGCGACGAGCCGGTCGATCTCGGCCTGCGCCGCCCCCGCACGGGAGCGGGCCGCGCCGAGCCGCCCGGTCAGCCGGGCCAGTCCCTCGCGCCGGTCGGCGATGGCCCGCGCGGCGTCCCGCAGCCGGCGTTCCTCCTCGGCCAGCGCCCGTTCCAGCTCCGCCCGGTGCTCGGCCGTGTCCTCCAGCGCCCGCGAGGCCGCCTCCAGGGCCGCTGTCAGTTCCGCCTCCTGCTCACGGATCCGCGCGGCTTCCCGCTCCATCTCCTCGGGATCGCGGCCGCGCCGCTCCTCCTCGGCCGGAGCCGAGGCGCTCTTGACCCGCGCGTCCGCCAGGGAGGCGGTCCCCCGGACGCGTTCGGCGAGCTGCGACAGTTCGTACCAGGTCTGCTGCGCCCGCTGCAGCCGCGGTGCGAGCTCCCGTACCGCCTCCTCCAGCTCCGCCTCGCGCCGCACGGCGCCCGCGAGCTGGGCCTCGGCGGCCTCCTTGCGCTCCTTGAGCGCCGCCTCGTCCGCGATCTCCGCGTCGAGGGCGCGCCGCAGTACGACCAGGTCGTCGGCGAGCAGCCGCAGCCGCGCGTCGCGCAGGTCCGCCTGGATCACGGCCGCCCGCCGGGCGACCGCCGCCTGCCGTCCCAGGGGCTTGAGCTGGCGCCGCAGCTCGTCGCCGAGGTCCTGGACGCGCGCGAGATTGGCCTGCATCGCGTCCAGTTTCCGCAGCGCCTTCTCCTTGCGCTTGCGGTGCTTGAGTACGCCGGCCGCCTCCTCGATGAAGGCGCGGCGGCCCATGGGGTCGGCGTGCAGTACGGAGTCCAGCTGGCCCTGTCCGACGATGACGTGCATCTCGCGGCCGATGCCGGAGTCGGAGAGCAGTTCCTGGATGTCGAGCAGGCGGCAGGTGTCACCGTTGATCTGGTACTCGCTGCTACCGCCGCGGAACATGATCCGGGTGATCGTGACTTCGGCGTAGTCGATGGGGAGCGCGCCGTCGGAGTTGTCGATCGTCAGGGAGACCTCGGCCCGTCCGAGCGGCGGGCGCCCGGTGGTCCCGGCGAAGATGACGTCCTCCATCTTCCCGCCGCGCAGGGACTTGGCCCCCTGCTCGCCCATGACCCAGGACAGCGCGTCCACCACATTGGACTTGCCGGAGCCGTTCGGGCCCACGACACAGGTGATTCCGGGCTCGAAACGCAAGGTGGTGGCGGACGCGAAGGATTTGAAGCCACGCAGGGTCAGGGACTTGAGGTGCACGCCGCCGGACTCTACCTTTCGCGTCCGGTTTCACCCATGAAGGTGCTGGGCACAACTGACGCCAATGGGATCAGGCCCCCCACCTGGCCCTGTGGTACGCGGCGCGGCGGTCCGGGGAACAGCCCGGGGGAAGGCAGGGGAAGAGGACGAGGAAAGAAAGAAGGGACGCCGGAGCGTCCCTTGCAGATCATGCGGGGCTGGAGTCGAGCGACGGGTGAAGCACGGGTCAGGTGAGCGCAGGCTCCGCCTGGGGTACGTCGATGTCGATGCTGCCGAGCAGCGAGTCTCCGTCGTGCTGAGCGGCGGCCGCGTTCAGCGCGTCATTTTCGGACTGAATCCGTACGAGCTCGGACTCGAGGTCCTGGACGCGCTGCTGAAGCCGTCGCATCTCGGCGAGGAGTCGCGGGTCGGAACCGCCGACGTAACCGAGAAGCGCCTTTGCCATGATGGATGGTCCTCCACACTGAGTGACCGACCGAAGCGGTGTGGGTCGTGAGGGAATCGCACCCGCGGATGTCCGACAGCGACTGACAGTCACTGCGCTTGCTACTGCCAACACTGCCAAACAGCTCAGGTGCGCGGGGCTTCCAGCGTCTCACCAAAAAGTTTGACGGTCAACACGATCACGCCCCGTATCGGCGCGCGCCCCGGTCCCCGCAAGGGGTGTGGAGATCATCCTCATCTTCGAGCGTTCCACGGATCGGGCTCGTCGGCAACGCGTCGACGACGAATGCGCAGTTCCGACCGTGTGCGGAGGCTCAGAGATGTGATGAGTGCATGATCAGTCGATCGGTCACCGCATCCCGAATCCGTCGTAGCCACCGCGCGGTGTGCCCCAGATCTCTGTCACCCCGTCCACCCGGCCGGGCGTGTCGGAGGAGCGCAACCAGTCGAGCAGCCGGTGGCAATTCTCACGTTGACCTTCGGCGACCACCTGCACTCGCCCGTCGTCGAGGTTGAGCGCGAAGCCGACGACCCCGCCGATCTCCAGGGCGTTCTCCCTGGTGAACCAGCGGAAGCCCACTCCCTGCACACGGCCGCGCACCCAGGCGGTCAGACGGACCTCTTCATTCATGCGTGAACGCTAACCGGGCGAGCACTTTCGGGACACATCGCCCCCCTGGCCCCATGGCGTACAGTCGCGCACCAATGAACTCACCCATTTGGGTGGGTAAGGGATGATCTTCACCCGGCAAGGAAGGCACGCTCCGATGGGCCGTCACCGACTCCCCGCCCCGCCGCACAGCGGCGGCAAGCGCGGCACCGCCCTGCGCACCGGCCTGCTGGGCGTCTCCGTGGCCGTCGCCCTCGGCACCGCGGCCGTCACCACCGGCATGGTGCCGGTCGGCGGTTCCTTCCCCTATGTGGGTGTCAGCGGTACGGACGCCCCCACCACGGAGGCCAAGGCCAAGGCCCCGACCGGCTCCGATACGGTGCTGCCGCAGCAGAACGGCCTCGTGAACCTCTCCGGCCGCGCCTCCGCCGGCACGGGGTCGGGCAGTGCGTCCCCGAAGCCGTCGGCCCCGGCCTCCCCGTCGGCGTCCGCCTCCCCGGCGCCCTCGCCGAGCGGCTCTCCGAGCGCCTCGCCCTCGCCGTCCGCCTCGCCGAGCGCCTCCCCCTCCCCGTCGGCCCCGTCCGCCACGCCGGCCCCGTCCACCAAGGCCCCGTCGGCCAAGGCCCCGTCCCCCAAGGCCCCGCGCACGAGTCCGGCCGCGCCGGTCGCGCCGACCGCCCCGGCACCGGCCACGAGCCAGGCTCCGGCCCCGGCACCCTCGAAGTCGACCACCGCCGAGCCCCGCCCGCCTCTGGACGGCCACTCCGCGGAGGAGTCCGCCGTCGTCGAGCTCGTGAACCAGGAGCGCGCGCTGGCCGGCTGCGGCCCGGTCCGGGCCAATCCGCCGCTCGCGGCGCTGGCCGGGGCCTTCAGCCTGGACATGGCCACCCGCGGCTTCTTCAGCCACGAGGACCCCGAGGGCAACAGCCCCTGGGACCGTGCCACCAAGGCCGGCATCTCCGGCCTCGGCGGCGAGAACATAGCCCGCGGCCAGGGTGACGCCGAGGCCGTGATGAAGGCGTGGATGAACAGCCCGGACCACAAGGCGAACATCCTCAACTGCGAGTTCCGCACCCTGGGCGTCGGCGTCCAGGTCTCCGCCGGCGGCCCCTGGTGGACCCAGGACTTCGGCTTCTAGGACTCAGACCGCGGCGGCGGCCAGGGCCGCGCGGCCCGCGAGGACGATGCGGGTCTGCTCGGTGACGCGGCGGCCCAGGTGCTCGGCGGTCGCGATGTCGGCCTTGTGGACCGCGTCCGCGCCCTCGTCGGAGTTGGTCTGGGCGGCGGCTCCGGAGAAGAAGCCGAGGCGGTTCAGGTCGTTCTCGGAGGCCGTGCTGGAGTTCCAGCCCGGCTTCAGGCCCAGGTTGACCCAGCTCATGCCGTGCTGCGCGGCCAGGATCTGGAAGAACTGCAGGGTGTGCAGCTTGTCGCCGCTCTTGGACGCGGAGTTCGTGAAGCCGGCCGCCACCTTGTCCTGCCAGACGTCGCCGAACCAGCGCTTCGAGGAGGCCTCGGCGAAGACGTGGAAGGCGCCGGAGGCGGTGCCCATGTACGTCGGGGAGCCGAAGACGATCGCGTCGGAGGCGTCGAGGAGCTCCCACTGGGCGTCGTCGATCTCGTCGACCTTGATCAGGTGAACGGTCGCCCCGGCTTCCACGGCGCCGCTGCGGACCGCCTCGGCGACGACGGCGGTGTGGCCGTAGCCGGAGTGGTAGGCGATCGAGACGACGGGGGTGTGCGTGATTGCGGACAAGGCTGATCTCTCCCTCGGGAAAACTCTCGTCGCGGCACAGGTCGTGGTGCGACGAGAGAAAGAGAATCACTAACTTTTAGAAAGCGCAACCCCCGGGTTAGCGCTGCGGGCGAGTACGCTTGGGGTATGGAGACCCCTGCCTGTACCGAAGCCGCAGAGACGGCACAACCGTTCGATGTCTTCGCGCGCGCCTGCCCGTCCCGGGAAACCCTTGAACACGTCACCGGCCGCTGGGGCAGCCTCACCGTCGGCGCCCTGCGCGAAGGCCCGTGCCGTTTCAACGAGCTGCGCCGCCGGGTGGAGGGCGTCAGCGAGAAGATGCTCTCCCAGACCCTGCACGCGCTGGAGCGCGACGGCATAGTCAACCGCGAGGCGCAGCCCACCAACCCGCCGCGCGTCGACTACGAGCTGACCCCGCTCGGCGTCGAGGTCGCGGACCGGCTGCTCGCACTCATCCACTGCCTGGAGGGGAACATGACGGCGGTGCTGGGCGCCCGGCAGTCCTACGACGCCACGCGCGGCGGCCTCTGACAGCGCGGGCAGAAGTAGCTCGACCGGTTCATCCACGGCCGACGCCGTATCGGCGTGCCGCAGCGCCGGCAGGGTTCGTCCTCGCGCCCGTAGGCGTCGAGCGAACGGTCGAAGTAGCCCGACTCCCCGTTCACGTTGACGTACAGGCTGTCGAAGCTGGTGCCTCCGACCGCGAGGGCGGCGTTCATGACGTCCCGGGCATGGCCGAGGAGTTCCGCGCTCCGGGGGCGCGTGAGGCCCGCGGTGGGGCGCTCGTAGTGCAGCCTGGCGCGCCACAGCGCCTCGTCCGCGTAGATGTTGCCGACCCCGCTGATCAGGGACTGGTCCAGCAGCGCCCGCTTGACGGTGGTCCGCTTGGCGCGCAGCGCGAGATGGTAGGCACCCTCGTCGAACAGCGGGTCCAGGGGGTCGCGCGCGATGTGCGCGATCACGTCGGGCAGCCCGTCGGTGCTGCCGGCGGCGACCTCGTGCAGCGACAGGCCGCCGAAGGTCCGCTGGTCCACGAAGCGCAGCTCCGTCCCGGCGTCATCGTCGAAGCGCACCCGGATCCGCAGGTGCTTCTCGTCGGGGGCGTCCTGCGGCTGCACCAGCAGCTGCCCGCTCATCCCGAGGTGTCCGAGCACGGACAGGTCCCGGCCCTCCAGCGGCAGCCACAGGTACTTCCCGCGCCGCTGCGCCGCCCCGATGGTCTCCCCCCGCAGCCGCGCCGCGAAGTCGGCCCCGCCGCCCGGATGGCGCCGGACGGCCCGCGGATGCAGGACCTCGACGGCCTCGACGGTCCGCCCCGACACCCAGCGCTCCAGCCCCCGCCGCACGACTTCGACTTCGGGCAACTCGGGCACGGGGAACCTCCGGTGGGAGTGGATCTGACGCTCCCGGCGAGCGTACCGGCCACCCGGAAACGACAGCCGCCCGCCCCTGCGAGGCAGGAGCGGGCGGTCACGTCCCGAAGGAAGGGTCAGGCGTCCGGCGCCGACTCGGCGGGAGTCGGCACCCCGCCGTTCTCGGTCCCGGCCGAAGCCGGAACCTCGGCCGGACCGGCGGTTGCGGCAGCTGCCGCGGCCGCCGTCCGCTCGTCCGCGGCGGCACGGATCCCGCGCCATGCGGACTCTGCGGCCTGCTGTTCCGCTTCCTTCTTGCTGCGGCCGGTGCCGGTGCCGTACGAGACACCACCGACGCGAGCGGCAGCAGTGAAGGTCTTCTCGTGGTCCGGACCGGTCTCGGAGACCAGGTACTCGGGCACGCCAAGGCCTTCGGCCGCCGTGAGTTCCTGGAGACTGGTCTTCCAGTCCAGGCCGGCCCCGAGGTTCGAGGACTTCTCGATGAGCGGGTCGAAGAGCCGGTGAACCAGCTCCGAGGCCGCGTCGAGGCCCTGATCGAGGTAAACCGCGCCGATCACCGCTTCAAGGGTGTCGGCGAGGATGGAGGCCTTGTCCCGGCCTCCCGTGCCCTCTTCGCCCCGGCCGAGCCGGATGAAGGAGCCGAGTTCGAGGCCGCGTCCGACCTCCGCCAGTGCGCGCGAGTTGACCACCGCGGCCCGAAGCTTGGCCAGCTGGCCTTCGGGGAGATCCGGGTGGGTCGTGTACAGCGTGTCCGTGACCACCAGGCCCAGCACGGAGTCCCCGAGGAACTCCAGGCGTTCGTTGGTGGGCAGACCGCCGTTCTCGTACGCGTACGAGCGGTGGGTCAGCGCACGCACCAGAAGGGCGGACTCGAGTTGGTACCCGAGCCGCCCTTCCAGAAGCGTGTGGGACGAGGCCGCGTTGTTACTGTCTGCCTGCTTCTCAGCGTTGGACAGCTCAGACATTGCGCCTCTCACCAGCCGCTCAGACCTCGAGGACCTGGCGCTTGTTGTAGGTGCCGCAGCTCGGGCACGCAATGTGCTGGAGCTTCGGCTCCTGGCAACGCTCGCACGAAACCAGGGTGGGGACCGCAGCCTTCCACTGCGACCGGCGGTGGCGCGTGTTGCTGCGCGACATCTTCCGCTTCGGAACAGCCACGGCTACTTCTCCTGCTTCTCGGCGGCGCCCTGAACTCCGTCAGAGGCAGTGCCGCTCATGTTGTCCTTCTCGCCGTCCTGATCGGTCACGACGAGTCCTTGCAATGCCGCCCAACGGATGTCGACGGCGTCATGGTGGTGGTCCGGGTCGTCGTTCAGGCTGAGCCCGCAATCGGGGCACAGTCCGAGACAGTCCTCCCGGCACACCGGCTGCATGGGCAGTGCGAGCACCACCACATCCCGCAGCACGGGTTCGAGGTCGAACAAACCGTCCTCGAGGAAGAGCGTGTCCTCGTCGTCCTCGGCGTCGTCGGCCGGTTCCGCCTTGGAGCGGCTCCGGTCGTCGGCGTCAGGGTACGAGAACATCTCCTGGAAGTCCGCCTTGAGCTCGCGCTCGACGGACTCCAGACACCTTACGCACTCCCCTACGGCCGACGCACGGGCGGTGCCTGTGACAAGCACCCCTTCCATGACCGACTCCAGGCGGAGGCTGAGCTTCACCGGGGCGCCTTCCGGCACTCCGATGACGCCGACGAGACCGAAGTCCGCCGGTGCCGCGATCTCACGGGACAGCCGCTGCATGGCACCAGGACGCCGGCCCAGCTCGTGCGTGTCGAACACGAGGGGGTTGCGGTGGTCGAGGCGGGTATTCAGGGCCGTTCCTGCT
The DNA here is from genome assembly GCF_030440515.1 of Streptomyces xanthophaeus. Classification (GTDB taxonomy): domain Bacteria; phylum Actinomycetota; class Actinomycetes; order Streptomycetales; family Streptomycetaceae; genus Streptomyces; species Streptomyces kutzneri. Next base: position 2,561,243 of record NZ_CP076543.1, read on the forward strand.
TTCACAGATCGCTGAAGATCAAAGATTCCGCCGCACTAGGGCAGCATGGATCGCGGTGCATACGCGCGACCGAACAGCCAGGATACCCGCAGCGGCGCCCAGCGCCCAATCCGGTCTAGCGCCCCTGTTCGTACTGACGCAGCTGGTCCAGGTTGATCATGCTCGTGTCGAAGAGGCTGGTCTCGTCGAGCGAAGGCTGCTGGGCCTGCGGCTGGTACGCGGCGTAGGGGTCGGGCTGCTGCGCGTCGTAGTGCGCCGCGTAGCCCGCTCCGGTGGAACCGCCCGCGGTGGAGTACGGGTCCGGCTGCTGGTAGCCGCCGTACGGGTCCTGGTAGGCGTACGCGTCCTGCTGCTGGGCGGCGGGCCGGGCCGGCTGCTGGTAGCCGTACGTGTCGTACACGGGCTCCGCCTGCGCCGGGATCGGTGCCTGCGCCTGCAGCGGCTCCGGCTCCGCCAGTCCCGCCAGGAAGTCCGAGTCGCTCGCCGAGCGGGACTGCTGTCCGCCCACCGCGTCCTGGGCGGCCATGTGCACACCCAGGTCGTCCGTGGGGACCCGGCCCAGGAGCTTCTGCCGGCCGCGGCCCACGGCCTCCAGGGTCTTGGAGAGCACCGCCTCGAAGGTCGCCAGCTTGGTGTCGACGTAGGCGTCCGCCTGCTGCCGCTGCGTCTCGGGGTCGTGGCTGCGCTCGGGTGCGTCCATGTCCGGGTAGCCGTGCTCGTCCAGACCCGGGCCGCGGCCCAGGAGCTTCTCCCGGCCGCGGTCCACCGAGCCGATGGTCTTGGTCAGCACGACCTCGAAGTTCGCGAGCTTGCTGTCGACGTAGTCGTCGGCCTCGGCCCGGATCTCCTCGGCCTCCCGGCGGGCCTCTTCCAGGATCCGGTCCGCCTCGGCCTGGGAGCGCCGCGCGATCTCGGTGTCGGAGATCAGCGAACCGCGCTGGTTGTGGGCCGCGTCGATGATCCGCTCCGCCTCCCGGCGGGCCTCCTCGACCATCTGCTCCCGGCCGCCGATGAGCTCCTGAGCCTGCGCGAGCGAGCCGGGCAGTGCCTGGCGCACCTCTTCGAGCTGCTCCAGCAGCTCGGCGCGGTTGATCACGCAGGAGGCCGACATGGGCATGGACCGGGCGCCGCCGACGGCCGCGACGATCTCGTCGAGCTTCTTCTGCACGTCCATGGGGGCTCGCACTCTCTCGGCCTCAGGCGGTTCCTGAGACGGACGGGACGACTGTAAGGCCACCGGGCCGACCCCCGACACCGCCTGACGCCCTGTCAGTCGGTCAGCGGTTGCGCAGCCGCTCCAGGAGCGCCGCGTGGACGTGCGCCGGCAGCAGGTGGGCGACGTCGCCGCCCCAGGCCGCGACCTCCTTGACCAGCGAGGAGGACAGGAAGCTGTAGGTGGGGTTGGTCGGGACGAACAGCGTCTCGACGCCCGACAGGCCCATGTTCATCTGGGCCATCTGGAGCTCGTAGTCGAAGTCGCTGACCGCGCGCAGGCCCTTGACGATGGCCGGGATGTCCCGCTGCTTGCAGAAGTCGACGAGCAGTCCGTGGAAGGCCTCGACCTGGATGTTGCCGTAGTCGGCCGTGGCCTCGCGGATCAGCTCGATCCGCTCCTCGACGGTGAACAGGCCCTGCTTCGACTGGTTGATCATCACGGCGACGTGCACGACGTCGTAGAGCCTGGAGGCGCGTCCGATGATGTCGAGGTGTCCGTTGGTGATGGGATCGAAGGACCCCGGACAGACGGCGCGGCGCAACTGAACTCCCTCGTTCATGAGTCTTCGCTGGTGAAAGCGGCGCGGCCGTACCAAAGGGTGCCCTCGCCGTACTTGCGCGACCGGAGCGGCTCGAAGCCCTCGGGCCACGGGAAGGCGCCGCTCCTGGTGCTGCGCTCCACGGTGACGAGCGCATCGTCCGTGATCCAGCCATTGGACCGGAGTGTGAGGAGGATCTCCCGCAGTTCCGCGCTGTCCACGGCGTACGGCGGATCCAGGAAGACGATGTCGTACGGGTCCCCCGCGGCCCTGGCCGCCACGATCTGCTCGGCCTTGCCCGCGCGGAACTCCGCGCCGGGCAGGCCCAGCGTCCGGATGTTGTCCCGGATCGCCTTGGCGGCCTTGGCGTCGGCCTCGACGAGCAGGGTGTGGGCGGCGCCGCGGGAGAGCGATTCCAGGCCGACGGCACCGGAGCCGCCGTACAGGTCGAGCACCCGGGCCCCTCCGACGCCGTGCAGCGACTCCCAGGTCGAGAAGAGGCCTTCGCGCATCCGGTCCGAGGTCGGACGGGTGCCGGTGCCGGGGGGCACGGCCAGCCGTCGCCCGCCGGCGCTGCCGGCGATCACGCGGGTCATCTGGGGTCCTTCGGTACGGCGGTAGGGGACGCCCCGGCGCTGCCGCGGCACTCCAACGATAGGTCGTGCCGCTCAGCCCTTCTCCAGGTACTGCTCGCGCTCGGTGTCGAGGAGCGCGTCCAGCGCGGTCCGCAGGCCCGGCAGGTGGTCCAGCGCCGGGTCCTCGGCGACGACGCGGGTGGCCTCCTCCCGGGCCTGGGCGATGACCTCCTCGTCCTCGATGACGGCGAGCATGCGCAGCGAGGAGCGCACTCCGGACTGGGCCTGGCCGAGCACATCGCCCTCGCGGCGCTGTTCCAGGTCGATCCGGGAGAGTTCGAAGCCGTCGAGGGTGGCGGCGACGGCGGCCAGCCGGGCCCGGGCGGGGCTGGCCTCGTGCATCTCGCTCACCAGCAGGCACAGACCGGGGGCGGAGCCCCGGCCGACGCGGCCGCGCAGCTGGTGGAGCTGGGAGACGCCGAACCGGTCCGCGTCCATGATCACCATGACGGTGGAGTTGGGGACGTTCACCCCGACCTCGATGACGGTGGTGGCGACGAGCACCTTGACCTCGCCGGCGGCGAACCGGCGCATGACGTCGTCCTTGTCGGCCGGGTCCATCCGGCCGTGCAGCACCTCGACGGCCAGCCCGGCCAGCGGTCCGCGCGTGAGCTGCTCGGCGATCTCCACGACCGCGAGCGGCGGCCGCTTGTCGCCGTCGTCCTCGGCGGACGTCTTCCTGGGTTCGTCCTCCCCGTCGCCGATGCGGGGGCAGACCACGTACGCCTGGTGCCCCTTCTCGACCTCCTCGCGGACCCGTTCCCAGGCCCGCGCGAGGAAGTGCGGCTTGTCCTTCGAGGGCACCACGTGCGTCGCGATCGGGGAGCGCCCGGCGGGCAGCTGGTCGAGGACGGAGGTCTCCAGGTCGCCGAAGACGGTCATGGCGACCGTGCGCGGGATCGGGGTCGCCGTCATCACCAGCAGGTGCGGGGGCTGCTTCCCCTTGGACCGCAGCGCGTCGCGCTGCTCCACCCCGAAGCGGTGCTGTTCGTCGACGACGACCAGCCCGAGGTCGTGGAACTGCACCTTGTCCTCGATCAGCGCGTGCGTGCCGATCACGATCCCGGCCTCGCCGGTGACCAGGTCGAGCAGGGCCTGGCGGCGCGCGGGCATCCCCATGGAGCCGGTGAGCAGCACCACCTTGGTGCCCCGGTCGGAGCCGCCGAGCATGCCTCCCTCGGCCAGTTCGCCCATCATCTCGGTGATGGAGCGGTGGTGCTGCTGGGCGAGCACCTCGGTGGGCGCGAGCATGGCCGCCTGCCCGCCGCTGTCCACGACGGCGAGCATCGCCCGCAGCGCCACCATCGTCTTGCCCGATCCGACCTCTCCCTGGAGGAGGCGGTGCATGGGGTGTTCGGTGGCCAGGTCGTCGAAGATCTCCTTCGAGACGGTCTGCTGGCCCTGGGTGAGGGTGAAGGGCAGTTTCGCGTCGAAGGAGTCGAGCAGGCCGCCGGGGACCGGGCGGCGCGGGACGGCCGGGAGCTGGGAGTCGGCGTGCCGGCGGCGGGCCAGGGCGACCTGGAGGACGAAGGCCTCGTCCCACTTGAGGCGCTGGCGGGCGTCCTCGATGTCGGCCTTGGTGCCCGGGCGGTGGATCTTCAGCAGTGCTTCGGTGAGCGGGACCAGTCCGCGGCCCTCGCGCAGGGCGGGCGGCAGCGGGTCCACGGCGTCCTGGGCGCTGGGCAGCACCGCGTCCACGCACTTGGCGATCTTCCAGGACTCCAGCTTGGCGCAGGCCGGGTAGATCGGGATGAGCTGACCGGCGAAGGCGGCCGCGGCGTCCCGGTCGGAGGCGTCGCCTCCGAGCGGCTCGTAGGCCGGGTGCGCGAGCTGGAGCTTGTGGTTGAACTTGGAGACCTTGCCGGCGAACATCGCGCGGCTGCCGGGCAGCAGGTCCTTGTGCGGCTTGTGGACGCCGGCGCCGAAGAAGACCAGCTGGAGGCGGCCGCTGCCGTCGGTGATGGTCACCTCCAGGCGCTTGCCGCGGCCCCCGTTGAAGGTCAGGATCCGGGCGTCGGCGACCTGCGCGACGACGGTCACGTGCTCGTCGATCTGGTCGGCGAGCTCGGCCAGGGAGGTCAGCTCACCGCGCTCGGCGTACCGCCGCGGGTAGTGGTGGAGCAGGTCCAGGGCCGTGTGCAGGCCGAGCTGCTCGGCCAGCACCTTGGCGGTGGCGGGACCGAGCGTCTTCTTGAGGTCTTCGTCGAGCGCGGGCACGTGTTCCATTGCACACCATGGCGCTGACAAGCCCGCTATTCCACCCCGACCAGGAGCGGCGCCGAGTACCGGCCGCCCCGGTAGGTGACGGTGTCCACGGCGAGGTGGCCCTGCTGGACGTAGGCCTCCAGGCGCTCGGCGACGGCGTCCGGTACGTCGGGTCCCAGGACCAGGGTGACGAGTTCGCCGCCGGAGCCCAGCATCCGGTCCAGGACGGCCTCGGCGGTCTCGGCCAGGCCCGAGCCGATCACCGCGACGTCCCCGTCGATGAGGCCGAGCACGTCGCCGGCCTGGCAGATGCCGGCCGAGGTGAAGGACTGCCGTTCGGCGACGGCCAGTTCCCCGTACCGGGTGGCGCCGGCCGCCGCCGTCATGGCGACCACGTCCTCGTCGAAGCTGCCCTCGGGGTCGTGCACGGCGAGGGCGGCCAGGCCCTGGACCGCGGAGCGGGTGGGGATCACGGCCACCCGCACGCCCTCGGCGCGGGCCTGCTCGGCCGCCGCGGCCGCGACGGCGCGCAGTTCGGCGCCGCCCGGCAGCAGCACCACCTCGCGGGCGTGCGCGCGGCGGACGGCGTCGAGCAGTTCGGCCACGGCCGGCGGCTCCCCGGGGCGTACGAGCACGGTGGTCGCTCCCGCCTCGCCGCACAGCCCGGCCAGTCCCTCGCCGGGGACGACGGCGACCACGGCCCGCTGGGCGCGCTCGCCCCGCGCCCGGCGGCGCTCGTCCCCGAAGTGGGTGATCCGTATCCGGTAGGGCCGTCCGGCCACGACTCCGGCCTCCACGGCCGCGCCGGGGTCGTCGACGTGGACGTGGACGTTCCACAGTCCGTCGCCGCCGACCACGACCAGTGAGTCCCCGAGTCCGTCCAGACGTTCGCGCAGCTCGCCGACGGCCGCCTCGGAGGCCTCCAGCAGGTAGATCACCTCGTACGCGGGCCCGTCCTCCTCCTGCGCGCAGGGGTCCGGCGACTGGGGGACGGGCACCGCGCGGCCGCGTACGGGTTCGGCGGCCGCCTCCTGGCCGGACAGTGCCTGCCAGAGGGCGCCGAAGACGACGACCAGCCCGCAGCCCCCGGCGTCGACCACTCCGGCCCGGCCCAGCGCGGCGAGCTGCCCGGGGGTCTCGGCCAGGGCGGCCCGGGCCCCGTCGTACGCGGCCCGGGCCACCTCGGCCGCGGTCCCGGCGGCGGCTCCGGCCGCCTCGCCGGCCCGGGCGGCGGCGCCGGCGACGGTGAGCATGGTGCCCTCCACCGGGTGCGCGACGGCCGCGTACGCCTCCTCCGCGGCCCGGGTGAGCGCGCGGGCCAGCAGCCCGCCGGGGCTCTGTCCGGCCTGCTGCCGGCGCTCGGCCGGTTCGGCCGGCTCGTCGCCGAGTACGTCGGCCACTCCGCGCAGCAGCTGCGCCAGGATCGTCCCGGAGTTCCCGCGGGCCCCGACCAGGGCTCCGTGCGCCCAGGCCCGTACGGCCTCGGCCAGGGAGGTCCGCCCTGTGCCGTCGGTCACCTCGGGGAAGACCTCGGCGAGGCCGCGGTCGGCCGATTCGGCGGTGAGGTAGAGGTTGGTGCCGGTGTCCGCGTCGGCGACCGGGTAGACGTTGATCGCGTCGATGTCCTCGCGGGCCCGGCCCAGTGCGGCCAGGGCCAGGGAGCTCCAGGTGCGCACCGCTTCGGCGTCGAGCTCGTCAGGGTGCTGCGGCTGCGACTCGTGCGGCACCGGGCGTTCCTCCTTGTGCGGGCCAGGGTTCACCGCAGGGTAACGAAGGACCGCCCGGGCGTCGGGACCGCGGGGCGGGGGCAGCGGCGGCCATGGTAGTTTTCTTGGACGGACGCAGTCGTTGTATGCTGCTCCGGTTGCCCGGCGAGAGTCGGGCCATTCCCCCGGCAAACCACTTCAGACCTCTGAATCCGGTGCGCCGGTTTCACTGTAATTGCATCTGAAGTCTTGGAGTGACCTGTGGCTGCCAACTGCGACGTTTGCGCCAAGGGGCCGAGCTTCGGCAACAACATCTCCCACTCGCACCGCCGCACCTCGCGTCGCTGGAACCCGAACATCCAGCGCGTCCGTGCCGTGGTCAATGGGACGCCGAAGCGCCTCAACGCCTGCACCTCGTGCATCAAGGCCGGCAAGGTCTCGCGCTGACGCCTCCCGTCGTAGCGCAGCCCTTTCCGGTTGCCAAAAAGGCCGGTTCACCTCTGGTGAACCGGCCTTTTGCCTTGTCCGGGGGCCCGGCCGGAGGGCCGGCCGGGCTGTCGCAGCGGGTTCAGCGCCACTGCCAGGCGTGATCCACCGGGCCGATGCCCCCGCCGAGCGCGAAGCCGGCGGCGATGGCGCCCGTGACGTACTCCTTGGCGGCCGTGACGGCCTCCGGGACGGTCAGTCCCCTGGCCAGGCCCGCCGCGATCGCGCTGGCGAGGGTGCAGCCGGTGCCGTGGGTGTGCCGGTTGTCGTGACGCGGGGCACGCAGCCACCGCTCCTCGGTGCCGTCGGTGAGCAGGTCCACCGCCTCGTCGCCGTGCGCCGCGAGGTGTCCGCCCTTGATCAGCGCCCACCGCGGCCCGTGGCCGAGGACCGCGTCGGCGGCCCGCCGCATGTCGTCCTCGGTCTCCACCACCACACCCGTGAGCTGGGCCACCTCGTCCAGGTTCGGGGTGGCCACCGTGGCCCGCGGCAGCAGCTCCTTGCGCACGGCGTCCAGCGCGGAGGCGGCGAGCAGCGCGTCCCCGTGCTTGGAGACCCCGACGGGGTCGACGACGGCCGGGGCCCGGGTGTCCGCCAGGAGCGCGGCCACCGTCTCCACCAGGGCGGCGGAGGAGAGCATCCCGGTCTTCACCGCCTGGACCCCGATGTCGTCCACGACGGCCCGGTACTGGGCCGTGACGGCCTCGGCGGGCAGTTCCCAGACTCCCCGTACCCCGAGCGAGTTCTGCGCCGTCACGGCGGTCACCACGCTCATGCCGTGGACCCCGAGCGCCAGCATGGTCTTGAGGTCGGCCTGGATGCCCGCGCCGCCGCCGGAGTCGGATCCGGCGACGGTCAGGCACAGCGGCGGGGCGGAGCTCACGGCGCGCCGTCCTGGTCGGCCGGGTCGGCCCCGAAGTGGTCCCAGCCGCCGGTGCTGGTCCAGGGCGCGCCGTCGACGGTCACCTGGGGCAGAGCGGAGCGGTTGAGCACCTCGCCGATCACCTTCCAGCGGGCGGGGAGCTTCACGTCGGGCGGAAAGGTCGCCACGATCGCGTGGTCCTCTCCCCCGGTGAGCACCCACTGCAGCGGGTCCACGCCGACGGCCTGCCCGATGTCGTGCATCTGGGTCGGGATGTCGACGGCGGCCGAGCGCAGGTCGATCCGTACCTTGCTGGCGTCGGCGATGTGCCCGAGGTCGGCGATCAGGCCGTCGCTGACGTCGGTCATGGCGGTGGCGCCGAGTCCGGCGGCGGCGGGGCCCGCGTGGTACGGCGGCTCGGGGCGCCGGTGCGCCTCGACGAAGGCCCGCGGGGAGCGGAAGCCGCGCGAGAGCACGGCGAAGCCGGCCGCGGACCAGCCGAGCCAGCCGGTGACGGCGACGACGTCGCCGGGCTGGGCGCCGGAGCGCAGGACGGGCTCGTGGTTGCGCAGGTCGCCGAGGGCGGTGATGGCGACGGTGATGACGTCCCCGCGGACGACGTCCCCGCCGACCACGGCCGCGCCGGCGACCTGGCACTCGTCGCGGATCCCGTCCATCAGCTCGGTGGGCCAGGTGACCGGCAGTTCGGCGGGGACGACGAGGCCGAGCAGCAGCGCGGTCGGCACCGCGCCCATGGCGGCGATGTCGGCGAGGTTCTGCGCGGCGGCCTTGCGGCCGACGTCGTAGGCCGTGGACCAGTCGCGCCGGAAGTGCCGGCCCTCCAGCAGGATGTCGGTGCTCGCCACGACCCGCCGGTCGGGGGCGGACACCACCGCGGCGTCGTCGCCCGGCCCGAGCCGGACCGCCGGGGTGGTGGTGAGCCGTGAGGTGAGCTCCCTGATCAGCCCGAACTCCCCCAGCTCGCCGACAGTGCCCTTCATCGCTGTGCCCCTTCTTGCCCAGTCCGCTTGCGGTCGCGAGCCGTCTCAGCTCTGGGTACCGTCAACAGATACGTCAACTTCTGCTCTCCGTACGCCCCGCTGTGCGTGGCGCCGGGCCCGCGGGTCTCCCCGCGGCGCACGGCGACGCGGTACCGTGGCGTCCCTTCTTCCCCCGGCCCGTTCAATCGTGTGGGGCCCACCCGAAGGTTAGGGGAAATGATCCTCGTGGCCGCCCTGGAGGTTCCGTGGTACAGGCGTACATCCTTATCCAGACCGAAGTGGGCAAGGCGTCGTTCGTCGCCGAGTCCATCGGCCAGATCCCGGGGGTGATCCAGGCCGAAGACGTGACGGGCCCGTACGACGTGATCGTGCGCGCCCAGGCCGACACCGTGGACGACCTCGGCCGCATGGTCGTGGCCAAGGTCCAGCAGGTGGAGGGGATCACCCGCACCTTGACCTGCCCGGTGGTCCATCTGTAGCCCCCGTCTACTCTTGGCCGGTGATGTCCCTCCACCACCGGCCCCTGCGTGTCCGCGCCCTGTCCGCCCTGCCCGCCTCGATGGCCGTCCTGGCCGCCGCGGCGTGCTCCCCGGGCGGATCCGAAGCCCGGGTGGACCCACCGCCCACGCCGCCCGCTGCCGTCGCGGGACTCTGTGCGGCACTGCACAAGGAGCTCCCGGAGACGGTGGCCGGCCTGGCGCGGACCAGAACCGAACCGGAGTCCGATCTGACGGCCGCGTGGGGCGGCTCGGCGATCGTACTGCGGTGCGGTATCCCCAAGCCCCCCAAGATGCTCGATCCGAAGCAGGAGGGCGTCCATGTGAACGGAGTGGCCTGGCTGCTGGAAAAGCTCGACGAGGGTTCCGGCGGGGGGTTCCGGTTCACCACCGGGCTGCGGCTGGCCTACACCGAGGTCCGGGTCGACAAGGAGCATGCCACGGACGCGGGGATGCTGGTCGGCCTGTCCACGGCCATCACCGCGACCGTGCCCGAGGGCATCGCCTCCTACTGAGCACCGCGCTCCGCGTACCGCGCACGGGGTACCGAGCACACCGCCGCCCGCCGACCGCCTTCGAAGGCGGTCGGCGGGCGGTCGGCTTTTCGGACGACTGTCAGCGCAGGCCGGTGGAGCGGCGCAGGGCCGCCTGGATCAGGCTGTCCACCAGCTCCGGGTACTCGATGCCCGTCTTCTGCCACATCAGCGGGTACATGGAGATCGGCGTGAAGCCCGGCATCGTGTTGATCTCGTTGATGACGAAGGTGCCGTCCTCGGTGAGGAAGAAGTCGGCGCGCACGAGGCCCTCGCAGGACGCGGCCTCGAAGGCCTCGATCGCGAGCCGCTGCACCTCGGCGGTCTGCTCCGGGGTGAGCGGGGCGGGCACGATCCCGGAGGCGGAGTCGATGTACTTCGCCTCGAAGTCGTAGAAGTCGTGGCTGGACACCGGCGGGATCTCGGCGGGGACGCTCGCGCGCGGCCCGTCCTCGAACTCCAGGACCCCGCACTCGATCTCGCGGCCGCGCAGCAGCGCCTCCACGATGATCTTCGGGTCGTGGCGCCGGGCCTCCTTGACCGCGGCGTCCAGGCCGGATGCGTCGTCGACCTTGGTGATGCCGATGGAGGAGCCGGCCCGGGCGGGCTTGATGAACAGCGGCCAGCCGTGCTCGGCGGCGAAGTCCAGGATCCTGCCCGTGGCCGCGTCCCGGTCGGCCTCCCACTCGCGGGGGCGGATGGTCACGTACGGGCCGACGCGCAGCCCGAAGGACGTGAACACCCGCTTCATGTAGTCCTTGTCCTGGCCGACGGCCGAGGCGAGGACGCCGGAGCCGACGTACGGGATGCCGGAGAGCTCCAGGAGGCCCTGGAGGGTGCCGTCCTCGCCGTACGGGCCGTGCAGGACGGGGAAGACGACGTCGACCTCGCCCAGGGCCTTGGGGACGGCGCCGGGTTCGGTGTAGACGACCTGGCGGCTGGCGGGGTCGACCGAGAGCACGACGGCGCCGTCCTCGGAGTCGGCGAGCTCCTCGACACTCGGGAGCTTGCGGTCGGCGATGGCCATCCGCTCGGGCTCGTCGGCGGTCAGCGCCCATCGGCCGTCCGTGGTGATGCCGATGGGCAGCACCTCGTACTTGGAGCGGTCGATGGAGCGCAGCACGGCGCCCGCCGTGACGACCGAGATGGCGTGTTCCGAGCTGCGGCCGCCGAACACGACGGCCACGCGGGGCTTGCGGCCCTGCTGCTCAGGGGTCTGGGGGAGGTTCTCGCTGCTCATATCGCCACGAGAGTACCCGCTCAGACGTGCGGAATGGAGTCAGCGACGTTCCGGTTTGGCGCTGCGGCCCATCAGGTCCTTGAGCGCGACCAGGGTCGGCTTGCCGTGGTGGACGATGTCCACCACCGTGTCGGTGATGGGCATGTCCACTCCGTGGCGGCGGGCCAGATCCGCCACGGACTGGCAGGACTTGACTCCCTCGGCGGTCTGCTTGGTGACCGCGATGGTCTCCTCCAGGGTCATCCCGCGGCCGAGGTTGGTGCCGAAGGTGTGGTTCCGGGAGAGCGGCGAGGAGCAGGTGGCGACCAGGTCGCCGAGGCCCGCGAGGCCGGAGAAGGTGAGCGGGTCGGCGCCCATCGCCACACCGAGGCGGGTCGCTTCGGCGAGTCCTCGGGTGATGAGCGAGCCCTTGGTGTTGTCGCCCAGGCCCATGCCGTCCGCGATGCCGACGGCGAGGCCGATGACGTTCTTGACGGCGCCGCCGAGCTCGCAGCCGGTGACGTCGGTGCTGGTGTACGGGCGGAAGTACGGGGTGTGGCAGGCGGCCTGGAGGCGCTGGGCCACGCTCTCGTCCACGCAGGCGACGACCGAGGCGGCGGGCTGGCGGGCGGCGATCTCCGCGGCCAGGTTGGGGCCGGTGACCACGGCGATGCGCTCGGCGGGGACCTTGGCCACCTCCTCGATGACCTCGCTCATCCGCTTGGCGGTGCCGAGTTCGATGCCCTTCATCAGGGAGACGAGCACGGTCTCGGGGGCCAGCAGGGGCGCCCACGCGGCGAGGTTCTCCCGCAGGGTCTGGGACGGGACGGCGAGGACGGTGAAGTCCGCGCCGGCCGCGGCCTCGGCCGGGTCGGTGGTGGCCCGGAGGTTCGCGGGGAGTTCGACGCCGGGGAAGTAGTCCGGGTTGGTCCGGCCGGTGTTGATGGCGTCGACCACCTCCTGGCGGCGGCCCCACAGCGTCACCTCGCAGCCGGCGTCGGCGAGGACGATGGCGAAGGCCGTGCCCCAGGAGCCTGTTCCGAAGACGGTCGCCTTCACGGGACGTGTCACTTGTTGCCCTCCCCTGCGGCCTTGCGCCGCTGTTCCGCCCTGGCGTTGCGATGGTCGTACGGCTGCTCGGGCGCGGTCTCGCCGCGCACCTCCTCCAGCAGCGCGGTGATGGCCGCCATGATGACCTCGGTGACCTCCCGGAGGACCTCCGGGGTGGGTTCCCGGTCGTAGAAGCCGGAGAGGTCCACCGGCGGTCCGGCGAGCACCTGGAGGGTCTTGCGCGGGAAGAGCCGGACCTTGTTCTCCCTGGCGTAGGGCGGCATCGCGAGGTTCGCGCCCCACTGGGCCACGGGGATGACGGGCGCCCTGGTGATCAGCGCCACGCGGGCGGCGCCGGTCTTGCCGGCCATGGGCCACATGTCGGGGTCGCGGGTGAGGGTGCCCTCCGGGTAAAAGGCCACGCATTCGCCCCGCTCGATGGCGTCCACGGCGGCCCGGAATGCGTCCAGGGCGTTGGTGGACTCCCGGTAGACGGGGATCTGTCCGCTGCCGTGCAGGATCGACCCGACAATAGGGACCTTGAAGAGGGCGGCCTTGGCGAGCAATCGGGGCACCCGGCCGGTGTTGTACTGGAAGTGCGCGTAGGAGAGCGGGTCCAGATACGAGTTGTGATTGACGGCGGTGATAAAGCCGCCCTCGGCCGGAATGTGCTCCATTCCCCGCCAGTCCCGCTTGAAGAGCACTACCAGCGGCGGTTTTGCGATGACCGCCGCCAGGCGGTACCAGAAGCCGATTCTGCGGCGGGACACTCGGACACCTTCCTCTAGGACCGGTGCGCGGCTTGGGCACCTCGTCGGCCGGACAAGTGTCACCCCACGCCCGGTCTCTGTCGAGAACACCGTACGCCCCGCTCACCCCGCCGGACTCCCGGGTTGCCCGGGCGGAGGCGACAATGGGCCGACACATGACCCGGCCGTGACCTGACCATGGCCGAAGGATGTGCCGGAGCGCACCGGAGGGAAGGGGTCCGTCACGAACGCCGTCTGGAGTCTGGTGGTCCCGCTGAAGCCCCTGGCGGTGGCGAAGAGCCGTCTCGCGCGGGCCGTGGGCGCCTCCCGTCCCGGCCTTGCCCTGGCCTTCGCCCAGGACACCGTCGCGGGGGCCCTGGCCTGCGCGGCGGTCGCGGATGTGGTGGTCGTCACGGACGACGCCGCGGCCGGTGCGGAACTGGCGCGGCTCGGGGCGCGGATCGTCCCGGACGCCCCGGCGGCCGGGCTCAACGCGGCCCTGGACCACGGGGCACGGGCGGTGCGGTCGGGTCGGCCGGGCGCCGCGGTGGCCGCACTGAACGCCGATCTGCCGGCGCTCCGGGCCCCGGAATTGCAACGCGTGCTCGAAAACGCTTCGGTATTTCCGCGGGCATTTCTGGCGGATGCGGCCGGAATCGGGACGACCTTGCTTTCCGCCGCGCCGGACGTGGAATTGGCCCCCTCCTTCGGCGGGCCGTCACGGGCCAGACATTCGGCCTCGGGAGCGGTGGAAATCGCCCTGTCCGGCGTCGACAGCGTGCGCCGGGACGTGGACACGGCGGCCGATCTGCGCACCGCGCTCACCCTCGGCGTGGGGCGCCACACCGCCCGATACAGTGCCCGTATGCAGGCGACCGCGTACACGTACGACTCCGAGACCCGCAGCGGCAGTGTGCTGCTGGACGACGGCACTCCGGTGCCCTTCGAGGCCCCGGCCTTCGACGCGGGCGGCCTGCGGCTGCTGCGGCCCGGGCAGCGGGTGCGGATCGAGACGGACGGCGCGGGCGCGAGCCTGCGGATCACCCTGGTGACGCTGCAGACGTTCTGACACACGGCCGCCGCGGCCCCCGCGCGGGGCTCGCCGGCGCGCCGGACGCACCGCGGGCCGGCTCCCCCGCACGGGGAAAGCCGGCCCGGCCTGTGTGACGCGTGCCCCTACTTCTTGCGGGCGGTGGTCTTCTTCGCGGTGGCCTTGCGCGTCGCCGTCTTCTTGGCGGGCGCCTTCGTCGCTGCGGTGACCTTCTTGGCCGCCGGCGCGGTCTTCTTCGCCGCGGCGGTGGTCTTCTTCGCGGCGGCCGTGGTCTTCTTGGCCGCGGTGGTGGTCTTCTTCGCGGCCGCGGTGGCCTTCTTGGCCGTGGCGGTGCTCTTCACCGCCGCCTTCTTGGCGGTCGCCGTGGCCTTCTTGGCCACGACCTTCTTTGCGACCGTGGTCTTTGCCGCGGCCTTCTTGGCGGTGGTGGCCTTCTTCGCCACGGCCTTCTTGACCGTCGCGGAGGCACCACCCGTAAGGCTGCCCTTGGGCGCCTTCTTCACGGAGACCTCGCCGCCCTTGGGGAGCTTCTTGGTGCCGCTGACCAGGTCTTTGAAGCCCTGGCCGGCACGGAAGCGGGGCACAGAGGTCTTCTTGACCCGGACGCGCTCACCCGTCTGCGGGTTGCGGGCGTAACGGGCCGGACGGTCGACCTTCTCGAACGAGCCGAAGCCCGTGACCGAGACCCGGTCGCCCGCGACGGTAGCGCGGACGATCGCGTCCAGTACCGCGTCGACAGCGTCCGCGGCCTGCTGGCGGCCGCCCAGCTTGTCGGCAATCGCTTCTACGAGCTGCGCCTTGTTCACGTCTTCCCCTTCGGAGACTTCGCCAGAACGAATGTGTTCAAGCTTATTTCGCACGTTAGGCGGATATATACCGCAAATCAAACACGAAACGGGCTAATCACCCTAGTGCCGCAACGCTGTAGGCCGTTACGGAGTTCCTTCGCATCAGTCGCCTTCAGGGAATCGACCCTCGTCGAGGTCCTTCATCAACCTGTCCAGGCGCCTTGCCGCATCGGCGAGATCATGCTTCGCCGCGGCCGTGACGACCAACAGCTTCCGGGACAGCGCCATCCTTACGCCCTCCGGGACTTGCAGTGAGCGCACCCGTGTGTGTGCTTCTTTCAACCGGTCCGCGACGAGTTCGTAGAGCTCGAGTTGACTGTCGCGTTCCATGCACAGATTGTGCCATCTGGGGCGAGTTGTCGCCTCACGGGGCCTCAACAAACGGCTGTGCCCCCCGCCGGAGGGCGGGGGGCACAGTGTTGTCGATGTGATCACCCGAAGGTGAATAAGCGCTGATCAGGCAGGAATCAGGCCTGAATCGTGCGCGGCTTGAAGGTGGGTCGGGCGCTTTCGTACGTGGCGATGTCCGCTTCGTTCTGAAGGGTGAGCGAGATGTCGTCCAGGCCCTCCAGCAGACGCCAGCGGGCGTTGTCGTCGAGTTCGAACTCCGCGACGACGCCTTCCGCTCGCACCTGGCGGTCGACCAGGTCGACCGTGATCTCGGCGGCCGGGTCGGCCTCCGTCAGCTTCCACAGCTGCTCGACGGTCTCCTGCGGGAGGACGACGGTCAGCAGGCCGTTCTTCAGCGAGTTCCCGCGGAAGATGTCGGCGAAGCGGGAGGAGATGACCGTCTTGAAGCCGAAGTTCTGCAGGGCCCAGACGGCGTGTTCGCGCGAGGAACCCGTACCGAAGTCGGGGCCGGCGACCAGGACGGTCGCGCCGGCGCGCTCCGGGCGGTTCGTGACGAACTCCGGGTCCTTGCGCCAGGCCTCGAAGAGCCCGTCCTCGAACCCGTCGCGGGTGATCTTCTTCAGCCAGTGGGCCGGGATGATCTGGTCGGTGTCGACGTTGCTGCGGCGCAGCGGGACGGCCCGGCCGGTGTGGGTGGTGAAGGCTTCCATGGTTCAGACTCCGGCGGTCGCGTCGGCGGCGGACAGGTCGGCGGGCGAGGCCAGATGGCCCAGCACCGCGGTGGCGGCGGCCACCTGCGGGGAGACCAGGTGGGTGCGCCCGCCCTTGCCCTGCCGGCCCTCGAAGTTGCGGTTGGAGGTGGACGCGGAGCGTTCACCGGGAGCCAGTTGGTCGGGGTTCATGCCCAGACACATCGAACAGCCCGCGTGCCGCCACTCGGCGCCGGCCTCCTTGAAGACCTTGTCCAGACCCTCTTCCACGGCCTGCAGGGCGACCCGGACCGAGCCCGGGACGACCAGCATCCGTACGCCGTCGGCGACTTTGCGGCCCTCGATGATGCCGGCGACGGCGCGCAGGTCCTCGATGCGGCCGTTGGTGCAGGAACCTACGAAGACGGTGTCGACCTTGATGTCCCGCAGCGGCTGTCCGGCGGTCAACCCCATGTACTCCAGGGCCTTTTCGGCGGCCAGGCGCTCCGAAGCGTCCTCGTACGAAGCCGGGTCGGGGACGTGGGCGGACAGCGGCGCGCCCTGGCCCGGGTTGGTGCCCCAGGTGACGAAGGGGGACAGCGCGGCGCCGTCGATGACGACCTCCGCGTCGAAGACCGCGTCGTCGTCCGTGCGCAGGGTCTTCCAGTACTCGACCGCCGCGTCCCAGTCCTTGTCCGTGGGGGCGTGGTCACGGCCCTGCAGGTAGTCGAAGGTGGTCTGATCAGGGGCGATCATGCCCGCACGGGCACCGGCCTCGATCGACATGTTGCAGATGGTCATGCGGGCTTCCATCGACAGCTTCTCGATGGCCTCGCCCCGGTACTCCAGGATGTAGCCCTGGCCGCCGCCGGTGCCGATCCTGGCGATGATCGCCAGGATCAGGTCCTTCGCGGTGACGCCCTCGGGCAGGGCGCCGGTGACGGTGATCGCCATCGTCTTCGGGCGGGCCAGCGGCAGCGTCTGGGTGGCCAGCACGTGCTCGACCTGGCTCGTACCGATGCCGAAGGCCAGCGCGCCGAAGGCGCCGTGCGTGGAGGTGTGCGAGTCGCCGCAGACCACGGTGGTGCCGGGCTGGGTCAGACCCAGCTGCGGTCCCACGACGTGGACGACGCCCTGCTCGACGTCACCCAGCGAGTGCAGGCGCACGCCGAACTCGGCGCAGTTCGCCCGCAGCGTCTCCAGCTGGGCACGGGAGACCGGGTCGGCGATCGGCTTGTCGATGTCGATGGTGGGGGTGTTGTGGTCCTCGGTCGCGATGGTGAGGTCGAGGCGTCGGACCTTGCGGCCGGCCTGACGCAGTCCTTCGAAGGCCTGCGGGCTGGTCACCTCGTGCAGCAGGTGCAGATCGATGAAGAGGAGGTCGGGCTCGCCTTCGGCGCGCCGGACGACATGGTCGTCCCAGACCTTCTCCGCGAGTGTCCTACCCATCGCTTTCCCTCCGGCCGGCCGGTTGTGCCGGCGCTTCATAGAGATCTTGTGCGCCGTGCCGCCCGTACCCCACGTCCCGGACGACGGCTCGGACCCAGTGGTTCGTGGACCCGCACATACAGACTCGCTGGTTCTTGGAAAAATTGAACTTGCGTTTCACAGTGTGAGACGCGAATATCGTTTCATGGACAACTCTAGCGGCGTCGGCGTTCTCGACAAGGCAGCTCTGGTATTGAGCGCACTGGAGTCCGGTCCGGCCACCCTCGCCGGGCTGGTCGCGGCGACAGGGCTCGCACGACCCACGGCACATCGCCTTGCCGTGGCACTGGAACACCACCGGATGGTGGCGAGGGACATGCAGGGCCGGTTCATCCTCGGACCGCGGCTGGCGGAGCTCGCCGCCGCGGCCGGCGAGGACCGCCTGCTGGCCACGGCGGGACCGGTACTCACCCACCTCCGTGACGTGACGGGAGAGAGCGCGCAGCTCTACCGCCGTCAGGGAGACATGCGCATCTGCGTGGCGGCCGCGGAGCGGCTGTCCGGCCTTCGGGACACCGTCCCGGTGGGCTCGACGCTTCCGATGAAGGCCGGTTCGGCCGCGCAGATCCTGATGGCATGGGAGGAGCCCGAGCGGCTCCACCGCGGTCTTCAGGGCGCGCGCTTCACGGCGACGGCGCTCTCGGGCGTCCGGCGTCGCGGCTGGGCGCAGTCGATCGGCGAGCGGGAGCCCGGTGTGGCCTCCGTGTCGGCGCCGGTGCGCGGGCCGTCGAACCGCGTGGTGGCCTCCGTATCGGTCTCCGGACCGATCGAGCGGCTGACCCGCCACCCGGGCCGGATGCACGCCCAGGCCGTCATCGACGCGGCCGCACGACTCACGGAGGCCCTGCGCCGCTCCGGCTGAGCCGCTTTCCGGCCCACAGGGCCTCTTCCCCCGCCCATCCCCCGGGTCCGGGGGCGCGTACGACGCCGCACACGTCCTGACACGCGCCCTCGGACCCGCACTTGTCTGCGCGCCGGCACATACGAAAGAGGCCCTCCGCGATGAACGCGGAGGGCCTCTTCGATGCGTACCCCCGACCGGATTCGAACCGGCGCTACCGCCTTGAGAGGGCGGCGTGCTAGGCCGCTACACAACGGGGGCTAGCTGGTGCTGCTGTTACTGCGCTGGGCTACCAGGACTCGAACCTAGAATAAGGGAACCAGAAACCCTCGTGTTGCCAATTACACTATAGCCCAAAGTGGTCTAGACCAGACCAACAGTACCCCCGACCGGATTCGAACCGGCGCTACCGCCTTGAGAGGGCGGCGTGCTAGGCCGCTACACAACGGGGGCCCTAGCGATCCTGCTTCGAGACGTCCGGGTGCGACCCAGGAGATCTCGCGGGAAGGATCTGTACCCCCGACCGGATTCGAACCGGCGCTACCGCCTTGAGAGGGCGGCGTGCTAGGCCGCTACACAACGGGGGCAAAGCACTGCGTTACTGCTGCACTGCGCTGGGGTACCAGGACTCGAACCTAGAATAAGGGAACCAGAAACCCTCGTGTTGCCAATTACACTATACCCCACCAAAAGTCAACCCCTTGCGGGGGCTTTTCTTTGGGTGGCGCCTCCGTCCGGCCTCTCGGCCCGCTCCGGCGGCGCAGAAAGAACATTACCGGATGCCTGACCGTGCTCCAAAACGGGTATCCCGTGCCAGCAGCTGAGGGAGCTGGTCAAGGCCCTCGATGCGGTGCGCGCCGTCGGGCCCGGGGCCGCGGCCGCCGTCGCGGTCGATCCAGACGGCCGTCAATCCGGCGTCACGCGCTCCCCGCGCGTCGATCTCCGGCTGGTCCCCCACGTACGCCACCTCGCCGGGCGGCAGCCCGAGCGCCTCGCACGCGGCCAGGAAGGCCCCCGCCTCGGGCTTGCTGATCCCGAGTTCGACGGCGCAGAC
Organism: Streptomyces xanthophaeus; assembly: GCF_030440515.1. GTDB lineage: Bacteria > Actinomycetota > Actinomycetes > Streptomycetales > Streptomycetaceae > Streptomyces > Streptomyces kutzneri. Next base: position 2,580,262 of record NZ_CP076543.1, read on the forward strand.
CAGCACCTCGAAGCGGTCGCGCAGTCCGAGGTCGCGCAGCTTCGGGTCCTGGTTGGCGAGGGAGGAGTTGGAGAGCACCCCGTGCCGGTAGTCGGCCGCGAGGGCGTCGAGGGCGGGCACCACGTCGGGGAAGACGGTCCAGCCGGCCTTGTAGTGCTCCACGTACTGGTCGAACCAGGCGTCGGCCTCGTCCGCGGTCATCCCGGGCTCCTCCAGGAACTCCCGCACCCGCTCCTGCCGCTGCCCCTGGAAGGTGCCCTCGCCGGCCGCGAAGCGCGCCCAGTGCCGGTCGGTGATCTCCCGCCACAGCGCGAGGGCCTGCGCGGGGGTCCCGTACCGGTCCGACAGACCCGCGGCCTCCACCTGCCGCGCCAGCCCGGCGGCGTCGGCCCCCGTGTAGTCGAAGAGGGTGTCGTCGATGTCCCAGAGAACCGCGCGGATGACCATGCCCCAAGTATGCGAAACCCCTGCGGGCCATGTCCTGCGGACGCAAGACATGGAATTCAGCGCTCCATTTCCATTTCCGACCTCGGCGGATACCGCACCACAGCCCCGCGCAGGGCCCGCACGGACGGCATGACGACGAGACGCGTGGCAACTGCCGTGCTCGCCAGGCCCGTTCTGGCCGGATGCTCGGCACAGAGAACGCCGCGGGAGGACGCGGCGCGGCTTCCGCAAGGATTCCGAACACTCGCGGGCCGTCGGGGCCTGAAGGAAAAGGGCTGTTCGTACGCGTCGCCGACGGATCCGCCGGCGGTGGTGGAATTCCAGGACGGTCCGGAAATCCGGCGGGCGAAGATCGCGGTGGATGCCGAGGTGCCCCGGGAACTGCGCGAGCTGCACCTGAACAAGGTCGCCGCGGCCGGGACAGACCTCAGGCCCGGACCCCTCGGGGGGTCCGGGCCTGGTCTTCGTACGGGAGCGGCTACGCGGTGAGCTTCGCCAGCGCCGCGTCGATACGGGCCAGCGAGCGCTCCTTGCCCAGGATCTCCAGGGACTCGAAGAGCGGCAGGCCGACCGTGCGGCCGGTCACGGCCACGCGGACCGGGGCCTGGGCCTTGCCGAGCTTGAGGCCGTGGGCCTCACCGGCGGTCAGGACGGCCTGCTTGAGCGACTCGGGGTCCGCCCAGTCCGCCGACTCCAGGTTGGCGCGCGCCGTGGTGAGCAGCGCGGCCGGCTCGCCCTTCATCGCCTTGTCCCACGAGGCCTGGTCCTCCACCGGCTCCTTCAGGAACAGGAAGTCGACGTTGGCCGTGATGTCCGACAGGACGGTCACCCGGGTCTGGGCGTGCGGGGCGATCCGCGCCCAGGCCTCGGCGTCGAAGTCCTCGGGGGCCCAGTTGGCGTGCGGGGCCTGCAGCCACGGGGCGCAGGCGTCCGCGAAGGCCTTCGGGTCCAGCAGGCGGATGTGGTCGCCGTTGATCGACTCGGCCTTCTTCAGGTCGAAGCGGGCCGGGTTCGCGTTCACGCCGTCGATGTCGAACTTCGAGACCATCTCCTCGATCGAGAAGACGTCCTGGTCCTTGGAGAAGGACCAGCCGAGGAGCGAGAGGTAGTTCAGCAGGCCCTCGGGGAGGAAGCCGCGCTCGCGGTACAGGTTGAGCGAGGCCTCGGGGTCGCGCTTGGAGAGCTTCTTGTTGCCCTCGCCCATCACGTACGGCAGGTGGCCGAAGGCGGGGGTGCTCTTGGCGACGCCCAGTTCGATCAGCGCCGCGTACAGGGCGATCTGCCGGGGGGTCGAGGACAGCAGGTCCTCGCCGCGCAGGACGTGAGTGATCTCCATCAGCGCGTCGTCGACGGGGTTGACCAGCGTGTACAGCGGGGCGCCGTTGGCCCGGACGATGCCGAAGTCCGGCACGTTCTCCGGGGTGAAGGTCAGCTCGCCGCGGACGAGGTCGGTGAAGGTGATCGGCTCGTCGGGCATCCGGAAGCGGACGATCGCCGGGCGGTGCTCGCCCTGGTACGCCTCGACCTGTACCTGGGTGAGCTCGCGGCAGTGACCGTCGTACCCGGAGGGCTTGCCGGCGGCGCGGGCGGCCGCGCGGCGGGCGTCGAGCTCTTCGGTGGAGCAGTAGCAGTGGTACGCGTAGCCGCCGTCGAGCAGCTTCTTCGCGACGTCCGCGTAGATGTCCATGCGCTCGGACTGGCGGTACGGGGCGTGCGGGCCGCCGACCTCGGGGCCCTCGTCCCAGGTGAAGCCGAGCCAGCGCAGCGAGGCGAGCAGCTGGTCGTAGGACTCCTCGGAGTCACGGGCCGCGTCGGTGTCCTCGATGCGGAAGACGAACGTACCGCCGTGGTGGCGGGCGAACGCCCAGTTGAAGAGTGCGGTCCGGACCAGGCCCACGTGGGGGTTGCCGGTCGGGGAGGGACAGAAACGTACGCGGACAGGTCCGTTAACCACGCTTGATCACCTTGTTGGTGAGAGTGCCGATGCCTTCGATGGTGACGGCGACCTCGTCGCCGACGTTGAGGGGGCCGACTCCGGCCGGGGTCCCCGTGAGGATGACGTCGCCGGGCAGCAGCGTCATGGCCTCGGAGATGTGGACGATCAGGTCCTCGATGGAGCGGACCATGTCGCTGGTACGGCCGAGCTGGCGCTGTTCGCCGTTGACCGTGCACTGGATGGTCAGATCGCTCGGGTCCAGGTCGGTCTCGATCCAGGGGCCGAGGGGGCAGGCACTGTCGAAGCCCTTGGCCCGGGCCCACTGCTTCTCCCGCTGCTGGACGTCGCGCGCAGTGACGTCGTTGGCGCAGGTGTAGCCGAGGATGACGTCCTTGACGCGCTCCTTCGGGACCTCGCGGCACATGCGGCCGATGACCACGGCGAGCTCCGCCTCGTGGTGGAGGTCCTGGGAGAAGGAGGGGTACGTGATCGGGTCGCCCGGGCCGACCACCGAGGTGGAGGGCTTGAAGAAGGTGATCGGGGCGTCGGGGACCTCGTTGCCGAGCTCCGCCGCGTGCTCCGCGTAGTTGCGGCCGATGGCCACGACCTTGTTCGGGAGCACGGGCGGCAGCAGTCGGACCTTGCTCATCGGGACCTTCGTGCCCGAGAGCTCGAAGTCCGCGAAGGGGATGCCCTTGATGATGTCGAGAACGAGCGTGGAGTCGTCGCCGGGGGCGCCGTCGCCCTCGACCGCGCCGAACGCGACGTTGCCGTCGATCGAGAACCTGGCGATGCGCACCTGTTGCGTCTGCCCCTCTGTATTTCCGCTGGCTGGAGTCTGCGGACCCCAGGCTAACGCGGCGGGCAGCGGCGCTTCACGTTCCTTGAGGGGTGGCTACTCCGCGGCGGCGGCGACCGGCACGTTCATCAGGACGGTGCGGCGCGGGTTCGCGGTCTGCGTCGGCAGCTCGACGGCGTGCTCCGGGGTGGCCGGTGCCGCCTGCAGTTCCTCGGCGTCCTTGAGGTGCGCGAGGGTCGTGCGGCGGGGGTTGGCTATGTTGCGGAACATCGTCGTCGTCTTCATCGGAGTTCGGGGTCCTCGGTTCGATCTATGGGTGTCGGTTGTCGCATGCACCAACCCTGGCGCCAACCCTTTAAGGGGCAAGGCTAAACATCTGAATCCCCCGGCGAACCGGGAAGTAATGGCCACGGCTATGTGAGTTTGCTCACCCTTGACCCGACATTACCGACATAATGGACAGTCAACTTCACCCCCCGAAACGGACATTGCGCCACTGAATGCGTCATTCCGCTCCTGATCATCTCGACTGGGACACCTTGACGGCCCCGTTGTTTGGATGGCGTAAGTCCGGTTTCTACCGAATGCAGTCGCACATCGCGTAGCGCTTCTGTCACAAGCCGTAACCGACTCTCCGGGCCGACACTCGCACCTTGTTGGAGATCCTCCACTGTGCTGGAATTCGCGGGACCGCCGCGGGAATCAGCCGGCGCGCAGGTGGCGCGACACCGCGCCGAGCGCGGTGGCAAAGAGAGGAAGACGCGCCGGTCACCGACGACCACCATGGGGCGGCAAGTGCCCCACGACTCGACACCGTCCCACCGGTCTCCCGGCGGGACGCCTGGTCCAGAGGTTGCGACGCTAGTGCAGGGACGATTCAAGAGGGATGGCAGCGCTGCGGCGGAGCAGGAGCCGCGCGGCGGGACCGACCGTGGCTCCTCGCCCCAGCACGCCCAGAACCGCGGGCCGGCTGTCGAAGGCGCAGGCCCCGACACCTCCGCCGCGGTGAAGGCGAAGGGCCGTGGGAAGTCCGTGAAGGCCAGGGTCAAGGCGAAAGCCGGATCCCCCGCGCCTGCCGGACCGGCTGAGCAGGACGAGGCGATACCGAAGGCCCCGAACGGGCCCGGTTCTCGTCTCGCCATGCAGAACTGGCGCATCAGCACGCGACTGGTGTCGCTGCTGACCCTGCCGGTCGTCGCCGCCACCACGCTCGGTGGTTTCCGTATCAACGACTCGCTCAACGACATCGCACAGCTGGAGCACATGCAGCTGCTGACGACGATGACGCGACAGGCCACCAACCTGGCCGCCATGCTCCAGGAGGAGCGCGACCTCTCCGCAGGTCCGCTCTCCCTCTCCCGGGGCAAGACGACCAGCAGTGTCGACGTCGTCCGTCAGCAGACGGACACCGCTGCCAAGGCCTTCGCCGCCGCGACCGACAAGGTCGACAGCACGGGCGCGAAGGACGACACGCTCCGGTCGATCCGTAACAACGTCCTGCAGATCGGCCGTCAGCTCACCAACATCGAGACGATCCGCACCCGGGCGTACGTCAACGGCGCCCAGCAGACCGTCAGTGAGTACAACGCGGTCATCGTCTCGCTGCTCTCGCTCTCCCAGGACATGGCGCAGGCCACCTCCAACCCGGAGATGATCAAGCGTACCCGTGCCCTGGCCGCGTTCTCCGCCGCCAAGGAGTACGCCTCCATCCAGCGCGCGATCATCGCCGCCTCGCTCCCCGACACCAACGAGCGCCAGGGTGAGCTGAAGGAGAACGACCGGCTCTACGCCCTCTCCGCCCAGAAGGGCGAGCAGCAGGCGAAGACGACCTTCGGACTCGTCTACCAGGGCCGGACCGAGGAGCTCCTCGCGGGTCTGGGCGACAGCAACTCCGAGATCTCCACCGCCGACGGCTACTCCCGCCGCGTCCTGGCCAGCCAGGACGCGTTCCTCCGGGAGAAGAACCGCTCCTGGCTCGACTGGTACGACGCCGACGGCACCAAGCTCCAGGCCATGAAGGTCATCGAGCTGACCCTGCTCGAGGAGATGGAGCAGAAGGCCCGTGAGCTGAAGAACGAGGCCCAGCAGGACGCCATCATCAACGGTGCCCTGATCCTCCTCGTCCTCGGTGTCTCCCTCGTCGGCGCCTTCGTCATGGCCCGCTCGATGATCCGCTCGCTGCGCCGCCTGCAGGACACCGCGACGCGCGTCGCGCAGGACCGGCTGCCCGAGCTCGTCAAGCAGCTCTCCGAGTCCGACCCGCAGGACGTGGACACGTCCGTGGAGTCGGTCGGTGTGCACACCCGCGACGAGATCGGCCAGGTGGCCGCGGCATTCGACGACGTGCACCGCGAGGCCGTCCGACTCGCCGCCGAGCAGGCCCTCCTGCGAGGCAACGTCAACGCGATGTTCACCAACCTCTCGCGCCGCTCGCAGGGCCTCATCCAGCGTCAGCTCTCGCTCATCTCCGAACTGGAGTCGCGCGAGGCCGACCCGGACCAGCTGTCCTCCCTCTTCAAGCTCGACCACCTCGCGACCCGCATGCGCCGTAACGGCGAAAACCTCCTCGTCCTCGCGGGCGAGGAGCCGGGCCGCCGGTGGACCCGCCCCGTCCCGCTGGTCGACGTGCTCCGTGCCGCCGCCTCCGAGGTGGAGCAGTACGAGCGCGTCGAGCTGGCCTCGGTGCCCGGCACCGATGTCGCCGGCCGCGTGGTCAACGACCTCGTGCACGTCCTCGCCGAGCTGCTGGAGAACGCCACCTCGTTCTCCTCCCCGCAGACCAAGGTCAAGGTCACCGGTCACGCACTGCCCGACGGCCGCGTGCTCGTCGAGATCCACGACACCGGTATCGGCCTCTCCCCCGAGGACCTCGCCGCGATCAACGAGCGACTCGCGTCGCCGCCGACCGTGGACGTCTCCGTCTCCCGGCGCATGGGCCTGTTCGTGGTCGGCCGCCTGTCCCTGCGACACGGCATCCGGATCCAGCTGCGCCCCTCCGACTCGGGTGGTACGACGGCCCTCGTCATGCTGCCGGTGGACGTCGCCCAGGGCGGCAAGAAGCCGGCTCCCATGCCGGGCCAGGGTGGTCAGGGCGGCCCCGGTGGCGCTCCGGGTGCTCCCGGCGCGCAGGGTGCCGTGGGCGGTCCGGCCGCACGTCCGTCGGTGGGCTCGGGCCCGCAGCGCGGTCAGGTCGCCGGTGGCGGCCAGCGCGCCGCTCTGCCGGGCCGCGACGGCGCCGGCCAGCGTCCGCAGGGCCCGCAGGGTGGCCGCCCGCAGCAGGGTGGTCCCGGTGGCCGTCCGCAGCAGGGTCCGACCACCGCGGGTCAGGGCCAGGGTGCCTTCGGTTCCGGTGCACCGCTGCCGGCCCGCGGTCCGGTCGCCAGTGCCGGCTTCGGCGGTGGCCCGCAGGCCCGTCCGGCTTCCGGTCCGACCGGATACCCGCAGGGCAACGGCTTCGAGCGGCCCCAGCAGCCTCAGCAGCACCAGTCCCAGCAGTCGCAGTCCCAGCAGCCGGCCCCGCCCGCGGCACCGGCTTCGAACGGACCCCGGCCGCAGCTGCCGCCGCGCGGTGGCGCTCCTCGTGCGGAGCTCCCCGGCCCGCAGACCACCAGCTGGGGCAGCGACCAGGCGCGCGGTCACGACGAGCTGTCGGGCCCCGGCTCGACGGCCGAGTTCGCCCGCCCGGACTTCAACGCCCCGATGCCCCAGGCGGACGGCGGCAACAGCACGACCGGACAGTTCGAGCGTCCGGACGTGCGGGGCCCCATGAACCCGTCCACCACCGGACAGTTCGAGCGCCCGGGCTACCAGCCCCAGCGTCCCGGCGGCCCCGGTGTCGGCGGCTACGCCCCGCAGCAGCCCCAGGCTCAGGCTCCGCAGGCCGGCAACGGGTACGCACCCGCACCGGCCGCGCGCCCCGAGACCCCGCGGCTGCCGCAGGCACACCGGCCGGAGGCGCTGCCCCCGGCCCAGAGCTCCGGCGACGCCCGCAGCCCGATCTTCGACACCCTGGAGTCGAACTGGTTCCGCGAGGAGGGGCAGCAGCCCCCCGCGCAGGGACCGGGCACGGCGATCCCCCAGCAGGGCCAGCAGTCCGCTCCGGCGGCTGCGCAGCAGCAGCCGCTGCCGCAGCGCGGCCAGGAGCAGGCGGCCGAGTCCGCCGTCACGGCGACCGGCACCACGCCGACCGTCAGCTGGCGGTCCTCGCCGAACGACGAGCTGATGCGGCAGGCCGAACGCGTGCGTCAGCCCGCCGCAGGCGGCATCACGACCTCGGGGCTGCCCCGCCGGGTCCCGCGGGCGAACCTCGTGGCCGGCACCGCGCAGCAGCAGACCGAGGCGCAGGCGGGTCCGCAGGTCTCGCGGGCGCCGGACGACGTCCGCGGCCGTCTGACCAACCTCCGACGCGGTATCCAGCAGGGCCGTCAGGCCGGCAACAACGGACCGGCGACCGGCAGTTACCACATCGACCCCACTTACCAGCAGGAGCGTTAGTTGAGTTCGATGAGCCAGGCGGCACAGAACCTGAACTGGTTGATCACCAACTTCGTGGACAACACCCCCGGGGTGTCCCACACGGTGGTGGTCTCCGCCGACGGACTCCTTCTGGCGATGTCCGAAGGATTCCCCCGCGACCGCGCCGATCAGCTGGCGGCCGTGGCCTCCGGACTGACCTCGCTGACCGCCGGTGCCTCCCGTATCTTCGAAGGCGGCGCCGTCAACCAGACCGTGGTCGAGATGGACCGGGGTTTCCTCTTCCTCATGTCCGTCTCGGACGGATCCTCGCTGGCCGTACTGGCGCACCCCGAGTGCGACATCGGCCTCGTGGGCTACGAGATGGCTCTTCTGGTGGATCGCGCGGGCAGTGTCCTCACCCCGGACCTGCGTGCCGAACTGCAGGGAAGTCTGCTCGGCTGACTTCCCACTCTCCCGGCCGGACGGTACTACCGGCCGGGAGATCGGGGCCCCGCCCCGGAATCCAGTACGCCCGCCAGGCCGTCATCCCGTTCCCCCCACCGGCCGCCCCGTAAGACGGCACGCTGACCACTGCTGTCCAGCCCGGAGGATCAATGACCCCGCCCCCCGCCTACTCCGATTCGTACGGAGACTCGTACTCGGAAGGCGATCAGCCGCTGGTGCGTCCGTACGCGATGACCGGCGGCCGGACCCGGCCCCGCTACCAGCTCGCCATCGAGGCTCTGGTCAGCACCACCGCCGATCCGATGCACCTGTCCGGCCTGCTCCCGGAGCACCAGCGCATCTGCACGCTGTGCCGCGAGGTCAAGTCGGTCGCCGAGGTCTCCGCACTGCTGTCGATGCCGCTCGGTGTCGCCCGGATCCTCGTCGCCGACCTGGCGGAGGCCGGAATGGTGGCCATCCACCAGCCGGGCAATGGAGAGGCCGGCGGCACGCCGGATGTAACGCTGCTCGAAAGGGTGCTCAGTGGCCTTCGGAACATCTAGCGGAGCGGCTCCAGCTCGCTCCACCACCTCCGCGAAGATCGTGGTGGCGGGCGGCTTCGGCGTGGGCAAGACCACGTTCGTCGGAGCCGTGTCGGAGATCAACCCGCTGCGCACCGAAGCCGTAATGACCAGCGCCTCGGCCGGGATCGACGACCTCACCCACACCGGTGACAAGACGACCACCACCGTCGCCATGGACTTCGGCCGCATCACGCTCGACCAGGACCTGATCCTGTACCTCTTCGGTACCCCGGGCCAGGACCGCTTCTGGTTCATGTGGGACGACCTGGTCCGCGGCGCCATCGGTGCGATCGTGCTCGTCGACACGCGCCGCCTCGCCGACTGCTTCCCCGCCGTCGACTACTTCGAGAACAGCGGCCTGCCGTTCGTCGTGGCCCTCAACGGCTTCGAGGGACACCAGCCCTACACCCCGGAGGAAGTCCGCGAGGCCCTGCAGATCGGCCCCGGTGCTCCCATCATCACCACCGACGCCCGCCACCGCGCGGACGCCAAGAGCGCGCTCATCACGCTCGTCGAGCACGCCCTCATGGCGCGGCTCAAGTAACACGGTTTCAGTTGTCGTGCGGGAGGGGCGGGCTGTGTCTTACGACACGGCCCGCCCCTGTCGTTCATAACGTTTCGACAGAGAATTATTGCCATTCGGCAACGGGGTGCGGTCGCCTGGTGCCACTGCGCGCACAACTGCCCCCATATTTGCCGCAGGACGCTCTTTATGTCCGGTTTATGTAGGGCATAAGCTTCTGGGTACGGCCGGATTCAACTGTTTGGAACACGGCCGTTAACCGTGCTGGAATTCAACGAACTAGCTAGTAGCACCGCCGAGAGGTTGTTGGTCGAGTGAGGCGAAGCATCGCAAGCCCCGCGGATGAACCCGCGCGCGGCAACTTCACCCCGCCGCCGCGAGCGGCCGCGTCGCCCGTCGACGTGCCCGTGGACCCGCCCGCGAGCAGCGGGAGCAGCAGCAGGTTCTCGCCCCGCAACTGGCGTGTGCCGACCCGTCTGAACGCCATCCTGCTCGTGCCGGCCCTCGTGGGTCTGGTCATGGGCGGCTTCCAGGTGAAGGGCTCCATCGACACCTGGAACGAGGCCAAGGACGCCGAGAACATAGCCATGGTCGTCCAGGCGGCCTCCGGCTACAGCCAGGCACTGCTCAACGAGCGTGACCTGACCGCCGAGCCCCTCCTGAACGGCCAGACGAAGGACGCCAAGGTCCTCAAGGCCTACGCGGACACCGCCGCGGCCAAGGAGAAGTTCGACAAGGCCGTCAAGGACATGCCGAAGAACCTCGGCCTGGAGCGGCGCCTGGACCTCTTCCGCGCGGAGGAGCCCAAGCTCGACGCCGTACGCGACAAGGCGTACGTGGCGGCCCTGGAGAGCCCCAAGAAGAATCTGCCCAACGCGGCCGGCCCCATCCCGACCGAAGAGGGCTATGTGCTGGTCCAGCACTACCTCATGCAGTTCTCGAACGAGCTCGGTCTCGGCACCGGCAACGTGACCTCGTACGGCCGCATGGTCTACGCGATCCAGCTGGCCAAGGCGGCGAACTCGCTGCAGCGCGCCGTCGGTACGCACCTGCTGGTGCGCCCGAGCACCGACGAGAACACCCGCAAGGCCCAGCTCGTCGCCTTCTCCTCCTACGCCTACCTCGAAGAGATCGCCATCGGCGAGTACGTCGCGGCGGGTACCGAGGACGACGTGAACCGCCTCAAGGCGGTCATGGCCAAGAAGTCCGAAGAGGGCAAGGCCAAGATCGCCGACGCGAAGCACCAGGCCGAGCAGGCCGGCGTCCGCTTCATACCCCCGCCGACGATCAACGACTCCGCACTCGCCGGCATGACCGACGCGATCGCCAACAGCGAGAGCAAGAAGAAGCTCTCCGAGACCGGGGCGACCCCCGCGTTCTGGCAGGCCGCCGCCACCGCGAAGTTCGACGGTTACGACGAGGTCGAGAAGGAACTCCTCGACAAGGCCGTCAAGGAAGCCGTCGCGATCTCCGACGACGCCCGCACCGACGCCATCGTCAACGGCGCCATCGTGGTCGTGGCCCTCCTCGCCGCCTTCATCCTCGCCGGCATGATGGCCCGCCAGATGGGCCGCGCGATGGCCCGCCTGCGCTCCGCCGCCTTCGACATCGCCGAGCAGCGCCTGCCGATGCTCGTCGACCAGCTCTCGCGCACCGATCCCGGCAAGGTGGACACCCGTGTCCACCCGATCCCCATCGACTCCCAGGACGAGATCGGCGAGGTCGCCCGCGCCTTCGACCAGGTCCACCGGGAAGCGGTACGGCTCGCGGCCGAGCAGGCGCTCCTGCGAGGGAACGTCAACGCGATCTTCACGAACCTCTCCATGCGCAACCAGTCGCTGATCGAGGGCCAGCTGACCCTCATCACCGACCTGGAGAACAACGAGGCCGACCCGGACCAGCTGGAGAACCTCTTCCGCCTGGACCACCTGGCCACCCGTATGCGCCGCAACGGCGAGAACCTCCTCATCCTCGCGGGCGAGGAGCCGGGCCGCCGCTGGGACCAGCCGGTCCCGCTCGTCGACGTGCTGCGCGCCGCCTCCTCCGAGGTGGAGCAGTACGAGCGCATCGAGCTCTCCGGCGTGTCGGAGGCCGAGATCCACGGCCAGGCCGTGACCGACCTCGTGCACCTGCTCGCCGAGCTCCTGGAGAACGCCACCACGTTCTCCTCCCCGCAGACCAAGGTCCGCGTCAACGCCACGCGTCTGCCCGACGGCCGCGTGATGGTCGAGATCCACGACAAGGGCATCGGCCTCACCGCCGAGGACTTCGCGGACATCAACCACAAGCTGGCCAACCCGCCGACCGTGGACGCCGCGATCTCGCAGCGCATGGGTCTGTTCGTGGTCGGCCGACTGGCGGACCGCCACAGCATCCGCGTCCAGCTGCGCCCCTCGGGCGAGGCTGCCGGTACCACCTCGCTGGTCATGCTCCCCGACGCCATCACCCACGGTGGCGGTGGCGAGGGCATCCCGGACGACGACTTCACGGTCTCGCAGATCATCCCGGAGCAGCAGGCCCAGCAGGCCGCCCCGCTGCGCACCGCCGCCGAGCTCGGCTTCGACGACTCGCGGTACGACCAGCAGGGCCCCGACGGCCTCACCGCCGACCCGGTCGGCCGGTCCCTGGGACAGCAGGAGCGCCGGGCCGCGCTGGCGGCCCAGGTGGGTTACCCGCAGGAACAGCAGCAGTACTCCGCCCAGGAGTATCCGGAACCTCAGCCGGAGCACGGGTACCAGGAGTACCAGGGCTACGAGCAGCAGTCCGAGCAGGCCTACGACACCTCCTACGAGGCCCAGCAGGCACAGCAGGGCTACGAGGCGTACCCGCAGCAGGACTACGGCTATACGGAAGACGGTTACCCGGACCAGCAGCCGGCCACTCAGGGCTACGACAATGGCTTCGAAGCCGGGTCGGGACAGGCTGAATGGCCCGAACAGAACACGTATCCGGCTGCCTACCAGCAGGATTACGGGACTGAATCGGAATCCCAGGCCGTCCCCGAACCGGCTCCGGAGCGCGTAGGCTTCGACCGTCCGGGTGCCGCTGCCGACACCGGTCACGCGATGACCGGAGCGGGCCTGCCGCGACGCGGCAGCCAGCAGCAGTGGCCGCCCGGGAAGCAGGAAGCGGAGTCCACCGGATCCCTCTTCGAACAGCGGTCGCCGCGTCAGCAGCAGCCCGCCGAGACGGAGCGGGCGCCGGAGGGAACTGAAGGTTCCGCCGCCTGGCGTTCGCGCAACGACGAACGCTGGCAGCAGGCCGGAAAGCTCCGTGAGCCGAAGGCGGGCGGGGTCACCCCGTCCGGTCTCCCTCGGCGCGTGCCCAAGGCCAACCTGGTCGAGGGCGCAGCGGAGACGACCCCGCAGGGCGGCCCCCAGGTCTCCCGCGCTCCGGAGGACGTCCGCGGCAGGTTGAGCAATCTGCGGCGCGGTGTCCAGCAGGGACGCAGCGCGGGTTCTGAGCAGTCAAGTAACAGCTATGACCAGGAGCGTTAGTGTGAGCCCGATGAGCCAGGCGGCACAGAACCTGAACTGGTTGATCACCAACTTCGTGGACAACACCCCTGGGGTGTCCCACACGGTGGTGGTCTCCGCCGACGGCCTTCTTCTGGCGATGTCCGACGGATTTCCGCGCGACCGCGCCGATCAGCTGGCGGCCGTGGCCTCCGGACTGACCTCGCTGACCGCCGGTGCCTCTCGCATCTTCGAGGGTGGCGCCGTCAACCAGACCGTGGTCGAGATGGACCGGGGATTCCTTTTCCTCATGTCCGTCTCGGACGGTTCGTCCCTCGCGGTGCTCGCGCACCCGGAGTGCGACATCGGCCTCGTGGGCTACGAGATGGCTCTTCTGGTGGATCGCGCGGGCAGTGTCCTCACCCCGGATCTGCGCGCCGAGCTGCAAGGAAGTCTTCTCAACTAGCAGACAGGCAGTGCGTTTCGCGCCATCGCACCATAGGGTGCGGTGGCGCGGTTCCACAGGGAGTACTGCGTACTTGGAGTCGGAGGAGGAAACGTGACAACACCCGGAGGACATCCTTATGGCGGCGCGCAGCAGCCGCAGGGTGGGCACGACCAGAACCGCTTCAACTTTCCCTCCGCACCGAGCCGGCCCGTGCCGGAGCAGAACCCCTACCAGCAACAGCCGTACGGACAGCCCCAGCAGCCCCAGTACCAGATGCCTCAGCAGCCGCCTCCGCGCGCCGCGCGGCAGCCGGCGCCGAAGGCCCACAACCCGCTGGTGCGTCCGTACGCGATGACCGGCGGCCGTACTCGGCCGCGCTACCAGCTCGCCATCGAGGCGCTGGTCAGTACCACGGCGGATCCCGCGCGTCTGCAAGGGCAGTTGCCCGAGCACCAGCGCATCTGCCGCCTGTGCCAGGAGATCAAATCCGTCGCGGAGATCTCGGCACTTCTCTCCATTCCTCTTGGTGTCGCCCGCATCCTCGTCGCCGACCTGGCGGAGGCGGGCCTTGTCGCCATTCACCAGCCCGGCGGCGACGAGTCTGCCGGTGGCCAGCCAGATGTGACACTGCTCGAAAGGGTGCTCAGTGGACTTCGCAAGCTCTAACGGCGGAGCGGCTCCTGCTCGCTCCACCACCTCCGCGAAGATCGTGGTGGCGGGCGGCTTCGGCGTGGGCAAGACCACGTTCGTCGGCGCGGTCTCCGAGATCAACCCGCTGCGCACCGAAGCCGTGATGACCAGCGCCTCGGCCGGGATCGACGACCTCACCCACACCGGTGACAAGACGACCACCACCGTCGCCATGGACTTCGGCCGCATCACCCTGGACCAGGACCTGATCCTGTACCTCTTCGGTACCCCGGGCCAGGACCGCTTCTGGTTCATGTGGGACGACCTGGTCCGCGGCGCCATCGGCGCCGTCGTGCTCGTCGACACGCGCCGCCTCGCCGACTGCTTCCCCGCCGTCGACTACTTCGAGAACAGCGGCCTGCCGTTCGTCGTGGCCCTCAACGGCTTCGACGGGAACCAGGCCTACACGCCGGAGGAAGTCCGCGAGGCCCTGCAGATCGGCCCGGACGCCCCGATCATCACCACCGACGCCCGCCACCGCGCGGACGCCAAGAGCGCGCTCATCACGCTCGTCGAGCACGCCCTCATGGCGCGCCTGCGGTAGCAGCCCTGCCGCACCCGACAGGCCCCCGTGTCACACGACGCGGGGGCCTTCGCCATGGGGCGGTTCCCGCGTGTTCCCCGGGCGCCTGCGGGGTCTCGCGCGTACGGCGCCCCCGCGGGGGTACGCGGAAGGCCCCGCACCCTGGACGGGTGCGGGGCCTTCGGGGCTCGGGAACTCAGCCCTGCCAGCTGTGCGGGGCGCGGAAGCCGGGCGTGCGCTCCAGGCGGCGCCAGCCGGCCTGGCCGGGCACGCGCACCGGGGTCTCCTCGGGCGTGGCGGCGGCGCGGGCGAGGAGGATCGCGGTGATCGCGGCGAGTTCCTCGGGCTGGGCGTTGCCCTTTTCGACCTTCAGCAGGGTGTCGGCGGTGATGCTCATGTGGTGGCAGGTCTCCTTCGCGGTTACTGCGGCGGGTTGCCGTGCTTGCGGGACGGCAGATCGGCGTGCTTGTTGCGGAGCATCGCGAGGGCGCTGACGAGGACCTCGCGGGTCTCGGCGGGGTCGATGACGTCGTCGACGAGGCCGCGTTCGGCCGCGTAGTACGGGTGCATCAGTTCGGCCTTGTACTCCTTGACCATGCGCACGCGCATGGCCTCGGGGTCCTCGGCGTCCGCGATCTGCTTGCGGAAGATGACGTTGGCCGCGCCCTCGGCGCCCATCACGGCGATCTCGTTGGTCGGCCAGGCGTAGGTGATGTCGGCGCCGATGGACTGGGAGTCCATGACGATGTACGCGCCGCCGTAGGCCTTGCGCAGGATCAGCGAGATCCGCGGGACGGTGGCGTTGCAGTACGCGTAGAGGAGCTTGGCGCCGTGGCGGATGATGCCGCCGTGTTCCTGGTCGACGCCCGGCAGGAAGCCGGGGACGTCCAGGAGGGTGATGATCGGGATGTTGAAGGCGTCGCACATCTGGACGAAGCGTGCGGCCTTCTCGGAGGCCTCGATGTCCAGGACACCGGCGAGGTGGCCGGGCTGGTTGGCGACGATGCCGACGACCTGGCCGTTCAGCCGGGCCAGGGCGCAGATGATGTTGGCGGCCCAGCGCTCGTGGATCTCCAGGACGTCGCCTCGTCGACGAGTTCCTCGATGACCTTGAGCATGTCGTACGGGCGGTTGCCGTCGGCGGGGACCAGGTCGAGGAGGACCTCGCTGCGGCGGTCGGCGGGGTCGCTCGTCTCGTGGACGGGCGGGTTCTCGCGGTTGTTGGAGGGCAGCATCGAGATGAGGTAGCGGACCTCGGAGATGCAGGTCTCCTCGTCGTCGTACGCGAAGTGCGCGACGCCGAGGTTCGGCGTGGACGTCGGCGCCGCCGAGGCCGTTCTGGGTGATCTGCTCGCCGGTCACGCGCGGACCACGTCCGGGCCGGTGATGAACATCTGCGAGGTCTCGCGGACCATGAAGACGAAGTCCGTCAGGGCCGGGGAGTACGCGGCGCCGCCGGCGCAGGGGCCGAGCATGACCGAGATCTGCGGGATGACGCCCGAGGCCTTGGTGTTGCGCTGGAAGATGCCGCCGTAGCCGCCAGCGCCGAGACGCCTTCCTGGATGCGGGCGCCGGCGCCGTCGTTGAGGGAGACCAGCGGGGCACCGGCCGCGATGGCCATGTCCATGATCTTGTGGATCTTCGTCGCGTGGGCCTCGCCCAGCGCACCGCCGAAGATGCGGAAGTCGTGCGCGTAGACGAAGACCGTGCGGCCCTCGACCGTGCCCCAGCCGGTGATCACACCGTCCGTGTAGGGCTTCTTGTTCTCCAGGCCGAACCCGGTCGCCCGGTGCCGGCGCAGCTGCTCGACCTCCCGGAACGAACCCTCGTCGAGCAGCAGCGCGATGCGCTCACGCGCGGTCAGCTTGCCCTTCGCGTGCTGGGTCTCGGTCGCACGGTCGCTGGGGCCGCGCCTGGCCTGCTCGCGCAGGGAGTGCAGCTCGGCCACGCGCCCTCGGGCGTCCGTCGGCTCGCTCGGGGTCTGGTCCACAACGGTCATGTACCGACCTTACGAAGATCGCGATGAAAAACCTCCGTTCATTCCTCACAGTCTCGGAAGACTTCCACTGTCCGGCCCGCACAGTACGCCCAGTGGATGTACGGACTCCGCCAGACGATGCGCTCGCTCGTTGTGGGACCTTCACAAAATGGCCTGACACGCCGCCTAGATGTTGAAATTTGAACGGAATAGGTCTAGCGTCGTTCCCGTTGGAGTCGTTGAAGATTCAACAGATTCTTCAGATCGAGCAGGACACTACCGAGGAGCAAGTCATGGGTCTCTTCACCCGCCGCAGCCAGAACGTGAACGTCCAGGACGGCGCCGCCGTCGCCACCCTGGAAGTGGACCCGGCGCTCGCCGCGCTCACCGGTGACTACGTCATCGACCCCGCGCACAGCAGCATCGGCTTCACCGTCCGCCACGCCATGGTCACCAACGTCCGCGGGGCCTTCACCGAGCACGAAGGAACCCTGCACCTGGACGGCGCCGACCCGGCCCGCTCCACCGCCTCCATCGACGTGAAGATCGCCTCCGTCGACACCGGCATCGCCGACCGCGACGGTCACCTGCGCAGCGGCGACTTCTTCGACGCCGAGACCTTCCCGCTGATGACCTTCCGCTCCACCGAGGCGCGTCAGCTCGGCGGGGACACGTACCGCATCACCGGTGAGCTGACCATCAAGGACGTCACGCGCCCGCTCTCCATCGACCTGGAGTTCAACGGCTCGGCCACCGACGCCTACGGCAACGAGCGCGTCGGCTTCGAGGGCTCCACCGAGATCCTGCGCTCCGACTGGGGCCTGACGTGGAACGCCGCCCTGGAGGCCGGCGGTGTGATGGTCAGCGACAAGGTGAAGCTGACCTTCGACATCTCCGCCATCAAGCAGGCCTGACGGGCGGGCGCCCGCACGCCCGGAACCGGGGGCGGCTAGAAGCCGCCCCCGCCGTCGAAGCCGCCGCCCCCGTCGAACCCTCCGCCGCCGAAGTCCCCGCCGCCGAAGTCGGACGGGTTGAAGTCGGCCCCGGAGACGTCCCCGCCCTCGAAGCCGCCGAAGTCCGAGGCATAGGCGGGGCTGGACATCATCGAACCGAGCAGCGTGCCCACCAGCAGGCCGGGCAGGATGCCGCCGCCGAAGTACCCGCCGGCCCAGGGACCGTACGCCGGGCCGGCGTCGTAGTACGGCCGCGGCCCGTGCTCGGTCTCGACCGTGCGGACCGCCGGGTCCAGGCCGTCGCGCAGCCGTACGGCGTCCGCCGTGCAGACCGGCACGCTACGGGCCGCCCCGCCGGCCGGAGCCCAGGTGGCGTCCTCGGTGCTCGGCCCGTGGCGCGGGTCGAAGAAGCAGGGCGAACGGCGCTCGGGAAGCGGCCTGCCCTGCCGGCGCGCGTCCAGGGTGGCCAGCGCGAAGCGGCCGTCCTCCAGTGCCTGGGTGGCGCCCTTGACCTCGTCGGGGCGCTGGACCGAGGCCATGATCTGCTTGGCCTTCTCGTACGAGTCGAGCCCCTGCTCGTAGTCCCGCCGCATGTCGTCGTCCGCGCCGGGCTCGCCGGGGTGGAAGTCGAGCCGTTCGAGCTCCTCGCCGAAGGCCGTGATGTCCTCGTCGACGACCACGGCCAGCCGGGCGATGGCCTCGCGCCGGGTCTCTTCCTTCTTCTTCCGGTTACGGCGGACCAGCGCGTACGCACCGCCGCCGCCCACCACGGCCACCGCGCCGAGGGCGATCAGTCCGCCGACCGGGGCTCCCTGGTCGGCTCCGGTCGTGCCCCAGGAGGCCGGGGCGCTGCCCTTGGCCTGGGTCAGGGCCTGGTCCACGAAGTTGTTGAGCTGCGTGTCCGCGCTGACCGGTGCGCCGGTCTTCACGGCCTCGGTGAGGTTGCGTACGGCATTGTTCGGCATGACCACCCTGTCGGCGCCGGCATCGAAGCCGTCGCCGAGCCGGATCGCGTAGAGCCCGGTGATCCCGGTCTCGGCACGGACCGCGCCGAGCACCTTGTCCGGCGGGAACTCCGCAGTGGCCGGCAGCACGGCCACGAACACCGGCTTCCCCGCATCCTTGATCTTCTTCGCGAGCGCGTCCGCCTGGGCCGTGGACAGCTGCGCCTCGGCCCCGGGGGCGACATAGACCGGGCCCTCCTTGAGGGCCTCCCCCACGGCCGCGACCCCGGTGGCCGCCGACGCCTGCGGCGCGGCGACGAACGCGGTCGCCGACAGCCCCAGCAGCAGACCGGCCAGCAGCGATCCGAAGCGCATGGACATCAGCCTGGTCTTCATATCCAAGACGCTACCGGAACCGGTACTTTCCCGTGTGAGCTGGACATAAGGGCCTCGCCGGGCCGAAGCCCGGCGAGCTGAGGTGAGCTGAGGTGAGCTGAGGTCCGGCGGACGCGGGCCGGCGACGCGGACGGGCGGGCTACTCGGCGGGTTCGACGCCCGCGTGCAGCAGGCCGTAGGTGAACGCGTCCTCCAGGGCCTGCCAGGACGCCGCGATCACGTTCGGGGCCACGCCGACCGTGGACCACTCGCGCTCACCGTCCGTCGTGGCGACCAGCACGCGGGTCGTGGACTCCGTGCCGTGCGTGCCTTCCAGGATGCGGACCTTGTAGTCGACGAGCTCGAACTTGGCGAGCTGCGGGTAGAACCGCTCCAGCGCCACCCGCAGCGCCCGGTCCAGCGCGTTGACCGGGCCGTTGCCCTCCGCCGTGGCGACGATCCGCTCGCCCTTGGCCCACAGCTTGACGGTGGCCTCGTTGGCGTGGGTGCCGTCCGGGCGGTCCTCGACGATCGCCCGCCACGACTCGATACGGAAGTACTTGCGGGCGCGCCCCTCGGCCTCGGCGCGCAGCAGCAGCTCGAAGGAGGCGTCGGCCGCCTCGTAGGTGTAGCCCTGGAGCTCCCGCGCCTTGACCCGCTCCACGACCCGGGAGATGAGCGCGCGGTCCCCGCCGAGGTCGACGCCGAGCTCCTTGCCCTTGAGCTCGATGGAGGCGCGGCCGGCCATGTCGGAGACCAGCATCCGCATGGTGTTGCCGACCCGCTCGGGGTCGATGTGCTGGTAGAGGTCCGGGTCGACCTTGATGGCCGAGGCGTGCAGGCCCGCCTTGTGCGCGAAGGCGGAGACGCCGACGTAGGGCTGGTGCGTGGAGGGGGTGAGGTTCACGACCTCGGCGATGGCGTGCGAGATCCGGGTCATCTCGGCGAGTGCCCCGTCGGGGAGCACCTTGCGCCCGTACTTGATCTCCAGGGCGGCGACGACGGGGAAGAGGTTGGCGTTGCCGACGCGTTCGCCGTATCCGTTCGCCGTGCACTGGACGTGGGTGGCGCCCGCGTCCACCGCGGCCAGGGTGTTGGCGACGGCGCAGCCGGTGTCGTCCTGGGCGTGGATGCCCAGGCGGGCGCCGGTGTCGGCGAGGACGGTGGCGACGGTGGCGGTCACCTGGGCGGGCAGCATGCCGCCGTTGGTGTCGCAGAGGATGACCACGTCGGCGCCGGCCTCGTGTGCGGCGCGTACGACGGACTTGGCGTACTCCGGGTTGGCCCGGTAGCCGTCGAAGAAGTGCTCGCAGTCGACGAAGACGCGGCGGCCCTGGGCGACCAGGTGGGAGACGGTGTCGCGGACCATCTCCAGGTTCTCTTCGAGGGTGGTGCGCAGGGCGAGCTCGACGTGGCGGTCGTGGGACTTGGCGACGAGCGTGATGACCGGGGCGCCGGATTCCAGCAGGGCCCGCACCTGCGGGTCCTGGGCGGCCGAGCCGCCCGCGCGCCGGGTCGCGCCGAAGGCGACCAGCTGGGCGTTCTTGAACTGGATCTCCGCGCGGGCGCGGGAGAAGAACTCGGTGTCGCGGGGGTTGGCGCCGGGCCAGCCGCCCTCGATGAAGCCCACTCCGAAGTCGTCCAGATGCCGGGCGATCGTCAGCTTGTCGGCGACGGTGAGGTTGATGCCCTCGCGCTGGGCGCCGTCACGCAGGGTGGTGTCGAAGACGTGGAAGCTGTCGTCCAGGCCTTCTGACAGCACAGTTGCCGCCTCTGGTGTCGTCGTCATGCTGATCTGACTCCTGTCGGATGAGTGGTTCCGGATATGCCCGGCATCCACTGCCCCCATCATCGCGCGCGGTCCGGTCCCGGCAGGGATGGTCCGGGAAACGAAAAAACCTCTCGCGGGTAGCGAGAGGTCTGCGCGCGGGTCCGAGGCACGGTGGCCGCTTCCGCGAAGTTCTTCCACGGTTCAGCGGCCACTGGGGACCGGCGCGCTGCTGGCGATAATCATGAGCTGAGCAGGCACGGCGGCAGTCTGCCACAACGCCCACGGTCGATGGACAGGCATCTCAGCATGCGGGCAGACCCTGCGGGGGCGGCCCCCGGCCGAACGGGCCCGGGGCTCGGATCGCGCCTGACCCGTCGCGATATGACCGGCCGTGTGGTCCCGCTGCTCCGGACGGCCGACCCCTGCGGCACGGCCCCCTGCCCTTGCGCCCGCCCTGTGCTCGGGTGGCCCCTGCGGACCGGCCGTTCCCGTCGTGCCGCTCCGTGTCCCACGGCGCCGAGCAGCTGTGCGCAGCCGGCCGTCCCTTCGGAGGAGAACGCGATGAACCCCCTACGCACACGGTGCGCGGTCGCACTGGGCACGCTGCTCGCTTCGGTGGCCATCGGCTCCCTCGCGCCCCCGTCCGCCGCCTCGCAGCCGCGCGAACTGGTGGTCCCCTCGGCCGCCTACCCGACCGTCCAGTCCGCGGTCGACGCCGCGCACCCCCGCGACCGCATCGCGCTGCGCCCCGGTGTCTACCGGGAGCAGGTGGTGATCGGCAAGGACCTCACCATCACGGGGGCGGGGGCCGGGAAGACGACCATCCTCGCTCCCGAGCACCTGGTGACGGGCTCCGACGGGCTCAACTCGATCGTGTCCCTCGACAACGCGGCGTCCGTGACGATCTCCCGCCTCGCGGTGAGCGGACCGGGGTCCGGCACCTGCGACGCGGGGGCCCTCGGAGCCGGCATCCGGGTCCTGGGCGGAGCGCACCTGGAGCTGAGCCACGCGGCGGTGTCCCACATCAAGGACACCCCCATGGCCCCGTGCTTCCGGAGCGCCAATTCCATCCTCATCGGGGACTTTCCCACCGGTACCGGGTCGGCGACCGTCCGGGATTCCAGGATCACCGACTATCAGGGCTCCGGCATCGTCGTCCTCGGCGCGGACTCCAAGGCCACGCTGCTCCGCAACGTCGTCACCGGCCAGAAGACCATCTCCACCGACGGGATCGAGTTCGTCGAGGCGACCGGCAGGGTCGAGAAGAACACGGTGAGCGACAACGCGTGCCGCGAGCCGGATCCGGAGTGCGGCCCCGACTTCTTCACCGAGTTTCAGCACGCCGGCATCCTGGCCAACACCGGGGTCGTGGTCACCAAGAACCGGCTCGTCGGCAACCAGCTCGGCATCTACGGGTTCGGCACGATGGAGACCAGCCACAACAGCCTCGTCGACAGCACGTACTTCGGGCTGGCCCTCCAGGACGGGACGTTCACCGCGGTCCGGGACACCGTCCGCGGCGGCGGGGGCGGGGTCGCGGTCATCGCCTCGACCGTCGACACCACCGCACGGCTGGACCAAGTGCGGATCACGAACGTCTCGGGAGACCGGATCCGGAAGTTCGAGTGCTGCGGGTTCACGGCGACGGTGACCACCACCCGGCGCTGAGCCGGTCCCGCGGAGACGGCCTAGGAGCGTGGGGAGAGGGTCTCCGTCAGGAATTCCCTCACGTGGGTGAGGATCGCCGTGCGGTCCAGCGTCGGCAGTCCCACCGCCAGCTGGATGCTGAATCCGTCGAGCAGGGCACGGACCCGGGTCGCCACGCGCTCGGCGTCCACCGGGCGGAACTCCCCGCGCGAGATGCCCTCGGCGAGCAGCGCGACCAGGTCGCGGTGCCAGGCTCCCTCGATGGCAGCCTGCCGGTCGCGCTCCTGGGGACCGGCGTTCTGGGAGCGGTTCCAGACCTCCAGCCACAGCGTCCAGTGCGGGTCCCGGGCGCGGGTGGGGACGTACAGGTCCACGTACGCCTGCAGGCGCTCGCTCACCGGACCGCGGCGGGCGAGCAGGGCCCGCCGCTCGCCGCCCAGTTCCGCCTCGCTCCACTCCAGGGTCTGCAGCAGGAGCTCGTCCTTGCTCCGGAAGTAGTAGAGGAGGTGGCCGCTGCTCATGCCGACCTCGCGGCCCAGTCCGGCCATGGTCAGGCCTTCCAGCCCGCGCTCGGCGATCGTGGCCATGGCGGCGACGAGTACGTCCTCGCGCGGGGGCGCGTTCTTGCGCGCCGCCCGTACCGGCACTCCACCCGCCACCATGGGCCCACTCCTCGTCCGTGTCCCGAAGGTCAGACCTTCGGCTGCTGCTGGGTGATGCAGTGGATACCGCCACCCCCGGCGAAAATCGTACGTGCGTCAACGAGGGTCACGGTCCGCCCGGGGAACAGTCCGCGGAAGATCTCGGCGGCCTCCTCGTCGCGCGGGTCGTCGAACGCGCACAGCACGACACCGCCGTTGCACAGGTAGTGGTTGATGTACGAGTAGTCCACCCACTCCCCGTCCTCCTCCAGCACGGTCGGCGCCGGGACCTCCACGACCTCCAGCCGCCGGCCGCGGGCGTCGGTGGACGCGCGCAGGATGGCCGCGATGGTCTTGCAGCGCTCGTGGTCCGGGTGGGCCGGGTCGGGCTGGGTGTGGACCATGACGACGCCGGGGCGGGCGAAGGCGGCGACGATGTCGACGTGGCCCTGGGTGCCGTAGGTGCCGTAGTCGCCGGCCAGGCCGTACGGCAGCCAGATCGCCTTGGTGGTGCCGAGGTGGGCGTGGATCTCGGCCTCGACCTGCTGGCGGGTCCAGCCGGGGTTGCGGCCCTCGCCCAGCTGGACGGTGTCGGTGAGGAGCACGGTGCCCTCGCCGTCGACGTGGATGGCGCCGCCCTCGTTGACGAGCTCGGTGCTGTACGTGCGGGTGCCGGCCACGTCCGAGACGTGCCGGGCGATCTTCGAGTCGTGGTCCCAGCGGGCCCACTCCTGGGCGCCCCAGCCGTTGAAGGTCCAGTCGACGGCGGCGAGCTCGCCGGCGTCGTTGGTGACGAAGGTCGGGCCGATGTCGCGCATCCAGGCGTCGTCGAGCTCCTGCTCGACCAGCTGTACGTCGTCGCCGACGATCGCGCGGGCGCTGTCCGCGTCGCCGGGTGAGACCACGAGGGTCACCGGCTCGTACGCGCGGACCGCGCGGGCGACGGCGCCCCAGGCCGCGCGGGCCTCGGCGAGCTCCTGCTCGTTGGTGAAGGTCGGGTTGGGGCTGGGCCAGGCCATCCAGGTGCGCTCGTGGGGCGTCCACTCGGCGGGCATCCGGAATCCGGCGTCGACCGGCTTGGCGGGGTGATGGGCGGTCATGGCAGGCAGGTCCTTACGGGCTGTGCTGACTTACAGGAAGTACAGGCGGTTGAGGGAGACCGATTCGGCGGCTTCGGAGCGCAGCGGTTCCCCGTCGAGGGAGACCAGTCCGCTGCGCGCGTCCACATTGACCGCGCCCACCCGGGAGTTGAGCAGGAGGTCCTTGGGGCCGATCCCCCGGGTTCCACGGACGGCGACGCGGCGCCTGCGGGTCGGCATCTCGTCGCTGCCGAGGGCTGCCGCCGCGGCGGAGACGAAGGCGACGGAGATGTCGGCGGCCGTGGCCCCGTACGAGCCGAACTGCGGGCCGAGGACGAGCGGTTCGCAGGTGTCGGTGGCGGCGTTCGGGTCGCCGGTGACGCCGTAGGCGGGGAAGCCGGACTTCAGCACCATCTGCGGCTTGGCGCCGAAGAACTGCGGGCGCCAGAGCACGATGTCGGCGAGCTTGCCGACTTCGATGGAGCCGATCTCGTGGGCGAGTCCGTGGGCGATGGCCGGGTTGATGGTCAGCTTGGCCATGTACCGCAGGACGCGGGCGTTGTCGTCGCCCTCGCCGTCGCCCGCGAGCGGTCCGAGCTCGCCCTTCATCTTGGCGGCCATGGCGAAGGTGCGGCGGATGGTCTCGCCGGCCCGGCCCATGCCCTGGGCGTCGGAGGAGGTGATGCCGATCGCGCCCAGGTCGTGGAGGACGTCCTCGGCTCCCATCGTCCCGGCCCGGATGCGGTCGCGGGCCATGGCCGCGTCGCCGGGCAGGTCGGGCTTGAGGTCGTGGACGGAGACGATCATGCCGTAGTGCTCGGCGACCGCGTCCCGGCCGAAGGGCAGCGTGGGATTGGTCGAGGAGCCGATCACGTTCGGCACGCCCGCCATCTTCAGGACGTTGGGGACGTGCCCGCCTCCGCAGCCCTCGATGTGAAAAGCATGGATGGTCCGGCCGTCCAGCACCCGCAGGGTGTCCTCGACGGAAAGGCACTCGTTCAGGCCGTCACTGTGCAGGGCCACCTGCACGTCATGCTCCTCGGCCACCCGCAGCGCCGTGTCCAGGGCCCGGGTGTGCGCGCCCATGTCCTCGTGCACCTTGAAGCCGGACGCGCCGCCCTCGGCGAGCGCCTCGACCAGCGGGGCGGCGTCGGAGGAGGAGCCGCGGGCGAGGAAGCCGATGTTGACGGCCAGGCGTCGAAGGCGTTGAAGGCGTGCTTCAGGGCCCACGGGGAGTTGACGCCGACGCCCCAGACGGGGCCGAACTCCTGGCCGATGATCGTGGTGACACCCGCGGCGAGGGAGGCTTCCATGATCCGCGGGGAGAGCAGGTGGACGTGGGTGTCGACGGCTCCGGCGGTGGCGATCAGGCCTTCGCCCGACACGATCGAGGTGCCGGTGCCGACGACCACGTCGACGCCGTCGAGGGTGTCGGGGTTGCCGGCCCGGCCGATCGCGTGGATCCGGCCCTCGCGGATACCGATCGACACCTTGCGGATACCGAGGACGGCGTCGATGACCAGCACGTTGCTGATCACCACGTCGCACGTCTCCCGGACGGCGGCGGCCTTCAGGTGCAGGCCGTCACGGGCCGTCTTGCCGAAGCCCGCCAGGAACTCGTCACCCGGCTTCTGCGCGTCGTGCTCCACCCGGACGGTCAGCCCGGAGTCACCGAGTCGCACCCGGTCCCCGGCACGGGGGCCGAACACCGACGCGTACTCGTGCGGATCGATGTGCCGGCTGCCCGGCGCACAGTGATCGCTGTGCGGGGTCTTCTTGCTCACGCCCGGTCTCCGTCCTCGTGTTCGGCGGTGACGCCGAGGTAGCCGCAGGCCGCCGCGCGGCGCAAAGCCTCGTCCTTGGCTCCGGGTGCATCCAGGGGGCCGTCGACCAGGCCGGCGAAGCCGATCGCGATCCGGTCCCCGCCGATGGGGACGAGGCCGACCTCGCCCTCGCCGTGGGGGTCGAACCGTACGGACGAGCCCGCCGGCACGCACAGCCGCATCCCGTAGGCCGCGGCCCGGTCGAAGTCGAGCCGCGGGTTCGCCTCGAAGAAGTGGAAGTGCGAGGTCACGCTCACCGGCACGGCCGCGGTGTTGCGCACGTGCAGGTGCAGGACCGGCTCCGGCTGGGGGGCGCCGGGCCCGGGAACGACCGCACCCGGCGCATCGTCGCCGAGCGGGACGGCTCCCTGGATGGGGGACGAAACCACCGCGAGGCGGGATCCGTCGTCGAAGACGGCCTCCACGTGCACCTCGGCGACCACGTCGGCGACACCCGGCAGGACATCGCCCGGGCCCAGCACGGTGCGGGCCTCCTCGATGGCCTCCGCGAGCCGCTTGCCGTCGCGCGCCGCCTCGCAGACCGTGTCCGCGATCAGCGCGGTGGCCTCCGGGACGTTCAGTTTCAGGCCACGGGCCCGCCGGGCCCTGGCCAGCTCCGCAGCGCTGCGGAGCAGCAGCCGGTCGCGCTCCGTAGGGGTCAGCCGCACGCCGATCCACCACCTCTTGAGTCGATGGGTTAGAGCATCACTCTAACTCTTCATTTCGAAGGAGGGAATCATTGACCTGAGGGCAGGCCTTGAGTCACATTGAGTGTCGCTCAAACAAAGCGCAACCACCCCCCGCCCTGCCAAGGGAGTCCCCCCATGCCCATCGAACAGCGCGGAGTCGACACCATCCCCGAGGACGAGCGGACGAGCGGTCCCCGTGACCTGATCTCGATCCTTCTCGGCTCCAACCTCTGCCTCGGTGTGATCGTCTTCGGCTGGCTGCCCCCGTCCTTCGGACTGGGCCTGTGGCCCTCGGTCACCGCCATCGTGACCGGCACGCTCGTCGGTATCGCCTTCACCGCGCCGCTGGCGCTCGTCTCCCTGCGCACCGCGACCAACCTCTCGACCTCCAGCGGCGCACAGTTCGGCGTCCGCGGCCGGCTCGTGGGCTCGGTGGTGGGTCTGCTGCTCTCGCTCGGCTACACCGCGCTCACCCTGTGGATCGGCGGCGACGTGATGGTGGGCGTCCTCTCGCGCCTCACCGGGCTTCCGGACACCGGTGCCACGCGTGGCGTGATGTACGGCGTACTCGCCGCGTGTACCGTCGTCGCGGCCGTCTTCGGCTACCGGCTGCTGCTGCGCATGAGCAAGATCCTGGCCATCGGCATGGTGGTGCTGCTGGCCGTCGGCGTCTTCGCCTACTCCGGGGACTTCACCACCGCCGCCCCGCCGGAGACCGCGTACCTGCTCGGCTCCTTCTGGCCGACCTGGATCCTGGCCGCCGTCGCCGCCGGGCTCAGCGGCCCGGTCGCCTTCATCACCCTGCTCGGCGACTACACCCGTTACATCTCCCCGCACCGGCACAGCTCCCGCAAGGTGCTCTGGGCCACCGGGTTCGGACTGCTCTTCGGCCTCCTGATCCCGCAGCTGTTCGGCACCTTCACGGCGCTCGCCGCCCGGGCCGGAGCCGAGTACGCCGGTCCGCTGGTGGCGGCCTCGCCCTTCTGGTACCTGATCCCGCTGCTCGCCGCTGCCGCGGCCGGCTCGGTCGGCAACGCCGGGCTGATGCTCTACTCGATGGGCCTCGACCTCGACGCCATCGTGCCCAGGGCCACCCGGACCACGGCCACCCTGGTCGCCGCGGCGGTCTCCACCGCCTTCGTCTTCATCGGCTCCTTCGAGTGGGACGTGCAGTCGGCAATGACCTCGTTCGTACTGGTGCTGACCGCGATCGGCACCCCTTGGGCCGTGATCACCCTCATCGGATACGTGCGCTGCCGCGGGCGTTACGACGCCGACGCGCTCCAGGTCTTCAACCGCCGCTCGGTGGGTGGGATCTACTGGTACCGCTCCGGCTGGAACGTCGCCGCCACGGCCTCCTGGGCCATCGGCGCGGGCATCGGCCTGCTCGCCGTGACCACCCCCTTCTACGAGGGCCCGCTGCTCGCCCTCACCGGCGGCGTGGACTGCTCCTTCGTCCTGTCCGGCCTGACGGGCGGCCTCGTGTACAGCGCCCTCACCGCCCGCCGCTCCCCCGCCCCGGTCCCGGCGGTCACCGCCGCCGAGGAGCCGGCGAACGCCTGAGGTCCCCCGTACGCGCGCAGGCCCGCGGCCCCGGACATTCCGGGGCGCGGGCCTGCGTACGTCAGGCATTTCCCGGCGGCCATGTCGCGCCGGAACATATCCCTGCCGCTCATTCCTGCCGATCTCCAATTCCTTCCCCTATATCGCGGCAGGCCCTTTCGGCCACAGGCCGGCCACCCGGCTGCGCACCCTCACCCTGACCGCGGCCGCACAGATGCTGCGTGCCACACTGGGGATCCCTACCGTCTGCGTACGTGCCTCGACCGGGCCGCGAACAAGGAGGCCCTGGTGGTCCTGGCATCGACAACGTCGGTGGTGACGAGCGGCACCCTGGTCGCCGCCGTGCCCGTGGCCCTCTTGGCCGGCGTCATCTCGTTCTTCTCGCCCTGCGTGCTGCCGCTCGTCCCGGGATACCTCGGCTACGTCACGGGCCTTTCCGCCTCCACCCTGAACCCTGAGGCACGTGAGGAAAAGCGGGGCCGGATGCTTCTGGGCGCGCTCCTCTTCGTACTCGGATTCTCGGCTCCATTTGTCACACAGGGCGCTTTCTTCGGCTACTTCGGCAGCACTCTTTCCGCATACAAGGACACGCTCGACATCATTCTGGGAAGCCTGACGATCCTGTTCGGGCTCGCCTTCATGGGATTCCTCCCGGGATTCACGCAGCGCGACTTCCGGATCCACCGGAAGCCCGGAGCCGGACTGCTCGGCGCACCGGTTCTCGGCTTCACGTTCGGACTCGGCTGGTCACCTTGCATGGGCCCGACCCTCGGAGCCGTGATGAGCCTGTCCATGGGGCAGGAGAGCCCGGGCCGGGGCGCACTCCTCGTGTCCTTCTTCTGCCTGGGCCTGGGCGTGCCCTTCATCCTCGCGGCCGTCGCCTTCCGCCGGTCGATGAAGGCATTCGGATGGGTCAAGCAGCACTACGCACTGGTGCTCAGGATCGGCGGAGGATTCCTCATCGCGGTGGGGGTGCTTCTCGTCACCGGGTTGTGGAGCGATTTCGTCTACCAGCTGCAGATCTGGCTGCCCGCCTCCAACGCGGTCGGGATCTGAGCGGGGGCGACGTCGCCCGCGCGTGTGTGACCGGCCCTGTGCGCCGCTTCACGTGAAAGCGCCTCCGACGGGGCGGGAACGAGGATCTCGACGGTCCTCGCTCTCGCCGGTCGGAGGCGCTTTTGGTTCCTGACCACCCGAGGGGCAGGGGGGACTAGCCCAGCGGGTGCATCCAGCCGTGGGTGTCGGCGCTGTGACCGGTCTGGAGCTCCAGCAGCGCCTTGCGCAGGCGCATGGTGACCTGGCCCGGCTCGCCGTCGCCCTGGGTCCAGTTGGCGCGCTCGGACTTGACCGAGCCGACCGGGGTGATGACGGCGGCGGTGCCGCAGGCGAACACCTCGGTGAGGGTGCCGTTCGCGTTGTCGCGCTGCCAGTCCTCGGTGGTCAGGCGGCCCTCCTCGGCGGTGTAGCCGAGGTCGCGGGCGATGGTGAGGAGGGAGTCGCGGGTGATGCCGGGAAGGAGCGAGCCGGTGAGCTCCGGGGTGACGATGCGGTCGCCGTACACGAAGTACAGGTTCATCCCGCCCATCTCCTCGATCCAGCGGTGCTCGACGGCGTCGAGCCAGACCACCTGGTCGCAGCCGTGCGAGGCCGCCTGGGCCTGCGCGACCAGCGAGGCCGCGTAGTTGCCGCCGGTCTTCGCGGCGCCGGTGCCGCCCTTGACCGCGCGGACGTAGTCCTCGGAGAGCCAGACGGAGACGGGCTTGACGCCACCGGGGAAGTAGGCGCCGGCGGGCGAGGCGATGACGATGAAGAGGAACTCGTTCGCCGGGCGGACACCGAGGCCGACCTCGGACGCGAACATGAAGGGCCGCAGGTAGAGGGAGGCCTCGCCGGAGTCCGGCACCCAGGCGCGGTCCTGCTTGATCAGCGCGTCGCAGGCCTCGATGAAGAGCTCGGTCGGCAGCTCCGGCATCGCCATGCGGCGCGCGGAGGACTGGAAGCGCGCCGCGTTGGCCTCGGGCCGGAAGGTGGCCACGGTGCCGTCGGGCTGGCGGTAGGCCTTGAGGCCCTCGAAGATCGTCTGCGCGTAGTGCAGCGTCATGTTCGCCGGGTCGATCGCGAGCGGCGCGTACGGGACCAGCTCGGCATCGTGCCAGCCGCGACCCTCGGTCCACTTGATCGTCACCATGTGGTCGGTGAAGTGGCGGCCGAAGCCGGGGCTGGCCAGGATCGCCTCGCGCTCCGCATCGGACAGCGGGTTCGAGGAGGGCTTGAGCTCGATCGTGGGCGTCGTCATGAGTGCTTGTCCTTCACCGGTTGTGTATGGCGGACCGCGCTCACGGCGTACTAGGACGTCCGAGCTTCCCCGCATTCCGCGGCCTCGCGTTCGATTATCGCGCGCGGGCAGGCTTCGGAGAAGCGGGGAGCGGCCCAGGGGAGATGGTGGCACCCGGGGCCGCGCAGGAGAAGCCGCCGGGTCCCATTGTGCCCCGGCGGCTTCCTGAGGTGGAGCTGCCGGGTCAGCCGGCTACGCGGGCGGCGAGGGCGTCGCCGATCGCGTCGGTGGAGCGGAAGGTTCCGTCGCGCTCCGCCAGGTCGGCGGAGACCGCGTCCTCGATGCGGACGGCCTGGGCCTCGTAGCCCAGGTGACGCAGCAGGAGGGCGACGGAGAGGATCGTCGCGGTCGGGTCGGCCTTGCCGGTGCCGGCGATGTCCGGGGCCGAGCCGTGGACGGGCTCGAACATGGACGGGAAGGCGCCGGTCGGGTTGATGTTCCCGGAGGCGGCGAGGCCGATCCCGCCGGTCACGGCGGCGGCCAGGTCGGTGAGGATGTCACCGAAGAGGTTGTCCGTGACGATGACGTCGAAGCGCTCGGGCTGGGTGACGAAGAAGATCGTCGCTGCGTCGACGTGCAGGTAGTCGGTGGTGACCTCGGGGTACTCCTGGCCGACCTTGTCGAAGATGTTCTTCCACATGTGGCCCGCGTACACGAGGACGTTGTTCTTGTGGACCAGCGTCAGCTTCTTGCGGGGGCGGGCGTTCGCCCGCTCGTACGCGTCACGGACGACGCGCTCGACGCCGTACGCGGTGTTGATGCTGACCTCGGTGGCCACCTCGGCGGGGGTGCCGGTGCGCAGGCTGCCGCCGTTGCCGGTGTACGGACCCTCGGTGCCCTCGCGGACCACGACGAAGTCGATCTCCGGGCGGCCGGCGAGCGGGGTGGCCGTGTTCGGGAACAGCTTCGACGGGCGCAGGTTGATGAAGTGGTCGAAGGCGAAGCGGAGCTTCAGCAGCAGACCGCGCTCCAGCACGCCGGACGGGACCGAGGGGTCGCCGATGGCACCGAGCAGGATCGCGTCGTGGTGCTTGAGGGCTTCGAGCTCCGCTTCCGGGAGGGTCTCACCGGTGCGGTGCCAGCGCTGGGCGCCGAGATCGTATTGCTTGGTCTCCAGCTTCACATCCTGGGGCAGGACCGCGGTAAGGACCTTGAGTCCCTGAGCCACGACTTCCTGGCCGATGCCATCACCGGGGATCACTGCGAGATTGATGCTGGTCGACATGACGGAACCGTACTCCGTGTCCCAGCCCTCAGACATTCCACGTCCACCATGTGGACGTATGTGGACGCAGAATGTCTCGGGCGGCGCAGGTCAGTGGCCGGTCGACCCGCCGTTGTCACGGCGGTCGAGGGCGCGCTGGAGAGCGGCGGCGGCGTTCTTGCGGTCGTCGGCCGAGGCGGAGGTGTGGCGGACGCGGCGGGTGGCGGTGGAAGCGGTCATGGTGATCGACTCCTTGAGATCACGGCGTGGCGGGGCCACGGATGAGGGGTTCCTTCAAGGCGCCGGCAGAGGCGGGGAGCGGTGCGCCGCAGGGGTTGCCTGCCAGGGGCGCGCGCTCTCGACCGCCATTCGCCTGATCGGCGAGACGTTCGGCTTCTACAAAGCTAGGCCAGGTCCCGTTGTATGTCTCGGCAATTACTCGGGCTTCCTACTATCTGAGACGCGCACTCCCCCGAAAAGCCTCGTCCGGAGGGTCCGTTTCAGCCCTTCTCGGAACGAAGTTCCCTGATCAGAGCACGTACGGCCAGAGTTGAGGCCGATTCCGCCGTAGTGACGTATCCCACCTGCCTCACCGGCCCCGCGGGGCCCAGATCGGTGATGTCCACCGCCTCGGTCGCCTCCCTCAGGGACAGCTCGGGCATGATCGCCATACCGAGCCCGCGGCCGACCATGGTCAGCACCATCGCGTCGTCCTCCGCCTTGACCGTCGCCCGCGGGATCCAGTCCTGGGCCCGCCACCAGGAGCGGGTGTAGGAACCGCAGTTCTCGTCCCAGTCCATCAGCGGCAGGCCCTTCGGGTCCGGGTGCCCGGCCGGGTGGACCAGCCGGTACGCCTCCTGCGCCAGCACCCCGGTCAGCAGGCCGGGGGTCACGTCGTGCGAGCCGCCCAGCGTGGCGATGCCCAGGTCGGCCCGGCCCGCCGCCACCTCCCCCGCCGCGCCGGCGCCGATCTCGCGCACCACGCGTACCTCGGGGCGGATCCCCGGGTACCGGGCCGTCAGCCGCTCCAGCGCGGGCGGCAGCAGGTGCAGGGCCGCACTGCGGAACGCGGCGATCCGCAGCACCCCCTCCACCGTGCCGGGGCCCGCGCCGGAACCTGCGCCCCGGACCTCCGCGCCGAGGACCTCGTACATCCGCAGGATCCGGCGGGCGAGGGCGACGGCCCGCTCCCCCGCCGGGGTGGGGGTGGCCCCGGCGCGGCCGCGCTCGAAGAGCACCGCTCCGAGCTTCGCCTCGCTGCCGCGCACCGAGTGGGAGACGGCCGACTGGGTGAGGCCGAGCGCGGCCGCGGCGGCGGAGAAGCCGCCGTTGTCGCAGACGGCGGCCAGGATCCTCAGCTCCTGGGGCAGCAGGTCGGTCACGGGGGCTCACACCTCGTTCTATGAACGGCATTCATGGATCTGCGGGTTCCATGAGCGCAACCCCCTGCCCGGGCCGGCCATTCCTTCCTAGCGTCGGGCCCATGACCACGAACACCGCTTACGCCGTCCACCAGATCGCCCGCCCCACCGGCTTCCCCACCGCCGGGGACTTCACCTACGCCGCCTCCCCGGTCCCGGATCCGGCGCCCGGCACCGCGCTCGTCGAGAACCTCCTGCTCTCGGTGGACCCGTACCACCGGGGGATGATGGACGGCGGCGAGGGCGGCTTCGAGCTGAACACCCCCCTGGAGGGCCGCTCGGTGGGCAGGGTGCTCGCCTCCCGCGACCCGGGGCTGCGCGAGGGCGACCTGGTCTTCCACCGCGCGGGCTGGCGGACCCACGCCCTGGTCACCCTCGGCGTGGACGGGACGCGCAAGCTGCGGGGCCACGACGGCGTCCCGCTGGAGGCCTACCTCTCCATCCTGGGCGGCACCGGCCTGACCGCGTACGCGGCCCTCACCCGGACGGCGGCCCTGCGCAGCGGCGAGGACCTCTTCGTCTCCGCCGCCGCGGGCGGGGTCGGCACGGCCACCGGCCACATCGCCCGGCTGCTGGGCGCCCGGCGGATCATCGGCAGCGCGGGCTCGGCGGCCAAGGTCCGCCACCTCACCGGCGTACTCGGCTTCGACGCCGCCTTCGACTACCACGACGGGCCGGTCGGCGAGCAGCTCGCGCAGGCCGCCCCGGACGGGATCGACGTCTACGTGGACAACGTCGGCGGGGACCACCTGGAGGGGGCGATCGACGCGCTGCGCGAGTACGGGCGGGTCGCCTGGGTGGGTGCGATCTCGATGTACAACGGGGACCGCTCGCCGGCCGCACCCCGCAACCTCTTCGAGGTCGTACACAAGTCCCTTCGCCTGGAAGGTGTATTGGTTCGCAATCACACCAATCTGCAGGAGGAGTTGGAGGACTTCCTCGTCCCTCATCTGCGCAGCGGCCGGATCGGTACCGACACCACCGTTGTCCAGGGCTTTGACCGGACGGTGGAGGCCTTCCTGGGCATGCTCCGCGGGGATAACCTCGGCAAGATGCTGATCCGGATCGACGGCTGATTCCAGCCACCCTTATGTTCACCGATTTCTTACCGCACGGATGTAGACCTTTGATGCGGGCGCCGCCACTCTTGCCGTCGATGTGCCGCCGGGGCACTTGAGTTGGAGGCGAGAAGCCAGTGACACCGATCAGCCGCAGAGGTTTCGTGGGAATCGGCGCCGGGCTCGTGGCGGGCGCCACCCTGCCCGCGGTCACACCGACGACGGCGGCCGCGGCCGCCGCGACCGGCACCATCACCGATGTGAAGCACGTGGTGATCCTGATGCAGGAGAACCGCAGCTTCGACCACTACTTCGGCAGGCTGAAGGGCGTCCGCGGGTTCGGCGACCGCGCCGCCGGCAACATCCCGGGCGGCTGGGGCATGTTCAACCAGCCCAACTGGGGCGGCCGTCAGTACCCGTGGAAGCTGTCCGCCACCCCGCCGGCGGGGGGCGCGGACAGCGCGACCCTGGCCCAGTGCACCGGCGACCTCCCGCACAGCTGGACCTCGCAGCACGCCGCCTGGAACAAGGGCCGGATGGACAACTGGGTCACCGGCGTCGGCAATGTCCGCACCCTCGGCCACCTGGACCGCGGGGACATCCCCTTCCACTACGGCCTCGCCGACAGCTACACGATCTGCGACGCGTACTTCTGCTCCGCCCTCAGCGCGACCGGCCCGAACCGCACCTTCCTGTGGAGCGGCAAGATCGACGCCACCAGCAAGGACGGCGGCGACGAGTCCGGACTGACCTGGGAGACGTACGCGGAGGCCCTCCAGCGGGCAGGCATGACCTGGAAGGTCTACCAGAACGCCCAGGACAACTACGGCGACAACGGTCTCGCCTACTTCAAGAACTTCACCGACGCGGCCCCCGGAAGCCCGCTGTGGGACCGGGGCATGAGCTCGGTCCCCAAGGTCACCGGCTCCACCCCGGACGACATCGCGGCCGCGATACGCGCCGACGTCGTCGCGGGCACCCTCCCCCAGGTGTCCTGGGTCGTCGCGAACGAGGCCTTCTCGGAGCACCCCTACGCCCCGCCCGGCGACGGCGCCCACTTCGTGGACCTGGTCTACCGCGCCCTCGCCGCGAACCCCGAGGTCTTCGACTCCACCGTCCTGTTCCTCAACTACGACGAGAACGACGGATTCTTCGACCACGTCCCGCCGCCGGTCGCCCCGCCCGGCACCCCCGGCGAGTACCTCGACGGCCTCCCGATCGGCCTCGGCTTCCGGGTCCCGATGATCGTGATGTCGCCCTGGACCCGCGGCGGCTGGGTGAGCTCGGAGGTCTTCGACCACACCTCGGTGCTGCGGTTCATGGAGAAGTGGACGGCCGCCCTCGGCACCCCCGCCACCTGTCCGAACATCAGCGCCTGGCGCCGCAAGGTGGTCGGCGACCTGACCGGCGTCTTCGACTTCGCGCACCCGGTCTACGGGGTCCCCGCTGGCCTCCCCTCCACCGCCAAGGTGATCGGCCAGGCGACCTGCGCCCCGCTCCCCAACCCGGCGCCGCAGGACAACGCCCTCCCGGCGCAGGAGCCCGGCACCCGCCCGGCGCGGGCCCTGCCGTACCAGGCGAACGGCAACCTGGACCGCTTCGAGTTCGGGCCGGCCGGCCAGATCACGGCCTGGTTCTCGATGGCCAACCAGGGCTCCGAGGCGAAGCGGGCGGCGCACTTCTCGATCCACCCGCACCAGCACCGGGACACGACGGCCTGGCAGTACACCGTCGACCCGGGCGGCACCGGCAGCGACTACTTCCACATCGGCCTCGGCCACGGCTCCGGCAAGTACGACATCTCGATGCACGGGCCGAACCGCTTCCTGCGCCGCTTCATCGGCGACGCGTCGAAGCCGGGCAAGGACATCGAGGTGGCGGCCCGCTTCGCGATCGAGCCGGGCACCGGCAAGCAGGCGGTCTACTTCAAGATGAAGAACTCCTCCGGCTCCCCCGTCACCTTCACGATCCGCGCGAACGCCTACCGCACGGACGGCCCGTGGACCTACACGGTCCCGGCGAACTCCTCGCGCGAGGACTTCTTCAACGCCGTCGCCTACAGCAAGGGCTGGTACGACTTCACGATCCTGGCCGACTCCGACGGCACCTGGTCGCGCCGCTACACGGGCCACATCGAAACGGGCGCGCCCAGCATCTCCGGCTCGTAGCGCCCCGGGCGCGCCCCGGGAGACGGCCTAGAGCACGTCCCCGTCCCGCCAGTCGAAGTCGAGCCGCCCGGCCGGGTCCAGCCTGGTCCCGCCGGGCGGCGCCCACACGTACGTGGACCCCTCCTCCTCGGGAAGCCTGACCGGGCCGTAGGGCGAGAGGGCCCCCACCTCGCCCGGCCACACCGCCCAGCCGCGGCCGAGGTAGAGCCCGGCCCCGTCCTGCGACGCCGACAGCGCGCCCAGCACGTAGGCCCCCGAAACGACCTCCTCCAGCCGGGCCATGACCTGCCCGCCGAGGCCGCGGCGGCGCGCGTCGGCCCGTACGGCCACGGCCTCGACGTACCCGGTGCGCAGGGCCCGCCCCCGGTGCACGACCCGCCGCATGACCACGCTGCCGTGCGCGACGAGGTCCCCGCCCGCGTCCCGGACCAGCGCGTGCATCCCGCCGAGGGCGTGCTCGAAGTCCTCGTCGGCGAAGTCACCGTCGAAGGCCCCGTCGAGCAGGGCGCGGATCTCGCGGAGCTCCGTACCGGTCAGCTCCGCCGTGTGGCGTACGAGGTTCTCCATCGGGCGACCGTATCAACGCGCACCGGCGGCCCGGGGGCGGCCGCGAAAGGCCGGAAACAGCCGGGGGGTCCGGAACCCGGAGTGCTGCCGGGCCCGGGCCGTCCGTGTCGCCCGTGGCCGCGCCCGGGCGGGCGCGCACCGGGCCTGCGGGGCCCTGCGGGCCCGGTGGTCCACCCCGGCCGCGTCGGCGCCGCCCAGTCCGCCGAAGGTACGCGCGGTGGGCGGGGGCAAGGTGGTCCACCCTCGGCCGGCGCTCCCGGACGGCCGCCGGAGCGGGGGCCCCGGCGCTGAGCGTCATTGCCGCCGGGTCCACCGGGCCCCAGGTCACCTCGGTGGAGGAGGGCGTTCCGCAGGAGGAATCGACCGGTGATCACCGTCTCCGAAATCGCCTGAATCCTTGTATACCGGGCCTCAGGGCCGCGTACGGCCCTGGCGGCGGGCGGCACGGCGGCGTGAAGATCTGCTCCATGTCGCCTGAGACCACACCTGAGACCGCCTCCGGGACCGCTCCTGAGACCAGGCAGTGGACGCCCACCCACGGTGATCCGTACCGCCCGGTCGCCTACCGCCCCGAGCGGATGCCGCAGCCTGAATCCCTCGCGCGTGCCGCCAGTTTGCGGGCCCGGATGGACGAGCGACGGACCGTACGCCACTTCTCCCCCGACCCGGTGCCCGAGCAGGTGGTCCGGGACGCCATCGCCTGCGCCGCGACCGCCCCCTCCGGGGCGCACCAGCAGCCGTGGACCTTCGTCCTGGTCAGGAATCCGGCCGTCCGGCAGCAGATCCGCGCGGCCGCCGAGCAGGAGGAGCAGCTGTCCTACGACGGCCGGCTGGGCGACGAATGGCTCGCCGCCCTGCGCCCCATCGGCACGGACGCCGTGAAGACCCACCTCACGGACGCCCCGGCGCTGATCGTGGTCTTCCAGCAGCGCTACTGGCTCGGCCCGGACGGCACCAAGCGCAAGCACTACTACGTCGACGAGTCGGTCGGCATCGCGGTCGGCATGCTCCTGTCCGCCCTCCACCTGTCCGGCCTGGCGGCGCTGATCCACACCCCCAGCCCCATGCGCTTCCTCAGCCACGTCCTGGACCGCCCGGAGAACGAGAAGGCCTTCGCCGTCATCCCGGTGGGCTACCCGGCGGACGACTGCGAGGTCCCGGACCTCCTGCGCAAGTCCCTGGACCAGGTCATCGTGGAGGTGTGACGGCCTCCCCGGCGGGCGGCTCCCCGGCGGGCGGCTCCGGGGCGGGCCCGGACTGCCCGCCGCCCAGCGCTTCCGCGAGCCGCATCCCGATCCGCACCCGGTCCTCGGACGTTGCGGCGTCCATGGCGGCCCGTACCTGCCGCAGGATCAGCCAGTCCCGCACCACCTTGGCGACCCCGAGCACGGCCGCGGTGACCAGCGCCGCGGTCAGCATGCGCCCGCCCTCGCGCCGAGCGCCGGCGGCACCAGCCCGCAGGGCCCCTTCCGCACGATGACCGCCGCGTCACCGAAGGCCAGGCGCCGGCTGCCGCTCCGGGACCGGCCGTCCTGGCCGGAGGTGAGCCCGCTGCGGCGCAGCCGCCGGGCCAGGTCGTCCACCTCGACGGAGCAGCACCACTCGATGAACACCTCCCGGTCGCCGCGGCTGTAGGTGTTCGCCCAGCCGTGTGCCGAGCCCGTCGCGTTGACCAGCGCGGGCCGCCGGATCAGCCGGCTGAGCAGCAGGTCCCGGTCGGGGTCCGGCTCCCTCGTCCCGGCGTGCCAGGTGGCCTCGTCCGGATGCATGCGGTCGCGGTGGTGCCACCAGATGTGCTCCTCGCAGGCCGGCTCGTCGAGGTAGCCGGCCCAGTCCGGATCGGGGTGGACGAGCACGACGGAGGCGTTGCGGCGCAGACTGCGCAGCCGCACCCGGCTGCCCTCCCGTACCGGCCGCAGCCCCGGCAGCCCGTGCCCCATCCGGTACGAGTCGATGCGGGGCAGCAGCACGGACAGCACTCTGCTGCCCATCGCCGGATGCACCCAGAATTCCGCGCCCTCGGGGCGCGGTACGGCGCGGACCAGTCCGAGGACGGCCCCGCCGAGCTGCTCGTGGCGCAGCCCGTTCGCGAGGTTCACCAGCAGTTCGGCCTCAAGGGCCCGCTGGTCCGCCCCTTCGGCGTCGGGCACCGGCAGGGTGCGGCTGATCAGGCCGTCGGCGGCCCACTGCATGCAGGTGTGGTGCGGGAGGCCCGTCGCTTCGCGGCAGATCGTGGCGACGCGGTGGCGGTTGTCGGTGCGGTTGGACATACGTCTCCCCGGCTGCGCCCCGGCTCGGCAGCGTAGAGGTGTGCGTATCTCCCAGTGGTGTGGCCCCGCCCCGTACGGGAACTCGTCAGAGCCCTGCGCTCCCCCGGGAAGCCGGGCCCGGGTGCTGGAGCGTGTCGCCGTACACGACAACTGCATTCAGGCTAGCAGGAGTTGACGGAGGGGGAAATGGATACCGCCCCCGCTCCGGACTTGGGGGTGCCGGAGCGGGGGCGGGGTCACTGGGGGCCGGGATCAGCCCATGTGGGGGTACGCGTAGTCGGTCGGCGCGACCAGCGTCTCCTTGATGGAGCGCGTCGAGGTCCAGCGCTGCAGGTTGCTCGCCGCGCCCGCCTTGTCGTTCGTACCCGAGGCGCGGCCACCGCCGAAGGGCTGCTGGCCGACGACGGCGCCGGTGGACTTGTCGTTGATGTAGAAGTTGCCCGCCGCGAAGCGGAGCTTCTCCATCGCGTCCGCGGCCGCGTACCGGTCCGCCGCGATGATCGAGCCGGTCAGCGCGTACGCCGAGACGGACTCCATCTGCGCCAGCATCGCGTCGAAGTCGGCGTCCTCGTAGACGTGGATCGCCAGGATCGGGCCGAAGTACTCGGTCGTGAAGACCTCGTTCTCCGGGTCGGTGCACGCGATGACGGTCGGGCGGACGAAGTAGCCCTCCGAGTCGTCGTAGGTGCCACCGGCGATGATCTCGCAGGTCGGGTCGGCGATGGCGCGGTCGATCGCGGCCTTGTTCTTCGCGAAGGAACGCTCGTCGATGACGGCGCCGATGAAGTTGGTCAGGTCGCGGACGTCACCCATGGTGATGCCGTCGACCTCGGCCGCGAAGGCCTCCTTGAAGCCGTCGTTCCAGATGGAGGCCGGGACGTAGGCGCGCGAGGACGCCGAGCACTTCTGGCCCTGGAACTCGAAGGAACCGCGGGTCAGGGCGGTCTTCAGGACGGCGCGGTCCGCGGACGGGTGCGCGACGACGAAGTCCTTGCCACCGGTCTCGCCGACCAGGCGCGGGTAGGACTTGTACTTCTCGATGTTGTTGCCGACCGTCTTCCACAGGTACTGGAAGGTCTTGGTCGAGCCGGTGAAGTGGATGCCGGCCAGCTCGGGGTGGTTCAGGGCCACCTCCGACACCGCGATGCCGTCGCCGGTCACCAGGTTGATGACGCCCTTGGGCAGGCCGGCCTCCTCCAGGAGCTCCATGAGGAGGATCGCGGAGTGGGTCTGCGTCGGGGACGGCTTCCACAGGACCACGTTGCCCATGAGGGCGGGGGCGGTCGGCAGGTTGCCCGCGATGGCCGTGAAGTTGAACGGCGTGATCGCGTAGACGAAGCCTTCGAGCGGGCGGTGGTCGCTGCGGTTCCACACGCCGGCGGAGTTCGCGACCGGCTGCTCGGCCAGGATCTGGCGGGCGAAGTGGACGTTGAAGCGCCAGAAGTCGACGAGCTCGCACGGGGTGTCGATCTCGGCCTGCTGCGCGGTCTTCGACTGGCCCAGCATGGTGGAGGCGGCGAGCTTCTCGCGCCACGGACCGGACAGCAGCTCGGCGGCGCGCAGGATGATCGCGGCGCGGTCGTCGAAGGACATCGAGCGCCAGGCCGGGGCGGCGGCGAGGGCGGCGTCGATGGCCTCCTGCGCGTCGGCCTCGGTGGCGTTGGCGTAGGTGCCGAGCACCGACTTGTGGTCGTGCGGCTGGACCACGTCGAAGCGCTCGCCGCCGCCCATCCGCTTGACGCCGTCGATCGTCATCGGAAGGTCGATCGGGTTCTCGGACAGCTGCTTGAGCTGCGCTTCGAGCCGCGTGCGCTCCGGGGTGCCCGGGGCGTACGAGTGGACCGGCTCGTTGACCGGCGCGGGGACCTGGGTCACAGCATCCATGGGGCTGGTAACTCCTTGAGCTAGTGGGGTGCCTAGTTCTTGGTGATCATCGAGCGGACGAAGAAGAGCAGGTTGGCCGGCTTCTCCGCGAGGCGGCGCATGAAGTAGCCGTACCAGTCCGTCCCGTACGCGGTGTAGACGCGCATCCGGTGGCCCTCGGCGGCGAGCCGCAGGTGCTCCTCGCTGCGGATGCCGTACAGCATCTGGAATTCGTACTCGTCCAGCTTGCGCCCGGCCTTGCGCGCGAGCTCCTGGCCGATGGCGATGAGGCGCGGGTCGTGGGACCCGATCATCGGGTAGCCCTCGCCGTCCATGAGGATCTTCAGGATCCGGACGTACGCCTTGTCGATCTCCGCCTTGTCCAGGTAGGCGACCTCGGCGGGCTCCTTGTA
The DNA here is from genome assembly GCF_030440515.1 of Streptomyces xanthophaeus. Classification (GTDB taxonomy): domain Bacteria; phylum Actinomycetota; class Actinomycetes; order Streptomycetales; family Streptomycetaceae; genus Streptomyces; species Streptomyces kutzneri. The sequence goes on from NZ_CP076543.1 coordinate 2,621,328, forward strand.
GGCGCCCTTCACGATGCGGACGCGGCTGCCGGCGGCGGCCAGGCGGCGGGCGTCGGCCTCCGTGCGGAAGAGGTACGCCTGGATCACGCAGCCGGTCTGCGGGAAGTCCCGGCGCAGCTCCTCGTGGATGGCGAACATCGAGTCGAGGGTGGTGTGGTCCTCGGCGTCCAGCGTCACGGTGGTACCGATGGCGGCCGCGGCCTCGACGACCGGGCGGACGTTGGCGAGCGCCAGCTCGTGGCCGCCCTCCAGGGCCTGGCCGAACATCGACAGCTTGACGGACATCTCGGCCTTCTCGCCGAGACCGAGCTCCGCGAGGCGCTCGATGAGCTGGAGGTAGGCGTCCCGGGCGGCGTAGGACTGCTCGACCGCGGTGATGTCCTCGCCGACGACGTCGAGGGTCACCTCGAGCCCGGCCTGCGTGAGCTCCTCGACGATCGGGATGACCTGATCGACGGTCTCGCCGGGGATGAACCGATTCACCACGGGCTTGGTCACCGGGGCGGCGGAGACGATACGACGCATCTTGTCGCTGCGCGAAGCGGCGAGGATCACGGGACCCAGCACGGGGGCACCTCCAGCGGGTGGCAGAAGAAAAGCGCAAGTGAAACCACCGTGAAACCTAAGGATCGCTTCGATCCTCTGCCATCGACAGCTGTCACGCATCCGTGTCCCGGATCTCATACATCTGTCTGAAGGGTCCGTGCCGGGGTGGGAGAATGTCGGGGTGAAGGGCGATTACCAGGACCTGGTGGACGAGATCTCCGCGCTGCTCGGCGCCCCGGCGACCCTGGAGAACCGGGACTTCCGCCTGATCGCCTTCGGCGCCCACGACAGCGACGACGATCTGGCCATGGACCCGGTACGGACCCGCTCGATCCTGACGCGGCAGTCGACGGCGGCCGTCCGGTCCTGGTTCGAGGGCTTCGGCATCGCCCGCGCCACCGGCCCGGTCCGGATCCCGGCGGCGCCCGACGCCGGGGTGTTCCGGGGGCGGATCTGCCTGCCGGTGCGGTACCGGGGCATCGTGCAGGGCTACGTATGGCTGCTGGACCAGGAGCCGGGCAAGCCCGGGCCGGGGCCTGCGGCGCTGGACGCGGCCATGGAGGTGGCCCAGCGCATCGGGGTGCTGCTCGCCGAGGAGGCGAAGGCCGGGGCCGACCTGTCGCGGGAGTTCCTGGCGGTGCTCACGGCCGGCCGGGGCTGGCAGCAGGACATGGCGGTGGCCGCACTGCGGGTCGCCCTCGGCCCGGGCGGGGACGGGCTGCACGCGGCGGTCTGCGTGGCGCCATGGCCCGGGGAGGCTCCGGCGTCGGTACCGGGCGCGGCGGCGGTGTGCGTCGTACCGCGGCGGGGCGGGGGCGAGCCGGGCGGCGCGTCCGGGCCCGGTGCGGCGGCGGGGACGGGGGCCGGGCCGGAGCCCGCGGGCGAACCGGCTCTGGCGGTACTGCTCCGGCTGCGCTCGACGGACGCGCTGGCTCCGGCCCTGGCGGCGGTGGGCCGACTGCTGCCGCGCGCGGCGGAGGCGACGGGAACGGGCGGGAAGGGCGGCGCGGGCGGGGGCTCCGGAGCCACGAGCACCGCTGCGGCCACCGCGCACCGGGTGACCGCCGGCGTCGCCGACCCCGTACGGGGCCTCGCGGACCTGCCCGCCGCCTGGGAGCAGGCCGTCGCCGCCGCCCGGGCGGCCGCGGCACAGCCCCGCTTCGGCCCGGTCGCCCAGTGGTCGGAGATCGGCCCGTACCGGCTGCTGGCGACGCTCGCCGCCGATCCGGTGGACGACCCCGCGGCCCGCACCCTGCTGACCCCGGCCAACCGCGAACTCGCCCGCACCGCCGAGGTCTTCCTGGACTGCGCGGGCCAGGCGGGCCGCGCGGCGGCCGTGCTGGGCATCCACCGCCAGACCCTCTACTACCGCCTGGCCCGGGTGGAGCAGCTGACCGGCCTCGATCTGGACGAGGGCGAGGACCGCCTGCTGCTCCACATGGCCCTCAAGGCTTCCCGCCTGACCTAGGGTCAGGCCGGGCTCGCGGGGCCGGTTCGGCGGCGGGACGGGGCTCGCCCGGCGGTGACTCCGGCAACGGGTCGGCGTACGACGGCCTCCGGCTCCGGCTCCGGTCAGCCCTCCTGGGGGCGGGTCATCGCCGCGGCGGCCCGGCGCATGCCCTCGGTGAACTCCTCGGCGGTCGCGGCCGATTCCGGGTCGAAGAGCCACTGGATCATCAGGCCGTTCAGCAGCGCCTGGTAGAAACCGCCCAGCGTGCGTACGTCCCGCTCGTCGAGCTGGTCCTCCGGGGTCCCGGTGAGCATCGAGATCAGCCCCCGGCGCCCCTCGGCCTGCGAGGCCGCGAGCATGGACCTCAACTCCGGCCGCTGGTCGCGGCCGAGCGCCACCTCCAGGCTGGCCGCCCAGACCGGGCCCGACTTCTCGTGCTGCGCCAACACCCCTTCCCACAGGGCGCGGAAGCGCTCCAGCGATCCGCCCTCGCCGTCGAGTCCGTCCTGGAATACCGCTCCCCACTCCTCCATCAGGCCGATGAAGGCCTGGGTGAGGAGGGCGTCCTTCGAGCCGTAGTGGTAGCCGATGGAGGCCAGGTTGGTCCCCGAGGCGCTGACGATGTCGCGCGCGGTCGTGCGCACGAACCCCTTCTCGACCAGGCACTTCTTGGCGCCTTCGAGCAGATCTTCGCGATGTCCCATGTCCACACCGTAGCAAGACAAGCGTCCCAGACAACAGTTCTAGACAGTCGTCATAGACAAGCGTTTAAGACGTATGTATATTCCTGCTCATGACGAACCCCGCCGCCACAGCGCGACTCGCCGGCCGCCGCGAATGGACCGCCTTCACCGTCCTCCTGCTGCCGCTGCTCCTGGTCTCGATGGACGTCTCCGTCCTCTACTTCGCCATCCCGGCGATCACCGACCAGCTCGACCCCAGCGCCACCCAGCAGCTCTGGATCTTCGACAGCTACGCCTTCGCACTCTCCGGCCTGCTCATCACGATGGGTTCGCTCGGCGACCGGATCGGCCGCCGCAAGCTGCTGCTGATCGGCGCGACCGCCTTCGGCCTCGCCTCGATCGGCGCCGGCTACGCCACCAGCGCCGAGATGCTGATCGCGGCCCGCGTGCTGCTCGGCATAGGTGGCGCCACCCTGATGCCCTCCACGCTGGCTCTCGTCCGCAACCTCTTCCAGGACGCCAAGCAGCGCGGCAAGGCCATCGCCATCTGGTCCGGAGCCATGACCGGCGGAATCGCCCTCGGCTCGGTGCTCAGCGGAGTGATGCTGAACCACTTCTTCTGGGGTTCGGTCTTCCTCATCAACGTGCCCGCGATGCTGCTCCTGCTGATCCTGGTCCCGGTCCTGGTCCCGGAGTTCAAGGACCCGGCCCCCGGCCGCTTCGACCTGCTGGGCGTCCCGCTGTCCATGGCCGCCGTGCTGCCGGTCGTCTACGGCCTCAAGGAGATCGCCGCCGAGGGCTTCGAACCCCTGTACCTGGGCTGCCTCGCCGTCGGCCTGGCCTTCGGGTACGTCTTCGTCCGCCGCCAGCGCACCCGTGACGACGCCATGGTGAGCCGGGCGCTGTTCCAGGGCCGCGGATTCGGCGCGGGCATCGGCCTCAACACCGTCGCCGCCTTCGCCATGATGGGCTCGGCCTACTTCACCACCCAGTACCTGCAGTCCGTTCTCGGCATGGGCACCCTGGAGGCCGCCCTGTGGAGCCTCGCCCCTTCGCTCGTCATCGGCGCTTCTGCCCCGGTCGGCGCGGCCCTGGCCCAGAAGGTGGACCGGGCCTACGTGATGGCCGGCGGGTTCGTCCTCGCTGCCGCCGGTTTCGCCCTGATCGGCCTGGTCGGGACCGACTCCCTGTGGCTGCTGCTGATCGGTGCCGGGGTGCTGGCCTCGGGCATCGTCACCGTGATGTCGCTGGTGTCCGACATGGCGCTGGCCTCGGCCCCCGCCGAGAAGGCCGGTTCCGCCGCCTCCCTGCTGGAGACCGGCCAGGAGTTCGGCGGCGCCCTGGGCATGGCGGTCCTCGGCAGCCTGGGCACCGCGGTCTACCGCAGCGACCTGGCGGACTCCGAGCCCGCCGTACGGGAGACCCTGGGCGGGGCCGCCGCCACCGCCCACCACATCGGCGGGCCGGCCGGGGAGCAGGTGCTGGCCCTGGCCCGGGAGGCCTTCGTCCACGGAATGCAGTACGCGGCCTGGGGCGGTACGGCGCTGCTGCTCGGGGCGGCCGTGCTCGCCGCGGCTCTGATGCGCGGGATCGAAGCACCCGCCCCGCCCGCGGCGGAGCCCGCGACGGGTCCCGAAGACCGCGCCCGCGAGGCGACGTACCACTGAACCGCCCGCCGCGGCACGCGGCCGGCGCAACGCGGAAGGGCCCGGGGGGATCCCCCGGGCCCTTCCTTCACGTCGTCACCCTGGTGGGCTCAGGCGAGGCTGACCGTGCGCGCCGAGACGGCGCCGATCTCGGTGGCGATGTCCGCGAGGACGTCTCCCGGAACCGGGGCGTCGACGGTGAGGACGGCGAGCGCCTCACCGTGCTCCTCGGCCCGGGCGACCTGCATGCCCGCAATGTTCAGACCGCCCTCGCCGAGGACGCGGCCGACGGCGCCGACCACGCCGGGGCGGTCGGTGTAGCGCAGCACGACCATGTGGTCGGCGAGCGCCAGGTCCACGTCGTACTCACCGACGCCGACGATCTTCTGAAGGTGCTTCGGGCCCGCGAGCGTGCCGGAGACCGAGACCTCCTGGCCGTCCGACAGGGTGCCGCGAACGGTCACGACGTTGCGGTGGTCCGGGGACTCCGAGCTGGTGGTCAGCCGGACCTCGACACCGCGCTCCTGTGCGAACAGCGGGGCGTTGACGTAGGAGACCGTCTCGTCGACGACGTCCTCGAAGACACCCTTGAGGGCGGAGAGTTCCAGCACCTTGACGTCGTGCTGGGTGATCTCGCCACAGACCTCCACGTCGAGGCGGACCGCGACCTCGCCCGCGAGGGCGGTGAAGATACGGCCGAGCTTCTCGGCGAGCGGCAGGCCCGGACGGACGTCCTCGGCGATGACACCGCCCTGGACGTTGACCGCGTCCGGCACGAGCTCACCGGCGAGCGCGAGGCGCACCGACTTGGCGACCGAGACACCGGCCTTCTCCTGGGCCTCGTCCGTGGACGCGCCGAGGTGCGGGGTGCAGACGACCTGGTCGAGCTCGAAGAGCGGGGAGTCCGTGCAGGGCTCCTTCGCGTACACGTCGAGACCGGCGCCGGCGACGCGGCCCTCCTTGATGGCCGTGTAGAGCGCGGCCTCGTCGACGATCCCGCCACGGGCGGCGTTGACGATGCGGACCGACGGCTTCACCTTGTGCAGGGCCTCGTCCCCGATGAGACCGAGGGTCTCGGGGGTCTTGGGCAGGTGCACGGTGATGAAGTCGGCGACCTCCAGGAGCTCGTCCAGCGTCAGCATCTTGACGCCCATCTGGGCGGCGCGCGCGGGCTGTACGTAGGGGTCGTACGCGACGATCTTCATGCCGAAGGCCGACATGCGCTGGGCGACGAGCACGCCGATGCGGCCGAGGCCGACGACGCCGAGGGTCTTCTCGCTGAGCTCGACACCCGTGTACTTGTTCCGCTTCCACTCGCCGTTCTTCAGGGCGGTGTTGGCCTGCGGAATGTTGCGGGCGGTGGCGACGAGCAGGCCGCAGGCGAGCTCGGCCGCGGTCACGATGTTCGAGGTCGGCGCGTTGACGACCATCACGCCGGCCTTGGTGGCGGCGGAGACGTCCACGTTGTCCAGACCGACACCGGCGCGCGCGACGACCCGCAGCTTCTTGGCCACGGCGATGGCCTCGGCGTCGACCTTGGTGGCGGAGCGGACGAGGATCGCGTCGACGTCGACGATCGCGGGCAGCAGCTCGGCGCGGTCCGCGCCGTTGCAGTGCCGGATCTCGAAGTCCGGGCCCAGCGCCTCGACGGTGGCGGGCGACAGCTCTTCGGCGATGAGTACGACAGGTTTCGAGCTCACGTGGGTCCTCACAAGTCCAGTGCGGACGGCCGTCCCGACGGCCGCAGGCGGTGGAGGGGGTAGCCGCGTGGAAGACGCACGACACTGTGGGCCTGACGCGTATGTGTTGAGCAGTGTAGTGGCGCTGACGGGTCGGATTTCCGCCTGTACGGAAGGATCACCCGTCCGTGGTTGGCCGGGGTGGACAAGCCGCGCCCGTGAGGGCCGGTTTCCCGGCGCCCCGGATCCCCTGCGCCCCGGCCGTCCGGACGGCCGGGGTCCTGCGCGGATGCACGGCGGGGCCGGGACTTCACGTGTCCCGGCCCCGTCGCCACGAGATCAGCTCTCGTCGCTGTCGACCCAGCTCATCAGCTTGCGCAGCTTCTTGCCGGTGGTCTCCAGCAGGTGCTCCTCGTCGGCCTTCTTGTACTCGTTGTACTTCGGCAGACCGGCCTTGTACTCGGCCATCCAGGTGTTGGCGAACTCGCCGCTCTGGATCTCCGCGAGGACCTTCTTCATCTCGGCCTTGGTGGCGTCGGTGATGACGCGGGGGCCGGTGATGTAGTCGCCCCACTCGGCGGTCTCGGAGACCGACCAGCGCATCTTCTCCAGGCCGCCCTCGTACATGAGGTCCACGATGAGCTTCAGCTCGTGCAGGCACTCGAAGTACGCGATCTCCGGCTGGTAGCCGGCCTCGGTCAGGGTCTCGAAACCGGCCTTGACCAAGGCGGAGGCGCCACCGCAGAGGACGGCCTGCTCACCGAACAGGTCGGTCTCGGTCTCCTCGGTGAAGGTGGTCTTGATGACGCCGGCGCGGGTGCCGCCGATGCCGGCCGCGTACGAGAGCGCGAGCGCGAAAGCGGAACCGGTGAAGTCCTGCTCGACGGCGGCGATGCACGGAACGCCGCGGCCCTCCTCGTACTGACGGCGGACCAGGTGGCCCGGGCCCTTGGGGGCGACGAGGGCGACGTCCACGTTGGCCGGGGGCTTGATGAAGCCGTAGCGGACGTTGAAGCCGTGGCCGAAGAAGAGCGCGTCGCCCTCCTGGAGGTGCTCCTTGATGGACTCCTCGTAGATCTCGGCCTGCAGCGGGTCCGGGGTGAGGATCATGATGACGTTCGCCCAGGCGGCGGCCTCGGCCACGGGGACGACCTTCAGACCCTGCTCCTCGGCCTTGGCCTTGGACTTCGAGCCCTCCTTCAGACCGACGACGACGTCGACGCCGGAGTCACGGAGCGACAGCGCGTGGGCGTGGCCCTGGCTGCCGTAACCGATGACCGCGACCTTGCGGCCCTGGATGATGGACAGGTCGGCGTCGTTCTCGTAGAACAGCTCGGCCACTGGGATATCTCCTTGGTGCGCTGGTGTTGCTCCCACCGTACGGCGGGGAACGGAATCTGAGTTTCTCGGTCTCGCTATGCGAGCTGAGCGTGTCCCGCCCGGCTCACGTGTCCGCCGGGCCGGGCCGGGCGGGTCAGGCGCTGCGGTCGAGCGCGCGCAGGCTGCGGTCCGTGATGGACCGTCCGCCACGCCCTATGGCGATCGTGCCGGACTGGACGAGCTCCTTGATGCCGAAGGGCTCCAGCATCTTGAGCATCGCGCCGAGCTTGTCGGAGCCGCCGGTGGCCTCGATGGTGACGGCCTCCGGGGAGACGTCGACCGTCTTGGCGCGGAACAGCTGGACGATCTCGACGATCTGCGAACGGGTCTCGTTGTCGGCGCGGACCTTCACCAGGACGAGCTCTCGCTCGATGGCGTTGTGGGACTCCAGCTCGACGATCTTGAGCACGTTGACCAGCTTGTTCAGCTGCTTGGTCACCTGCTCCAGCGGGAGGTCCTCGACGTTGACGACGATGGTGATGCGGGAGATGTCGGGGTGCTCGGTGACACCGACCGCGAGGGAGTCGATGTTGAACCCGCGGCGGGAGAACAGGGCGGCGATCCGGGCGAGGATGCCGGGCGTGTTCTCGACCAGGACGGAGAGCGTGTGCTTGGACATGTGAGGCGTTCTCTCTCTCGGCTCTCTCGGCTCAGTCGTCTTCGTTGTCGCCGAAGTCGGGACGGACGCCCCGGGCTGCCATGACCTCGTCGTTGGAGGTGCCGGCGGCGACCATCGGCCACACCATGGCGTCCTCGTGGACGATGAAGTCGATCACGACGGTACGGTCGTTGATCGCGTTGGCCTCGGCGATGACCTTGTCCAGGTCGGCCGGGTCCTCGCAGCGCAGCGCCACGCAGCCCATGGCCTCCGACAGCTTGACGAAGTCCGGGACGCGCGTGCCCTTGCGGGGCGCGATGGACTCGCCGAGCTGGGAGCCGACCGTGTCGTGACCGGTCTCGTCGGCGTGCAGAACGGTGTTGGAGTACCGCTGGTTGTAGAACAGGGTCTGCCACTGGCGGACCATGCCCAGCGCGCCGTTGTTGATGATCGCGACCTTGATCGGGATGTTGTTCAGGGCGCAGGTGACCAGTTCCTGATTGGTCATCTGGAAGCAGCCGTCGCCGTCGATCGCCCAGACCGTGCGATCGGGCATGCCGACCTTGGCGCCCATCGCGGCCGGGACCGCGTAGCCCATGGTTCCGGCGCCGCCGGAGTTCAGCCAGGTGCGGGGCTCCTCGTACTTGACGAAGTGCGAGGCCCACATCTGGTGCTGGCCGACGCCGGCAGCGAAGATCGTGCTCTTCGGCGCGAGCGCGCCGATCCGCTCGATGACCTGCTGCGGGGAGAGGCTGCCGTCGGCGGGCAGGTCGTAACCCAGCGGGTAGGTGTCGCGCCAGCGGCTGAGGTCGTTCCACCAGGCGGTGTAGTCGCCCGCGTTGCCCTCGGTGTGCTCGGCCTGGACGGCCTGGATCAGGTCGGCGATGACCTCGCGGGCGTCTCCGACGATCGGGACGTCGACCGCGCGGTTCTTGCCGATCTCGGCGGGGTCGATGTCCGCGTGGATGATCTTGGCGAAGGGGGCGAAGCTGTCCAGCTTGCCGGTGACGCGGTCGTCGAAGCGGGTGCCGAGGGCGATCAGCAGGTCCGACTTCTGCAGCGCGGTGACGCCGGTGACGCTGCCGTGCATGCCCGGCATGCCGACGTGCAGCGGGTGGCTGTCGGGGAAGGAGCCCAGCGCCATCAGGGTGGTGCAGACCGGGACGCCGGTCAGCTCGGCGAGGACCTTCAGCTCGGCGGTGGCGCCGGACTTCATGACGCCGCCGCCGACGTACAGGACCGGGCGCTTGGCCTGGCAGATGAGCTTGGCGGCCTCGCGGATCTGCTTGGCGTGCGGCTTGGTGACCGGCCGGTAACCGGGGAGGTCCTGGGCGGGAGGCCACGAGAAGGTGGTCTTCGCCTGCAGGGCGTCCTTGGCGATGTCGACCAGGACCGGGCCCGGACGGCCGGTGGCCGCGATGTGGAACGCCTCGGCGATCGTCCGCGGGATGTCCTCGGCCTTGGTGACCAGGAAGTTGTGCTTGGTGATCGGCATCGTGATGCCGACGATGTCCGCCTCCTGGAAGGCGTCGGTGCCGATGGCCTTGGAGGAGACCTGACCGGTGATCGCGACGAGCGGGACGGAGTCCATGTGCGCGTCGGCGATCGGGGTGACGAGGTTGGTGGCGCCCGGGCCGGACGTGGCCATACAGACGCCGACCTTGCCGGTGGCCTGCGCGTAGCCGGTGGCGGCGTGGCCGGCCCCCTGCTCGTGGCGGACCAGGATGTGACGGACCTTCTTCGAGTCCATCATCGGGTCGTACGCGGGGAGGATGGCGCCGCCCGGAATACCGAAGACGGTGTCGCACCCCACCTCTTCGAGAGAGCGGATGAGGGACTGCGCACCCGTGACGTGCTCAACTGCGGCGGACTGCTGTCCGCCGGAACGGGGCCGCGGCTGCGGATGGTGGGCCCCGGTGGCCTGCTCGGTCATCGGCATTCTCTTCTCGAAGCTGAGGGTTTTACGCGGATTCGACTCTGTGCCAGTGCAACAAAAAACCCCTCGTGCCAGGAGGCAAGCGAGGGGAGCGCGTCGGGGGTGTTGAGCGGGGACATGCAGGTCCCAGCTTCAGCCGACGCGCTTTCCAAGTACGAGAATTCGGGTGCGCATGGCACTGACCCTCCCTCTGGCGGGAGGGTGATGTCAAGTAGGTGGGACGGGCGTCTCATTATGTGAGCCTCTACGGATGGCCATCGAGCCCCCGGGGGAACCGCCGGCCAGTGCTGGTTGGGCCGCTCCGCCCGGTACTGGGAACGTACCGCGCACCAGCGCACGGCGCAGCCTGTACTCGTCGAGCGGGCCGGAAAAAGCCATTCCCTGGCCGTGTGTGCACCCCATCGCGCGCAGCGCCAGGACCTGCTCGGGCAGGTCGACCCCGTCCGCCACCGACCGCATGCCCAGGTCGTTTGCGATCCGCAAGAGACCAGCAGTGATCTTGTGCAGCCGGGCGGACTCGACCACTCCCTCCACCAGGCCGCGGTCCAGCTTGAGCATGTCCACGGGGAGGCGGCGCAGGGCACTGATGGCCGCGTAGCCGCTGCCGAAGCCGTCCAGGGAGATACCCACCCCGAGCCGGTGCAGGGCGGTCAGGCGGCGCTCCAGGTCGTCGAAAGGCACCCTGGGGTCGGATACGGCGAGCTCCAGCACCAGGGCCCCGGACGGCAGCCCGTGCCGGGTCAGCAGGGCCTCCACGGAGCCGAGCGGCATGGACCGGTCCAGGAGCCGCTGGGCGGTCATCCGTACGGCCACGGGTACGTCGTGCCCGGCCCGGTGCCGGTCGGCGGCCTGCTCCACGGCCTCCTCCAGCAGCCATCGGCCCAGCTCTGCGGTGCGCGAGGCGTCGTGCCCGGCGGCGCCGGGGCCGCCGGCCCCACCGGCACCGCCCTCGCTGTACTCGGCGACCCGGAGGAACTCCGCCGGCGTGAAGAGGATCCCCTGGGCGGAGCGCCAGCGGGCCTGCGCGGCGACGGCCGACACCTCACCGGTGGCCAGCGAGACCACGGGCTGGTGCAGCAGGGCGAACTCGCCCTCGTGCAGTGCCGTCCGCAGCCGGCCGGCCAGCTCGGCCTTGCGCACGACTTCGGCCTGCATCTGGGGGGCGTACATCTCGACCCGGTCCTTGCCGCCGGCCTTGGCCCGGTACATCGCGAGATCCGCGTTGCGCATCAGGTCCGAAGGGGTGATGCCGGGGTCGGCGAAGGCGGCCCCGATGCTCGCGGCGACCCGGACCTCGCTGCCGCCGATCCGGTACGGCTGGGAGAGGGTGGTGCGCAGCCGGTCGGCGATCTCGCGCACCTGGTACTCGCGGGCGCCGGGGTCGCGGTTGCCGTCGCCCAGGATGAGCGCGGCGAACTCGTCGCCGCCGAGGCGGGCCGCGGTGTCCCCGGCCCGGACCGAGTCCTGGAGCCTGCGTGCGGCTTCGACGAGCAGTTCGTCGCCGGCCTGGTGGCCGATGGTGTCGTTGACCGCCTTGAAGCCGTCGAGGTCGATGAAGAGCACGGCGGTGCTGTGGTCGCCCGCGCGCCGGCCGGTCAGGGCCTGGCGCACGCGCCGGGTGAACAGGGCCCGGTTGGGCAGGTCGGTCAGCGGATCGTGTTCGGCGCTGTGCTGGAGCTGGGCCTGGAGCCGGACCCGCTCGGTGACGTCCCGGCTGTTGAGGATGAGCCCGCCCTGGTGGCGGTTGACGGTGGACTCCACGTTGAGCCACTCGCCACCGCCCGATTTGAAGCGGCACTCGATGCGGGTGGTGGGCTCCTCGGTCGGCGGTGCGGCGAGGAAGCGGCGCACCTCGTGGACCACCCGGCCGAGGTCGTCGGGGTGGATCAGGGTGGCGAGCTCGGTGCCGACCAGCTCTTCCGCCTCACGGCCGTAGACCCCGGCGGCCGCGGGGCTGACGTAGCGCAGGGTTCCGGTGGGCGCGGCGATCATGATGACGTCGCTGGAGCCCTGGACCAGGGAACGGAAGTGGTTCTCCTTCTGGGCCAGTTCCTGTGTCAGCGCGATGTTGTCGAGGAGCATGATGCCCTGCCGGATGACGAGGGCGAGCACGACCGTGCAGCCGGTGAAGACGACCATCCGGTCCACCTTCCGGCCGTCCACGACGTTGTAGAGGATGCCGAGGGTGCACACGGCGGCCGCGAGGTAGGGAGTGAGGGCGGGCAGCGAGCCGGTGATCGGGCGGCTGTGCGTCCGGTCCGCGCGCGGGCGCCCGGCCGGCTCCGGGCCGGGGTGGAGGCGCCTGGCGCCCCAGGGCGCGTACGCGAGGAGCAGCGAGCCCGCGAACCAGCCGGCGTCGAGCAGCTGTCCGGACTGGTACTCGGCGCTCAGCAGGGGCGAGGTGAACAGGGCGTCGCTGAGCACGGTCAGGGCCAGCGCCGCGATGGCGGTGTTGACGGCGGAGCGGTTGGTCTCGCTGCGCCGGAAGTGCAGGACCAGGACCATCGAGACGAGCGCGATGTCCAGGAGCGGGTAGGCGAGGGAGAGCGCGGCGCGCGGGACGCTGCCGGGGGCGCCGGACTGGGCGGTCCGCGCCGCGTGGGCCAGGGCCAGGCTCCAGGAGAGCGTGAGCAGGGAGCCGCCGATGAGCCAGGAGTCGAGTCCGAGGCACACCCAGCCGGCGCGGGTGACCGGGCGTTTGGCGAGGACGAGCAGGCCCACGATGGCGGGCGGGGCGAAGCAGAGGAAGGCGAAGTCGGCGAGGGAGGGTTTCGGCACTTCCTCGCCCAGGATCACCTCGTACCAGCCCCAGACTGCATTGCCGCCGGCGCCCATGAGGGAGGAGAAGGCGAAGAGCAGCCAGGCGGGGCGTTCGCGGCTGTCGATCGCCCTCGCGTAGGAGTAGCAGGAGACCGCGGCGAGTAAGCCGGCCGCGCTGAGCCCGAAGTCGCCCATGATCTCGGCGACTTCCTCCGAGCCCCAGTTGAGGGCGGCGCCGACGGCGTACCCGCCGCTGACCACCGCGAGGAGCAGCTGCATCGCCAGACCCTTGCCTCCGCCCGAGACGGACGGCCGGTTCAGGAGCGCCGCCCCCGGGGTACTCACCGGTCCCCCTCGCCGGCTGGTTCCGGTGCAGCCCAGTCTCGGCAGCGTCGCCTCCGGCGGCTGTGCCGCGTCGGATCCTTCGTCCATTGGCCGTACATCGCCCGTCGCCCCCCAAAGTGTCCGATCACTCCCCAGCGCCAGACGTTCGTGGCGCAGCCCCTTCTTCCGGACGATACACCACTTTCGTCACTCAGGGACATAGTCTCTCTACTCTCCGTTACCGATCGGGGAGTTGTGCACACCCTGCGCATTCGGGTGACTGCGGAGCGTGCGCATCACGCGTCACTCGGTGATCAACACCGTGTGCTCCACCGGCTCCCCGGCGGCGAACCGGGTGAGCTGGCGGGCCAGCAGGCGCTTGGCCCTCGGCTCGAACGCCGAGCTGCTGCCGCCCACATGAGGTGTGATCAGGACATTCGGAGCATGCCAGAGCGGGTGGCCCGCGGGCAGCGGTTCCGGGTCGGTGACGTCGAGTGCCGCGCGCAGCCGGCCCGACTCCACCTCCGCCAGCAGGGACTTGGTGTCGACGACGGGACCGCGCGCCACGTTCACCAGCAGGGCGCCGTCCTTCATCCGGCTGAGGAAGTCGGCGCCGACCAGCCCCCGGGTGGCGTCGGTCAGCGGTGTCACGAGGATCACCACGTCGGCCCGGGGCAGCAGCCCGGGCAGGTCGGCCAGGGTGTGCACGGGCCCGCGTCCGGTGGTCCGCGCCGTACGCGCCACCCGTGCGACCGGGCCGCATTCGAAGGCCACGAGCCGGTCCTCGATGGCGGAGCCGATCGATCCGTAGCCGATGATCAGAACCGACTTGTCGGCGAGGGCGTCGTAGAACCCGGAACGCCACTCCTCGCGGTCCTGGCCGCGAACCATGCCGGGGATGCCGCGCAGGGAGGCGAGGGTCAGCGCGAGGGCGAGTTCGGCGGTGCTGGCCGTGTGGACCCCGACGGCGTTGCACAGCCGTACGCCGGGGCGCAGGTCGCCGAGGCGGCCCCGCACGTCGTCGATGCCGGCGGTCAGGGTCTGGACGACCTGGACCGCGGGCATCGCCGCCAGCGGGCGCACGGTGACCTCGGGGGACTTCATGTAGGGCGTCACGTAGAAGACGCAGTCGGCCGGATCGGCCGGGAACGCGTCCTCGCCGTCCCAGAGGCGGTACCGGAAGGAGTCGGGGAGGCCCTCGATCTCCTCGGCGGGGAACGGGAGCCAGACATCCGGGGTCATTGCAGTCATGATCACGAGGCTATGCCAAGGCATCCGGATCAAGCCGTTAGTTTGAGGTCCGGAGCCGGAGGGGGACGCAGGGGTGGAGCGCAGGTCGATCGGGGCGGGGGCGCTGACGGTGGGCGCCGTCGGCCTCGGCTGTATGCCGATGAGCTGGGCGTACGCGCCTTCGCGGCGGCGGGGGCAGGAGTCGCTGGCCGCCGTCCACACCGCGCTGGACCTGGGGTCGAACCTGCTGGACACGGCCGACGTGTACGGGCCGTTCACCAATGAGCTGCTGCTCGGACGGGTGCTGCGGGAGCGGCGGTCCGAGGCGTTCGTCTCGGCCAAGGTGGGACTGCGGGCGGGTGACCAGCACGTGGTCGCCGACGGGCGGCCCGGCTACCTACGGCGGGCCTGCGACGCCTCGCTGCGGCGGCTGCGGACCGATGTCATAGACCTCTACCAGCTGCACCGGGTGGATCCGGACGTGCCCGTGGAGGAGACCTGGGGAGCCATGGCCGAGCTGGTGGGCGCGGGCAAGGTGCGGGCGCTCGGGTACTGCGCGCTGGGCGCCGGGGCCGGTCCCGGGGCCGGCCGGAGCGGGGACCGGGCGTACCGGACGACCTTGCGGCACCTGGAACGGCTGCAGCAGGTGTTCCCGGTGAGCGCGGTGCAGGCGGAGCTGTCGGTGTGGTCGCCGCAGGCGGCGTGGCAGCTGCTGCCGTGGTGCGCGGCGCGCGGCGTGGGGTTCCTGGCGGCGATGCCGCTGGGCAGCGGGTTCCTCACGGGGACCCTCACGCCGGGCGAGGGGTTCGAGCCGCAGGACGTGCGGGCCCGGCATCCGCGGTTCACGGCGGAGGCGATGGCGTCGAACCAGGTCCTGCTGGCGGGGCTGCGGCAGGTGGCCCGGCGGCACGGCCCCGGGGTCACGGTCGCGCAGGTGGCCCTGGCCTGGGTGCTGGCTCAGGGGCCGCAGGTGGTGCCGGTGCCGGGGGCCGACCGGGCGCCGTGGGCGGCGGAGAACGCGCGGGCGGCGGAGGTCCGGCTCACGGCCGGGGACCTGGCGGAGATCGCGGCCCTTCCGGTCGAGGTGGGAGCCTGGGACTGATCGGGCACCCGGCGCGGGGCGGGGCGGGGCCGGGTCGATCAGGTGGTGGTCCGGGGGCGATCCCGGGGGCGATCCGGGGGCGGCCCGACAACCACTCGATCGAGTGTACGAGTGATGGAACTTCGGGAAGTGCCGGAGCTGTTGAGAGGGATGGAGGGCACGATCGGAGGAGGGGAAGGGAGCAGGGCGATGCGAGACGGAAGTTCTCCCGGGCAGGCGGGATCCGAGGGCGCGGGCGGGCGGCGCCGGGGTGTGCTGGCGGCGCTCGCGCTGGCCGGCTGCGGCGCCCTGCTGGCGGCGGGGTGTGCTCCGGAGGGCGCACCGGGCGCGGGGCCCGGCGGCTCCCCACCGAGCACGGCTCCAGGGAGCTCCGGGTCGCCGGGGCCGTCGGGGAGACCCTCCGCGTCGCCGGAGGCCACCGGCCCGCCGGCGAAGGGGACCGTGACGGTGACCGGCGAGGTGGCCAAGGGGCTGGAGTCGCCGTGGGGCGTGGCCCCGCTGCCGGACGGGGACCTGCTCGTGGCCTCGCGGGACAAGGGGACGATCAGCAGGGTCGCCACGGGGTCGGGCACGGTGACCCAGATCGGCAAGGTGCCGGGGGTGGCTCCGGGTGGGGAGGGCGGGCTCCTGGGCCTCGCGCTGTCGCCCGCCTTCGCATCGGACCGACTGGTGTACGTGTACTTCACGACCGAGTCCGACAACCGCATCGCCCGGCTGCGGTACGACGAGCAGAGACCTGCCGGGCAGCAACTCGGCGCTCCGGACACGGTGTTCCGGGGTATTCCCAAGGGACTGATCCACAACGGCGGCCGGATCGCCTTCGGCCCGGACAAGATGCTCTACGCCGGGACGGGCGAGACCGGTGACACCGGGCTCGCGCAGGACAAGAAGTCACTGGGCGGCAAGATCCTGCGGATGACCCCGGACGGGGATCCCGTGCACGGCAATCCGGAGGCGGATTCCGTCGTCTACTCCTACGGGCACCGCAATGTGCAGGGCCTCGCCTGGGACAAGGACAAACGGCTGTGGGCGGCCGAGTTCGGCCAGAACACCTGGGACGAGCTGAATCTGATCGAGCCCGGCGCCAACTACGGGTGGCCCGAGGCCGAGGGGAAAGCGGGAAAGCCCGGCTTCCGGGACCCGGTGGCCGTGTGGAAGACCGACGAGGCCTCGCCGAGCGGGATCGCGTGGGCGGAGGGTTCGGTGTGGATGGCCGGGCTGAAGGGCAAGCGGCTGTGGCGGATCCCGCTGGCCGGGACGGAGCTGGTGGCGGAGCCCGAGCCTTTCCTGGAGGGCGAGTACGGGCGGCTGCGGACGGTGGTGCCCCTCGGCGGGGACCGCATGCTGCTGGTCACCAGCGAGACGGACGGACGCGGGTCCCCGGAGGCGGGCGACGACAGGATCCTGACCCTGACGGTGCGATGACCGGCAAGTCCCCGGCGGGGGACGAAAGGTGCGGTGGGCACGGTGTTCAACATGATCGAGGAGCTGTTCAACCCGGGACGCAAGCACACGGACGAGGAGAAGAAGCGGCTGGAGCTGTCCCGGACCGACGTCAATGACAACGATCCGGGACGGGGTCCGATAGACCTCGACTCCGGCAAGGTGCTCATACGCCTGGACGAGGAGCCTCGGGACGGGGACTGACCGGGACGGGCTCGCCGAAGAGACGCAGCCGGTGGGCGAGGGCGGCCGCCTCGCCGCGGCCTGCGACGCCCAGCTTCGCCAGGATGTTGGAGACGTGCACGCTCGCCGTCTTCGGCGAGATGAAGAGCTCCTCCGCGATCTTCCGGTTGGTACTGCCGGCCGCCACCAGGCGCAGTACGTCCCGCTCCCGGCTGGTCAGCCCGAGCGCCTCGGCCGGGTCGGTCTCCGGGACCGGCGGGGCGCCGGCGCTGTCGGGGCCGGTCAGCGGGAGGCGGGCGCGCTGGGCCAGCAGGGCCAGGTCCTCGCGCAGGGTGCGTGAGCCGATCCGCTCGGCGGTGGCGTAGGCCTCGCGGAGCAGGGCGGCCGCGGGCTCCCGGTCACCGGCGGCCAGCAGGGCCTCCGCGAGCCGGTGGCAGGCCCTGGCCAGCAGGTACGGACGCTCCAGCGGGCGGACGGCCTTCTCGACGGCGGTCCAGTCGGCGAGGGTGTCGCGGGCCTCGGCCCGGCGCAGCTCGGCCCGGACGTACTCGGCGTAGGCGGTCCACACCGGGACCGGGGTGGCGAGGGAACGGGCGGCGGTGCGCAGCACGTCCAGGGCCGCGTCCCGGCCGGCCTCGGCGGCCGGGAGCCCCCGGGCGTCAGCCTCCGCGGTGGCGGCCGCGAGCAGCAGTGGCCAGGCGTAGCGGTGCTGCCCGAGCGGGAATCCGTAGGCGGCGGCAGCGGACGTCTCGGCGCGGACGTCGGCGAGCCGGCCCTCCGCCGCGGCCACGCCGATCGCGAGGCGGTAGAGCGGGATCCGGTGCTGGGGCTGGGGCCGGGTCTCGTGGTTGCCGAAGTGGGCGTGGGCGGCGGCAAGCTGGTGGGCCGCCTCCGTCAACTCACCGTGGGCCAGGGCCAGGTAGGCCAGTCGTGCGGAGGCGGAGCCGCGCGGGGCCGCGCTCTGGCCGACCAGCAGGGTGCGCCGGGCCGCCTCGGCAGCCTCGTCCCAGCGGCCGAGGCTGTAGAGGCTCTCGGCCTTGTTCCCGCAGACCCAGGCCTCACTGTCCATGAGCCGTGATCTGCGGACCAGTTCGGCCCCTTGTTCGGCCAGTTCCACGGCTTCGCGGGACCGGCCCAGGCTTTCCAACTGAGAGGTGAGATTGATATGCGCACGCCCTGCCAGC
This sequence comes from Streptomyces xanthophaeus, assembly GCF_030440515.1. Classification (GTDB taxonomy): domain Bacteria; phylum Actinomycetota; class Actinomycetes; order Streptomycetales; family Streptomycetaceae; genus Streptomyces; species Streptomyces kutzneri. The sequence continues at coordinate 2,639,472 of NZ_CP076543.1, forward strand.
ATGGTGAGCCCGAGTTTCGTGGCCCGTTCCCGGACCGCGTGCATCTCGGCGAGACCGCCCGGAGCATCGCCGGAGTCGGTGAGCAGAGCTCCGACCGTGATCCGGGCGTTGAGCTCGGTCTCCTCGGCGCCGACCATCCGCGCGTACTCGACGGCGCGTTCGGCGGCGGCGAGGTTGCCGGGGCCCGGCTTGTGGAGCATGCCCCAGCTCGCGGCCCGGACCAGGACCTCGGCGTGCACCTGGGACGGGGGCAGCCCCCGGACGAGGTCCTGCGCCCTGGCTATCTCCTCCCAGCCGTCGCCGCGCCCGAGGCCGGCGATCAGCCGGGAGCGCTCGGTCCAGAACCAGGCGGCCCGCAGCGGGTCGCCGTCGTCCTCCAGCAGGCGCAGCGCCGTCTTCGTGATCTTCAGGGCGCGGTCGCGCTCGCCGCCGTAGCGCGCCGCTACGGTGGCCTCGGCCAGCAGGTCGAGCCGCTGGAGCGCGGTGGTGGCCGGGTCGCAGCCGCACGGAGGGTACACCTCGGTGTAGTCCGCCGGGCGGAGCGCCTCGCGAACGTCCTCCGGGGCGCTGTCCCACAGGTCCATGGCCCGTTCCAGCAGGCGCAGTTGCTCCGAGTAGGCGTGCCGGCGGCGTGCCGCCACGGAGGCGGCGAGTACGGCGGGCAGCGCCTTGGCGGGATCGTTCGCGTGGTACCAGTAGCTGGCCAGCCGGATGACCCGCTCCTCGGCCCGGACCAGCGACCCGTCGGCCTCCATGGCCTCGGCGTAGCGGCGGTTGACGCGGGCCCGCTCCCCGGGCAGCAGGTCGTCGCTGACGGCCTCGCGGACGAGGGAGTGCCGGAAGCGGTAGCCGTCGCCGTCGGGGGTGGCGAGCAGGATGTTGGCCCCGACGGCGGCTCTCAGCGCCTCGATCAGCTCGTCCTCGGTGAGCCCGGCGACGGCGTGCAGCAGCGGGTACTCCACGGTGGAGCCGCCCTCGGCGACGATGCGCACCAACCGCTGGGTCTCGTCGGGGAGCACCTCGACACGGACGAGGAGCAGGTCGCGCAGGGATTCGGTGAGCCCGGTGCGGCAGCCGCTCTCCTTGGAGGCGACGAGTTCCTCGACGAAGAAGGCGTTGCCGTCCGACCGGTCGAAGACGGAGTCCACGAAGTCCTCGTCGGGCTGCGCGGCGAGGATGCCGGCGAGCTGGCGGCGTACCTCGGCCCGGTTGAAGCGGGACAGTTCGATGCGCTGGACGGTGCGGAGCCGGTCGAGTTCGGCGAGGAGCGGGCGCAGCGGGTGGCGCCGGTGCACGTCGTCCGCGCGGTAGGTGGCGACGATGACGAGCCGGCCGCCGGCGAGGGTGCGGAAGAGGTAGGAGAGCAGGTGCCGGGTGGAGGTGTCCGCCCAGTGCAGGTCCTCCAGGACGAGGACGACGGTGCGGTCGGCGGCGAGGCGCTCCAGCATCCGGGCCGTCAGTTCGAAGAGCCGGGCGGTGCTCTCCTCGTCGTGCGGGCCGCGCGGGGTGTCGCCGAGTTCGGGGAGGATGCGGGCGAGTTCGTCCTCCTGGCCGGCGGCAGCGGCGGCCAGTTCCCCGGGCAGCAGCCGGTGCAGGGTGCGCAGGGCTGTCGAGAACGGGGCGAAGGGGAGGCCCTCCGCCCCGATCTCCACACAGCCTCCGACGGCGACGACGGCGCCGCGGCGGTCCGCCTCGCAGAGGAACTCCTCGGTGAGGCGGGTCTTGCCGACTCCGGCCTCTCCCCCGATGAGCATCGCCTGCGGTTCCTGCCCGGCGGCCCGGGTCAGTGCGTCGGTGAGTACGGCCAGTTCATCGGCTCGGCCGACGAACACCGGGCTGACAGATCTGGTCTCCACAGCGCCGAGCATCGCACAGAGGCCCTGCCCGGCGGCACTCGCAGCCGGCGCGCTTCTCCTCACCTGTCAGTTCACGCCGTGCGCGGCGCGGAGCGCGCCGGGCGGTCCGGGCGGTCCGAGCGGTCCGGGCGGTCCGAGCGGTCCGAGCGGGAGAACCGGCTCCGGAACGTTCTCACCCGCCTTCGGTGTTCCTGGTCCGGCGAGGAGGCGCGGTGCGCCTGCCCCGCCGCCCGGGCCGTGCGGTACTCGGCCGCCTCACGGAGGAGGTCGGCGCTGCGGACGGCGCCGGCGATCTCGTACTCGTGCATATCTGCTCCCTGGTCGCGTTGCTCGGGCACCTCGTTCGGTGTGATCCAAGATTCGCGCCCCAGGGGGTACCGGCACATCGGTCGCATGCCGCATCTGCCGGGGGCAGGGGGCCTTAGTCCGGGGCCAGGGAGCCCCGGGCCGGTCCGTGAGGACCTAAGGCACTGCCTAGACGCCGGCTCCGGCCGCCTTGGGAACGGCGAGGAGGAGGTCGAAGTACATGAGGACGAAGAGCAGTACGCCGAGGGCGCCCAGTCCGATGCCCGCCCAGGAGACGGACCGCACCCAGGTGGGGAGGGTGCGCTCGGGGCTGCTGAAGGCGGGGAGGGCCAGCACGAAGATGGCGATGATCAGGGCGAGGGCGGAGAAGATGCCGTTCACCATCGCGGTGGTGTGCCAGGGGTCGACGAACTGGGCGGCGATCTGCGCGTTGGCGTCGGCGGCCTGGGTCAGCTCCAGGCGGGCGGCGATGCTGGCACGCTCGGACACGATCCCCGCGACCCAGCTGCCGCTGAGGGCGACGGCGCCGAGACCCGCGGCGATGATCGCGAAGGCTGCGGATCCGACGTGGCCCGGCTCCCTGTCCTCGGCCAGGTCCTCGTCGAACGCCTCGTCGTCCAGGTCCTCGTCGGTGACCTCGTCGGTGACCGCGGAGTCGGCTTCGGCCGCGGCCGGCTGGGGGGTCTCGGCCTTTTCGAGGTCGGCCGGGGTGGTGTCCGCCTCGGCGGCGTTCGGGGCGGGGGTCTTGGTGGTGTCCATGCGGGGCACCGTAGGCGCCCTGTCTGAGAGTTTTCTGAGAATCCCCGGGTTCCGGCCACGGGGGGCTCCGCGGTCGGCGGAGGCCCTGGCCGGGCGCCCCCGGGCAGGGCCCCGAGGGGGCTCAGGCGGTCCGGGTCGCGGCCCACTCGTGGGAGAGGATCGACCAGACCTCGGTGTCCTGGCGGACTCCGCGGTGGAGGTAGTTCTCCCGCATGACGCCCTCACGGGTCATACCGAGGCGCGCTGCCACGGCGAGGCTCTTCTTGTTCCCGGAGGCCGCGTGCCACTCGACGCGGTGCATGCCGCGCTCGCCGAAGGCGTAGTCGATCAGGACCTGGCAGGCCTTGGTGACCAGGCCGCGGCCGGCGGCTTCGGGCTCCAGCCAGCAGCCGATCTCGCAGTTGCCGTAGTGCGCCTCGAACACCGGGAAGAGGACCCCGCCCACCAGGGTGCCGTCGAGCCGGATACCGAAGAACCGGGCGCCGTCCTCCCCCGCCGTCGCCGCGTACTTGGCGAGCAGGGCCCGGGCGGAGTCGAGGTCGGTGGCCCGGTCCGGGAAGCCGACGTACTGGCCTATGAACTCGCGTCCGCGCTCGATGTGCGCGAAGAACTCCGGGGCGTGCCGGGCCTCGAGCGGGAACATCTGGGCATCGTCGGCGAGGTCTATCGAGAACATGGTCGGTCTTCCTTGGGTCTCGGGAGGCGGGTGGCCGGATCACCGGGAGGCGGTGGCGGGCTCGGCGCCGTCCTCGCTCGTGGCAAGATCCGCGGCCGGCCGCTGCTTCGGAAGTCTCGCATGCGGGTGGCGTTCGGGGGGCTCGATGCTGATGCGGGGCAGGCGCCGGTCGAGCCAGGCGGGCAGCCACCAGTTGGCCCCGCCGAGCATGTGCATCAGGGCCGGGACGAGGAGGGTGCGCAGCACGAAGGCGTCGAGGGCCACGGCCGCGGCGAGCGCGATGCCGAACATCGCGATGATCCGGTCGCCGCTGAGTACGAAGGCCAGGAAGACGGAGATCATGATGACGGCCGCCGAGTTGATGACCCGGCTGGTCTCGGCGAGGCCCACGCGCACGGCCCGCCGGTTGTCGCCGGTCTCCAGCCACTCCTCGTACATCCGGCTGACGAGGAAGACCTGGTAGTCCATCGACAGTCCGAAGAGGACGGACACCATGATCACGGGCAGGAAGGGTTCGATGGGGCCGGCGCTGCCCAGGCCCAGCAGCTCGCTGCCCCAGCCCCATTGGAAGATCGCGACCACGACGCCGAAGGAAGAGGCGACGGCGGCGACGTTCATGGCCGCCGCCTTGAGCGGGATGCCGACGGACCGGAAGGCCAGCAGCAGGAGCACGCAGCCGAGGGCGATGACCACGCCGACGAAGAGCGGCAGCTTCCCGATGATGACTTCGGCGAAGTCGTCGTAGGCGGCCGTCACACCGCCGACGTGGACCTCCATGGAGTTGCCGTGCCCGGCGGCCGGGATGACGTCCTGGCGGAGTCGGTCGACGAGGTCGCTCGTGGCCCGGGACTGGGGGGCGGAGTCCGGTACGACGGTCAGGACGGCGGTGTCGCCGCTGCGGTTGAGGACGGCGGGGCCGGTGGAGGCGACGCCCTCGGTCGTGCGCAGTGCCTGCGCCAGCTGGTCCACGGCGAGCCGGTCGCCGGCGCCGTCCAGCCGGGCGACGACGGTGAGCGGACCGTTGGTACCGGAGCCGAATCCCTCCGCCAGCAGGTCGTATGCCTGCCGGGTGGTGGAGGTGGCCGGGTTGTTGCCCTGGTCGGACGTGCCCAGATGGAGGGAGAGGGTGGGCAGGGCCAGCACCAGCATGACCACGGTGGCGACCAGGCCCAGCAGCTTGGGGTGCCGCTCGACGAAGACGGACCAGCGGGCGGCGAAGCCGGAGGTCTGCTCGGGGCGCGGCCCCTCGGCGGCGAGCTTGCGGCGCTCGCGGCGCGAGAGGGCGCGCATGCCTATGTACGAGAGGAGGGCGGGCAGCAGGGTGACCGAGGCGGCGACCGTCAGGACCACCGTCACGGAGGCCGCTATCGCGACGCCGTTCAGGAAGTTCAGCCGCAGCACCAGCATGCCGAGCAGGGCGATGCAGACGGTGGCGCCGGCGAAGACGACGGCCCGGCCGGTGGTGGCGACGGCGTTCGCGGCCGCCTCCTCGACCGTGCTGCCCCGCGCCAGGCCCTTGCGGTGCCGGGTGACGATGAACAGCGCGTAGTCGATGCCCACGCCGAGGCCGATGAGGGTGCCGAGCATCGGGGCGAAGTCGGCGACCGGCATCGCGTGCCCGAGCAGGGTGATGCCGAAATAGGCGGTGCCCACGCTGACCAGGGCGGTCGCGATGGGCAGCAGGCTCGCGGCGAGCGAGCCGAAGGCGAGGAAGAGGACCAGGGCCGCGACGGCGACACCGATGACCTCGGCGAGGTGCGCGGTGGGGGCCTCGGTGAGCTGGATGGCGCGGCCGCCCAGTTCGACCTGGAGTCCGCCGGCCTCGGTGGTGGGGTTCTTCGCCGCGTCGACGACCGCTCGGGCCTGGGCCTTGGGTACGGAGTCGGCCTGCTGGTCGAAGGTCACCACCGCGTAGGCGGTGCGCCCGTCGGGGCTGATCCGTGCGGCGTTCTCGGGGGCGGGACCGTAAGGTCCGGCGACCGATCCGACGCCGGGGAGCCCGGCGACGGCCTCCAGTGCCCGGGTCATGCGCTGCTCGATGTCCGGGGTGCGCACGCTCTGCCGGTCCGGGGCCCGCCACACGATGGTGTCGGTGTCGCCGCCCTGGCCGTGGAAGGCCTCGCGCAGGAGGGCGTTCGCCTTGCCGGACTCGGTGCCGGGAACCTCGTAGTTGTTGGAGAACGCCGACCCGGCGGTCACTGCGGCCGCCGCGGTCCCGCCGAGCGCGAGCAGCCAGATCAGGACGGTGAGGAGGCGGTGGCGCATGCACCAGCGTGCGATTACAGCCAACGGACGTGCTCCCTGGTGGTTCGGATCTTTACCGGGAGGCAGCCCGTCGCAAAGAACGCATGAACGCGTGAAGGCCCGGCCGAGGGGTTCGGGGGATCACCCCGGAAGGCTCGGCCCAGATGGTCTACACCCTCCACCATCTCAGCGTTTCGTGATCGTTGGCCCGTTTCGTGTGCATCGTCACAGCGCGGGGCAGCCCCCTGGGGCGCCCTGGGTCCGGGACCCGGCGTGCAGCTGGGTTTCGGGCTCGTCCACCCGGTAGCCCGGGATCGACGGCCACCGGACGGTGAGGACGACGGCGTCCTCCTCCGCGTACCAGGAGTGGTCGACGCCGCGCCCCCAGAGCACGTAGTCCCCCTGCTCGGCGAGGACGACGGTGCGCCCCGGGAACTCCAGCCGGAAGCGCCCGCTGATCAGCACCAGCAGTGCGGTGCGCTTCTCGGCGGTCGCCCACCGCTCCCGTTCGTCGCCCTTCGGGTGGACACCCCACTTGATCTCCACGTCCTCGCTGTGGCGGGGATCCGAGGGGTCCTTGAAGTGGCCGAGGAGCCAGCCGCGGTCGGCGGCGGCGTCGGGGGTGGCCTTACCGGTGTAGATGGTGGAGTCGTGGTTCACGGGGTGAGGCTAATGCAGTTGTGGCGCCCGCCCGACACTGGTGAGCTGGGACGATGACGATCGATCCTGATGAACTGATGAAGGTGCGCGCCCGATTCGACGCCGAGGTGCGCGAGGGTGCGCAGGCGGACGGCCCGCAGGGGAACGTGGAGCGGGCGGGTGCCGTCGTACGGCATGTCGCGCCCGCGCTCGGGTGGAACGGCGTGCTCTGGTCGGACCTCGACGAGGGGACGGCGGACGCGGAGATCGCGGCGCAGGTGGCCTTCTTCGCGGGGCGCGGCTGTCCGGAGTTCGAGTGGAAGCTGTACGGCTACGACCGGCCCGCCGACCTCGGGGACCGGCTGCGGGCGGCGGGCTTCGTGCCGGAGCCGCCCGAGACCCTGATGGTGGGCCTGGTGTCCGAGCTCGCGAAGCTGCCGGTGGAGCCACCGGAGGGGATCACCCTGCGGGTGGTGACGGACGAGGCCGGCGTCGACCTGATGATGCAGGTCCACGCGCGCGCCTTCGGGAGGGAGCGGCCGCGGATCCGGGAGCAGCTGCTCGGCACGCTGCGCGAGCAGCCGGAGACGATCGCCGCGGTGCTCGCGATGGCGGGCGACACCCCGGTGAGCGCGGCCCGCATGGAGATGCGGCCGGGCCTGGCCTTCGCGGGCCTGTGGGGCGGCGGCACGGTCCCCGAGTGGCGCGGCCGGGGCATCTACCGTCTGCTGGTCGCCCACCGCGCCCGGCTGGCGGCGGAGCTCGGTATCGCCTACCTGCAGGTGGACGCATCGGACGACAGCCGCCCGATCCTGGAGCGGCTGGGCTTCGGGGTCCTGGGCGTGACGGTGCCGTACATGTGGTCCGACGGCGCCTCGTAGAGCGGGGCGGGACGGGCTCTATGCCGGCCGGCGGGCAGCGGGCAAGATCACTGCCATGGAACGTATCAGCCCGCCCCTGACCGGGGACGAACGCGAGACCCTGCGGACCTTCCTCGACTACCACCGGGCCACCCTCGCCTGGAAGTGTGAGGACCTCACCGACGAGCAGCTGCGGCGCGCGTCGATGCCTCCGTCCACGCTGTCCCTGCTGGGGCTGGTCCGGCACATGGCCGAAGTCGAAAGGCACTGGTTCCGCCGCGTCCTCGACGGCGAGGACCTCCCGCACCTGTGGTCGGACACCCACGACTTCCAGGCCGCCTACGACGCCTCCGGCTCCAGCCGCGCCGAGGCGTTCACCGCCTGGCAGGAGGAGGTCGCGCACGCCCGCCGGATCGAGGCCGCGGCCGAGTCCCTGGACGTGACGGCGTACGTGCCGAGCTGGGAGGAGGAGGCCTCGCTGCGTCTGGTGATGCTCCACCTCATCCACGAGTACGCCCGCCACAACGGCCACGCCGACTTCCTCCGCGAGGGGATCGACGGCGCCACCGGCGCCTGACCGGGGGAAAGGCGCCTGCGGGTGCGTGGGGCGGGGGGCTGCTCTAGCGTCGGACGCAGGAGGGGAATCCCTGTCGAGCCGGTCCGGGCCGGGGACCCGGGCCCTGGTGGCCGGACCCCGGTCGCCTCGGACGCTCGGCGCTGTTCCTGCGCGGATCCGGCACTTCCGGGTACCAGGGCGCGCGACGATCCCGGAGAGCAGGTGCGTCCCATGCGCACGTCGACCCGTATCGCAGGTGTCCTCAGCGGCCTGACCCTCGTACTCGGTGGTGCGGCCTTCGCGGCCCCCGCCGCCCACGCGGACGTCTCGGCCTGCATCAACCAGGTCGAGCGGGAGCTGCAGGGCGGCGAGGCCCCGGAATCCGTGCGCTCGGCGTGTTCCGCCGGATACTCCGGCGAGCAGGAGCAGTGCGTGAGCGGGCTGACCAAGAGCGGTGTGACCAACGGGACCGCGGTGAGCGCTTGCAAGGTGTCCGCGCAGTAGCCGGCCGGCTGGCCGGCCCGGGTCGTCGGCCCGGTCGTCTCTGCGGCCCGTCCGCGCCACCGGGTGCCGGACGGGCCGGAAGGCGGCGCGCCGCAGGCCGCAGGCCGCAGGCCGTCTCAGGCTTCCGGCCGCCAGTAGCCCAGCGCGTTCACCCGGTGCTTGGGCAGGGCCAGTTCCTTGCGCAGGTACGCCGTCAGGGCGCGCGTCGTCACCGTGTCGCAGGCCAGCCAGACGTACGCCGTCTCCGGGTCCCCGGCCAGCGCGGGGAGCTCGGCGCGCACCCGGTCGGCCAGGTCCGTACCGCTGCGCCGTACCCGGCGGATGTCGTGCCGGCCCGGTTCCACCCGCATCGGCAGCCGCTCGTCCGAGTCGTGCTGCGTCTCGAACCAGATGGTCGCCGGGGTCTCGGGGTACGTGTCCAGCAGCGAGTTGATCGCCGGGAGGGACGCGGAGTCCCCGATGACGAGCAGCCGCTCCGGGGCCGGTGCCGGGGCTGTGAATCCGGTGCCCTGGACCGTGGCCTCGACCGTGTCGCCCGGCTTGGCGTCGCGTGCCCAGGCGCTGGCGACCCCGTCGTGCAGGGCGAACTCGAAGCTGAACGTGCCCGCTTGCGGATCCGGGTCCACCAGTGTGTAGGCCCGCTGGTGCGGCTTGCCCGCGCCCTGGAACCAGACGCGTACCCACATCGTCGGGTGCAGCGACTCGCCGGCGGCCGCGAGCAGCCCGCCGTCCGTGAAGCTCACGCGGCGGTAGTGCTCCGTGAGGTCTTCCGCTCCCGTCACCGTGAACGTGAAGTCCTTGCCCCGCATGAGCTTGAGGACCACGCCCTCCCAGCCCTTGCCGACAGCCATGTCCAACCCCTCCCCTGACACCCCTATAGTTAGGTCAGCCTAACCTAAACGCACGTCGGGGAAGAGTGTGAGCAGCGTGAGCAGTGCCAGCAGCGAGAGCGGCGACGCCCGGTCGGACGGAGCGGACCGGGGCGAGCCCCCCGTGGACACCCCTGGGGAGACCCCGGAATCCTACGGTGTCTTCCGCGACCGGTGGGGCATCCCCCACCTGCGGGCATCCGGCGAACTCGGCCTCGTCCACGCCCAGGGCCGCGTCACCGCCTTCGACCGCGCCTGGCAGCTGGAGGTCGAACGGCACCGGGCGGAGGGGTCCAGCGCCTCCTTCCTCGGCGCGGACGCCGTGACCTGGGACCGCTTCGCCCGCCAGTCCCGGCTGGCCGACACGGCCCGCCGCTGCTACGAGGCCATGGAGGCCGGCGACCCCGGCACCGCCGCCTGGGTGCGCGCGTACGTGGACGGCGTCAACGAAGGGCTCGCCGCCGGCGCCGCCCGTGACGAGCGCTTCGCGCGCACGGGTCTGGCCCCCACCCCCTGGGAACCGTGGGTACCGCTGGCCATCTGGATCGCCACGCACATCCTGTTCGCCGGTTTCGCCACCAAGCTGTGGCGCGAGCGCGTGGCCCGCGCCCTCGGGGACGAGGCGGTCACCCTCTTCGCGACCGACGGCCCCGGCACGGCCGGCAGCAACGGCTGGCTGGTGCCGGGCGACCGCACCGCCACCGGCTCGGCGATCATCGCGGGCGACCCGCACCGCTTCATCGAGGACCCGGGCGTCTACCAGCAGATACGTCTCTCCTGCCCCGACTACGACGTGCTGGGCCTTGCCGTCCCCGGCGTCCCCGGCCTCGGTCACTTCGGGCACACCGGCACCGCCGCCTGGGCGATCACCAACGCGATGTCCGACTACCAGGACCTGTACGTCGAGCAGTTGCGCCGCGGTGACGACGGCGCCACCTGGGCCCTCGGCACGGACGGCGCCTGGGAGCCCGTCTCCCGCCACACCGAGACGATCACCGTGGCCGGCGGCGACGACGTCGAGGTGGAGATCCTGGAGACCCCCCGCGGCCCCGTGATCATCCACGCGGACGGCGACCTCGGCGCCGACCCCGACGCCGGGGCGCACGCCGACGGCAGCGCGCAGACCCTCTCCCTGCGCTACCCGCCGCGGGTCCGCCTGGACCTCGGCTTCGCCGCCCTCCCCGCGCTGCTGCGCGCCCGCACCGTCGCCGACATCGACCGCGCCTTCGACGGCTGGGCCGAGCCGGTCAACGTCGTCCACGCCGCCGACTCCGCGGGCGGCCTGCTGCACCGCGTCGCGGGCGCCGTGCCGCTGCGCCACCGCACCAACCGGCTGCGTCCGGTGCCCGCCTGGGACCCGCAGCACGCCTGGCAGGGCTGGGCCCCGACCCCCGCGGAGCCGGTGCAGGGCTTCGCCGTGATGGCGAACGCGCGCGGGATCGCCTCCCCGCTCGGCGTGGAGTTCGCGCCCCCGCACCGCGCCGACCGCATCCGTGAGCTGCTCAGCGGCTCCGCGGACTGGTCCCCGAAGGCGATGGCCGACGTACACCGGGACACGCACCTGGCCTCGGCCGCGCCCCTGCTCGTCCTGCTGCCCGGCTTCGAGGACCTGACGCCGGCGGCGCAGGCCCTGCGTACCCGGCTGCTGGCCTGGGACCGGCACATGGCGGCCGACAGCACCGACGCCACCGTCTTCTCGGCCTTCCGCAGCGCGACCGTACGCCGCTTCGCCGCCGACCCCGTCTTCGAGGGCCTGTGGGGGGCGCCCACCGGGCCGGCGGTCTTCCACCCGTGGCTGTACCTGGTCCCGCGGATCGGCTACGCCCTCGAAGGGCTGCTCACCACCTCCCTCGTCCCCGGCCTCGACCGTGCGGCGCACGTCCGGGCCGCCCTGGAGGAGACGGCCGCGGCCGGCACCCCCGACACCCCCTGGTCGCAGGTCCACCGCCTTGCCCCCTGGCAGGCCGTGCCCGACCAGGAGGCCACGGACTGGCCCGGTCTCGGCGGCGACCACGACTGCGTGAACGCCACCTCGACCGTCCCCGGTTTCACCGACCTCACCGCCCGTGCGTCGGCGGCCCGTTACGTCTGGGACCTCGCCCGCCGCGAGGACAGCCTGTGGGCGGTCCCGCTGGGCGCGGACGGCGTCACCGGCTCGCCCCACCACCGCGACCAGCTGCCCCTGTGGGCACAGTGCGAACTCGTCCCCGTCGTCACCGACTGGGCCCAGCTCACCAAGGAATCGATATGACCTCCGCCATCTCCGTCGGACAGCCCGTGTTCACCCGGGTCGTCGAGGGCTTCGGAACCGTCACCCTCACCCCCGTGGACCCGGCGGCCGACTCCGCACTGATCCACAGCTGGGTCACGCAGGAGCGGGCCCATTTCTGGGGCATGGGCGAGGCCAGCCGCGAACTGGTCCAGGAGATCTACGAGGACGTCGACCGCCGCACCACCCACCACGCCTTCATGGTGAGCCGCGACGGCGAGCAGGTCGCGCTGTTCCAGACGTACGAGTGCGCCGAGGACCGGGTCAGCGAGTGTTACGAGGTCCGGCCCGGTGACGTCGGCGTGCACCTGCTGATCGGCCCGGCCACGGGCGCGGCCGAGCACGGCTTCACCGGGTCCCTGATGACCGTCTTCATCGCGTTCGTGTTCTCCGACGACGCGGCGCGGCGCGTGGTCGTCGAACCGGACGCCCGCAACACCAAGGCCATCTCCCTCATGGAGCGCACCGGCTTCGTCCTCGGACCGGAGGTCGTGCTCCCGGAGATCGACCTGCCCGAGGTCTACCTCCCGGCCAAGCCGGCCCGGCTGGCCTTCTTCACCGCTCCGGAGGCCGCGCCGGCGGCAGGCTGACCGCGACCGCCCCTTCCACCGGGCTCCCGGTGGAAGGGTGAACCCCGATGGGGATTCCCGATTCCCATTGACCTCGTGCGCCTCCCCGCTGGAAGCTGATGGCCTCTCAAAGCACCTTGAGGTGGGGGACATTGACCAGTCAGAACCTGCACATCGGTCCGGACGCGGCGGCCGACCGGTACCGCCTGCTCCGCTCGATCGGGCGCGGCGGGGAGGCCGTGCTCTATCTCGCCGAGATCGAACTCGCCGGCGGATCCGAACCCGTGGTCGTCAAAGTGCTCGACTCCAAGACGACCATCACGCCGGACATCTTCGACCGGATCAGCCAGAAGTGGAACGAGCAGGCCGAGCTGCTGCGGTTCGTCCACCGGCCGGGTGTCGTGGGGGTGCGCGAGCACTTCGAGGGGCCACCGATCCACCGGCCCGGGGAGTCCTCGACCCTGACCGGGCGGGCGCTCGTCCTCGTCATGAACCACGTCGACGGGCTCGACCTGCGGGACTGGCGGGCCGAGCGGACGCTGGCCACCGCCGCCGAGCGGCGCGAGGTGATGCGCACGCTGGAGCAGCTGGCCGACGTATTGGACTGGCTGCACTCGGGCAAGGCCACCCCGTCCGGGCGCCAGGTCGTCCACGGCGACCTCTCCCCCGGCAATGTGATGGTCGACGCGCACGGGCAGGCCACCCTGGTGGACTTCGGCCTCAGCAAGCTGACCGCCGACCACCAGACGGCCGAGGTCTGGTTCACCCCGGGCTACGCGGCGCCCGAGGTCTTCGACGGCAAGCGGACCCCGGGCACGGACCGGTACGCCTTCGGGGCGATCGCGTACTTCCTGCTGAGCGGGGAGTCCCCGCCCGCCACACCGGAGCAGCTGGCGCAGGCGCTGACCGCGCTGCCGCAGATCGCCGTGCTGGACGCCGAGCAGCGGGCGCGGATCACCGCGATCTACTCGGCCGACCCGGGGAAGCGGCCGGTGAACCTGGCCGGCTGGATGAAGGACATCCGCCACGCGGTGGTGTCCACGACTACCGCCATCTCGCAGCGGGCCGCCCAGGAGACCCCGCCCAGGCCCGCCGCCCCGCCGCCCCCGGTGGTCCCGCCGCAGCCCGTCACCCCGCCGCCGACGGCGGCGCCGCCCGCGTACGCCCCGACGGCGCAGCCCGTGCAGCCGGAGCAGCCCGTGCAGCCGGAGCCGGCCACGGCCGCGGCCCCGATCCCGGCCCCGGTCCCGGTTCCTGAATCCGCGCCCACCCTCACCCCCAGCCCCTTCCCGGCCCCGCAGCCGGAGCCGGTGCAGGCGCAGGCGCAGGTGCCCGCCGGGTACGGGCCCACGTACAACCTGACCCCGGCCCCCGCCCCCGAGCCGCCGCGCCCCGTCAAGAAGCGGCGGACCGGGCTGATCCTCGGCTCGGTGGCCGCGGTACTGGTGCTGGCCTCCCTCGCCGTCGTCGGCGTACAGCTCCTGGGCGACAAGGACAAGGGCAAGGACGACACCGCGGGGGGCGGGAAGCCCGGCGGGACGAGCGCACCACAGGCACCGGCTTCGCCTTCCTCGCCGTCGGCGCGGGCGAGCGAGTCCGCCGACCCCACGGCCTCCGAAGCCTCGCCCGGCGGATCCGCCGCTCCGGAGGGCTCGTCGAGCCCCGGGACGCCGGGTTCGGTCAAGGACAGCAACGTGGCCGATCTGACCGTGCTGTCGTCGGTCGGAGCGGTCCGGCACTTCGAAGTGGGCTCTGCCAAGCTGAACACGAAGGAGTACGGAGCCGCCCTCCTCGGCAGCTGCTACTACGGTGCGACGATCGAGTACGACGTGAACCGCGCATGGTCCACGCTGGAGTTCACCGTGGGCGTCGACGACGGTTCGACCATGGAACAGGCCCGCGTGACCATCTCCGTGGACGACAAGCCCGCCCTCTTCTCCGAAGCGGTCCACCTGGGCAAGCCGGTCACCAAGTCCCTGGACATCAAAGGGGCCCTGCGCCTGCGCCTGAAGGTGGAGGAGGGCTGCCGGGACACCGGCAACGCCGTCATCGCCGCCCCGGTCCTCAAGCGCTGACGGCGGCGGACTCCGACAGGAACCCGCCGACGAGCGCGGCCCGTTCGGCCGGGCGCTCGGCGAACGGAAGCTGCCCGGTGGGCAGTTCCGCGATCCGTGCGCCCGGCAGGGCGCCCGCCGGTTCCCGGCGGAGTGCGGGTGGCACGAGCCGGTCCGCGGTCGTCACGACGCCCCGCTCCCCCGGCGGAACCGGGGCCGCGGCGCCTCAGCCCACGCCGAGGTCGGCGCGCATGGCCGCCCGCATCTCCCGGAGCGGGTCCCAGATCCCCTGCTGTGCCTCCACCGCCGACTCCATCGACTCCCCGGCCTCCGGAGTGCCCCGCTCCAGGCGCTTCACCTGCCCGTAGACGGCGGTCAGGGCGTGGTGGACCACCGTCGCGGGCGCGAGGACCGGGTCGGGGGCGATCATCTGCGCCTCTGAGTAGCGGTCGCGGAAGGCGTCCTTCGCGGCGTCGAGCGCGCCCCGGTCGGCGTCCTCGACCCCGCGTTCCCGCATCGTGTGCAGATGCCGGTTGAGGGCGGTGGTGAACTGTCGGGCGTCCCGGTTGAGGTCCGCGTAACACGTGCGCCGCAGCGTCCGGTTCTCGCGTTTCTCGTCGTGGGCGCGCACGAGCTCGATCTCACGGCGCTTCGTGCGCTCCGCACCCCGCTGGGTGAGCAGCGCGCCGCCCAGCGTGCCCGCGACGCCCGCCACCGCGATGACCATCGACCCGATCTCCACCGGCACATCCCCCGACTCCACCGACCGCGTGCCCGTCGTACGCGATCACCCCGCACCCAGTCTGAACGACGGCGGCCCCGCACCGGGAGAGCCGGTGCGGGGCCGCCGTATGTGAAGGGGACTACTCGGAGACGCCCAGGCGCTCCAGGATGAGCTCCTTGACGCGCGCCGCGTCGGCCTGGCCCCGGGTGGTCTTCATGACCGCTCCGACCAGGGCGCCCACAGCGGCGATCTTGCCGCCGCGGATCTTGTCCGCGATGGCCGCGTTGCCCGCGATGGCCTCGTCCACGGCCGCGCCGAGCGCGCCCTCGTCCGAGACGACCTTCAGGCCGCGCTTCTCGACGACCTCGTCCGGGCTGCCCTCACCGGCGAGGACGCCTTCGAGGACCTTGCGGGCCAGCTTGTCGTTGAGCGAACCGTCGGCGACCAGGGCCGCGACCCGGGCCACCTGGACCGGGGTGATCGGCAGCTCGTCGACGACGACGCCCTGCTCGTTGGCGTTACGGGCCAGCTCGCCCATCCACCACTTGCGCGCGGCGGCAGAGTCGGCACCGGCCTCGATCGTGGCGACGATGGAGTCCACCGCGCCCGCGTTGAGGATCGACTGCATGTCGTGCTCGGTGACGCCCCACTCCTCACGGAGCCGGTTGCGGCGCACGCGCGGCATCTCGGGCAGGCCGCCGCGCAGCTCCTCGACCCAGTCGCGGGCCGGGGCGACGGGGACCAGGTCGGGCTCCGGGAAGTACCGGTAGTCCTCGGCGTTGTCCTTGATGCGGCCGGCCGTGGTGGAGCCGTCCTCCTCGTGGAAGTGCCGGGTCTCCTGCACGATCGAGCCGCCCGACGAGAGCACTGCCGCGTGGCGCTGGATCTCGAAGCGGGCCGCGCGCTCCACGGAACGCAGGGAGTTGACGTTCTTGGTCTCCGAGCGGGTGCCGAACTCGGACTCGGGGGTCGGGCGCAGCGACAGGTTCACGTCGCAGCGCATCTGGCCCTTGTCCATGCGTGCCTCGGAGACGCCGAGCGCCTTGATGACCTCGCGCAGCTCGGCGACGTACGCCTTGGCGACCTCGGGGGCCCGCTCACCCGCGCCCTCGATGGGCTTGGTGACGATCTCGATGAGCGGGATGCCGGCGCGGTTGTAGTCCAGCAGGGAGTGGGACGCGCCGTGGATACGGCCGGTGGCGCCGCCGACGTGCAGCGACTTACCGGTGTCCTCCTCCATGTGGGCGCGCTCGATCTCCACGCGGAAGATCTCGCCGTCCTCCAGCTGGACGTCCAGGAAGCCGTTGAAGGCGATGGGCTCGTCGTACTGGGAGGTCTGGAAGTTCTTCGGCATGTCCGGATAGAAGTAGTTCTTCCGGGCGAAGCGGCACCACTCGGCGATCTCGCAGTTCAGCGCGAGGCCGATCTTGATGGCCGACTCGACGCCGATCGCGTTGACGACCGGCAGGGAGCCGGGCAGTCCGAGACAGGTCGGGCAGGTCTGCGAGTTGGGCTCGGCGCCCAGCTCGGTGGAGCAGCCGCAGAACATCTTGGTCTTGGTGCCGAGCTCGACATGGACCTCAAGGCCCATGACGGGGTCGTACGAGGCGAGAGCGTCCTCGTACGAGAGCAGTTCGGTGAAGGTGGTCACGGTGAAACTTTCCCTCTCAGCCCAGCAGGACGTCGTCGTCGCCCAGGCGCTTCAGCTCGCGGTACAGGATCGCGAGGCCGGTGACGATGGCGGCGGCGGACACGGCGGCGTCGACCAGCTTCAGCACGTCGTGCTCGCTGCGGGCCTTCTTGACCTGCTTGATCACGCTGATCGCGCCGAAGGCGGTGGTGCCGATCGACAGGTAGGTGCCGGTCTTGGACTTCTTGAAGCCCTTGGCCTTGGTCAGTGCACTGGTGCTCACAGGGACGGTGCCTCCTCAAGCAGCGGGTGACCCCAGCGTGCGACGAAGGCCGCCTCCACGGCGGCACCGACCTTGTAGAGCCGGTCGTCCTTCATCGCCGGGGCGATGATCTGGAGCCCGACCGGGAGACCGTCCTCCGGTGCCAGGCCGCAGGGGAGCGACATGGCGGAGTTGCCGGCCAGGTTGGTCGGGATGGTGCACAGGTCCGCGAGGTACATGGCGAGGGGGTCGTCGGTGCGCTCGCCGATCGGGAAGGCGGTGGTCGGGGTCGTCGGGGAGACGATCACGTCGACCTTCTCGAAGGACTTCTCGAAGTCCTGGGTGATGAGCGTGCGGACCTTCTGGGCGGAGCCGTAGTACGCGTCGTAGTAGCCGGAGCTGAGCGCGTACGTGCCGAGGATGATGCGGCGCTTGACCTCGTCGCCGAAGCCGGCTTCGCGGGTCAGGGCGGTGACGTCCTCGGCGGACTTCGTACCGTCGTCGCCGACGCGCAGGCCGTAGCGCATGGCGTCGAAGCGGGCCAGGTTGGAGGAGCACTCGGACGGCGCGATCAGGTAGTACGCGGCCATCGCGAGGTCGAAGGAGGGGCAGTCCAGCTCGACGATCTCGGCGCCGAGCTCCTTGAGGAGCTCCACCGACTCGTTGAAGCGCTGGACGACACCGGCCTGGTAGCCCTCGCCGGCGAACTGCTTGACCACACCGACGCGCATGCCGGCGACGGAGCCGTTGCGGGCGGCCTCGACGACCGGCGGGACCGGGGCGTCGATGGAGGTGGAGTCGAGCGGGTCGTGCCCGGCGATCACCTCGTGCAGGAGCGCCGCGTCCAGGACCGTACGGGCGCAGGGCCCGCCCTGGTCGAGGGAGGAGGAGAAGGCGACCATGCCGTAGCGGGAGACACCGCCGTACGTGGGCTTCACGCCGACCGTGCCGGTGACGGCGGCGGGCTGGCGGATGGAGCCGCCGGTGTCCGTGCCGATCGCGAGCGGGGCCTGGAAGGCGGCGAGGGCCGCCGCCGAGCCGCCGCCGGAGCCGCCGGGGATCCGGGTGAGGTCCCAGGGGTTGCCGGTGGGGCCGTAGGCGCTGTTCTCGGTGGAGGACCCCATGGCGAACTCGTCCATGTTGGTCTTGCCGAGGATGACGACGTCGGCTTCCTTCAGCTTGCGCGTCAGGGTGGCGTCGTAGGGCGGGATCCAGCCTTCGAGGATCTTCGAACCGACGGTCGTCGGGACCCCGACGGTGGTGAAGATGTCCTTGAGGGCGAGGGGTACGCCGGCCAGCGGGCCGAGCTTCTCGCCGGCCGCGCGCTTGGCGTCGACGGCGCGGGCCTGGGCGAGCGCGCCCTCGCGGTCCACGTGGAGGAAGGCGTTGACCTTCTCGTCGGTGGCGTCGATGCGGGCCAGGTGGGCCTCGGTCACCTCGACGGCCGTGAGCTCGCCGGAGGCGATCTTCTCGGCGGTCTGGGCGGCCGTGAGCTTGATGATGTCGACCATGGTTGTTAGTCCTCCCCCAGGATCTGCGGCACCTTGAAACGCTGCTGCTCCTGGGCGGGAGCACCGGAGAGCGCCTGCTCGGGGGTGAGCGACGGACGGACCTCGTCCGCGCGCATGACGTTCGTCAGCGGCAGCGGGTGGGAGGTCGGCGGGACGTCTTGGTCGGCGACCTCGGAAACGCGGGCGACCGCGCCGATGATGTCGCCGAGCTGTCCGGCGAAGTGATCCAGCTCGTTGCTGGACAGCTCAAGGCGCGCCAGCCGAGCGAGGTGGACGACCTCCTCGCGCGTAATGCCAGGCATGCAGCGATCCTCTGGGGGTGGGTGGATGTTTCGTTTCGGACCCAATCCTATGGGGCCGGGCCCCCGGCCAGCGAAACGGTTTGGCCCGGACCGCTGCGCAGACCCTCCCGGGCTCCGCCCGGACCCCGCGCCTCAATCGCCGGCGGGGCTGGATCTTCCAGCCCCGCCGGCGATTGAGGCGCGGGGTCCGGGGCAGGGCCCCGGCGGCGGAGCCGTGCCCGGCCGAGCCGACGGCGGTCAGACCGCGTCGGCCTCCGCGGCGGCGAGTTCCGCCGTGATGTCCGCCGGGCGGCGCCAGCCGCGCTCGCCGCGGGCCAGCAGCCAGGCGGTGGCCTCCTGCGGCGGCATGGCGGCGGCGACCAGCCAGCCCTGGACGGCGTCGCAGCCCAGGTCCCGCAGCCGCTCCCACGTCTCGTCGTCCTCCACGCCCTCCGCCACGACCAGCAGGCCCAGCGAGTGCGCGAGGTCCACCGTGCAGCGGACGATCTCCGCGTCCTGCGCGTCGACCGCCAGCCGGCCGACGAACGACCGGTCGATCTTCAGCTCGCTGACCGGCAGGCGGCGCAGGTGGACGAGCGAGGAGTAGCCGGTGCCGAAGTCGTCCAGGGACATCTTCACGCCGTGGCCGGTGAGCCCGGCCATGGTGTCGGCCGCCCGCTGGGGGTCCTCCAGCAGGACGTGTTCCGTTATCTCCAGCTGCAGCCCGCTCGCCGGGACCCCGTGGCGGGCCAGCCGTGCGGCGACGGCGCCCGCGAAGCCCGGGGTGTGGACGTCGCGGGGCGACACGTTGACCGCCACCGGGACCTTGAGGCCCTGGGCCCGCCACCGCGCCACCTGGGCGAGGGCCGTCTCCAGTACGTACTCCGTCAGGTGCGGCATGAGCCCGGAGGTCTCGGCGATCGCGATGAACTCGTCCGGGGACACCCGGCCGCGTTCCGGGTGCACCCAGCGCACCAGGGCTTCGAGCCCGGCGACCTGGCCGTCGAAGCGGACCTTCGGCTGGTAGTGGAGTTCCACTTCCCCGGCGTCGAGGGCCCTGCGGAGGTCGCCGAGCAGGCCCAGGCGGTCGGGGGTGTTGCTGTCCCGCTTGGACTCGTACACCTCGACGCCCGTACGGTCGCGCTTCGCCTGGTACATCGCCACGTCCGCGCGCCGCAGCAGCCCCTCCGCGTCGAGCGCGTGGTCGGGGAAGACGGCGAGGCCCGCGCTGGCCTCCAGGACGAGCGTGAGGCCGTCCAGGTCGAGGGGGGAGCTGAGCTCCGCGACCAGGTGGCGGGCGATGCGCTGGGCGCTGGTGGTGGAGTCGGCGAAGGGGAGCAGGACGGCGAACTCGTCGCCGCCGAGCCGGGCCGCCTCGGCGTCCTCGGGCAGGGCCTGGCGCAGCCGCTCGGCGATCTGGAGCAGCAGCCGGTCGCCCGCCAGGTGCCCCAGGGTGTCGTTGACCGCCCGGAAGCGGTCCAGGTCGATGAGCACGAGGGCGGCCCGGGTGCCGGAACGTTCGGCCTCGTCCAGGGCGGACCAGGCCCGCTCCAGCAGCCACTGCCGGTTGGGCAGCCCGGTCAGCGGGTCCCGCAGCTGTTCCTCGGCGCGGGCCCGGGCGATCCACAGGGTGGAGTCCAGTGCGATCAGCGGTACGGCGAACAGCGGCAGCAGCACGGGCTGGCTGGCGGCGACGACGCAGATCAGGGGGGCGATGCCGAGCAGCGCCACGGCTACTAAGGCCTGCCGGAGCAGAGCCGTGCGGGCGACGGTGGGCAGCCCGTCGCCGGGCGGGGCCAGCGCGATCCAGAGCAGGAACCGGGTGGCGAGCAGGTAGGCGACGGCGACGAAGACGATCTCGGGGACCGCCTCCAGCCCCCAGGAGGCCGGGAGCCAGGGGGTCTCGACGGAGGGCGCCTCGCCGAAGGAGGCGAGTACGAGCGCCCCGGCGCCGATGCCGAGGATGTCCACGGAGCCGTGCAGCAGCCCCTGTCGCCAGCGGTGCCGGCGCGCGGCCCCGACCAGGGAGACCACCGCGAGCGAGACCAGTCCGGCGGGGACCCATCCGTAGAGGATGAGCACGCCGAGGGTGAGCGCGGCGCCCGATCCGGTGCCTCCCCACCAGCGGTCGCGGCCGAGGGCGACGAGGTGGCCGACGATGATGCCGGTGAGGAGGGCCAGGGCCCAGCCGACCGGCCCGCCGGGGAACAGCGCATGACGACCGCTCAGCGCGGAGACGATGCCGGCGGTGAGCGCCGTGACGGCGAGGCCCACGACGAGGAAGGGCAGCACACCGCGCCGCTCCTGCCCGCCCGCACCGGTGTGGACCGGTCGGGTCTCCGGTGTCCTGGCACCCAGGACCCCGGGCCTGCCCGCCCTGCCCGCCCGCATGGACGGGAGTTCCCCGCCGAATTCAGGTGACGGGTCGGCGCTTTCGGTGGGTTTCATGCCCGTACCTCTCACAGCCGGCGATGCCGATGTCACGCGATGGCCCCGATGTCATGCCACCACGGCCGAAATCGCATCCTGCAGCCGTGCACGACAGGCGCACCCCTCAACAGTAGGACGCGCGAGGCTCCCAGGGGCAGCGGTCGGCAGTGGTTGCCCGAATGCGACCCAGCCATCCTCATCAGTACGGTATCCGCCGAACGGGTGAGTTTGGACCGGGACCCCCCTGTCACCCGTCCGATGATCCGACAGCTCACCGCCCTGCGACCAGCCTTGTACCGGCCGTTTACCACCGTTCGCCGCGCCTGGCGTGCGCCCGCCCGTACGGCCGCACGCCACGCATCCGTTCGCCTTCGCTACTCCCCCTCGGCGATTCCCCCGCCGGTACTACTGCGCTTCGCCCTCGCCGTCCACCGGGAGCGCGGCCTCACGTGCCGCGTCCGGGCCCTGCTCCAGCAGCACGGCGAATCCGGCGTCGTCGAGGACGGCGAGCTTCAACTGCATGGCCTTGTCGTACTTCGAGCCGGGGTTGTCGCCGACCACGACGAAGGAGGTCTTCTTCGACACGGATCCGGTGACCTTGGCGCCGAGGCTCTGCAGGGCCTCCTTCGCGCCGTCCCGCGTGTGGCTCTGCAAAGTGCCGGTGACGACGACGGTCAGCCCCTCCAGGGGCCGCGGCCCCTGCTCCTCGGCGGAACCTTCCTCCTCCATCCGGACCCCGGCCTCCCGCCACTTGCGCAGGATCTCCTGGTGCCAGTCGACGGCGAACCACTCCTTGAGCGAGGCGGCGATGATCGCGCCGACGCCCTCGGTTGCGGTCAGCTCCTCCTCGGTGGCCTGCTCGATGCGCTCGATCGACCGGAACTCGCGGGCGAGGGCCTCGGCCGCGACCGGTCCGACGTGGCGGATGGACAGGCCGTTGATGATGCGGGCGAGCGGGCGGTCCTTGGCGGCGGCGATGTGCTCCAGCATGGACAGGGCGTTCTTCTTCGGTTCGCCCTTCTGGTTGGCGAAGACCGTGACGATCTTCTCCTCGCCCGTCTTCGGGTCCCGCTTGGGCAGCCCGCTGTCGGGGTCCAGGACGTACGCCTTGATGGGCAGCAGCTGCTCGATGGTCAGGCCGAAGAGGTCGCCCTCGTCCAGCAGCGGCGGCCGGGCCGGCTCCAGAGGGCCGGTCAGCGCGGCCGCCGCCACCATGCCGAAGTTCTCGATGTCCAGGGACTGCCGGCCGCCGAGGTAGAAGAGCCGCTCGCGCAACTGGGCCGGGCAGGTCTGGCCGTTGGGGCACCGGACGTCGATGTCCCCCTCCTTCATCGGCCGCAGCTCCGTCCCGCATTCGGGGCAGACGGCCGGCATCACGAACTCCCGCTCGGTGCCGTCGCGCAGGTCCACCACCGGGCCGAGGATCTCGGGGATGACGTCGCCCGCCTTGCGCAGGACCACGGTGTCCCCGATGAGGACGCCCTTGGCCTTGACGACCTCCTGGTTGTGCAGGGTGGCGAACTCGACCTCGGAGCCCGCCACCGTCACCGGCTCCACCTGCGCGTACGGGGTCACGCGGCCGGTGCGGCCGACACCGACCTTGATGTCGATCAGCTTGGTGTTGACCTCTTCGGGCGCGTACTTCCAGGCGATCGCCCAGCGCGGGGCGCGGGCGGTGGAGCCGAGCCGGCCCTGGAGGGCGATCTCGTCGAGCTTGACGACGACGCCGTCGATCTCGTGCTCCACCGAGTGCCGGTTCTCGCCGAAGTCCGCGATGAACTCCCGGACCTCGGCAAGGGTGGCGACCACCTTGTTGTGCTGCGCGGTCGGCAGACCCCACTCGTGCAGCAGCTCGTACGCCTGCGACTGGCGCTCGATCTCGAAGCCCTCGCGGGCGCCGATGCCGTGCACGACCATGTGCAGCGGGCGGCTCGCCGTGACCTTGGGGTCCTTCTGCCGCAGCGAACCGGCCGCGGCGTTGCGCGGGTTGGCGAAGGGCTTGCCCTCCGCCTCCACCAGCCGCGCGTTGAGCTCCTCGAACTTCTCCATCGGGAAGTAGACCTCGCCGCGGATCTCGACCAGGGACGGGATCCGGTCGCCCTTCAGCCGGTCCGGGATCTCGGCGATGGTGCGGACGTTGGGCGTGATGTCCTCACCGGTGCGGCCGTCGCCGCGGGTGGCCGCCCGGGTGAGACGGCCGTTCTCGTAGGTGAGGTTGACGGCGAGGCCGTCCACCTTGAGCTCGCACAGGTAGTGGTAGTCCGAGGTGTTCACGTCGCGGGCCACCCGCTCGGCCCAGGCCGCCAGTTCCTCGTCGTCGAAGGCGTTGTCGAGGGAGAGCATGCGCTCCCGGTGCTCGACGGAGGCGAAGTCCGTCTCGTACGCCCCGGCCACCTTCTGGGTGGGCGAGTCGGGCGTACGGAGCTCCGGGTACTGCTCCTCCAGTGCCTCCAGCGAGCGCAGCAGCTGGTCGAACTCGGCGTCGCTGACGACCGGCTGGTCGTTCACGTAGTACCGGAAGCGGTGCTCCTCGACCTGCTCCGCCAGCAGCGCGTGCTGTTCACGCGCCGCCGTCGGTACTGCCGTGTCCTGCTGTTCGGCTGCCATGCCGTGTCCTCCCGTGGCCCGTCTTCGACCGTCACTCAGGGTTGTCGGCGAGCGACCTCGCCGCCCTGACGCAATGCGCCTGCACCGCACGGGCGTAGGCGGGCGAAGCGCCCGCCAGACCGCACGACGGGGTGACCACGACGGACTCCGCCAGAGTCCCCGGGGCCAGCCCCAGCCTGCGCCAAAGCTTCCTGACACCCATGACGCTACCGCCCGGGTCCGACAACGGGGCGTCGGTGCCGGGCACCACTCCGGCGAAGAGTTTCGTGCCGCTCTCGACCGCCTCCCCGATGGCGTCGTCCTCGCGCTCGGTGAGCAGCGAGAAATCGAACGACACCCCCGTGGCACCGGCCCTGCGGAGCAGGCCGAAGGGGACCTCGGGCGCGCAGGAGTGCACCACGACCTCCCCGTCGTGGACGGCGAACAGGTCGCGCAGCGCACCCTCGACCACCTGCCGGTCGACGGCGCGGTAGGTGCGGTAGCCGCTCGCCGAGCGGACCCGGCCGAGCAGTACGGCCGTCAGCGAGGGCTCGTCGAGCTGCAGCACGACCTGGGCCCCCGGAATGCGCTTGCGCACGTCGGCCAGGTGCTCGCGCAGGCCCTCGGCCAGCGATCCGGCCAGGTCCCGGCAGGCCCCCGGGTCCTGGAGCATGGCCTCGCCGCCGTGCAGTTCCAGGGCGCCGGCCAGCGTCCACGGTCCGACGGCCTGGACCTTGAGCTTCCCCGTGTACCCCTGGGTGAACTCCTCCAGCGCGTCGAGGTCCTCCCCCAGCCAGGACCGCGCCCGCTTCGAGTCCCGTCCCGGGCGGTCGCTGATCCGCCAGCCGCTGGGCTCGACGTGGGCGTACATGTCGACGAGCAGTCCGAGGGACCTGCCGATCATGTCCGCGCCGGGCCCGCGGGCGGGCAGCTCGGCGAGGTAGGGGAACTCCTCGAAGGACCCGGTGACGGTCTTCGCTGCCTCGCGGGCGTCGCCGCCGGGCAGCGATCCGACGCCGGTGGCGCCGGCGCTCATCGGCCCGGCCGGACGCTCAGGTCGTTGACCTCGGCGTCGCGGGGGAGGTCGATGGCCATGACGATCGTGGTGGCCACCGACTCGGGGTCGATCCAGGCGGCCGGGTCGTACTCCTTGCCCTCCTGCGAGTGCACCTTGGCCTGCATGGGGCTGGCGGTACGGCCCGGGTAGACGGAGGTGACGCGGATGCCGTTGGCCCGCTCCTCGCCGCGCAGCGAGTCGGCGAGCGCCTTGAGCCCGTGCTTGGAGGCGGCGTACGCGCTCCAGTCGGGGTGGGCGGCCAGACCGGCGCCCGAGTTCACGAAGACGACGGTGGCCTTGGAGGCGCGCAGGGTGGGCAGCAGCAGCCGGGTGACCTCGGCGGGGGCGATCAGGTTCACGTTGAGCTGCTGGTGCCAGGTCTTGGGCCGGAGCTCACCGACCGGACCGAGGTCGACGATCCCGGCGATGTGCAGCAGGGAGTCGATCCGCTCCGGGACGGCCTGCTTGGAGAACGCCCACGACAGCCGGTCAGGGTCGGCGAGGTCGCCGACGAGGGACGTGGCGCCGGGGTAGCGGCCGACGAGCTCGCGGGCACGGCCTGCGTCCCGGGCCAGGAGGACGAGGTCGTCGCCGCGTGCGTGCAGCCGGGCCGCGACGGCGGCGCCGATGCCGGAGCCGGCACCGGTGATCAAGTGAGTAGCCATACCGCCCATGCTCGCACCCCGCCATCCCCTGTCACCCCCCGTCATCCCTCGTCATCCCTCGTCATCCCCCGGCGGCCTGCCGGTAAGCCGCCTCGATCCGGGCCCGAACCGGCGGCGCCTGCCGGGTGGTGAGGCCCCTCCCGGTGAGTCCCGCCAGGCAGATGAGCCCGTCGCGTTCATCGGTGGGGATCGGCGTCCAGTGCCGCAGCGCCGCGTCCCGTACGGAGATCAGCGTGGCCGTGTCGTCCGGCTCGGTCGGGTCGAAGCGGCCGCCCGAGGCCGCGCGATGCTCGGCCCAGCGGTCCTCCCAGAACTCGACCGTCCAGCCCGGCCAGCGCGCGGCCACCGTGTCGGAGTGGATCTGGGTCCCGACGGTCCACCAGCCGACCCGGCGGCGGTGCGCGTCGATACGCACGCCGCCCTCGGCGAGCCCGTGGTAGCCGCCCTCGTCCGTCGCCCCGTCCAGGAGGTCGAGCAGGGCCGGACCATGCATGACGGGGTGGTCGAAGCCGTAGCCCACCAGGTGGCAGCGGTCCGGGCCGTCCAGGGTCACCACCGTGGACGCCAGGCCCGGACCCGGGGTGTGCGGTACCTCGGGCCGGGAGACGAAGAGGTCGTCGGCCCATACCCGGCGCTCGCGGTCCTCGTCGTCCGCGGGGTCGAGGCCGAGGCAGCTCCGCAGCCCGGTCTGGGCGCCGTAGATCCAGTGCACCTTCCAGCCGGGCCAGGCAGCCCGCAGGAGGGCGAAGGCGGCCCGGCGGGTGTACGTCTCGGCGAGGGGGCCCTCCAGGACGAACAGCCGCAGGACCTTGCAGTCTGGGTCCACCGCGACGCCCGCGTCGATCTCGTCGTCGGGCCGCCAGGAGTACGGCTGTCCGTACGAGGAGCCCTGGCGCATCAGCGCCAACAGGAAGTCCGGACCGGCCAGCAGGTCGAAATCCAGGCCGACGGCCCCCCAGTCGTCGTCGGTGGCGCCGTATCCGTCCGGTCCGCCGAGGATGTAGACGACCGGGTTCATCGCGGCCCGGCCGCTTCGCGCAGGGCCGCGGCCGTCCGCCGGGCGTCGTAGCCGGCCGGGACGCCCTCGACCAGGATGACCTCGCCCGGGATGTGGTCGGTGCGCAGCGGGAGGATGGCCCGGTAGGCGTCGGAGGCATACCAGGCGCGGGCACTCTCGATGTCGGTGAAGCCGATGACGACGACGGTGCCGGGGAAGGGGCCCTCCATGACCTCGACCTCCTTGCCGTGGACGAGGAAGCGGCCGCCGAAGGGTTCCATCGTCGACGGGATCCGCTCGATGTACTCGAGGATGTACTCGTTCATGATGTCGGGGCGTATGTGGGCGATGGCGTACGCGGTCATGGTCTCTCCCCCTGTGCACGGGCCCGCCGGTGCGGGCGTTGCTCCGATCCTGTCAGCACGCAGCCGCGCCGGCGATGACCTGCGAGGTCATGCCGATGCGGGCTGGAAGGTGCGCCGGTAGGCGATCGGGGAGACACCGAGCGTGGAACGCATGTGCTGGCGCAGGGAGTTCGCGGAGCCAAAGCCGGCCCGGTGGGCCACCAGGTCGACCGGCAGGTCGCTGGACTCCAGCAAGTGGCGGGCCAGTTCCAGGCGTTGCGCGGTGAGCCACTGCACCGGGGTCATGCCGACCTCGTCGCGGAAGCGCCGGGTGAAGGTGCGCAGGCTCATCCGGGCGTGCGCGGCCAGCTCGCCGAGGGTGACCGGTTCGGCGAGGCGTTCCAGGGCCCAGGCGCGGGTGGCGGTGGTGGTGGCGACGGTCGGATCGGGGACGGGGCGGTCGATGTACTGGGCCTGGCCGCCGTCGCGCCAGGGCGGGACGACGCACATGCGCGCGGCCCGGTTGGTGACGGCGACACCGTGGTCGCGGCGGATCATGTGCAGGCACAGGTCGACCCCGGCAGAGACGCCGGCCGAGGTCAGGACGTCGCCGTCGTCGACGAAGAGGACGTCCTCGTCGATGCGCACCCTCGGGTAGGCGCGGCGGAACTCCCGGGCGAGGTTCCAGTGGGTGGTCGCGGGCCGGTCGTCGAGCAGGCCGGCGGCGGCGAGCACGTAGGAGCCGGTGCAGATCGACACGAGGCGGGTGCCGGGGCGGATGCGGGCGATGGCCGCGGCGACCGCGGGCGGCAGCGGCCCGCCGAGGGCCAGCTCCGGCATGGCGTGGGTGGGCGGGACGATCACGGTGTCGGCGGCGGCGAGGGCCTCGGGCCCGGCGGCGGGCTGGAGGGTGAAGCCGGAGTCGCTGAGCACGGGGGCGCCGTCGGCGGTACAGACGACGACCTCGTAGAGGTCTTCGCCGTCCTCGCCCACGGCACTGCCGAAGACCCGGGAGGGAATGCCCAGCTCGAACGGGGGGAAGCCCGGCAGCGCGAGCACCGCGACGAGGTGCCGTCCGTCCGTGCCGCTCCCGGGGCGGGCCGTGTGCTCGGTGTGTTCCCGCGTCTCGCTCATGGCCAGATCCTGTCACATAGTGGCCAAACGGCCAACACCACCGAGGGGTGCCGTGCCCGAATCTGGGACACGTCGCCGGGAAACGACCCGGATCCCGACACCTGCGGATGGAATGAGGCGGACAGAAATGCGCGCGATCGTCGTGAACGAGTGGGGCGGCCCGGAGAACCTGGTCGAGCGGGAGATCGACCGGCCCGAGCCCGGTCTGGGCGAGGTCCTCGTCCGGGTCCACGCGGCCGGCGTCAACCCCGTCGACTGGAAGACCCGGGAGAGCGGGGCGCTCATCGCCTGGGGCGAGCACCCGATCGTCGGCTGGGACGTCTCCGGCACCGTCGAGGCGGTCGGCCCCGGCGTGACCCGCCACTCCCCCGGTGACGAGGTGTACGGCATGCCGCACTTCCCGCGGCAGGCGGGCGGCTACGCCGAGTACGTGACGGGCCCCGCCCGGCACTTCGCCCCCAAGCCGGCCACGCTGGACCACGTGCAGGCCGCGGCGCTGCCGCTGGCCGCACTGACCGCCTGGCAGGCCCTGGTGGACACGGCCGGGGTGAGCGCCGGACAGCGCGTGCTGGTGCACGCGGCGGCCGGCGGGGTGGGCCACCTGGCGGTGCAGATCGCCAAGGCCCGGGGCGCGTACGTGATCGGCACCGCGAGCGAGGGCAAGCACGCACTGCTGCGCGAGCTCGGCGCCGACGAGGTGATCGACTACCGCACCACGGACTTCGAGGACGCCGTCGCCGACGTGGACGTCGTGATCGACGCCATCGGCGGGGACTACACGCGGCGCTCCCTGAAGGTCCTCAAGGCCGGCGGCCACCTGGTGACCCTGCCCGGCCCGGACTCCCTCCCGGCCGACCCGCAGGGGGTGCACGCCTCCTGGGTCCTGGTGGAGCCGGACCTGGGCGGCCTGCGGGAGATCGCGGCGCTCGTCGAGCAGGGCCTGCTGAAGCCGCTGGTCGACACGGTGCTGCCGCTGGAGCAGGCCGCGAAGGCCCACGAGATCGGTGAGCAGGGCCGCACCACCGGCAAGATCGTCCTGACCGTCGCCTGAGGCGCACACCGACCGCGACCCGTCCGGGCGATCAGGTTCGAGGTTCGCCGCAGTCCGCCCGCCGCCCCTGCGTGACCGGGGACGGCGGGCGGACTGCGTCCGTCGGCCACCCCGCCCCGTGGTCATGCGGCGACCCGGTGCAGACTCGGGCCATGGAGCATTCGCAGCGACACATGTACGAGATGGTCGACGCGCTCGTCCGGGCCGGCAGCAGCTTCCGCCCGCGTTCGTCCAGCCTCGGCGACGATGCGTTCTGGCCGACCAAGAGCGACCAGCAGTGCTACATGGAGAAGCCGATCGACTTCGCGGTGTCCAGGTCCGTACCGGGCCAGCCTGCGGATCTCACCTTCGGCGAGGACAACGACATGATCTCCTGCGGGCTCTGCTGGGCGACGATCACCGGGCCGGACCACCGCCCCGAGACGGTGTGGAGATCACCGGGCGGGTGACCCTGCGCCCGGCGCGTCCTGGCCGGCGGGCCCCGTCGGCCGGCCGCGCAGGTGGCCCTGGAGGCGGGCGTGGCGGAACTGGTAGACGGCGCCGACCTGGCGCAGGACGCCGCGCCGGTAGGCGTCCTCCAGGAAGGCGACCGTCGCCCAGGGGAGGCGGCCGGTCAGCGGCAGCCAGATCCGGGCCAGGAGCACCCACTGGCCCCAGGCGGTGAACGCCAGCACGTAGGAGAGCGCGCCGGCCACCCCGCCCACGGCGCCGAGCGCGAGCCCGTCGGCCATCGGCCAGGTCAGGGGGCCGACGACACCCTGGAGCAGCTCGGTCATGAGCCGGCCGCCGAAGGCGATCACCAGGGTCAGCATCGGCGCGAGGAAGAGTGCCTGGCGCACCACGATGCTGCGGTTGACGGCCAGCAGGTCCGTGGGGGTGGCGGCCCGGCCGAGGTCGATGGGGGTCTCCAGCGTGGCCACGAGCCCGAGTACGAGCCCTCCCGCCAGGGCGAACGTGAGCCCGTACATGAGGCAGTTGACGGCCGTCGCCTCGATCACCGCCGCGTCGACCGGCATCCCGCCGTACGTCAGCTGCGCGCCCACGGTGAAGGCGATCCCGCACCCGAGGCCCATCACGAAGCCGCCCAGCAGTCCGGCCGGGACCAGGGTGGCGAACCTGCGGGAGGACGGTCCGACGCCCCGCCGGCGGCGGCCGGGCAGCCGCATCCGCACCCGGGACGGCTCGAACGCCCGGATCCCGAGCACGGCCATGAGCCCGTAGACCAGCCCGAAGGCGAGGCCGACGGCGGGGCCGAACAGCACCGCGTCCAGCAGGCCCGCACCCAGGGCGAACGCGGCGCCGCGGCCCGCTGCCAGATTCTTCGCCGGGAAGACCAGCCAGTCGGCGACGGCGGTGACCAGGGAGCAGGCGAGGACGACGGCCAGGATCCGCGAGGACAGCCGCAGCGAGTCGCGCAGCTGCCACCACGCCAGGTCCTGGCCCGCGTGGTGCCCGGGCCGGTCCAGGTGGCCAGCGAGGTGGCCCAGGTAGCGCCCGGCGCGGTACGGGTCCCAGGTACGGGGCCTGCGCCCGCGGCGGTCGCCCGGGACGGCCGTGGGCAGGGGCTGGTAGACGCTCGGCACGAACCCGGCCAGCAGATGCTCCTCGATGGCCTCCGGGGTCGGGAAGCGGGCCTCGTCCAGCAGCCCGGCCGGGTCCTGGGCCGGGGTGTCGCTGTAGGCGGTCCGGGCGAGCAGGACCATCAGCGGGGTGCTCAGTACGGCCCTCAGGCGTGCGCCCGGCCCGTCGTCCGGGTCCGTGCGCAGCCGCTCCAGGACGGGGTCCCAGCCGGTGGCGGCCCGGCCGTCCCCGCCGTCCGGTCCCTCCGGGCCGGCCGGCGCGCCCGGGCGCGCGGTGCGGGGCAGGTAGTGGACCAGGTCGGCGGCGTCCAGGTCCAGCAGCTCGATGCCCGCGGTCCGGCGGAGCACCTCGACCCCGACGGCCTCGGCGAACTGCTCGGTGCGGCTGGTCAGGAGCAGCGGCAGCGAGCTCGCGTTGAGTTCGCGCAGGGCGACGCCGAGCAGCCCGGTGGCCAGCTCGTCGAACCCGTCCAGGACCGGCAGGATCCATCCGGCGTCCACCAGGGCGGCGGCGAGGGTCGGGCCGCCGGCGGCGCGGGCGTCGAGGTTCGGGTGGTCGCGCAGCAGGCGGGCGATCAGCCAGTCGCGCAGGGTGGTGCCGGTCGGGTCCCACGATCCCATGCTGAAGACCACGGGCACGGGCTCGGCGTCGGAGCGCGCGCCCAGGTGGTCGAGGACGAACCGCAGGACGAGGACGGTCTTGCCGGAGCCGGCCCGGCCGAGCACCACCAGCCGCCCGGACCGGACGCGCCGGTAGACGTCGGCGATGTCCGTGAGGCCGCCGTCCAGGGAGAGCGGGCCGCGGGCGGCTCCGGGCACGGAGCCGCGGATGTTGTCCCAGTGGTCCAGCAGGTCGGCGGGGGCCGACCGCCACCGCACGGGCAGCGGGAAAGGGTCGTGGATGCGGCGCTGCTCCTCCTCGCGGATGCAGCGGCCGTAGACGTCGTGGGCGAGCGCCCCGGCGGCCTCGGCCAGGGCGCCCCGGGACGTCGGCAGTGTGCGGTACGGCACCGGCCGGGCCGGACGGTCCGGTTCGGGCGTCCGCTCCGGCAGCGTCCGGGGCGCCTGCGCCGGCTCCGGCGCCGGCTCCGGCACCGGAGCAGGTGCGGCACGTAGGTCCTCACCGGCGGCGGCTCCGTTGCCGCGGTGGGCGGCCAGCAGGTCCGTCCAGAGCTCGTCCCGGTCGCGCTTCAGCTCGTCGGCCAGCGCGTGCGCGACCTGCTTCACCGTTCCCATGCGGGCGTCGGTGGGTTTGCCGGTCTCCAGCCGGTGGATGGTGCGGACCCCGAGCCGGGACCGCTCGGCCAACTGCTCCTGCGTCATCCCCGCCTCGTGCCGCAACCCGCGGAGCAACGCACCGAACCGGCTGCTCACCTGTCCGCCCTTCCACCCGACGACGTCCCTGCCACGTGAGTCCGATGTCCTCCCGGATCCCGGTCAAACCACGGGGCATCACCGACCGGCCACATATGGCCGGTTGCGGGCATGGTCCTCCGACCAGCACGAACACCACGATGAGGGCCGGTCGCCGCACCCGACGCGGCGACCGCATCGATCCAGGGGAGTTGACCCGCATGTCCACCACGAAGCCCAACAGGCTCGCCCGCCGCCTCAAGTCCGCCGTCGCAGCAACGGCCCTCCTACTCGCCGGCGCCGTGGCCGCGCCGACCACTGCGCACGCCGCCCCGGCGAACCACTACTACATCGAGATCGGCGGTACCGGCGCGGCCGCGGAGGCGCCCGGGTGCACCACGAGCTTCGACGCCGCGAACAGGAATCTGAACGGGGGCATCGCGATTCCGGTCTGCTACGTGGCCAGCGGCGGCCCCTTCGTCGGCAGCCACAACGAACAACCGGCCCCCTTCGCACCGAGCTTCGGCGACAGCGTGAACCAGGGCTACTGGAACGCCCGGGCCGCCCTGGAGGAGGCCTACCGGAGCGACCCGACCGCCACCTTCACGATCGCCGGCTACTCCCAGGGCGCCTGGGTCGCCGACCTGTTGCTCCAGACGATCGCGGACAACGGCACCGAGGTGCCGCGCGACCGGGTCGACGGCATGCTCTACTCCGACCCGATGCAGCCCGGAACCGGTTTCTGGCGCCTGGTCCCCCAGGGGGTCCTCATCCCGTTCGTGGCGTACTCCCCCGGCACCGGGCCGGAGGACTTCCCCGGCGTCCCGGTCCAGCGCCACTGCATCAAGACCGACGGGGTCTGTGACGCGACGTCCCTGGACTCCTTCCCCGGCTTCCTGCAGCAGCACCCGCGTTACTTCCGGGAGGGCGAGATCATCGCGACCACCCTCGCCCAGCACGGCGGCAACGGGACCGTCTGGTACCCGGCGGCCTGACCGGGACGGCACGGCGCCGCGGCCCGCCCGGGGGGACGGGCCGCGGCGTCATGCCGTGAAGGGCGCCGTTCAGACGGTGGCGGCGGCCCGCGTCGTGGTCGCGATGGTGGCCGAGCCGACCACGCGGGTCCCGTCGTAGAGCACGATCGCCTGACCGGGGGCCACGCCCCGGACCGGCTCGGTGAAGGAGACGCGCAGCTCGCCGTCCACGACCTCGGCGAAGACCTCGGTCTCGCCGCCGTGGGCGCGCAGCTGGGCGGTGTAGGTGCCCGGGGCGGCGGCCACGGCTCCGCACCAGCGGGGGCGGATCGCGGTGAGGGCGGTGACGTCGAGGGCCTCGACGGGGCCGACGGTGACGGTGTTGTTCACCGGCGAGATGTCGAGGACGTAGCGCGGCTTGCCGTCGGGGGCGGGGTGGCCGATGCGCAGGCCCTTGCGCTGGCCGATGGTGAAGCCGAAGGCGCCCTCGTGGGTGCCTACCTTCTCGCCGGTCGCCTCGTCGACGATGTCGCCCTCGGCCTTGCCGAGGCGGTTCGCGAGGAAGCCCTGGGTGTCGCCGTCGGCGATGAAGCAGATGTCGTGGCTGTCGGGCTTCTTCGCGACGGCCAGCCCCCGCTCCTCGGCCTCGGCGCGGATCTCTTCCTTGGTGGTGAGGGTGTCACCGAGCGGGAAGAGGGCGTGGGCGAGCTGCTTCTCGTCGAGGACGCCGAGGACGTAGGACTGGTCCTTGGCCATGTCGGAGGCGCGGTGCAGCTCGCGGGAGCCGTCCTCGTTCAGCACGACGGTCGCGTAGTGGCCGGTGCAGACGGCGTCGAAGCCGAGCGCGAGGGCCTTGTCGAGCAGCGCCGCGAACTTGATCTTCTCGTTGCAGCGCAGGCACGGGTTCGGGGTGCGCCCTGCCTCGTACTCGGAGATGAAGTCCTCGACGACGTCCTCGCGGAAGCGCTCGGCGAGGTCCCAGACGTAGAACGGGATGCCGATGACATCGGCGGCCCGGCGGGCGTCACGGGAGTCCTCGATGGTGCAGCAGCCGCGGGCGCCGGTCCGGAAGGACTGCGGGTTCGCGGAGAGCGCCAGGTGGACGCCGGTCACGTCGTGCCCGGCTTCGACCGCGCGGGCGGCGGCGACGGCGGAGTCCACGCCCCCGGACATGGCGGCCAGGACGCGAAGGGGACGGGCGGTGCGCGGCAGGTTCTCAGTCATAGCACCGTCCAGAGTACGGGGGAACCGGGCGGGGTCACAGCGCGTTATCGGGGTACGGGGGGTGGATCACATCGTCGAGCAGGGGAACAAGGGGAAGAAGTCGCCGGGGCGGACCCGCAGGGCCGTGCTCTTCGGCGGGCTCGGGGTCTTCGCGGTTGCCGCGGTGGCCGGCCGGGAGGAGATCGGCCGTGCCTGGTGGCTGATACCGGGTGTGGACAAGCCGCGCAAGGAGGGCGAGCTGGACCACGCGGGCGCGAGCTGGACCTCGGCCTCGCCCGCGAACTGGCGCAAGGCGGACCGTCCGGCCGACTACCGGGTGGACCGGATCGTCGTGCATGTCACACAGGGCGGCTTCGAGTCCTCGGTGGACGCCTTCAAGAACCCGTGGCACAGGGCGTCGGCGCACTACATAGTGCGCGGGGACGGGCACGTGGAGCAGATGGTGCGCGAGCTGGACGTGGCCTTCCACTCGGGGAACCGCTCGATGAACGAGCGCAGTGTCGGCATCGAGCACGTGGGCTTCGTGGACCGCCCGCAGGACTTCACGGACGCGATGTACGCGGCTTCGGCCCGGCTGGCGGCCGACGTCTGCCGCCGGTACCGCATACCGGCGGACCGCACGCACATAGTCGGCCACTCCGAGGTGCCGGGCGCCGACCACACCGATCCCGGCCGCCACTGGGACTGGAACCGCTACATCGGCCTGATCCGGGCGGCCCTGGAGGCTCCTAGCTGAGGCCGGCCGTGCGGGCGCGCTCCACCGCCGGGCCGATGGCCGCGGCCAGGGCCGCGACGTCCTCCTTGGTGGAGGTGTGGCCGAGGGAGAAGCGCAGGGTGCCGCGGGCCAGCTGCGGGTCGGTGCCGGCGGCCAGCAGGACGTGGCTGGGCTGGGCCACGCCCGCCGTGCAGGCGGAGCCGGTGGAGCACTCGATGCCCTGGGCGTCGAGCAGGAGCAGCAGCGAGTCGCCCTCGCAGCCGGGGAAGCTGAAGTGGGCGTTGGCGGGAAGCCGCTCGTCGGGGTCGCCCCCGAGGACGGCGTCGGGCACGGCCGCGCGGACGGCGGCGACCAGCTCGTCGCGCAGGGCGCCGATCTCGGTGGCGAACCGCTCGCGCCGTTCGACGGCGAGGACGGCGGCCACGGCGAAGGCGGCGACGGCCGGCACGTCGAGGGTGCCGGAGCGGACGTGCCGCTCCTGGCCGCCGCCGTGCAGGACGGGTACGGGGCTCTGGTCGCGGCCGAGCAGCAGTGCGCCGATGCCGTAGGGGCCGCCGATCTTGTGGCCGCTGACGGTCATCGCGGCGAGGCCGCTGTCACCGAAGTGGACGTCGAGCTGACCGAAGGCCTGGACGGCGTCGGAGTGCAGCGGGATCCCGTACTCGCGGGCGATGGCGGCCAGTTCGCGGACCGGCATGACGGTCCCGATCTCGTTGTTGGCCCACATGACGGTGGCCAGGGCCACGTCGTCGGGGTTGCGCTCGACGGCTTCGCGGAAGGCGTCGGCGTGGACGCGCCCGTAGCGGTCCACGGGCAGGTACTCGACCTGTGCGCCCTCGTGCTCGGAGAGCCAGTGGACGGCGTCGAGCACGGCGTGGTGCTCGACGGGGCTGGCGATGACCCGGGTCCGGGCGGGGTCGGCGTCGCGCCGGGCCCAGTAGAGGCCCTTGACGGCGAGGTTGTCGGCCTCCGTGCCGCCGGCGGTGAAGACCACCTCGCTGGGGCGGGCGCCTACCGCCTCGGCGAAGGCCTCGCGGGCCTCCTCCACGGTACGGCGGGCCCGGCGGCCGGCGGCGTGCAGGGAGGAGGCGTTCCCCGTGGCGGCGAACTGCGCGGTCATCGCCGCGGCGGCCTCCGGCAGCATCGGGGTGGTGGCGGCGTGGTCGAGGTAGGCCATGATCCCCCGATTCTACGAGCCCGCCGGTGGCCCCTCGCCCCGCGGGACCCCACGATGGCCGGCAAGGCATCCCGGGCACCGCCGGACCGGTCGCCCCGGCCCGGTGCCGGGCCCGGCCCGGTGTGCCGGGCCCGGGCCGGCCTGTGTCAGGCCGGGCGCAGGGCGCGGGCCAGTTGGCGGGACTGCGCGACGAGGTGGTCCGAGGAGTCCCAGACCTCGGCGTCCTCCTCCAGGAAGCCGCCGGCCAGGTTGCGGGTGGTGATGGAGACCCGGAGCGGTCCGGGGGCCGGGCGGCGGCGGACGTGGGTGGTGAGTTCCACCGTCGGGGTCCAGGCCACCAGGCCCATGTCGAAGGCGGTCGGCGGCAGCGCGTCGACGGCCAGGAGCATGGAGAGCGGGTCGGCGTCGCGGCCGTCGGCCAGCTCGAACCAGGCCCGCATCTCGCCCTTGCCGGAGGGCGCGCCGACGGCCCATCCGGCGGTCGCCGGGTCCAGGCGGAGGCGGAGCCGGTCCACGATGGCGGAGCTGCCGGGGATCGGGGCCGGGCCGGCCTCGGGGCCGATGCAGTCCTCGTAGGCGGGAATGGCGGGCGGCACGGCG
Organism: Streptomyces xanthophaeus; assembly: GCF_030440515.1. Taxonomy (GTDB): domain Bacteria; phylum Actinomycetota; class Actinomycetes; order Streptomycetales; family Streptomycetaceae; genus Streptomyces; species Streptomyces kutzneri. The sequence goes on from NZ_CP076543.1 coordinate 2,675,928, forward strand.
ACGGTGCGTACGTCGTCCGGCAGGGCCGCGAGGTCGCCGTAGGAGGCGAGGACGCGGATGCGCTCGATCTCGGCGCCGCTCTCGTCGTACTGGAACAGCGAGGCCTGGCCGGTGGAGAGGGTGCGGCCGACGCGCACGACCTGGGTGCGGATCACGGCGGGGCCGGGCACGGAGGAGGTCAGGTAGTGCGCGGAGACGGTGAACGGGTCCGGGTGCGGGAGGGCCGCCGACAGGGCCCGGCCGACCAGGGCCAGCAGGTAGCCGCCGTTCACGGCGGCGATGATCGTCCAGCCGGCGGAGAGTTCCGCGTCGTACACCCCGGGCTCGCCCGCGCGTGCGGTGATGGCGGTGTCGCGGTCGAACTCACTGTCGCCGATGGATGCCTTGGCAGCTGCGTGTGACATGTAAACGACGGTACACGGGCTTGCTACTAAGCGGTAGCTTTCTTTTGTTACGGCTCTTCGGCCACCGACGACCGCCTGTTCCAGGCCAGCGGAGCCCGCCAGTGGTAGCGCATGGCGAGGAGGCGCAGGACGAAGGTGGTGACGATCGCGAGACCGGTGGTGATGCCGTTGAGGGCGTGCAGGCTGATGAAGACGGCCACCATCGAGGCGCCGACCAGCGCGGGGACGGCGTACATCTCGCGGTCGCGCAGCAGCGAGGGCACCTCGTTGACCAGCACGTCGCGCAGGACGCCGCCGCCGACGGCCGTGGTCACGCCGAGCGCCGCGGAGGCGGTCAGGCCGAGGCCGAACTCGTAGGCCTTGGTCGTACCCGTCACACAGAACAGCCCGAGGCCGGCCGCGTCGAAGACGTTGATGGCGTGGTTGATCCGCTGCACCTCGGGGTGCAGGAAGTAGACGATCGCGGCGGCGACCAGGGGGGTCACGAAGAAGCTGAGCTCACCGAAGGCTGCGGGCGGCACGGCGCCGATGACGATGTCCCGGAAGAGACCGCCGCCCAGGGCCGTGACGAGCGCGAGGACGGCGATGCCGAAGACGTCGAAGTTCTTGCGGACGGCGAGCAGGGCGCCTGCGGTGGCGAAGACGAAGATGCCGGCGAGGTCCAGGGCATGCTGGATCCCGGGCGGGAAGAGATCGTGGAGCACCGGGCCATTGTCACCTGCGGCGGGCTCGACGGAATGCGGGGCTCCACCGAGGCCGGTGTGCGGTGCGGCGTCGTTGCGGGGGCGCTGCCCCCGCACCCCCGCGCCTCACACGCCGGCGGGGCTGAAACAGCACGGCCCCGCCGGCGTACTCGTCACTCCGTGACCTTGGCCACCGCGTCCGCCGCGCCCGGCAGGGGCTGGTCGCCCGGCGCCTGGTCGGGGGCGTTCTCCGGGTGGTGGCAGGCCACCTGGTGGCCCGGCTTCAGCGCCAGCAGCGGCGGCTCCTGCGTCGCGCAGATCTGCGTGGCCTTCCAGCACCGGGTGTGGAAGCGGCAGCCGCTCGGCGGCGAGATCGGCGACGGGACGTCGCCCTTGAGCAGGATGCGGCCGCTCTTGGCGCCGCGCCGCCTCGGGTCGGGCACGGGCACGGCCGACATCAGGGCATTGGTGTAGGGGTGCATCGGCGCCCCGTACAGCCCCTTGTTGTCGGCCAGCTCGACCATCTTGCCGAGGTACATCACGGCGATGCGGTCCGAGACGTGCCGGATGACCGACAGGTCGTGCGCGATGATCACGTAGGTGAGCCCGAGCTCGTCCTGGAGGTCGTCCAGCAGGTTGACCACCTGGGCCTGGATCGACACGTCCAGCGCCGAGACGGGCTCGTCCGCGACCACCAGCTTCGGCTTCAGTGCGAGGGCCCGGGCGATGCCGATGCGCTGGCGCTGGCCGCCGGAGAACTCGTGCGGGTAGCGGTTGTAGTGCTCGGGGTTGAGGCCCACGAGCGAGAGCAGCCGCTGGACCTCCGCCTTGAGCCCGCCCTCCGGGGTGACCTTCTGGAGCTTGAACGGCGCGCTGACGATGGTGCCCACCGTGTGGCGGGGGTTCAGCGAGCCGTACGGGTCCTGGAAGATCATCTGCACGTCCCGGCGCAGCGGGCGCATGCCCGACACCCCGAGGTGCGTGATGTCCCTGCCCTCGAACTCGATGGAGCCGCCGGTCGGCTCCAGCAGCCGCGTGATCAGCCGGCCCATGGTCGACTTCCCGCAGCCGGACTCGCCGACGATGCCGAGGGTCTCCCCGCGCCGGACGTCGAAGTCGAGGCCGTCGACGGCCTTGACCGCGCCCACCTGGCGCCGGATCAGCCCCTTGGTGATCGGGAAGTGCTTCGTCAGGCCGGTGACCTTGAGCAGGACCTCGGGAGAGTCCTTGGCCTGCGCGGGAATGACCACCGATTCCGGCTTCTTCGTGTCAGGCGTCTCGGTCACAGCTTCGGCGCAATCTCTTCGGTCCAGATCCGGGTCCGCTCGTCCTGCGACATGTGGCAGGCGGACCAGTGGCGGCTGTCGTCCTGGGTGAGCTCGGGCCGGACCGTACGCGTCACGTTGCCCTTGGGCACATCGGCGTACGGGCAGCGCGGGTTGAAGGCGCAGCCGTCGGGGATGTTGATGAGGCTGGGCGGGGAGCCCTTGACCGGGATGAGGCGCTCGCTCTGCTCGCGGTCGATGCGCGGCATCGAGCCCAGCAGGCCCCAGGTGTAGGGGTGGCGGGGCTCGTAGAAGACCTTCTCGGCGGTGCCCCGCTCGACGCACCGGCCGCCGTACATCACGAGGATCTCGTCGGCCATCTCCGCGACCACGCCCAGGTCGTGCGTGATCATGATGACGGCGGAGCCGAACTCCTTCTGCAGATCACGGATCAGGTCCAGGATCTGCGCCTGCACGGTGACGTCCAGGGCCGTGGTCGGCTCGTCCGCGATCAGCAGGTCGGGGTTGTTGACCAGCGACATCGCGATCATCGCGCGCTGGCGCATGCCGCCGGAGAACTGGTGCGGATAGTCGTTCACGCGCTTGCCCGGCTCGGGGATGCCCACCCGGTCGAGCATCTCGACGGCCCGCTTGCGCGCCGTCTTCTTGTCCACGTCGTTGTGGACGCGGTACGCCTCCACGATCTGGGCGCCGATCGTGTAGTACGGGTGCAGCGCGCTCAGCGGATCCTGGAAGATCATCGCCATGTCGCGGCCCCGCAGCCGGCGCACCTCCTCGGGATCGGCGGACAGCAGTTCCCTGCCCCCGAGCCAGATCTCGCCCGACATCTCGACGTTGGAGCGGTCGGCGTTGCCCGCGCGGTGCAGGCCCATGACGGCCAGCGAGGTGACCGACTTGCCGGAGCCGGACTCGCCCACGATGCCGAGGGTCTGGCCCTTCTCCAGCTGGAAGGAGAGCCCGTCGACGGACTTGACCACGCCGTCGTCGGTGGGGAAGTGGACCTTGAGGTCGCGTACGTCGAGGAAGGCCTCGGAGGGAGGGCCGTCGCCCGGTCCCGCCACCAGCGCCGTGGCGGTCGCGGTGTGCGCGCCGCGGTCGGCGGCGTCGGTCGCGCCGGCCTCGTTCCCCTTCGGAGTCGGATCGGTCACGACAGCCTCACCCTCGGGTCGATGATGGCGTAGACGAGGTCCACCACCAGGTTGCACAGCACGATGAAGGCTCCGGCGAAGAGGGTCACCCCGAGGATCTTCGGCAGGTCGTTCACCGCGATGGCGTGGTACGCGTACTCACCGATGCCGTGGTACGAGAAGACCGTCTCGGTGACGATGGCGCCGCCGAGGAGCAGCCCGAAGTCCATGCCGAAGATGGTCACGATCGGGGTCAGCGCGGAGCGCAGCCCGTGGCGGGTGATGACCACCCGTTCGCGCAGGCCCTTGGCGCGCGCGGTGCGGATGTAGTCCTCACTCATGGTCTCCAGCATTCCGGCCCGGGTGAGCCGGGCGTAGAGCGCGGAGTAGAGGAAGGCCAGCGTGCTCCAGGGCAGGACCAGCCCCTGGAACCAGGCGGCCGGATCCTGGGAGAAGTCCACGTACACATTGGTGAACACGGGCCAGTTGAAGACGAAGACGGCCAGCGAGAGCGTGCCGGTGAAGAACATCGGCAGCGAGACGCCGGCGAGGGCCACGCCCATCGCGAGCCGGTCGAAGAGCGAGCCCGGCCGCAGGGCCGAGACCACGCCCGTGGTCACGCCGGTGATCAGCCAGATGACGGCCGCTCCCAGGGTGAGGGAGGCGGTGATGGGCAGCCGGTTGACGATGTCGGGCCAGACCTCGACGTGGTCCTTGAAGGAGTAGCCGAGGCAGGGGGCGCTGCACTGCGAGGGGTCGGGGCCGTAGTTGAACTCGCGGCCCGCGAAGATGCCCCGCAGGAAGTCCCAGTACTGCGCGTACAGGGGCTGGTCGAAACCGAGGTTCTTCTTGACCGCGGCGATGGACTCGGGCGAGGGGTTCTTGCCCACGTACTGGGTGGCCAGCGAGTCGGCCGTGCCGCCGGCCAGCCGGGGCAGCAGGAAGAAGATCGCGAAGGTGATCGCGCTGACAACGAGCAGCAGGAACACCGCGGCGAACAGCCGCCGGACGATGTACACAAACACGGGGGTCGGCTTCGGCGTCCGCCGGTCCGCCCCGCACCCCGGTCGGGGGCGCGGGACGGACCGGCGCGCGCACTGCTGCCTTCACCTGCCTTCCACGGTTCTGGCAGATCTGGCTGAGAGGGTCGAACTGCCTGAGGACTTGACGTCCGGGGTTACTTCAGGCCGATGTTGAGGTAGTCGTACTGACCGCTCCACGCCGGGTTGGAGACCACGTTGGTGAGCTTGGGCGAGCGGTAGTGCAGGACCTTGAAGTAGGTCAGGGGCACGATGACCGCCTGGTCCATGACCTTCTTGTCGATCTCGCCGTAGACCTTCTCGCGGGCGGCGGAGTCGGTGTTGGCGATGTTGTCGTTCAGCATCTTGTTGATCTCGGGGTCGTTCAGCTGCGACAGGTTGGTGTTGCCCGTCTTGCTGATCGAGTCACCGTGGACGACCTGCTGGAGGAAGCCGAAGCCGCTCGGCCAGTCGGCGCCCCACTGCATCATCATGAGGCCGATCTTGTTGTCCTCGGTGAACTTCGGGACGCCCGCGTAGTCGCTGAAGTACTTGCCGGCCGGGAACTGCTGGATCTTGACCGTGATCCCGATCTTCTTCAGGGACGCCTGGATGGCCGTGGCCATGTCGACCTCGCCGGCGCGGTCGTTGCGCGCGGTGATGGTGGTCTCGAAGCCGTTCGGCTGGCCGCAGGCGGTCAGCGCGGCCTTGGCCTTGGCCTCGTCACCCTTGTCGTCCGGGGTCTTGTAGGTGTTGAAGTCCACGTGACCGGGGATGTCGGTCGGCAGGACGGTGCTGGCGATGGCGCCTCGGATGGGGCCGCCGAAGGCGGTCTGCACCGACACCTTGTCGATCGCGTACTGGACCGCCTTGCGGCACTCGACGTTGTCGAAGGGCGCCACCTTGGTGTTCATCGCCATGTAGACCAGGCGACCACCCTCGGCGTTGTCGGTGTTGGGGTCCTTCGAGGTCAGCAGCTCGGTCTGGGTCTGCTGGGCCACACCGTTGCCGACGATGTCGATGTGGGTGTTGCCGGCCTTCAGGTTGGAGTCGATCGTCTCCTGGTTGACCTTCAGCTTGACGACGATCTTCTCCGGGAGCTGCTTGCGCAGCGGGTCCGTGGAGGCGTCCCAGTTGGGGTTGCGGACCAGGACGGCCTGCTTGTCGTGCTCGTAGCTCTCGAACATGTACGAGCCCGAGGAGACGATGTTCTTCACATAGTCCGCGCCGTTGTCCTTGGCCTTCGGCACGGGGGCCGACTGCGGGTTCGCCAGCAGGTAGTCGAACTCGGCGAAGGGCTGCTTCAGCTTGAAGATGATCGTCTGGTCGTCGGGGGTCTCGATGGACTGCAGTCCGGTGTCGGACTTGTCCTTGTACGGGCCCTCGTACGGGGTCTCGTTGTTCTTGAGGTACTGCGCGAGGTAGTTCGGGCCGTTGGAGTGCACGTCACGGGCGAAGTTGCTGCGCTCGACCGCGTACTTGACGTCCTTGGAGGTGACCGTGGAGCCGTCGCTGTACTTGACGCCCTTGCGCAGCTTGTACGTCCAGGTCGCGCCGCCGTCGCTCGGCACGCCGAGGCTCTCGGCGAGGTCCGGGACCACCTTGTTGCCCTCGGCGCCCGGGGCGGGCGCGAAGGTGGTCAGCGGACGGGCGTACAGGCGGCTGAAGTTGAAGACGAAGCCGTAGTACGTGTTGCCGGGGTCGAAGGAGTCGGGGGTGTCGGACGCCTCGTAGACGACCGTCCCGCCCTTCTTGTCCGAGGCGTTGACCACGGCCTTGACGGCGGCGTTGGCACCTGCCGACTTGTCGTCGCCGCCGGTCTTGTCACCACCATTGCAGGCGGAGGCGGTGAGGGCGACGGTGATGGCGGCGGCAAGCACCGCGGCTGTTCTCGACCTGCTTCTCATGGCGGAGTGATGCCCCCTGATTCGGAGTGATGGTGGGTACTGGCGGAGCCTCGGCCGGGTGCCCGAGGAACGGGAGGGTCAGCGCGAGCTCTTGGGGTCCAGGGCGTCGCGCAAGCCGTCGCCGAGGAGGTTGAAGGCGAGCACGGTGACGAAGATCGCCATGCCCGGGACGACCATGAACATCGGGTCGACCTTGTAGTAGGCCACGGCGGAGCTGAGCATTCCGCCCCATGAGGCCTGCGGCGGCTGGATACCCACGCCGAGGAAGCTCAGGGAGGCCTCGAAGAGGATGTTGGTCGGGATGAGCAGCGTGGAGTAGACGAGGATCGGCGCCATCAGGTTCGGCAGCAGCTCGCGGAAGACGATGAAGGGGCCGCGGGCGCCGAGGCTGCGGGCCGCGTCGACGAACTCCCGCTCGCGCAGGGAGAGCGTCTGGCCGCGCACGATGCGTCCGATGTAGGGCCAGCTGAAGAAGCCGATCACGAAGATCAGCACGCTGATGTGCAGCGGCAGTCCTTCGAGGCCGAAGGCCCCGCCCTGGAGGGCGGCCGAGATGGAGATCGCGAAGAGCAGCAGCGGGAAGGCGAGGAAGGTGTCCATCATGCGGCTGATCACCGTGTCGGCCCAGCCTCCGTAGTACCCGGCGATGACGCCCAGCACGGAGCCGATGAACACCGAGAGCACGGTCGATCCGAAGGCGACCAGCAGGGAGACCCAGGAGCCTTCCAGGATGCGGGTGGCGATGTCGCGGCCGAACTTCGGCTCCACGCCCAGCGGGTGCTCCCAGCTGATGCCGCCGAAGGAGCCCACGGGGGTGGCCAGGGAGGGATCGATGAGGTCCTGGTGCAGGGCGTCGGGGTCCAGCCCGAAGATCCACTGGATCGGCTGCGAGAGCATGGCCAGGACCACCAGCAGCAGCACGACCACGCCGCCGGCCATCGCCACCTTGTCGCGCTTGAGTCTGGTCCACGCGATACGGCCGAGCGAGCGTCCCTCGATCGCCTTGCGCGGAACCTCGGAGGTGGCCACGGCTGCGGGCTCGGCCGCGCTGGTGTCCTGCAGTGGTGCCGTCATCGTGGTGGGACCCCTCTCGGCCGACATCGGTCGGCCCATGCCCGCCGCTGTGGCGGCTTGGTTCAATCGGCGTCGCTGGTGGTGCGATCGGCACGAAATGTGCCGGAAGTGCACGTGAAGAGCTGGTGTTTGCGAGATGGACCGGCCTTCGGTGGGGTGGAGTCTTCAACGCCCTCTCAAGCGCCCGCCAGACCCCCCGGGGATGTGATGCGCAACCGTGATCTACGCCTACACCTTCCGTTATCCGAACCCCGGGATCTGTTGAGCGGTGAAACACCGCCCGTTCTCCACGGAACGGACATCCGTCCCAACTGCCCTTTCGGGCACGGATCCTGGGCGGATTCACCGGATATGCCGAAGGCCGCACCGATGGGATCGGTGCGGCCTTCGAGAGGGATGTCTCGATATGCGGATATCGGGTCAGTACGCCGGCGCCTGACCCTCACGGTCGTAGAAGGGCCGGGTCTGCGCGCGCAGCCACATGGCGACGGGGTCGTGCTCGTCCCCGAGTGCGACCGTGCACACCGGGACGCCCTCGGGGACCACCCCGACGGACTGCCGCATCATCTCCCGTACGGATTCCAGCGCGGGCGCGGAGGCGTCGTACAGGTCGAGCCCGACCGCGAGGTACGGGGAGCCGAGCGCGGGCTGCACCCACGCGCGGCGCAGCGACCGCACGGCCGGGGTGCGGTGGGCGTGCTGGGTCAGCAGCCCGTAGAACTGCGGGAGCTCGATCGCGGGCTCGGAGAGGCGCAGCGGGCCGGCCGGCATCCGGTCCAGGCCGGTGGCGATCCGGCGCAGGTCGGCCCAGGGCACGCCGAGGCCGCCGCCCTGGGCGTGCGGGTTGAGCCACAGGCCCCAGCGGTCCGGGTACAGCGCGCGGGCGATGTCCCGCCCGGTGACCACCTCGTAGCCCCGGTTCCAGCCGCTGGCGGCCAGCTCCTGGGGGGAGGTGACGCAGGGCGCGTAGCCGAGGCTCTCGACCTCCATACCGCCGTACTGGGCGTCCGGGGAGCCCGGCTGCCCCTGCCAGAGCAGCATCCACAGCCGGCCCTCGGAGAGGGCGTGCAGGAGTGACTCGTAACTCTCGTAGCGCCCGGGAGTCACCTGGCGCATCATGTGCTCGACCTGCCCGGCCGCGGCCGTGCCTGACGCACTCACCCGGAACCCCTCTTCGTCCGCCCGTCGCTCCACGCGTGTCCTCCGAACCGGCAGTCGCGCGTGCGGCCAGGAGATGTAACCAGCTTAAGCGGCCCTACGGCAGGTAGAAGGGGCGTACGCGCTCACGAATCCAGTCCGTGACCGGGTCCTGGACGGCGTCCAGCAGGATCAACTGCACCGGCCACGGCGGCGGGACACGGGTCAGGGCCCTTCCGAGGGCCTCCATCGGCGCGGCCTGCATCTCGGGTTCCCATCCCACCAGGCGGACACCGACGAACAGCTGGGGCGCCCCGCCCTCGACGCTGGCGAGGCAGCGGTGCGCGGCGGCGACCACCCCGGTGGCCCGGAACTCCTCGGTGGCGGCGGCGAGGAAATCGACCGGATCGTCCTGCCAGTCGGGCTCGAAGAGCCGTACCCGGCCACCGGTGGCCGGGCCGTCGAGCGGGGTCCGGCCGCTGCGGCAGAGCTCCGCGACGGCGGGCGGCGGGAGCGGTACGCCGACGGCGCCCTCGGGATTCAGGGCGATGCCGAGCTGCGGGGGCAGGCCGCGGGCGAACTCGACGGCGGGAGCCACCGCGAAGTCCATGCCGGGGCCGACGCAGGCGAGGAACTGGGCCTCGGAGCTGTAGACCGGGACGTACGCCGCCCCGCCGATGTCCATGGTGGGCAGGTCGAGGCCGGCCGTCGTCGGGGTGCCCCCGCCCGGCAGGGGCACCCATACCTGGCTGCGCCCGAGGACCTCCAGGATCCGCCCCCCGGCGTCCGGCTGCCCGAGCGCTGCCCCGAGCACCTGCTCCAGCTCATTCCCCGGCCAGCCGCTGCCCTGCATCTGCCCCTGCCTCTGTCTTGTTTCCCGCGCGTGTCGCCCCGCAGGGTACCGGCCCCGAGCGCGGCCGCGCCGCCGGGGTTCGCCCGGCACCGAAAAGAGCCGGGGCTCCGCCCCGAACGCCGCGTCCCGAACGCCGGCGGGGCTTGCTTTCGGTCCGGCCTGCGCCCGCTGCCGGGGCCGGTTGCCGCGCAGCGGCACATCCGGCCCCTCCGGCGTTCGAGGAGCGGGTCCGGGCAGAGCCCGGAAGCGGCGCCGCACCAGGCCTGATCCGGTCAGGCGGTGAAGGCTATGCGGGTCACCGTCGCGGCCGAGGCCCGGTCCAGCAGGGTCGCCGACGCGCAGCCCGCGGGCGGGCGGCCCGCTTCGGCCTCGCGGAGCAGCCGGGTCACCGCGCCGCGGTGGCGGGCGAAGGCGTAGGCGGAGACCCGGCGGCCGCGCGCGGCCTGACCGGAGAGGGCCTCCTCGGGGCTGCTGTCCAGCAGGAGCAGGTGCAGCGCCCGGCCCCGGCGGCGCGCGGCGGCCGCGAGCAGGCCGCGTACCCAGGCCTGCGTACCGCAGTCGTGGACGACCACGGAGGCCCCGGAGCGCAGGATCCGCCACAGCCCCCAGTAGTGCGCGGCGCGCACCAGCGGCCGGTACACCGCGTACGGCAGGGCCGCGGGCATGCGGCGCTCCCAGCGTTCGCGGGTGTCCTGGGAGTCCACGGCCCCGCCCTCGGCGGCCGCCCGCCTGATCAGCGTGCTCTTGCCGCCGCCGGGCAGGCCGGACACCACGACGATGTCCCCGTCCGCGAAGCCGAGCCGGCGGGGGGCGCGCGCGGCCGGGCCGCGCAGGTCGCGTACGAGGCCGAGGCCGGTGTCGGCCGCCCGGCCGCGCCCGCGCGCGCCGCGCTGCGCGGGTACCGCCTCCACCGTTCCCGTCGTCGTCACCACTCCGAATCTCCGCACAGTGTTCGCCTCCCCCGAATCGGGTCACCAGGACCCTTGCCCACTGAGTGTAAAGAGACGGTAATCCGGCGGCCCCGGTTCCGGTCCGGCCCTTCGGAGGGCCGTACGAACTTTCGGACCCCGCCGCCCGATCTCGGGCATGGCGTGCAATGATGTGCGCCATCTGGACCAACTGCATACCGGCCGCTTGAATCCGCGCGGGAGAGTCCCGGCACGCCGCAAGGCCGTGCGCGGGCGCCGAAGGAGCAAGAACCTCCCTTGAATCTCTCAGGCCCCGTACCGCGTGGATGAGGCAGATCTGAAAAGCGAGCTGCTGCGCAGCTCCACCCAAGGTGCAAGTCGATGAGAAGAACCGGCGATCTGCTGATCGGCGGAACTCTCGGCGAACCTCTCAGGTTCCGATGACAGATGGGGAGGAACGTCCTCGTCATGTCATGTCGATGCCCTGGGACCCGGGAGCCACACCCATGAGCACTGCCCCCCGCCTGACCGCCCTCGATGCGCTGCACCGCTCGCTCGGTGCGACCATGACCGATTTCGCGGGCTGGGACATGCCGCTGCGGTACGCCAGCGAGCGCGACGAGCACAACGCCGTACGCACCAAGGCCGGTCTCTTCGACCTGTCCCACATGGGCGAGATCACGCTGACCGGCCCCGAGGCCGTCAAGGCCCTGGACTACGCGCTGGTCGGCAACATCTCCACCGTCGGTGTCGGCCGCGCCCGCTACACGCACATCTGTCAGGAGGACGGCGGGATCGTCGACGACCTGATCGTCTACCGCCTCGGCGAGACCGAGTACATGGTCGTCGCCAACGCCTCCAACGCCCAGGTCGTCCTGGACGCCCTGACCGAGCGCGCCGCCGGCTTCGACGCCGTGGTCCGCGACGACCGCGACGCGTACGCGCTGCTCGCCGTGCAGGGCCCGGAGTCCCCCGGCATCCTGGCGTCCCTGACCGACGCCGACCTGGACGGCCTGAAGTACTACGCCGGCCTGCCGGGCACCGTCGCGGGCGTGCCCGCGCTGATCGCGCGCACCGGCTACACCGGCGAGGACGGCTTCGAGCTGTTCGTCGCCCCCGAGCACGCCGTGGAGCTGTGGCAGGCGCTGACCAAGGCGGGCGAGGGCGTCGGCCTGGTCCCGGCCGGCCTGTCCTGCCGCGACACCCTGCGCCTGGAAGCGGGCATGCCGCTGTACGGGCACGAGCTGACCACCTCCCTCACCCCGTTCGACGCGGGCCTGGGCCGGGTCGTGAAGTTCGAGAAGGAGGGCGACTTCGTCGGCCGCGCCGCGCTGGAGTCCGCCGCCGAGCGCGCCGCCACGAACCCGCCGCGCAAGCTGGTCGGTCTGATCGCCGAGGGCCGCCGCGTCCCGCGCGCCGGCTTCCCGGTCGTCGCCGACGGTCAGGTCATCGGCGAGGTCACCTCCGGCGCCCCGTCCCCGACGCTGGGCAAGCCGATCGCGATGGCGTACGTGGACGCGGCGCACGCCGCGCCCGGCACGTCCGGCGTCGGCGTCGACATTCGCGGTACGCATGAGCCGTACGAGGTCGTGGCGCTGCCGTTCTACAAGCGGCAGAAGTAGCCCCACGCACCACGTCCGCCGTCCGGGAACCCGTACGGCGCCGTCTCAGTACCCAAGACCGCAGTTCGTATCCACTCCCCCGCATCCAGGAGAATCAGGTCATGAGCAACCCCCAGCAGCTGCGTTACAGCAAGGAGCACGAGTGGCTGTCGACCGCCGAGGACGGCGTCGCGACGGTCGGCATCACGGAGTTCGCGGCCAACGCGCTCGGTGACGTGGTCTACGCCCAGCTCCCCGCGGTCGGCGACACGGTGACCGCGGGCGAGACCTGTGGCGAGCTTGAGTCGACCAAGTCGGTCAGCGACCTGTACTCCCCCGTCACCGGCGAGGTCGTCGAGTTCAACCAGGACGTCGTGGACGACCCGGCGCTCGTCAACACCGCTCCGTTCGAGGGTGGCTGGCTGTTCAAGGTGCGCACCGCGGAGGAGCCGGCCGACCTGCTCTCCGCCGAGGAGTACGCCGCGCTCACCCACTCCGACAACTGACACCCCAGGGGATCCTGATGTCTGTTCTCAACACCCCTCTGCACGAGCTCGACCCGGACGTCGCCGCCGCCGTCGACGCCGAGCTCGCGCGCCAGCAGTCCACCCTGGAAATGATCGCGTCGGAGAACTTCGCTCCGGTCGCCGTCATGGAGGCCCAGGGCTCGGTCCTGACCAACAAGTACGCCGAGGGCTACCCGGGCCGCCGTTACTACGGTGGCTGCGAGCACGTCGACGTCGTCGAGCAGATCGCGATCGACCGCATCAAGGCGCTGTTCGGCGCCGAGGCCGCGAACGTCCAGCCGCACTCCGGTGCGCAGGCCAACGCCGCCGCGATGTTCGCGCTGCTGAAGCCGGGCGACACGATCATGGGCCTCAACCTGGCCCACGGCGGTCACCTGACCCACGGCATGAAGATCAACTTCTCCGGCAAGCTCTACAACGTGGTCCCGTACCACGTCGACGAGACCGGCGAGGTGGACATGGCCGAGGTCGAGCGCCTCGCCAAGGAGTCCAAGCCGCAGCTGATCGTCGCCGGCTGGTCCGCCTACCCGCGCCAGCTGGACTTCGCCGCCTTCCGCCGCATCGCGGACGAGGTCGGCGCGTACCTGATGGTCGACATGGCGCACTTCGCCGGCCTCGTCGCCGCCGGTCTGCACCCGAACCCGGTGCCGCACGCCCACGTCGTCACCACCACCACGCACAAGACCCTCGGCGGTCCGCGCGGCGGTGTCATCCTGTCGACGCAGGAGCTGGCCAAGAAGATCAACTCCGCGGTCTTCCCGGGTCAGCAGGGCGGCCCGCTGGAGCACGTGATCGCGGCCAAGGCGGTCTCCTTCAAGGTCGCGGCCTCGCCGGAGTTCAAGGAGCGCCAGGAGCGCACCCTGGAGGGTGCGAAGATCCTCGCCGCCCGCCTGGTCCAGGACGACGTCAAGGCCGTGGGCGTGGACGTCCTCACCGGTGGCACCGACGTGCACCTGGTCCTGGTCGACCTGCGCAACTCCGAGCTGGACGGCCAGCAGGCCGAGGACCGCCTCCACGAGGTCGGCATCACGGTCAACCGCAACGCCATCCCGAACGACCCGCGGCCGCCGATGGTCACCTCGGGTCTGCGGATCGGTACGCCGGCCCTGGCCACCCGCGGTTTCGACGCCGAGGCCTTCACCGAGGTCGCCGAGATCATCGCGCAGGCGCTGAAGCCGGCCTACGACAGCGAGGCCCTGAAGGCTCGCGTCTCCGCGCTCGCCGCGAAGTTCCCGCTGTACCCGACGCTCTAGGGCAACGGCTTGGGCGGGCCCGGCCTTGTTCCGCACAGGGCCGGGCCTTTTCCGTGGTCCGGGGCGCGGTCCTCGACGTCAGGGCCGCGAAAGACGCCGTACAGGCCGGCGTAACCGAGCCCCTCACGAACTGACGTACGCTGATGAACCGGGCAAGGGCGCCCACGAGGTGATCTTTGCCCGCAATCCCTGCAAAGTCCGCACCCTCCGTCGGCCGCCTCGCTACGCTGCGAGAGCGACTGGACGGTCCGTTCCCCGCCACCGCGGGGATGACCCGGGAGTCCGCTAACGTGGCCATTTCCGTTTTCGACCTCTTCTCGATCGGCATCGGTCCGTCCAGCTCGCACACCGTGGGTCCGATGCGGGCCGCGCGCATGTTCGTGATGCGGCTGAAGAAGGACGGCGTGCTGGCCCAGACCACCTCCGTCCGTGCCGAGCTCTTCGGATCCCTCGGCGCGACCGGTCACGGTCACGGCACCCCCAAGGCGGTGCTGCTCGGTCTGGAGGGCCACTCCCCCCGCACGGTGAACGTCGAGACCGCCGACGACGAGGTCGAGCGCATCCGCAAGAGCGGCCGGCTGCGGCTGCTGGGCGCGGAGATAGGCGACGTCCACGAGATCGCCTTCGACGAGCCGAACCAGCTGATCCTGCACCGCCGGCGCTCCCTGCCGTACCACGCGAACGGCATGACGCTCTTCGCGTACGACAGCGCCGGCAACCCGCTGCTGGAGAAGACCTACTACTCGGTCGGCGGCGGCTTCGTCGTGGACGAGGACGCGGTCGGCGAGGACCGGATCAAGCTCGACGACACGGTGCTGAAGTACCCCTTCCGCTCCGGCGACGAGATGCTGCGCCTGGCGAACGAGACCGGTCTGTCGATCTCCTCGCTGATGCTGGAGAACGAGAAGGCCTGGCGCACAGAGGACGAGATCCGCGAGGGCCTCCTGGAGATCTGGCGCGTCATGCAGTCCTGCGTCTCGCGCGGCATGTCCCGTGAGGGCATCCTCCCCGGCGGTCTGCGGGTCAAGCGCCGGGCCGCCGCCACGGCGCGCCAGCTGCGCACCGAGGGCGACCCGATGCTGCACCGCAGCGAGTGGGCCACCATCTACGCGATGGCGGTGAACGAGGAGAACGCGGCCGGCGGCCGTGTGGTGACCGCGCCGACCAACGGCGCCGCGGGCGTCCTGCCCGCCGTGCTCCACTACTACATGAACTTCGTGCCGGGCGCGGACGAGGACGGCGTGGTCCGCTTCCTCCTCGCCGCGGGCGCGATCGGCATGCTGTTCAAGGAGAACGCCTCGATCTCCGGCGCCGAGGTCGGCTGCCAGGGCGAGGTGGGCTCCGCCTGCTCGATGGCGGCCGGCGCCCTCGCCGAGGTCCTCGGCGGCACCCCGGAGCAGGTCGAGAACGCGGCCGAGATCGGCATGGAGCACAACCTCGGCCTGACCTGCGACCCGGTCGGCGGCCTGGTGCAGATCCCCTGCATCGAGCGCAACGGCATGGCGGCGGTCAAGGCCGTCACCGCGGCACGGATGGCGATGCGCGGCGACGGCAGCCACAAGGTGTCCCTCGACAAGGTCATCAAGACCATGAAGGAGACCGGCGCCGACATGAAGGTCAAGTACAAGGAGACCGCCCGCGGCGGCCTCGCGGTCAACGTCATCGAGTGCTGACGCGCACCGCGTGACACGAGAGGGGCCCGGCGCGTGCGCCGGGCCCCTCTTTTCCGTCCACGGATCCGGGGAACGGACGCGAGCGGAACCGGAACCGTGCGATCCCCGGGGGCGTCCTCGGTAGTGCCACCAGTCCCCGTCTCTCGAGAAACGAGGGGACGTCATGATCCACGCCCGTCTCCGGCAGTTCGTGGCCCTGGCAACCGGCGCCCTGCTCGCCGCCTGCCTCTCCTTCGCCGCACCTGCCTCGGCCTCCACCACCGTCGCCACCGCGACCCCGGCCCCGACCCCGCTCGTGGTCAACGCCCGCTGGGCCGGTCACCCCACGTACGACCGCATCGTCATCGACCTCCAGGGCTACGCCCCCGCGGTCACCGTCACTCCCGTCCCGCACCTGGTCTACGACGGCTCCGGCAAGCCCGTGCCGCTGCCCGGGAAGTACTTCCTGGAGATCCGGCTCCACCCCGCCGCCGCGCACGACGACGCGGGGAACAACGTCTACCAGGGGCCCAAGCTGCAGAAGATCAACCTCGGCAAGCTCAAGGGCATCGCCCTGACCGGCGACTACGAGGGGTACGTGACCTTCGGCGCCGCTTTCGACACCCTGCCGTACTACCGCGCGTTCCCCCTGCACTCGCCGGAGCGGTTCGTCGTGGACATCGCGCACTGAACCGGTGCCGGTACGGCGGGGCCCGGGGCGCGCGAGCCCCGGGCCCCGCCGCTGCCCGGGGCCGTCACCTGCGCCAGAACAGGTGGTGCGTCACCCCGCTCGCGCTGGGCACGACGTCGAGGTGGAACCGGTCGAGCAGCTCTTCGGGGGACTCCCAGAGCCTGACCCCGGCTCCGATCTCCACCGGCGCGACCGCCACGTGCAGGGTGTCGACGAGATCGGCGTCGAGGAACTCGCGGATGGTGGTGGCCCCGCCGCCGAGCCGGACGTCCTTGCCCTGCGCTGCTTCCCGCGCCCCGTCGAGGACCGTGGCCGGGTCGGCGTCGACGAAGTGGAAGGTGGTGTCGGAGAGCGTGAACGAGGGACGCGGGTGGTGGGTCATGACGAACACGGGGGTGTGGAACGGGGGCTCCTCGCCCCACCAGCCGCGCCACTCGTGGTCGGCCCAGGGCCCGCGCTGGGGGCCGAACTTGTTGCGGCCCATGATCTCGGCGCCGATGTTGTGCGTGAAGTCCCGGGTGAAGTAGTCGTCGAGACCCCGGCTCCCTCCGGGGTCGGTGCGGTTGGGCCAGCTCGCGGTGGCTCCGGCCCAGAAGAACAGCTCGCCGGGGTCGGCGTGGCCGAACGGCCGCGCGAGGCTCTGGTGCTCACCGGCACCGAATCCGTCGCGCGAAACGGTGAAGTTCTGGACTCTCAGCAGTTGCTCCACGGGCTTCCTCCAGTCGTGTCGTCCACCATGGGACCGCCACGGAACGCGGAACTCATCGGTGTTCGGGGTTGGGGAAGTCCGAGCGGCAGCCCGCGTCCCACTGTGCGCGCTGGTTGCCGTGCGGCGGGATGCCGCCCGAGCGCTTGAGCAGGGCGGCCAGGTGCATGAGGTTCCAGGACATGAAGGCGGTGTTGCGGTTGGTGAAGTCGTTCGCGGGGCCGCCCGAGCCGGGGTCCAGGTAGGAGGGTCCGGGCCCGGCCTCGCCGATCCAGCCCGCGTCGGCCTGCGGCGGAATCGCGTAGCCGAGGTGCTGGAGGCTGTAGAGGATGTTCATGGCGCAGTGCTTGACGCCGTCCTCGTTGCCGGTGATCAGTGCGCCGCCGACCCGCCCGTAGTAGGCGTACTGGCCCCGCTCGTTCAGCAGCGAGGAGCAGGCGTAGAGCCGCTCGATGACCTGCTTCATCACGGAGCTGTTGTCGCCGAGCCAGATGGGGCCGCACAGGACGAGGATGTCGGCGTCCATGATCCGGCTGTAGAGGACCGGCCACTGGTCGCTCTCCCAGCCGTGCTCGGTCATGTCGGGCCAGACCCCGGTCGCGATGTCGTGGTCGACGGCGCGGACGAGGGAGGTCCGGGTGCCGGCCGATTCCATGACCCTGCGGCTCCGGTCGATCAGGCCCTCGGTGTTGCTGGTCTCGGGTGAGCGTTTGAGCGTGCAGTTCACGTAGAGGGCGGTCAGGTCCGAGTAGTCGTATTCGGCAGCCACACCCCCAGCCTCGCCACGGCAGGTCGGGGCCGCCAGCGGGCCGCACCCGTCCGGGGGCGGCCCTGCGGAGGCGGCGTCGGGGCCGGCGCCGCCGCAAACCTAGGATGGCGCCATGTCGCTGCCGCACGCCATCCTCACCGCCCTGCTGGAGAAGCCCTCGTCCGGGCTGGAGCTGACCCGGCGGTTCGACAAGTCGATCGGGTACTTCTGGTCGGCGACGCACCAGCAGATCTACCGCGAGCTGGGGCGGCTGGAGGAGTCCGGGCTGATCCGGGAGCTGCCGAGCGAGGTGCCCGTGCGCGGGCAGAAGAAGGAGTACGAGGTGCTGCCCGCCGGCGGCGCGGAGCTGGCCCGGTGGGTCGGCGAGAGCCAGGACCCCAAGCCGATGCGCGACCCGCTGTTGCTGCGGATCCGCGCGGCGGGTGTCGTGGGGCCGCAGGGGCTCGGCCCCGAGCTGCGGCGCCATCTGGAGCTGCACCGGCGCCAGCTCGCGCAGTACGAGGCCATCGAGGAGAAGGACTTCCCGCCGGACCGGGACGCCGTGGAGGACCGGCTGCGGCGGCTCGTGCTGCACGGCGGGATCGCCCTGGAGACGTTCTGGCTGCACTGGCTGGAGGAGGCCCTGGGCGAGGTCGAGGACATGTCCGGACCGCAGGCCTGACGCCCGCAGGGCCGGGACGGCCGCGCCCGGCGCCGGACGCACGCTGCCGCCCCGCTCCGGCGGTCCGGGGCGGGGCGGCAGCGGAGGGACTACTTGTTCAGGGAGGCCCAGAACTCGTCGAAGCTCAGCAGGCCGTCGCCGTTCGCGTCCTTGGAAGCGATCACGGCGTCCGCGACGGGGCCGGTGACGAACGGGTCGCCCATGGCCGCCATGGCCGCCTTGAACTCGTCGGCCGTGACGAAGCCGTCACCGTTCACGTCGAACTTGCCGAACGTCGTCCGTGCGCTCTCGATGTCCGCCACTGGGTCCACTCCTTCTTGATGCCTTGTTGACCGGCTCAGGGTAGCGGCCGTCCCGGCCCGCGCCCGCCCCGGGTCCCGTTCGAGCGGCAGAAACGATTTCAATTACCGCCCCGTAATACGGAATCGATAATTCCGACCGAACAAATCAAGATTCCACTTGTCACACTCCGGGGCCACGGCATAACGTACTGGCATTGCCGCCACACCAGGAGCGCAGGGCTCCCAGGGACAAGTGGCAACAAGGGCGATCAATCAGATGACAATCACAGCTGATGCATCATTCGAAGTTCTGCCCTTCACCCGCACCTGCCGACATATCTGGGAAGACGGCGACCATGTGCTCATCGGCGTGAGTCCCGGAAACAGCTATTTCAGCGCCGACCGCATCGCCGGCCTGGCCCGATGGGCCACGGCCCGGTTCGCACAGGTCGACTTCGTCTACGCGGACCTCCACGTGGACCGGATGTTCGCCGCCTTCGGGCACACCCGGGAGCACGCGGAGAGGCGCGCGGCGAAAGAGATCAAGGCGGTGCGCCGGCGGATCCTCAAGGGCGTGGCGGAATCAGAGCCTCCACAGACGGAAATCCGCGTTCGGGCACTTTCCGAATTCCAGTCGAACCCCGTCTACCAACTACTGCACCGACGTGTCCTGCATTTCCTGGAGACCGACGACGAATTCCGTAAGGGTTGCGAGGAAATGGCCCTGCATTTCGTCGGCTCCAAGTTGCCGGAAGGTGAATCGATCACGGCCGAGCAGTTGCGCGTCTGTTTCGATTACATGGCGGCCGAGCTGCCGTTCTTCGTGGACACCCCGAGCATTCTCGACGTGCCGTCCTCGGTGGCGGCCTACCACGTCAGGATGCCGCTGACCGATGTCCTGTTCGCACGCGGCGGGGGCCTGCGCGCGACCCGCAACCAGGCGTACGCCGTCGTACGGCCCGAGGCCACCGCGCCCGGGAACACCGCGGACCACGCACCGACCGGAAGGACCGCCGATGAGCGTCGAGCAGCTTGAGGGCCCGGGGTCCGCGGAGCGGCCGCTCCTGGACTTCCCGCTCTCCCGGCGCGGTGACGTGCTCCCGCAGGAGTGCGCCTGGCTGCGCGAGAAGGCGCCGGTCGCCCGGGTCCGCACCCTCACCGGGGACCCGGCCTGGCTGGTGAGCAGCTACGCGCTGGCCAAGCAGGTGCTGGAGGACGAGCGCTTCAGCCTCAAGGACACGGCGAACGCCGGGGTCCCGCGCCAGTACGCGCTGACGATCCCGCCCGAGGTCGTCGACAACATGGGCAACATCAACAGTGCCGGACTGCGCAACGCCGTGATGAAGGCGCTGAACCCCCGCCAGAAGGGGCTGCGGGACCTGCTGCGCGCCCGGGCCGGCGAGCTCGTCGACGCGCTCGTGGCGGAGGGCGGCCCGGTCGATCTCCGGGCGGGCTTCGCCGACCCGTTCTCGGCGGCGCTGCACTGCCAGGTGCTGGGGGTGCCGTTCGAGGACCGGCGCCGGCTGATGTCGGGCCTGGACGTCGCGTTCATGACCGCGCGCGAGCCGTTCGCCGACTCCGCCCTCAACTGGTACAAGGACGTGGGCTACTTCGCCGAGCGACTGAACGACCAGCTCGCGCTGGCCCCCGAGGAGCGTACGGGGCTCCTCGGCAGGTTCGCCGGGCTGAAGGAGGCGGACCCGGAGTCGGCGCACCTGACCGACGACATGTTCGCGACGGTCGCCGTCTCCCTCTTCGGTGCGGGCGCGGTCTCCACCTCCGCGTTCCTGACGCTCGCGGTGCTCGCGCTGCTCCAGCGGCCCGAGCTGATCGGGTACCTGCGCCGGCACCCGGAGCGCATGGCCGGGGCGGTGGAGGAACTGCTGCGCTGGAACCTGTCCGTCGGCGACGGCCTGCCGCGCATCGCCCTCGCGGACATCCGGGTCGGTGACGTGCTGGTGAAGGAGGGTGAGCTCGTCCTCGTCCTCCTGGAGGGGGCCAACTTCGACCCGGAGGCCTTCGAGCGTCCGGACGAGCTGGACCTGGAGCGCGAGAGCGCCAATCCCCACCTCGCCTTCGGCGCCGGCCGGCACTTCTGCCCGGCGTCCGCGCTGGGCCGGGCCCATGCCGAGATCGCACTGGAGGTGCTGGTCGACCGGCTGCCCGGGCTGCGGCTCGCGGTGCCCTCCGAGAACCTCGTCTGGCGTACGGGCTTCATCAAGCGACTTCCGGAGCGTCTTCCGGTCGCCTGGTAGCCCGTGGTCCGGCGCATGGACCGCGGTGTCCCGGGAGCTGTGCGAGCTTCCGGGGCACCGCTGTGTCCGGCCCGACCGTCCTAGCGGAAGATGCCGGTGTGGCCGAGGGAGTAGCGGCCGGGCTGCGGGTACACGGCGAGTCCGTGCGGTCCGCCGCCCACCGGGATCCGGGCGATCTGCTTGCCGGTCTGCGTGTCGAGCGCGTAGACCTCGGAGTTGTAACGGCCCGACAGCCACAGCACCTTGCCGTCGGCGGAGACCCCGCCCATGTCGGGGCTGCCGCCGTCCGGCAGCGTCCACTTCTTGGTGAGCTTGTTCTCGGGGAAGTTGAAGACCGACACGGTGCCCTCACCCCGGTTGGAGACGTACATCTCCTTGGAGTCGCGGCTCACGTAGAGGCCGTGGCAGCCCTTCCCGGTGGGCAGCAGTTTGGGGGTCTCGAACTTGTCCCCGCTGAGCACCCACATGCCGTGCGCCATCATGTCCGCGACGTAGAAGGTCTTCCCGTCCGGGGAGACCTTGACGTCCTGCGGCATCGCGCCCTCGAACGGCAGCTTCTGCTGGCCGACGACCTCCATGCGCTCGGTGTCGACCTTGAGGAGTTCGCCGGAGAACTCGCAGCTCACGATGAAGTAGCGCCCGTCGGCGGAGAAGTCCGCGTGGTTGACCCCATAGCAGGTCACGGGCACCGTCTTCACCCGGTCCATCGTGTGCGGGTCGCGGAAGACCAGCTCCTTGTCCATCGAGGCCATGACGATGGCGTACTTGCC
This sequence comes from Streptomyces xanthophaeus, assembly GCF_030440515.1. Classification (GTDB taxonomy): domain Bacteria; phylum Actinomycetota; class Actinomycetes; order Streptomycetales; family Streptomycetaceae; genus Streptomyces; species Streptomyces kutzneri. The sequence goes on from NZ_CP076543.1 coordinate 2,697,492, forward strand.
GTTCGGCGTGAAGTACAGGTTGTACGGGTCGTGCACCTCGACCGGCTTTCCGGCCTCGCCGGTGGCCGGGTTGATCGGGGTGAGGGTGTGACCGCGGTTGTTGTTGACCCACAGGGTCTTCAGGTCCCAGGAGGGGACCACGTGCTGGGGCTGGACGCCGACCGGGATGGTGTCGATGACCTGGTAGGTCGCCGGGTCGATGACGGACACCGTGTTGGAGTTGGTGTTCGGCACGTAGACGCGGGACGGGAAGTCCTTGACCACGGGGGAGAGCTTGTTCGGCCGGTCCGCGGCGTAGACGTCGTTCGGATCGAGCACGGGCGGCATGCCGGGCAGGCCGGGCGGGACCGCCGGCGCGGCCTTGACGGGCTTGGCCGGGCCCTTGGTGCCGAGCGCCTCGGCGGGTCCCTTGCCGGCCGATCCACAGCCGGCCAGGGCGGCGAGGACCAGACCGGCCAGCAGCACGGTGGCCTTCCGGGGAAGGCGGGTGGTCTTCATGGGGTCAGCAGCTCCGTGGTGGTCACCGCGCGCAGTTCGCGGCGCGCGAGTTCTTCGAGGAGGGGAGGCATCGCGTCGACCGTGTCCGCGTAGCCGAAGTGCAGGCTCACCACCGATCCGGGCCGGATCGTCCCGGTGACGGTGCGGATGACGGCCGCGGCACCGGGCGAGGTGAAGTCGAGGGAGTCCACGTCGTACGAGAGGACGTGCGGGTAGCCCGCCCGCTGGGCCAGTTTCCGGACGAGAGGGGTCGCGTACTGGGTCTGGGAAGGCCGGAACCAGGTGCCGATGGAGCCGGTGAGCCGCTTGAGCCGCTGGGCGCAGCCGGTGATCTCGGCGTAGGCCTCCGCCTCGGGCATGCCGTTGATCGCGAGGTGGCGCTGGGTGTGGTTGCCGAGCTCGTGACCGCCGTCGAGGATGCGCCGGGCCAGCTCCGGGTGTGCGTCGAGCCAGGTTCCGATGGCCAGTACGGTGACCCGCGCGCCCCCCTTCTCGGCCGCGGCCAGCACCGCCCGGGCAATGGCGGGGTCCCCGTTGCCGTGGAACGTGAGGGCGACGCGGGGGCGGTCGCGCGGACCGTGGCCGATCTCGACGGGCTGCCCGGCGAACCGGCGCGGGGCGGCGGCCGGAGCCGCCTGTGCCGGGCGGGCCGGACCCGGCGGCGGCCCGGAGGGCGCGGTGGCGGGCCGCCCCGGTCCGCAGGCGGCGGTGAGGCCGGCCGCGGCGGCGCCGGCCGTCCCGAGAGCGGCCACGCGCAGGGCCGCACGCAGGGCCGCGCGGCGGCCTGATTGTGAGAGCACCTGCCCATTTAAGGGGTGGATGACCCGGAAGGTAACGATTGACCCAATTCAAGACGGTCGTCAAAAGGGGCCAACCGGGTGGTCGGGTCGCTATGTGATCAACGATTTACACAGAGCAGTCGATATTTATTCATGGATTGCGAGGTGAGTGGCTCACCTCACCTAGGATTTAGCTAGAAAGTCTTACTATTTGCCCACTTATGTCCAAGTAGGGACTTTTGGCGTTCGGGCCCTCGTCTGCCATAGTCGGAACCACGACTTCCCATTGACCCGAGCGAAGTCGCCACGCCGAGGATCACACCCCCTTAGATCCTCGGCGCACCCACGAAGCCCCCACACCGCCCCACTCGGCGCACGGGGGCTTCCGGCGTTCCGGGGACAGAGGCTCCAGGGGTCAGGCGTTCTGGCGGTCGGCGACCCGCATCTCGAACCAGGTGATCTTCCCGCGCGGCAGCAGGTCCGCTCCCCAGCGGTCGGACAGCTTGTCGACGAGGAAGAGACCCCGGCCGGTGGTGTCCATCTCGTGGACCGGCATCAGGCAGGGCAGCCCGCGCGAGGGATCGCGCACCTCCACCCGGATCCAGCCGCGGCGGCGCAGCATGCGTAAGCCGAAGGAGCGGGCCCCGGTGTGCCGGACCGCGTTGCCCACGAGCTCCGAGACCAGCAGGACGGCATGCTCGGCGATCTGCGGCGAGAGGCCCCAGAGGCGGACCACCACGCACTGGGTGAGCCGGCGCGCGGTGCTCGCCGACTCCGGCATGGACGGCAGCGTCACTTCGGCCTCGGCCGGATTACCGTACAACTCCAGCGCTTTGAGGCCCTGTTCGTCCTCAACGGCCGCCGTGAGCCGTACCGCCGAAGCGCTCCCGCGCTGCCGCGGCTGTTCCACACCCTCCAGGCCCGCCATGCACCCATCATGGACGGCCGACCCGCCCTCCCGGGCCGTTCCACAGGAAAACACCCCCCGGATTCAACAACTCCAAGGGGGTGTTATGTCATATGCGCGAGGCAATCGGAGGACCTCGGCGCACACCTTGACCTGCGGTGACACGCCGCACGCCGGCGATCACAGCGAGTGGATCACTCGTTCTCCTTAAGGCTGTCTTAAGGCCTGGCTAATCCACCCACAGGGAGGACCAGGGTCCTCGGTCGAGGTTCGGCTCAGACGAACTTCGCCTTGCCCGGGCCCTCTTCGACGAAACTGCGCATCCCGCGCTCACGGTCCTCGGTCGCGAACAGGCCCGCGAACCAGTTGCGTTCGATGGTGAGACCGGTGTCGATGTCGGCCTCCAGACCCGCGTCCACGCACTCCTTGGCGGCGCGCAGCGCGATGGCCGGACCCTGCGCCAGCTTGGCGGCCCAGGCGTGCGCCTGCTCGTACACCTCGGCGGCGGGCACCACCCGGTCGACCAGGCCGAGGGTCAGCGCCTCGTCGGCCTTGACCATGCGCCCGGTGAAGATCAGGTCCTTGGCCCTGGACGGTCCGATCAGCCGGGACAGCCGCTGGGTGCCGCCCGCGCCCGGGATCAGGCCGAGCAGGATCTCGGGCTGGCCGAGCTTGGCGTTGTCGGCGGCGATCCGGTAGTCGGCGCACAGCGCGAGTTCGCACCCGCCGCCCAGCGCGTAGCCGGTGATGGCCGCGACGACGGGCTTGGGGATGCGGGCGACGGCGGTGAAGGCGTCCTGGAGCGCGCGGGACCGGGCGACCATCGCCGCGTGGTCCATCGTCTGCATCTCCTTGATGTCCGCGCCCGCCGCGAACACCTTCTCGCCGCCGTAGATGATGACCGCGCGGACGTCCGCCCGGTCGGTCGCCTCCACCGCGAGCTCGCGCAGCCGGTCCTGGGTGGCGATGTCCAGGGCGTTCATGGGCGGCCGGTCCAGGCGGATGGTGCCGACGCCTTCGGAGACTTCGAGAGAGAGGGTCATACGGGCCAGGTTAGCGCCGGTTAACGCGAAGTGGCCCGGTGCTGTGGGTCACAGCACCGGGCCCTCACCGCGTGGGCGGCGTACTACTTGATCCACTCCGCCCACGGCATGTTCCAGCCGTTGAGGCCGTTGTCCGGGGCGATCTGCTTGTCCTTCGAGTTCTTCACGACGACCACGTCGCCGATCAGCGACTCGTTGAAGAACCAGGCCGCCGGCTCGTCGGGGTCGCCGCCGCCGCGCTCGTCACGCAGGCCCACGCAGCCGTGGCTGACGTTCGCCGAGCCGAAGGTGCCGGAGGAGGCCCAGTAGTTGCCGTGGACGAAGGTGCCGGAGTTCGACAGGCGCATGGCGTGCGGGACGTCGGCGATGTCGTACTCGCCGCCGAAGCCGACGGTCGCGCCGTTCATCCGGGTCACCTTGTACTTCTCGCTGATGACCATCTGTCCGTTGTACGTGGTCGTCGACGGGGCGCCCGCGGTGATCGGGACGTTCTTGAGCACCTGGCCGTCACGGACGACCTCCATCTGCTTGGTGCTCGCGTCGACCGTGGAGACCTGCGAGCGGCCGACGGTGAAGGTGACCGTACGGGTCTGCTTGCCGTAGACGCCGGGGCGGCCTTCGACCCCGTCGAGGGCGAGCTTCACGGTGACCTTGGTGCCCGCGGCCCAGTAGTTCTCGGGGCGGAAGTCGAGGCGGTCGTTGCCGAACCAGTGGCCCTCGACCTGGACGGCCGGCTCGGCGGTGACGGTGATGGCCTTCTCGACGGCCTCGGGGTTGGTGATCCCCCGGGTGAAGTTGATCGAGACCGGCATGCCCACGCCGACGGTGGCGCCGTCCTCGGGCGTGTAGTGGCCGACGAAGGTGTTCGTCGGGGTCAGGGTGGTGAAGGTGGTGTCCTTGGCGGACTCCCGGCCGGCCTCGTCCTTGGCGACCGCGTGCACCTTGTACTCGGTGGCGGAGGCCAGGTGGCGGGCCGGCTCCCAGCTCGCGCCGTCGTCGGCGAGCTTGCCCTCGACCGCGTTGCCCTTGGTGTCCGCCACGGTCACCGTACTGAGCTTGCCGCCCGTGCTCGATATCTTCAGGACGCCGCTGGTCGCGACCTCCTTCGCCCCGTCGTCGGGCTTGACGCTGACGACCGCCTTGGAGGCCTCGGTACCGGTCTTACCGCCACCCCCGGCGTTGTCGCCACCGCTGCCGCCGCCGTTGCCACCGCCACTGCCACTGCACGCGGTGGTGAACAGCAGCGCCGCCCCCAGCAGAAGGGCCGGCAGGCCGGTGCGGGCGCGGCCGCGTATCGGCTGCAGGTTCACTCGTGTTCTCCCCATGTCCCCCGCGCGCGGACTGTCGCGCGCTTGTTGACAGGTAATCACACGGAGAGATCACGATGAGCCACGGTCTTGTCACCGTTCCGTCCCAACTGCCCGGAGAAGTGCCGCGGCGGCCGCCCCCGTGACCGGGGGCGGTGTAGGTGATCAGGCCAATCCCGGGGGGCGGCCGCCGAGGGGTCAGGCCCGGGGGCCCTTGGAGTGCTTCGGGTGCTTGGAGTGCTGGGGGTGCTTCGGGTGCTTGCCCTTCCCGTGGCCGCCCTTCGGGTGCTTCGGCGGCTGGGGGTGCTTGCCCTTGCCGTGGTCGCCCTTCGGGTGCTTGGGGTGCTTGTCCTTCCCGTGGTGACCCTTCCCGTGGTCACCCTTGCCGTGGTCGTCCTTGCCGTGGTCGACCGGCTTGTTCCGCAGCGTGACCACGAGGCGCCGGTCGGGGGTGCCGATGTCGAGGCGCAGCGGGCCGGTGACCCGGTCGGCGGGCAGTACGTAGCCCGCGGGGACCGCCGTCTCGACCAGGTAGTACCAGCCCTCGGGGAGCGGGCCGAAGGTGCAGACGCCGGTCCGGTCGGTGGTGCAGCCCGGGGCGGCCCGGCGGTCGGCGTTGCCGCCGCGCGTCTGCAGGCCCGGGGTGTTGTTGGTCTCCTGCCACAGCTCGAACACCGCGCCGCGCAGCGGCTGCCTGGTCCGGGCGTCCTGCTTCACGACCCGGATCGAGCCGTCGTACTCCTCCGTCACCGGGGTGTTCGCGACGTCGACGACGATGCCGTCCGCCACGTCACCCGGGTCCAGGTCGAACCGGGTGGCCGGGTCGGCCGGGGTCTCGTATCCGACGGGGGCGGCGGTCTCACGCCAGTAGTAGGTGTGCCCGATCGGCAGCTCCACCGTGCAGGTGCCGAGGGTGTCCGTCACGCAGGCCCCGTCGAGTCGGGTGTCGCCGCCCGCCGGGTCCGTCTGGAGGCCGGTGGAGCCGTTGCTCTCCCGCCAGAGCTCGAACTGCGCGCCCGCCAGCGGGAGGCCGGTGGCCCGGTCGGTCTTGCGCAGCACGACCCGGGCGGAGTCCGGCGGCTCGGGGGTGCGCCGGTTGCCGGCCTCGTACCGGACCCCGGCCGAGGCATTCGCGGCGGTGAGGGTCAGCTCGTGGACGGTGTCGTCCAGGTCGTAGCCGGGCGGCGTCCCGGTCTCGCGCCAGTAGTACGTACCGGGCTCGGTGGTGCGCTCACAGATGCCGGAGGCCGGCGTCGTGCACTCGGCGACGAGGGTGTCGGCGCCCGGGGCGGTGTCCTGCAGGCCGTCCCTGCCGTTCGTCTCCCGCCACAGTTCGAACCGTGCCCCCTGCAGCGCCGCGCCCGTGTCCGCGTCCCGCTTGCGGACCGAGACCGAGCCGGTCACCGGGGCCGGGCCGCCGCACTCGGGCAGGTCCCCGTTGAAGGGGTACGAGTGGAACTCCTGGCCGCCGCCCCCGGTCGTGCTGCTGCCGTGGGTGACGGAGCCGGTGGTGAAGAAGCGCCCGTTGATGCCGGGCAGGGTGACGGTGGTCTCCGAGGACTGCTGCCCGATGAGGAAGCTGCCCTGGAACTGGCCGCCGCCGGTCAGGTTCACGGTGGTGGCGTCCGGGAAGTTCCACAGCAGCCGCTCGCGGTAGGCGTTGAGGGGGTCGGTGTCCTGGATGCCGCCGCTGTACGTGCTGATCGTGCGGGTGGCGCCCAGGACGTTCACCAGCACGGTGGCCGTGTCCGGGATCCGCGCGAACCGGATGCCCTGCTGGCCGCCCCCGTTGCCGACCAGGTTCGCGTCGACGTTGAAGACCTGGAGCGAGGAGGTGCCGTCGCCGGTGAAGAGCGTCTCGTAGCCGTTGTCGACGGCCGTGCCGGTGGCGCGCCGCGGCTGCCCGTCGACCCGTGCGTAGCACTGGCTGGCGGCGCTGAGCCGGTCGCGCAGCCCCGCGTACGGGGTGACGGCGCCGGGGTCCCGGACCGGGCGGCCGGTCACCGTGCCCGAGACGGAGCCGGCGTACCGGACCACACCGCCGTCGGCGAGCAGGCGTTCGCCCGGCGCGACGGTGACGGAGCCGCCGGTGGTGAGGAAGTCGGCGCCGGCGGGCGGGGGGACCAGCGATCCGGCGCCGACGATGCCCACGTTGTAGCGGCTGTCCCCGCCCGCCTGCTTGTCCTGGTCGAAGTCGCCGAGGACGACGAGCCGGCCCTCGGCCTCGGAGGCCCGGCCGCGGACCCGGAAGTCGCCTCCCGCGAAGATGCTGACGCCGTTGTCGCGGCCCTTCGGGATGCCGTCGGTGCCGATGGCCGGGTACGGGTCGGGGCAGTCTCCCGGCACGCAGGGCCCCAGCCCCCCGGGAAGCGCAGCTCTGGCGACCGCCGCCGGGCGGTCGCCACCGGGACCCTCCGCGAAGGCCGCGGGCGCGGCGGAGGCCAGTACGGCTCCGATCGCGAGCCCGAGGGTCCAGTTCCTTGCTGACATGACGCTCCGTCCGTTGCCTGCTGCCCTCATGTGCCCTGACAGGCTGGGGCAGGCTTCGGTGGGGCGTGGCACGGACACTCTGCGCTACGGCATTTCGATCACAGTGATCACTCTCCCGGGCGGGGCACCCGCCGGAGAGCTCAGGCGATGGCGGAGCCGGCGACCCAGTCCGCCCAGGACATGTTCCAGCCGCCCAGCCCGTTGTCCGGGGCGACCGTCTTGTCCTGCGAGTTCACGACCTGCACCACGTCCCCGACGAGGGTCCGGTCGAAGAACCAGCCGGCCGGGGTGTCCGAGCCGCCGCCCTTGTCGTCGCGCAGGCCCACGCAGCCGTGGCTCACGTTGGTGGTGCCGAAGGTGTCGGGGCTGGACCAGTAGTTCCCGTGCAGGAAGGTTCCGGAGGAGGTGAGCCGCATGGCGTGCGGGACGTCGGGGATGTCGTACTCGCCACCGAAGCCGACGGTCTGGCCGTTCATGCGGGTGACGTCGAACATCTCCATCACCACCATCTTGCCGTTGTAGGTGGTGGTCTTGGGCGCTCCGGCGCTGATCGGCACGGTCGACACCAGCTGCCCGTCCCGGCGGACCTCCATGGTGTGCTCGGCCGCGTCCACGGTGGAGATCTGGGAGCGGCCGACGGTGAAGCTGACGCTCTTGTCCTGGATGCCGTACACGCCGGGCGCGCCCTCGATGTCGCGCAGGTCCATCTTCACGGTGACCTTGGTGCCGGACTTCCAGTACTCCTTGGGCCGGAAGTCGAGCCGCTCCCGCCCGAACCAGTGGCCGACGACCTGTACGCCCGGGTCGGAGGTGACGGTAATGGCCCGCTCCACTTCGGCGCGGCGCTCGATCGCCTGGCTGAACCGGAAGGAGACGATCATGCCGGTGCCGACGGTCGAGCGGTTCTCGGGCTTGAAGTAGCCGATGAACCGCTCCTCGGGAACGAAGGTGGTGAAGGTGGTGTGGCGGGCCTGGCGGCGGTCGTGCCCGTCGAGGGCGACGGCGTCCACGGTGTACTTGGCCGCGAGCGCGAGCCGTCCGGACGCGGGGTCGGGGCTCCAGCTGAGCCCGTCGTCGGCGATGGCGCCGGGGACCTGTTCCTGCTGGGCGTCCTCCACCTTGGTGACGACGACCCGCTCCAGGCGGCCCTCGGGCACGGTGACCGACAGCCGTCCGTCCGCGGGGACCCCCTTCGCGTTGTCGTCGGGGGTGATACGGATGGCCTCGTCCGGCGAGCGGGGTTTGCCGGGCAGCTGGATCTCGACCGGGGCCTTGCCGTCCTGGGTGCATCCGGCCAGGCCGCCCAGCAGGCCCGCCCATGCCGCCACGGCGGCCAAGCCCGCCCCTGCCCGCCTCGTCAGAAGTGTCACGATCCCTCCAACGACCGGGCGCTGCGGGGGAAACGTGAGCGCGGGCCACGTTCCGGGCAGAACTGTCCGGGCAGAACAGTGTGAAGGACCAGACGGGGGCGGGCCCAGGCCGGGACGCCGGGGCCGCACTCTCCCCTACCCCCGCCGGTACCCAGGAGCCGTGGAGGCGGGCAGTGTCGAGCGCAGCCGAGCAGGAGGCGGTGGAAGCCGTCAGCAATGCCGCGGAAGCGGTGCGGAGCGGCCGGGCCGCGCCCGTACCGCAGATCGACGGCCGACTGAAGGAGCGGCCGAACGGCCAGGTCAGGGGCCAGGTGTTACGGGTGCACGCGCGCCCGGGGGCGCCGGTGTGGCCGGGGTCCTCGCATCCGCTGGGGGCCCGGTTCCATCACGGTCCCGACGGGACCGCGGGCACCAATTTCGCCCTGTGGGCGCAGGGCGCGGAGGCGGTGGAGGTGTGTCTCTTCGACGAGGCCGGCGCCGAGACCCGCTGCACCCTGACGGAGCACACGCACGAGATCTGGCACGGGTTCGTGCCGGGCGTACGCCCCGGGCAGAGGTACGGATTCCGGGTGCACGGCCGCTGGGATCCCTGGACGGGCGCCCGCTACAACCCGGCGAAGCTGCTCCTGGACCCGTACGCGCGGGCCGTGGACGGGGACTTCACCCTGCCCCCGGAGGTGTACGCCCACGTCCGGGACTGGCCACAGCAGTACATCGCCGACACCGTCCGGGACGACCGGGACTCCGCGCCGTTCGTCCCGAAGGGCGTGGTCGTCCACGACGACGACGACTGGGCGGACGACGTCCGGCCGAAGACCCCGTGGGCCGATTCGGTGATCTACGAGCTGCACGTGCGCGGCTTCACGATGCGCCATCCGGGTATTCCCGAGGAACTGCGCGGCACCTACGCGGGCCTGGCCCACCCGGCGGCGATCGAGCACCTGACGAGGCTGGGGGTGACGGCGGTCGAGCTGCTGCCGGTGCACCAGTTCGCGCACGAGGACCATCTGCTGCGCCGGGGGCTGCGCAACTACTGGGGCTACAACTCGATCGGCTACTTCGCCCCGCACGCGGGCTACTCGGCGAGCGGGACGGCCGGGCAGCAGGTCGGGGAGTTCAAGCGGATGGTCCGGGCCCTGCACGCGGCCGGGATCGAGGTCATCCTCGACGTGGTCTACAACCACACGGCGGAGGCGGGCGAGCTGGGCCCGACGCTGTCGCTGCGCGGGATCGACAACCGGGGCTACTACCGGCTCCAGTCCGACCAGCGGCGGTACTCCGACTACACGGGGTGCGGGAACACCCTGCACGCGGGGCGCCCGCACGTGCTGCGGCTGATCACCGACTCGCTGCGGTACTGGGTCACCGAGATGGGGGTGGACGGCTTCCGCTTCGACCTGGCGGCGGCGCTGGCCCGGTCGATGCACGACGTGGACATGCTGTCGCCGTTCCTCGCCGTGATCGCCCAGGACCCGGTGCTGCGGCGGGTGAAACTGATCGCCGAACCGTGGGACGTGGGCTCGGGCGGCTACCAGGTGGGAGCGTTCCCGCCGCTGTGGACGGAGTGGAACGACCGCTACCGGGACGCCGTACGGGACTTCTGGCGGGGCGCGCTGCCCGACGTACGGGACCTCGGGTACCGGCTGTCCGGCTCCAGCGACCTGTACGCGTGGGGCGGGCGGCGGCCGTACGCCTCGGTGAACTTCGTGACCGCGCACGACGGTTTCACCCTGCGCGACCTGGTGTCGTACGAGCGCAAGCACAACGAGGGGAACGGGGAGGCGAACCGGGACGGGACGAATGACAACCGGTCGTGGAACTGCGGGGCGGAGGGCGAGAGCGACGATCCCCGGATCGGCGTGCTGCGCCGGCGCCAGCTGCGCAACCTGCTCACGACGCTGCTGCTGTCCACGGGCGTGCCGATGCTGGTGGCCGGGGACGAGTTCGGGCGGACGCAGGACGGCAACAACAACGCGTACTGCCAGGACAACGAGACGGGCTGGGTGGACTGGTCGCTGCTGGAGGATCCGGCCTGGCAGTCGCTCTTCGCCCTGGCCTCCCGGCTGATCGCACTGCGCCACGCCCATCCGGTGCTGCGGCGGCGGGCGTTCTTCTCCGGGCGGTCGCAGGGCGCGGACGGGCTGCGGGACCTGGCCTGGTTCACCCCGGCGGGCGCGGAGATGACGGAGCGGGACTGGTACGCGCCGGCCTCCTCGCTGGGGATGTACCTGTCGGGGCGGGACATCCCGGGCCGTGACGAGCGGGGCCGGCAGGTGACGGACGACAGTTTCCTCGCGCTGCTGCACACCGGGGACCGGCCGGTGGAGTGGGCCTTGCCGGGGGCGCCCTGGGCGGAGGTGTACGAGGTCGTCCTGGACACCTCCCTGGAGGCCCAGTCCGATCCTCCCCGGACCCGGCACCGCGGCGGGCGGACCCTGACGGTCCCGGCGCGGTCGGTGCTGCTGCTGAAGGTGGTGAGCTGAACGGCGGACCGGCCCGGTCCGTGCTGCTGGTTCCGGACGTACCCGACATCCGGAACCAGCCCACTTGTTCGTACTGCGATGATGTGTTCGACATCGTCTCGGAGGGGGTCCCTGCATGGGCAGAGTCACGACCGCGCTGCAGGAACTGCGCGGGGCGCAGAAGTCGGCGAAGGGGGTGTCGCTCTACTCCCGGTTCGTGAACCGGCCCGCCGGGCGGTACCTGGCCGCCGGTTCGTACGCGCTGGGGCTCACCCCGAACCAGGTGACGCTGATCAGTGCCGTCTTCAGCTTCGCGGCCGTGGCCGCGGTCGCGCTGACCGCCCCCTCGTGGGGGCTGGGGATCGCGGTGTGGGCCGCCCTCGCCGTCGGTTTCGCCTTCGACTCCGCCGACGGGCAGCTCGCCCGGCTGCGCGGCGGCGGCAGCGCGGCCGGCGAATGGCTCGACCACGTCGTGGACGCCGCCAAGCTGACGGCCCTGCACTCCTGCGTGCTGATCGCCTTCTACCGCTTCCCGGACGCGTACGGGACGGGCGCGGACGGCTGGCTGCTGGTGCCGCTGGGCTTCCAGTTCGCCGCGGTGGTGACCTTCTTCGGCGGGCTGCTGACGGAGAAGCTGAAGCCGAAGCCGGCTCCCGGCAGCCCGGCGGCCGCGCCGTCGACCGCGCGCGCGGTGGCCCTGCTGCCCGTGGACTACGGGGTGTTCTGCCTGGTGTTCCTGCTGCTCGGCGGCGGAAGGCTGTTCGTCTGGGCGTACGCGGGACTGGGTGTGGTCGCCGCGCTGTTCCTGCTGGCGTTCCTCGCCAAGTGGTTCCGGGAGCTCAGCGCCGTTCGCCGGTGACCTGGCCCGGTGCCTGGGCCGGTTCCGCGAGCGCGTCCAGCGCCCGGCGCAGCTGGGTGCTGGACGTGTGCACGGTGTAGGGGAAGTACACGACGTCGACGCCGTGGGCGGCGAAGTCCTTCTCCAGGCGGTCCCCCTTGGGCGTGCCGCGCCAGTCGTCGCCCTTGAAGATGACGTCGAAGCGGACCTGCTTCCAGGTCTCCACCTTGTCGGGGACCGTCTCGACGAAGGCGGCGTCGACGTACTTCACGCTGCGCACGATCTCCAGCCGCTCGACGAGCGGAATCATCGGACGGCGCCCCTTGGCGAGCTCGGCCATCTCGTCCGAGACCACCCCGGCGACCAGGTAGTCGCACTGACTCCGGGCGTGCCGGAGGATGTTGAGATGCCCGATGTGGAACAGGTCGTAGGCGCCGGGCGCGTATCCGACTCGATACGGCCTGCGCGCAGGCGCAGCAAGGTCGGACATGTCGTGCTCCGTCATCATTTACCCCCAGCAGCCACACCCCCCGGTGCAGCGGATTAGCAGACAATAGCGTGCACGTTCCGCACCACGCGGGTGAACGAATAGGGTGACGTGCGCATCATCCAGGGGAAGAGGGGACGCACGGTGTCCAGATCCGGTCAGCGGCGCATGCTGCTGGTTTCCACCAATTACGCTCCGGAGCACGCGGGGATCGGCCCGTACGCCACCCAGATCGCGGAGCACTGGGCGGATCTCGGTCACGAGACGCACGTCCTTGCGGGCATGCCCCACTACCCGGCCTGGTCGCTCGAACCCGAGTACAAGGGGGCGTTCCAGCGCACGGAACAGCGCGCGGGTGTCACCGTGCACCGGCGTGCGCACACCGTGCCGCCGCGCCAGACCGCCGTGAAGCGGGCCCTTTTCGAAGGATCGATTCTGCTGCACGGCGCCGTGGCCCCGCCCCGGATGCCCAAGCCCGACGCGGTCCTCGCACAGATGCCCAGCCTGGCCGGCGGAGTGCTCGCCGCCCGGCTCGCGGCCCGCTGGAAGGTCCCCTACATCCCGGTCGTCCAGGACCTGATGGGCGCCGCCGCCGCGCAGAGCGGGATCAGCGGCGGCGACAAGGCCGCCGCGATCGCCGGCCGCGCCGAGGCCTATGCCCTCAAGCGCGCCACCCTCGTCGGCGTCATCCACGAGACCTTCGTGGACCGGGTCGTCGGCATGGGCGTGGACCCGGACAAGATCCGCCTCGTCCCGAACTGGTCGCACGTGCCGGTGCCCACCAAGCCGCGCGGAGAGACCCGTCACCACCTCGGCTGGGCCCCCGGCGAGACCGTCGTCCTGCACTCCGGGAACATGGGCCTCAAGCAGGGCCTGGAAGTCCTCGTCGGCGCCGCCCGGCTGGATCCGAGCGTCCGGTTCGTCCTGATGGGTGACGGAAGTCAGCGGGCGGCTCTGTCCGATCTCGCGTCGGATGTGCCGAATCTGGACATCATCCCCCCTGCCGCTGACGGCGAGTTCCCGGATATCCTCGCGGCGGCGGACGTTCTCGCGGTCACGCAGCACGCCGCCGTGCTGGACATGAGCGTCCCGTCGAAGCTGACCTCGTACTTCCAGACCGGCCGGCCCGTCGTCGCCTCCGTGGCCGCGGAGGGCGGGACCGCGCAGGAAGTGGAACGCTCGGGTGCAGGGGTGCTCGTACCGCCGGAGGACCCCGAAGCCCTGCTGAAGGCCGTACGGGCCCTGGCCGAGGACCCGGAAGGCGCGGACGCACTGGGAGCGGCCGGACCCCGCCACGTGGCGGCCCATCTGAGCCGCGAAGCGGGCCTGGCCCGCATCGACGCACTGATAGACGAAGCACTTGGGGGACCCCGGCCGTGATCGAGACGAACCGCCCTGCAGCGGCACCGGCCGACGACGAACCGGATCTCCTGAGAGATCAGTTCCGGCAGCTCCTGCGCTACCGCAGGCTCATCGGCGCGGGCATCGGGATCGGCCTGCTGGGCGGCGTCTACCTCGGCATCTCCACGGCCGACACCTATGTCGCGACCGCCGACGTCGTCCTGCGCGCACCCACCGACGACCCGTTCAACCCGAGCCTCGCCCCGGACAAGGCGATCAACATCGGCTCGGAGCGCCAGGTCGCGCTCAGCTCCTCCATAGCCAACGAGGCGGCGAAGAAGCTCGGCGTGGGCGCGTCCGGCTTCGCCGCCCTGCGCAGCGGCCTGCAGGTGACCAACCCGCCGCAGACCATGGTCCTGCGCTTCACGTACACGGCGGACTCCCCCAAGGAGGCCGCCAAGCGCGCCAACACGATGACCGAGGCGTACCTGCTGAAGCGGCAGGAGGCCCTCGACGCCACCCGCGACAAGATGGTCAAGGGGTACAAGGAGCAGCGCGACCCGATCGCCAAGCAGCTCGACGAGCTGTCGAAGGAGATCGCCCGGATGCCGGCCGGTTCCGGACGCGACGCCGCCAGCTCCTCCAAGACCGATCTGCAGAGCGAGGTCGGCGGCTACAACACCAAGATCACCAAGCTCGAGGCCCTGGACATGACCCCGGGCCGCGTCACCAGCGCGGCGACCGCGCCCACCGCCACCGACGGCCCCGGCATCGTCATGTCGCTCGCGCTCGGCGCGGCCGTCGGTCTCGCACTCGGCCTGCTGGCCGCCTGGGTCCGCCTCGTCTTCGACCCCGCCCCGCGATCCGAGGGCGACGTGGCCCGGGCGCTGCGCGCCCCCGTCCTCGGCTACCTGCCGCGGGACCGGACCGGCGGCGGACCGCTGCTCGCCGCCGGTGAAGCCGATCCCCGGCTCGCCGAGGAGTACCGCTCGGTGGCCTTCCGCCTCGCCTACGACTCCCGCTTCGCCGACCGGCGCCGCCTGCTCGTCGTCGCCCCGCGCGGCAGCAGCGAGACCGCCGCCGCCGTGGCCGTGAACCTCGCCGCCTCCTTCGCGGAGACCGGCAAGGACGTCCTCCTCATCGAGGCCGACCTGCGCACCCCGGTACTGGCCAGCCAGCTGCCCACGGACGCCGGCGGCAGGCCGCGCTGGAGCCAGACCCCGGGCAGCCCGAACCAGGGCGGCCGTCACTCGGACACCGAATGGCCCGACGGGCGCCAGCTCGTCGTGGACGCCGGGGAGTCCGGCTCCTTCGACCTCATCCCGGGCGAGCGGGCGCGCAACGTCCCGCGCTCGCTGACCTCGGCCCGCGCCACCCGGCTGATCTCCGAGGCCGACTCCCCCAACTCCACGGTCGTCGTGCTCGCTCCGCCCGTACTCTCCTACGCCGACGCCCTGGCCCTCGTCGACCGCGTCGACGGCGTCCTGGTCGTCTGCGACCCGCGCGCGGTGCACCGCACCGACCTGTCGCGGATCCGTGAGCTGATCAGCGGCGCTGGCGGCACGGTCCTCGGCGCGGTGCTGCACGCGCCGCTGCCCGGCGAGAAGCGCGGCCGCGGCAAGGACAAGTCCGGCCCGGCGCCCACCGGCCCCGCCGGGGGTCCCGGGACCTCCTCGAAGCCCGGGCGGCCCGCGCCTCAGCCCCAGCCGATCCCGTACGAAGTGGCCGAGCCCGAACAGCACATCCCCGGTGACGGCACGGACACCGTCGCGCTGCGCACCGTCCGCATGGGCCGCAGATGAGCCGACGCGGCCTCGCCGCCGTCGCGTCGGTCCTGGACCAGGCCGCGTCCAGCGCCACGAACATCCTGGTGCTGGTGCTGGCCGCCCGGCTGTCCTCGGCGTCCGGGTTCGCCGACTTCTCCATGGTGTACGTGACCTTCAGCGTGCTCCTCGGGCTGAACATGGCCTACGTCGGCCAGAGCCTGGTCCTGGAGAAGGGTGAGCTGATCGGCGCCGAGTGCCGCTCGGCCGTGGGCTTCACCGCGGCCGCCTCGGCCGCCGTGGGCGCGCTGCTGCTGGTGGTGGGCCTCGCGCTCCCCGGGGCCACCGGGACCGCCTTCCTCGCGCTGGGCCTCGTACTGCCGCTGGTGCTCCTCCAGGACGGCCTGCGGTACTGCTTCTCCGCGCTGCGCGCGCCGCAGCGGGCGCTGGCCGCCGACGTGCTGCGGCTGGTGTGCGTCGTCGCGGCGCTGGCCCTGCAGCCCGAAGGGGCCTCGGCGGGGCGGCTGGTGCTCGCGTGGGGGCTCTCCGCGCTGCCGGCGCTGGGCGTGGGGCTCTGGCTGCTGCGGCCGTACGTGCGCGGCGCCCGCGGCGGTCTCGCGGGACTACGGCCGTACCTGCGGCGGGGTCACCTGGGGCAGCGGTTCGTGGTCGAGTTCGCGGTGGGCAACGGCTCCAGCCAGCTCGCCGTCCTGGGCCTCGGCGTCTTCGCGACGCCGCTGGCCGTCGGCGCGCTGCGAGGTGCGACCACGCTGTTCGGGCCGCTGAACGTGCTGTTCAACTCGGCGAACGCCTTCGGGCCGCCGGTGCTCGGGCGGCTCGGCGGCAAGCGGGCCACGGTCCGGGCCACGGCCGCGCTGGGACTCGTACTGGCTGCGGTCGGCGCGGGCTGGGCCACGGCCCTGTACCTGCTGCCGGACCGGCTGGGCCGGGAACTGCTCGGCGACACCTGGGCGGGCGCGTCCGCGCTGCTGCCGGCCACGGGGGCGCAGTACGCCGTGATGGGGCTCGGCACGTGCGCGCTGCTGACCCTGCGGGTGCTCGCGCCGAAGGCCACGCTGTCGTTGCAGGTGGTCTTCTCGCTGCTGTCGGTGGGACTGCTGCTGGGTGGCTACGCGGTGTGGGGCGTGGCGGGCGCCGCGTGGGGCCTGGCGGCCGGCTCGGCGCTCAAGGCCCTGGCCGCCTGGTGGCGCGTCACCCGCCTCCCGGCCGCCGCCGGCTCGCGGGAGCCGGAGCCCGCGACCGCGGCCTGATCCCGGGCGCTGCCCGGACCCGCGCCTCGAACGCCGGACGGGCTGAAATACAGCCCCGCCGGCGTTCGAGGCGCGCGGTCAGCGCAGGGTGGTGGACTTGTCCGTGCGGTACGTCGCGACCAGCGCAAGGCAGAGGGCCGCGATCGCCACCCGCCCCGACGCCTGCAGCAGCGGTCCGCGCAGCAGGATGAACGAGTAGCCCGCGACCAGCGGGACCACCACCGAGATCAGGCTCCCCGGCGGGCTCCTGCGCGTGGCCCGTTTCGCATAGCGCCGGTCGACGCGGGCCGAGGCGTACCCCATGCCCAGCAGCCCCGCCCCCATGCCCAGCGGCCCGAAGTCCAGCCACAGCTCCGCCCAGATCGGGGAGGAGAGGTTGGTGTTGACCGTGCCCATCCACTGGCCGACCATCACGCCCGTGTCCCGCGGCTTGCCGGGCCACACCGCGCGCGGCACCGCGAAGAAGACCGATCCCGCGAGCTGGCGGCCGTAGAAGTGACCGGGGCCGGAGTTCGAGAAGGTGATGGTGTTCGCGAACATGCCGATCTGGTCGTAGTCCTTGAGGGCCATGGGCTCCAGGAAGGACGTGGTCTCGACCGGCCGGTAGTTCTTCTCGTCGTAGCGGAAGCGGTCCGCGAACGGGAAGATCAGGAGCGCGACGACCACGGCCATCGACAGCGCCACCCGGTACATCGCCGCGCTGACCGGGAAGACGGTGAACAGCAGCGCGAACATGACCGTCAGGAACCAGTACCGAGGGTTCGAGATCGGGTTGTTGACGATCAGGTTGAGGCCGGCGAGCATCGCCCACGTCACGATGATCGACACCTTGCGGCGGGCGAACTTCGAGGTGATCAGCCAGCGGGTGTACAGGAGCAGCGCGAGCAGCGCCGGTACGGTGCCGAAGCCGCGCAACAGGGCCTGGCCCGCCTGGCCGTCGCCGTTGGAGACGCCCGCCTCCTCGATGCCGGCGATGATCTCCTGGCGGCTGGAGAAGAAGACCGCCGGGCCGCCCAGCTTCATGATGAAGACGGCGCTGCACAGGAACGACAGGATCGTCAGGAGCTGGAGCCGGCGCCGGTGCGCCATGACGGGCTTCGACTCCTTCTGGGAGCCGCCCGCGCGCCCGGCCGGCCGGTGCCGGGCCAGCAGCACGCCGACGTCGAAGGCCGTGCAGCCGAGCAGTACGAGACCGATGGCGATGGTCAGGTCGGAGCGCGGGCCGACGACCGGCGTGGGGACCTGGCCGAGGACGGCCTGTGCGAGCGGGGCCACGCCCATGGCCATGTAGACGAAGAGCCAGAAGGAGCCCTGCAGCAGTTTGCGGCGGCTGGTGAGCACCATCGCGGAGAGCCGGGCGCCCGCGTACATGGTGAGCAGCAGCTGGAGCCAGAAGGCCGCGTCGCGGACGCCCGCACCGGTCTGGACGGCGACGAACAGGGGCAGGAAGACGGTGAATCCGAGCGCGAGCGGCACGGACAGCGCGCGCGAGAGGAGCGTGCGCGGGAGGGTGGCCCGGCCCCACAGGCTCTCGTCCTCGAAGGGGGACGGAACGGGCTGCTTCGGCTGCGTGGCGGAGGGCTTGCGTATGTCCGTCGTCACTGCCGCCCCCACCCGATGTGCCTGGTCCGCGGGCAGTCTAGTCTGAGCGGGCCACGCCCGGGGAGGCCGCGGCGCGGGGGTCCTCCCGGACGGAGTCCGGGGGAGCAGATGGGGGCGACAGTTGCGGGATCTTCCTTCCTTCACGCTGGCCGGGTACGACAAGGGCCGCGGGCTGCTGACGCAGGCGCTCTGGTTCGCCGTGATGAACACCCTGTTCATGAGCTGGTTCTGTCCGGCGCGGGTGCGGGTGGCGCTGCTGCGGGCTTTCGGGGCGAAGATCGGCGAGGGCGTTCTCGTCCGGCACCGGGTGCGGGTGCTGTGGCCGTGGAAGCTCGACATCGGGGACCACACCTGGATAGGTGAGGGCGCCTGGCTGCTGAACCTGGAGCCGGTGACCATCGGGGCGAACGTGTGCGTCTCGCAGGAAGCCATGCTGTGCACCGGTTCGCACGACCACCGGGCCTCCGACTTCCGCTACCGCAACGCCCCGATCGTGGTCGAGGACGGCGCGTGGTTGGCGGTACGGGCGACCGTGCTCGCCGGGGTCACGGTGGGCCGCTGCGCCGTCGCGGGCGCCGGTTCGGTGGTCCACAAGGACCTGCCCGCGCTGACCCTGCAGACCCAGGACGGGCAGCGCCGCCCGGTGGAGGAACCCAAGTGAGTGCCGCGATGAGAGTCCTGCACGCCGTGACCCTGCACTCCCCCTCGCACGCCTTCGGCGGTCCGGTACGGGTCGCACTGAACCTGGCGAAGGGGCTGCGGGCCCGGGGCCACGAGGCGCGGCTGCTCGCGCTCGGCGAGGGCTTCGACCAGTGGCCGACCTCCGTCGAAGGGGTCCCGGCGAAGCTGTTCCCCGCCCGCCGGCTGCTCCCCCTCGGCTTCAGCGGGATGACCTCGCCCGCCCTGCTGGCCTCGGCCGGCCGGCTGGTGCGGGACGCCGATGTCGTACACGTCCACCTGGCCCGGGACCTGGTGACGCTGCCGGTCGCCCTGGCGGCGCTGCGGGCGGGCAAGCCGCTGGTGCTGCAGACCCACGGCATGGTGGACCCGAGCGGGAAGCTGCTGGCCAAGGTGCTGGACGCGGTGGCGGTACGCCGGCTGCTGCGCGGCGCGGACGCGGTGCTGTACCTGACCCCGCACGAGCGGGAGGGGCTCGACGCGGTGGTCGGCGCGCCGCCCTTGGCGCAGGCGGTCCGGCTGGTCAACGGGACCCCGGCGCAGGAGGAACGGCCGCCGCTGAGCGGCCCGCCGCGCATCCTGTACTCGGCGCGCCTGCAGGCCCGTAAGCGGCCGGTGGACTTCGTGGACGCGGCCCCGGCGGTCCTCGCCGCCCACCCGGACGCGCACTTCGTGGTCGCGGGCCCGGACGAGGGCGAACTGGCCGCCGTACGGGCCCGGATCGGGGCGCTGGGCCTCGCGGACCGGTTCACGGTCCCGGGAGCCCTCTCCAGCGCGGAGGTCCTCACCGAACTGCGCCGCGCCCACGTGTACGTACTGCCGTCGGTGGACGAGCCGTTCCCCATGTCCGTACTGGAAGCCCTCTCCGTGGGCGTCCCCACGGTCGTGACCCACTCCAACGGCCTGGCCCGCGACATCGCCCGCACCGGCGCCGGCCACGCGGTCGACCCCGGCCCGGCGGGCGTCGCCACCGCCGTCCTGGACCTCCTGGACCCGGCGGCGAACCACGAAGCCTCCCTGTCGGCCCGCAAGCTGGCCGCGGAGTCCTTCTCCATGGACGCCGTCCTGGACGCCCTCCTCCCGGTCTACGAGGGCGCCCGCGGCGTCAGATGACGTCCCGCCGGTGGTCGTCCACCACCGGGATCGCGCCGCCCGTGGTGCGGCGGCGTTTGTAGATGCTCGTGTACACGGCGAGGCCGATTCCGCCGACCGCCATCATGATCAGGCCGACCAGGTCGAGGTTCACGCTCTCCAGCTCCCAGTCGCTGGCGAAGGTGAGGATGGCACCCACCACGATCAGGACGATGCATCCGCCGATGCCCATGGATCCGCCTTCCGCTGTCGGGACTGTGACCGCGCGGGTACCCGGGTTCCGGGTACGGAAACGCCCCCCGGGGGCCGGGAGTCCGGTCCTCGGGGGCGTTGGCGGCGTGCTACGCGGGGATCCAGGCGTAGCAGCCCGTGGAGTTGAACTCCGCCGTGCCGGCCGGGATCGTCGCCGTGATCTTGTCGCCCGCCTTGGGCGGGGTCTCGGGGCCCGAGGCGAGGGTGGCGCCGTCCTTGCCCTTGGCCTCCCAGGTGCAGTTCGTGGCCTGGGTGAGCGCCCGGTAGCTGCCGGCCGCGGGCGAGGTCCGGGGGCCTTCGGGGAAGCCCTTCTCCGCCGCGGCGAGGATCGGCTTCTGGTCCGGGCACAGGAGGGTGATCGCGTCCTTGGCGCCCGGGATCTCGCCGGTGATGACGGCTCCGGTCGCCGCGTCCTTGTCGTGCTTCGCGGTGCGCTGCACCCGCTGGCAGGCGTCCTGGCCGCCCTGCAGCACGGACGCCGGGTCCACCTTGTCGGGGACCCGCCCGCTCAGGTACTTCTTCTCCTCGGCCGTGAAGCTGCCCGTCTTGGGGGTGAGCTTCGCGTCCGGGAGGACGGGGCCGGTCGGCTTCGCGTTCGGGTCGGTCGACGGCTGCGGAGCATCCGCCGGGTCGGGGGCCGACGACGAGGCCGGGGGCTTCGGCGAGGCGCCGGAGTCGGCCTTGTCCCCGCCCGAACTGCAGGCGGTCAGCGTCAGGGCGGCGGCCAGCAGGACAGCAGCCGCTGCGGAGCGTCGGTACATCGGATGGCTCCCGTACTCAAGGGGGTGTGCAGCGGGGCCCGGCCACAGAGAGCCGGACCCCGCACGCCGTCAGGCGGTTGTTTCGGTTGTCGTCGCTTACTTCGCGCCGAAGGTGAGGACCAGCTGCGGAGTACCCTCCGCCGCCGTGGCCTCGGAGGACCAGATCCACAGCGGGTCGGTGCCCGTGCTCGTCAGGCCCAGGCCGTAACTGGTGCCCAGCGCCGCGGAGACCGTGGCGGTGTCCAGCTCCACGTTGTGCACCGCGGAGCCCTCCGGCACGCCCGCGATGCTGCCGAGCGGGGTGGTGCCGAGGGTGGGCTTGGTGTTGAAGGTGGTACCCGTGCCGGTCCAGTTACCGGTGATCGGGAGCACCTTCACGGTGTCGGCGGTGCCGGAGTTCGCCTGCGTGCTGGTCTTGATCTGCAGCGAGGCGGACTTCAGGACCTGGCCGGCCGGAGCGGCCGGCAGGTTGAAGCGCATGTACGTCTCGTACAGCGAGCCGCTGCCGCGCACCGCGAGCGAGGTGGACGTGCCGTTGTTGGCGCTCGGGGCACCCTGATTGATGTAGGTGTCCTCGGTCGTCTTGACCGCGGAGACCGTGTCGGTGGGCGCCTTGGCCAGGTCGAAGTGGTTCTTGACCTGGGCCTGGGAGAGCGCCGAGGGGTAGACGGCGGTCTCGTCGAGCTGACCCGCGAAGAAGTTGCTCGTCGGGCGGGTCGGCCAGTTGGCGAGGTTGTCGCCACCGACGTGCCAGTAGCCCGCGATGTTGCTGTTGCTCGTGGCGTTCAGGGAGCCCTTGTTCTGGCCGTCGACGTACAGCGTGATGCCGCCGGGGCCCTGGGTGCCGACCACGTGGTGCCACTTGTTGTCGTTGTACGTCTCGAACAGGCCCGTGGAGACGGTGCGGGTCGAGCCGTTGTAGACACCGAAGACCAGGCGACCGGTGTTGGTCATGTAGATCTGGCGGTCGTACGTGCCGCTGTTGCGCGCGGTGTTGTTGCCGAAGCCGATGAGCTTGCCGCCGCGCGTGGTGTTCGTCTTGAACCAGGTCTCGACGGTGAACGCGTTGCCGACCGTCTGACGGCGGTCGCTGTACACCTGCTGGCTGGTCCCGTTGAAGCCCATCGCCGTGCTGCCGGAGACGGCGCCGGGCGACTGCTTCAGGGCGGGGGCGTTGAGCTGGACACCGCTGCGGTTGCCGGACACCGAGGAGTCGGCGACGTAGGGGCTGACCGCGTCGTCGTAGCGCCAGTAGAGGTCGGCGCCGTCGGTACGGACCTGGTTCGGGTAGGACTGGACCGAGGTCGGGACGGTCACCGAGGCGACGGCCGACAGGGCGCTGGTGTTGCCGGCGGCGTCGGTCGCGGTCACCCGGTAGGTGTAGCTCTGGCCGGCCTTGACCGTGGCGTCGTTCCAGGAGGCCTGGGGGCGCTCCCACTCCAGCGAGCTGGCGGTGACGGTGGCGGCCGGGGTGGCGGAGCCGTTGCGGTAGATGCGGTACGTCAGCTTGCTGTCGTCCGCGTCGTAGCTGGTGCGCCAGCGGACCTGGACCTCGCCGGGCTTGACGCTGGAGGCGCTGGCCACCGGGGTGGTCGGGGCGCCGACGTCACCGGTGGAGGCGAAGCGGGTCAGGCCCCACTGCGGCTTGCCGTTGATGAGGGTGAACTCACCGCCGACCCACATGTACTTGACGTCGTTCTTCTCGGCCACGGCCATGACGCGCGGGCCGATGCCCTCGGTGCCGTCCATGCCGTCGTTGGCCGTGGGGTGCCAGCCCAGCTTGCCGGGGCCGCGCACGAAGCCGTCCACGGGCGCGGGGGCGGCGCCTTCGTGGTTGGTCGGCTGGGCCAGCAGGAAGTTGCGCTTGCCGTCGGGGAACTCCAGCTCGGTGGAGCAGTCGTGCCCGTGCGAGGAGCTGTAGAGCACTCCCTCGTACGGCAGGACGAACTGGGTGGCGCCGAGGCAGCGGTCGCGCCACTTCTCGGTGAAGTCGCTCAGGCGCAGGCCGATGCGGCCGTCGAAGACGCCGCCGCCGGAGCCCTCGTG
This sequence comes from Streptomyces xanthophaeus, assembly GCF_030440515.1. Lineage (GTDB taxonomy): Bacteria > Actinomycetota > Actinomycetes > Streptomycetales > Streptomycetaceae > Streptomyces > Streptomyces kutzneri. Next base: position 2,720,479 of record NZ_CP076543.1, read on the forward strand.
ACCCGTGTAGAAGCCGGTGTCGTCGGTGGAGATGTCCTTGACGACCGAGTTCGACGGGATGTTGCTGTACGTCTTGGTGACCGCGCCCGTGGTGGCGTTGACCACGGCGAGGGCGTGGCTGTTGGAGCCGTTGACGGTGAAGAAGTCGCCGCCGAGGAGCACGTTCTTGCCGTCGGGGGTGACCTCGACGGCGCGGCCCGGCTCGTCGACGTTGGCGACGAAGGGCTTCAGCGCACCGGAGGAGGCGTCCACGGCGGCGAACCGCTCGCGGGTCTGGCCCTCGACGGTGCCGAAGTCGCCACCCGCGTACAGGGTGTCGTCGGTGACGGCGAGCGCGCGCACGGTGGCGGGGAAGCTCGGGTGGAACGATGCCTTGGGGGTGCAGCTCGCGATGTCGATCGCGGCGAGGCTGGAGACCGGGGTGCCGTTGACGGCGCCGAAGGACCCGCCCGCGTAGAGGGTCTTCTTGTCCTTCGAGACGACCAGCGTGCGCACGGTCGCGGTGCCTTCGCCGATGGTGAAGGCCAGCTTGCAGGAGGTGGGATTGCCGGTCGCGGCGTCGAGCGCCACGAAGTTCACGGCATTCTGCTCCGCGCCGGCCACGCCCTCGGGCGGGCGGACGGCCGAGAAGGTACCGCCGGCGAAGACGGTTCCGTTGGCCTGGGCCATCGCCCAGACGACGCCGTTCGTCTGCCAGGTCGGCAGTTCGTCGGCGGTGAATGCCACCGGCGCCGTGATGGCGGACGCCTGAGGCATCAGCACCAGGCCTATGCCGGTGCCCGCACCGGCCAGTGACAGGACGAGGGCGGCAGTCAGCCCTCTGGATCTACGCATGAGCCCCCCAGGGCAATTGCCCGGTTTGATGGCTGGAACTATCCGAACAGCCATATGTACTGGCGCAGACTAGGGCTCACGTGAAGGCCCGGTCACCTCTCTTGACCCATTGCATACCAACTTGGAATCAACAGGTTCAGCCTGGAGGGTGCACAAGGGACATACGGCAGGTTTACCCCGGCCATACCCCTGCAGAGCTGCAGAGCATGGCCGGAACACGGCGAACCGTAGGGGAAATATAAGGCCTCAGCGGTCGATGCGGACGGTCACGCCCGCCAGTTGGTCCTCGACCTGACGGATATCGGCGTCGACCATGATCTGCGCCAGTTCCGCCACGAGGACCGTCGGCTTCCAGCCAAGCAGGTCGTGGGCCTTGGACGCATCGCCGATGAGCGCGTCGACCTCGCTGGGGCGCTCGTACTTGGGGTCGTAGCGCACGTGGTCGGTCCAGTCGAGACCGGCGTGCGTGAAGGAGGACTCGACGAACTCGCGGACGGTCGCGGCCACCCCGGTGGCGACGACGTAGTCGGTGGGCTCGTCCTGCTGGAGCATCCGCCACATGGCGTCCACGTACTCGGGGGCGTAGCCCCAGTCGCGCACCGCGTCGAGGTTGCCGAGGTAGAGGTGGTCCTGGAGACCGGCCTTGATGCGGGCCACCGCGCGGGTGATCTTGCGGGTCACGAAGGTCTCGCCGCGGCGCGGGGACTCGTGGTTGAAGAGGATCCCGTTGACGGCGAACATGTCGTACGCCTCGCGGTAGTTCACCGTGGTCCAGTACGCGAAGACCTTCGCGGCGCCGTACGGGCTGCGCGGGTGGAACGGCGTGGCCTCGTTCTGCGGGGGCGGGGTGGCGCCGAACATCTCGGAGGACGAGGCCTGGTAGATGCGGGTGTCGACACCGCTGGCCCGGATGGCCTCCAGCAGCCGCAGCGCGCCGAGGCCGGTCACGTCGCCCGTGTAGAGCGGGGCGTCGAAGGAGACGCGGACGTGGGACTGGGCGCCGAGGTTGTAGACCTCGTCGGGGCGTATGTCGCGCAGCAGGTTCACGAGGGCGACGCCGTCGGAGAGGTCGGCGTGGTGCAGGACGAAGGACCGGTTGGCGGTCTGCGGGTCCTGGTAGATGTGGTCGACCCGCTCCGTGTTGAAGCTGGAGGACCGCCGCACGAGACCGTGCACCGTGTAGCCCTTGGAGAGCAGGAGCTCGGCGAGGTACGAGCCGTCCTGTCCGGTGACTCCGGTGATCAGTGCGGTCTTGCCCATGGGGTCCCCTTGCTGGTGGTTTCTGTCGGTCGTGGTGAGGCTGTGCCTCGGGGTGGGTGCGGAGCGGGCCGTCAGGCGTCGCACCGGGCGGCCCGGCCGCGGCCCGGGGGCCGGATTGCGTTACCGTACACGGCCGCCCCCGGGCCGCCCCTGCGGGGCGGACGCCGTCTCGTGGTCCTGACGCCGCCCGGCACGCCCCCGGTTCCGGGGCCGGCCGAGATCCCGGACGGACCGACGGCCGGGCCCGGGCAGCGGGGCGCAACCGGGCGCGAACTGTCGCCCTGGACCGTGAGGTCCGCCGCGCGGCCGGGGCCGCATAGGTGGCGCGGGCTCGGGCCGGTGGTCCCCTGCGCCCCCCGCGGGAGCGGACTGGCATCATCGGCTGTATGACAAGTTCGCTGCCGCTCCTGCCCCCGAACGCCCGCGTCTTCGTCGCGGGTCACCGCGGCCTCGTGGGGTCCGCGGTCGCCCGGCGGCTCACCGCCGACGGCCACGAGGTGCTCACCCGGGGCCGCGCCGACCTCGACCTGCGCGACGCCGCCGCGACCGCCGCGTACCTGAAGGACGTCCGCCCGGACGCCGTGGTGCTGGCCGCCGCCAAGGTCGGCGGGATCATGGCCAACAGCACGTACCCGGTGCAGTTCCTGGAGGAGAACCTGCAGATCCAGCTCAGCGTGATCGGCGGCGCGCACGCCGCCGGCGTGGGCCGGCTGCTGTTCCTGGGATCGTCCTGCATCTACCCGAAGCTGGCCCCGCAGCCGATCCGCGAGGACGCCCTGCTGACCGGCCCGCTGGAGCCGACCAACGAGGCCTACGCCCTCGCGAAGATCGCCGGGATCGTCCAGGTCCAGTCGTACCGCAAGCAGTACGGGGCCTCGTACATCTCGGCCATGCCGACCAATCTCTACGGCCCGGGCGACAACTTCGACCTGGAGACCTCCCACGTCCTGCCGGCCCTCGTCCGGCGCTTCCACGAGGCCGCCGTCGAGGGCCGTGACGAGGTCACGCTGTGGGGCTCGGGCACCCCCCGCCGGGAGTTCCTGCACGTGGACGATCTGGCCGCGGCCTGCGCCGTGTTGCTGAACAGCTACGACGGCGACGAGCCCGTCAACATCGGCTGCGGCGAGGACCTGACCATCAAGGAACTGGCCGAGACGGTCGCCGAGGTGACCGGCTTCCGCGGCCGGCTCGCCTGGGACACGTCCAAGCCGGACGGGACCCCGCGCAAGCTGCTGGACGTGAGCCGCCTGACGTCGCTCGGCTGGAAGCCCGCCGTCCCGCTGCGGGACGGCATCGCCGCCACGTACAAGTGGTGGCGCGAGCAGAGCTGATCGCACAGGCGGCCCAGGTCCCTCAGTACGCTCCGCGACCGTCTACGACGGCGCGGAGCGTGCGGCCCATCACGTCGACATCACTGGTGAAGGACCAGTTGTCGACGTACTGGAGGTCGAGCTGGATGGTTTCGTCCCAGGACAGGTCGGACCGTCCGCTGATCTGCCACAGTCCCGTCATCCCGGGCCGTACGGTGAGCCGGCGCAGCTCGACCTCGTCGTACTTCGCCACTTCCTCCGGAAGCGGCGGACGGGGGCCGACCAGCGACATGTTGCCGGTCAGTACGTTGATCAGCTGCGGCAGCTCGTCCAGCGAGGTACGGCGCAGCAGCCGGCCCACCCGGGTCACCCGGGGGTCGCGGCGCATCTTGAACATCAGGCCGTCGTTCTCGTTCGACCCGGACAGGTCGGCCTTCAGGGCGTCGGCGTCCACGACCATCGTGCGGAACTTCCACATGACGAACGGGACTCCGCCGCGGCCGATCCGCCGCTGCCGGTAGAAGGCCGGGCCGCGCGAGCCGAGTCGGATGGCCAGGACGATCCCCAGGAGGACCGGGGAGAGCAGCAACAGTCCGGCCGCGGCTCCGACCCGGTCGAGGGCGGACTTGAGCAGGGTCTGCACCCCGCGGCTGACGGGCGGCGCCACCCGCAGCACGGCGAGCCCGCCCGCGGACAGGGTCTCCAGCCGCTTGACGGATACCTCCACCAGGCCCGGGAAGACGGCGAGTTCCAGCCCGGCGTCGTGCAGGGCCCAGGCGATCCGGCGCAGCCGCTCCCCCGTGATCCGCACGCCGGGGGCCACCAGCACCAGGTCTGCGTGGTGGCTGGCGACGGCGCCGAGCACGGCCGCGGAGTCGCCGTTCGGGACCTCGGAAGCGCATCCGTCGAGCCGCGCCGCCACGGGCACCCCGCTGGCGAGCGGTCCGGCACCGACCGGGACCACGCCGACGACGACGTACGGGTGGTCGGTGCGGGCGGCGAGGTGTGCGATGACGTCCTCGGCCGCGTCGGGCTCGCCGACGACCAGGACCCGGCTGACGGCCTGGGCCTCGCGTCGGGCGGCGGAGAGGTGCCGGTAGGTCAGTTTGTGGACGGCGACGGTGATGAGCAGAGCGGGCAGCAGGGCCCCGAGAGCGGACAGCCGGGGGGTGGCCTCTTCGGTCACCACACGCGCCACGGCCAGAACGCCGATCAGAATCAGCCAGTCATGTACGACGGGCAGCACACCGCGGGACTCCCCGAGTGTCCGGGTCGCGTAGCGGCGGCGCAGCGCCTGCACCCCGGTCCACGCCACGGCGGCGGCCAGGGCGCAGTAGACGGGCCGGACCTGCTGCGCGGCATCGAAGACGAGTCCTACCGGGATCGCGGCGCCGAGGAAGTCGGCGGCGATTGCGGCCGGGCGGTACCAACGGGCCTTGTCCCCGAGGCGCCGTGCGGGCGCAAGGGACTCCCTGGCCGCTCTGGCCACTCTTTGCGCAGGAATATGAACATGCCTCATGGGCCCCCCTGGCACGTGGTCTATGACAGTGGCGGGTGCCCATCGCTTCCCCTGGCAACGAACATCTGCCGCACCGGGAAACAGTACGACAAACACCCGTACGGTAAATGCCGTTTGGGTCAACGCAGCCTCTTGTTGCGCAAGTGTTAGCAACCGGTATCTGGCGTTCCGGATGCCGGGCGACCCAGGGGACTTACGGAGGTAAATGGTCCGGATACCGGATACGCATCTTCGGACAACGGACCGTTTCCGGCCAACCTTTTGACGCGGCCCTGACATCTGTCGCTGCGAGTGGCAATCTTCGACCGTTCATCGCACCAGCCCTGTTCTGCCCGGAGGCCCACCCAGCCATCCGGAACCCCCCTTGCAGAAGGAGTCTGCGTTGAGGTCCACCCCCCAGAGGCGTGCCACCGCTGCCGGCGCGCTCGTTGCCGCGGCAGCCCTGCTCGCCGTAGGTATGCAGACCGGCACCGCGACCGCCGACGCCACCGCGTCGCAGGCCTCCAAGGCCGCCCAGCCCAACCCGGGCGCGGCCAACCGCGCACTCAGTGCCTCGGAGCGTGCGACGCTCCTGGCTGATGCCAACTCGACCACCGTGCAGGCCGCCAAGGCGCTCGGCCTCGGCAGTGGCGAGAAGCTCGTCGTCCGCGACGTGGTCCAGGATGCGGACGGCACCACGCACACCACCTACGAGCGCACCTACGACGGACTCCCCGTCCTCGGTGGTGACCTCACCGTCCACGCCAAGGACGGCGTCACCAAGAGCGTGACCAAGGCGACCAACCACGAGATCAAGGTCGCCGACACCAGCGCCACCGTGACGCCGGCGGCCGCCGAGAGCCAGGCCGTCTCCGCCGCGAGCGCCGAGGGTTCCAAGGAGGCCAAGCCCTCCAAGAACGCCCGCAAGGTGATCTGGGCGGCCGAGGGCGCGCCGGTCCTCGCGTTCGAGACCGTCGTCGGCGGCCTCCAGCACGACGGCACGCCGAACGAGCTCCACGTGGTGACCAACGCCAAGACCGGTGCCAAGATCACCGAATGGCAGGCCATCGAGACCGGCACCGGCAACACGATGTACAGCGGCCAGGTGACCCTCGGGACCACCCAGTCGGGCAGCACCTGGAACCTGACCGACGCCGCGCGCGGCAGCCACAAGACGTACAACCTCAACCGTGGCACCGGCTCCGGCACCGGCACGCTGTTCTCCGGCCCCGACGACATCTGGGGCAACGGTCAGCCGTCCAACCTGGAGACGGCCGGCGGTGACGCCCACTACGGCGCCGCGGTCACGTGGGACTACTACAAGAACGTGCACGGCCGCAACGGCCTGCGCAACGACGGCGTGGCCCCGTACAGCCGGGTCCACTACGGCAACGCCTACGTCAACGCGTTCTGGAGCGACTCCTGCTTCTGCATGACGTACGGCGACGGTGAGGGCAACAACAAGCCGCTCACCTCCACCGACGTGGCCGCGCACGAGATGACCCACGGTCTGACCTCGGTCACCGGCAACATGACCTACAGCGGTGAGCCCGGCGGTCTGAACGAGGCGACCTCCGACATCATGGCGGCGGCCGTCGAGTTCTACGCCAACAACCCGCAGGACGTCGGCGACTACCTGGTCGGCGAGAAGATCGACATCAACGGCGACGGCACCCCGCTGCGCTACATGGACAAGCCCAGCAAGGACGGCGCGTCCAAGGACAGCTGGTACTCGGGCCTCGGCGGCATCGACGTCCACTACTCCTCGGGCCCGGCCAACCACTGGTACTACCTGGCCTCCGAGGGCTCGGGCGCCAAGGTCGTCAACGGCGTGAGCTACAACTCTCCGACCGCGGACGGCCTGCCCGTCACCGCGATCGGCCGTGACGCCGCCTCGAAGATCTGGTTCCGCGCGCTGACGGTGGGCTACTTCAAGTCGAACACCAACTACGCCGACGCCCGCGTCCAGACCCTGAAGGCCGCCGCCGACCTCTACGGCCAGGGCTCGGCCATCTACAACAACGTCGCCAACGCGTGGGCCGGCGTCGCCGTCGGATCCCGCATCTCCAACGGCGTCACGGTCAGCCCGATCGCCAACCAGAGCACCGTCACGGGCAGCGCCGTGAGCCTGCAGGTCCAGGCCACGAGCACGAACCCGGGTGCGCTGAGCTACGCGGCGACCGGCCTGCCGGCCGGCCTGTCGATCAACTCCTCCAACGGCCTGATCTCGGGCACGGCCTCCACCGCGGGCACGTCCAACGTGACCGTCACGGTGACCGACTCGCAGAACCAGACCGGTACCGCGGCGTTCACCTGGACGGTCGGCACCACGCAGCCGAGCGTCTTCGAGAACACCACGGACTACCAGATCGCGGACAACTCGACCGTAGAGTCCCCGATCAACGTGACGCGCTCGGGCAACGCCCCCAGCACGCTCAAGGTGGACGTGAACATCGTCCACACCTACGTCGGTGACCTCAAGGTCGACCTGGTCGCCCCTGACGGCTCCGTCTACAACCTGCGCAACCGCACCGGCGGCAGCGCGGACAACATCGTCCAGTCCTTCACCGTGAACGCCTCCTCCGAGGTCGCGAACGGCACCTGGAAGCTGCGTGTCGCGGACCTCGCGAGCCTCGACACCGGCTACATCAACAGCTGGAAGCTCACCTTCTGACCCCACCGGGGCAGCGTGAACGACAGCTGAGCAGATAGACCACGGGGCCGCCCGGGAGGAATCCTCCCCGGGCGGCCCTGTTCCATGGGCCCGGCTCCGCCGGTACGTGCGCTACCCGTGTCAGCCCAGGGCGCGGAAGAGGGCGGTGAGGAAGTCTTCCTCCTCCTCTTCCCCGTCGCCCTGGTTCTGGCTCTGGTCGGTCTGGTCGGTCTGGTCGGTCTGGTCGTCGCGCGACTGGTCGTCCCGGCCCGGCCAGGTGCCGTTGCCACCGTTGCCGCCGTTGCCACCGTTGGTTCCGGTCTGGCCCTCGGCGGCCTCGTCGTCCCGCGGCCGGTCGTCCCGGCCCGGCCCGGTGCCGTTCCCGCCGTTGCCACCGTTCCCGCCGTTGTCGCCCCGGCCCGGGTCCTCCTCGTCCACCGGCTTGAAGTAGACGGAGACGACCTCCACCCGCTTCGCCCTCTCCCCCGGCTTCAGCACCTTCTCCGCCTCGCCGTTGCAGCTGCGGTTGTCGAAGAGGACCGCCAGCGACTCCGTCTCGTTGCGCACCTCGATGGCGGGCTCGTCGCGGGAGGTGCGCGTCAGCAGGTAGCAGGTGTCGTTGTCGGCGGGCCGGATCTGGCCTCTTCTCTCGGAGCCGGCCGCGTCCAGGTACTGGTAGTGCAGCGTGCCGAGGGCGCGTTCGCCGTGGTCGTCGGCCACCGACGGTCCGGCGGTGGGCAGGGCGAGCGCGAGAGCGCCGACGAACACGGCGGCGGTCGAGCGAAGACGCATGGGGGGAGTCCGTTCCTCGGGTTCCGCGGATACCGGTCCGGTGGCATCCTCGGGCAGCGTAGGAGCGGAGGAGGCCGCTGAATCGTTTCGGCATGCCCGGTACGTTCGAAGGTTCACCCGTGAGGTCCCCGCCGTACGGCCCTCCGCACCGTCTCCCTGCGTACGGTCTGCCTGCGTACGGCCTCAGTTCCGTACGGCCGGTGCCCCCGCCGGGTCCTCGGCCCCGGTGGACTGCGTACGGGGCCGCGGGAGGGGAGCCGCGGCGGCCGGCGTCCCGCCGCGGAGCAGGAGGAAGACCGCCAGCGCACCGGCCAGCCCCATCGCGGCCGAGACCAGGAACGTCTCGCGCAGACCGCTCGCGAAGGCGGCCTCCACCAGCCCCGTCAGTGCCTCGCGGGCCGCGCCCGCCGGGGCTTCGGCGAGCACCTGCCCGGCGCCGCCGGAGGCCAGCGGCTCCGCCAGCCCCCGGCCGCCGTCACCGAGCCCGGAACGCAGCCCCGCGTGGAAGACCGCGCCGAGCAGGGCGATGCCGAGGGCGGTGCCCAGCTGGCGCGCGGTGTTCAGGGCGCCGCCCGCCATGCCCGCCCGGGCCGGGGCCACGGCCCCCATCGCGGTGGCGGCCAGCGCCGGGGTCGCGGCGCCCACCCCCACGCCGGTCACGAGCAGCCCGGGCACGAGCGCGGTCCAGCCGTCCCCGGCGTCGAGCATCCAGGCCTGGAGCAGCGCGCCGAGGCCGATCAGCAGCAGTCCGCCGCCGATGGTCAGCCGGGGCGGGACCGCGTGCAGCAGCCGTCCGGCCACCGCGGCGACGACGAAGCCGGCCGCGCTGAGCGGCAGCAGCACCAGGCCCGCGCCGACCGGGCTCATCCCCTCGGCGGACTGCAGCCAGAGGGAGACGTACATGAGGTACGAGAACGCGGCCCCGGACAGCAGCAGTCCGGCGGCCATGACGGCGACGAAGGTCCGGCTGCGGAAGAGCGAGAGGTCCAGCATCGGGCGGGTGCTGCGCAGTTCGACGAGGACGAAGGCGGCGAAGGCGGCCACGCCCAGGCCGAGCAGGCCGAGGGTGGTGGGCGAGGCCCAGCCGTTCTCGCCGACGCGGATCACCGCGTAGGTGACGGCCGCGGCGCCCGCGGTGAAGGTGGCCATGCCGGGCAGGTCGAGGCGCCCGGCGTGCGGGTTGCGGGACTCGGCCACCGACTTGAGGGTGACGTACACGGCCAGCGCGCTGACGGGCAGGTTGATGAAGAAGATCCAGCGCCAGCCGAAGTTCTCGGTGAGCAGCCCGCCGATGATCGGCCCGGCCGCGGCGGCGGCGCCGTTGACCGCGCCCCAGACGCCGAAGGCCACCCCGCGGTCGCGCCCCTGGTAGGACGCGCTGAGCAGGGCCATGGTGGTGGCGAACATGGCGGCCCCGCCGATGCCCTGGACGGCGCGGAAGGCGATCAGCTCGGCCGGGCCGGTGGCCAGTCCGCAGGCGAGCGAGGCGGCGGCGAAGAGCCCGAGCCCGACGAGGTAGACGCGGCGGCGGCCGATCCGGTCGGCGAGCGAGCCCGCTCCCAGCAGCAGGGCGGCCAGGGCGAGGGCGTAGACGTCCATCACCCACTGGAGGCCGGCGAATCCGGTCTGCATGTCGGCAGACATGTCGGGCAGGGCGACGGTCACGATCGTGACGTCGACCAGGAGCATGAAAGCCCCGAGGCAGACGGCCGTCAGGGGCAGCCATTTGCGCATGGGAGTTCTCCTCGGGTTGCGGAGGGGCGGGGTCGCGGGCGGGTCCGCGGTGACCCCAAGGTCCCACCGCCCACCTCCTTTCCCCCATCCAGCGGCCCACTCCTGCCGGATTTCCCTCATCAGTGCCCCTGCCATGATGGAAACCATGAACGAGACGCAGCTGGACGCACTCGACCAGTCCCTGGTGCACGCCCTCGTGATCGACGGCCGGGCCTCCTTCAGCCGGCTCGCCGAGGTGCTGGAGGTCTCCGACCAGACCGTCGTACGCCGCTACCGGCGGCTGCGGACCGCCGGTCTGGTCCGGGTGGTCGGGCTGCCGCAGGGCAGCCGCGTCGGCCTGTTCGAGTCCTGGCTGCGGGTGCAGTGCGCCCCCGACGCGGCGCTCCCGGTGGCCGAGGCGCTCGCCCGCCGCCCGGACATCGCGTGGGTGACCCTGAACTCGGGCGGCACGGAGGTCCACTGCATGACCCGGGCCCGTACCCGCAGGGACCGGGACACCCTGCTGCTGGAGAAGCTGCCGCGCACCCGCCGGGTGACCGGCATCAGCGCCCACACCATCCTGCGGAAGTTCTTCGGCGGGCCCGACTCGTGGGCGGGCGTGGACGTGCTGCGCCCGGATCAGATCGCGGCCCTGGAACGGCCCGCGGCCCCGCCCGGGCCGGACCGGTACGCCCTGGACGAGACGGAGTTCGCGCTGCTCGCGGTGCTGGGCCGCGACGGCCGCGCCGGGTATCCGGAACTGGCCCGCGCCACCGGGCTGTCGGAGTCGACCGCCCGCCGGAAGGTGGAACGGCTGCGCGATCTCGGGGCGCTCTTCTTCGACGTGGAGTTCGTCCCCTCGCTCTTCGGCTACGAGGCCGAGGCGACGATGGTGCTGACCGTCCCGCCGGCCCGGCTCGCGGAGGTGGGGGCCGCGCTGGCGAGCCACCGCGAGGTGCCGTTCGCGGCGGCCGTGACCGGGGCGGCCTCCCTGATGGCGGTGGTCGTGTGCCGGGACACCGACGCGCTCTACACGTACCTGACCGAGCGGATCGGCGCGGTGGACGGCGTGGGGCAGGTGGAGGTGATCCCGGCCCTGCGCAGCGTCAAACGGGCCGGGATGCTCGTGGAGGGCGAGCGGCTGGTGGATCCGCCGCCCGCCCCCTGAACCGGTACCGCCACGGTGCCTACCGCAGCAGTACGCCGCCTCCCGCATCGGTCTCCACCGGGGCCGCGACCAGGCCCAGTTCCGCCGGGGTCGCCAGCAGCGGGTGCGCCGGCAGGATGCGCACCGTGTAGCCGAAGGGTCCCGTACGGTCGAGGGCGAGCGGGCCCTCGTACACCCAGCGGCCCTCCAGGTCGGGCCCCGCGGCCGGCTTGAGCGGGAAGCTGCGCCCGTCCCGGATCACGTCCTGCGGGTCCACCCGGCCGGCGAAGGCCTGTACCTCGACGTCCTCGGGGGTGAGGGTGTCCAGCGCCACCTGCACGCGCAGGGTGAGGGTGGCACCCAGTTCGGCGGTGCCCCCCACCGGAGCCGACGCGAGCGTCTCCACGTGCTCGACGGAGAGCCGCGGCCAGGCCGCCCGGACCCGCCCCTTCCACCAGGCGAGGTCACGCGCCGCCCCGGCGTCCAGGGCCCGGTGGGCGAGCGCGGCCGGGGTGTACAGCCGCTCCACGTACTCCCGGACCATCCGCCCGGCGAGCACCTTCGGCCCCAGCGAGACGAGCGTGCGCCGGACCATCTCGATCCACCGCACCGGGAGCCCGCTGCGGCCGGCCCGGTCGTAGAACCGGGGCGCGACCCGGTTCTCGATCAGCTCGTAGAGGGCGCTCGCCTCCAGGTGGTCGCGCCGGTCCTCGTCCGCGCCCAGCCCGTCGGCGGTCGGGATGGCCCAGCCGAAGTCCGGCTCGAACCACTCGTCCCACCAGCCGTCCAGCACGGACAGGTTCAGGCAGCCGTTCAGGGCGGCCTTCATCCCGCTCGTGCCGCAGGCCTCCAGGGGCCGCAGCGGATTGTTCAGCCAGACGTCGCAGCCCGGGTAGAGCTTCTGAGCCATCGCCATGCCGTAGTCGGGCAGGAAGACGATCCGGTGCCGTACGCGCGGGTCGTCCGCGAAGCGGACCAGTTCCTGCACGAGCCGCTTCCCGCCGTCGTCGGCCGGGTGCGCCTTGCCCGCCACCACGATCTGCACCGGCCGCTCCGGGTCCAGCAGCAGCCTGCGCAGCCGGTCCGGGTCGCGCAGCATCAGCGTCAGCCGCTTGTACGAGGGCACGCGCCGGGCGAAGCCGATGGTCAGCACGTCGGGGTCGAGTACGGAGTCGACCCAGCCCAGTTCTGCCGCTGCGGCCCCGCGCTGGCGCCACGAGGCGCGCAGCCGGTCCCGTACCTCCTGCACCAGTTGCTCGCGCAGGACCCGGCGCAGGTCCCAGACGTCCTGGTCCGGGATCTCGGCGACCGCGTCCCAGCGCGGGGATCCGCCGACCGACAGGGCGTCCTCGGTACGGCCCGGGCCGATCTGGCGGGCGCCGAGCCGGACCACCTCGGGGGCCACCCAGGTGGGGGCGTGCACCCCGTTGGTCACGGAGGTGATGGGCACGTCGGCCGGGTCGAAGCCGGGCCACAGCCCGGCGAACATCTCCCGGCTGACCGCGCCGTGCAGGGTGGACACCCCGTTGGCCCGCTGGGCCAGGCGCAGGCCCATGACGGCCATGTTGAACACGCCGGGGTCGCCGCCGGGATAGGTCTCGGCGCCCAGTTCCAGGATCCGCTCGACCGGGACGCCGGGCAGTTCCCCGCCGTCCCCGAAGTGCCGGGCGACCAGGGCCCGCTCGAAGCGGTCGATCCCGGCCGGGACGGGGGTGTGCGTGGTGAACACGGTCCCGGCGCGCACGGCTTCGACGGCGCCGTCGAAGCCGAGGCCCTGCTCCCGCTCCAGTTCCCTTATGCGTTCGAGCCCGAGGAAGCCGGCGTGCCCCTCGTTGGTGTGGAAGACCTCGGGATCGGGATGGCCGGTGATCCGGCAGTACGCGCGCACCGCGCGCACGCCGCCGATGCCGAGCAGCATCTCCTGGAGCAGCCGGTGGTCGCTGCCGCCGCCGTAGAGCCGGTCGGTCACCTCGCGGGCCGCGGCGTCGTTGTCCTCGACGTCGGAGTCCAGGAGCAGCAGCGGCACCCGGCCGACGCGGGCCTGCCAGATGTGGGCCTGCAGGGTGCGTCCGCCGGGCAGGGTCAGCGAGACGCGGGCGGGGGTGCCGTCGTCCTGGCGGAGCAGGCCGAGCGGGAGTTCGTTGGGGTCGAGGACGGGATAGTGCTCCTGCTGCCAGCCGTCGCGGGAGAGCGACTGGCGGAAGTAGCCGTGGCGGTAGAGCAGGCCCACCCCGATGAGCGGGACGCCGAGGTCGCTGGCGGCCTTGAGGTGGTCCCCGGCGAGGATGCCGAGGCCGCCGGAGTACTGCGGCAGGGCGGCGGTGATGCCGAATTCGGGGGAGAAATAGGCGATGGCGGCGGGCAGTTCCGCGCCGTTCTCCTGGCTCTGGTACCACCTCCCGCCGTTCACGTAGTCGTCGAGGTCGGCCGCGGCGACGGCGAGCCGGCGCAGGAACCGGCGGTCCGCGGCCAGTTCGGCGAGCCGGGCCGCGGAGACGGCGCCGAGCAGCCGGACGGGATCGCCGCCGGCGGCCTGCCAGCCCTCGGGGTCGACGGATTGGAAGAGTTCACGGGTCTCGGAATGCCACGACCAGCGCAGATTGCGCGCGAGCTCGGTGAGCTGCAGCAGGGGCTCCGGGAGGACGGGGCGCACGGTGAATCGACGGATAGCCTTCACGTGTTCCACCTTCGCAGGGGATTACGGATCGGAGCGGCCGCACCACGCTGTGCACCCGCGCATCACCCCGGGAAGGCTAGCGGCGCCCACGGGTTCCGGCCATGGGACCTCGGGCGGGGCTCACCGGCCGCTGCGGGCCCGGTCCTCCTCCAACAGGTCGTCCAGATAGGGCCGCAGCACGTCCGGCAGGGCGGCGCGGTCCATCGTGCGCAGCAGGGCGAACGCCGGTTCCGCCAGGAAGCGGCCCAGTGCGAGCAGGGCGTGCAGGTGGGCCTCCAGCGCGTCGTGGTCCTGCTCCCGCACCGCGGCCCGGGCCAGCGCGCCGCACAGGTAGCGGCCCACCTCGGGCGCCCAGGAGTCCGGCCGGTCGGCGATGGCATCGGCGGCGGAGCACCGGGTCCGGGGGTCGGGCGAGCGCAGCCGCGGTGCGCACTCCCGGGCCCGGGGCTCGGCTTCCAGGCGGTCCCACTCGGCCAGGTCCCGCGCGCCGGGTCCGGACAGCAGCACCCGGGCCGTGCAGCCGGGGTCCAGCCGGTCCACGGCCCTGCCGTAGACCTCGATCCGCTCCAGGACCACCCACGCCCCGCCCGGGGTGCACAGCCCGAGCCCGGAGTGCGGGGCTCCGCGCAGGCAGCGTACGGCGACCCGGGTCGCGTCGCCGACGGGTTCGGCGGGCCCGGAGATCTGCAGCCGGGCGGCACGGACGAGCAGCGCGGCCAGGGCCGGGGAGTCGGCGCACCGGCCGGCGAGGCGGACCAGCGCGGCGTCGCCGAGGGCCGGTTCGACGGCGGGCAGCGCGTCGATCTGCGCCGCCAGGGCGGCCGGGTCGTCCTCGCGGCCGACGGCGTGGGCGAGGGCCTCGGCCAGGTACCGCTCCTGGTCCGGGCTCCAGGCGACGTCCAGCGCCCGGCGTGCGGCGGCCTCCCGCCGCCGGGGGTCGGCCGCACGCAGCTGTGCGCCGATCGATTCGTGCAGTGCCTCCGAGTCCATGTGGCATTGTCCCCCGTATGGATGACAGGTCGGGCGCGGCACGGGACAGCCTTGAGGGGCTGGTGCTCGGGGACGCCTTCGGGCAGAGCTGGTTCGTACGTGACGCCGGGGCCGGCGAGCGGTGGCTGGCCGCGCGCGAGCTGCGTCCGGGGCCGTGGAAGTGGACGGACGACGGGGCGATGGGGCTCGTCCTGCACGCGCACCTGGTCCGGTACGGGGAGGTGCGCCCGGCGGAACTGGCCGCGGCCTTCGCCGCCGAGTACGCGCGGGACGCGTACCGCCAGTACGGGGCCTCGATGCACGAGGTGCTGGAGCGGATCGGGGCCGGGGAGGACTGGCGGGCCGTCACCGGCGAGCAGTTCGGCGGCCAGGGCTCGTGGGGCAACGGGGCGGCGATGCGGGTGGCTCCGCTGGGGGCCTTCTTCCACGGGGACATGGACGCGGTGGTGGAGCAGGCGCGGCGTTCGGCGCTGGCCACGCACGCGCACCCGGAGGCCGTGGCCGGTGCGGTGGCGGTGGCGGTGGCGGCCGCGCTGGCGGCCGCGGGCCGGGGCGGGCCTGCGCCGCGGCGCCCGGATTTCCTGCGGGAGGTGGCCGGCCGGGTGCTGCCGGGACAGGTGCGGGACCTGCTGCTGACGGCGGCCGCGCTGCCGGCCGGTACGACCGTGCGGGAGGCCGCGGAGCGCCTCGGTTCGGGCTGGCGGATCTCGGCGCCGGACACCGTGCCGTTCGCGCTGTGGTGCGCCGCCGGGGAGCCGGACGACCTGGCCGAGGCGCTGTGGCGCACGGTGGAGGGCTGGGGTGACCGCGACACCACGTGCGCGATCGCCGGCGGTGTGGTGGCCGCCCGCGCGGGCCTGTCCGGCGTCCCGGCCGACTGGTGGTCCCGGGCGGAGCCGGCCCGGATCCCGGGCGGGACCGCGTAACGGCCCCCTGCGGACACCTCCTCGGGGCGTGGCGGCGGACGGGCCTCGGCGCTCTCCCCCGGTCCGGAACACCGGGTGCGGCCGGCGCACACGCCGCCCCTATCGGCACGGGCGGCGCGCTTCCGGGCGGCCGGACCGTGACCGTCGTCCTCGACCGCATCGTTCAAGAGCCCCGGATCACCGGTCACTCGCGCCTCTCGGCATGACGGGCCTTTGCCCCCGGCGCAGCCCTCGCCGGCCCTCCGCGCGGGGCGCTCGGGGCCCGTGGGACAGGTGGTTCCCGTCCCGTCCGCGCCGGGGCTTCGTCAAGTCGGCGGCCTCTACGTCACCTAGTCCCGGCCGACTTGACGGAGCCCCGGCGGATGTCGACCCGGGCCTTGGTATCGGCCGTGCCACTACGTACGAGTAGTTAACCGAGCGCGCGGATTGGGCGGGGTGAGAGTGGGAAGGGCTCCCCGGGTACACGTCGTACACGCACGGCGCACCCGCCCACAAACCCTCTCCCCGCCACCCGAGTGAACGCGGACAGGAGCGGCCATGCCCGCAGCCCAGCCGTCCACTGAGCGGCTAGAAACAGAGCGAACAGAGCGTGCACTACCGGTCGCCCTCGCGGCCGGCCTGTTGTCACCGAGCCCTGCGAACTGCCCCCAGGTGATCCCATCATGATCGGTCGCATTCCCGTGCTGGACGTCCGCCCCGCCGTCGACTGCGGCGCCAGACCCGCAAAGGCGGTCGTGGACGAGGTCTTCGAGATCTCCGCCACCGTGTTCCGCGAAGGACACGACGCCGTCGCCGCCCACCTCGTCCTGCGTGATCCGGGCGGGCGGCTGCGGGCCCCGGTGCCGCTGAGTGAACTCGCCCCCGGCACCGACCGGTGGGGGACCAAGGTCTCCGTCGAGGCCGAGGGGAGGTGGACGTACACCGTCGAGGCGTGGAGCGATCCGGTGGCCACCTGGCGGGCCCATGCCGCGATCAAGATCCCCGCCGGGATCGACACCGGCCTCATGCTGCTGGAGGGCGCGGAGCTCTACGAGCGGGCCGGGGCCCGGATCCCCAAGCGTGACGGGCGCGAGGCCGTCATGGCCGCCGCCGCGACCATGCGCGACGAGGACCTGCCCGCCGCCGAACGGTACGAGGCCGCCCTCGACCCGGCCGTGGACGCCGCGTTCGCCAGGCGCCCGTACCGGGAGCTGGTCACCGCCTCCAAGCCCCTGCCGCTGCTGGTGGAGCGCAAGCGGGCCCTCTTCGGCTCCTGGTACGAGATGTTCCCGCGCTCCGAGGGAGCGGTGCTGGAGCCCGGCGAGGCCCCGGTCAGCGGGACCTTCCGGACCGCCGCCGAGCGGCTGCCCGCGATCGCGGCGATGGGCTTCGACGTGGTCTACCTGCCGCCCATCCACCCGATCGGGTCCACCTACCGCAAGGGCCCGAACAACACTCTTTCCGCCGGAAGTTGGGACCCGGGCGTGCCGTGGGCCATCGGCTCCACCGAGGGCGGGCACGATGCGGTCCACCCGGAACTCGGCACCATCGAGGACTTCGACGCCTTCGTCGGGCGCGCCCGCGAGCTGGGCATGGAGATCGCGCTGGACTTCGCGCTGCAGTGCTCCCCCGACCACCCGTGGGTGGAGAAGAACCCGCAGTGGTTCCGCCACCGGGCCGACGGGACGATCGCGTACGCCGAGAACCCGCCGAAGAAGTACCAGGACATCTACCCGATCCACTTCGACACGGACATGGCCGGCATCGTCGAGGAGACCTGCCGGATCCTGCGGCACTGGATGGACCACGGCGTCCGCATCTTCCGGGTCGACAATCCGCACACCAAGCCGGTCGTCTTCTGGCAGAAGGTGATCGCGGACATCAACAAGTCCGACCCGGACGTGATCTTCCTGGCCGAGGCCTTCACCCGGCCCGCGATGATGCGGGCGCTGGCCGCCGTCGGATTCCAGCAGTCGTACACGTACTTCACCTGGCGCAACACCAAGGCCGAGCTGACCGAGTACCTGACCGAGCTGGCGGACACCCCCTCCGCGTCGGTCATGCGGCCGAACTTCTTCGTCAACACGCCCGACATCCTGCACGAGTACCTGCAGCACGGCGGCCGTCCCGCCTTCGAGGTCCGGGCCGTCCTGGCCGCCACCCTCTCCCCCGCCTGGGGGGTCTACGCCGGCTACGAGCTCTGCGAGAACACCCCGGTGCGGGAGGGCAGCGAGGAGTACCTGAACTCCGAGAAGTACGAGTTCCGGCCGCGCGACTGGGCGGAGGCCGACCGCACCGGCGCGACCATCGCCCCGCTGATCACCTCGCTCAACCGGCTGCGCCGCCGCAACCCCGCGCTCCAGCAGTTGCGCGACATCCACTTCCACTCGACCGACAACGAACAGGTGATCGCCTATTCGAAGCACGCCGGAGCCAATTCCGTACTGGTGGTCGTCAACCTCGATCCGCACCACACCCAGGAGGCGACAGTGTCGTTGGACATGCCGGTACTCGGCCTCGACTGGCACGGGTCCCTCGCGGTGCGCGACGAGCTCACCGGCGAGACCTATCACTGGGGCAGGGCGAACTACGTGCGCCTAGAGCCGGGCCGCACGCCCGCGCACGTACTTGCTGCTCTGCGACCGTCCCCGCCCACCGGAGGGTCACCCACCACATGATGATCAACGATCCCGTCCACGACACCTTCGAGGACACCCCCGCCAAGGACCGCGATCCCGACTGGTTCAAGCGGGCGGTCTTCTACGAGGTCCTCGTCCGCTCCTTCCACGACAGCAACGGCGACGGCGTCGGGGACCTCAAGGGGCTCACCAGCAAACTGGACTACCTCCAGTGGCTCGGTGTCGACTGCCTCTGGCTGCCGCCGTTCTTCGCCTCACCCCTGCGCGACGGGGGTTACGACGTCGCCGACTACACCTCCGTGCTGCCCGAGTTCGGCGACCTCGCCGACTTCGTGGAGTTCGTGGACGCCGCGCACACCCGCGGCATGCGGGTGATCATCGACTTCGTCATGAACCACACCAGCGATCAGCACGAGTGGTTCCAGCAGTCACGCAAGGACCCGGACGGTCCGTACGGCGACTACTACATGTGGGCCGACAACGACAAGCAGTACCAGGACGCCCGCATCATCTTCGTCGACACCGAGACCTCCAACTGGACGTACGACCCCGTACGCAAGCAGTACTACTGGCACAGATTCTTCTCCCACCAGCCGGACCTCAACTACGAGAACCCGGCCGTGGTGGAGGAGATCGTCTCCGCCCTGCGCTTCTGGCTCGACCTCGGCATCGACGGCTTCCGCCTCGACGCCGTGCCCTACCTGTACGCCGAGGAGGGCACCAACTGCGAGAACCTGCCCCGCACCCACCAGCTCCTGAAGCGGGTCCGGGCCGAGATCGACGCGCACTACCCGGACACCGTGCTGCTCGCCGAGGCCAACCAGTGGCCCGAGGACGTCGTCGACTACTTCGGCGACTACGAGAAGGGCGGGGACGAGTGCCACATGGCCTTCCACTTCCCCGTCATGCCACGCATCTTCATGGCCGTCCGAAGAGAGTCCCGCTACCCGGTCTCCGAAATCCTGGCCAAGACCCCGGCGATCCCGGACCGCTGCCAGTGGGGCATCTTCCTGCGCAACCACGACGAGCTCACCCTCGAAATGGTCACGGACGAAGAGCGTGACTACATGTACGCCGAGTACGCCAAGGACCCGCGGATGCGGGCCAACATCGGCATCCGGCGCCGGCTCGCCCCGCTCCTGGACAACGACCGCAACCAGATGGAGCTGTTCACGGCCCTGCTGCTGTCGCTGCCCGGCTCGCCGGTGCTCTACTACGGCGACGAGATCGGCATGGGCGACAACATCTGGCTGGGCGACCGCGACGGCGTCCGCACGCCGATGCAGTGGACCCCGGACCGCAACGCCGGTTTCTCCTCGTGCGATCCGGGCAGGCTGAACCTGCCGGTCATCATGGACCCGGTCCACGGGTACCAGGTCACCAATGTCGAGGCGGCCATGGCGTCGCCCTCCTCGCTGCTGCACTGGACCCGGCGACTGATCGAGATCCGCAAGGCGAACCCGGCCTTCGGACTCGGCTCGTACACCGAACTGCCGTCGTCGAACCCGGCGGTGCTCGCGTTCCTGCGCGAACACGGGGACGACCTGGTGCTGTGCGTGCACAACTTCTCGCGCTTCGCGCAGCCCACCGAGCTCGATCTGCGGTCGTTCAACGGACGGGTCCCGGTGGAGCTCACCGGTGATGTGCGCTTCCCGCCGATCGGCGAGTGGCCGTACCTGCTGACCTTGGCGGGCCACGGCTTCTACTGGTTCCGGCTGCGGACCGAACGGCGCGCCGAACTGCGCGCCGAATAGTCGGGAGCCGGTCCGGGGGCGAGTGAGCCGAAGGAGCGCGCCCGCGAGCCGGGCTCACGGCGCTCCGGAGGCGAACCGAGCCTTCACACCAGGGGGCGGGCAGCTCGAATGGGTCAATCGCCCGCCCCTGTACGGACCATCCTGACCCGACACTCGCACATGCCGGAGAAGCAACTGCCGCGCATCCGGGACACTCTGCGCATTCTGTGACGGCCCGGGGAAAGGACGCGACGCCATGTCGGAGGCTGCATCCGCCCGGAGCCGGCTGACGGCCGACCGGGCCGCCGGGATCGCTCCACTGGAGCCGATGCTCAAGGCCTGGCTGCCCGCACAGCGCTGGTTCGCGGGCAAGGGCCGCACCATCAGCAGGCTCAGGACCGTCTCGGCGGCCGAACTGCTGCCGCCGGGATCCACCCCCGGACTGCTGCACCTGCTCCTCGACGTCGACGGGGACTGCTACCAACTGCTGCTGGGCATCCGCCCGTCCCTGCCGCCCGCCCTCGCGCCCACCCTCATCGGCCATGCCGAGGACGGTCCGTACGCGGGCCGGGCGGTCTACGAGGCGCTGGGCGATCCCCGGCTCGCGGCCATGCTGCTGGAACGGCTGCGCTCCCCCGGGGTACTCGGTCCGCTGCGCTTCGACCGGGACCCGGCCACGCCGATCCCGGCGGGGCTCACCCCCCGGCCGCTGTCCGGGGAGCAGACCAACTCCTCGCTCATCTACGGAGATTCGTTCATCCTGAAGGTGTTCCGCCGGGTCGGCCCCGGGGTCAACCCGGACCTGGAACTGCCCAGGGCGCTGGCCGCCGCCGGCTGCGCCCGGGTCCCGGCCCCCGTCGCCTGGTACGAGGCCGAACCGCCCGGCAGCGAACCGCTGACCCTGGGCGTGCTCCAGCCGTACCTGCGCGGCTCCGACGACGGCTGGCAGCTCGCGCTGCGCCGGCTCGGTGCCGGGGACGACTTCACCGCCGAGGCGCACGCGCTGGGCCGGGCCACCGCCGAGGTGCACAGTGCGCTGGCCGCGGCGCTGCCCACGGTCGCGCTCGGCCCGGAGCAGACCGCCCGGCTCGCGGCGGGGATGACGGCCCGGCTGGCAGCGACAGCCCGGGAGGTACCGGCGCTGCGGCCCTACGAGGCGGGGCTGCGGGGCGCCTTCGACGCGCTGGCGGCCTCCCGGGGGGCGGGGGTGCCCGCCCAGCGGATCCACGGGGACCTCCATCTGGGTCAGACCCTGCGCACCCTCGACGGCAGCTGGTCGTTGATCGACTTCGAGGGCGAGCCGGCCCGGCCGCTGGCCGACCGGCGCCGCCCCGAACCGGCGGTGCGCGACATCGCCGGGATACTGCGCTCCTTCGACTACGCCGCCCGCTCGCACCGGCCGTTCGCCCCCGCCTGGGCGGACGACTGCCGGGCAGCCTTCTGCGAGGGCTACGCCCGCACCACCGGCCGGGACCCCCGCGAGGACCCCGTGCTGCTGCGCGCGTACGAGACCGACAAGGCGGTGTACGAGGCCCGTTACGAGTCGCGGCACCGCCCCGACTGGCTGCACGTCCCGATGGCCGCGATCCGGCGGCTCTCGGAGCCCGCCCGGCCCGCCCACCGCGTGCCGCCGACCCCGTCCGCCCCCGGCTCCATCTCCCCTCACCCCCACCCGAAGCCCCCGAGGAGGCCGCTCGCGTGAGCGCCGCACGACAGCCGTCACCGACCGTCCGCGACGAAGCCGCACCCGCCCCCGACCCCGCTCCGGCGGCCGCGCCGGTGAAGAAGGCCCGGGCGCCCCGGGCCCGCCGCGCCGCCCCTCCGCGCGGCGTCCGGCCGGCGCCCGCACTCGGCACGGACGAACGGGCCCGGCTGCTGGAGGGCCGCCACCACGATCCGCACGCGGTGCTGGGGGCCCGTGCCCAGCGGGGCGGGGTGGCCTTCCGGGTGCTGCGCCCCTTTGCCAAGGCGGTCACCGTCGTCGCGAAGGGGCTGCGGGCCGAGCTCCTCGACGAGGGCGACGGGCTGTTCTCGGGGCTGCTGCCGCTGACCGGTGTGCCGGAGTACCGGCTGCTGGTCACGTACGACAGCGACGAGATCGAGATCCACGACCCCTACCGGTTCCTGCCCGCCCTCGGCGAGCTGGACCTGCACCTGATCGGCGAGGGCCGCCACGAGCAGCTGTGGAAGGCGCTCGGCGCCGAGCCGATGGAGCACCAGGGGGTGGCCGGGACCCGCTTCACGGTGTGGGCGCCCAACGCCCAGGGGGTCCGGGTCACCGGGGACTTCTCGTACTGGGACTCCGTCGCCTACCCGATGCGCTCGCTCGGGTCCACCGGCGTGTGGGAGCTGTTCCTGCCCGGGGTGGGCGCCGGCACGCTCTACAAGTACGACATCACGCGCCCGGACGGCAGCCACACCCTGCGCGCGGACCCGATGGCCCGCTCCGCGGAGGTCCCCCCGGCGAACGCCTCGGTGGTGACCTCCTCCCGGCACGAGTGGCAGGACGCGGCGTGGATGGCCGGGCGCGGTGCCCGTCCCCCGCACCAGGCCCCCTTCTCGGTGTACGAGCTGCACCTGGCGTCCTGGCGGCCTGGGCTCTCGTACCGGCAGCTCGCCGAGCAGCTCCCCGCGTACGTCAAGGAGCTGGGCTTCACCCACGTGGAACTGATGCCGGTCGCCGAGCATCCGTTCGGCGGCTCGTGGGGCTACCAGGTCACCGGCTTCTACGCGCCGACCTCGCGGATGGGCACCCCGGACGACTTCCGCTTCCTCGTGGACGCGCTGCACCGGGCCGGGATCGGGGTGATCGTCGACTGGGTGCCCGCGCACTTCCCGCGCGACGACTGGGCCCTCGCGGAGTTCGACGGGCGGCCGCTGTACGAGCACCAGGACCCGCGGCGGGCCGCGCACCCGGACTGGGGGACGCTGGAGTTCGACTACGGCCGCAAGGAGGTCCGCAACTTCCTCGTCGCCAACGCCGTGTACTGGTGCGAGGAGTTCCACGTGGACGGCCTGCGCGTGGACGCGGTGGCCTCGATGCTCTACCTCGACTACTCGCGCGGCGAGGGCGAGTGGGCGCCCAACGAGCACGGCGGGCGGGAGAACCTGGACGCGGTCGGCTTCCTCCAGGAGATGAACGCGACCGTGTACCGGCGCTGTCCGGGGGTGGTGACCATCGCGGAGGAGTCCACGGCGTGGACGGGCGTGACCCGGCCGACGGACGGCGGCGGGCTCGGCTTCGGCCTGAAGTGGAACATGGGCTGGATGCACGACACCCTGCGCTACATGTCGAAGGAGCCGGTGCACCGCAAGTACCACCACCACGACATGACCTTCGGGATGATCTACGCCTTCAGCGAGAACTACGTGCTGCCGATCTCGCACGACGAGGTGGTGCACGGCAAGGGATCTCTGGTGTCGAGGATGCCCGGGGACGACTGGTGGCAGCGGCGGGCCTCGCACCGGGCGTACCTGGGCTTCATGTGGGCCCATCCGGGCAAGCAACTGCTCTTCATGGGGCAGGAGTTCGCGCAGGGGTCGGAGTGGTCGGAGGTGTACGGGCCGGACTGGTGGCTGCTGGACTCCTCCTACGCGGCGGCCGGTGACCACCGCGGCGTACGGGACCTGGTGCGCGACCTGAACCGCACGTACACGGCGGCGCCCGCCCTGTGGGAGCGGGACACCGTGCCGGAGGGCTTCGCCTGGGTGGAGGCGGACGCCGCGGAGGACAACGTCTTCGCGTTCCTGCGGTACGCGCAGGACGGCTCCCAGCTCCTGGCGGTGTCGAACTTCTCGCCCGTGGTCCGGCACGGCTACCGGATCGGGGTGCCCGAGGAGGTGCCGCTGTGGCGGGAGGTGCTCAACACCGACCTGGAGGTCTACGGCGGCAGCGGCATCCACCACACGCAGCCGCTGCGGCCGGAGCCGGTTCCTGCGCAGGGCCGCCCGGCGAGCCTGCGCATGACCATCCCGCCGCTGGCGACGGTCTGGTTCCGGCCACAGGGCTGAGCCCGCAGGGGCTCGCGCCGGGGCTCAGGCCGAGGCGAGCTGCTCCTCCAGTTCCTGGAGCAGCCGGCGCTTGGCCCGGGCCCCGACCATCTGCTGGACGGGCTCGCCGTCACGGAAGACGAGCAGGGTCGGCATGGACAGCACCCCGTACCGGGTGACGGCCCCGGGGTTGCTGTCCGCGTCGATCTGCACGACCTTGAGCCGGCCGGCCTCCTCGGCGGCGATCGAGGAGAGTACGGGGGCGAGCTGGCGGCAGGGGCCGCACCAGTCCGCGGTGAACTCCACGAGGACGGGCCGTCCCCGCTCCCCGAGCACCTCGGCCTCGAAATCCGCGTCGGTCACCTGCGCCACACCGTGGGCCTTCATGCCACCGTCCCTCTCGTCCGTCCGGTCA
Organism: Streptomyces xanthophaeus; assembly: GCF_030440515.1. Lineage (GTDB taxonomy): Bacteria > Actinomycetota > Actinomycetes > Streptomycetales > Streptomycetaceae > Streptomyces > Streptomyces kutzneri. The sequence goes on from NZ_CP076543.1 coordinate 2,745,035, forward strand.
TCCGGTCATCTCGCACTTCGGCACGGCCGCTTCGCCGGCCGCCCGTTCCGCGTCAGCCAACTGCCGTCCCAGCTGTTCGCGCACGTCGGCCAGCTGGCCGATCAGGCCGTCCAGTTCGGCGAGCTTGCGCCGGTAGACGGCGAGCGAGGCGGGGCAGGAGTCCCCGGCCGGGTGGCCGGCCCGCAGGCAGTCCACGAAGGGCCGGGTCTCCTCCAGCTCGAAGCCGAAGTCCTGGAGCGTGCGGATCTGGCTCAGCAGCCGCAGGTCGTCCTCGTCGTAGGTCCGGTAGCCGTTGCCGGCCCGCCGCGCGGGGAGCAGCCCGCGCGACTCGTAGTACCTGAGCGTCCGGGTGCTGGTTCCCGCCCGCTCCGCCAGTTCGCCGATGCGCATGGAACGACCGTATTCCTTGACGCGGACGTCAAGGCAAGACGAGGCGGGGAAGAAGGGCGGGGCCCTCACCACCCCCGTCGGCGAGGGCCCCGGAAAGGATCACGCAGAAAAGGGCCGGTCGGTTCGGATTGTGCGAAGAGTGTGAGAGGTCTTGCATCGACGGGCGTTGGCTGGAACCGTACATACGGAAAAGATCTTCCGCTTCACCGATTACCGGACAGTCGCCCGGAAACCCGGCGAAAGGCCTTAACTTCATAGGACTTTCCTACGAGGTATGGGCTTGTTTGTTTGGTCTGTAGGCGCCGCAGCCTGGCCACTTCTACGGTGTGCGGTGTGCACTCCAGCCCACCTTTCAATGCCCCCGCCGCGCGTCGCCTGCGCGCGGCCCTGGGCATGGCTCCCGGACATGTCGCCTACGGCCTGCGTGCCCAGTACGGACTCGTCGTCGCGCCCGAGACCGTGATGGCCTGGGAGCGTGGCGAGATATCACCTTCCTCCGCCGAGCTCACGGCTCTCGCGGGCGTCCTGTGGTGTGCGCCCGGCGAACTGCTCGCCGAACCGGTCACCCTGCGGGAGCACCGGGTCGCCCGGGGGCTCGCGGCGGACGACCTGGCCCGCCGGATCGGCCTGGAGACGGGCTCCTACCAGAAGATGGAGGACACCGGGCGCTGGAAGGGCAACGAACGGCAGTCCGCCGCCCTGGCCACGGTGCTGGGTCTGACGCTGGCCCAGTTCGTGACGGCGACCGGCAAGCACGAGGAGCTCGCCGAGATGCTCCGCAGTGCGGTGACCACGCGCTGGCAGGCGTACGTGAAGCCGCTGGGCAAGCTGCTGCCGATCCCCAAGCACCATCTGGAGACGGTGCTGGAGCAGCTGCACGGCGACTACCAGTCGCGGATGGTGGCGACGCTCAGCTGGGGCGGCGGCCAGGGCGAGGCCGGCAGCGGGGACGCGGGCCGGGAGTTCCTCGCCGAGATCGTGGACCGGTTCTGGCAGCTCGCGGGCGGTGCGGCGTAGGACGGGCACATCGGGCGGACCACCGGCATCGGCGAACGGCCCCGGACCCGGCGCGGACGCGCGGGGACCGGGGCCGTTCGTCCTCGGAAGCCGGGGAGGCCGGTGAGGCCGGGAAATGCCGGAAGGCCGGGTGGCAGGTCCCGCCCGGGCCGGCGTCAGAAGACGGATTCGGCCTCGTACATGCGCTCCTCGGGGACGGTCTTCAGCTCGGTGACGGCCTCGGCGAGCGGGGCCATCACGATGTCGGTGCCGCGCAGGGCGGTCATGTTGCCGTATTCGCCGCGGTGGACGGCCTCGACGGCGTGCCAGCCGAAGCGGGTCGCGAGGACGCGGTCGTAGGCGGTGGGGGTGCCGCCGCGCTGGACGTGGCCGAGGATGACCGGGCGGGCCTCCTTGCCGAGGCGGTGCTCCAGTTCGATCGCGAGGCGGTTGCCGATGCCGGCGAAGCGCTCGTGGCCGTAGGCGTCGATCGCGCCCTTCTCGTAGGGCATGGAGCCCTCGGCCGGGTGTGCGCCCTCGGCCACGCAGATCACGGCGAACTTCTTACCGCGGGCGAACCGTTCCTCCACCATCTTCACCAGGGCTTCCACCTCGAAGGGGCGCTCCGGCAGGCAGATGCCGTGCGCACCGCCGGCCATGCCGGACTCCAGGGCGATCCAGCCCGCGTGGCGGCCCATGACCTCGACGACCATCACGCGCTGGTGCGATTCCGCGGTGGTCTTGAGGCGGTCGATCGCCTCGGTGGCGACCATGACGGCGGTGTCGAAGCCGAAGGTGCGGTCGGTGGAGGAGATGTCGTTGTCGATGGTCTTCGGTACGCCGACGACCGGCATCCCGGCGTCCGACAGCATCCGGGAGGCGGTCAGGGTGCCTTCGCCGCCGATCGGGATGAGGGCGTCGATGCCGTAGCGGGTCGCCAGCTCCTGGGCGTTCTCGGCGGCTTCGTGGAGACGGGCGCGTTCCATGCGCGCCGAACCGAGGATCGTGCCGCCGCGGGCGAGGATGCCACTGACGGCATTGATGTCGAGGGGGCGGAAATGGCCGTCGAGGAGGCCCTTGAAGCCGTCCTCGAAACCGATGACCTCATCTCCGTGCCCGACCAGGGCACGGTGTACGACCGACCGGATGACAGCGTTGAGGCCCGGACAGTCGCCGCCTGCGGTGAGAACTCCGATACGCATCGTGCTGTGTCTCCTGCCGTACATATGAAGGGCGTAATGGTGAAGCCTGTCCGATTGTTCCACGGGCCCGGGACGCCGCACGTTTTCGGCGACCACGCCCCGAAGGCCCTTCGGCCCTCCCGGCCAGGCCTTTTCCCCAGGGGCGCCCTACCCATTGACAGAGGTATTGTCAAGGGGTCGAGCCAGATCAAAATGACCTTCACAGCATGGGACGGAGAGCGGGCGTGACGCGCAGCGTGTACGTGACCGGTATCGAGCGGGGGGACGGCCGGCAGGTCGTCGAGCTGGGGATCATGGAGCTGCTGACCCGGCAGACGGGCCGGGTCGGCGTCTACCGTCCGCTGCTGCACGACGCACCGGACCGGCTCTTCGACCTCCTCAAGGCCCGCTACCGGATCGATCAGGACGCCGCGGCGGCCTACGGCATGTCCTACCAGGAGGCCTCGGCGATCCTGGCCGAGAAGGGCACCGACGAGCTGGTCTCACGACTGGTGGACGGCTACCACCGGGTGGCCCGCGACTACGAGGTCATGCTCGTCCTCGGCACGGACTACGCGGAGACCAACCTCCCCGACGAGCTGGCGCTCAACGCCCGCCTCGCCAACGAGCTGGGCGCGGTCGTCGTCCCCGTGGTGGGCGGCACCAAGCACCAGGCCGAGGCCGTGCGCGCCGAGGCCCGCAACGCCTACCGCGCCTACGAGACGCTGGGCTGCCACGTCGTCGCGATGGTCGTGAACCGGGTGGCCGCGGAGGACCGCGACGTCATAGCCGAGCGGCTGGCCGCCCGGCTGCCCGTGCCCTGCTACGTGCTGCCGGACGACAAGTCGCTCTCCGCCCCGACCGTCGCCCAGATCACCCGGGCGCTCGGCGGTGAGGTGCTCCTCGGCGACGAGGCCGGGCTGGCCCGCGACGCCCTGGACTTCGTCTTCGGCGGCGCCATGCTGCCGAACTTCCTGAACGCCCTGACCCCCGGCTGCCTGGTCGTCACCCCGGGGGACCGCTCCGACCTGGTCATCGGCGCGCTGGCCGCGCACACCTCCGGCACCCCGCCGATCGCCGGTTTGCTGCTCACCCTGAACGAGCGTCCGACCCCGGACATCCTGACGCTGGCCTCGAAGCTGGCCCCGGGCACGCCCGTGGTGTCGGTGGCCGGCAACAGCTTCCCCACCGCCACCGAACTGTTCTCGCTGCAGAGCCGGTTGAACTCCGCGACCCCGCGCAAGCTGGAGACCGCGCTCGGCCTGTTCGAGCGGCACGTGGACACCGGCGAGCTGCGCGGCCTGCTGTCGGTGGCCCGCTCGGAGCGCGTCACCCCGATGATGTTCGAGCACGAGCTACTGGAGCGGGCCCGCTCGGACCGCCGCCGCGTCGTACTGCCCGAGGGCACCGAGGAGCGCGTGCTGCGCGCCGCGGACGTGGTGCTGCGCCGGGGCGTCTGCGACCTGACCCTGCTGGGCGACGAGCAGGCGATCCTGAAGAAGGCCGCCGACCTCGGCGTCGACATCTCCGGCGCCCAGCTCATCGACCCGGCGACCTCCCCGCTGCGGGAAGGTTTCTCCGAGTACTACGCCCAGGTCCGCGCCCACAAGGGGATGACCGTCGAGCTGGCGGCCGACGTGGTCACCGACGTCAACTACTTCGGCACCCTGATGGTCCAGCGGGGCCTGGCCGACGGCATGGTCTCCGGTTCGGTGCACTCCACGGCGGCGACCATCCGCCCGGCCTTCGAGATCATCAAGACCAAGGCCGAGGCGTCCATCGTCTCCTCGGTCTTCTTCATGTGCCTGGCCGACCGGGTCCTCGTCTACGGCGACTGCGCGGTCAACCCGGACCCGAACGCCGAGCAGCTCGCCGACATCGCCGTCCAGTCGGCCGCCACCGCGGCCGCCTTCGGCGTCGAGCCGCGGATCGCGATGCTCTCGTACTCGACCGGCACCTCGGGCAGCGGGGCGGACGTCGACAAGGTCCGCAAGGCCACCGAGCTCGTCCGCGAGCAGCGCCCGGACCTGCAGATCGAGGGGCCGATCCAGTACGACGCGGCCGTGGAGCCCTCGGTCGCGGCGACCAAGCTGCCGGGGTCCGAGGTGGCCGGCCGGGCGACGGTGCTGATCTTCCCCGACCTCAACACCGGCAACAACACGTACAAGGCCGTGCAGCGTTCGGCGGGCGCGGTGGCGGTCGGCCCGGTCCTCCAGGGTCTGCGCAAGCCGGTCAACGACCTCTCGCGCGGTGCGCTCGTCCAGGACATCGTCACCACCGTGGCCATCACGGCGATCCAGGCGCAGGGCGCGCCGGCGCCCACGGCCACCGCCTGATCCCCCGCCCTCTCCCACCGACCGCGACAAGGAAAGACCCTCATCGTGACCGCATCGCGCGTACTCGTCCTCAACTCCGGCTCCTCGTCGGTCAAGTACCAGCTCCTGGACATGGCGGACCGGTCCCGGCTCGCCGCCGGCCTGGTGGAGCGCATCGGCGAGGAGACCTCCCGGCTGGTGCACGAGCCGCTCGCGGGTCCGGGCGCCGCCGCCGGCCGGCGGGAGCGGCTCGGACCGATCGCGGACCACGGGGCCGCCCTGAAGGCCGTGGCCGCGGAGCTCGCCGCGGACGGGATGGGCCTGGACTCGCCGGAACTTGCGGCGGTGGGGCACCGGGTGGTGCACGGCGGGACGCGGTTCACCCGGCCGACCGTGATCGACGACGAGGTGCTGGCGGAGATCCGGAGCCTGATCCCGCTGGCTCCGCTGCACAACCCGGCGAACGTGACGGGCATCGAGGTGGCGCGGTCGCTGCGCGCGGACCTTCCGCAGGTCGCCGTCTTCGACACGGCCTTCCACGCGACGATGCCGGAGCACGTGGCGCGGTACGCGATCGACGCCGCGACCGCCGACGCGTACTCCATCCGGCGGTACGGCTTCCACGGCACTTCCCACGCCTACGTCTCGCGGGCGACGGCCCGGCTGCTCGGCAAGCCGGTGGAGGACGTGAACGTGATCGTGCTGCACCTCGGCAACGGCGCCTCCGCCTCGGCCGTGCGGGGCGGGGTGTGCGTGGAGACGTCCATGGGCCTGACCCCGCTGGAGGGGCTGGTCATGGGAACCCGTTCGGGCGACGTCGATCCGGCGGTCGTCTTCCACCTGGCGCGGGTGGGCGGCTTCTCGGTGGATGAGATCGATTCGCTCCTGAACAAGAAGAGCGGTCTGCTGGGCATGTGCGGCGACAACGACATGCGCGAGGTGCTGCGGCGCGCGGGCGAGGGCGACGAGGCGGCGAGCCTCGCCTTCGCCGCGTACGTCCACCGGCTGAAGAAGTACATCGGGGCCTACACGGCGGTGCTCGGGCGGGTGGACGCGGTGACCTTCACGGCCGGGGTCGGCGAGAACGCCCACCAGGTCCGCGAGGCCGCGATCGACGGCCTGGCCGCGCTGGGCCTGGCGCTGGATCCGGAGGCCAACGCCGTGCGCTCCGCCGAACCCCGGCTGGTCTCGGCGGAACATGCCCGGGTGGCGGTGGCGGTGGTCCCGACGGATGAGGAACTGGAGATCGCCACCCAGGCGTATGCGCTGGTTACCGACTAGTCACTTGGACTTTCCGCCAGACGGAATATTCCGCTACGAAACAAACCGATAGGATCCAGTCATGCGCCGTTCCAAAATTGTCTGCACGCTGGGCCCCGCCGTCGACTCGTATGAGCAGCTGAAAGCGCTCATCGAGGCAGGTATGAACGTGGCCCGATTCAACTTCAGCCACGGGTCCCAGGCAGAACACCAGGAGCGGTACGACCGCGTCCGGCAGGTCTCCGAGGACACCGGGCGCGCCGTCGGCGTCCTCGCCGACCTCCAGGGCCCGAAGATCCGCCTGGAGACCTTCGCCGAGGGTCCCGTCGAGCTGGTGCGCGGTGACGAGTTCACCATCACCATCGAGGACGTCCCGGGCGACAAGTCCATCTGCGGCACCACCTACAAGGGCCTCCCGGGCGATGTCGCCAAGGGTGACCAGATCCTGATCAACGACGGAAACGTCGAGCTCCGGGTGACCGAGGTCGAGGGCCCCCGGGTCCGGACCATCGTCATCGAGGGCGGTGTCATCTCGGACCACAAGGGCATCAACCTGCCGGGTGCCGCCGTGAACGTCCCCGCCCTGTCGGAGAAGGACGTCGACGACCTCCGCTTCGCCCTGCGGATGGGCTGCGACATGGTCGCCCTGTCCTTCGTCCGCGACGCCAACGACGTCAAGGACGTCCACAAGGTGATGGACGAGGAGGGCCGCCGGGTCCCCGTCATCGCCAAGGTGGAGAAGCCGCAGGCCGTCGAGAACATGGCCGCCGTGGTCGACGCCTTCGACGCGGTCATGGTGGCCCGCGGCGACCTCGCCGTCGAGTACCCGCTCGAAAAGGTCCCGATGGTCCAGAAGCGGCTCATCGAGATGTGCCGCCGCAACGCCAAGCCGGTGATCGTCGCGACCCAGATGATGGAGTCGATGATCACCAACTCCCGCCCGACGCGCGCGGAGGCCTCCGACGTCGCCAACGCCATCCTCGACGGCGCGGACGCGGTCATGCTGTCGGCCGAGTCCTCGGTCGGCGCCTACCCGATCGAGACCGTCAAGACGATGTCGAAGATCGTCACGGCGGCCGAGGAGGAGCTCCTCTCCAAGGGCCTCCAGCCGCTGGTCCAGGGCAAGAAGCCCCGTACCCAGGGCGGCTCCGTCGCCCGCGCGGCGTGCGAGATCGCGGACTTCCTCGACGCCCAGTCGCTGATCGCCTTCACCCAGTCCGGCGACACCGCCCGCCGCCTGTCGCGCTACCGCGTGACCCAGCCGATCCTGGCCTTCACCACCGACGTCAACACCCGCAACCAGCTCACGCTGAGCTGGGGCGTCGAGTCCTACATCGTCCCCCACGTGGACACCACCGACGCGATGGTCGACCTGGTGGACGGCGAGCTGCTCAAGCTCAACCGCTACAACCAGGGCGACACCATGGTCATCACCGCCGGCTCGCCCCCCGGTGTCCCCGGCACCACCAACATGGTCCGCGTCCACCACCTGGGCGACACCCAGGCCTGACACCGCGGGCCCGCTTGAACTCTGCCGCACAGAGACCGAGGGCGGCACCCCGGATCCACGAAGGATCCGGGGTGCCGCCCTCGGTGTTCGTCCCGGCCTGACGATTCTGTGGGTTGCCTGTAAAGGTCCGCCACGCGCTCACCTCTGGACGGCTCAGCCGTCCCCATGAATGACGAAGCTCCCGGCAGCGCGTGCTGCCGGGAGCTTCGTGTCTTGCGCCTACTCCGGCGGGCCGATGTAGTTCTTCAGGCCCGGAACGGTGAGCGTGCCGCCGAACTGGCCGGCCTGGACGACCTTGACGTTCGTGAAGAACGCGAACGGGACGTTCAGGGGCGGCGGGCTGTTCGGGGTGAACTCGATCGGGATCAGACCGAACAGGTTGCCCTTCAGGCTCTCGGTGTACATCGTCACCGTGCCACCGCGGATCTTGGACGTGGAGCCCGGACGCGACTTCAGGTGGGCGACGTTCCCCGACTTGCCGACCGTCTGGTACAGGTCCTTGATGTCCAGCGAGTCCGCGGTGAACTTCAGGACCTTCTTGGTCTTGCCGCCGGCCGTCTTCACCTCGACGATGCCGTGGTAGTCCAGGCCGTAGAGGGTCAGCAGGGAGCTGTCGAGGTACCAGGGCTCGTCCGGCAGGAGCGGGACGCCCTGCTCCAGCTCGGCGTCGGCCAGTGCCTTGGCGTCGTAGGTCGGGCACGGGAAGGGCTGCTTCCCGTCCGGGTCCTTCGTCTCCTCGTCCTTGGCCTTGTCCTTGTCCTCGGACTTGTCCTCGTCCTCCGCCTTGGACTTGTCGTCCTCGGCTTCGCCCTTGGCCTTGCCCTCGCCCGTCTCGTCCTTGGGGTCCTTCTCGGTCTTCTTGACCTCCTCGGACAGCTCCTTGACGTCGACACCGGCCTTCTTCGCCGCTTCGCGGATCGCGTCCGCGGCCGGGTCCGGGGTCGGGGCCGCCGTGGCGGTGCCGGAAGGGGTGGGCGCGGGCGTCGGGGTCGCCTTCGCCGTCGCGTCCTTGAGGGGCCTGCCGAGCTCGTCGACGAGGTTCTTGAGCGCGTCGCCGACACCCAGCGGGTCCAGCGGGTTCGTGGACTTGGTCGGCTCCGGAGCCGGCGTCGTGGCCGGGGCCGCTGCCTTCTCGTTCGCCACCGGGGGCTTGGCCGCCGACGGAGAGGTGCTCGGCTTCGCCTTCTCCTTCGTGGACGCGGACGCCGACGGAGAGGGCGTCGCGCTGGGCGACGTACTCGGCGAAGGCGTCGTGGACGGCGTGGGCGACGGGGACTTCGACTCGGTCTCCGCGGGTTCGTCGGACCGCGTCACACACGGCCCGGGCGCGAAGGGGATCTCCTTGTCGTCGGCCACCGCAAGCTTCGGCGCCATGCCCATCCCGACGAACACGGCCGTCGGCATCGCCGCGAGCGCCATCGTCTTGCCGACGGGTATCTGGATCTTGTTCAGCAGCGACTTCCTGGGCGCCGCGTGGCGCGGCCCCTTCACTACACGGGACTCTGCGCCAGGGGCCACGCCCCGCTGCGTCTCGTCACCCCGCACTGTTCCTCCCGCCATCGGCGTGGGCAGTCGTCTCGCTCGCGTGTGCCGTTTCCGTCCCACGGGGACCCGGAATGCCCGGGGTGCCCATGTCCGCCATCGCGTCCGCCTTGCTCAGGGCGACCGTGCCCGGCTGCTGTTCGGCCGCCGGCTCCTCGCCCTCCTCGGCAGGCTGCCCCGGCGCCCAGGCCAGGGCGAGAGCGCCGCCGACCATGGAGAGGGCGAAGCCGACGAAGAAGCCGCCGAGATTGGACACCGGGATCGAGACCAGGGCGAGCAGGATCGCGGCCACGCCGGCGAAGACGCGGATGGTCGCCTGGAACCAGAGCGCCAGGCCGAGCGTGATGAGCAGTACACCGATGATCAGTGCGCCCGCGCCGCCCGTGGTGGCCATCGCGAGACTGACGTTGCCCAGCCGGAGGTCCGCGTAAGGGAAGTATGCGATCGGGAAGCCACCGAGGAGCGTGAACAACCCGGCCCAGAAGGGACGGCGGCCGCTCCAGGCATGGAAGTGGTAGTACACCACGGTGGGCCAGGCGTCGTCTTCTGCGCGAACGTAAACCGGGGCCTGGGGGTTCATGGACAACAGCTCCCTGGAAACGGTGGTACTTGAGAACTCTGTGGAGCCCGGAAGGGCGGGGGCGACGGCTGCCACCACCCGCCCGTCCGGTCAGACACGGGGACTGATCAGTCCTTGATGTCCTGGTAGCACGGCTGGTCGCCACCGAGCAGGCGCAGCTTCAGGTTGGGCAGCTTGAAGGTGCCCGCCGTGGTCGCCCACGCCTTCTGCTTGACGTCCCGCAGGACCGCCTTGTCCGCGCGCTGCGAGAAGGCGTACGGGCTCGCGACCGTGCCGGCCTGCGGCTTGGTCTTGTGGCTCGCGTCGCCGACCGCCACACCGATGTCCAGGTTGGTGAACTCGGCGTTGGTGTCGAGCTCGGCCACATCCAGGTAGATGTTGGTCGCCTCGGCAGCCGTGCCCTTGTGACCGGTCTTCAGCTGGAGCGTGATGTTGCCCAGCGGAGTCGGGGTGACCAGGGACTGGCACATGTTGGTGATCTTGGCGTTGCTGAACCCGGAGATGGTGACCGGGTGGTGCTGGGCGTTGCCCTTGAGGTCGTGACCCTCGGCGATACCGCCGTACTGGATGAGGTTCTCACCCACGAGCTCGTCGGCCGAGACCTTGAAGTCCTGGCCGGAGACGCTGAAGGACGCCGCAAGGGCACCCTGCGCCAGACCCACACCGACCGCGGCCGTGGCCGCGATGCTCGGCACCATGACGAGCGCGAAGCGCTTCCATCTGGTCCCACCACGAACCTGAGAACTCATTTCGTTCCTCCTTCTCGGACGTACATCTCCGGTCCGGGCCGTGCCCGTCCTGGGATGGGAGAAGTGCTACGTCCTCGGGAAGGAGCGCAGGCGGCCGGGCCGCGGCTGTGCCACGTCCGATACACCGGCGATCACCCCCGAGCGACAACCACTGGGCCACGCGTTCGCGCAACCTGGAGGACAGGCCCCGCCGGAGTGGCAGAGACCCCCCTGTCCCACGGCCGGTGCCACTGCCACCGGCCGGCTCGGTGGGGACCCTTCACCGCGGCTCCGAGTGAGCGGCTCTGCGGGAAGGACCGAGCGTCGCCGATCGTGGTCCATTCCAGGCCGGGGCACAAGGGGGTTCGTTACTGGCGGGTAACGGCCAGATAACCTAGGTGCGACCCGCCGCCGTCGGGCAGCAACACAGGGTGTTACCCAGGGCCACGACAGAACGGTCGAATGACGAACACACCGGACAGTTCACGGGGTTCGATTTACTGCGAGTAACAGCGGCCGCGATTGCCAAGTTTTGGCAAAGCGCGGCCGCTGTTTATCTACGTGTCAACAAATCGCCGGTGGCCCGGCGATGTACGGGCGGCGCGTGGCGGCGGGCCCGGAGCGGCCGCGAAGCCGGTCCGGAGGCTGCCTAGAAGAGCACCCGCGCGAGCGCCGTACGCGCCGCGGACACCCGCGGGTCGTCCGCGCCGATGACCTCGAACAGCTCCAGCAGCCGCAGTCGCACCGCGTCCCGGTCCTCACCGAACGTGACGCGGACGGTGTCCACCAGGCGCCCGAAGGCGTCCTCCACGTGGCCGCCGACCAGGTCGAGGTCGGCTGCGGCGATCTGCGCCGCCGGGTCGCGCGGGTTCTCGGCCGCCGCGGCCCGCACCGCCTGCGGGTTCATGTGCTGGACCCGGGCGAGGAGCTCGGCCTGGGCCAGACCCAGCTTGGCCTCGGTGTTGCCCGGGTCGTCGGCGAGCACGTTCTTGTACGCCTGGACCGCGCCGCCGAGGTCACCGGCGTCGAGCGCGACGACGGCCGCCTCCAGCAGGGCGTCGTGCGGGCCGGCCGGCATCTCGTCCTCGGCCGCGGCGGCCGGAGCGGCCCCCTCCGCGTCCGGGTCCACCTCGATGCCGATGATCCCGAAGCGCTCCTCGGCGACCTGGACGAGCTGGGCGAAGGTCTCGCGGATCTGCTGCTCCGGGACCACGCCCTGGAACAGCGGCAGCACCTGACCGGCGACCACGGCGAAGACGGCCGGGATGCCCTGGATCTGGAACTGCTGCATCAGCATCTGGTTGGCGTCGACGTCGATCTTGGCGAGCACGAGGCGACCGTCGGCCTCGGTGATCAGGCGCTCCAGCAGCGGGCTGAGCTGCTTGCACGGCTGGCACCACTCGGCCCAGAAGTCCAGGACGACCGGAACCTCTGCGGAGAGCTGGAGCACATCGCGTTCGAAGCCGGCCTCGTCTACGTCGATGACGAGCGCGGACGGCGGCACCGCGCCGGCGGACGGACCCGCCCCGCCGGCCTCGCCGGCCCGCTTCGCCGCTTCGGCACGGGCTTGCTCGGCCTTGGCCTTGGCCTCGCCGGCCGCCTTCACCGCGGCGAGGTCGACGACGCCGCTCATGGACATGTTTCTGGGCTGCATGCGTACATCCTCCCCCGTGTGCGCGCGCCGACGAAAAAGATCGCGTGAATTGGCCGTGCCGCCGTACCGTCGCGATCGTGGTGTTGAACGGCGCCGGGTCCCCACCTGGCGCCAGTAGCTCTTCGCGTGGTTGTCGCTCTTACGCTACGAGCCGTAGCGTAACTCCCCCGGCGGCCCACCGCGCCCCTTCCGGACCCGTGATCTGAACCACAGCGGCCGGTTCGGCTACCGGCGGGTATGGTCTCGGCCATGCGCAACCCCAGCCCCGGCCGCACCGGTCGTCCCCGCAGTGCCGCCGCGGACGCCGCGATCCTCGCCGCGACCCGGGACGCGCTCGTCGAGCTGGGCTGGTCGAAGCTCACCATGGGTGACGTGTCCGCCCGGGCGGGGGTCGCCAAGACCACCCTCTACCGGCGCTGGGCGGGCAAGAACGAGCTGGTCGTGGACGCGGTCGCGGAGCTCTTCGACGCGCTCGAACTCCCGGACCGGGGCTCCCTCGAAGCGGACATCGAGGACGTGGTGCTGCAGTTCGCGGAGCTGCTGCGGCGCCCGGAGGCCCGTACCGCCCTGATGGCGGTCGTCGCGGAGTCCACCCGGGACGAGGCCCTGCGTGACCGGATCCGGTCGGCGATCGTGGACCGGCAGAAACGTCTCGTCGTACTGGGTCGCGAACGGGCCCAGGCTCGCGGCGAACTCCCGTACGAGGAGGACGAGTCCCTCGCGGGCCGCACCACGGACCTGATCTTCGATGTGATCGCGGGCACGGTGGTGCACCGCGCCCTGGTGAGCTCCGAACCGGTGGACGAACTCTGGGTGGCCACCTTCACGGCGCTCCTGATGCACGGCCTGCGCGGCCCGGCGGCCTGACGCGGCCCGGCCACGGCCCCGGCTACGCCTGCGGTGTCCGGCGGGGCTTCCCGGGCCAGCTCACCGTGATCTGCCGGCCCTGGTTCTCCGGCGGCGGCCCCAGACCTGCGCCCGCGAGGGCGGCCCGGCCCGCGTACAGCCCGGCCAACCGGTAGCCGTCGTCCCGGGAGTCGACCTCGTGGAAGCCGCCGTCCGTGACGCGCACCCGGGCCGCCACCCCGCCCAGCCCCTCCCGGATCCCCTCGAACACCGCGGGCAGGAACTCGTGCGGCAGCCGCTCCTCCCGCACGGTGTGCAGGAACTCCGACGCGCCGTCGGCGCCGGGCGGTTCGAAGTCGACGACGATGTACGCGTACGGGCCGCAGCCGATCTGCATCACCACGCGGGCGCTGACACCGGGCACGGAAACGGGAAGGCCGGTCATGGGGCCACCGTAGGGGCATCATGACCGGCCGTTCCACACCTTTACGGGAGGCGGGTCAGAAGCCCGGGGGCTCGGTGTACGTGCCCCACTCGTCGCGCAGGACGTTGCAGATCTCGCCCATCGTGGCCTCGGCCCGCACCGCGTCCAGCATGGCCGGGATCATGTTCGACCCGTCCCGGGCGGCGTCCAGCATCGCCTTCAGCGCCGCGTCGACCTTGGCGTCGTCGCGGCGGGCCTTGCGGGCCGCCAGCTCCCGCACCTGGACGGTCTCGACCTCATGGCTGACCCGGAGGATCTCCAGGTCCCCGGTGACCGACCCGTGGTGCACGTTGACGCCGACGACGCGCTTGTCGCCCTTCTCCAGCGAGCGCTGGTACTGGAAGGCCGACTCGGCGATCTCCCCGGTGAACCAGCCGTCCTCGATGCCGCGCAGGATGCCCGAGGTGATCGGCCCGATCGGGTGCTGCCCGTCGGGGTGGGCGCGCAGGCCGCGCTCCTTGATCTGCTCGAAGATCTTCTCGGCCTCGGCCTCGATGCGGTCGGTGAGCTGCTCCACGAACCAGGAACCGCCCAGCGGGTCCGCGACGTTGGCGACGCCGGTCTCCTCCATCAGCACCTGCTGCGTGCGCAGGGCGATCTCGGCCGCCTGCTCGCTCGGCAGGGCAAGGGTCTCGTCGAGGGCGTTGGTGTGCAGGGAGTTGGTGCCGCCGAGCACGGCCGCGAGGGCCTCCACGGCGGTGCGTACGACGTTGTTGTACGGCTGCTGCGCGGTCAGGGAGACACCGGCGGTCTGGGTGTGGAAGCGCAGCCACATCGACTTCTCGCTCTTCGCCCCGTAGACCTCCTTCATCCAGCGGGCCCAGATCCGGCGCGCGGCGCGGAACTTGGCGATCTCCTCGAAGAAGTCGAGGTGCGCGTCGAAGAAGAAGGACAGGCCGGGCGCGAAGGCGTCGACGTCCATGCCGCGCGAGAGGCCCAGCTCCACGTAGCCGAAGCCGTCGGCGAGGGTGTACGCGAGCTCCTGCGCGGCCGTGGCCCCGGCCTCACGGATGTGGTAGCCGGAGACGGACAGCGGCTTGTAGGCCGGAATGCCCTTCGTGCAGTACTCCATGAGGTCGCCGATGAGGCGCAGGTGCGGCTCGGGTTCGAAGAGCCACTCCTTCTGGGCGATGTACTCCTTGAAGATGTCGGTCTGGAGCGTGCCGTTGAGGACGGCGGGGTCCACGCCCTGCCGCTCGGCGGCGACCAGGTACATGCAGAAGGCGGGGACGGCCGGGCCCGAGATCGTCATCGAGGTCGTGACGTCGCCGAGGGGGATGTCCTTGAAGAGGACCTCCATGTCGGCGGCGGAGTCGATGGCGACCCCGCAGTGCCCCACCTCTCCGAGGGAGCGGGGGTCGTCGGAGTCGCGCCCCATGAGGGTCGGCATGTCGAAGGCGACGGAGAGCCCGCCGCCGCCGGCGGCCAGGATCATCTTGTAGCGCTCGTTGGTCTGCTCGGCGTTCCCGAACCCGGCGAACTGCCGGATGGTCCAGGTCCGCCCGCGGTAGCCGGTGGCGTGGAGACCGCGGGTGTACGGGTACTCGCCCGGCCACCCGATGCGCTCGAAGCCCTCGTACGCGTCGCCGGGCCGGGGCCCGTAGACCGGCTCGACCTCGTCGCCGGAGAGCGTGGAGAAGTCTGCCTCGCGCTTGCGGGCCTTGTCATAACGGGCCTGCCAGCGACGGCGGCCTTCCTCGATGGCGTCAGCGTCCATACCCATGAATTTACTAGGACGTCCTAGTAAATGTCGATGGCAAACCCCCGGAGACTCGCCCCGGGGGTGGGTGATGCTCGCCTCGTACGCGGAGGCGATCAGGCCTCGGCGGTCGCGACCGAGTCGCTGACCAGCGGCTCGACCTCGGCGCGGACCTTGCGCTCGACGAAGAAGGCGGCCACCGGAATCGTTCCGCTGAGCATGACCCAGAGCATCTTGCCGAAGGGCCACCTGGCCTTGGAGCTCAGGTCGAAGGCGAAGACCAGATAGATCATGAAGAGCACACCGTGGGCCTGCGAGACCACGAAGGTCAGGTCGGCGCCGGTGTCGAAGCCGTACTTCGCCACCATGCAGGCACAGAGGATCAGGAGCATGACCGCGGTCACGTAGGCCATGGCGCGGTAGCGGGTCAGCACGCTTCGTTTCATGCCGACGAGCCTAGCCGTCCGTTTTGCTCGATCTTGACGCGGCCCCGGGCCCCGGCCACGGGTCCCGGCCACGGGTCCCGCCCCGGCCCCGCCCCGGCCTCCGGCTACTCCTCGAAGTCCGCCGCGGCCACCCGCAGCGGGCGCAGCAGCGCGAAGATCTCCCCGCACTCCTCGGCGTCGTACGCACCGAGGCCGAAGTCGACGGCCATCAGGTCCTTCGTGGCGGCCTCGACAACCTCGCGGCCCTTCTCCGTGATGGAGGCGAGGGTGCCGCGGCCGTCGTTCGGGTTGGGCCGCTTGGCGACCAGTCCGGACTTCACGAGCCGGTCCACGGTGTTGGTCACCGACGTCGGGTGGACCATCAGCCGCTCGCCGATCTTGGACATCGGCAGTTCGCCGGCCTTGGAGAAGGTGAGCAGCACCAGCGCCTCGTACCGGGCGAAGGTCAGCCCGTACGGTTTGACGACCGCGTCGACCTCACCGAGCAGGATCTGGTGCGCGCGCATGATCGAGGTGATCGCGGCCATCGAGGGCACGGGTCCCCAGCGCTGCTGCCAGAGCTCGTCGGCGCGGGCGATGGGGTCGAAGGGAAGGCTGAGCGGCTTGGGCACGCGTCCGACCCTACCGGGAGGTCACTTCACCGCGAGGGCCGTCTCATCCCTCAGTCGTCCCTCCTGCCGGACAGCGGCCCGGAGTTCGGCCAGGAGCAGCAGGACGACCCCCGTGCCGAGGAACCCGGCGCCCGTGACGACCTCGTGCACGGGGCGGAATTCGGCGGCGAGGCCGGCCAGGGCCATGCCCACCCCCTGGAGGGTCATCAGGCCGGTGCTGAGCAGCGTCATCGCCCGGCCGCGCAACTCGTCGGGAACGGCTTCGACGTACCACTGGTCCAGCCCGAGGGTGTAGGCGTGGGCCAGCCCGGCGAGCAGCAGGGCGGCGAGGACCGCGGGCAGCCCCGGCCGGAGCGCGAAGAGCAGGAGCGGCAGCAGCCCGGCGGCGGCCAGCGGCGCCACGATCCGCGATCGCGTGCGGGCGGTGAGGGCCGAGCCGGCCCAGAGCTCCCCGGCGATGGTGCCGACGGGCATGGCGCACATCATCAGGCCGAGGGCGGCGGTGCCGGCGCCGATGCCGTCCGCGTACGGGGCGAGCAGCGCCTCGGGGACGACGAGGAAGACGGGCGGCAGCCAGAACAGCAGCATCAGCGCGCGCAGCCGGCGCCGGCCGAGGACGGCGCGCAGTCCGGCCAGCGGGGAGGTACGGCCGCTGCTGCGGGCGGGGCGGCTGCGCGTGCCCAGCCGCAGCAGCAGCGCGGAGCCGAGGAACCCGGCGGCGGTGAGGGCGATGGCCGCACGCGGCGCGAGCACGGTGAGCAGCAGCCCGCCGAGGCCGAAGCCGATGAGCTGGGCGCTCTGGGCCACCATGCGCAGCAGTGAGCGGCCCAGGACGAAGGCGTCGCCGGTGCCGAGGATGTCGGAGAGGGAGGCGTTGCGCGTGCCCTGGAACAGCGGCGCCACGAAGGCCATCGCGCAGCGCAGGACGAGCAGCACGGCGACGGGCGTGCCCGGCGCCACCATGGCGGCCGCGCAGAGCGCGCAGACGAGGTCGCACGCGACGAGCACCCGGCGGGCGGGGTGGCGGTCGGCGATCCCGGCGAGCAGGGTCCCGCCGAGGACGTACGGGAGGAACCCGAGGGCGAAGGTGAGGGCGCTCATCAGGGGCGAGCCGGTGGTGCGGTAGACGAGGACGGACAGCGAGATCTCGGCGACGACCACGCCGAACACGGACAGCAGGTGGGCGGCGAAGACGGTCCGGAACTCCCGGACCCGGAACACGGAGCGGTAGCCCGGCGGCGGTGCGGACCGCCCGGGCGCCTGGGTGTGGGCTGGCATGGGCCCAGCGTCCCGGGCCCGGGGGCGGCGTCCCACAGATTCGGCTGTGGCCGAATGTTGAGGCAGAGTCCTTACCTCGGAGGCAGTCTCGGAGAAGGGGAGGGAGCGCCGGGATGGGGTTGCACCACCACTTCGGACACGAGGACCTGCTGCGGTGCCGGTTCGCGCTGTCGCCCGCGTGGGAGACGCAGGAGGCGGTCCGCACCCTGAACCGCCCGGACCGGCAGGGCTACCACCTGCCCTGGCTGCGGCGGATCCGCGCCGCCGCCGACGGGCTGGACCTGCGGCCGCTGGGGCTGCTGATGCCGCACCGCGGGCACAGCGCGGACTTCATCGGCCCGCCGCCGAGCGGCCCCGGGGTCTCCTTCGAGGAGGAGATCGCGCTGATCCGCGGCGCGGATCCGGCCGTGGCGCGCGAGGACATCCGCAGGTCGCTGGCGTGTACGCCCGGCGCCCTCGACAGCGACCCGGGCCGGGCCCTGCTGGCCGATCCGGCCCGGGCCGTACGCGATCTGGCCGACCTGCTGGAGCGGGCCTGGAGCGTGCTGGTCGAGCCGCACTGGCCGCGGCTGCGGGCCCTGCTGGAGGCGGACATCCTCTTCCACTCGCGCCGCCTGGCCGCCGGCGGTCTCCAGTCGCTCTTCGACGGGCTGCATCCGAGCCTCGCCTGGGACGCCGCCTCGCTCACCCTGACCATCGAGCGGCCCACCAGTCACCACGAACGCGTCCTGGGCGGCCAGGGGCTGCTCCTGATGCCGAGCGCCTTCATCTGGCCGGGGATCGCGGGCGGCTTCGACCCGCCCTGGCAGCCCACCATCGTCTACCCGGCCCGCGGCATCGGCGCCCTGTGGACCCCGGCCCAGGAGAACACCCCGGAGACGCTCGCCCGGCTGCTGGGCCGGGCCCGGGCCGAGGTGCTGTGCGCGCTGGAGGAACCGGCCTCCACCACGGCGCTGGCCCACCGGCTCGGTCTGGCCCCGTCCACGGTCTCGGCCCACCTGGGGGTCCTGCGGGCGGCGGGGCTGCTCGTGTCCGCCCGCCACGGCCACCAGGTCCGCTACGAGCGCACCCCGCTGGCGATCGCGCTCACCACGGGCGACCCCGGCCCCTGAGCCCGGGCCGCTGAGCCCGGGCCGCTGCACCCGGGCCCGCTCGGCCCGTCCCGCTCGGCCCCGCCGCCCGGTGTCGCACAGCCATGCCAACTGCCCGACATGTCAACATATCCCGGTATCTCGCTCCGCTGCCCGACCCTTCGTCCCGAGGAAGCCGGATGCCCCCCGCCGCTCGCAGGCCGCGTTTTCGCACCACCGCCCCCGTCCTCGGCCTCCTCGCGCTCCTCGCCGCGGCCCCCGCCTGCGGCGGCGAGCCCGCGCCCGAGCCCGGGACCCCCGCCGCGACGCCCGCGGCGCCCTCCCCCATCGTCGCCGCCGAGGAGTCCCCGTTCTGGGTGGACCCGCAGAGCGACGCCGCCCGGCAGGTGGCCGCCTGGGAGGCGGCGGGCCGCAACAGCGACGCCCAGGTGCTGCGCCGGATCGCGGACCGCCCGCTCACCCTGTGGGGACCCGGCGACGACCCCGGCCCCGAGATCCGCCGGGCCAGGGCGGGAGCCCGGGCCACCGGGCGGACCCTGCTGCTCGCCGCGTACAACATCCCCTACCGGGACTGCGGCCAGCACTCCGCCGGCGGCGCCCCGGACGCCCGGGCCTACCGCAGCTGGATCGGCGCCTTCGCCGACAACATCGAGGACACCAAGGCCGTCGTCGTCCTGGAGCCGGACGCCATCGCGCACATCATCGACGGCTGCACCCGGCCCGAGCACCACGCCGAGCGCTACCAGCTGCTCTCCGAGGCCGTCGACCGGCTGAAGAAGAACCCCAACACCAAGGTCTACCTGGACGCCGGCAACCCGGCCTGGATCCCCAACCCGATGGACCTCGTCGACCCCCTCTTCAAGGCGGGCCTGGACCGCGCCGACGGCTTCGCCCTCAACGTCTCCAACTTCCAGCCCGACGCGGCCGCCCGGGCCTACGGCGCCAGGATCTCCAAGGGCACCAGCGGCAAGCACTTCGTCATCGACACCAGCCGCAACGGAGACGGACCGCTGCCCGGCAACCGCGCCCAGGCCTGGTGCAATCCGCCGGGCCGCGCCCTCGGGGCACCGCCGACCGACCGGACGGGCGACCCGCTCGTCGATGCGTACCTCTGGGTCAAGCGGCCCGGCGAGTCCGACGGGACCTGCCGCGGCGGCCCGTCGGCCGGCACCTGGTGGCCGGACTACGCCCTGGGGCTGGCCCGCCGCGCCCGGGAATGACCGGCAGGACATCCCCTACGGCGCCGCCGGCCGCGGGGCCTTGACCTGGAGCCACTTCGCCACCGAGGGCGTCCCGTCGGCGTCCGTCACGAACAGCATGTACCAGCCCGGCGGCACCAGCGTCGGGTCCTGCGGCACCTCGACCGTGACCGAGTCGTCCGTCCGGGTCAGCCCGAGCTCGATCGAGCGCTGCTCCACGTCCGTGGTGTGCGTGACCGCGCTCGGCCGCATCAGACGGGCCCGCTCGATCCGCTCCGGGTGCGCGGCGGCGAAGGTGGCCCGCCCGTCCGCGCCGGCCTCCTCGGGCCCTTCGCCCAGGACGGGTCGCCGGGCCGGGTCCCGGTAGAGGTACGGGGGCGAGTACACCTCCAGCCGGTGCTCGAACTTGCCGAGCCTGGTGTTGTCCTTGTCGGCGAAGAGCGGGTCCGATCCGAAGGTCGCCACCCGCCCGTCGGGCAGCAGCAGCGCCTCGGAGTGGTAGTTGCGGCCCACGGTCGGATCGGCGGCGGCCACGAAGGAGTCGGTGCGCGGGTAGTAGAACTGCGCCTTGTGGATGTCGCTGGCGCTGCGGCCGCGGTAGTCGGCGGAGCCGCCCGTGGTGAAGACCGAGTCGTCCGGCAGCAGCACGCTGCTCAGGTAGCGGGTGGCGCGCGGCAGCCGCGCCGAGGACCGGAAGACCGGGTTGTCCTCCTTCAGGTCCACGATCGCGGTCCGGCTGGACGAGAGCCTGGACTCACCGACCCCGCCGCCTCCGAGGACCATCACCCGCTGGTCCTGGGCGGGCGGCAGCAGGAGCGAGGAGGAGGTCTCCAGCCGGTCCGGCTCCGCGAGTCCGCCCACCTTCTTGAACTCGTTGGTCTCCAGGTCCCACACACCCGGCTCGCGCCCCTTGGTCTTCGGGCCGTAGCCCGCGTTGGAGCCGGTGTAGAGGAGCTTGCCGCCCTGCACGAGGAAGAGCGCGGGATAGGTCGGGAAGTAGTGGAAGGGGGCCTTCGACCACTTCTTCGTCCGCGGGTCGTAGTACTCGTTGTCGCCGGGCACGACGTCGCCCACGTCGTTGAGCCCGGAGACCGCGAGCACCCGGCCGTCCTGCAGGGTCACGAGGGTCGGGTACCAGCGGGCGTCGCTCATCGGGTCGACGCGCAGGTACTTCTCCGCCACCGGGTCGAACTCGTAGGCCGACTTGATGCCCTGGAAGTCCTGTTTGTCGGCGCTCAGCCGCTCCGCGAGTCCGTAGACGTTGTCGGCGTCCTTGCCGGTCAGCCCGATCACCTCGTACTGCGCGGCCTCCGTCGTCAGCCCCTCGGCGCCGGGCTTCACCGCCTCCACGAAGACCCGCGACTCGGCGGCGACCACGGTGGTCCGCCACGGCATGACCTGCCCGCCGCGCCCGTAGGTGATCTCGAACTTCTTCCTGGCCTTCGGCACGACCACGTCGAACTTCGCCTCGTACTCCACCCCGGACGGAGACCGGAACCGGGTGCCCTTGCGCAGCTTGACGGCCTTGTCGGGGTTCTCGTTCTTGACCCGCATCCGGCCTCCCGCCCGGGTGACCTTCCCGTGGAGGACCTCGTAGCGGGCGGTGCCGCCGGCCACCAGGAGCCGCCCGTCGGGCAGCTGGCTGTGCCCGGCGCAGAAGAAGTCCTCCGGCGTCGGGATCTTCTTGAAGCTGTCGTCCTCCGGGTCCCACAGGACGGTCTCGAAGGTCCCCTTGTCGAAGTTCTTCTGGTTGTTGCCGCTGCCTGCGATGAGCAGCACCTTGCCCGTGTGCAGCAGGGCCGCGTGCATGGCGTTGATCCGGTACTCCTCGGGGAGCCCGATGAGGCCCCACGACCCGTACTGGATCCGGTAGCTGGTCTGCCCGATCTTGTACGCGTGGTACTTGTCCTCGGCGAAGGAGATCGCGGCGGGCGCGTTGAGCGCGACCAGGACCAGCACGGCGGCGGCGCCCAGGGCGGTCTTCTTGAACTTCTTCGACGGCCGGTAGTCCATGCTCAGTTCCCTCCTGTGGCGCGGACGTACGCCGGCTCCTCACCCGGCTCGGAGCCTCCGTCCGCCCCGCCCCCGGATGCCGGCCGGCGACGCGTCACGCACCACACGGCGACCGGGGCGAGCGCGATGGCCAGTGCCAGCACCGCCCAGACGCGCATGGCGACGTGGGTGTGGTCGAAGCGGACGGAGGCCAGCAGCGAGACGATCAGGACGGCGGCCCAGAAGAGGTGGATGCGGAAGGTCATCAGCCGGTCAGGGCTGGCGTCACCGCCTTTGGGGGTGACGACGAATCGGCCCTCGGTGCGCAGCACCGCCGAGCCGAGTGACCTGAGGTAGACGGGCGCACAGACGGCGGACAGGGCCATGCCCGCGACTCCGCCGGAGCCGGCCGGTTCGTGGGGCGAGACGTTGTGGCGGCGGTTCCACAGGTAGAGGCCCACCTGGAGGGCGGCCGCGTCGGCGTAGAGCATCAGCCAGACCTTGGAGGAGACCTGGGTGCCGGAGGCGCCGAACCACAGGAAGAGGGCGCAGCTGAGGACGCCGAGCAGCCAGTTCACGGCGGTCATCGGGTAGTAGACGAGCATGAGCGTGTAGTTGAGCCGGCGCCCGGCGGGCATCGTGAACAGGCTCTTGCGGTACTGCTTGAACAGGGTCTCGTAGGTGCCCCGCGACCAGCGCAGCTGCTGGGTGAAGAGGTCGGTCCAGGAGGCGGGTCCCTCACCGACGGCCAGCACGTCGGGGGTGTAGACGGAACGCCAGAACCGCCCCGTGGCCGGGTTCCTGCTGCGGTGGAGCTCGAAGCCGGTGGCCATGTCCTCGGTGATGGAGTCGTAGAGTCCGCCGATCTGGCGCAGGGCGCTGATCCGTACGGTGTTGTTGGTGCCGACGAACATGGGGGCGCCGTACCGGTTGCCGGCGCGCTGGATCAGGGCGTGGAAGAGGTACTGCTGGGACTCGGCGGCCTTGGTGACGGCCTCGGTGTAGTTGCCGTAGACCTGCGGGCCGACGACGAAGGCGACGTCGGGGTCGCGGAAGAAGCCGAGCATCCGCTCCAGGTAGTTGGCGAGCGGGACGTGGTCGGTGTCGACGGAGGCGAAGAACTCGTAGTCGTCGCCGTGGCGCGCGAGCCACGAGTTGTAGTTGCCGTGCTTGGTCTTCGCCCGGTGGGCGCCCTTCGCCGTGTTCCACTCGGGCACTCCCTTGCGGGTGAAGTGCCGTACGCCGAGCTTCGCGCACAGGGCGCGGGCCTCGGGGTCGTCGCCCTCGTCCAGCAGCCATACGTCCAGCGGCCCGTCGTGGCGGACGCGCCGCGCTCCCTGGAGGGTGGCCCGCACCATGGCGAGGGGCTCCTTGCCGGGGACGTAGGTCGTCAGGAACGCGACGCGGGTGCCGGGCTCGGCCGGTACGGGGACGGGGTCGCAGGCGGCCATCGTGGCGTGGGCGATCGACACGACGTTGACCAGCGTGAACAGCATGATCAGCGCGATCGAGCAGAGCATCATGGCATCGCAGACGATCAGCCAGCGGGCGGCACCCTCCCGGACGGTCCAGTGGGTGGGCCAGACCAGGTAGAGCAGCAGTCCGGCCGCGGCCACCGGGGCGAGCGTCATGAGGGCGATCGCCCGTATTCGGGTGCGGACCTCCTCGCGCGAGAGCAGGGAGCGGTACTCCACCCGGTGGACGCCGTCGGGGCCGGGAGCCGGCTGCGCGAACGGGCCGGCGAGGCGGCTGTGCGTCTCGTAGTCGAAGCCTTCCGGCGCCACGGTCCCTCCCGGTGCTCGATCCCGAGGCCTGTACACACACGAAAGGCGACGAACCCGGTCGTGTCGAACGGGGATCGGCCGACCGGGCGGTCCTGCTTCAGGTCCGGGGCCGCAGGGCCGTACGGGTGATGCGCGCGGTCGGCGCGGCGGCGCGGCCCGCGACGGCCCGGGTCAGCGGGTGCCGCGCCGCAGGCCGTGCCGCACCACGCGCTGGCTCAGGGAGCCGAGGCCCTCCAGCACGGTGGCCAGCCCGGCGAGCTGTTCCAGCGCGGCGAGCGCGCTGCCGGCGCCCGTCGGGTCCACCCCTTCGTACAGCTCGATGCCGATGAAGGAGGCGGCCGTGGCCCGGGCCAGCCCGGCCGGGTCGGCGTACCCGTCCAGCGGGGTCGCCGCCAGCAGCCGGGCGAGGACCTTCTCCAGCTCCTCGATCCACAGCCCGAGCCCGTCGGCGGTGGCGGCGGCCAGGACGGGTGAGGTCTGGCCGGCGGCCAGCAGCTGCCCGAGCAGGGCCACGTTCCCGGCGGCCCGTTCCTCCTCGTGCATGGCGCGGGCGAACTCCAGCAGTTCGGCGAGGCTGCCCAGGGCGGCGAGCCGGTCGCGGTAGCGGGCCACCCGCTGTTCGGCGCCGTACCGGCAGGCCGCGGCGAGCAGCTCGTCCACGGAACCGAAGTGGTAGAAGATCAGGCCCTGGCCGACCCCGGCGGTGGCCGCGACGGTGCGGGCGGAGGCCTTGGCGATGCCCTGCTCGGCCAGGGTGCGCAGGGCCCCTTCGAGCAGCTTCTCCTTGGTGGCGGCGCTCATGCCCGGACCTCCTCGCGGACCGGCCGCAGGTCGCCGCAGAGCCCGCTCGCCCAGCGGTCGCGGGCGTCGACGTACTCCGCGGTGAAGGAGCCCTCGTAGCCGAAGAGCGGTCCGAAGCGGCGGTTGACCACCCGTACCCGGATCCGGAACCGGCCGGTGGTCTCGTCGAAGGACTCGCGGACCTCGGCGTCGCCGCCGATCAGGTCGGGGACGCGGACGTCGACGGGCCCCTCGCGGAAGCGGTGTTCACCGGAGCGGATGAGCAGCGAGCCGTCGGGCTCGGCGCTCATGTGGAGGTCGCTGGCGAGGTGCTGGTGGGTGCCCAGGTAGTCGAGGACGCAGTCGCGTTCGGGGCTGTGGACCATCGTGGCGTCGAAGCGGTGGGCTCCGCCGGGCAGCTGGAAGGTCCGTACGAACGTGACGGTCTCGCGCCCGAAGGAGTCGCGGTAGGGGAGGTTCTCGATGACGAAGGGGACGTTGCGCCCCTCGCGCGGCACCAGGATGTTCCGCATACCGCCGAGCCGGAGGAAGGGCTTCACATAACCGGGGCCGTGCCATATCCGCTCCATGGTGCCGCGGCCGATGCAGCCCTCGCCGCTCGCGAGCCCCACCGAGAAGCGGCGCTGGATCTGCGGGTGCAGGCGGTCGAACCCGGCGCCCATGTGGGCCCGGAAGATGGAGGTCATGACGGCTCCAGGGTGCTGAGCAGGCGGGGCTCGGAGGCGGGGGTGCGGCCGGGCGGGGTGCGCAGGCAGCGGCGGGCGGCCGGGGTGCCGGGCAGCGGCGGCAGCAGCAGGGCGGCGGCCAGGACGAACAGGGCGGCCGGCAGCGGCGCGTACACCAGGGCGGCGGCCGGGAGCAGTACGCGCAGGGCGCTCTCGCCGATCGCGCGGGCGAGGGCGTGGCGGGGGGTGGTCCCGCGTTCGCACCACAGCCGGAGCCGGTCGAAGGACCAGGCGGTGGCCCAGCCCATGAGCGGGCGGAACACCAGCCGGTCGGCGAGGGCGCCGAAGCGGCCCCAGCGCGGGCGGTAGTCGTATCCGGTGAGGAAGCGGATCCCGTCGGGGCCGGGGACGTAGCGCCAGTACCCGCTGCCCTCGGCGAGCAGCGACAGCGGGTGCTCCGAGGCGAATCGCAGGGCGGAGACCCGGGTGCCGTCGGCCCGGTGGCGTTCCCCGGCGGAGATCCCGGTCCCGTCGACGGAGAGGAACGGCAGCACGCGGGTCGCGTACCGGAACCGCTGGGGTTCGCCCTCGGCGCGCGGGAGGTAGCCGATGGAGGTGAACCGCAGGTCCCACCGCTGGTGCTGCGCCGGGTCCTGGCTGCGCTCCCAGAGCTCGTCCATCCCGACCCGGATCCGGGTTTCGACGTACAGGCCCATCCCACCCCCCGATTCACGACTTGAGCGATCGCTCAACCGGCACCTTAGGGGAAGTTGAGCGATCGCTCAAACCATGTCCGCGTGGCTCCCGGGTATACGGAAGCGCCCCCGGCCTGCGGGCCGGGGGCGCTTTCGGAAATACGGGTGGAAGTCGGACCGGTGAGGGCGGGTCAGCCCTCGGCCAGGTGCCGCTCCACCGTCTCGACCTTGGAGGTGATCCCGTCGTGGACCCCGGGGCGGATGTCGGCCTTCAGGATGAAGGAGACGCGCGGCGCCCGCTCCTCGACGGCCGCCACCGCGCGCCGGACGACGTCCATGACCTGGTCCCAGTCCCCTTCCACGGTCGTGAACATCGCATCGGTGCGGTTCGGCAGTCCGGACTCGCGGACCACCCGGACCGCGTCGGCGACGTACTCGCCGACCTCTTCACCGACCCCCAGCGGGGTCACCGAGAACGCGACGATCATGCGCCGGCCGCCTCGCGCGCCCGGGCCGCGATGACGCTGTCGCCCTCGTCGCGCTTGAGGAGCTTGTCGCCGTAGAGCCCGCCGAAGGGCACCAGCGCGAGCACGAAGAAGAGGAGGACCTTCTTGACGGGCCACTTCGCCTTGTTCCAGACGTCCAGCAGGAAGACCGCGTACAGGACGAACAGGATCCCGTGGATGACGCCCAGCGGCATCATCAGGTAATCGATGTCCGAGACCCGGCTCAGCAGCGAGCCGAAGATCAGCAGGGCCGGGAACGACAGCGCCTCCGGAACGGAGACGAGGCGCAGTCGGTGCAGTGCGGAGGCGGTCTTGATGTCCACGTGGAACCTTCGGGGTGGAGGCCAGGGTCCCTCCCAGTGTCTCAGTCGCTTTACGGGATCTTGACCCGGCCCCTCCCCCGCCGCGGCCTCCGCGGGCGGGCCGGGACGCCCGCGCGGTCGCACCGATATCTCCCGGGTGTGGCATATATCAGCCACGGGGCCCTGTTCGGGGTCGCCCGCTGCCGATAACGTCTTCCCGTGGCTCAGTTCCGACTCCAAGGCAGCAAGGTGCTGGCCGTCGACCTGACCGGGGATGCCGTGAAAGCGAAGAACGGCTCCATGGTCGCGTACGACGGGCAGATGGCCTTCAAGAAGATGACCGGCGGCGGCGAAGGCCTCCGCGGCATGGTGACCCGCCGGCTGACCGGCGAACAGATGACAGTGATGGAAGTGCAGGGGCACGGCACCTGCTTCTTCGCCGACCGTGCGAGCGAGATCAACCTGGTCAACCTGCGCGGCGAGAAGCTCTACGTCGAGTCCAGCAACCTGCTGTGCACCGACGCCGGTCTGCGCACCGGCACCACCTTCACCGGCCTGCGCGGCGCGACGACGGGCAACGGCCTGTTCACCACGACCGTCGAGGGCTCGGGCCAGGCCGCGATCATGTCCGACGGCCCGGCCGTGGTGCTGCGCGTGAGCGCCCAGTACCCGCTGTCCGTCGACCCCGGCGCGTACATCGCGCACACGGGCAACCTCCAGCAGTCCTTCCAGTCCGGTGTGAACTTCCGCACACTCATCGGCGAGGGCTCCGGCGAGGCGTTCCAGATCCGCTTCGAGGGCGAGGGCCTGGTCTACGTGCAGCCCAGCGAGCGCAACACCGTCGGGGGCGACATCTGATGCCGTTCCGCGAGATCAACTCGAAGATGGTCGAGGCCCAGGTGATCCCGGGTCAGAAGATGTACAGCCAGCGCGGCGCCATGCTCGCGTACCGCGGTGAGGTCTCCTTCACCCCGAGCCTGACCGGCGGTCAGGGCGGGGTCATGGGCATGATCGGGCGCCGGGTGGCGAACGAGCAGACCCCGCTGATGGCGGTCGAGGGCAGCGGCACCGTGATGTTCGGCCACGGCGGCCACCACATCCAGGTCATCAACCTGACCGGCGAGACCCTCTACGTCGAGGCCGACCGGCTGCTCGCCTTCGACGGCACCCTCCAGCAGGGCACGATGTTCATGGGCTCCCAGGGCGGGGTCATGGGCATGGTCCGCGGCCAGGTGACCGGCCAGGGCCTCTTCACCACCACCCTCAAGGGCCACGGCTCCGTCGCCGTGATGGCCCACGGCGGGGTCATCGAGCTGCCGATCACCCCGCAGCGCCCGGTCCACGTGGACCCGCAGGCGTACGTCGCCCACCACGGTGACGTGCGCAACAAGCTCTCCACCGCGCTCGGCTGGCGGGACATGGTGGGGCGCGGCTCGGGCGAGGCGTTCCAGCTGGAGCTGTCCGGCCAGGGCGCGGTGTACGTACAGGCCTCCGAGGAGAAGCTGTGAACTTTGGCCCTGTGACCGGCGGACCCGGCGGCCCGACGGTCTTCGACCCGTACACGCTGCCCTCCGACGACAACGTGAACGCGTACACCTTCTGCGTGGAGCTCAAGGGGAGCCAGTGGTTCCTGCAGAAGGGCAAGATGATCTCGTACTACGGGCACATCGAGTTCAACGGGATCGGCAACGGCCGCTTCGACCGCCTGCTGCGCAGCAGCTTCCACTCGCCGCTGCACGCCAGTGACTGGGTGGTCGCCGAGGGCTCGGGCAAGATGCTGCTGGCCGACCGGGCCTTCGACGTGAACTCGTACGACCTGGACAAGGGCAACCTGACGATCCGGTCGGGCAATCTGCTCGCGTACCAGCCCTCGCTCGCCCTGAAGCAGTCGATCGTCCCGGGTTTCCTGACGCTGATCGGAACCGGGAAGTTCGTGGCGGCGTCCAACGGACCGGTGGTGTTCATGGAACCGCCGCTGCGCGTGGACCCGCAGGCGCTGGTGGGCTGGGCGGACTGCCCCTCGCCGTGCCACCACTACGACCACGGTTACATGACGGGCGTGATGGGCGGACTGCGTTCGCTGACCGGCATCGGGGGGAGCTCGGGCGAGGAGCACCAGTTCGAGTTCGTCGGTGCGGGCACGGTGCTGCTCCAGTCATCGGAGATGCTGATGGCGGAGCAGGCGATCGGCGCGGTCGGCGCCGGGGCGGCCACGGGCAACGCACAGGGCGTTCCGGGGGCCGGTCAGGGTCCGATGGGGCAGCTGGGCGTGCCGCGGATGCCGGGACAGCTGGGTGATCTCCAGCGCCGCCTCGGACTGTGATCAGCCTGACCTGAGATTTTTCGTACGCAATTCAACTTTTTAGGTAGAGTTCATTCATGGAGACCATGGAGACCGAGACGGCCACGCTCCCCCAGACTCCGTCTGGGGGTACCCCCTGGCTGACCGACGCCGAGCAGTGCGCCTGGCGCACCCACCTGGACGTCAGCAGGCTGCTGATGCACCAGCTGGAAAAGGATCTCCAGCCCTTCGGACTCACCAACAACGACTACGAGATCCTCGTGAACCTCTCGGAGTCGCAGGACCACCGGATGCGGATGAGCGATCTCGCGACCGCCACGCTGCAGTCCAAGAGCCGGCTGTCGCACCAGATCACCCGCATGGAGACGGCCGGCCTGGTCCGCCGGGTGAACTGCGAGTCCGACCGCCGCGGCCTGTACGCGGTGCTCACGGACGAGGGCATGGAGACCATGCGACGCGTCGCCCCGCACCACGTGGCGTCCGTCCGCAGGCACTTCATCGACCTGCTGCCGCCGGAGGCCCTGGCGGCGCTGCGCGCCTCGCTGACCCCGGTCGCGGAGCACCTGCGCGACAACCGCGGCAAGGTCTGAGGCCGGAGCCGTCCGGGCGGCGCGGGCCTCACGGGCTCGTCGCGCCCCGGACGGCCATCGGCCCGACAATGGCTGGGAACGCTCGCTGCCGGCCCTGTCCGCCGGGCCGGCCTGAGGAGGTCCAGCCTATGAAGCGCAACGTGTTCGTCTCAGCAGCCGCGTCCGCGGCCCTGCTGGTCGCAGGCCCCGTGGCGACCGCCGCAGCGGTGTCCGCCGACATGGCGGGAACCGCCCCCGTGGCCGCCGCCCGGGCCGACGTCACGGCCGAGCAGGCCCTCGCGGCCGCTCTGAAGAACTATCCGGGTGTGGTCGAGTCCCTCGACCGGGACGGCAACGTCTGGCACGTGGACGTGATCACCAAGGACGGCAAGGGCCACGCCGAGCTGGAGGTCGACGCCGCCACGGGCAAGGTCACCCGCGAGAACGTGGACACCGACGAGAACCCGGGCGAGCACAAGGGGCTGCTCGCGGCCAAGATCACCGCGGCGCAGGCCGCCAAGGCCGCCGTCGCCGCCCACCCGGGCACGACCTGGACCGTCGAATGGGACTCCGGCGACAACGGGAAGGCCCCGTACTGGCACGTCGAGGTCAAAGGCTCCGACGGCACGACCTGGGACGGCTCCGTGGACCCCACGACCGGCAAGGTCACCGCACAGGCCGACTCCGATTCGGATTCCGACTCGGACTCCTGACGCACCCGGCCGGGCCCTGGCAGCGGCGCCGCACACGCCCTGCCGGGGCCCGGCCCGGTCTACGCCTCCGTCAGCGTCGTCAGCAGCGCGTCCGCCGCCGCGTACGGGTCCAGCTCGCCCACGGCCACCCTGGCGGCCAGCGCGTCCAGGTGCGCGTCGCCGTGCACGTCCGCCATCCGCGCCCGCAGCGCCGTGACGGCGATCGTCTCGACCTCCCGGGCCGCCCGGGCCGCCCGGCGCTGGGCCAGCACCCCGCGCTCGTCCATCCACGCCCGGTGCTTCTCCAGCGCCTCGACCAGCTCTTCGATGCCCTGGCCGCGGGCCGCGACCGTCTTCACGATCGGCGGCCGCCAGTCGTCCCGGCCCCGGGCCTCGCCCAGGCCCAGCATGTGGTTCAGCTCCCGGGCGGTGGCGTCCGCTCCGTCCCGGTCGGCCTTGTTGACCACGTAGACGTCGCCGATCTCCAGGATGCCCGCCTTGGCGGCCTGGATCCCGTCCCCCATCCCGGGGGCCAGCAGCACCACCGAGGTGTCGGCCTGGGAGGCGATCTCCACCTCCGACTGCCCGACCCCGACCGTCTCGACCAGGATCACCTCGCAGCCGGCCGCGTCCAGCACCCGGATCGCCTGCGGGGCGGCCCAGGCGAGCCCGCCCAGGTGGCCGCGGGTGGCCATGGAGCGGATGTAGACCCCCGGGTCCGAGGCGTGGTCCGACATCCGCACCCGGTCGCCGAGCAGCGCCCCGCCCGAGAAGGGCGAGGAGGGGTCGACGGCGAGGACGCCGACCCGCTTGCCGGCCTTGCGGTACGCGGACACGAGCGCCGAGGTCGAGGTCGACTTGCCGACGCCCGGCGACCCCGTCAGCCCCACCACGTACGCCCCGCCCGTCAGCGGGGCCAGCGCGGCCATCACCTCGCGCAGCTGCGGGGACGCCCCCTCGACCAGCGAGATCAGCCGGGCCACCGCTCTCGGCCGGCCCTCACGGGCCTGGGCCACCAGCTGGGGGACGTCCACCGCCGTCATCTGTGCTGCGCTCCTCGGTTCTCGTACGGGTACGTGCGAGCCGCCGGCCCCCTCGCCGGGGCCCGGCGGCCTTGCGCCGCTTACTTGGCGACGCGGACGATCAGCGCGTCGCCCTGGCCGCCGCCGCCGCACAGCGCGGCCGCGCCGACGCCGCCGCCACGGCGCTTCAGCTCCAGCGCCAGGTGCAGCACCACACGGGCTCCGGACATGCCGATCGGGTGCCCCAGGGCAATGGCGCCACCGTTGACGTTCACCTTTTCCGGGGTCACGCCGAGGTCCTTCATTGACTGCACGGCGACCGCCGCGAAGGCCTCGTTGATCTCGATGAGGTCCAGGTCGGAGACCTGGAGGCCCTCCTTCTTCAGGGCGTGCAGGATGGCGTTCGACGGCTGCGACTGGAGCGAGTTGTCGGGGCCAGCCACGTTGCCGTGGGCGCCGATCTCGGCGATCCACTCCAGGCCGAGCTCCTCCGCCTTCGCCTTGCTCATCACGACCACGGCGGCGGCGCCGTCGCTGATCTGGGAGGAGGTGCCGGCGGTGATCGTGCCGTCCTTGGCGAAGGCCGGACGCAGCTTGCCGAGGGACTCCACCGTGGTCTCGGGGCGGATGCCCTCGTCGGTCGAGAAGATCACCGGGTCGCCCTTGCGCTGCGGGATCTCCACGGGGACGATCTCGGCCTCGAAGACGCCGTTCTTCTGCGCGGCCGCGGCCCGCTGGTGCGAGGAGGCGGCGAACTCGTCCTGCGGGGCGCGCTCGATGCCCAGGCGGGTGTTGTGCTTCTCGGTGGACTCGCCCATCGCGATGTTCTCGAAGGCGTCGGTGAGGCCGTCGTAGGCCATCGCGTCCAGCATCTCGACGGCGCCGTACTTGAAGCCCTCACGCGACTTGGACAGCAGGTGCGGGGCGTTGGTCATGGACTCCTGACCACCCGCGACCACGATGTCGAACTCCCCGGCGCGGATCAGCTGGTCGGCCAGCGCGATCGCGTCCAGGCCCGAGAGGCACACCTTGTTGATCGTGAGCGCCGGCACGTTCATCGGGATGCCGGCCTTGACCGCGGCCTGGCGGGCGGGGATCTGGCCCGCACCGGCCTGCAGCACCTGGCCCATGATCACGTACTGCACCTGGTCGCCGGAGATCCCGGCCCGGTCCAGCGCGGACTTGATGGCGAAGCCACCGAGGTCGGCACCCGAGAAGGACTTCAGCGAGCCGAGCAGGCGCCCCATGGGCGTGCGGGCCCCGGCGACGATCACAGAAGTGGTGTTGTTCGATCCGGACATGAGGCACAGCCCCTTGGATGAGGAGTGAACGAGGGTTTACGTGAATGTACTGGGCGGTACCGCAGCGGTCACCGGGCTGCCGGTGTGATCGCGCGCACGTTGCGTGACCGCCCCCTTCGGCGGTGCACTGTCACCATGCTGACAAGAATCGACCACATCGGGATCGCCTGCTTCGACCTGGACAAGACTGTCGAGTTCTACCGTGCCACGTACGGCTTCGAGGTGTTCCACTCCGAGGTCAACGAGGAGCAGGGTGTCCGCGAGGCCATGTTGAAGATCAACGAGACGTCCGACGGCGGCGCCTCCTACCTCCAGCTCCTGGAGCCCACCCGCGAGGACTCCGCCGTCGGCAAATGGCTGGCCAAGAACGGCGAGGGCGTCCACCACATCGCCTTCGGCACCGAGGACGTCCAGGGAGACTCCGAGGCCATCCGCGGCAAGGGCGTCCGCGTCCTCTACGACCAGCCCCGCACCGGCTCCATGGGCTCCTCCATCACCTTCCTGCACCCCAAGGACTGCCACGGCGTTCTCACCGAACTGGTCACCTCGAACCCCGAGCACTGACGGATCACTGATGGCGCGATTCCCCGGCCGGTAGAGTGGCCATGGCTCGGCCGGGGTTCGGTGCGGAAACGGGGTCGGGGCCTGTCACCCCTGCCCGTATCTGACACCATTCCCCCGGGGGCGTCGTTCAGCGGGCGAGCGATGCTCATTGGGAGTGAGCTTGCGACCAGGGGACGGATGGGACCGCGCTGTGCGGGGCTACGAAAGCCAGGAGAGCCATCAGGCCGAAGCCGACCATCTCTCGCGCTTCGAGGCCGAGATGGAGCGGCTGAAGAAGGAGCGCGGGAAGGCCGTCCAGCACGCCGAGGACCTGGGATACCAGGTCGAGGTGCTGCGCGCCAAGCTGCACGAGGTACGGCGCGCTCTGGCGTCCCGCCCCGCCTACGACGGCGCGGACATGGGATACCAGGCGGAGCAGCTGCTCCGCAATGCCCAGATCCAGGCCGACCAGATGCGCTCGGACGCCGAGCGCGAGCTTCGTGACGCCCGGGCCCAGACCCAGCGCATCCTCCAGGAGCACGCCGAGCACCAGGCGCGCCTCCAGGCCGAGCTGCACGCCGAGGCCGTCAACCGTCGCCAGCGCCTGGACCAGGAGCTGGGCGAGCGGCGCCAGACCGTCGAGGCCCACGTCAACGAGAACGTGGCCTGGGCCGAGCAGTTGCGCGCCCGTACCGAGGCCCAGGCGCGCCGCCTCATGGAGGAGTCCCGCGCCGAGGCCGAGCAGTCCCTGAACGCCGCCCGCGCCGAAGCCGCCCGCGTCGCCGAGGAGACCCGGCGCCGGATGGCCGCGGACGCGGAGGCCGCCCGCGCGGAGGCCGAGGCCACCCTGCTGCGTGCCCGCAAGGAGGCCGAGCGGCTGCTGACCGCCGCCTCCTCGCAGGCCCAGGAGGCCAGCGAGCACGCGGAGCGGCTGCGCTCCACCACCACGGCCGAGGCCGAGCACACCCGCCAGCAGACCCTGGATCTGGGCCGGCTCGCCGAATCCCGCGTGCAGGAAGCCGATTCCGCGCTGCGCGAGGCCCGTACCGAGGCGGAGAAGCTCCTCGCGGACGCGAAGGAGAGCGCCACCCGGCAGCTGACGTCGGCGGAGTCCGTCAACGAGCAGCGCACCCGCACCGCCAAGGAGCAGGTCGCCCGGCTGGTCGGCGAGGCCACCAAGGAGGCCGAGGCCCTCAAGGCGGAGGCCGAGCAGGTCCTGGCCGATGCCCGCGCGGACGCCGAACGGCAGCGCACCGAGGCCGGCGAGCAGGCCCGTACGGCCGCGGCCGAGGACATGGCGGCGCAGCTGGCGAAGGCCGCCCGCACCGCCGAGGACGTACTGAACAAGGCCTCGGAGGACGCCCGGGCCACCACCCGGGCCGCGTCCGAGGAGGCCGAGCGGATCCGCCGCGAGGCCGAGACCGAGGCCGACCGGCTGCGCCTGCAGGCGGCGGCCACGGCCGACGAGCTCAAGGGCGCGGCGAAGGACGACACCGAGGAGTACCGGGCCCGCACGGTCGAGCTCCAGTCGGAGGCCCGCCGGCTGCGCGGCGAGGCCGAGCAGCTGCGCGCCGAGGCCGTCGCCGAGGGCGAGCGGATCCGCGGCGAGGCCCGCCGCGAGGCCGTCCAGCAGATCGAGGAGGCGGCCCGGACCGCCGAGGAGCTGCTCGGCAAGGCCAAGGCGGACGCGGACGAGCTGCGCGGCGGCGCGACCGCCGAGAGCGAGCGGGTGCGTGCCGAGGCCGTGGAGCGGGCCGGCACGCTGCGCAAGCAGGCCGAGGAGACCCTGGAGCGGACCCGCGGCGAGGCCGAGCGGCTGCGCGCCGAGGCCGAGGAGCAGGCCGAGGGCGTACGGGCCGAGGCGGACGCGGCGGCCGCCGCCCGGCGCCAGGAGACCGAGCAGGCCCTGGCCGCCAAGCGGGCGGAGGCCGACGAGGAGCTCGTACGGCTGCACACGGAGGCCGAGAGCCGGCTGACGACGGCCGAGCAGACGCTGCGTGACGCCCGCGGTGCGGCGGAGAACATCCGCCGGGAGACCACTGAGGAGAACGACCGGCTGCGCGCCGAGTCGGCGGAGCGGATCCGCGCCCTGCAGACGCAGGCGGAGACCGAGGCCGAGCAGCTGCGCACGGAGGCGGCGCAGGACGCCGGCCGGGTGCGTGCCGAGGCCGAGCAGGTCGCCGTACGGCTGCGCAGCGAGGCGGAGTCCGAGGCCGAGCGGGTGCGCTCCGAGGCCCAGGAGACCGCGGACCGGCTGCGCGCGGAGGCGAAGGCCGCCGCCGAGCGGGTCGCCGAGGAGGCCGCGGAGGCGCTGGCCGCCGCGCAGGAGGAGGCCGCCCGGCGCCGCAGGGAGTCCGAGGAGACCCTGGCGTCGGCACGGACCGACGCGGACAACGAGCGGGCCCAGGCCCGCGAGCAGAGCGAGGAACTGCTGGCGCAGGCCCGCAAGCGCTCCGAGGAGGCACAGGCCGAGGCGGTCTGGCTGACGGAGGAGGCCGAGCGGCGCGCGTCGGAGGTCGTGTCCGCGGCGGAGGCCACCGCACAGCAGGTACGGGACTCCGTGGCCGGGCTGCACGAGCAGGCCGAGGAGGAGATCGCCGGGCTGCGCAACGCCGCCGAGCACGCGGCGGAGCGTACGAGGACGGAGGCCGAGGAAGAGGCCGGCCGGGTCCGCGGCGATGCCTACGCCGAACGGGAGCGGGCCACCGAGGACGCCAACCGGGTCCGCAGCGAGGCGCGGGCCGAGACGGACGCGGCGAAGGCGCTGGCCGAGCGTACGGTCGGCGAGGCCATCGCCGAGGCGGAGCAGCTGCGCAGCGACACCGCCGAGTACGCGCAGCGCGTGCGTACGGAGGCCACGGATGCGCTGGCCGCCTCCGAGCGGGACGCGGCCCGGACCCGGGCCGACGCCCGGGACGACGCGAACCGCATCCGCGGCGAGGCGGCGGAGTCCCTGGAATCCGCCCGCGCCGAAGGTGCCCGGATCACGGCCGAGGCGACCGCGGAGGCCGAGCGGCTCACCGAGGAGACCCGCGCCGCGAACGCGGCCACCGTCGGCGACGCCGAGGCGGAGGCCGCGCGGATCACCGCCGAGGCGGCCGACGCCGCCGAGGCCACCCGCACCGAGGCCGCGAACACCCTGGACGAGGCACGGGCCGAGGGCAACCGGCTGCGTACCGAGGCCGCGGAGCAGGTCGACCGGCTCATCTCCGAGGCCGCCGCGGAGGCCGACCGGCTCACCGACGAGACCCGCGCCGCGAACGCCGCCACCGTCGGCGAGGCGACGCTGGAGGCCGAGCGGCTCACCACCGCGGCGACCCGGCTCAAGGCGCAGGCGGCCGAGACGCTGGCGAGCGCCGAGCGCGACGCCGCGCGGATCATGGTCGACTCGCGTGCCGAGGGCGACCGTCTGATCGACGAGACCCGTGTGGCCAACGAGGCCACCGTCGGCGAGGCCGCGGCGGAGGCCGACCGGGTGCGCGCCGAGGCGGCCCGGGTGCTGGACGAGGCCCGCGCGGAGGGCGGCCGGATCATCGGCGAGGCCACCGCGGAGGCCGAGCGGGTCACGGTCGCGGCGAACGAGACCCTGGCGGGCGCCGAGCGCGACGCGGAGCAGACGCTGGACGAGGCGCGCGCCGAGGCGAACCGGCTGCGCAGCGAGGCGGCCGAGCAGGCGGACCGGCTCATCACCGAGGCCGTATCCGAGACGGAGAAGCTCACCGAGCAGACCCGCAAGGACAACGAGCGCACGGTCGGCGAAGCGGCCGGCGAGGCCGAGCGGCTGCGCGCGGACGC
This sequence comes from Streptomyces xanthophaeus, assembly GCF_030440515.1. Lineage (GTDB taxonomy): Bacteria > Actinomycetota > Actinomycetes > Streptomycetales > Streptomycetaceae > Streptomyces > Streptomyces kutzneri. The sequence continues at coordinate 2,781,814 of NZ_CP076543.1, forward strand.
GTCGGAGGCGCTGTCGTCGGCGCAGGAGCACGCGACCCGCACCCGGTCGGAGGCCGAGCGGGTCAAGGCACAGGCGGCGGCCGAGGCGGAGCGCGTCCGCGGCGAGGCCCGTACCGAGTCCGAGCGGCTGCTGGACGAGGCCCGTGAGGCGGCCAACAAGCGCCGCAGCGAGGCCGCGGAGCAGGTCGACCGGCTCATCACGGAGGCCTCGGCGGAAGCCGAGAAGCTCACGGCCGATGCGCAGAAGAAGGCCCTCGCCGCCACCACGGCGGCCGAGGAGCAGGCCGACGCGATGGTCGACGCGGCCCGCAAGGAGGCCGTGCGGATCACCTCGGAGGCGACCGTCGAGGGCAACTCCCTGGTGGAGAAGGCCCGTACGGACGCGGACGAGCTGCTGGTCGGCGCGCGCACGGATGCCGCTGCCATAAGGGAACGGGCGGAGGAGCTGCGCGGCCGCGTCGAGGGCGAGGTCGAGGAGCTGCACGAGCGGGCCCGCCGGGAGTCGGCCGAACAGATGAAGTCGGCCGGCGAGCGCGTGGACAAGCTGGTGCGTGCGGCGACGGAGCAGAGCGTCGAGGCCGAGGCGAAGGCCAAGGAGCTGGTGTCCGACGCGAGCAGCGAGGCGAGCAAGGTGCGCATCGCGGCGGTCCGCAAGGCGGAGGCGCTCCTCAAGGAGGCCGAGCAGAAGAAGGCGGAGCTGGCCCGGGAGGCCGAGAGCGCGCTCGCGCAGGCCAAGGCGGAGGCGGAGCAGCTCGTCGAGGAGGGCCGCCGTGAGCTGGAGGTCCTGGTGCGCCGTCGCGAGGACATTCAGGCGGAGATCTCCCGTGTCCAGGACGTTCTTGAGGCGTTGGAATCATTCGAGGCGCCTTCGGGCGGCGGAAAGCCGACGGTCGGCGGCCAGGGTGCGGGGGGCGTGAAGGCCGGCGTGACTGCGGGATCCACTCGTTCGGGTGGCAAGGCGTCGGAGGGGTAGCCAAAAGCTCCGGGGTGTGTGCACCTGATGAAGGTTCAGGCGAACGGGTGACAAGCATTCTGCCGCCTTGCCACTCAAAAGGGGTGTCATTGTCCAGATCAAACGCGGATTGACTCGATGACACGCCGTCTGGGCGCCTAGGATTCCCCTAACACCTCACGTAGCACCTCATCGGTCTCATTCGACAGGAACCCCATGAGCGACACTTCCTCCCCCTTCGGCTTCGAGCTCGTGCGGCGTGGTTACGACCGTGGTCAGGTGGACGACCGCATTACCAAGCTGGTCTCCGACCGCGACAGCGCCCTTGGACGTATCAACTCTCTGGAAAAGCGGATCGAGGAGTTGCACCTCGAAACGCAGAACGCCCAGGCCCAGGTGAACGACGCCGAGCCGTCGTACGCCGGTCTCGGCGCCCGGGTCGAGAAGATCCTGCGGCTGGCCGAGGAGGAGGCGAAGGACCTGCGCGAGGAGGCCCGTCGCGCGGCCGAGCAGCACCGTGAGCTCGCCGAGTCGGCCGCCCAGCAGGTGCGCAACGATGCCGAGTCGTTCGCCGCCGACCGCAAGTCGAAGGCGGAGGACGAGGGCGTCCGCATCGTCGAGAAGGCCAAGGGCGACGCGTCGACCCTGCGTGCCGAGGCCCAGAAGGACGCGGCCTCCAAGCGCGAGGAGGCCGACGCCCTCTTCGAGGAGACCCGCGCCAAGGCCGCCCAGGCCGCCGCGGACTTCGAGACCAACCTGGCCAAGCGCCGTGAGCAGTCCGAGCGCGACCTGGCCTCCCGCCAGGCCAAGGCCGAGAAGCGTCTCGCGGAGATCGAGCACCGCGCCGAGCAGCTGCGCCTGGAGGCCGAGAAGCTGCGTACGGACGCCGAGCGCCGTGCCCGCCAGACCGTGGAGACCGCGCAGCGCCAGGCCGAGGACATCGTGGCCGACGCCAACGCCAAGGCGGACCGCATCCGCAGCGAGTCCGAGCGCGAGCTGGCGGCGCTCACCAACCGCCGCGACTCGATCAACGCGCAGCTGACCAACGTCCGCGAGATGCTGGCGACGCTGACCGGTGCGGCCGTCGCGGCGGCCAACCCGATCGTGGACGACGAGCCCGTCACCCGCGGCGTGCCGGCGCAGCAGAGCCGCTGATTACCGGCGGGTAGCACGCGGCATCCGCCGTGCGCCCGATCGAGGGCCCTATGTCACCCTTTTGAGGTGGCGTAGGGCCCTCGGGCGTTCTAGCGTGGCCGCATGATCGAGCTTGAGGGCCTTACAAAACGATTCGGTACGACGACTGCCGTGGACCACCTCAGCTTCCAGATCCGACCGGGGGTGGTGACCGGCTTCCTGGGCCCCAACGGCGCGGGCAAGTCCACGACCATGCGCATGATGCTCGACCTCGACAACCCGACCAGCGGTACGGTCCGGGTCTACGGGAAGCACTACCGCGACCTGGCGGAGCCGCTGAAGCACGTGGGGGCGCTGCTGGACGCGAAGGCCATGCACGGTGGCCGAAGTGCATACAACAACCTTCTCTGTCTGGCCGAGTCGAACCGCATCCCGCGACAGCGGGTCGACGAGGTACTCGACCTGGTCGGCCTGACGGCCGTGGCGAAGAAGAAGTCCAAAGGATTTTCGCTCGGAATGAGCCAACGGCTGGGAATCGCCTCTGCATTGCTGGGCGACCCGGAAATCCTGATGTTCGACGAGCCGGTCAACGGCCTGGATCCCGAGGGAATTCTCTGGATCCGCAATCTGATGAAGGGCCTGGCGGCGGAAGGAAGGACGATCTTCGTCTCCTCCCATCTGATGAGCGAAATGGCGCTGACCGCAGACCATTTGGTGGTGATCGGACAGGGAAAGCTGCTGGCAGACCTGCCGATGGCCGATTTCATCCAGCAGAACTCGCGCAGCTACGTCCGGCTGCGCACGCCGCAGCAGGAGCGGCTGAAAGACGTCCTGCACGAGGCCGGGATCAACGCCGTCAGCGTTCCCGCCACCGGCACCCTGGAGATCGACGGCGTGAGTGCGGAGCAGCTCGGCGAGCTGGCCGCCCAGCACCAGATCGTGCTGCACGAACTCAGCCCGCAACGGGCTTCACTGGAGGAAGCGTTCATGCGCATGACGGCGGACTCCGTCGAGTACCACGCCCACGCACCGGGCATGGCTGCCGACAACCCGGCCCGGCCGGCCGACGTCCCCGCCTGGGGCGCCGGGTACACCGCGACGCGCAAGGGTGGTGAGTGAGCATGGCCTTCACCGCCGTCCTGCAGTCCGAGTGGACCAAGATCCGCACGGTCGCCTCCACCAGCTGGACCCTCGCCCTGGCCCTGATCGTCACCGCCGGCTTCGGCGCCCTGATCTCCACCGCGGTCGCGGCGGGCTTCAACGACATGAGCGCGCTCGAACGGGCCACCTTCGACCCCACCCTGGTGAGCTTCGCCGGCATGCAGTTCGGCCAGCTGGCGATGATCGTCTTCGGTGTGCTGGTGGTCAGCACCGAATACAGCACGGGCATGATCCGCACCTCGCTGGCCGCCGTACCCGCCCGCGGGAACTTCCTGTTCGGCAAGCTGACCGTGGCCACGGCCCTGGCCCTGCTGGTCGGACTGCTGACCAGCTTCGTGTCGTTCTTCCTCAGCCAGGCGATCCTGGGCGATCACGGCACCGGTCTCGACGCGGAGAACGTCCTGCGCGCGGTGATCGGCGCCAGCGTGTACATGGCGCTCATCGCCCTGTTCTCCATGGGTGTCGCCAGCATGCTGCGCAGCTCGGTCGCCTCGATCAGCATCCTGATCCCGTTCTTCCTGATCGTCACGAACCTCCTCAACGCCTTCGAGGCGACCCGTGAGTACGGTCAGTACCTGCCCACCGCGGCCGGCTCGAAGATCATGCAGGTCGTGCCGAACGCCATGGGGACCGAAGAGGGCCCCTACGGTCCGTGGGGCGGGCTCGGCATCATGCTCCTGTGGGTGGCCGCCTCGGTACTCGGGGGCTACCTCGTCCTCAAGAAGAGGGATGCCTGACGGCCGGCCCCCTTCTGAAGTACTACGGGTGATGCCCGGGTCGGTCTCAGGGGCAGCTCAGGGATCCGGCCCGGGACGGAACCGCAGGAACCTCGTTATCCTCTTAACCCTTACGCGGGCGAAAGTCGTCCCGGCCTGGTAAGGGGCAGCAAGATGATCGAGGCAGTCGGCCTGACCAAGCGCTACGGCGCGAAGACCGCCGTCGACCAGCTGTCCTTCCAGGTCAAGCCGGGGCACGTCACCGGATTCCTGGGGCCCAACGGCTCCGGCAAGTCCACGACCATGCGCATGATCGTGGGCCTGGACCGGCCCACATCCGGCCACGTCACGATCAACGGCCGGCCCTTCCGGGAGCTGCCGAACGCCCAGCGGCACGTCGGGGCCCTGCTCGACGCCAAGGCCGTGCACGGCGGCCGCCGGGCCCGCGCCCACCTGCTCTCCATCGCCCAGCTCTCCGGGATCCCGGAGAAGCGGGTGGACGAGGTGCTGGCCGTGGTCGGCCTCCAGGACGCCGCCCGGCAGCGTACGAAGGGCTTCTCGCTCGGCATGGGCCAGCGGCTCGGCATCGCCACGGCCCTGCTCGGCGACCCGCAGGTGCTCCTGTTCGACGAGCCGGTCAACGGTCTCGACCCCGAGGGCATCCTCTGGGTCCGCAACCTCATGCGCCGCCTCGCCTCCGAGGGCCGCACCGTCCTGGTCTCCTCGCACCTGATGAGCGAGATGGCGCTGACCGCCGACCACCTGATCGTGATCGGCCGGGGCCGGCTGCTGGCCGACATGGGCACCCAGGAGTTCATCGCGCACAACTCGGCCGGATTCGCTCGGGTGCGCGCGGCCGACACTGATCGTCATGGCCGGGAGACGCTGGGTACGGCCCTCACCAAGGCGGGCGGGCGGGTCCTCCAGGAGTCCGACGGAGCACTGCGCGTGACCGGGCTGGAGCTGCCGCAGATCTCGGACCTGGCGCACGCGGCCGGTGTCCGCCTGTGGGAGCTGTCACCGCACCGGGCCTCGCTGGAGGAGGCGTACATGCGGATGACCCAGTCCGCCGTCGAGTACACCTCCACCGAGGACCCGCGGGCCGAGCTGTGGGAGCCGGAGCCGCTCTCCCTCCCGGCCTGGGAGGACGAGGCGGAGGCCGCCCCCGAGGTCCCGCAGAACGGTTTCTTCGCTCCGCCGCCGCCCGGGGCGGGCGGGCAGCCCTTCCTGATGCCCGGCAAGCCCGGCGAGCTCGCGAGCACCACCAGGAACACCACCCCGCACACCTCCGAGGACACCCGATGACCCCGACGACCACGACGGCGGAGCAGTCCGGGAGCTACAGCTCCCCCCTGGCCACGCCGCGGCCGCACCTGGGGCACGCCCTGGCCTCGGAGTGGACCAAACTGGTCTCGCTCCGCTCCACCCTGTGGACGCTGGGCTCGCTCGTCCTGATCGTGGTCGGCGTCGGCCTGCTCGTCGTCGCGCAGACCGGGGACGAGGACTTCGCGCAGATCAACTTCACCACGCCCGCCCTGATCGGCCTGCTGGTCGGCCAGCTCGCGGTGATCGTCCTCGGCGTGCTGACCATCAGCTCGGAGCACGGCACCGGGCTGGTGCGGACCACCTTCACGGCCGCCCCCGACCGGCACCGGGTGCTCACCGCGAAGTACCTCGTCTTCAGCATGACGGCCTTCGTCACCACCACGCTGTCGGTGTTCGTGGTCGGGGTCTCCGCGGCGGTCGTACGCGGCGGCACCGCGTCCGGACCGCACGCGGCCGGCGAGTGGTTCGGCGCACTGCTCGGCTGCGGCTATGTCACCCTGCTCGGCGTGCTCGCGCTCGCGATCGGCGCGCTGGTGCGGCACTCGGCCGGAGCGATCGCCGTGATGCTGGGCCTGGTCACGCTGCCGCCGGTGATCGGGGGCATGCTCAGCATGTGGGAGGCCGTCGAACCCGTCGGGCGGCTCGTCCTGCGGAACAACGTGCCGGTGGCGATGATGCAGCTGTTCGGCCTGCCGGAGGGCGGCGACCTCGGCCCGTCGCCGAGCAACTTCTCGCACCTGGCGCTGCTCGTACTGGTCACCGGCGCCGCGGTGGCCGGCTCGTACGTGGTCGTCGGCCGCCGGGACGTCTAGTACGCGTACTAGTACCTGGGAGCGTTACGGGACCGCTGCACCTTCGAGGTGCGGCGGTCCTTCGCGTTCCAGCAGGCCTTGTGCCAGTGCCGGCGGTCGTCCACGCCGCCGTACTCGGGCCAGGCCACCAGGTGCGGGGTGCCGGAGGGGATCTCCTGGTCGCAGCCGGGGCAGCGGTAGCGCTTGCCCGCCGCGCTCGCGCCGGCCACGTGCCGGACCTTCCAGTCCTCGCCCTGGTACTCCTCCGTGCGCTCCAGCCCGTAGCGGTCGAGGCCGGTGCTGGGGCGTTCGTCCGGGGTCTCGCCGCCCCTGGGGCGGTTGTTGCGCGGTGACACGTATACCTCACGGATGGGCGGACGGCAGTGACTTTCTCCCAGACTACGCGCAGCGAGGCCGGGTACCCGCAGGGTTGCTGAGGAAGGCGGCCGCGCGAAGAGGAATGGCCCGACAATCCCAATAACTTTCGTGTCAGCCCGTGCCTTTGGCACGTGTCAGACGTTGTTGCCATAGGAAGAACCGGTCCACCTGGGGGAGGCCGCGTCAGCCGCGAGGAGGCTAAAGGCGATGCGCGTAGGAGCGTTTGTACTGGCGGCCCAGTTCCCGGGCCAGGGACAGGGAGAGGCACTGCACCGGGCGGTGCGGACCGCCGAGGTGGCCGAGGAGGCCGGGCTCGACTCGGTCTGGCTCGCCGAGCACCACTTCGTCCCGTACGGGGTCTGCCCGTCGGCGGTGACCCTGGCGGCCCTGCTGCTGGGGCGGACCCGCCGGCTGCGGGTGGGCACGGCGGTGAGCGTGCTGCCGAGCACGCACCCGGTGGCGCTCGGGGAGCAGGCGGCCCTGCTGCACATGACCTCGGGCGGCCGGTTCACCCTCGGGGTGGGCCGCGGCGGGCCGTGGGTCGACCTGGAGGTGTTCGGGGGCGGCCTGGACAGTTACGAGAACGGTTTCCCGGAGGCCCTGGACCTGTTGCGGCGCTGGCTGACCCGGGCGCGGGTGGGCGCCGCCGGCGAGCGGTACGCGTTCCGCGAGGTGGACGTCGTACCACGGCCCTCCGAGGCCCTGGACGGGGACGCGGCGGGGCCCGAGGTCATCGTGGCCTGCACCTCACCGGCGTCGGTACGGATGGCCGCGGAGCGGGGGCTGCCGATGCTCCTCGGAATGCACTGCGGGGACGAGAGCAAGGCCGAAATGGTCGCGCTGTGGCGCAGCACGGCGCTGGCGGCGGGCCACTCGCGCGAGCACGTGGCCGCCGCGGGACACGTCTCCGCCGGGGTGTGCCAGATCGCGGACCGTACGGCGGACGCACGCGAGACCCTGCTGAAGGCGATGCCGGGCTGGCTCAAGCAGGGCCTCGACGCGCATGTGACGGTGGACGGCCGGGTGCGTGGGATGCGGGATCCGGTCGCCTACACGGAACTGTTGTGCGACCTGCACCCGGTGGGTACCCCGGAGGTGGCGGCGGACCGGCTGGCGGCCACGTCGGCACGGACGGGCATCACGCGCTTCGCCCTCCTGACGGAGGGCTCGGGCGATCTCGCCGCGACGGAGGAGAACGTACGCCGGCTCGGCGCCGAAGTCCTTCCCCGCCTCGGCTGAGAGGGCCCGCCGGCCCCACCTGGGCCGTTTCTTTCGGATCACGCCCGGGCGGCATGATCCGAAAGAGGCGGCCAGGACACGGCCGTCAGGCCTAGCAGTCGCGCAGCTCCGGCGACTGGTTGAGCAGCTGGCCGCGGATCGAAGTGAACTTGGCCAGACGGTCGTCCACCGAGGGATCCAGCGGGAACACCGCCACCCGGTGACAGTTCTGGAATGCCAGGCGCACTCCGAAGTGCCGCTGCAGCGCACCGCGTATCGCGTCACTCGCGAGGGCGCGCAGCAGCTGCCCCCGCGCCTGCTCGTCCGGCGGCGGCGTCTGGTTGTCGGCGAACTCTCCGCCGTCCACCTTCAGCTGAGCCACCAGCGAGCTGATCATCTCCCAGGCGAAGGGCAGGGAGGTCCGGACGCAGTCGACGAAAGCGGCTTCGTCGACCTCGCCTCGCTCGGCCTGTTCGAGTAGGGCCGGTGAGACGTCGAGCGACATGGGTTCTCCTCTCGCGACCCCGGCTGTTTGGGTTGCCGGAGTCTTACGGGCAGGGAAGGAGGTCGCGACGCAGAGTGCACGCTCGACAACCTCCCGCTCACCACGGTAGGCGTCCCATCGGTGACGCACCAGGAGAATGCGCATACAACGCGCCATCGGCGAACGGGGCTTTCAGGGGCGAATCGCGTGAAGGCCTTCTCGTCGAGTAGCGTTGCCGACCATGCGTCTCGTCATTGCCCGCTGCTCCGTCGACTACGCGGGCCGGCTCACCGCCCATCTGCCCTCGGCACCCCGTCTGATCCTCGTGAAGGCCGACGGCAGTGTCTCGATCCACGCGGACGACCGAGCGTACAAACCGCTCAACTGGATGTCGCCGCCGTGCACCCTCAAGGAGGGGAGCGGCGATGAGGCCAACATCTGGACGGTCATCAACAAGGCGGGCGAGAAGCTCATCATCACCATGGAGGAAGTCCTCCACGACTCCTCCCACGAGCTGGGCACCGACCCGGGGCTCATCAAGGACGGCGTCGAGGCACATCTCCAGGAACTCCTCGCGGACCGCATCGAAACGCTGGGCGAGGGCTACACGCTGATCCGGCGCGAGTACATGACGGCGATCGGCCCGGTGGACATCCTGTGCCGGGACGCCTCGGGCGCGACGGTGGCCGTGGAGATCAAGCGCCGCGGCGAGATCGACGGTGTCGAGCAGCTGACCCGCTACCTCGAACTCCTCAACCGCGACCCGCACCTGGCCCCGGTCCGGGGCATCTTCGCGGCCCAGGAGATCAAGCCGCAGGCGAAGGTCCTGGCGACGGACCGCGGCATGGACTGCGTGGTCCTGGACTACAACGCGCTGCGCGGCATCGAGGACGACAAGCTCCGCCTGTTCTGACCCGCTGCTGTACGCACGACGGCTCCGTCCCGAGGGACGGAGCCGTCGTCGTTCACCGGTCGGTGGCCGGCGGGACGGCCGTGCCCGTACCCGTCTGGGTGGTGGCCGTCGGCGACGGCGCGGCGGTCTCCGTCGGGGTGGGCGAGGGCTCGGCGCTCGTCGTCGGCGGCGTCGAAACGGACGTCGCCGGCGGGGACTTCGGCGGTGTCGGGGACGGGCGGCGCGACGGGGTACGGGCGGGACTGCGGCCCGGGGTCGGGGCGGCGCTCTGCCCGGGCTCCGGGGATTCCGCCGGCGGGGCCGATACGGGCGGCTCCGGTGCAGGATCGTTCCCGCTGTTGACGGCGGTCGTGGCTGACTCCGTGACCGTGGGGGTGGCGGACACCGCCGGTTCCTGCGCCGGCGGCGCGGTGTCCGAGGAGCTCAGCGCCAGGCTCACGACGGTGCCCAGTACCACCACCGTCAGCGCGCCCGCGCCGGCCAGCAGCACGAGCCGGCGACGGCCGCGGGCCGCCGGGACCGGTGCGGTGGCGGGCCGGGGCGCGGCGGGCGGCGCGGGCTTCGGATTCAGCGGGAAGGCGTCCTCGAAGACCTCGGACAGCGTCGTGGGCGCCTCCGAGCGGGCGGTCACCGGCACGACGGGGGTCATCCGGGTCACCGCCTCCGCGGAGACCGGGACCACGGGGGCGACGCGGGGCCCGGGGGCCGCCTTGGCCGTGGGAGCCACGGGGGCCACCTTGGCCGTGGGGGCCTCGGAGGCCGCCGGGGCCACCGCCTTGGGCCCCAGGGCGGCCTTGGGGGCGGGAGCGGCCGGGGTGGCCACCGTGACGGCCTCCGGAGCCGCCGCCGGAACGGCGGGCGCCTCCAGTCGCAGCGGGGGTGACACGGCCGCCCCGGCCGTCTCCCGGTCGACGACCAGCGCCAGCGCCCGCCGCCCCGCGACCGTGCCCCGCTTGTCCGCCAGGGCGCCCCGCAGCCCGATCGAGGTCTCCAGCTCGGCCCGCGCCCGGTCCAACCGCTCCTCGCACAGGGCCAGCACACCGAGTTCGTGATGGAAGTAGGCCTGCTCGGCGACCTCGCCGGCCTTGCGCGCGGCCTCCGCTCCCGAGCGCAGCACGCGCTCCCAGGCCTCCCAGTGCAGCGAGGCCGCGAACGCCGGAGCCGCCGTGCGCGCCAGCAGCACCGCCGCGACCACGTCCGCACCGGCCAGCGCCGCCAGCACCGCGTCCGCCTCCGCCGCGACGCGCGCCGGGACCACCGAGGCGTGCCCGGTCCACCAGGCGTAGTGCCGGGCGGCCGTACGGGCCTCCTCCGACGCGGTGTCCCCGTAGCCGACCTCCTCCAGCTGCCGTGCGACGCCCGACGCCAGCCGGTACCGCGTCCCGACGGGCGTCAGCAGCCCGCAGCCCAGCAGTTCCGCCACCGCCGTGTCGGCGTGGGTGTCCCCCACGAGCGCGGGCAGGTGCGCGTGGTGCGGCAGCTCGCCGCCCAGCGCGCACGCGATCCGCAGGGCCGCGCGCGCCGACTCGCTGACCCGCGAGGCCAGCAGCTCCGCCGGGGCTGCGCCCTCGGCGAGGGTCGGCAGCGGTACGTGCACGGCGTCGCGCGGGCGCTCCTCGAAGACGCCGGGCTCCTCCTCCTCGTCGTCCTCGTCGCTTCGGTTGAGCTCGTCCCGCTGCCGCAGCAGCGCGGCGGCCTGGACGAAGCGCAGGGGCAGCCCCTCGGAGGCGAAGCGCAGGTCCCCCGCCCAGGCGGTCTCCTCGTCCGTCAGCGGCCGTCCGACGCCCGCCTCCAGCAGTTCCAGGCAGTCGGCCTTGCCCAGTCCGGCGAGGAAGACCTCCTCGATGTGCGAGTCGTCGGAGGGGGCCCGGGTGTCCGGGGTCGCGGCCAGCAGGTAGGCGCACTCGGGGGTGGCGCGCATCAGCTCGTCGAGGGCGGGCCCGCCCATCTCCAGGTCGTCCAGGAGGACGACGGCGCCTATCTCCCGTACGCGGGCCAGGAGCTCGGCCCGTCCGGGGCGCTGCTGCTCGGCCTCGTACACGGTCGCGTAGAGGGCGTGGAGCAGTTCTCCGGGCTGCTGGTGCCCGTATCCGCTGAGCCGTACGACGCCGTCGGGCGCGAGGCCCGCGCACCGGTCGGCGACCGCGTCGAGCAGGGCGCTGCGGCCGGATCCCGAGGGACCGGTCAGCCGTACGGACCGGCCCCGGCCCAGCAGGCGCACCAGACGCTCCCGCTCCTCCTCGCGCTCCAGCAGGGGGCGGGCGGGAACGGCGGGGCCGGGCAGTACGGGCGGCCGTGCGGCGGCGGCGCGGGCCGCGCGGGCGGCCGCGTCGCGCTTGGCGGGCCGGGCCGGCTCGGTGCCGGGGCGCAGCGGTTCGATCTCGCTGCCGTCGACCGGGTTGACGGTGAGGGCGAACTCGCCCGCGGTCAGGCTGACGACCCGGGCGGGCCCGGGCGCCGCGGGTGTCGCGCCCGTGGTGGGCGCCGCGGGCGCGGAGCCGCCCGTGGGCTGCCCGTGCTGCTCGCTCTGCCCCTGTGTACGGTCCATGACCCAGTCCCCCGATCGCGGGCCGCGCGCCTCGCCGTCGTACCGCCCGGCCTTCGCGCACCCGCTGTCGCCACCGGTCCGGTTTCCGCCCGAACCCTAGACCGTGGCCGGTCGTGCGGGAAACCGCAGGGGTGCGATCACCACCGGACCGTTACGTTTGCGCAGGGAATACGGAGGTCAGCGGCCTGCCCGTCAGACGCGGGGCAGGGACTCCGCTTCCAGGCCGCCTTCGATCGCGAGGATCCGGTGCAGCCGGGTCGCGACGAGCAGCCGCTGCATCTGCGGCGGCACGCCGCGCAGGACCAGGCGCCGGCCGGTCCGGCCGGCCCGGCGGTGCGCTCCCATGATCACGCCGAGGCCGGTCGCGTCCCAGGAGTCGAGCCCCGTGAGATCGAGGACGAGATCGCCCTGTCCGTCGTCGAGGGCGGAGTGGAGGGCCGTACGGGCGTCCGCCGCGCTGCGCACGTCGAGGCGGCCCCCGACAGCGAGTTCGGCGTGGTCGCCCCTGATGTGCATGTGTACTCCCGGCGGTACTGCGTACGTATGGTCCGACTGGTCCGTGGTCGGCAACTCTCACTGCAACTGACTGCCCCACGGGCAGGGAAGTTGCCGACCGTGAGCGAACCGATACCTAATTCACCCTGAGGGGTGACGGCATTCGAACGGTGGTGCTCCGTGGCAGAGCCAGGCCTCAGTGCTTGTAGAAGCCCTGGCCGCTCTTGCGGCCGATGTCCCCGGCGTCCACCATCCGGCGCATGAGCTCCGGCGGGGCGAACTTCTCGTCCTGGGACTCGGTGTAGATGTTGCTGGTGGCGTGCAGCAGGATGTCGACGCCCGTGAGGTCGGCGGTGGCCAGGGGGCCCATCGCGTGCCCGAAGCCGAGCTTGCAGGCGATGTCGATGTCCTCGGCGGAGGCCACGCCCGACTCGTACAGCTTGGCGGCCTCGACGACCAGCGCGGAGATCAGGCGGGTCGTGACGAAGCCGGCGACGTCGCGGTTGACGACGATGCAGGTCTTGCCGACGGACTCGGCGAACGCCCGGGTGGTGGCGAGGGTTTCGTCGCTCGTCTTGTAGCCGCGCACGAGCTCGCACAGCTGCATCATCGGGACGGGCGAGAAGAAGTGGGCGCCGACGACCCGCTCCGGACGCTCCGTCACGGCCGCGATCTTCGTGATCGGGATGGCGGAGGTGTTGGAGGCGAGGATCGTGTCCTCGCGGACGATCTTGTCCAGGGCGCGGAAGATCTCGTGCTTGATCTCGATCTTCTCGAAGGCCGCCTCCACCACGATGTCGACGTCGGCGACCGCGTCGAGGTCCGTGGTGGTGGTGATGCGGGCGAGCGCGGCCTCGGCGTCCTCGGCCGTCAGCTTGCCCTTGGAGACGAACTTGTCATAGGAGGCCTTGATTCCGTCCGTGCCACGGGTCAGCGCGGCCTCGGTGACGTCACGGAGTACGACGTCCCAACCCGCCTGAGCGGAGACCTGCGCGATTCCGGAACCCATGAGTCCGGCACCGATGACGGCGAGCTTCCCAGCCACTACACACCCCTCGTTTCCCTACGGCACAGTCACGTAGCCACTCCGGCGGAGACTAGCGCCCGGGCGGTGCGGTGTGACCGTGAAGTAACACGCGTCACGTCTCAGATGACGGACATCACACCGGTACGGCCCAGCAGCCCTGCCCGGCCGTCCAGTTCACCCGCCGTCGGCCACGGTGCACTTCTCGGCCAGTGCGCGCAGCCGCCTCAGCTCCTTGCGCGCGGCGCCGAGGTGGCCGATCTCGACGGCCATGGCGCCGCGGCCCGCGAGGTAGTGCGCATCGGCCTCGGCCTGCGCGTCCGCCTGTGGCCGCGCACAGATCTGCCGTTGCAGGAAGCGGAGCTGCGACACGATGTCGCGTGCCGTGGGGAGGTACGCCGGCGCGGGCCCGGGCTCCGCGCGCAGCATGTCCTTCGCGTAGTCCCAGACCCTCGCGTCGTGCTCGGCGGCGCCCGGTTCGCCCGGATGGTGCGGATGGTCCGCCCAGGCGGCGGCGTGCTCGCGCAGGTCGTCGAGGCGGTCGAGGGCTTCCCCCAGGCGCCCGGCGGCCACGGCCGCGCGCGCGGCCTGGGCGCACCCGGCCGGTTCACCGCGGACGTCCGGGTCCCGCCGCCCGTGCCGGGTGGCGAGGAAGCCCGCCAGGAGATCGATCTGCTGGGCGGCCTCGGCCAGGCGCCAGATGTAGTACACGTCGGCCACTTCGCCGCTCCCCCGTCCCGGGGCCCGCGGCCCCCACCGGACGGTACGCGGGCGGCGGTGACCTCGCCCGGAATTTTCCCGGCGGGCCCGTCTACCCTGGCCGCATGGTGAACCTCACGCGCATCTACACCCGTACCGGCGACAAGGGCACGACCGCCCTGGGCGACATGAGCCGCACCGCCAAGACCGACGTGCGGATCTCCGCGTACGCCGACGCGAACGAGGCCAACGCGGCCATCGGGACGGCGATCGCGCTCGGCGGTCTGCCGGCGGACGTGGTGAAGGTCCTGGTCCGCGTGCAGAACGACCTGTTCGACGTCGGCGCGGACCTGTGCACCCCGGTGGTCGAGAACCCGGAGTACCCGCCGCTGCGCGTGGAGCAGTTCTACGTGGACAAGCTGGAGGCGGACTGCGACCACTTCCTGGAGCAGGTGGAGAAGCTGCGCAGCTTCATCCTCCCCGGCGGCACCCCCGGTGCGGCCCTGCTGCACCAGGCGTGCACGGTGGTCCGGCGTGCCGAGCGTTCGACGTGGGCGGCGCTGGAGGTGCACGGCGAGGTGATGAACCCGCTGACCGCCACCTACCTGAACCGGCTCTCCGACCTCCTGTTCATCCTGGCCCGGGTGGCCAACAAGGAGGTCGGGGACGTTCTGTGGGTGCCGGGCGGCGAGCGCTAGGACGTGTCCGCAAAGTAGCGCCGGCCGCCCGGAGGGCGGGCCCCCGTGGCGTCTGGTGCCGTGCATCGCAAGGCGGAGGGCCGCCCTTGTACTGGACGTACTCGGGCGGCCCGACAACGCGGCGAGGTGCGGTGCCAGGCGCCGCGGGGCAGGCGGGACTTTGCGGACACGTCCTTAACGCTGACGCTCGGTCCGGGCCAGCGGCCGCTCCCCGGCGTCGTCCGGGACGGCCGGGGCCTTGCTCGGCCAGATCGTGTACGCCGCGGCGACCAGGGCGTGGATCCCGACCGCCCGCAGGGCGCCGTACTGCCAGCCCTGGAGCGAGCTGACGTCGCCCGCGTCGCCCACGTACCAGATCGCCACCTGCAGCAGCGTCAGCGCGACGGCGGCGGCGATCACCGTACGGACCCAGAGTTTCCACTCGTGCCGGGCCCGCGCCTTCCCGTACCCGGGACCCGCCGGCTTCGGTCCCCCCGCCAGCCGGTACGCGGCGTGCCCGTCGAGCCACTTGATCGTGTAGTGGCCGTAGGCGACGGTGTAGCCGATGTACAGGGCGGCCAGTCCGTGCTTCCAGTCCGGCTCGGCGCCGTTCTTGAGGTCGAGCGTGGTGACCACCAGCAGGACCAGCTCCATCAGGGGCTCGCACAGCAGGACCGCCGCCCCCAGCCTGGGCATCTTCGCGAGGTAGCGCAGGGCCAGGCCGGCCGCCAGCAGTACCCAGAAACCGACCTCACAGGCGATGATCAGCGCGACGATCATGGGACTCTCCGTCCGCTCGGGTTCTCCGTTCCCTCCCAGACTCCCGTCCGGCCGGGCCCGATACGTCGTCTCCATTGACCATGTGGGCCTGCATCGTTCGATGTACCCGCACCTCGGCCTCTCCGCCGACGTGCGGGGCCCGCGCACCCTGTTGGATGGGAACGTGACCGAGAAGAGCCTGCGCCCCCACCGTGACGACGTCTTCCTCGCGGTGGTCAGCACGGCCGCCGGCCTGGGCTTCTGGTCGCTCGGGGTCTACAGCAGCCCCGGCCGGGACTTCCTGCCGGCCTGGGCGGCCCTGGTCCCCCTCGTGGCCCTCGGCGCGATGGAGCTGCTGCGCCGCACCAAGCCGAATCTGACCCTGGCCGTCGGCACCGCCGGGGTGGTCGCCGATCAGTTCACGGTCGGCAGCCTCGCCACCGTCGTGATCTTCACCGACCTGATGTACGCCGCCGTCGTGTACGGAAAACCGGCCATGGCCCGGCGGCTCCCGGTCTCCACCGGCCTGATCACCGTCGTCGTCACCATCGCCTCGCTGGCCTGGCTGCGCACCCCGCAGGCCCTGCTGATCGGTGCGATCACCGGCATCGTGAGCTTCGGCCCGGCCCTGACCGGCGCCACCCTGCGCAACCACCGCGAGGCCGCCGAGGCGGCCCGGCTGCGCGCCGAGCAGACCGCGCTGCTGGCCGAGATGGACCGCAGCCAGGCCGTGGCGGCCGAGCGCGCCCGGATGGCCCGGGAGCTGCACGACATGGTGGCCAACCACCTCTCCGCCATCGCCATCCACTCCACCGCCGCGCTCTCCATCGACACGGCCGCGACGAGCCGGGACGCGCTCGGGGTGATCCGCGAGAACAGCGTGCAGGGGCTGGCCGAAATGCGCCGGCTGATCGGGCTGCTGCGGGATGCCGGCGGTGACAAGGAACCGGTCGCCGTGCCCTCGCTGGACGGCCTGGACGCCCTGGTCGGGCAGGCGAGGACCAACGGCTCGGCGAGCGGGCTGACGTTCGTGCTCCAGGACGACCGGACCTCCGGGGAGCCGGCGGCGGCGCCCGTGGAGCTGGCCGCGTACCGGATCGTGCAGGAGTCGCTGACCAATGCCCTCAAGCACGCCGCCCCGGGCACCGTCACGGTTCGGGTGGCGCACACCGACGGGCTGCTGACCGTGACGGTGGACTCGCCCTTCGGAAACCGGCCGGGCCCCCGCGCCCCGGGCTCGGGGGCCGGGCTGATCGGTATGCGGGAGCGGACGGAGCTGCTGGGCGGGGAGTTCGCGGCGGGGCGGTCCGGTGCGGTGTGGCAGGTACGGGCGACACTGCCCGCGGAGGAGAAGGCGGTGGAGGCATGACCATTCGGGTGGTGGTGGCGGAGGATCAGGGCGCGGTCCGGGCCGGGCTGGTGCTCATCCTGCGCAGCGCGGGTGACGTGGAGGTGGTGGGCGAGGCGGGCGACGGGGAGGAAGCGGTGCGCCTGGCCCGGGAGCTGCGGCCGGATCTCGTCCTCATGGACGTGCAGATGCCCCGGCTCGACGGGGTGTCCGCGACCCGTCAGGTGGTCTCGGAGGGCCTGGCCGACGTCCTGGTCCTGACCACCTTCGACCTCGACGAGTACGTCTTCGGGGCGCTGCGGGCGGGGGCCGCGGGCTTCCTGCTGAAGAACGCGGACGCCGCCGAGCTGATCGCGGCGGTACGGACCGTCGCACGCGGGGAGGGCCTGATCGCCCCGGCGGTGACCAGGCGGCTGATCGCGGAGTTCGCGGCGCCCCGCCCGGCGCGGCCCGCTCCGGCGCCGGAGCGGGCCGCGGCGGTCGCCTCCCTCACGCGGCGGGAGCGGGAGGTGCTGAGCGCACTGGGCGAGGGCCTGTCGAACGCGGAGATCGCCGAGCGCCTGGAGATGGCGGAGGCGACGGCCAAGACGCACGTCAGCAGGCTGCTCGGCAAGCTGGAGCTGCGCAGCAGACTCCAAGCGGCGGTGCTGGCACAGGAGTTGGGGATATAGGCGAACGGGCGCGCACCGGTCTGGACCTCTTGACGGTTGGTCCAGACCTTTCTACGCTCGCCGCAACACTGTGGTGAGCGTGCCATGACAAAGCGTGCTCACGGGCGGCGCAGGTCCCACCCCCATGTCGCAGTCGGCCCCCACGACCGCGACGGACCTACGGAGGATCACCCTTGAGCACAGCATCCCCACCCCGCACCAGGCGCACCCGGTTCTTCAGCCGAGTCGCGGCGATCGTGGCCGCGCTCGCCCTGCCCGTCAGCGGACTCGTCGCCCTGGCCGGCCCGGCCCAGGCGGCCGCTTCGGCGACGGCGACGTACACCAAGGTCTCCGACTGGGGCTCCGGCTTCGAGGGCAAGTGGGTGGTGAAGAACACCGGTACCACCACCCTCAGCAGCTGGACCGTGGAGTGGGACTACCCGGCGGGCACCTCGGTCACCTCGGCCTGGGACGCCACCGTCACCAGCTCCGGCACCCACTGGACCGCCAAGAACCTCGGCTGGAACGGCACCCTCGCCCCCGGCGCCACCGCCAGCTTCGGCTTCAACGGCGCCGGCGGCGGCGCCCCGTCCGGCTGCAAGATCAACGGCGCCTCCTGCGACGGCGGCACCCAGCCCGGCGACACTCCCCCCACCGCTCCCGGCACCCCCACCACGAGCAACGTCGCCGACACCTCGCTCACCCTGACCTGGACCCCGGCCACGGACGACAAGGGCGTCAAGAACTACGACGTCTACCGGGGCGCCGCCAAGATCGCCACGGTCACCGGGACCAGCTACGCCGACTCCGGCCTGACCAAGGGCACGACGTACACCTACAGCGTCACCGCCCGCGACACCGTCGACCAGACCGGCCCCTCCTCCGGCTCGGCCACGGTGACGACGACCGGCGGGGTCATCCCCCCGGACCCGGGCGGCAAGGTCAAGCTCGGCTACTTCACCAACTGGGGCGTCTACGGCCGCAACTACCACGTGAAGAACCTGGTCACCTCCGGCACCGCGGGCAAGATCACCCACATCAACTACGCCTTCGGCAACGTCCAGAACGGCCAGTGCACCATCGGTGACGCCTACGCCGACTACGACAAGGCCTACACCGCCGACCAGAGCGTCGACGGCGTCGCCGACACCTGGGACCAGCCGCTGCGCGGCAACTTCAACCAGCTGCGCAAGCTGAAGAAGGCCTACCCGAACATCAAGATCCTTTGGTCCTTCGGCGGCTGGACCTGGTCCGGCGGCTTCCCCCAGGCCGCCGCCAACCCGACCGCCTTCGCCCAGTCCTGCTACAACCTGGTCGAGGACCCGCGCTGGGCCGACGTCTTCGACGGCATCGACCTGGACTGGGAGTACCCGAACGCCTGCGGCCTGTCCTGCGACACCAGCGGAGCGGCCGCCTTCAAGAACCTGCTGCAGGCGACCCGGGCCAAGTTCGGCGCGAACAACCTGGTCACCGCAGCCATCACCGCCGACGCCTCCAGCGGCGGCAAGATCGACGCGGCCGACTACGGCGGCGCCGCGCAGTACGTCGACTTCTACAACGTCATGACGTACGACTTCTTCGGCGCCTGGGCGGCCCAGGGCCCGACGGCCCCGCACTCCCCGCTCACCTCCTACGCGGGCATCCCGCAGGCCGGCTTCAACTCGGCCGACGCCATCGCCAAGCTCAAGGCCAAGGGCGTCGCCGGCGCCAAGCTCAACCTCGGCATCGGCTTCTACGGCCGCGGCTGGACCGGAGTGACCCAGGCGGCCCCCGGCGGCACCGCCACCGGGCCCGCGCCGGGCACGTACGAGCAGGGCATCGAGGACTACAAGGTGCTCAAGACCAGCTGCCCGGCCACCGGCACCGTCGCCGGCACGGCCTACGCCAAGTGCGGAAGCAACTGGTGGAGCTACGACACCCCCGCCACGATCGCCGGGAAGATGACCTGGGCCAAGCAGCAGGGCCTCAAGGGAGCCTTCTTCTGGGAGTTCAGCGGCGACACCGCGAACGGTGAGCTCGCGAACGCGATCCACACCGGGCTGCAGTAAAGACCGAAGCCGGGGAGACGGGTCCGCCCCCGTCTCCCCGGCTTCTCATTGCCCTGACTAAGCCACATTCACCCGCTGGCCTGGAGGCGCCGCCTCCAGCCAGGCGAGGAAGCCGGTCAGCGCGTCCTCGCTCATCGCCAGCTCCAGGCGGGTCCCCCGGTGGAGACAGCCGAGCACGACGGCGTCGGAGAGCAGGGCCAGCTCCTCCTCGCCCTCCGGGGCACGGCGGGCGATGACCTCGATGGAGGACCGCTCCAGCAGCCGGCGCGGGCGCGGGGAGTACGAGAACACCCGGAACCACTCGATCCGGTCACCGCTGTAGCGCGCGACCCCGTACACCCAGCCCTTGCCGGAGATGTCGGGCTCCTCGGACACACCCCAGCGCATGCTGCAGTCGAAGGTGCCGCCGGACCGCTGGATGAGTCTGCGGCGCAGCCCGAAGACGAACAGCCCGATCACCACCACGGTTACGACCAGGCCGCTCACAAGCAGAGCGAGGAGCATCTTCACCGACCTCCTCGCTCATCGAATACACATGAGAAAAAAACGGACCTGCATCGCCTCAGCCGCGACCCGGTCTGGAAAATTCCAGCACGGACCGCGGCTGAGGTCTGCTGAGTCCCGGCGGTCGCCCCCCGGGACTCAAACGATCAAACTCCGACGGGCGTTCAGCCCGTTACGGCGCGCAGCCGGACATCAGCGCGACGCTCGGCGGCCGCATCGGCCTCCGCCTTCGCGCGCTCCAGTGCCCGCTCCGCACGCTGGACATCGATCTCGTCCGCGAGCTCGGCGATCTCGGCCAGCAGGGACAGCTTGTTGTCCGCGAACGAGATGAAACCGCCGTGCACCGCGGCGACGACCGTGTTGCCGTCGCTGGTACGGATGGTCACCGGGCCCGATTCCAGCACACCGAGAAGCGGCTGGTGACCGGGCATGACGCCGATGTCGCCGGACGTGGTGCGGGCGACAACAAGGGTGGCCTCGCCGGACCAGACATTGCGGTCCGCCGCGACCAGCTCGACGTGCAGCTCAGCAGCCAAGGTGGCTCCTCGGGTCACCACCCGGCGGGTCGGCCGGGTGTTGGGTCAAATTCTAATGGGCGTGGGGAGAGGGACGGGACACACCCGCCCCTCTCCTCGGAACGTGCGAACCGGATGCGCTCCGTGAGGAGCGCGCCGGATCAGGAGACGCCCAGCTCCTTGGCGTTGGCCTTCAGGTCCTCGATGCCACCGCACAGGAAGAACGCCTGCTCGGGGAAGTGGTCGTAGTCACCGTCGCAGATCGCGTTGAACGCGGTGATCGACTCGTCGAGCGGAACGTCCGAACCGTCCACACCGGTGAACTGCTTCGCCACGTGGGTGTTCTGCGACAGGAAGCGCTCGACGCGACGGGCACGGTGGACAACGAGCTTGTCCTCCTCGCCCAGCTCGTCGATACCGAGGATCGCGATGATGTCCTGGAGGTCCTTGTACTTCTGCAGGATCCCCTTGACGCGCATCGCCGTGGCGTAGTGGTCCGCCGCGATGTACCGCGGGTCGAGGATGCGGGACGTCGAGTCCAGCGGGTCCACGGCCGGGTAGATGCCCTTCTCGGAGATCGGACGGGAAAGAACCGTCGTCGCGTCGAGGTGGGCGAAGGTGGTCGCCGGCGCCGGGTCGGTCAGGTCGTCCGCGGGGACGTAGATCGCCTGCATCGAGGTGATCGAGTGACCACGGGTCGAGGTGATGCGCTCCTGGAGGAGACCCATCTCGTCGGCCAGGTTCGGCTGGTAACCCACCGCGGAGGGCATACGGCCGAGCAGGGTCGACACCTCGGAACCCGCCTGGGTGTACCGGAAGATGTTGTCGATGAAGAACAGCACGTCCTGCTTCTGCACATCGCGGAAGTACTCCGCCATGGTCAGACCGGCAAGGGCGACGCGCAGACGGGTGCCCGGGGGCTCGTCCATCTGGCCGAAGACAAGCGCCGTCTTGTCGATGACGCCGGAGTCGGCCATTTCCTCGATGAGGTCGTTGCCCTCACGGGTACGCTCACCGACGCCCGCGAACACCGACACACCGTCGTGGTTGTTGGCGACGCGGTAGATCATTTCCTGGATCAGAACGGTCTTGCCGACACCGGCACCACCGAACAGACCGATCTTTCCACCCTTGACGTACGGGGTGAGAAGGTCGATGACCTTGACGCCGGTCTCGAACATCTCGGTCTTCGACTCGAGCTCGTCGAAGCGAGGGGCCTTGCGGTGGATCGGCCAGCGCTCGGTGACGTTGGCGTTCTCCTCCGGGTAGTTCAGCACCTCACCGAGGGTGTTGAACACCTTGCCCTTGGTGAAGTCACCGACGGGGACGGTGATGCCCTCGCCCGTGTCGGTCACCGGGGCCTGGCGGACCAGACCGTCGGTCGGCTGCATCGAGATGGTACGGACGAGGCCGTCACCCAGGTGCTGCGCGACCTCAAGGGTCAGGGTCTTGAGCGCGCCGTCCTCGGCCGGGTCGGAGACCTGGACCTTGAGGGCGTTGTAGATCTCGGGCATGGCGTCGACGGGGAACTCCACGTCGACGACCGGGCCGATGACCCGGGCGACGCGGCCCGTGGCGGCGGCCGTCTCAACAGTGGTCGTCATTACTTGTCACTCCCCGCGGTCGCGTCAGCCATGGCGCTCGCGCCACCGACGATCTCGCTGATTTCCTGGGTGATTTCGGCCTGGCGGGCCGCGTTGGCAAGCCGGGAGAGGCTCTTGATGAGGTCTCCGGCGTTGTCGGTCGCCGCCTTCATCGCACGGCGGCGGGCGGCGTGCTCGGAAGCGGCCGACTGCAGCAGTGCGTTGTAGACACGGCTCTCGACGTAGCGCGGCAGCAGGGCGTCGAGGACGTCCTCCGCCGACGGCTCGAAGTCGAACAGCGGAAGGATCTCGCCCTTCGCGCCGGTCTCCTCCGGAGCCTGGTCAAGGCTGAGCGGCAGCATCCGGCCGTCGACCGGGTTCTGCGTCATCATCGACACGAATTCCGTGTAGACGATGTGCAGCTCGTCGACGCCACCCTCGGCCGTCTCCGTCTGGATGGCCTCGATCAGCGGCCCCGCGACGCGCTTGGCGTCGGCGTAGGCCGGGCTGTCGGTGAAGCCGGTCCACGAATCCGTGACCTTGCGCTCACGGAAGCCGTAGTAGGCCAGACCCTTGCGGCCGACGATGTAGGTGTCGACGTCCTTGCCCTCAGCGCGCAGCCGCTCGGTGAGCCGCTCCGCCTGCTTGATGGCGTTCGAGGAGTAGCCGCCGGCCAGACCGCGGTCGCTCGTGATGAGCAGGATCGCGGCACGGGTCGGCGTCTCGACCTCGGTGGTCAGGGCGTGCTTGGTGTTCGAGCCGGTCGCCACCGCGGTCACCGCACGGGTGAGCTCGGTCGCGTACGGCATCGATGCCGCCACCTTGCGCTGCGCCTTGACGATGCGCGAGGCGGCGATCATCTCCATCGCCTTGGTGATCTTCTTGGTCGCCGTGATGGCACGGATGCGACGCTTGTAGACCCGGAGCTGCGCTCCCATGAGTCAGGTCCCTTCCGTCGTCACTTGGAGACGTTGACGGCCGGTGCGTCCTCGCCCAGGAGCTTGCCGTCCGAGGTCTCGAACTGGCGCTTGAAGCCGGCGATGGCGTCAGCGATCGACGTCAGCGTGTCGTCCGACATCTTGCCGCCCTCGGAGATGGAGGTGAGGAGGTCCTTGCGCTCGCGGCGCAGGTGCTCCAGCAGCTCCGACTCGAAGCGACGGATGTCGTTGACCGGGACGTCGTCCATCTTGCCGGTGGTGCCGGCCCAGACGGAGACGACCTGCTCCTCGACGGGCATCGGCTGGTACTGGCCCTGCTTCAGCAGCTCGACCAGACGCTTGCCGCGCTCCAGCGAAGCCTTCGACGCGGCGTCCAGGTCGGAACCGAAGGCGGCGAACGCCTCCAGCTCGCGGTACTGGGCCAGGTCCAGACGCAGACGGCCGGAAACCTGCTTCATGGCCTTGTGCTGGGCGGAGCCACCGACGCGGGAGACCGAGATACCGACGTTCAGCGCCGGGCGCTGGCCCGCGTTGAACAGGTCGGACTCCAGGAAGCACTGGCCGTCGGTGATGGAGATGACGTTGGTCGGGATGAACGCCGACACGTCGTTCGCCTTGGTCTCGACGATCGGCAGACCGGTCATCGAACCGGCACCCATGTCGTCGGACAGCTTCGCGCAGCGCTCCAGCAGACGGGAGTGCAGGTAGAAGACGTCACCCGGGTAGGCCTCGCGGCCCGGCGGGCGGCGCAGCAGCAGCGACACGGCGCGGTAGGCGTCGGCCTGCTTCGACAGGTCGTCGAAGATGATCAGGACGTGCTTGCCGGCGTACATCCAGTGCTGGCCGATGGCGGAACCGGTGTACGGCGCCAGGTACTTGAAGCCGGCCGGGTCGGACGCCGGGGCGGCGACGATCGTCGTGTACTCGAGCGCACCGGCGTCTTCCAGGGCGCCGCGAACGGACGCGATGGTCGAGCCCTTCTGGCCGATGGCGACGTAGATGCAGCGAACCTGCTTGTTCACGTCGCCCGAGCGCCAGTTGTCGCGCTGGTTGATGATCGTGTCGACGGCCAGAGCGGTCTTACCCGTCTGACGGTCACCGATGATCAGCTGACGCTGGCCACGGCCGACGGGCACCATGGCGTCGATGGCCTTGTAGCCGGTCTGCATCGGCTCGTGGACCGACTTACGGACCATGACGCCCGGAGCCTGCAGCTCCAGGGCGCGACGGCCTTCGGTCGCGATCTCGCCGAGACCGTCGATCGGGTTGCCGAGCGGGTCGACGACGCGGCCGAGGTAGCCCTCGCCGACGCCGACCGAGAGCACCTCACCGGTGCGCTGCACCGGCTGGCCCTCCTCGATACCGCTGAACTCGCCGAGGACGACCGCACCGATCTCGCGCTCCTCGAGGTTGAGGGCGAGACCGAGGGTGCCATCCTCGAACTTCAGCAGCTCGTTCGCCATGGCGGAGGGCAGACCCTCCACCTTCGCGATGCCGTCGCCGGCAACGCTGACCGTTCCGACCTCCTCGCGCGAGGCCGCGTCCGGCTGGTACGACTGGACAAAGTTCTCCAGTGCGTCCCGGATCTCCTCCGGCCGGATCGTGAGCTCCGCCATCTGGGTTCCCTGCTCTCCTTGTTGGGCCTGAAGCTTCTTAGGGGTCTGGGGGCGACCCCCAGGAATCTTCTGCAAGTTCTGCACGGCCCAACCGGGCCGCTAGGAATGCTTCTGTTCTATTGGTGGCTGGTCAGCCGGCCATGCGGCGCGACGCCTCGGCGAGGCGGTCCGCGATGGTGCCGTCGATGACCTCGTCGCCGACTCGCACCGAGATCCCGCCGAGGACCTCGGGGTCCACGTCGAGGTTCAGGTGCATCTGTCGGCCGTACAGCTTGGCCAGCACCGCGCCGAGACGCGCCCGCTGCACGTCGCTGAGCGGAACCGCGCTGGTCACGGTGGCGACCATGCGGTTGCGGCGCTCGGCGGCGAGCGTGGAAAGGGACTCCAGTCCCGCTTCCAGGCTACGTCCACGCGGCTGCGTGACAAGACGGATCACCAGGCGCTCGGTGACAGCGTTCGCCTTGCCGCCGAGCAGGCTGCGCAGCAGCTCGCTCTTGGCGGAGGCGGAGGCCGCACGGTCGGTCAGCGCGGAACGCAGCTCGGTGTTCGAGGAGACGATCCGGCCGAAGCGGAAGATCTCGTCCTCGACGTTGTCGAGCGCGCCACCCTGCTGGGCCGCCGTGAGGTCGGCAGTGGCTGCCAGCTCCTCCAGCGCGTCCACCAGGTCGCGGGACTGCGACCAGCGCGACCGGACCATGCCGGACACCAGGTCGAGGGTTTCCCCGCCGACCTGGCCGCCGAGCAGGCGACCGGCCAGCTCGGCCTTGGCCTCGCCGGACTGCGCCGGGTCCGTGACGACCCGACGCAGCGAGACCTCACGGTCGAGCAGCGCGGTGACGGCAGCCAGCTCACCGGCGAGCTTCGCCGCGTCGACGGACGTGTTGTCCGTCAGCGCGTCGAGACGCTCACGCGCGGAGGCCAGCGCCTCGCGGCTCGCTCCGTTCATCGGGCCGCCTCGGCCTTCTCCTCAAGCTCGCTGAGGAAGCGGTCGATGGTGCGGCTCTGCCGGGCGTGGTCCTCGAGGGACTCGCCGACGAGCTTTCCGGCCAGGTCGGTGGCGAGCTTGCCAACGTCCTGACGCAGCGCCTGAGAGGCGGCCTTACGGTCCGCCGCGATCTGGGCGTGGCCGGCAGCGATGATCTCCTCACGCTGCCGCTGGCCCTCTGCGCGCAGTTCTTCCTTGAGCGCAGTGCCCTGCTCCAGCGCTTCCTGGCGCAGGCGCGCGGCCTCGTGCCGGGCTTCGGCGAGCTGGGCCTTGTACTGCTCCAGCACGCTCTGGGCCTCGGTCTGAGCGGCCTCAGCCTTCTCGATACCGCCTTCGATGGCCTCGCGACGCTCGTCCAGAACCTTGTTGATGTTCGGGAGGAGCTTCTTCGCGAGGAAACCGAAGACGATGACGAAGGCGATCAGACCGATGACGAGCTCGGGGATCGGCGGGATGAGGGGGTTTTCCGCCTCTTCGGCCGCGAGCTGAACCAGAGGGTTCACATCAGTGCCTTCCGACTAAAGGGTCTGTTCGCTACCGGGATCAGGAGGTCGGGTAGACGAACGGCATGACCAGACCGATGAGGGCGAGCGCCTCACAGAAGGCGAAGCCGAGGATCTGGTTGGCACGGATCAGGCCGGCGGCCTCGGGCTGGCGGGCCAGGGCCTGGGTGCCGTTACCGAAGATGATGCCGACGCCGACGCCGGGGCCGATGGCCGCGAGGCCGTAACCGATGGAGCCGAGGTTGCCCTTGATTTCGACGCCAGCAGCGAGGGTCTGGAGAGCGGACATGCCGGTTCTTCCTTCTCTTTCATGGACCGGTGGGGGTTGGCCACCGGACGACTGGTGGTTTGGGGGTGGGGCGGTCAGTGGTGCTCGGCGACGGCGCCCTGGAGGAAGCTGCAGGCCAGCAGCACGAAGACGTAGGCCTGGACAGCCTGGATGAAGAGCTCGAAGGCGGTCATCACGATGACCATCACGAAGGACACGCCCGCGTAGGCGATGCCGATGCCGTTCAGCAGGTACCAGCTGGCAATCGTGAAGAGCAGCAGCAGCGTGTGACCGGCGAACATGTTCGCGAAGAGACGGACCGCGTGGGTGAAGGGGCGGACGATCACGTTCGAGAAGAACTCGATCAGCATGACCAGCGGCAGGATGCCACCGAGCGACTTGTCGTAGCCCGTGAGGTTCTTCAGGCCGCCGACGAAACCGTGGCGCTTGAAGGTGACCGACATCCACATGAAGTAGATGACCAGGGCCATACCGGCCGGGTACGCGATGACAGCGGTCACCGGGAACTGGGCGACCGGAATGATCGACCAGAGGTTCAGGATCCAGACGAAGAAGAACGTCGCGACCATGAAGGGGACGTACTTCTCGCCCTCCTTCTTGCCCATCGTTTCGTAGACGATGCCCCGGCGAACGAAGTCGTAGCCGGCTTCGGCAACCATCTGGAGCTTCCCCGGAACCAGCTTCGGCTTGGCGAAGGCGGCCCAGAAGAATCCGACGATGATGACGGACCCGAGCAGGGCCAGGAGCATCGTCTTGTTGAAGTAGACGGCTCCGTCCATGTCGCCGAAGATCGGCTCGAACAGGAACGAGTGCAGGCCAGGAGCCGGGAAACCACAGCCGTCGAAGATGTGGCAATCGGTCTCGAAGGCGAGCACCTGCGTCGGGTCAGCACTCACCGCGGGCTCCTTCAGCGTGGCGCATAGGTACGGCAACCTCGTTGTGTCGGCGCGGCGCACAGCCGCGGTTCGGCACGGGACTGGTCTTACGGATGTGGGGGCGGCTTGCAGGCAGTGAGCCTCGCGATTGAGCAGGCGTCAGCTCAGATGCCTGCGCCCGCGATGCCGCATATGGCACCGGACGATAGCAGCATCTCGAACGCGCACTTATTCCGCCCCTACCGTTCACGACGAGGGCCCCGTGTTTTCAGGCTTCTCACCCTTGCCACCACGCTTGGTGGACTCGGGCTCGACGTAAAGGATCTTGGCCTTCATGTGCGCGCGCGTCTGCGCGGCGATCCAAGCAAGGGTCGCCGCGACGATGGTGATCGCGAATGCCCTGGGATTGAACAGCGTCGTGTTCTTGAACACGGCGACGAAGACGAAGAGCAGCAGGATCTGGGTCGTGTAGAGCGCCAGACCCATCATCTGGAACAGATGCGGCAGCGATCGTGCCGTCCGCTGCAGGATGACGAATCCGATACCCATGAACAGAATCACGACGACCGTGGCCGCGATCGCCCCGATCGCCCCCTTACCGCCCGCGACCACGCCACTGACGATGGCGGCAACGACGCCGACGGCAGCGGTGGGTACGGCGGTGTGCAGAAGGGTTCGGGCGTCATCGGACAGCATGGCGCATGGCTCCGCGTGATGGTGGGGTAACGGGACTCGTACGGGACGAGCGTAAGCCCGGTCCGAGAGAGGACCTCGGGCCAAGGGACCGTCGCACTACGGTCCTTCGGCTCTGTCGCCGGGTTTAGTGAACGGTATCACAAACTATTTGATGAGAGCTTTACCTGTCGGGTGTGCCGACTGTCACACATGAGAGTGACCCTGCCCGTGTGTGCGCGACAGGGGTGCGGCTTGTCTGGTAAAGGGCATTCATGTCCGACATGCGAATCGACCGTCAGCGGGTGGATTCAGCCTTACGCCGGTCGGGAAAGCGCGAACGGGGGCCCACGGCAGTCGCTCCGTTGACGCCGGACACACCGGCGGCGATGGGCCGCGCCGGCTCGGGCTCCGTGCCCGAGGCATCGCGGGCGGCCGCCTCCGCGGCGGCTTCGGCCGCACGTGCGGCATGGCGGTAGCGCGGCGGAACCAGACCCTCCGCCCAGCGCGGGGCGCGCGGGGTGAAGCGCGGCAGAAGCAGCAGGAACAGGCCCACCGCACTCAGCGCGGCGATCGCCAGCACGATCCACATCGTGGCGGAATGCACCGAATACGCCACGGTGCCGAAGGCGATCAGGCCTGACCAGAAGTACATGATCATGACCGCGCGGCTGTGGGAATGCCCGAGTTCGAGCAGCCGGTGGTGGAGGTGCCCGCGGTCCGCGGCGAAGGGCGACTGGCCCTTCCAGGTGCGCCGCACGATGGCCAGGACCAGGTCCGCCATCGGGATCGCGATGACCGTCAGCGGCAGGATCAGCGGGATGTAGGCGGGGAGCATTGCGTGCGTCGCGTTGCGCTCACCGCCCGCGAACAGGGCGAGGGCGTCCGGGTCCACCTGCCCGGTGAGGGAGATGGCGGAGGCGGCCAGCACCAGGCCGATGAGCATCGAGCCGGAGTCGCCCATGAAGATCCGGGCGGGGTGCATGTTGTGCGGCAGGAAGCCCAGGCACATGCCCATCAGGATCGCGGCGAAGAGGGTCGCGGGCGCGGCCGACTCGATGCCGTAGCCGAACCAGATCCGGTACGCGTAGAGGAACAGCGCGGTGGCGGCGATGCAGACCATGCCGGCGGCCAGGCCGTCCAGGCCGTCGACGAAGTTCACGGCGTTGATGGTGATGACGACGAGTGCGACGGTGAGCAGGTTGCCCTGCCACTGGGTGAGCGGGACCGTGCCGATTCCCGGGACGGGGATCCACAGGATGGTCAGACCCTGCATGACCATCACACCGGCGGAGATCATCTGCGCGCCGAGCTTGATCAGGGCATCGAGCTCGAACTTGTCGTCCAGGACGCCGACCAGCCAGATCAGCGCCGCTCCGGAGAGCAGCGCCCGCGGTTCGTTCGACAGCTCGAAGACGCCGTTGAGGTTGCGCAGGTGGTCCGCGACCAGCAGGCCGGCGCACAGACCGCCGAACATGGCGATGCCGCCCAGTCGCGGTGTGGGCTCGCGGTGCACGTCGCGGGCACGGATCTCCGGCATGGCCCCGGCCGCGATCGCGAACTTCCGCACGGGCCCGGTCAGCAGGTAGGTCACCGCGACCGTGACGCAAAGCGTCAGCAGATATTCACGCACGGGCTGCCCCAGATGTATCGCCGGCCATCTCAGCCCCACACATTAGCTGCGATGTCACCTCCACCGAGGACGCGAGGGGGCGGTATCCCGGTTCCTGTACGCCCTGCTTGTCCTGCTTACTCCCCGTAAGGGGGAAATCCCGTCGTGAGCTCGCCGACCTCCGTACGTGTTTTCACGCCATCTCCGTCCAGCGCCGCGGCGAACAGCGCCGCGATCCGGACCATCTCCGCCTCCCCCATCCCCTGGGTGGTCACGGCGGCCGTTCCCAGCCGGATGCCGCGCTGGTCCCCGTACGGGAGGGCGCAGGTGTCCAGCACGATCCCGGCGGCGGCCAGCCGGCCGCGGGCGGTCGGGCCGTCCACGCCCAGCGGCGCCGGATCGGCGGTGATCAGGTGGGTGTCGGTGCCGCCGGTGGTGAGGGTGAACCCGTGCTCCTGGAGCGCGCCCGCCAGCGCCCGGGCATTGGCGACGACCCGGTGCGCGTACGTGGTGAAGGCCGGCCGGGCCGCCTCGCCGAAGGCCACGGCCTTGGCGGCGATGGTGTGCATCTGGGCCCCGCCCTGCGTGAAGGGGAACACCGCCCGGTCGACGCGCTCCGCGTACTCGGCTCCGCACAGCACCATGCCGCCGCGCGGGCCGCGCAGCACCTTGTGCGTGGTCGCGCAGACGATGTCGGCGTACGGGACGGGGCTGGGCGCGGCCCCGCCGGCCACCAGGCCGATCGGATGGGCGGCGTCCACGATGAGGTAGGCCCCGACCTCGTCGGCGATCTCCCGGAAGGCCGAGTACTCGGGGTGGCGGGGGTAGGAGATGGAACCGCACACGATCGCCTTGGGGCGGTGCGTGTGGGCGAGACGCTGGACCTGCCGGTAGTCGATGAGGCCCGTCCCGGCGTCGACGCCGTAGCCGACGAAGTCGAACCACCGTCCGGAGAAGTTGGCGGGCGACCCGTGGGTGAGGTGGCCGCCGTACGGGAGCCCCATCGCCAGCACGGTGTCCCCCGGCCGCAGCAGGGCGGCGTACGCGGCCAGGACGGCGGAGGAGCCGGAGTGCGGCTGCACGTTCGCGTGCTCGGCCCCGAAGAGCGCCTTGGCACGCTCCACGGCGGTCCGCTCGGCCAGATCGGCGTACTCGCACCCGCCGTGGTGCCGGGCGCCGGGGTACCCCTCGGCGTACTTGTTGGCGAGCGCGGACCCGAGCGCGGCGAGCACGGCGGTCGAGGTGAAGTTCTCCGCGGCGATCAGCTGCAACGTGGCGGCCTGCCGCTGCCGCTCCCCGGCCAGTACGTCGGCCATCTGCGGGTCCTGCGCGCGCAGCAGGTCCGTGGGCTGGGTGATGACGCTCATGGCGGCGCTCCAGGGGTACCGGGTACCAGCCACTCTAGGCCTGCGGACCCCACGATGCCCTGTCAGCGCGCGGCGGTCACACCCGTCAGGCTCAGCGCGCGGCGGTCACACCCGTCAGGGCAGTCACCACCGAGTCCAGCGCCTGATTGAGCCCCTCCTCCACGCGGCGCTCGCGCCGCTCGGCCCCGGGGGGCCTCCCGGGCTTCGTACCGCTGCGCCGGCCTCCGGCCGACGAACGCTCAGCGCGCGGCGGTCACGCCCGTCAGGGCAGTCACCACCGGGTCCAGCGCCTGATTGAGCCCCTCCTCCACGCGGCGCTCGCGCCGCTCGGCCCCGGGGGGCCTCCCGGGCTTCGTACCGCTGCGCCGGCCTCCGGCCGACGAACGCTCAGCGCGCGGCGGTCACGCCCGTCAGGGCGGTCACCACCGGGTCCAGCGCCTGGTTGATCTCGTCGCCGATCGAGCGGAAGAAGGTGATCGGGGCCCCGTACGGGTCGTACACCTCGTCCGCGTCGGGCGACGGCGCCAGCAGCCAGCCGCGCAGGGCCGCCGCGGCCCGGACGAGCGCCCGCGCCCGCTCCGCCATGCCGTCGTCCAGCGGCGGCAGCGTGGCCGGATCTATCGCCCGCACCAGCCGGGTGAACTCCTTCAGCGTGAAGGTGCGCAGCCCCGCCGAGTGGCCCATCGAGATGACCTGGGCCCGGTGGTCACGGGTGGCGGTCAGCACCAGGTCGGCGCGTATGACGTGCTCGTCCAGCAGCTCCCGCCCGGTGAACCCGGACGCGTCGGCACCGAAGTCCGCCAGCACGGCGGCCGCGTTCGCCTCCATCGGGGCGCCCTCGTGGCCCCAGGTGCCGGCGCTCTCCACGATGAGGTCGCCGGTGACGAGGCCGCCGAGGCGGTGCGAGAGGGCATGCCGCGTCAGCCGCTCGGTGATGGGCGAGCGGCACACGTTCCCGGTGCTGACGTGGAGTATGCGGAAAGTGTTTCCCCCGGCTACCGCCGGGCGGTGCCCCCCTGCTATGCCACGCCCCTCAGGGCTCACGGGGCGACCTCGAGGTCGGGTACGACCTCCCGCAGCTGGTCTGCGGTGAGTGCCCCCTCGCGCAGCAGGACGGGAACCTTACCGGTGACGTCGACGATCGACGACGGCTGGATGCCGGGCGTCGGGCCGCCGTCCAGGTAGACGGACACGGAGTCCCCGAGCATCTCGCGCGCGGCGTCGCAGTCCTCGGGCGCCGGGTGACCGGACAGGTTGGCCGAGGACACCGCCATCGGGCCGACCTCGGTCAGCAGCTCGATCGCCACGGGGTGCAGGGGCATGCGTACGGCGACGGTGCCATGGGTGTCCCCGAGGTCCCACGCCAGCGAGGGCTGGTGCTTGGCGACCAGCGTCAGCGCGCCCGGCCAGAAGGCGTCGACGAGCTCCCAGGCCTGCTCGGAGAAGTCCGTGACGAGGCCGTGGAGGGTGTTCGGGGAGCCGATGAGCACCGGGGTGGGCATACCGCGGCCCCGGCCCTTGGCGGCGAGCAGGTCGTGGACGGCCTCCGGGCTGAAGGCGTCCGCGCCGATCCCGTACAGGGTGTCGGTGGGCAGCACGACGAGCTCGCCGCGGCGCACGGCGGATGCGGCTTCACGCAGACCCGTCTTACGGTCCGTCGCGTCGTTGCAGTCGTATCGCCGGGCCATCAGCGGGCCTCCTCGTGCAGCAGGGGGGTGGCGGGAATCGTCGCGCCGGTCACGGCAGGGCCTTGCGGGCCGTCGCGAAGCGCGGGCGGTTGTTGAGGTCCGGGTGGTCGGCCGCGTCGGCCCAGCCCCGCTCCTCGGCGAAGATCCACGGAACCTGGCCGCCCTGGGTGTCGGCGTGCTCGATGACGACGATGCCGCCGGGTCGCAGCAGCCGGTGGGCGGTCCGCTCGATACCGCGGATGGTGTCGAGGCCGTCCTCGCCGGAGAAGAGCGCCATCTCCGGATCGTGGTCGCGGGCCTCGGGGGCGACGTACTCCCACTCGGTGAGCGGGATGTACGGCGGGTTGGAGATGACCAGGTCGACCTGGCCGTCGAGCTCGGGCAGCGCGCTCAGGGCGTCGCCCTGGTGGACGGTGACCCGGGAGCCCTCGGCGTTCTTACGGGTCCACCGCAGGGCGTCCTCGGACAGCTCGACCGCGTGCACGCGCGAGCGCGGCACCTCCTGGGCCATGGCCAGCGCGATGGCGCCGGAGCCGGTGCACAGGTCCACGATCAGCGGCTCGACGACGTCCATGGCGCGTACGGCGTGTATGGCCCAGTCCACGACCGACTCGGTCTCGGGCCGGGGCACGAAGACCCCGGGCCCGACCTGGAGCTCCAGGTACCGGAAGAAGGCGCGGCCGGTGATGTGCTGGAGCGGCTCGCGCGCCTCGCGGCGGGCGACCGCCTCCCAGTAGCGGGCGTCGAAGTCCGCGTCCTTGACGTGGTGCAGTTCCCCCCGTTTGACGCCGTGCACGAAGGCGGCGAGCTCCTCCGCGTCGAAGCGCGGTGAGGGCACGCCGGCGGCGGCCAGCCGCTGGGTGGCCTGGGCCACCTCGGCAAGCAGCAAGTTCACGCTGGTCCTCCGGGCTGCTGTCGTACGGGGGGTGGTGCGGGGTCGGGTCAGTGCGCGGCCGCGAGCTTGGCCGCGGAGTCCGTGTCGACACAGGCCTGGATGACCGCGTCGAGGTCACCGTCGAGCACCTGGTCCAAGTTGTACGCCTTGAAACCGGTCCGGTGGTCCGAGATCCGGTTTTCCGGGTAGTTGTACGTACGGATCTTCTCGGAACGGTCGACGGAGCGCACCTGGCTGCGGCGCACGTCCGAGGCCTCCTGCTCGGCGGCCTCCTGGGCCGCGGCCAGGAGCCGCGAGCGCAGGATGCGCATGGCCTGCTCCTTGTTCTGGAGCTGGCTCTTCTCGTTCTGGCAGGAGGCGACCACACCGGTCGGGATGTGCGTGATGCGCACGGCCGAGTCGGTGGTGTTGACGGACTGGCCGCCGGGGCCCGACGAGCGGTACACGTCGATGCGGAGGTCGTTCATGTTGATCTCGACCTCGACCTCCTCGGCCTCCGGGGTGACGAGCACGCCGGCGGCGGAGGTGTGGATGCGGCCCTGGGACTCGGTGGCCGGAACGCGCTGGACGCGGTGCACGCCGCCCTCGTACTTCAGGCGGGCCCACACGCCCTGGCCGGGCTCGGTGGCGCCGTTGCCGCCCTTGGTGCGGACGGAGACCTGGACGTCCTTGTAGCCGCCGAGCTCGGACTCGGTGGCGTCGATGATCTCGGTCTTCCAGCCCACGCGCTCGGCGTAGCGCAGGTACATGCGCAGCAGGTCGCCGGCGAAGAGCGCCGACTCGTCGCCGCCCGCGCCCGCCTTGACCTCCAGGAGGACGTCCTTGTCGTCGCTGGGGTCGCGCGGAACGAGCAGCAGGCGGAGCTTCTCGGTGAGCTCTTCGCGCTGTGCGGTCAGTTCCTTGGCCTCGGCGGCGAAGTCGGGGTCGTCGGCCGCGAACTCCTTGGCCGTCTCGATGTCCTCGGCGGACTGCTTCCAGGCACGGAAGGTCGCGACGATCGGGGTCAGTTCCGCGTAGCGCTTGTTCAGCTTGCGCGCGTTGGCCTGATCCGAGTGGACCGAAGGGTCGGCGAGCTTCTTCTCAAGATCGGCGTGTTCGCCGACCAATTCCTCGACCGCTTCGAACATCGGGGGACTCCTGGGGTGAAAAGGGCGAAGGACTGCAGGGGGGACGTGCCGGAACGACGACAAAGGCGCCGGTCCGGCCGCCCCCGAGTGGACAGGGGGCGGCCGGAGACCGGCGCCTGGGTCGCGCTACTTCTTGGCCGCACCCTTGCCGAAGCGCGCCTCGAAGCGGGCCACGCGGCCACCGGTGTCGAGGATCTTCTGCTTGCCCGTGTAGAACGGGTGGCACTCGGAGCAGACCTCGGCACGGATGGTGCCCTCGGTCAGGGTGCTACGGGTGGTGAACGACGCGCCGCAGGTGCAGCTGACCGCGGTCTCGACGTACTCGGGGTGAACATCGCGCTTCAAGGTGTCTCCTAGATTCGGGAGGGCGCCGGGTCGCAGGAGCCGAATTGCGTACTGCGTGAACCGGGGCCGACAGACCAGTCTGCCAGGACCGGGCCGCCTGTCAAAATTCTGAGGACGCCTCCCTCAACGGCATGGGGTCGCCGTCTATTCCGCACCGGTCCGCGGACCCTGCCGGGAGGGGCCCTACTGGACGATCGACCCGGCGGCGCTCTTGTCCCCGGAGGAGTTCACGGTGGCCTCGGCCGGGATCGGCCGGTCCGCCAGGAGGGCGTCCCAGACCATCTTCGTCTCCTTGGTGAGCGGGGCCACGCGGTTCGCGTCGCGGGGGTCCGTGGTCACCGGCAGCGTGATCATCTGCATGTCCTGGGCGTCTATGCCCTGGAGCCCCTGGGCGAAGCCCATGAGGGACTTCACATCACCGAGCGCCTTGTCGGTGGTGATCGCCTTGGTCGCGGAGTCGGCGATGCCGAGCAGCTTCTTGGGGTTGTCGAAGACCCCGATGCCCTTCACCTGCTTGATGAGCGCCTTGATGAAGGCCTGCTGGAGCTGTATTCGGCCCAGGTCGCTGCCGTCGCCGACGCTCTTGCGGGTGCGTACGAGGCCGAGGGCCTGCTCCCCGTCGAGCCTGTTGGTGCCGGCGGCGAGGTCGAGGTGGCTGGACCCGTCCTTGATCGGCTTGGTGGTGGTCACCTCGACGCCGCCGAGGTTGTCGATGATCTTCTTGAAGCCGGTGAAGTCGACCTCTATGTAGTGATCCATACGGATCCCCGACATCTTCTCGACGGTCTTGACCGCGCAGGCGGCCCCGCCGACGGTGAACGCCTCGTTGAACTGGGTGCGCTGGCCGCCGGGGTCGGTCTTCCCACCCGCCGTCGCGCAGGAGGGGCGGGAGATCATGGTGTCGCGCGGTATCGACACGACGCTGGCCTTCTCGTGGCCCTCGTAGAGGTGGATGATCATCGCCGTGTCGGAGCGGGCGGAGCCGCCGTCGTCCTGGCCGTACTCGCCGTTGGCGCCGCCGCGGGAGTCGGAGCCGAGGACGAGGATGTCCATCGAGCCGTTGTCGACGTTCTGCGGGCGGTCGGTGCCGAGGGCCTGGTCGATGTCGACGGTCTTCAGGTTGCCGTTGAACTTGAAGTAGAAGTAGCCGAGGCCCGCTCCGCCCAGCAGGACCACCCCCGCGGCGCTCCACGCGGCGACGGCGACGGCCTTGCGGCGCTTCGCCGGTTTGCGGCGGGCGCGCCGGGCCGCGGCACGTCCGCCGTGGTCCTTGCTCTCCTCGGTCATGCTCTCCTCAGTCCTGTGTCCGGTCCCCTGGTCGTTCGGCCCGCCGTCCACCCCGCGGTTCCTCTGACACAGACGGGCGTACGCCGCGCAGGGTTCCATTCCGGCCCGAACCGCCCAGCCGGGGCGCAGCCGCCCAGCCGGGGCGCAGCCGCCCCGCCAAGGGCGCCCGTACGCGCGACAGCCCCCGCCGCGGGTGCGGCGGGGGCTGTCGCGTGATGCGCGTGCCGGACGTCAGTCGTCGTTCTTGCCCGACGGGGTCGTCTTCGCGATCTGCATCAGGAACTCGGCGTTCGACTTCGTCTGCTTCATCTTGTCGAGCAGCAGCTCGATCGCCTGCTGCGAGTCGAGCGCGTGCAGCACCCGGCGCAGCTTCCAGACGATGGCGAGCTCCTCCGCGTTGAGGAGGATCTCCTCCTTGCGGGTGCCCGACGGGTCGACGTCGACGGCCGGGAAGATGCGCTTGTCGGCGAGCTTCCGGTCGAGCTTGAGCTCCATGTTGCCGGTGCCCTTGAACTCCTCGAAGATCACCTCGTCCATGCGCGAGCCGGTGTCGACGAGCGCGGTGGCCAGGATGGTCAGCGAGCCGCCGTCCTCGATGTTGCGCGCGGCACCGAAGAAGCGCTTCGGCGGGTACAGCGCGGTCGAGTCGACACCACCGGACAGGATGCGGCCGGAGGCGGGCGCCGCGAGGTTGTACGCGCGGCCCAGACGGGTGATGGAGTCCAGCAGGACGACCACGTCGTGACCCAGCTCGACGAGACGCTTGGCGCGCTCGATGGCCAGCTCGGCGACGGTGGTGTGGTCCTCGGCCGGGCGGTCGAAGGTCGAGGAGATGACCTCGCCCTTGACCGACCGCTGCATGTCGGTGACCTCTTCCGGACGCTCGTCGACCAGGACGACCATCAGGTGGCACTCGGGGTTGTTGGTGGTGATCGCGTTGGCGATCGCCTGCATGATCATGGTCTTACCGGTCTTCGGCGGGGCCACGATCAGGCCTCGCTGACCCTTACCGATCGGCGACACGAGGTCGATGATGCGGGTGGTCAGCACGCCCGGGTCGGTCTCCAGACGGAGCCGGTCCTGCGGGTACAGCGGGGTGAGCTTCTGGAACTCCGGGCGGCCACGGCCGGATTCGGGCGCCATGCCGTTCACCGAGTCCAGACGCACGAGGGCGTTGAACTTCTCGCGGCGCTCGCCGTCCTTGGGCTGGCGCACGGCACCGGTGGTGTGGTCACCCTTGCGCAGACCGGCCTTGCGGACCTGGGCGAGGGAGACGTACACGTCGTTGGGGCCGGGCAGGTAGCCCGAGGTCCGGATGAACGCGTAGTTGTCGAGGATGTCGAGGATGCCCGCGACGGGGATCAGCACATCGTCGTCGGCGACCTGCGGCTCGCTCGGCGCGAACTCGTCGCGGCCGCGGCGGCCACGGCGGTCGCGGTAGCGGCCGCGACGGCCGCGACGGCCGTCCTCACCGTCGAAGTCGTCCTGGGGGCCGTTGTCCTGGCGGTCCTGACGGCCCTGCTGACCCTGGCCCTGGCCCTGGCCCTGGCCGCGGCCGCCCTGC
This sequence comes from Streptomyces xanthophaeus, assembly GCF_030440515.1. Taxonomy (GTDB): domain Bacteria; phylum Actinomycetota; class Actinomycetes; order Streptomycetales; family Streptomycetaceae; genus Streptomyces; species Streptomyces kutzneri. Next base: position 2,819,500 of record NZ_CP076543.1, read on the forward strand.
TGCTGACGGTCGGCGCGCTCCTGACGGCCGCCGCCCTGTCCGCCCTGGCCGCCCTGCGCGCCCTGGCCCTGACCCTGGCCGCCCTGGCCCTGGTCGTCGGCCTTGGCGCCGCGGTCACGGCGGTCGCGCTGACGGTCGGTGCGGTCGGCACGGTCGCCGCGGTCACGGCGGTCGCGACGGCCACGGCCTTCGCCGTCCTGACCCTGTGCCTGGCCGGCGGAGACCGCGGTGGCGGCTTCGGCCTTGGCCTCGGACGGGGCGGTGGCGGCAGGCGCGGTCTCGGTCTTCTGCTCGACCTGTACGGCGACGGGGGCCGAGGCCTCCGGGCTGCCGGAGGGGGCCGTGGCCCGACGCCGGCGGCGCTCGCCGACCGGGGCGTCCTCGCTGGCCGGCTGGCCCGGAATCTCGATCTGCGCCTGCGCGGCGGGCTTCTCGGCGGGCGCCTCGGCGGCGGCCTCACCCGTGCGGGCCTTGCTGGTGGCGCGGCGCTTCGGCTTGGCCTCGGCGGTGTCTGCGGCAGTGGAGGCGGCGGCCTTGGGGGCACCGCTGCCCGCCTGCGCCTCCTTGATGACCTCGATCAGCTGGCTCTTGCGCATCCGCGCGGTGCCCCTGATCCCGAGGCCCGACGCGACCTGCTGCAGCTCGGCCAGGACCATGCCGTCAAGGCCGGTGCCGGTGCGTCGACGCTTGGGTGCGGCGCCCGCGGCGGGGGCACTGGTGTCGACAGAGGTGTCGGCAGCGCCCATCAGATCGGTGGTGTCGCTCACGAAGGGTCCTTCCCTGGAGCGGACGTCGGCCTGTCTGGCTCGGCGACCGGTTGTGCTGTCCGACAGCAGTCCTAGGTGTGGACCGTGCCGGGGCGGTGGTCCGCCGGTAGAAATACGGCGGAAGAAACGTGCATGGCTGGTTCCGGCGAGAAGCCCCCGAGCTGAAAGCGTGGGAATGTCACGCCGATTCCGGAGCGTGCTCGAAACTGCTGGAAGTGATCAAAGCAGTCGGGGAGGCTCCCGGAAGAAATGTGGTCCCGAATGGGGACACTGAGCACCGAGCCATGACGGCTTCCGATGCGCACTTGAGACTAACACTACCGGATCCAATAGATATTCCCCCTCTCAATCACCGGCAATCGCGCCCTTCCGTGCGGGCGGCCTGCCCTGGCCGCCCGCCCCTGACCGGCTGTGCACTCCGGGTGAGCGGGTCTAGCCGCCCTGGGTGCCCAGCGGAAGTACGCTCGCGCCCGCGGCGTCGAGTGCGAGCCGGTTGGCCGCCCACCCGTCGCCCGCGAGCTGCGCGACCTTGTCGGCCGCGCCGTTGTCGACCAGCGCGAGGACCGTGGGGCCCGCGCCGGAGATGACCGCGGGGATCCCGTCCGCCCGCAGCCTGTTGACGAGTGCCACGCTCTCGGGCATCGCCGGGGACCGGTACTCCTGGTGGAGCCGGTCTTCGGTGGCCGGCAGGAGCAGCTCGGGACGCCTGGTCAGGGCTTCCACGAGCAGGCCCGCGCGGCCCGCATTGACGGCCGCGTCCACGTGCGGGACGGAGCGCGGCAGCAGGCCGCGCGCCGTCTCGGTGAGGACCGGCCTGGAGGGTACGAAGACCACCGGAACGATGGATTCGGCGGGCTCCATCCGGATCGCCTTGGCGCTGCCGCCGTCCATCCAGGCGAGGGTGAATCCGCCGAGCAGACAGGCGGCGACGTTGTCGGGGTGGCCCTCGATCTCGGTGGCGAGCTCCAGCAGCGCCGCGTCGTCGAGCTTGGCCTCGCCGCCTATGGTCACGGCGCGGGCGGCGACGATTCCGGCGCAGATGGCGGCGGAGGAGGAACCGAGGCCGCGGCCGTGCGGGATGCGGTTGGCGCAGACGACCTCCAGGCCGCGCGGCTGGCCGCCCAGCAGGTCGAAGGCGGTGCGCATGGAGCGTACGAGCAGGTGGCTCTCGTCCCGCGGGAGGGTGTCGGCGCCCTCGCCCGCGATGTCGATGTTCAGGCCGGAGTCGGCCACCCGGACGACTACGTCGTCGTAGAGCCCCAGGGCCAGGCCCAGGGCGTCGAAGCCCGGGCCGAGGTTGGCACTGCTGGCGGGGACGCGCACCCGTACGGCGGCGGCGCGGAACGCTGGACCGGCCATCGTCCGATGACACTCCTTGTGACTGTGCGAGATCTTCGCTCTTCGCTGGCTCGCTGCGAATGTACTGGAGAACGTACGACACCCGAAGGCCCTCGGGGCAGCACCGCAGTCATATGCGCGGTGGCGGATGTAGGTACAGCGTATCGAAGGAAGGTTCTCTCGCGACATAGGGCGCACAGGAGGCGCACGATGCGTGTCGCGGACTTCGACCGAATTCGACCGACTTCAGCCGCATTTTTGTTGTCGTACGGGGTGAGTTGCCGGGTTCCGAAGGGTCTCGGGAAGGCCTCTGGGGGCCCTCACGCGCCCTCCGGAACCCGGCTCGCACGGTGCTGCGGTACTGCTGCGGCGGCGGGGTGGCGCCGCGGTGCTGCGGTGCTGCGGTGCTGCGGTCAGACCAGGCCGAGGCGCACGGCGGCGGCTTCGGCGTCCACCGGAACGGTGACCGGCTGCGGAGCGCCGGCGATCGCCCAGTCGGGGTCCTTCAGGCCGTTGCCGGTGACGGTGCACACGATCTTCTGACCGGGGTCGACCAGGCCGAGCTCGGCGGCCTTGAGCAGACCTGCCACGGAGGCGGCCGAGGCGGGCTCGACGAAGACGCCCTCCTGCGCGGCCAACAGCCGGTAGGCGGCCAGGATCTGGCGGTCCGTCACCTCGTCGATGAAGCCGCCCGACTCGTCACGCGCAGCCAGCGCGTAGTCCCAGGAGGCCGGGTTGCCGATCCGGATCGCGGTGGCGATGGTGTGCGGCTCCTTGACGATCTCGCCCCGCACGATGGGCGCGGAACCGGAGGCCTGGAAACCCCACACACGGGGCGTACGGGTGGACAGGCCGTCGGCCTTGTACTCCTTGAAGCCCTTCCAGTACGCGGTGATGTTGCCCGCGTTGCCCACCGGCAGCACGTGGATGTCGGGCGCGTCACCGAGCGCGTCGACGATCTCGAACGCAGCCGTCTTCTGACCCTCGATGCGCACCGGGTTGACCGAATTGACCAGCGCGACCGGGTAGTTGTCGGAGAGCGCACGGGCCAGGTTCAGGCAGTCGTCGAAGTTGCCGTCCACCTGAAGGATCTTGGCTCCGTGCACCAGGGCCTGGCCCATCTTGCCGAGCGCGATCTTGCCGCGGGGCACGAGCACCGCGGAGACCATCCCGGCGCGCACCGCGTACGCGGCGGCGGAGGCGGAAGTGTTGCCGGTGGAGGCGCAGATGACCGCCTTCGCACCCTCTTCCTTGGCCTTGGTGATCGCCATGGTCATGCCGCGGTCCTTGAAGGACCCGGTGGGGTTCGCCCCCTCGACCTTCAGGTGGACCTCGCAGCCGGTGCGCTCGGAGAGCACCTGGGCGGGGACGAGGGGAGTGCCGCCCTCGCGGAGCGTCACCACGGGAGTCGTGTCCGTCACCGGCAGGCGGTCCCGGTACTCCTCGATGATGCCGCGCCACTGGTGGGTGCGATTGCTGCTCATGGGTCCTTACTCCCCTTCAACACGCATGATGCTGGCGACACCGCGGACGGTGTCCAGCTTCCGCAGCGCCTCGACGGTCCCGGAGAGGGCGGCGTCGGGTGCGCGGTGAGTGACGACGACGAGGGAGGCCTCGCCGTCCTTGCCCTGTTGGCGGACGGTGTCGATCGACACGCCGTGCTCCGCGAAGGTGGTCGCCACCTGGGCGAGGACGCCCGGCTTGTCCGCCACATCGAGGCTGATGTGGTAGCGGGTGACGACGTCCCCCATGGGGCTGACCGGCAACTGGGTGTACGCCGACTCGCCGGGCCCCGTTGCCTCGGCGAGCTTGTTGCGGGCGACGGCGACGAGGTCGCCGAGGACCGCGGACGCGGTGGGCGCGCCGCCCGCGCCGGGCCCGTAGAACATGAGCTGCCCGGCGGCCTCCGCCTCGACGAAGACCGCGTTGTACGCCTCACGGACGGAGGCGAGCGGGTGGGTGAGCGGGATCATCGCCGGGTGGACGCGGGCGGTGACGGACTCGCCGTCGGCGGCGCGCTCCAGGATGGCGAGGAGCTTGATGGTGCAGCCCATCCGCTTGGCGGAGGCGAAGTCGGCCGCGCTGACCTCGGTCATGCCCTCGCGGTACACGTCGTCCAGGCGGACGCGGGTGTGGAAGGCGATCCCGGCCAGGATCGCGGCCTTGGCGGCGGCGTCGTAGCCCTCGACGTCGGCGGTCGGGTCCGCCTCGGCGTACCCGAGGGCCGTGGCCTCGTCGAGCGCCTCCTGGTAACCGGCGCCGGTGGAGTCCATCTTGTCGAGGATGAAGTTCGTCGTGCCGTTGACGATGCCCATCACCCGGTTGATCTTGTCGCCCGCGAGCGACTCGCGCATCGGGCGGACCAGCGGGATGGCGCCGGCGACGGCGGCCTCGTAGTAGAGGTCGAGGCCGTGCTGCTCCGCCGCGGCGTGCAGCGCGGCCCCGTCCTGGGCGAGCAGCGCCTTGTTCGCGGAGACCACGGAGATGCCGTGCTCGAAGGCGGTGGTGATGAGGGTGCGGGCGGGCTCGATGCCGCCGATGACCTCGATGGCGATGTCGATGTCACCACGTTTGAGGAGGGCGGTCGCATCGGTGGTGACCAGCTCGGGGTCGATGCCCTCGCGGACCTTGGAGGGGCGGCGCACGGCCACGCCGGCGAGCTCGACGGGCGCGCCGATCCTCTGCGTGAGGTCGTCGGCGTGCGTCGTCATGATGCGAGCCACTTCTGAGCCGACCACTCCACAGCCCAGCAGCGCCACCTTCAGCGGACGCGTACGCATCATTCGACCTACGCCTTTCGATCTTCCATCAGTACCCCGCGGGCGGTTTGCCCGCCGGGTGGAACCAGTCTCACTCAATGGACAGCAGTTTCCATCCTCGGTCCATTGAGTGAGACACCTATTTCATCATCCGAGGTCGAGACGCAGGAGATCTTCCTCCGTCTCCCGGCGGACGATCACTCGGGCCTGTCCGTCACGCACGGCGACGACGGGCGGGCGCAGAGCGTGGTTGTAGTTGCTGGCCATGGAGCGGCAGTACGCGCCGGTCGCCGGGACGGCCAGGAGGTCGCCGGGCGCGAGGTCGGCGGGCAGGAACGCGTCCTTCACGACGATGTCGCCGCTCTCGCAGTGCTTGCCGACGACGCGTACGAGCATGGGCTCGGCGTCGGAGGTCCGGGAGACCAGGGAGATGGAGTACTCGGCGTCGTACAGGGCGGTGCGGATGTTGTCGGACATCCCGCCGTCGACGCTCACGTAGGTCCGCAGGCCTTCCAGCGGCTTGATCGTCCCCACCTCGTACAGCGTGAAGGCGGTCGGGCCGACGATGGCGCGGCCGGGCTCGACCGAGATCCGGGGGGCGCGCAGTCCGGCGCTCTCGCACTCCCGGGCCACGATCTCGTGCAGGGCCTTGGCGATCTCGTGGGGCTCGCGCGGGTCGTCGTTCGAGGTGTACGCGATACCGAGGCCGCCGCCGAGGTCGATCTCGGGCAGCTCCACCCCGTGCTCGTCCCGTACGGCGGCCAGCAGCCGTACGACGCGCTTGGCGGAGACCTCGAAGCCGGCCATGTCGAAGATCTGCGAACCGATGTGGGAGTGGACGCCGAGCAGCTCCAGCGAGTCGTGCCCGAGCGCCCGGCGCACGGCCTCGGCGGCGGAACCGTCGGCCACCGCGATGCCGAACTTCTGGTCCTCGTGCGCGGTGGCGATGAACTCGTGGGTGTGCGCCTCGACGCCGACCGTCACGCGGATCTGGACGGGTTGGCGTACACCCAGCTCACGGGCGATGTGCGCGACGCGGGCGATCTCCTGGAAGGAGTCGAGCACGATGCGCCCGACCCCGGCCTCGACGGCCCGGCGGATCTCGCCCTCGGACTTGTTGTTGCCGTGGAAGGCGATCCGCGAGGCGGGCATCCCGGCGGCGAGCGCGGTGGTCAGCTCCCCGCCGGAACACACGTCGACGTTCAGCCCCTCCTCCTTCAGCCACTTCACGACGGCCTTGGAGAGGAACGCCTTGCCGGCGTAGAAGACGTCGGCGTCGGGACCGAAGGCGTGCGCCCAGGCCCGGCACCGGGACCGGAAGTCCTCCTCGTCGAGGAAGTAGGCGGGGGTCCCGAACTCCTCGGCGAGCTTGGTGACTTCGATGCCGCCCACGGCGACGACCCCGTCAGCCGTGCGCTCGACGGTCCGGGCCCAGACCTTCTCGTCGAGCGCGTTCAGGTCGGCGGGCGGCGGGGAGTAGTGCCCCTCGGGCAGGACGTCGGCGTGACGGGGCCCGGCGGGGTGCGCGGAACGGCTCATCGGTATCTCTCTTCGCGGGTCACAAGCGTGTCGGTGCGTCTATGCCGAGCAGGGCCAGGCCGCCGGCCAGCACCGTCCCGGCGGCTTCGGCAAGAGCCAGCCGGGCACGGTGGGCGGCCGAGGGTTTCTCGTCGCCCTTGGGCAGGACGCGGTACTGGAAGTCGAGCAGCGCGTCGGCCAGCTCGACGAGGTGGCGGGCGAGCCGCTCGGGCGCACGGTGGTGCGCGGCGGCTTCGAGGACGAGGGGGTGGTCGGCGAGGACGCGCAGCAGGGCGGGCGCGTCGACGTCGTCACCGGCTTCGGGGCGGAACCCGAGCTGCTCGGCATTGCGTACGAGCGCGTGGGCGCGGGCATGGGCGTACCGCACCCGGAAGAGCTCGTTCGTCTCCCCTTGTACGAGCAGCGCGCCGCAGAACTCGGGGGTCTCGCGGGCGGGGGTGCTCAGCACGGCCCAGGCGACGGCGTCGGCCCCGTACCGCGCGAGCACGTCCCCGTCGCGGCGGGCGACGGGCGCGACGGCGAGCTCCGGCCCGGGCCGGACGCCCTGCAGGGCCTCGCTCCGTGCGACGGCGGCCCGTACGAGGCGCTCGCGCAGCTCCCGGGACGGCGCGTCCGGGACCTCGATCACCGCTACGGGGCGCACGTCACGCACCAGCCGGGCGGCGGAAAGGGTACTCAGCGAGAAATTGAGGAATCCGGCCCCGGTGACCTCGACACGTTCGATCCCGGCCACACCGCCCAGCCGGCGGGCGAGCACGTCGGCGACCTCGGCCGGCCGCACTCCGGCAGCCTTCGCGATCTGGAAGGCGACGGGAGTGGCGTACTCCCCCACCCCACCGGGCCGGGTCCGCTCGACCACCACCCGCGCGGGCACCGCCCCGCCCAGCTCACCGTCCTCGACGGCGCGGCGCACGGCGCTCACGACGCAACGGGAGAGGTCGGCGGGGGTCACGGGACCCAGCCTAGGGGAGACGCACCGTCATCAGCCGAAGGGTTTCGCCATGTGAACAGAGCGCTGGACAACCGGCACCGGCGAGGAGGGCGCTCTACTGGAGGGGACCGCCCCTCCCCCTCCCGGCGGGCGCCCCTTTCCGCCCGTCGCTCCGGTCCTTGCACTCGATCAGCCGGCGCACGACGCTTACCAGCTCGGTGGGCTCGAACGGCTTGGCGAGGAAGGCGTCCACCCCGGCCACGATCCCGGCCTCCACTTCCTGCTGCGTACAGGCGCTGACGATGGCGACGGGCACGTCCCTGGTCCGCGGATCGGCGCGCAGCTGCGCGGCCGCCCCGAACCCGTCCAGTCGTGGCATGACCACATCAAGGGTGATCACATCAGGACACACCCGGTGTACGACGTCCAGACACTCGGCACCATCGTTCGCGGTCACGACCTCGAAGCCCTCCAGCTCGAGATTGACCTTGATCAGCTGCCGGATGACCTTGTTGTCGTCGACAACAAGCACCCGGCCCGAGACGCCTGGCACAACTCGAGAGTAGGTCCGCCCGGGCCCCCGCGTCCGGGTTTTCGCCACTTCCACCCCCTGCGGGCGAACCACTCCCTCCTCCCCCGCAAACCGGTTCCTGATCACCCCACGGAAGCTGGTAGTGTTCAACCCGTCGCCGCAACACCAACGACGCGCCCCCGTAGCTCAGGGGATAGAGCAACGGCCTCCGGAGCCGTGTGCGCAGGTTCGAATCCTGCCGGGGGCACTTCCGCTCGACCAGCGAAATCGCTCGCTGACCTGCGCAAGTGCCAAAGATGAAGCCCCGAACTCAGTCCCACTGAGTCCGGGGCTTTCTCGTTACCTCTCACTGTTCTCGCGTGAGTGGCGCGTGAGCCCACGGGCGATGCGTGCACCCGCCCCTCGCCTGCATCGCTGCCGCCGTTGCCGTCGATTCAGAGCCCCAGGTCGCCAGCCGCCACCGGGAGCCCCTTCCGCTGCTACGAGCCCCCACCGTCACCGCCTGCCTTACGGCCTCACACCCCTCACCCCGGCCGCCGAAACCTGCACCCCATACCTACCCCTTCGTGGCGCGGTACCACCGGTCAGTCAAACCCCATCCTCAAAATGCACCCCACAACCGTCACCCGGCCCACGCCTTGATCCGCACCTTAATCCGTCTCCCTTTTGTAGCAACCCGGATTATCGCTGGAATTGGCAAACTTGGGCAGGTCGTTGCGGAAAAAATAGATGCCTCCCCGACTCGCACCGTCACGGATTTCGTCAACAGCTTTCCCTGAGAGGTTAATGCAGAATTCCTTGATCAGAGGACTACGACTACCCGCCCTATTCAACTTTAGCGATCCAGAGTACAGGCCAGGCTGGAAACGCCACTTGTCGGCCTGAAACAAGAAGACCGGCTGCTGAGGCTTGCCCTGGCTGACGAGGAACGGGGCAGGCTCGCCGGACCATCTGTAAGAAAGCCACTCGGCAGCTGGGTCAAAATTCCACACGTCGACCTCTTTCCAGTAGAACGTCGGACTCTCCCCACCGAGTAGTGGAGTCGGTTCGAGACGTGCGTCACGAATGACCTCGACCTCCTGAGTCTTGACTCTGGTGGAAACGGTCCTGGTGGGTAAAGGACTCCTCAAGCGGCTCACGTTCGCCGGGGACGTGAGCATCACGAGTTCCGGTATCCAGCTCGTTGACCAAATCAGACAGCTGCGAACCGACCTCCCAGCCAGAGCGGCAGCGCTCCGGAAGAGCATCATCCTCTGACTGTATGGCCATAATCCCGCTGATGGACACGCGGACATTAGTAGGGGCTTTCTGCAATCGGCTCACTCCTACTACCTCGGGCAGCCGTTCACCGTAGACGAGATCACCCGAGCGTCGGCCTACCTCAGAGAGCGCGGCCTGATCGACGGCGTCACTGTCCTCAGTGGTGAGATCATCCGCCTTCGCCTTACGGCACTGGGCGTGGACTTCACAGAGAGCGGGAAGAGCATGACCGACTTCCTCAATCCACAGCAGAGTGCTGGACCCACGTTCAACGTGAAGGTTGACGGATCCCAGAACGTGGTCATCGGCACCCAGCGGGACTTCAGTCAGCAAAACTCGTCCGGCATGGATCCGGCGGTGCTTTCCCAGCTACTGCACGCTGCAAGCCTCGCCCGTGAAAGCCTTCCTGACCTGCACTTGGATGCAGATCAGGAAGCAACGGTCACTAGCCTGAGCCTCGACCTCGAAGCCGAAGCGAACAGCGAGACTCCAGAACCAGGTCGGATGCGGGCCCTGTTGTCTGGCATCACGGACGCTGCAAGCTCTGCGGCCGGCAGCGCCCTGGGCGGCATGGTCATCGGCACGCTGACACAAGCAGCAGCAGCGCTGTAACGGGTCCAGGGCCCTCGGGTGCGGGAACTAGAGCCTGTCTCTTTGAGCCTGCAGACCGCGACGGCGTTGGGACAACTCGCACACCACGCATCTAGCGTCGTGCTTCCACACCGCCGCGGAGCTGCTGGCGACGTTGCCTAGCTTTCGTCGTCGGGTCGGGCAGGGTGCGCCGACTCGACGATCTCCACGTAGCTTGCATCAAGCTCTGGCCCGAGCAGTGCAAGCGCGGTCAGTCTGCGCGCGAGCGTGGTGAAAGTGCGGGCCTCCGCTGCGATTAGGTCGCGACCAAGGGCGCGCTTGTCCCGGTAGCTAAGCCACTTGCGCAGTACTTGGAAGCCGCCGATCTTGAAATCCCAGGCTGCCCCAGGAACCCCGCGCCATCGAACGTCATCATTGAGGTAGATGTCGAGCACCTGCTCACCAAGGACGTCCCGCTCCTCGTTCGTCAGCCCGTCGGTGTCAGAGGCGGCTCGTTCGCGAAGGTCGTACTTGCCAGCGCCTGGCATAACTTTGCCTGGCTGGACGATGCCCCACCCAGCGGTGACAGCCAGGTCCCCATTGCCAGGATTCAGGGGGTTGCCATCAGTGCGCTCAATGGCGGCGACCGTACGCAGGTACGAGTCACGAGGGTGAGTCGCAGCGACTACTGCGTCCGGGTTGAGCAAAGCCGCTACTCGCTCCCCAAGGACAGCCGATTCATAGAGCTTCTCCTTAGTGTTGGGGAATGGGATGCGGGGCCAGGCGGAACGCACTGCCTCCCCATTCTGCTCAACATAGAGGGGAGAGAATCCGATTGCGAGCGCATGCAGCCACACAAGCGACGCGCTGTCCTTGTTCTCCTCAGCGTCATCGATACCAAGCCGCTTCAGGTAGCCCATCGCCCAATCTGAGAGATTCGGCCTCCAATCAACAACCGACTTCTCGGCATCGAGATCAAATAGTGCCGGAGGGCCGTCGTCGACCTTTACCGGTCCGGCCGAAAGCCAGAACGGAATGGCGTATGCGTCGGTGAACAGCACCTTCTGATCCACCAAGCAGTCAGACAGATGAACTGCCGCACCGTCGAGCGCCCGAGGGGCGCGGCGGCGCACGAGTAGGAACCGAGACGCAGTCTCTGCAGCAGCTACTAGCGTTGAGCGTGATTCGTTCCACAGTTTCGCTTCGGTCTCGACATAGGCGTAGCGCATGTCGAGCGGTCGAAACTGGAATCGCTGGATGCATTGCTCGTCGAACGGCCGCTGTTCCATTAGGCGCTTCCGAACCTTCTCAGGGTCGAAGCGCGAAAACTTGCTGGCCAGCCTTGGGTCGATCTGCGATAGCGGGACGTTGGGGTCCAGATAGGTCCTCATACGGGCGGCCAGGGCCTCCCGGTCATTATCGATCAAGGCGAATTGACGGTTCTCGTTCAGGCCGAGCATCGGATCCTCGGCGCACAGCTCGTTTACAGCTGGCCAGTCGGCGTATCCCTGGCGCGGAGTCCAGCGCAAGAGACGAAACCAGTTGGATTGGTCCGGAGTGAGCGTTTCATAACGTGGCCCGACATCAGGATCGCTGGTGACAGCGGTGAGTTGTTCCCGCTTGTCTTGCCCCCAAAAATCGCGATAGCGGACGACTGCCGAAGCATCGTCGTGATCTGTAGCGCGGACAAGCATGCCGATGGCCACGCCGCGCGTAATGCCCGCTGGATTCAGTCGCGTACTGAAGATGGACGGGTCAGGTTCCCCATCGGGGGTCTTCTTGCCGGTTTCACGACTGTCGCCATTCAGGTGATCAATGGTGATGTCATCGAATTTGGCCAGCAGTCGTTCTCGCATGACAACGGATGATGGATCGCCGAGCCAAGATGAATTACTTACGAAGCAAATGATGCCCTTTCCGGTTTGCTCAGCGATGCGCCGCTCGGCAACTCGAAAGAAACGAACGTACAGGTCATCTAGCTTATTCTTGGTTACGTCCCATCTCTTGGTCAGCCCAACCTTATAGGGCTCAACAAGACCGCCTTCCTCGTTTCCCGAGACGCCAGCGAATCCGTTATAAGGAGGATTACCCAGGACGACCAAGATGCGTTGATCACGCTTTATCGCATGGGCTGCTTCGCGTTCGGCCGTGAACTCGGGGAACGGAAGTGTCGGATGATTGCCATTTTCAACCCACCCGGTCAGAGCGTTCGTCAGGTACACACTGGCGCGCTCCCCGGTCTTGGCGTCGAGCGGAACGCCCAGGCGCTGCAACGCAATCCCGATCTTCAGATGCGCGATAACGAACGGCGCGGGCAAGAGTTCGAACCCGTGGATGCGAGACAGAGCTGCCTGCTTGACCTCTGCAGCGACAAGCCCGTCGTCGCCTTGGGCTCTCAGAGTGGTCACGATCTTGTCGAGGACAGCTGTCAGGTAAGAGCCGGTGCCGGTACACGGATCCAGCACGTGGACACTCGGATCAGCAAGGCCGAGAGGAAGACCCATCTGCGTTTGTAGAGCCTGGTGGACTCGGTCGACCATGTAGTGCACGACCTCAGGAGGCGTATACCAGACGCCGAGCTCGCGACGGAGCTCGGGATCGTAGGCCTGAAGGAACGGCTCGTAGAAGTACTGAACCGCCTCAGCTGCCTCGAAGCGCTGGAAGAACAGCTTGCGGTCCACACGCGAGAGAACTTCGTCCGTCCAGTCAAGTACCTCATCGAGTCCCGCCGGCAGGTTCGTTGGCGTGGCCAGCTGCTGAAACAGCACACGAACCATCGGGACGGAAAGCGTCCATTGAGCCTGACGCCAGGTGAAGCGGTTAGTACTCTGCTCCGACTGCCGCTCCGACCAGAATGCCCACGAAGCGAAGACACCGTAGAACAGTGTCTGTACGAGCGCCGAGCGAAAGAAGTGGTCCCCATCCTCGCCTTCAAAGCGCAAGCCGAGAGCTTCCTCCATGGCGCTGCGAAGGGTTGCAAGGGCATCGACGTCGCCGACCTCCTCGACCCGAGTCAGTCCGGTGCGGGCGTAGGCGGCCAAGAACCAAGCAACGTCGGCAGGGGCACTCAGCGGCGCGTCACCCTGCAACGCGCGCTTGAGGTAGTCGGCGAAGCTAGCCCCTCTTGCCTGTTCAGCCTCTTTAGGGTCAAGCGCCCAAAACGAATCCTCGTCTGACGCCAGAGTGAAACGTTCACCCGTCTGGGGCTCGCCATTCGAGTCAAGGCCAACGACCAGAAAATCGCGGTAGGTGCAGACTAGAACCTTGCCGTAGCGTTCCAGGTATCGCCTGACCTGGCCGGATCGTGCGACTCGAACAACATCCTGCGCAGCCCCTTTAACCTCCATGACTCCGCGCTCTGGCGCTCGCGAAAACAGCGCAGTGTCACCGGCCTCGGAAACCGCTTGGCGCGCAACGAAGAGCCCACCGTCGGGGATCCCTGCTCCGCGGTTCTTCGTGGTCAAGACACAGGTGACTGCTGGCGATAGCTTGTTGCCGACATCGTTCAGGAGCGCTTCCAGCTGCCCGTAATACGAGGTTTCCGGAACCGCCTCCCCGGTCGAGTGGATGGCCTGCAGCCGTTCGAGGTATGTGCGTAGAGTGACCACGTGCAACATCGTATGACCATCCGCAGCGTCACGGCAGGGTGTACAGGAGCCCACTCTCAGATCGGTTGATGCAGCGTTCGACGGTGTTCCGTTGCTTGTAGGCCTCGCGGTCGAAGCCGGGCGGGCGGCCGCCGTGACGGCCTCGCCGTTGGCGGTGGCCCATCTGGTCGGACGGCTGCGGGATGACCGCGCGGATTCCCCGGCGTCGCAGATGGGCCCGGATGGCGCGTGAGGAGTACCTGCGGTCGGCCAGAACTGCGTTGGGCCTGGTCCGGGGCCTGCCCGGGCCGGTGCGGGGCACGCGGATACGGTCCATCACCGTCTCGAAGGCCGGTGCGTCACCGGCCTGGCCTGCGGTGACGGTGAAGGCCAGAGGTCGGGCTCGGCCGTCGGCCGCCAGGTGGACCTTGGTGCTCAGGCCTCCGCGGGAGCGTCCGAGTGCGTGGTCGGCTGGCTCTTGGCGTCCCGCCGCCCCTTTTTGAGTGCTCCGGCGGCGTGCTGGTGGGCCCGGATGACGGTCGAGTCGACCGAGACGGTCCAGTCGATGTCGTCGGCGGCGTCCGCCGCGGCCAGGACCGAGGCCAGGATCCGTTCCCAGGTGCCGTCGACAGCCCATCTGGCCAACCGTTTGTGAGCGGTCTGGAACGGGCCGAGCTCGCCTGGCAGGTCACGCCAGGGCGAGTTGGTGCGGTACTTCCAGGCGATGGCCTCAAGGGTGCGACGGTGGTCGGCCCATCATCGTCCACGGACCGGATCGGCCGGCATCAGCGGCTCGATCCGGTCCCACATCGCATCAGTGATCACTAATCGGACAGACACATCCGATCAACTGACCAACCCATCAAAGAGACACGCGCTAGCTGCCTGACAACCGTGACATACGTGCTCGGACGGCAAGGGCCATCAGCGGCCATTCGAGGAAGGTCGGGGCACATCGGAGACTGGTCCCACCGTTGCCCGGATTACTTCGGGACGATGCTGTCCCCCACCAGGTACCGCTGTCTCCACAGACCTCATGGGTACCCCAGGGTGTTGAGATTGGACGTAACCACCGCTAGGTGATGCGAAGTTGCCCACGCCCGCCACTCCGTACCACCACCGGCCTTAGACCTCTGCCGCATGGCGCACTCCTTTAGACGTGCATCGCCCCATGAAGTTCGCGCCCCTGTCGAGGGCCTGTATGAGGACGCGACCAGGTCAGCGCTCAGTGTGAAGAAGTCATCATTGCCGGAGCGGATTCGCGGGTAGACGAAGACCTGCCAGTCGTCCGGTGTCGTGTAGCGCATGTTGGGGTGCGGCGTTCCACGGGACTTCTCCGGCATCCGGGGATGCGTCACACCGAAATCTCCGAAGTCTGGCGAACTCCCACGGTATCCGCTCAAGACACGCCGCCAGAGCTGCGCATCACGCCTGGCTACCGGCGTCGCCCGACCCCTCGGGAACCCCGTCAGGTTGGCAGGGAACGCTCCGGCAGCAACACACTCCCGCCGCCAGCGCCACGGAGAGAGCGCCGTAAGCGCGGCCAACGCACGGTCGGCCAAGCGATCTCTTACGGCGCTGGAATCCACCGGCCCAGCGTCAATGAGCAGGTCGACCTCTTCCGGATCCAGGTGAAGCATCCGAAGCAGCCACCGGATCTTTCCGTGATCAGGAAGGCACTCCGGCATGTCCGCGGCACCGGACACACGCAGGCAGACGCCACTCTGATGCGAAGCGACCGCCTGTGAAGCCTCAGCCAAGACATCTCGCGAATCCGTATACCGAACGACCGGGCACATCACCACGCCACGGAGGCCGAGAGACTCGCTGAGGCGGGCCATGGGGCCACCAGCCTTGCCCTCAAGGACTCGTGCCGTTGGCAGGGCACCGCTGTCCACAGTCAGGACAGCGCCCTTCGGCACCGCATTCATCGCCCGGTCGCAGAAGGTCTCCAGTACATCCCACACGTCTGGGTTAGGGACCAGCTCCATGACGGGGCGGATGCATGAGCGAACCGCCGGCGTGACGTGCGCCAGGGCCGAGAACTCCCCCGCCTTGCCCTTGAGTATCGGGACGTATGCCAACGGCTTCCCCCAGCGCACTCAGCACCAGCCAATGGATGTCTCGCTCACTCCAATGAGTGTGACGAGAACCCGCCATCTCAGATAGGGACACAAATGAGCCGCAAGGCTGATTCTCACCCAAGCGAGATGGCTCGGGGGATGCACGGCTACCGCAGGCTGAGACGGAAGATCGTGTGAGGGCGCGTGAGAAGTCCAGCGGGCAAGGGGCCGGCTGGCATTTACGCAGGTAGACGGCACAATCACGTCTCTCCTGATCATGCCCTCCGGAGCCGTGTGCGCAGGTTCGAATCCTGCCGGGGGCACTTCGCAGGAAGTGCCCAAAGACCCCGCCATCAGCGCCTTCGCTGAGACGGGGTCTTCGCGTATGCGCAGCCAACTGCCGCTCTGTGCAGCCGGACAGCAGACCCTGCGGCCTGTTCGCGGCCCGGACTCCGCCGCAACCGCGCAGGCCGGCCCCGCACATGACACGACCCCGGCAGGACCGTCGGTCGCCGCGGATCCACATGGCCCCGGAGCGCGCAAAGACCTGCTCGGCCGTGGCCGCGGGCCGCCCGTCGGCCCGGAGATGATCATGACCTTCGGTAACGCCTTACCGTGGGCCGCGACCAAGCGCTTACGCGCAAGTAACAACGGCGGCCGTCAGCCGCCGAGGGGAACGCGGCCCCTGGGGCCGCGTCGTAGGGAACGCATGTTTCAGCACGTCAAACAGAAGATCGTCATACTCCTCACCGTCATGTGCCTGACGGTGGGGGCGGCCGGAACGGCTGCGGCCGCGGATCCGCTCGACCGCCCGCCCACCCTGTTGGAGATCGCCGCCCGGGTATCGCAGTACGCGAAGTGCAAGAACCTTCCGCTGCTGGAACGACCCAAGTGCGCCAAGGAGTTCGCGCTCAAGTCCATCAAGGTCGGGCTCGCCCTGGGAGTGGTCCTCTACACGTTCAAGGATGCGATGGAGGACGACGAGCAGCCGGCGTTCGCCGAGATCACGAAGGAGGTGGCCGCCCTCCAGAAGCTGCAGCCGGAAATCCTGCTCCACCCCACGGCGGAGACGGACCCGAAGAAGCGGCGGGAGGCGCTGGAGCAGTTCGTCAAGACGTTCAAGGCTGCCAAGCCGGCCGTGGATTCGCTGCGCACCAAGCTGGAGCTGGCGGCGCGCGTCAGCGGGACCGCGAGCGATTCGGTCGAGATGCTCGCCTTCATGACCGCCGTCCAGTTCTTCCCGCCGGGCGAGGATCGGCCGCCGGTCGTTGCCGACGGGTCGTTCGGCCGGTGGATCGACGACGTCCTCGGCGCCCTGGACCAGATCAACCGTGGTCTCGACGAGACGAACGCGGCCCTCGATGAGATGAACGGCATCATGGTCGATGTCAACAAGAGCATCGACGGCATGAACGAGGGCCTGAAGCAGGCCAACCGGGGGATGACGCAGCTCAACGAGGGCGTCGGCCAGATGAACCAGGGCATGGGGCAGATGACCACTGCCGTCGCCGGGTTCAACAAGGCCGCGGACAAGATCCTCGCCGTACCGGACATCAAGTTCGACTTCTCCCACGTTGCCGACCAGGTCGGTGCGCACCCCCAGTCGCCCGAGGAGCGCGCCGCCGAGAACCGCAGGGTGGGCATGGTGCTCGACCTGCTTCCCGGCATCAGCAGCGGCAAGGGCGTCGTGGAAGCCATCACCGGGAACGATCTGGCGACCGGTGAGCGCCTGGACACCATCGACCGGGTCGTGGGCGGGCTCGTCGTGCTGAAATGGCTCAAGACCGGCGGCACGCTCACGGCCGAGGCCATCCGGGCCGCCCGCAAGACCGAGAAGGTCGCCGGGTGCTTCAACAGCTTCCCGGCCGGTACGCCGGTACTGATGGGTGACGGGGCCACCCGCCCCATCGAGCAGATCAAGGTCGGCGACACCGTCCTCGCCGCCGATCCCGAGACGGGTGCCGGCGGCCCCCGCCGGGTCGACGGCACGATCTACACCCCCGACGACCGTGACTTCACCGGCATCACCGTCGGTCAGGGGGCGGGCTCCCTCACCGCCACGGACCACCACCCGGTCTGGGTGGAGAACCGCAGGCAGTGGACGGACGCCGCCGACCTCAACTCCGGTGACACCCTCCGCACGCCGGACGGCACCGCCGTCGCGATCGACAAGGTCACGCACTGGAAGGAACTCCAGGGCGCGTACAACCTGACGGTCAACGACCTGCACACGTACTACGTGCTCGCGGGTGTCACGCCGGTTCTGGTCCACAATTCCAATGGACTGTGCAGCAGGCCGGCCGCCATCGCGCAGGCCGCCGGCCTTTCGGTGAAGCAGGTGAAGGATGCGATCCACAAGGTGAAGAACCAGGCGGCGTGGCGCGGAATCGGCGGCAACAGGAACCCGGACATGCTCGTCGACCCCAAGACCGGAGAGGTCTACCCCCAGATGCCCGACGGTTCTCCGGGTGACAGCATCGGCAACATCTTCGACCACATCCCGGGCCGGTCGTGATCGAGGACCTCGGCGACCGCTGGCGCATCGGACTGCGGGGGAGCCCGGTGCTGGCCGTCTCCCGTACGGAGACGGCCCTCTCGGTGACGTTCGCCGACGAGGTGGTGCTCACGGTCGCCGGCCCCTTACTCCTGACGGACGGGCCGGCCACCGCTCCGGGGGCCGTAGCGGTTGCCGGTGAAGAGTGGGGCCGACTCGTCGGGGCCACCGTCCTGTCGTCGATCGTCTTCAAGTCCGGCTCCCTGCGCCTGGTGTTCAGTACGGGCCATCACCTGAACGTGCGGGGCGCGGAACCCGGAATGGAGGCGTCCCTGCGGCAGCCCGGAGTGTTCCGCTGGTCGAACCGTCAAGGGGTCAGCGCCATGGAGACCCTCGGGGCGCAGGACTAGGAGCGCTGCGTCTTGGCCAGCGGGACAAAGCCGGTACGCACGGAGGGCCTGCAACCTCTCACGGTTGCGGGCCCTCATCGCGCCGCTCAGGTCCC
The DNA here is from genome assembly GCF_030440515.1 of Streptomyces xanthophaeus. Classification (GTDB taxonomy): domain Bacteria; phylum Actinomycetota; class Actinomycetes; order Streptomycetales; family Streptomycetaceae; genus Streptomyces; species Streptomyces kutzneri. Next base: position 2,837,845 of record NZ_CP076543.1, read on the forward strand.
GAACCGGCCTCTAAGGGTTCTCGCCCGGGTTCTGCTTGAATGCTTTGAACGAGTAGTGCTCGGCGCCGCGAGGGCCCAGGTTCATGTTGTCGCTGAAGTGGTCCGTGAAGTCCAGAGGCGGACTGAATACCACTTCCGGGTAGACCCGAAGAACCATTCCGTCCGGGATGAGTGCAGAACCGAGCGGCACCTGTGGACGTGTTTCCTCCTGGGGAAAATTGAAGGGGCCGACGACCCGGGACGCACCCGTCATCTGCGGACCTTCGTAAAGAACGATCTTCCTGATCCTGGGGGGAGGGTCGGTCGCCTTGTAGACGACGGCCGAACTTGCCGCCCTTGCCCATTCGCCGAGGTCCGGGTCGTCTTGGCCGACATCCAGATGAGCGCCCTGAAAGTGCCAGTGTTCATAGAGGCGCACCACCAAGCCCGAGGGCACCTTGACAGAACGAACGACGTCGTTCCCGATACTCAAGTCCGATGAATCATAGGACCCTACGGCAAGGAACTGGGCCAGGCCGAGGAAATTCCTGTCTGCGAAAAGAACTACACGGTCGCCGGATTCGCTGGCAGGCATACCGATGCTCCTAGCGTGGGATGGGCACCGCTCGTGACGAGGGCCACGAAACAGGGTCAGTCCAGGAATCCTGAAAGCTGCTGGCCCACATGGAAGTCGTCCATGTGGATCCGGCAACTCCTGGTGTCGGCAACAGCGTTGATCGCATCGCAATAGGCGCGCATCTCCAACGCTCCGGTGCTCGGGAGGCCCGTCACGCCGAGCCAGTGTGTCTTTCCGTTGGTGGAGCCGGAGGTCACGCGCTTGTCGTAATGCCTCAGACGCAGCCGATCCGTGGGCGGACGGCTCATCGGCGAGGTCACGACCCACTGGCCACCGTCCCAGATCGACCACTCACCGGTGGGGTTGATGGTCGGATGCGGAGCTATCTTCACACCCTCCGTCAGGACCTCGATGTAGAGGGAGACCTGCTCGAAGTACACACTCATGTAGCTCTCGGGCGCGAGGATGTCGATGTACATCTCCACCGGAACGTCGGGAGAATTGGCGAGGGGTCTGAGACCTGTGGTTCCGACGAACAGAATCTCCGACCTGCAGTCGGGCGGCTCTTTCGTGTACTTGGCCATGGACGGGTCCCTTCAGCAGCCCGAGTCGTCACCTGTGGCTCGGGATCCTCCACAGGGCGATGCGCAGCCTGCGAGGCACGAGATACGCGGCCCGGCTTCGGTATGTTCACGAAGTTCCGGTTCACCGCGCTATTTCCATTCAAGCACCGCCCTGACCCGACTGCCAGTCAGTACCCCGGCCCCGGAACGCGCCGAAAGACTGGGAGTTCCCGGCCGCGGGCCTGGGCCGGCATCGCCGCAGTCGGCCGGTTCCGGTGGTCCGTACGAGGGAGGTGGGGCGGGGTCTGTGGGATCTGGGGGGTGGGTAGGTGCGGGGTGCGTGCGTACGTTGGGGGTGAGGCTGCATGGCGCCGCTGGCCAGGTGCCGTGTGGCGGGCTCTGACGATCGAGAAGGGGCGGCGCGGATGCGTGAGCTGGTGGAGACGGCGCGGCAGTGGGTGGCCGAGGGGCGGACCGGGTATCTGGCCCGGCCCGTGACCGAGCAGGGGTTCGGACCGCGGGATCCGGCCGGAGCCGTGCTCATCGATACGCGGGGGGAGTGTGTCGGCACGCTCTACCGCGGGGTCTTCGACGCCGAGCTCGCCGCCGAGGTCGCGGCCCTGCCGGCCGGGGTCACGGCGCGGGTGTGCGAGGTGTCCGTACGGGCCGCCGAGGCCGTGGCCGCGAGGCTGACCTGCGGCGGGCAGGCGGAGGTGCTGCTGCAGCCGCTCTCGGCGATCCCGGCCCAGTGGTGGGAGCTGCTCGGCGACGGGGTCGGGGTGGCGTTGGTGACCCGGCTGAACGAGGCCGCGGACCGGGCCGCCAGTGAGGTCGTCCGGGCCACGGACGCGCCCGGTGACGATGCCGGGCGGCGGGCGGGCGAGCTGCTGGCGACCCGGCGGGCCGGGCGGGACGCGGTGTACGCGGAGTCGGGGCTGGTGCTGGTCGAGGCGTTCCCGTCGGCCCCGTACGTGGTCATCGGAGGCGGCGGCGAGCTCGCCGAGATCATCGAGCGGCAGGCCCTGCTGCTGGGCTGGGAGGCCGTGCTGGTCACCGGCCCGGAGGAGGCAGCCAAGGTGCTGGAGGCACGCCGGGACGCCGCGTGCCTGGTCATGCTGAGCCACGAGGAGTCGTTCGACGTGCCGACGCTGCGGGTGGCCCTGGCCCAGGAGGTGCCGTACGTCGGCGCGCTGGGCTCACGCAAGACCACGGCCCGGCGGCGGGAGGGGCTGCTCGCGGCCGGGGTCACCGAGGCGCGGCTGGCGCGGGTGCACGGACCGATCGGCCTGGACCTCGGCGCCCGCACCCCGGCGGAGACCGCGCTGGCGATCTGCGCCGAGATCCTGGGGGCGCTCGGGGAGCGCAAGGCCGCCGGGACCCTGCGGGATGCCGACGGCCCCATCAACTCCTAGGCGCTTTCACTCCCCCAGGGCCCGCTTGAGCTGTGTCTTGTTCATCTCCGAGCGGCCGTGGATGTTGCGGCGCCGCGCCTCGGCGTAGAGCTGTTCGTACGTGGGGCCCTGCGCGCCCGAGTGGGAGTGCAGGCCCCCGCGCCGCGACGAGGAGATGTCCTCGACGGATTCCCTGCTCGCGGTCCGGGATTCGCCGGCCCGGGCGCGTTCCTTGTTCACCGTCCGGGCGGCGATCTCCTGCGCCTTCTCCTCGGGTTCGCCGCGCCGCTCCAGGCCTTCCTTGATGTGCTCGTACTGCCGCTCGCGCTTCGGGGAAGATCCGCGGGGCATGGCCGGCCTCCTTCTCGTTCGGTGGGTGGCACACCGGGCGTGTACCCCGGATGGCCCAAGGCACCCAGGGCATAGCGGAGCATTTCGGACCTGGGTGCGGGAACATGGTCGCTATGGACACGACTCTGAGCGTGGACGCGACCCTCGCCGACATCGCATGGTTCCTGGTCGTCGGCATCCTCGTCGCCGGCTTCCTGCTGGGCGGCTTCATGCTCGGCAAGAAGGTACGGGCCAAGGAGCCACCCCCGCCCACCCCCGAGAGTCAGCCGCATCTGCCCGACGGCGGCGCGGTCTACGAGGTCCGCGAGGAGCGGGACCAGGTGGAGATCCCGGAGGGTGGCCTGCGGCCTCACGAGATGCAGGGCTACGGGAACTTCGGCTCCACCACCTCCAGTCATCCGGACGAGGTCCGGGCGGAGCGCGAGTCCGGCTACAAACTCCCGGAGGGGCCGGGACCGCATCCGCAGCCGGGGGCTCCGCCGGACGCAGGGCGTGGCGCCCACTCCTGACCCGAACGACGCCCTGCCCGCCTGCTCCGTCCCACCCTCTGACCCGCGCCTCCCGCGCGGGTCAGAGGTCCGTCCGCAGCCGCAGCACCTCCGGCGGCGGGTGCCGGGTCGAGGTGTACCGGACCTCCGCCGTGAGCGGTGGGTCGAGCGCCCGGAACGGGACCTCCCCGAGCCCGATCGCCGTGACCGTGGCCAGCAACGGCGAGGCGGCCCCGCGGGCGGCCACCTCGGCCGCCACCTCCGAACGCAGCGCCGCGCTCAGCGGGCTCGACACCAGCGGGGTCTCGTCCCCGACCGGCAGGACGAGCACCAGGGCGAGCGGGCGGCGCGGGGTGCCGGTGTAGCCGACCACCGCCGCGTCCCGGACGTCGGTGTGCCGCAGCTTCTGCCAGCCGCGGCGGCCGGCGGGATAGGCCTGGTCCAGCCGTTTCACGACGAGGCCCTCGATCCCGCTGGCCGGCAGGGTCTCGTACCAGGTGGCGGCCAGTTCCGGATCGGTCGTCATCGGCACCGGCTGCAGCGGTGGCCCGAGCGGCAGCAGCAGGTCGACGAGGAGGGCCCGGCGGCGCTCGTACGGGCGTGCGCGCAGGTCCAGCCCGGCCAGTTCCAGCACGTCGAAGGCGGCGTACGAGGCGGGCAGGCGCTGCGCGAGCACCGCGGCCCGTGCGGCGGTGGCCGCCGCCCGCCGCTGCACCAGCGCGAAGTCCGTACGCCCGGCGTGCCAGACCACCACCTCGCCGTCGAGGACCGTGTCGGCGGGCAGCAGCAGCGCGGCCGCGGCCAGGTCGGGGAAGGCGCTGGTCACGATCCGGCCGGAGCGCGCCTGGAGCGTCACGTCGGTCGCCGAGCGCAGCACGACGAGCCGGTGGCCGTCGAACTTCGGCTCGTACGCCAGTCCCGCCCCGCGCGGCAGGGTACGTACGGCTGCGGCCAGCGCGACGCGGATCACGGCCGGGCCCCCGGCAGCGGCCGGGCCTGCTCGGGGTCGGTGAGCGGGCCGAAGAGGTCCCCGTCCCGGGCGAGCCTCGGGGCGATGTCGTCGGCGAGGAAGACGAGCCCGGCGGCGGTCCGGCAGGCCTCGACCTCCGCCCAGGACACGGGCGCGGACACGGTCGGGCGGGCCCGCGCGCGCAGGGTGTAGGGGGCGGCGGTGGTCTTGGCGGCGGCGTTCTGGCTGTGGTCGACGAAGACCTTGCCGGGGCGCAGCGCCTTGGCCATGCGGTGGACGACCAGGCCGGGGAGCTCACGCTCGGCTTCCTGGGCGAGCTGCTTGGCGTACGCGGACACCCGCGCGGACGGGGTCGGCTCCAACGGCACTGCCAGGTGCATGCCCTTGGAGCCGGAGGTCTTGGCGTAGGCGTGGAGGCCGTCGGCGGCGAGCCGCTCGCGCAGCCAGAGCGCGGCGGCGCAGCATTCGACGACGGTGGCGGGCGGACCGGGATCGAGGTCGAGGACCATCCGGTCGGCGAGCGCGGGGTGGCCGGCGGTCCACTGGGGGGTGTGGAACTCCACGACGAGGTTGGCGGACCACATGAGGGTGGCCATGTCGGCGACGACCACCTGTGCGGCGGAGAGGTCCTCGGAGCGCGGCACGGGGGTGGTCCTCACCCAGTCGGGCGTGCCGGGCGGCGGATTCTTGGTGAAGAAGAGCTGCCCGTCCGGTCCGTCGGGGTAGCGCAGGAAGGACACCGGCCGGTCGTGGACGTGGGCGAGCAGCGGTCCCGCGACGGTGGCGTAGTAGTGCAGCACCTCGCCCTTCGTGAAGCCGGTCTCCGGGTAGAGGACCTTGTCGAGATTGCTGAGCGCGATGCGACGGCCCTCCACCAATGTGATCGGCGTCATACGATGAGACTGCCACGAAACAGGAGGAACCGTGCGATCCATATGGAACGGGGCGATCTCCTTCGGCCTGGTCAGCATCCCGATCAAGCTCGTGAACGCCACCGAGAGCCACTCGATCTCCTTCCGCCAGATCCACGTGAGTGACGGCGGGCGCGTCCGGTACCGCAAGGTGTGCGAGCTGGACGGGGAGGAGGTGCCGAGCGCCGAGATCGGCAAGGGGTACGAGGAGGCCGACGGGTCGATCGTCCCGATCACGGACGAGGACTTGGCGCAGCTGCCGCTGGCGACCGCGAAGACGATCGAGATCATGTCGTTCGTGCCGGCGGAGGAGATCGATCCGCTGCAGATGGACGCGGCGTACTACCTCGCGGCGAACGGCGCGACGGCGGCGAAGCCGTACACGCTGCTGCGGGAGGCGCTCAAGCGGAGCCGGAAGGTCGCGATCGCCAAGTACGCGCTGCGGGGGCGGGAGCGGCTGGGCATGCTGCGGGTCGTGGACGACGTGATCGCGATGCACGGGCTGCTCTGGCCGGACGAGATCCGGGCGCCGGAGGGGGTGGCTCCGGAGGGCACGGTGTCCGTACGGGAAGCCGAACTCGACCTGGCGGACGCACTGATGGCGACGCTGGGCGAGGTGGAGATGGCCTCGCTGCACGACGACTACCGGGAGGCCGTGGAGGCGCTGATCGTGGCGAAGTCGGGTGGGGCGTTCGAGCCGACGGAGGCCGTGGTGGAGCCGGCCGGCGGGCAGGTGATCGACCTGATGGCGGCGCTGGAGAAGAGCGTGCGGGCCGCGAAGGCTTCCCGGGGGGAGGCGGATCGGGAGGGCGAGGCGGAGGCCGAGGTCACGCCGATCCGGCGGAAGGCGGGGGCGGAGGCGGGGGCGGCTGCGCCGAAGGCGGTCGGTGGGAAGAAGTCGACGTCGACGGCGGCTTCGGCCAAGAAGACGGCGGCTTCGGCCGCGACGAAGAAGAAGACGACGACGACCGGCAAGTCGGCTGCGGGCAGGTCGGCTTCGGGCGCGGCGGCGGCCAAGAGCACGGCCAAGACGGCCAAGACGGCCAAGACCGCGGCGGCGAAGAAGACCGGTGCGGCGGCGAAGAAGGCCGCGACGCCGCGGAAGCGGACCTCCGCCTGAGCGGTGGCGGTGGCTGGGCTGGGCTGGGCTGGGCTGGGCCTGCGGCGCTCTCCCCTACCCGCCCCTTCCCGAAACCGGGGCTCCGCCCCGGACCCCGCGCCTCAAACGCCGGCGGGGCTGGGATGTACGGCGGTGGGGGCCTGGGTGTGCGGCCGGGGACGGGGTGGGGTGCCTCAAACGCCGGTGGGGCCGGAGTGGGTGCCGAGCCAGGTGGTGGTGTCGCGGGCGCGGGCGAAGAGGGCGTCCACCTCCGGGGGTTTCAGCGTCGTGGGGGATGCCGCGAGGTTCGGGGTCGCCGTCGGGGGCTGGAGGATGCGGATGTCGCGGACCGTGGGGGCCGTCTCGACCCGCGAGGCGTCGACCAGCGCCAGCGCCGGGGTGACCTTGGCAGCCAGGGCCGCCGTCGCGAAGGCCGCCGCGCGGCGGATCCAGCGGGGGTCCGGGCGGGGTTCCGTGCGGCCCACCGTGAGCAGCAGGTCGCCGATCACCGCGCGCTGGCGGCGGCCCGGAATCGTACGCACGCAGAAGACGCCCGCCGGGCCGATGAGCAGGTGGTCGATGCGGCCCAGCCCCGGGAGCGGGACGCAGTGCAGGGTCCGCCAGCCCTCGGGTTCCAGGGCGTCGAAGGCGTCGCCCATCCGCTGCTGCGCGGTCAGGTCCTGGCGCAGCCGGTGCCGGGCTCTGGTGCCCGCCGGGCCGTGTTCCAGTTCGCCCAGCAGGGTCTCCCCCGGGCGGTTCGGGGCCAGGTCCGCGTCCGGCGATAGCGCGAGACGTCGCAGGTCGGAGGCGGTGGGGACCGGGGGCGGGCCGATCGAGACCGTCCCGCTCAGGTAGGGGCGGAGCACCGCCAGGATCGCCTCGCGGTGGTCGTCCGCGAGCACGCTGATCCGGTTGGCCTGCCGGTCGTACCAGGCCACCGCCTGCCCGTCGGGCAGGTTGACGTACAGCCGGCCGCGGCCGGGCCGGCCGCTCGGCAGTACCTTGAGTCCGCGCATCGCCCTCACCCCCGCCGTCCATGGGAGCAGCCGGGGCGCCGCAGGGCAATCCCTCGGATGTGTAACGACTCCGACGGAACCTTGCGACTCCGCTGTTACACGAACGGGGCGCTGCCGCAACGGCCCGGCCCTAGGTTTGACCCACCTGGATGGCCCAGGCCCTGACCGGCACCGAAGGATTTCCCCGTGAGCACCGTCAGCCGCCGCACTCTCGTTCGCGCCGCCGCCGTGACCGCATGTGCCGGAAGTCTGCTGGCGCTGCCCACCGCCGCCGCCCTGGCCGAGGGGGTGCCCGCGGCCTCGTCCGCACACTCCGCGGCCCCGCGCCCGATCCTCGTCAAGAGCCTCTCGCTCGCGGACGGCGTCTCCACGGCGAAGATCTACCGCACGGCCGACGGCGCCTACCAGGCCGAGATCCTGGCGGCCGACGGCGCCAAGGCGGCCACCCTGACCAGCCGTGACGGGGTCACCGCCGTCGGCGGCTCCGGGGACCTGCACGCGGCGCTGGACCCCGCCGGGCGGCTGACCTCCTGGGTGGGCGGCGTCCCGGCCGAGGGCGGCGACCACACCGTGGCGGGCGACGGGCACAAGACCGGGACCCGCAACGAGGCCCGCGGCGGGCAGGTCGTTCCGGCCTCCGTTCCCCGGAAGGCGGCCACCGGGGACACCCACGTCGTCGCCGACGGTTCCGGCGGTGGGCGGCGGCTGCGTACGCTGGCGGACGGTCCGGGCGACGGTGTGCTGCTGCTCGCCGCCGCCGGCGGGATCGCGGCCGTCGGCGCCGCCGGGCTGGGCTTCGCGATGCTGCGCCGAGGGCGCACGGACAGCTGAGACCGCAGGGTAAAACGGATGTACCTCCGCATATGGTTGACGTGGTCGACGTGATCGGCCGTCGGCGTATCGCGGTCAGAAGGGCACAGGAGCTGTGAACAGGTTGCGCTTGCGTGTGTCCGCGCGCTCGCTGCTCCCCCTTCTCGCGCTGGTCCCGCTGCTGGCGGGCTGCGGGGACAGTGGCGGGCTGGTGAGCGCCGGTTCCACACCGACCGCGAGCGGGCCCGTACATCTGTGGCCCGACCGCCGCGGCGCGTCCGTACCGCCCGCCGATCCGGGCGGGGCCCCGCCCGAGTACGTGAAGGGGATCCCGCCGGTCCGCGACCAGGACGTGCACGCCGTCGACCCGGTGGCCCTCGTCCAGGCCGAGCTGCGCGCCCATCCGGACACCGAGGTCGGCGCGGACGGGATGCCGCCGCGGACGGCGGCCGCGATCCAGGAGTGCGCGAAGGCCGAGGACGAGGACGAGCAGGATCCGGAGGCGTGCCCGGTGCTGAAGCCGTACTACCGGGACCTCACGGGCAACGGCAAGGACGAGCTGATCGTCGGCATCGAGTTCCCGGACAAGATGATGTCCGTACGGGTGTACACGGCCGACCCGGACGGGCGGCTCAACCGGATCATGGCGACCACGGAGACCGTCATCACGGTGGAACTCGCCGGGCGTGACGTGATCCTGCGGGTGCCCAGCGGCAACCACGGATACGAGCTGGTCACCGCCTGGTCCTGGGACGAGAAGCAGCTCACCATGCTGCCGACGCGCGAGCAGATCGTACGGGTGCCCGGCAATCCGCAGGCCCCCGGGAGCCGGGAACCCGCTCCCGTGCCGGGCCGACCGTGACGCCCGTGCGGCTGCCCGCCTGGACGGCCACGCTGACCTGGAAATCGGCGTGCTTCATCGTGGTGATGTGCTGCTCGCTGGCGGCCGTGCTGGGCGCCCTCGTGCACGTGGAGGTGACCCGGCAGACGGTGGCCACGGCACGGGAGAAGGCGCTCGGCAGACTGCTGGAGGTCTCGCGCGCGTACGAGGCGGGCGAGCCCCTTCCGCGCGGTTCGTGGCTGGATCCCGTCGGGCTGCCGCCCGAGCTGCGGGCGCTCGCCGTCAGCGGGCGCCGGGGCACTGTGGTGGCGGACCACCGGGGCCGCCCGACCATGTGGGCGGCGGGCCCGGCGGACGGCCGTGCCCTTGCGACCACCGTCGACTACGGGCAGAGCGCCCGCACGATCAGCGGGCTGGACCACGCGATCATCGGGTCCTCGCTGCTGGCGATCGGCGGCACGCTGCTGGTGGGCGCCTTCGCGGTGACCCGGGTGACCCGGCGCCTGCACCTGACGGCGGCCGTGGCCCGGCGGATCACCCAGGGCGACCTCGACGCGCGCGTGGACGACCCGCGGACGAGGGCCCCCTCGCGGCACCAGGACGAGGTGGCGACGGTGGCGGCGGCGCTGGACACCATGGCCGGGAGCCTGCAGTCGAAGCTGGAGAGCGAGCGGCGGTTCACGGCGGACGTGGCACACGAGCTGCGCACACCGCTGACGGGCCTGCAGGCGGCGTCGGAGCTGTTGCCGGAGGGACGGCCGACGGAGCTGGTGCAGGAGCGGGTACGGACGATGCGGCAGCTGACGGAGGACCTGCTGGAGATCTCCCGGCTGGACTCGGGCAGCGAGGTGGTGGAGAGCGACCTGCACCAGTTGGGGCGGCTGGTACGCCGGGTGGTGCGGGCGTCCGGGACGGACTCGGAGGTGGTGATCCTCCGGGATGCGCACGTGGAGACGGACCGGCGGAGGCTGGAACGGGTGCTCGGGAACCTGGTGGCCAACGCCCACAAGCACGGGCGGCCGCCGGTGGTGCTGACGGTGGACGGGCCGGTGGTGACCGTACGGGACCACGGGGACGGCTTCCCCGAGTACCTGGCGGCGCACGGCCCGCAGCGGTTCCGGAGCGGGGGCGGCAAGGGGCACGGGCTGGGGCTGACCATCGCCGTGGGGCAGGCGGGGGTGATCGGGGCGCGGCTGGAGTTCCGCGCGGCGGAGGACGGCGAAGGCGGCGGGCTGGCGGTCCTCCGTCTCCCGGGCCACTAGCCGGTCTCCTGGCCGGAGCCGCGGGACGCTGCGGGGGCCTACGGGCGGGGCCGGCTCGACGCGTGCGCGGCCGCGGGCTGGGTGTCGGCGGGCGGCGACGCGGGCGCGGGCCCGGCGTTGCCGACCGGAGACGGCGGGGCCGGCGCCGCAAGCCGCGGGCTCGGCGTTGCCGGGCGGAGTCGCGGGGACGGTCGTGCGGGCCGCGGGCTCGGCGTTGCGGGGCAGAGACGGCGGGGGGCGGCGGTGCGGGCTGCGGGCTCGGCGTTGCGGGCGGACGCGCGGGCCGCGGGCTCGGCGTTGCGGGCCGGAGACGGCGGGGCGGCGCTGCGAGGCTCGGGCTCGGCGTTGCGGGCGGAAACGGCGACGGCGGGGCGGCGCGGCGCCAGGCGGAGACGCCCGGGCGGCGGTGAGCGGCGCGGGCCGACGGCCGGGGCCCTCGCCCCTGCGTCCTCGGCCCCCGCCGGAGCCCGACCCGACGCTCGCGGACCCGGAAACGGCCTCGGCGTACCCCGGCCCGGTCGGAGCCCTGCCACGGCGCGCCCGCCCCCGCCCCGGCGTACTCGGCCCCCGCCGGAGCCCGACCCGACGCTCGCGGCAACGGAACCGGACCTGGGCCGGGACCGGCCCCCGCCGGAGGCCGACCCGACACTCGCGGACCCGGAAACGGCCTCGGCGTACCCCGGCCCGGTCGGAGGCCCCGACGCGGCAACGTAAAGGGACCGGCGAGGTCAAGGGCGTGGGGTCTTCGTCCAGGGCCAGCGGACCTGGGGCTTGGTGCCCGAGGGGCGGAAGTCGTACTTCCAGCCCTTCTGCAGGCCGAGCCGCTTGGAGTACCCCGCCGGGACGCGTTCGTACAGCAGTACCGTCGGCGGGCCGCCGTCCGGTGCCGGGACGGGGATCTCGTACCACTTCGGGGGGTGTCCGGTCGGGCCGAGGAGGACGGGGAGGACCCGGCCGTCCATCGGGCCGCCCTCGAACGGGGTCGGTTGGCTTCTCACCCCACCAGTGTCACAGCAGGTGGGCGGCCTCGGACACCACCGGGATCACGCGGCGGGCCAGGACCCCGACCGGGCCGTCCGCCGATTCCAGGGCGAGGGCGGCACGGGCGGCCGCGGCCGTTTCCGGGTCGGTGGCGGCGGTGGCCGTCAGGAGGGCGATGAACTGGTCCAGCAGCCAGTCCCGGAGGCGCTCGACCTCGGGCTGCTTGCCCTCGTCGATCCATATGAGGGAGGCCGCCTCGACGGCCGTGATCCACGTACGGACCATCATGCGCAGCCGGGGGCCGGGGGCCGGGACGCCCAGGTGGAAGAGGATCTGCTCGGCGGCGGCCCGCCGGATGCCGTCGACCGTCGCCGTGGTGCGGGAGGTCTCCACGACGCTGCCGCCCTGCAGGAGGGCGGCGAAGCCGGCGTCGTGTTCGTCGACGAAGGCGAGGTAGCGGTCCAGGGCCCGGGACAGACGCCGGGTCAGGGGGCCCTGCTGGGGTTCGGCGAAGCACAGTTCGAGGAGCTCGGCGGCCGAGCGGAGGGCGGCCTCGTAGAGCTGCTGCTTGCCGCCCGGGAAGTAGCGGTAGACGAGCGGGCGGGACACCCCGGCGGCCTCGGCGACGTCGTCGAGCGAGACCTCCTCCGGTGCCCGGTGCGCGAACAGCGAGAGGGCGGCGTCGAGGAGTTGGGCTCGCCGCTCCTCGACGCTCAGCCTGCGGTACGCGCGTACGGTCATGTCCGCAGGGTAGCCCCGCGGACGCCGGACGAGTGGGGGTCCTGTGGATCAGGCCCGGCGGCCTTCCTCCTACGCCAGTAGTCCCGAGCTCTGCCAGAGCCTGCGGCCGACCCCGCGCAGCACGCCGATGTCGTCGAGGAAGTCGGTGAGCCGCTTCGCTCCGCTCTGCATGACCTCGCGGCGGTGGCCGCTCGCCTTCACCTGGGCGACGGCCTCGCGGCGGTCCAGGCCGATGTTGTCGTAGACGGCCGGGTTCACGAAGGCCAGCGAGAAGACGCGGGCGGCCTCCCCGCAGCTGATCCGGGTGAGTTCCTGCTCCCAGCGCGGGGCCGTCAGCATCTGGCGGCGCAGTTCCTCGCGGGCGTACCGGACGTGCCGGGCCTCCTCGATGACGTGGATCCGGGTGACGCCGCGGACCAGCGGCTGGACGCGCTCGTCCGGGAAGGTCAGGCGCTGCATCCAGTCGAGGATCTCCTCGCCGAGGAGGGTGCAGGCGAAGGAGCCGGGGGTGGTGGAGACGGTCTTCAGGATCCGCGCGAGGTTGTGGTTGAGGCGGGAGACGGGGTACTCGGGGGCGCCGGCCTTCTGGATCATGCGGGCGAACATCATCGAGTGGCGGCACTCGTCGGCGATCTCGGTGAGCGCGTAGCGGACGTGCTTGCTGGTCAGGGACTTGTCGTAGATGTGCCGGACCATGAGCTGCATGAGGATGATCTCGAACCAGATGCCGAGCGAGCCGAGCGCCGCCGCCTCGTGGCGGGAGAGGTCGATGCGCTGCTCCTCCCCCATCTTCTTCCACAGCGGGGTGTCGTAGAGGGAGAGCAGTTCCGGCGGCCAGTAGTACTTGCCCTCGATCGCCGGGGCGTCCCAGTCGAGTTCCTTGTCGGGGTCGAAGGAGTGCTTGGCCGAGGATTCGAGCAGCCGCTCGGCTATCTGCTCGCGGTCCTTGAGCAGGCCGAGGGCGTCCTGGAGCGCGGCTCGTTCGGTCACGGTCGTCATGGGTTCGGACACCTCGTCGTCGAGTTACCGGCGGTCACTTCTTATGAGACTGCCTGTCAGCAAGGTCGTCAATCCCTCGCGCACGACTTGTTGACCCCGCGTCTACCAACGTGTGACGCTGCCAACTGTCCGGTCCCACAAGGCAGTACGTGAGACGAGGGGGCGTCAGTGTCGACGCACGAGCTCTACACCAAGAACCCGGGCGAGCCGGTCTGGCAGGTTCCCGCCGCCGGCTCCGCCCGCTTCAGCTGGGAGTACGCCGACGGCCGCGAGCGGCTCCTGGCGCTCTACCAGAAGGGCAAGGACAAGCAGTGGGACGGCGGCAAGCGCATCGACTGGGACATCGAGGTGGACCCGTTCAATCCGCTGGGCACTCCCGAAGAGGCCCTGCCGCTGTACGGGACGCGGCACTGGGCCAAGCTCACCGCGAAGGACAAGGGCGAGCTGCGCCGGCACTACGCCTCCTGGAACTTCAGCCAGTTCCTGCACGGTGAACAGGGCGCGATGGTGTGCGCGGCGCGCATCGTGGAGTCGGTGCCGGACCTGGACGCGAAGTTCTACTCCGCCACGCAGACCATGGACGAGGCCCGGCACGCCGAGATCTTCGGGCGCTTCCTGCACGAGAAGGTCGGGATGCTGTACCCGATCAACGACAGCCTCCAGGGGCTGCTGGGCGACACCCTGCGCGACTCCCGCTGGGACATGCCCTATCTCGGCATGCAGGTGCTCATCGAGGGGCTGGCGCTGGCCGCCTTCGGCCTGATCCGCGACACGACCACCAAGCCGCTGCCGAAGCAGCTCCTGGCGTACGTGATGCAGGACGAGGCCCGGCACGTGGCCTTCGGGCGGATGGCGCTGCGCGACTACTACAAGCAGCTCACCGACGCCGAGCTGCGCGAGCGCGAGGAGTTCGTGATCGAGGGCTGCTACCTGATGCGGGACCGGCTGCTCGGGGTGGAGGTGCTGGAGAACTTCGGGATCGCGGCCAAGGAGGCGGCGCTGATCAGTGAGCAGTCGGAGTTCCTGCACCTGTTCCGCAAGCTGCTGTTCAGCAGGATCGTGCCGTGCGTGAAGGACATCGGACTGTGGGGCGAACGGCTGCAGCGGGCCTACCTGGACCTCGGTGTCTTCGACATGGGCGACTCGAACCTGGACCTGCTGATGAGCCAGGACGAGGAGATCGCCGAGGCCCTCGACCGCGAGCGGTTCGCGGCCGAGGAGTCGGCGCGGGTGGCGGAGGTCGAGGCCGCCATCGCCGACGGGGCGGAAGCCCCCTGAGGCGTTCCGGGCGGGCCTCGACGCTCGGGGCGGCCCCCGGCGGTCGGGCGGGCCGGCGGGGGCGGGAGCCGGGTGTCAGCCTGCGGCCAGCGCCGCCTCCATCACCGCCCGCGCGATCGGCGCCGCCGCGCCGTTGCCGCTGATGTCACCCCGGTCGGCCGACGCGTCCTCGACCACCACCGCGACCGCGACCTGCGGCAGCGCCGTGCCCTCGGCCCTGGCCCAGGAGATGAACCAGGCGTACGGGGTCCCCGCGTTGCCGACCCCGTGCTGCGCGGTGCCCGTCTTGCCGCCGACCACCGCGCCCGGGATCGCGGCGTTGCGGCCCGTCCCGTTCTCCACCACCTTGACCATCAGTTCCTGCAGCCGGAGGGCGGTGGCCGGGTTCATCGCCCGGCCCAGGCTGCGCTGGTCGCCGCGCCGGACCTGGGAACCGTCATCCTGGGTCGTCCGTTCCACCAGGGAGGGGTACTTGAGCTCGCCGCCGTTCGCGACGGCCGCGGCCACCATCGCCATCTGCAGCGGTGTCGCAGTGGTGTTGAACTGCCCGATCGAGGAAAGGGCCAGCTGGTCCTGGCTCATGTCGGTGTCGAAGTTCGACCGGGACACCCATGAGGGCACCCGCAGCCCCTCGCCGTTGAAGCCGAAGCGCCGCGCCGCCTCCACCATCCCGCGCAGCCCGACCTGCACCCCGATCTTCGCCATCACCGTGTTGCAGGACCACTGCACCGCGTCCGCCATCGAGGCGTCCTCGCAGCCGGTGCCCGCGTTCGGCAGCAGGGTGCTGGTCCCGGGCAGCGGGTAGGGGTCGGGGGTCCGGGTCGGCGCGTCCACATCGGTGACCACGCCCGCGTCGAGGGCGGCCGCAGCCGTCACGATCTTGAAGGTGGAGCCGGGCGGGTACGTCTCGCGCAGCGCCCGGTTGAGCATCGGCCGGGCGGGGTCCGCGTTCAGGGCGGACCAGGCCTCCTTGACCTTCGTACCCGTACCGGAGAGCACGGCCGGGTCGTACGAGGGGCTGCTGACCAGCGCGAGGATCTTCCCGGTGACCGGCTCGACGGCGGCCACCGCACCGCGCTTGCCCGCGAGCCCGGCGTACGCGGCGCGCTGCATTCCGGAGCGGACGGTGGTGGCGGCGTTCCCGCCGGCGGGGCGGCCGCGGGCCAGTTCGTACCAGAGCGGGAACGCCGAGAGCCCCGGGTCGGTGCCCGACAGGATCGCGTCCTCGGCGCGCTCGACGAAGCTGGTCCCGTAGGTCTGGGAGGAGAAGCCGGTGACGGGCGCGTACAGCGGGCCGTTCGTGTACGTCCGCTCGTAGCGCAGCAGTTGGCCGCTGTCGCGGGAGCCGGTGACGGGGCGCCCGTCGACCAGGATGTCCCCCCGGGGTTCGGCGTAGCGCGCGATGGCGGGGCGTTTGTTGGCGGGGTTGGCGCCGTAGGCGGCGGACTCCCAGACCTGCACGCGGGCGATGTTGACCAGCAGGGCGACCAGCAGGAGGGCGCAGAAGTACGCACACCAGCGGATGTAGCGGATCACTCGTCCGGCTCCTTCGCGGGGCGGGGTCTGCGGGCGCTGTCGCTGAGCCGGACCAGCAGGGCGACGATGATCCAGTTGGTGACGACGGACGAGCCGCCCTGCGCGAGGAAGGGCATGGCCATGCCGGTGAGCGGGATCAGGCCGCTGACACCGCCCGCGATGACGAACACCTGGAGCGCGACGATCGAGGCGAGCCCGGTGGCGAGCAGCCGCCCGAAGGGGTCGCGCAGGGCGAGCCCTGCGCGGAAGCCGCGGGCGACGAGGAGCCCGTAGAGGAGCAGGATCGCGGCGAGGCCGACGAGCCCGAGCTCCTCGCCCGCGGTGGCGAGGATGAAGTCCGACTTGGCGGCGAAGCCGATGAGGAAGGACTGGCCGTGGCCGAGGCCCGCGCCGAGGAGGCCGCCGGCTCCGAAGGCGAAGAGGGACTGGGCGAGCTGGCCGGGTCCCTCGCCGCGCTCGATGGAGGCGAAGGGGTTCAGCCAGTCGTCCACCCTGCTGTGCACGTGCGGTTCGAAGGTTCCGACGGCGTACGCGCCGAGGGCGGCGAGCAGCAGTCCGATCGCGATCCAGCCGATGCGCCCGGTGGCGGTGAACAGCATGATCACGAACAGTCCGAAGAACAGCAGCGAGGTCCCCAGATCCCGCTCCAGGACCAGGACGCCGACGCTGAGCAGCCAGATCGCGAGGATCGGGCCGAGGACGCGGCCGGGGAGGAGCCGCAGCTTCCAGAAGAGCCGGCGGCCGGTGAGGGCGAGCGCGGTGCGGTTCGCGGCGAGGTAGGCGGCGAAGAAGACCGCGAGCAGGATCTTGGCGAACTCCCCCGGCTGGAAGGAGAGCCCGGCGAACCGGATCCAGATGTGCGCGCCGTTGACCGCCGGGAAGAAGACGGGGATCAGCATCAGGACCAGGGCCACCGCGACGGAGACGTACGCGTACCGCTGGAGCACCCGGTGGTCCCCGAGCAGCGCGACGACCAGCACGAAGAGCCCCACGCCCAGTGCGGACCACAGGAGCTGGTCGCCGGCGGTGAGGTGCCCGGGGGTCGTCACGTCGAGGCGCTGGATGAGGACGAGGCCGAGGCCGTTGAGGAGGACGGCGATGGGGAGCAGGAGGGGATCGGCGTACGGGGCCCGCAGGCGGACGGCGAGGTGCGCGAGCAGGGCCGCGACGCACAGACCGGTGGCGTAGCGGGCGGCGGGGCCGGGGACGTGGCCGGTGGTGGCGAGGCCGACGTAGAGGTGACCGAGGACGGAGATCAGGACGGCTCCGGCGAGGAGCGTCAGCTCGACGCCACGCCGTTTGGGGGCACCGGCGCCGGGAGGCGGGGGCGGGGCGGGCTCCGTCACCTTTGCCGTCAGAGCGGTCATGCACCGAAACGTAGCAAGCAGGCGGATGATATGTCCGCTTATGCCATAGTGTGCCGAAGAGTCGTCACAAACGGTCGGAAGTATCGAAAGTGAGGAGCCGAGGCGCATGGGGCCTGTGGAATTCATCGTCCTCGCCTTCCCGGAGGAACAGCTGCGCGCCCCGGCGGTCGAGGCCGTGATGGGACTGCGCAAGACCGGGGTGGTCCGGCTGATCGACGGGATCGTGGCGACGAGGACGGCGTCGGGGGACGTACTGGCGGCCGAGTTCGACGAGTTCGTGGAGCTGCACGGCCTGCTGACGGGCCGGGACGTGGCGCGGCTGATCGGGCCGGAGGACATCCAGGAGGCGGCGGGGCTCCTGGAACGCGGGAGCTGCGCCCTGCTGCTCGTGGTCGAACACCTGTGGGCCGAGGACGCGGCGATCGCCGTACGGGCCGCGGGCGGCCGGATCGTCGGCTCGGTCCGCATCCCGCCGGACCGGGTACCGGCGGACCCACGGGCAGGGGTGGCCTGATGTTCATCCGCCCGATGGGAGTAACGGTCCGCCCGGCGAACCGCCCGCCGGGGCACCCGCTGCTGCGGGGCCTGCTGGCGCGTGCGTCGGGAGCGGCGAAGCCGGCGGCGGGCTCGGCGGGGGCCGGGGAGCCGGCGGTCGCGGGCCCGGTGGGCCTGGTGGGCCCGGCCGAACCGCCGCCCGGGGCACCGCCGGAACCCCCGCAGCCGGCCGATCCGGAGCCGTCGCCGTCGCCTGCGATCCCACCGGACCACTCCGCAGCGCCCGGGACGGCCCCCTCGGCCGGCCTGGTGGCGGAGCTCACCCAGCTGGCCGGCCTGGCCCGCGAGGGCCTGCTGACCCCCCAGGAGTTCGCGACGGCCAAGGCCCGCCTGCTGCGCGGCTGACGGAGGGGCCGGTCGGGAAGGGAAGGGCCGGGGAGAGAAGGGCCGGGAAGGGCCGGGAAGGGCCGAGGTCAGCCCTCGGTGGGCGCGGCGAAGGTCTCCACCGGCCCGAACTCGCTGAAGAGGACCTTGTTGGCGCTCGGTGTCCCGCGCATGTCCATGCGCTGTTCGAAGCGGACGGTGCGGCCCTGACCGTCGATCCACTGGTCGCAGTCGAAGCCGGTGACACCCTTCGCCTTCATCGAACGGTGCGTACGCGGATCCACGGACGCCACCTGGTCGATGCCGAGGCGTCCGGACAGGTGGTACGCGGGAACCCCGCCCTGGTCCTCCATGCCCTTCTTCGCGGAGGGGCCGGTGGCGAGCAGGAGCCTGGCGTAACCGGCGTAGCTCGCCTGGTTGTCCGCGGAACGCGGCATCTTCATCCACGTGCCGCCCGCCTTGGAGCGATCGCGGACGTAGTTGCCGTCGGCCGTCGTCACGGTCTCCATCCACATGAGCGGGGCGCCCGCGGTCCGGACCTCCGTCCGCCCGGTGAACACGGTTTCGAGGTTGGCCCGGCCCGACATCGTGGCCGCCTCCCGCCCCGCGACCTCGGTGGTGGCCTTCATCGTCGCCGCGTAGGGCGTCTTCTCGACCTCCGCGAGGGCCGCCTCGGGCTCGAACGCACCCACTACGGGCGCTGCGGAAGTGGATGCGGCAGCCGGGTCGGCGCCCCTGGCGCTCGGGGTGTCGCTGCAGCCCGCCAGTGCGGTGAGGGCGACCGCTACGGCGGCGACGGCGACAAAGGTGTCACGGCGTACGGAGAAGGTACTCATCTCCGGGCAGCATCCCATGCACAAAACCTCAGATCGAACGGATATTTGCCTGTGGTTGACTGCCCGGCATGGACCTCGCACAGGGGAACACACCCCCTCTCGACCCCGAACTCGGTCTCGTACTGGCGGCTTTGGGAGACGCGGTACGCGACCCCCTCACCCCGGACAACCTCGCGGCCCAGCAGGAACGGGACATCGCGACCCGGCCCCGGCCGACGGTCCAGGAGCTCCGGGCCGACGGACTCTTCGAGGTGGACGAGCTGCGCGTACCGGGACGGGACGTCACGCTCGTGAGCGCCCGGCCCGCCGGGGCCGCCGGCCCGCTCCCCCTGCTGTACTACATGCACGGCGGCGGAATGATCGTGGGCAACGCCCCGTCCGTACTCCCGCAGCTGCTGCGGGAATGGGCCCTCCCCCTCGGCCTGGCCGTCATCTCCGTCGAATACGGCCTGGCGCCCCGGGCGCAGTACCCCGAACCGGTGGAGGACTGCTACGCCGGCCTCGTCTGGGCGGCCGACCACGCGGCCGAACTCGGCATCGACGCCGATCGCATCGTCATCGGCGGCAAGAGCGCGGGCGGCGGCCTCGCCGCGGCGCTCGCCCTGCTCACCCGCGACCGGGGCGGACCCACGCCGATCGGCCAGCTGCTCCTGTGCCCGATGCTCGACGACCGCAACTCCACCTTCTCCAGCCACCAGATGGCCGGCGTCGACATCTGGGACCGCACCTCCAACACCACCGCGTGGCAGGCGTTCCTCGGCGACCTGTCCGGAGCCGAGGACCTGCCGCCCTACGCCGCCCCCGCCCGCGCCACGGACCTGACCGGGCTCCCCCCGGCCTACATCGACGTCGGTTCGGCCGAGACCTTCCGGGACGAGGACGTGGCCTACGCCGACGCGATCTGGCGCGCCGGCGGCCAGGCCGAACTGCACGTATGGCCGGGCGCCTTCCACGGCTTCGACAGCCTCGCCCCCG
Organism: Streptomyces xanthophaeus; assembly: GCF_030440515.1. GTDB lineage: Bacteria > Actinomycetota > Actinomycetes > Streptomycetales > Streptomycetaceae > Streptomyces > Streptomyces kutzneri. Next base: position 2,857,695 of record NZ_CP076543.1, read on the forward strand.
AGGCGACCCTCAGCCAGGACGCACGCAACGCCCGCACCCGCTGGCTCCGCCGCATCCTGACGCAGCCGGCGAACGGGGGCGGGGATGGGGATGGGGATGGGGACGGGGACGGGGACGGGGACGGGGACGGGGACGGGGACGGGGAGGCGGGGCGGGGCGGGGGCTTCGGCAGTCGGGAGCCTCTTGATCGGAATCAGAGTGGCGTATGGGGGTTTCCCGTCAGTCCCATCGTCCCTCCGTGTCGGGCCGGTCCCTCAAGGGCGCTCCTTCGTCGCGTCACTGCGTGATGGCCTTCGGCCACCCTTGACCGACCGTCCCGCCCCGGAGAAACGAAAGACTGCCGGGAAGCCCCCAAAGGAACGGGCCGGGGGATCCTTTCCAGGGACGGGCCGGCCAGAGAAGCGCGAGGAGATCCCGGCCGGCACGACCGAGAGACGGGGCCCATCACAGACCAGCGCCCGCGTCGGGGGGAAGCGCATCCAATCGCTACGCGCTCCTCATCTCTCAGCGTCTCCACCCCGTCCTGGGCTGGACATAGGCCGCCCACGGCCTGGGTCCCGAGCTCGCTATGCGTCCGACGACCGTCTTGGGCTGGACATAGGCCGCCCCAGATCGCTGCGCGCTTCTCCAGGACCGCGTCCGAAGGCTGGTAGGGGCCCACACCTCGGCTATTCCGTCGTAGAACCGGGTCAACGCGAGCATCACCCCCAAACTCACGGATAGATGAGGGCAATTGGGGCAATCTGTCGGCCTTTCTGACCACCCACCCGCACTGACCCGCATCCACGACGACATAGCCGCAGTCCCACCCCTCCTCACCCCGGTCAGCCGGCAGACGCCCCCCACGAGCAGCACCTACGGGTCGCGGGCGGCCTATGTCCAACCCAGGACGGTCGTCGGACGCTGAGAGATGAGGAGCGCGTAGCGATCGGGCGCGCTTCCCCCGACGCGGGCCCTGGTCTGTGATGGGCCCCGTCTCTCGGACGTGGCCCTGTGCGCCCGACCGGGTCGCGCTTCTCTGGCCGCCCCGTCCTCATCCTTGAACTCCCGGCCCGTTCCTTTGGGGGCTTCCCGGCAGTCTTTCGTTTCTCCGGGGCGGGACGGTCGGTCAAGGGTGGAGCGCAGCGACATCGCGTAGCGACGCGACCGAAGGGAGCGCCCTTGAGGGACCGGCCCGACACGGAGGGACGATGGGACTGACGGGAAACCCCCATACGCCACTCTGATACCGATCGAGCGGGTCCCGACTACCCACACCCCCGCCCCACCTCCCCGACCCCGCCCGCGCAGATCCCGCCCACCGAAGCCCCCGGCGCCCCCAACCGGGTGAGGCCTCGCGACCGGCCGACTCCGTTGGGGGATTTGTCATACCGGGCGTGGCAGCATCGGCCACCTCGGAGGTGATCCCATGTCACATCGGCTGTCCTGTCGGCCGCTTCGCGCCGTCTGTATCGCCGCAGTGCTCGTCGTCGCCGGGCCGGTCCCCGGGGCCGGGGCAGAGCCCGGGCTTCCCGAAGGGGAGTCCGTCGGGGTGCTGCTCACCCGCCTGCAGGGCTTGTACCAGAAGGCCGAGGAGGCCGCCGAGGCCTACAACGCCACCGACGTGGCCCTCCGGGCCGGCCAGGCCGAGGAGCGGCTGCGCGCCGCCGCACTCGGCAAGGCGCGTACGGCGCTCGACTCCGAGCGGGCTCTGGCCGGGCGGATCGCCCGGGAGCAGTACCAGGGCTCCCAGGGGCTGTCCCCGTACGCGCGGATGCTGCTCGCCGGGAACCCGCAGGCCGCCCTGGACCAGCGTCGGCTCGCCGCCCGCGAGGGCGCCCGGCGGGCGGGCGTACTGGCCCGGCTCGCCCGGGGCGAGAAGAAGGCCGACGCGCTCGCCGCCCGGGCCCGCCAGGCCCTGGACGCCCGGCAGGCCCTGGCCGCGCAGCAGAAGATCCACAAGGATGAGGTCGCGGCGCAGCTCAAGGAGGTCGAGCGGGTACTCGCCGCCCTGACCCCGGACCAGCTCACCCGGCTCGGCGCGCAGGAGGCCGAGAACACCGCCTCCGCGCAGCGGGACCTGGTCGATTCGGGCCGCCTCCCCGCCCGTACGGGCACCCCGACGGCGGCCGGTGGTGCGGCCCTCACCTACGCGGCGGCCCAGATCGGCAAGCCGTACGTCTGGGGCGCGGAGGGGCCGGGGTCCTTCGACTGCTCCGGGCTGACCTCGCAGGCCTGGGCGCACGCCGGGCGCACCATCCCGCGGACGAGTCAGGAGCAGTGGGCCCAGCTGCCGAAGGTGCCGCTGGACCGGCTGCGGCCCGGGGACCTGGTGGTCTATTTCCCCAAGGCCACCCATGTGGGCCTGTACGTGGGCGACGGCAAGGTGATCCAGGCGCCGCGGCCGGGCGCCCTGGTCAAGGTCTCGCCGATCGCCGCGAACCCGCTGCTGGGGGCCGTCCGGCCGGACCCGGACGGCGCCCCGCTGGCGCAGTTCACCCCGCCCGAGCTGCCCGAGCCGGCGGCGGGCGGGGCGGGGGACGATACCGGCTATTCCGCCGAGGAGGCCCCGGATGCCACGGGTGCCGACGCGGACGCGACCTCCGCCAGGTAGTCGGCGGTGTCCTCGGGGTCGTAGAAGTACGAGTCGAAGTCGGCCGGGTTGTCGAAGCCGTTGGCGAATCGATTCGCCACCGGCTGGAGCTGCCCGGCCGCGCCGATCAGGTTCAGTACGTGCTCCGGCGGGACGCCCAGCATCGCGTTGGTCCACTGGGTGACCGGCTTGCCCGTGGTGAACCAGTACTTGTCGAAGGTGGCCTTCATCCACGCCTCGTCGAACGGCTTGTCCCCGTGCATCAGGATCGACGACAGGTACGAGGCGGCGCACTTCGCGGCGGAGTTCGAGCCCTGCCCGGTGATCGGGTCGTTCGCGACGACCACGTCCGCGACGCCCAGCACGAGGCCACCGCCCGGGAGGCGCCCGATCGGGTTGCGGACGACCGGCGCGTAGCGCCCGGCGAGCGTGGCGCCGGCGTCCGTCAGCTCCGCCTTCGTCGCCCGGGAGTACTCCCACGGCACGAACTTCTCCATCAGCTCCAGCGTGAGCGCCAGGTGCTCCGCCGGGGCCTTGACGCCGTTGAAGACGTCCAGCGGACCGCCGGGGATGCCTTCCCAGAACAGGATGTCCGCCCGGCCCGAGGTGGTCAGGGTGGGCATGACGAACAGCTCGCCGACGCCCGGGACCAGGTTGCAGCGGACCGCTTCCGTCTCCGGGTGCTCCGGGCGCGGGCCCAGGCCGTGCACGTAGGCGACGGCGAGCGCACGCTGCGGGGCGTCGTACGGGGAACGCGCCGCGTCCCGCCCGAACATCGAGACCAGTTCGCCCTTGCCTGCGGCGACCAGCACCAGGTCGTACGTGCGGGAGAAGAAGTCGAGGTCGGCGACCGAGGCGCCGTGGATGACCAGCTGCCCGCCGCGCTGCACGAAGGTGTCGAGCCAGCCGGCCATCTTCACGCGCTGGTCGACGGACTGCGCGTATCCCTTGAGCCTGCCGAGCCAGTCGATGGCGCGGCCGGCGTCGGGGGTGGCGACGGAGACGCCGAGGCCCTCGATCTTCGGGGCCTGCTGCTCCCAGAAGTTGATCTGGAGATCGCGCTCGTGCTGCAGGGCCGTGTCGAACATGCACTGCGTGGACATCACCCGCCCGGTGCGGATCTCGTCCGCCGTCCGGTTGGACATGAGGGTGACCTCGTACCCCTTCGACTGGAGTCCGAGGGCGAGCTGGAGACCGGACTGGCCGGCTCCCACGACGAGTATCTTGCGCATCTCTCACGCTCTCTGTTCGGGGTGCTCTATTCGGGGGTGGTGTCGAGGGCGTGGCCCACCAGGGCGAGCAGTGATTCGACCACCGTGTCGCGGCGCCGCGCGTCCATGATCACGACGGGTACGTGGGGCGGGACGCTGAGCGCCTCGCGCACGTCGTCGGGCTCGTACGACTGCGAGCCGTCGAAGTGGTTGACGGCGACGGCGTACGGGAGCCCGCAGGTCTCGAAGTAGTCGAGGGCCGGGAAGCAGTCGCGCAGACGTCGGGTGTCGGCCAGGACGAGACCGCCGATGGCGCCGCGCACCAGGTCGTCCCACATGAACCAGAACCGTTCCTGGCCGGGGGTCCCGTACACGTAGAGGACGAGGTCGTCGTCGAGGGTGACGCGGCCGAAGTCCATGGCGACGGTGGTGGTGTTCTTGTCGGGGGTGCCGGTCAGGTCGTCGGTCGGGGCACTCGCCTGGGTCATCACCGCCTCGGTGCGCAGCGGGGTGATCTCGGAGACGGAGGAGACGAAGGTGGTCTTGCCGACGCCGAAACCGCCCGCGACCAGCACCTTGACGGCGACGGGTGCGCGGGAGCGGTCGTACTGCCAGGGCTGGGCCGGGTCGTCGTCCGACTGCGGCAGGGACACCGGGTTGTCAGAGACGGCGAAGACCACTGAGCACCCTTTCCAGCAGCGCGCGTTCGGGACGGCCGCTGCCGTGGCCCGTTGCGTAGACGCGGATCCGTCCCTGGTCGGCGAGGTCGCTGACCAGGACCCGGACCACGCCGAGCGGGAGCTTGAGCAGCGCGGCTATCTCGGCGATCGTCCGCATGCGGCGGCAGACCTCGACGATGGCGGGCATCTCGGGCATGCGGTCGGGCTTCTGCGGCTCCGAGACCTTCGTGTCCAGGGTGGCGACGAACGTCTCGACGTGCAGGACCTGCGTGAAGCGGGTGCGGCCGCCCGTGAGTGAGTACGGGCGGACGCGGGCGGGGCGGCGGTCGGCGCCGCGTATCGGCAGCCGGTCGGAGGCCGTACTCCTCACGGGGTGTTCTCCATCGACTGGCGCAGCTCACTGCGGACTTCGGGGGTCAGGACGTGGCCGGCGCGGCCGACGAACAGGGCCATGTGGTAGGCGACGACGCTCATGTCGCAGTCGGGGGTGGCGTGCACGCCCAGCAGCGAGCCGTCGCTGATGGCCATGACGAAGACGGAGCCGTGCTCCATCGCCACCATGGTCTGCTTGACCGAGCCGGTCTCCATGAGGGCCGCGGCGCCGGTGGTGAGGCTGCCGAGGCCGGAGACGATGGTGGCGAGGTCGGCGGAGGCGCCGCGCGGGCCCCTGGTCTTGGGCCGGTCGGCCGGTTCGGCCGTGCCCGCTCCCGGGTCGGAGGACAGGAGCAGCAGCCCGTCCGAGGAGACGACGGCGACGGAGTTGACGCCGGGTACCTCCTCGACCAGGTCGGTCAGCAGCCACTGCAGGTTGCGGGCCTGGGTGCTCAGTCCGTACGTACTGGGCGCGGTCATGTGCGTGCCTCCTGTGCGGTGTCCCCCCGGTCGGTCTTGCTCTGGCCCTGCCGCTGCGTCGGCCCCTGGTCGAGGGCCTGGTCGAGCGCCTGGTCAGGGGCTTGGTCGGGCCCCTGCTCCTGGGCGAGTTCGGCGGCGACGACGCGCCGTCCGTCCTGGGCTCCCTGGTAGAAGCCTCCGAGCCGGCGCCGCAACTCCTCGGCGTCGACGCGGCGTGGCGGCTCGGGCCGTACGTCGTCACGGGCCGCGCGCTTGGCGGGGACGGCCCGCGGGGTCCGCTTGGGCAGGCCCTTGTCGGTGACGGCGCCTTGTCCTTCGGCCTGGTCGGCCGGGTGGCTGCCCTGGCGGGGGAGCCAGTTGCCCTCGGCCGGGGCGTGGGTGTGCGGCTCCGTCTCCGGTTCGGCTTCCTCTACGTCTTCCGCTGCGTCGGCCACGGGTGCGGCGGGGTCCGCCACGCCGCCGGGGGCGGCCGGCTCCGCGTCGGGGACGACCCGCGCGAGCAGCTGTTCCTCGGGGGTGGGCCCGTCCTCTGCCGGGGGCGCGGCGACGAACACCTGGTCGGCGGGCACCGCCCCGGCCGTGGCGGGCGCGTCGGCGACCGGGTCCTGGTCCTGGTCCGGCTCCGCCGGGGTCTCGGCGACGACGGCGGGTCCCGCCAGCGCCTCGGCCAGGGTGATCGGGACCGCCGCGACGGCAGGCTCCGGCTCCGGCTCGACGGCAGCCGGGACGACCGGTTCCTCGGCGACGGTCTCGGCGGCAGCCACCGCCGCGGCCTCGGCCTCGGCTTCCGCAGCCGCTTCCGTAACGGCGTCGGCGTCCGTGTCCGTGTCCGGAGCGGCATGCGTCCCCCGCCGCCGCTTCGGCAGCGTGTTCTCGTTCGCCTCCGCTATCACTCCCGGCAGCAGCAGTGCGGGCGCGCCCGGCATGGCCAGGGCGTGCACCGGGGAGACCACCGGGGTGGTGGGCAGCAGCGCCGCCGGGACGACCACGAGGGCCTCGGTCCCGCCGTGCCGCGGGGTGCGCAGTTCGGCGGTGACCCCGTGCCGGGCCGCGAGCCGTCCGGCCACGTACAGGCCGAGGCCGAGGCCGTGTTCCGACTCGGGTTCCTCGTCGTAGGCGTCGGGCGTGGACAGCCGGTTGTTGAGCGATTCGAGGCGGTCCTCGGTGACGCCGATGCCCTCGTCCACGACGGACAGCACCACGTCACCGGAGCCCTGCAGCCAGCCGGAGACCTTCACCTTGACGTCCGGCGGGGAGAACGTGGTCGCGTTCTCCAGCAGTTCGGCCAGCACGTGCGAGATGTCGTCGGCGGCGTGTCCCGCGATCTGGGTGTACGAGGGCAGCGCGGCGAGGTCGACGCGCTCGTAGCGCTCGATCTCGCTGACGGCGGCCCGCATCACGTCGACCAGCGGCACCGGCAGGCCCTGCCCGTGTCCGTGTTCCTGCCCGGCGAGGACCAGCAGGTTCTCGTTGTGGCGGCGCATCACGGTCGCCAGGTGGTCCAGCTTGAAGAGGGTCGCCAGCCGGTCGGGGTCCTGTTCCTTGGACTCCAGCTCCTCGATGACCGCGAGCTGGCGCTCCACCAGGCCCAGGGTACGCAGCGACAGCGAGACGGAGGTCGTCGACATGATGCGGCGGTGCTCCTCCAGCCCCGCCCGCAGCTGCGTCAGTTCTTCCTCCAGCGCGTCCCGGCCGGTGGCCAGCGCCTCACTGCGGCCGATGATCCGGCGCCGGTCGGCGTCGAGCCCGGCGATCCGGGTGTGGAGGGAGACCGTCTGGTCGCGCACCGCGTTCAGGTGGCGCACGACCTCGGCGAACTCGTCGTTGCGGCCCGTGAACCGGACCGGTTCCACCGAGCCTTCCGGTGTGGCCAGTCGCTCCGCGCCACGGCGCAGGACCGACAGCGGCCGGGTCAGCGACCGCGCCACGGCGGTCGAGACACCGACGGCGAACAGGAACAGCACGCCCAGCAGTGCGATCGCGACTTCGAGCCGGGTCACGTCGTCGTCGCGCAGCGCGGCCAGGGCGGAGGCCCGTTCACTCGCGAGGGTGGCCTCCACGGTGCGCATGCGGTCGATGCGGGCGGTCAGCGCGGTGCCGACGGTGGCGCCGTCGGTCTTGCGGTCGGCGGGCGTGAGGGTGGGCCGGTCGGTGAGCCGCTTGAGGAAGTCGTCGGCCGTCTTGACCTCGGGGCCGGTGACGGTGGCGGCCAGGGTCTGGCGCACGTCGGGCCGCGCGGCCCGCGCGAAGTCGTCGAGGGCGGCCTGTTCCCGTACGCGCGCCCGCTGGGCGGCGGTGGTGAGTTCGTCGACCACGGCCGAGCCCGGCGCCTGGTCGCCGCGGGGGACGGCCAGCCCGGCGAGCAGCAGTCCGCGGGTGGCCGAGGCCTGTTCCACGGCCTGGCCCAGCGGGGCCAGGGGACGGGTGGTGGCGAGGGCGGCCTCGGCGCGCGGCGGGGTCAGCTCGGCGAGCAGGTCGCCCGGGGCGAGGAGTTCCGCGATGACCGAGGCGTAGGCCTGGTGGGCGGCGAGGGCGGTGCCCTTGCCGTCTACGGCCTCGGCGCGGACGGTCCGTACGCGGGCGAGGGCCCGGGCGGTCGCCTCGTCGGCCTCGGCCTGGACCTCGGCGAGCTGCCGGTCGGTCCCGGCGATGCGCTCCTGGACGGGCCCCTTGGCCGTGCCGGGCCGGCCCTTGGCGGCGTACTCGACGACCGCGTCACGCTCGTCACCGAGGAGGTGCGTGAGGGTGAGGGTCTGCCGGGTCTGTTCCGCGAGGGTGACCAGGTGCTGGGAGTCGTTCAGTTCCGTCGAGGCGGAGACGACGGCGGGCGCGCCTGCCGCGAGGACGGTGAGGCCGGCGACGGCCACGCCGACGACCAGCCTGCGGCGCACGCGGACGCGGCGTCCTGCGGGGGCCGGGCCGTCGGCGGCGGTGCCGTTCTTCCGAGACCGCTTCTTCTGCACCGGTGCTCGCAATCCTGTACGTGTGCTCTTGCTCGTCTACTCGTGTGGCCGAGGTAACGGCCGGTCAACAAGTAAACGCCCCCTGCTCCCTCGTACCGCCTCAGACCTTTGCAGCGTGCTGGGGAGAGAGCCGCACATCACCCAACCGGCCACTCGAACGAGTGAACATCACGGATGAGTTGCCGACCAACTCGGGCACCCTGTGCCGGGGTGCTTCCGTGGACAGGTGGTTGAAAGATCGATAGGGGCTTTGGCAGGATGCCCGCCCACAAGACCGCCCCGCCGCCCCGGCCCTCGTGGCCCGTACCGGGCGGCCGGTGTGCGGGGCCGCCGGGGCGCGCCCGATTTGGTACGGACCTGCCCGCGTCGGCCGGCTCCCGCGCGGCAGAATGCGGGTATGCGCATCGACCTCGCCTCGGCCCCCGGCCACCAGGAACGCCCCAATGAGGACTGGGTGTCGGCGGCGATCCCCGCTTCGGGCGGCGGCGTCCTGGTGCTCCTGGACGGGGTGACCCCGCCGCGCGGCGACGACGGATGCGTGCACGGAGTGCCTTGGTTCACGGCCCGCCTCGGCGGCCGATTGACCGAACTGTCCGAATCGCGGCGGGACATGCCGCTCGATCAGGTTCTGGCCGAGTCCGTCCGCGCCACGGCCGATGCCCACCGCGACACCTGTGACCTTTCTCACGTGCGGACCCCGCAGGCGACGGTCGTCGTGGTCCGCTGGGACGCGCAGTACGTGGAACACCTCGTCCTCTCGGACTCCGTACTGCTCCTGCAGGCCCCGGACGGCGGGGTGACGGCGGTGCTCGACGACCGGCTGGACCGGGTCCCGCGGGAGGTGCTGGGCTCGGTGGCCGCGACGGACGCCCTGCGCAACGCGGAGGGCGGCTTCTTCACGGCGGCCGCGGATCCGGCGGTGGCGGCCCGGTCCGTGACGGGGCGCACCCCGCGCGGGCAGGTGCGGGCGGTGGCCGCGCTCACGGACGGGGCGAGCCGGTGGACCGACACCTTCGGGCAGGGTGACTGGGCCGACTGCCTGGCGGTGCTGCGGAAGGAGGGTGCGCAGGGCCTGATCGGCCGGGTGCGCGCCCTCGAGGCCGACGCGGCCTTCCCGCCGGCCCGGTACAAGCGGCACGACGACGCGTCGGCCGTCTACGCGGAGCTGTGAGCGGTGAGCGGTGAGCTGTGAGCGGTGCCCGGTCCGAGCGGGTCTACTCCGCGCCGGTGTTCAACTGGTTCAGCAGCCGGGCCAGTTCCGCCACCTCGCCGCGGTCCCAGTCGGCGAGCTTGCGCATGTACTGCTCGCGCCGCGCTCCGCGGACCCGCAGGAACCGCTCCCGGCCCTCCTCCGTGAGGCCGACCAGGGAGGCCCGGCCGTCGGCGGGGTCCGGTTCGCGGGCCACCAGGCCGAGGACCTCCAGGGCCCGCAGCTGCCGGCTCATGGTGGCCTTGCCGACCCCGAAGTAGGCGGCGAGCTCGGTGGCCCGCTGCCGGCCGGCCGCCTCCAGGCGTACGAGGAGCCCGTACGCGGCCGGCTCCAGCTCGGGGTGGAGCTCGCGGGCCATCTCGCCCGAGGAGGCGCGGGCCCGCCGGAGGAAGACGGACAGCTCCCGCTCCAGGGCAAGGAACTCCTGGTCTTCACTCCCGTGCACGTCCCGCTCCTTCGATGATGTGTGGCACCCGGATGGTGCGGGGCCAGTATTTCGCAGCGGGTGTGCCGACGGCCCGGTACCCCGCCGGAGCGGGACACCGGGCCGTGTGCACGCGTCAGGCCGCCGCGACGACCGTGGCCTCCGCCCGGGCCAGGGCGAGCTCCAGGACCTGGCGCACATCGGTCACCGGGTGCACCTCCAGCCTCTCCAGCACCTCCGCCGGGACGTCGTCCAGGTCGGCCTCGTTGCGCTTCGGGATGATGACGGTGGTCAGTCCGGCCCGGTGCGCGGCGAGCAGCTTCTGCTTCACGCCGCCGATGGGCAGGACGCGCCCGGTCAGCGAGACCTCGCCGGTCATGGCCACGTCCGTGCGCACCTGCCGTCCGGAGAGCAGCGAGGCGAGGGCGGTGGTCATGGTGATGCCCGCGCTCGGGCCGTCCTTGGGCACGGCGCCCGCCGGGAAGTGGATGTGCACGCCCCGGTCCTTCAGGTCGGCGACCGGGAGCTCCAGTTCCGCGCCGTGGGAGCGCAGGAAGCTCAGGGCGATCTGCGCCGACTCCTTCATGACGTCGCCGAGCTGGCCGGTGAGGGTCAGGCCGGCCGCGCCCGTCTCCGGGTCGGCCAGCGAGGCCTCCACGAACAGCACGTCGCCGCCCGCGCCCGTCACCGCGAGGCCGGTGGCCACGCCGGGGACGGCGGTGCGCCGCTCGGCCGGGTCCTGGGCGGACTCCGGTACGTGGTGCGGACGCCCGATCAGGGACCGCAGGTCGTCGGCGCCGATGCTCAGGGGCAGCTCCCGCTCGCCGAGTTCGTGCTGCGAGGCGACCTTGCGCAGCAGGCGGGCGAGGGATCGCTCCAGGGTGCGTACGCCCGCCTCGCGGGTGTACTCCCCGGCCAGCTTGCGCAGGGCGTCCTCTCCCAGGACCACCTCGTCGGAGCCGAGGCCGGCGCGCTCCAGCTGGCGCGGCAGCAGGTGGTCGCGGGCGATGACGACCTTCTCGTCCTCGGTGTACCCGTCGAGCCGGACGAGCTCCATCCGGTCGGCCAGGGCCTCGGGGATGGCTTCCAGGACGTTGGCGGTGGCCAGGAAGACGACATCGCTGAGGTCCAGTTCCACCTCCAGGTAGTGGTCGCGGAAGGTGTGGTTCTGCGCCGGGTCGAGGACCTCCAGCAGGGCGGCCGCCGGGTCGCCCCGGAAGTCGGAGCCCACCTTGTCGATCTCGTCGAGGAGGACCACCGGGTTCATCGACCCGGCCTCCTTGATCGCCCGGACGATCCGGCCGGGCAGGGCGCCGACGTAGGTCCGGCGGTGGCCGCGGATCTCGGCCTCGTCGCGGACGCCGCCGAGGGCGACGCGGACGAACTTGCGGCCCATGGCGTGGGCCACGGACTCGCCCAGCGAGGTTTTTCCGACGCCGGGCGGCCCTACGAGGGCCAGCACGGCGCCGCCGCGGCGGCCGCCGATGACGCCCATGCCGCGCTCGCCGCGCCGCTTGCGGACGGCGAGGTATTCGGTGATGCGGTCCTTCACGTCGCCGAGGCCCGCGTGCTCGGCGTCGAGCACGGCCCTGGCGCCCCGGATGTCGTACTCGTCCTCGGTGCGCTCGTTCCAGGGCAGTTCCAGGACGGTGTCCAGCCAGGTCCGGATCCAGGACCCCTCCGGGCTCTGGTCGCTGGACCGCTCCAGCTTCTCGACCTCCTTGAGCGCGGCCTCCCGTACCTTCTCGGGGAGGTCGGCGGCCTCGACGCGGGCGCGGTAGTCGTCGGACTCCTCGCCGTCCTTCTCGCCGTTCAGCTCGCGCAGTTCCTTGCGTACGGCTTCCAGCTGCCGCCGGAGCAGGAACTCGCGCTGCTGCTTGTCGACGCCGTCCTGGACGTCCTTGGCGATGGACTCGGCCACGTCCTGCTCGGCGAGGTGGTCGCTGAGCGCCTTGACGGCGAGTTTGAGGCGGGCGACCGGGTCGGCGGTCTCCAGCAGTTCGACCTTCTGCTCGACCGTCAGGAAGGGCGAGTACCCCGAGTTGTCCGCGAGCGCGGAGACGCCTTCGATCTGCTGGACCCGGTCCACGACCTGCCAGGCGCCGCGCTTCTTGAGCCAGCTGGTGGCGAGTGCCTTGTACTCCTTGACGAGCTCGGTGACCGCCCCGGGCAGCGGATCGGGCACCGTCTCGTCGACGGTCTCGCCCTCGACCCAGAGCGCGGCCCCGGGGCCGGTGGTCCCGGCCCCGATGCGGACCCGCCCGAGGCCGCGGATGAGGGCGCCGGGGTCCCCTCCGGAGAGCCGGCCGACCTGCTCGACGGTGCCGAGCACACCGGTCCCGGCGTACGTGCCGTCGATGCGCGGCACGAGCAGGACCCGGGGTTTGCCGCCGCTCTTGCCGGCGGCGGCCTGCGCCGCCTCCACGGCGGCGCGCACCTCGGCGTCGGACAGGTCCAGCGGTACGACCATTCCGGGCAGCACGACCTCGTCGTCGAGCGGCAGCACGGGCAGGGTGAGTGTGACGGACGTCGAAGCCATGATCTTCCCTCCGGCAGTGAAGTTGAGCTCTGCCGACTCAATGCATGTGCGCCTCCCGATGTTCCCCAAGGCCCGTTCGCCCGGGGCGAACGCGTCAGACCGCGGAGATGCGGATGTCGCCCGAGCTGGTCTCCACCGAGATCCGGGAGGAGGCGGAGGCGTCGTCGGTAAGGGTGATGTCGCGGTCGCCGGAGTCGGTGGAGACCTTGATCCGGTACGGGGCCTGCGGGACCTTCAGGGTGACGTCGCCCGAGCTGGTCTCGGCGAGCACCGATGCCGGTGCCTTCGTGAAGTCCAGGCGGGCGTTGCCCGAGGACGAGCGGATCTCCGCGCTCGGGCCGGACAGCTCGGTGGCGGTGATCTCGCCCGAGGAGGTACGGACCTTCAGCGGCCCGCCGATCCGGCCGGCCGTGACCGTGCCGGAGTCGGCCTCCACCTCGGCCCCCGCCACGCCCGTCACGGCGATGTCGCCGCTGGAGCTCTCCAGCTCGACCGTGGCGGTGGCCGGAACCTCCAGCCGGTAGTCGATGTAGCAGTTCCCGGAGCAGGTGTCGCTGAAGGTCAGTACGCCTGCGGTGACCTTCTGGCCGGTCTCCGGAACGGTGTCCCCGCGGTAGTGGACGGTGCGGTGGACCGTGACTCCGGGGCCGGTCCCGGGGGTGACGTCGATCGAGCCGGACCGGGCTCCGGTCACCTTCACCGCCTTGACCGCCTCGGTGACCGTGGCGTCGGCGGCCGCCGTCTTGTAGGCGTCGTCCGCGAAGGCGCCGCCCGGGAAGGAGCAGCCGGCCAGGAGGAGGCCGGCGCCGAGGGCGGCGATCGCGGTGCGGGCCATGCGGGCGGACGTGGTGTGAGAGGTCATGACCCGATTCTGGATCGGGAGCGTGCCCCGGGCCGATGGGGCCCGTACCCGGACCCCCGGTGGGGCTAACCCCCGCCCTCCGTCCGCGCGGACGGCCTACCGGCCGGTGGTCACGGGGAGTTCCGAGGGCATGCCCCACTCGCTCCAGGAGCCGTCGTACACCGCTATCTCCTCGTACCCGGCGAGGTCGGCGCCGAGGGCCAGTACGCAGGCGGTCACCCCGGAGCCGCAGCTGAGGTAGAGCCGTTCCCGTCCCCCCGTCAGCGCCCGGAAGACGGCGCGCAGTTCCCCGGCCGGCCGCATCAGGCCGTTCGCGTCCTGGAGTGCGGCGAACGGCAGGTTGACCGCGCCCGGCATGTGGCCGCCGCGCAGGCCCGGGCGGGGTTCGGGGGCGGTGCCGGTGAAGCGTTCGCGCGTGCGGGCGTCGAGAACGGCCGCGGCCGGGTCGGCCAGGGCCCGCGCGACGGTGGCGCTGTCGACCAGCAGCCCGGCCCGGGGCCGGGCGGTGAAGGAGCCGCGCGGGCCCTGGTACGCCGGGCTCGTGGCCGAGGTCGGCAGGCGGGCGGCGGTCCAGGCGGGCAGTCCCCCGTCGAGGACGGCGGCGCGGTCGAAGCCCATGGCGCGCAGCATCCACCAGGCGCGGGCGCTGGAGTAGACGCCGGCGCCGTCGTAGACGACGACGGTGTCCGAGTCGTCGACGCCGAGGGCGCGCATCGCCTCGGTGAACTCCGGGGCCCCGGGCATGGTGTGCGGCGCGGGCGCGGTGTGGTCGGACAGGGACCCGTCGAGGTCGAAGGGGCGGGCGCCCGGGATCCGGCGGGCCGCGGCGCGGTGGGCGCCGACGGAGGCGTCGAAGAGGACCAGGCCGGGCGCACCCAGCCGCCCGGCGAGCCAGTCGACTCCGACGAGCGGTCCGGGAAGGGGTCCGGCCGACGCTCCGGACAGCACCCCGGGCAAGGCTTCGGGCTGCTGTCCGGGCTGTGCTTCGGGCTGCGCTTCGGGCTGCGCTTCGGACACGGCGTCCTGGGGCGGGGTCATGCGGCACCTCCGGCTGTACGACACGGGTCGCCCCATCCTCCGACGCGGCCCGGACCGGCCCCCCGTGCGGGGGTCAGCCGCAGCCGCCCGGCCGGGCGTAGACCGCCACCCGGGCGCCGCGCACCCCGGTCACCGAGCACAGCTGGAAGCGGTCCGCCAGCTCCTCCCGCTTGACCGCCTCCCGCGGGTACGGGTCCAGCGGCTGACCGGCGGGGTCCAGCAGGGCGATCACCCGGGGCGAGGCCAGCAGTGCCGAGCGGATCCGCTCCGGGGACAGCTCGGTGCCCTGGAGGCTGTGCGAGGCCGCCGGGGTGCGGTCCAGGGCCACGTCGCGCAGCTCCCCGTAGAGCTCGGGCGAGGACAGCAGCCACTCGCGCCGGCGCGAGGGCATGAACAGCACCGCGTCCCCCGGCCGGGCCCGCTCCCGGACCGCGGCGGCCACCGCGAGCACGTCGTCCTTGCGGCTCTCCGGCGTACGCAGCCACACCGACCAGACGGCGAACGGCACCAGGAGCGCGCCCGCCAGCAGCCACGGCCACCAGCCGCGGGCCCGCGCGAGCCGGACCCCCGCCAGCAGGGCGAGCCCGGCCAGCGCGTAGATCACGTACCGGTCGACGTACCAGGGATTGACCAGGGAGATCACCATCAGCAGCCCGGGCGGCAGCAGGACGAGCGGGAGCGCCACCCGTACGAGGTCGGGCGGAGCGCCCCGCGCGAGCAGCAGGGCCGCGGCGCCCACCACCCCGTACGCCACCCAGTCCTGCCAGCTCGGCCGCCCGAGCCAGCCGAGCTGCTGCTCGGCCTGCAGGGCGCTCACCACGGCGAGCGGCAGCAGCAGGACCAGCACGACGGCGGCGCTCCGGCGCCAGCCGCGCGAGCGCCACGCGGTGAAGGCGTGGGCGAGCAGGGCGAGCGCGGCGAACTCGTGCAGCCAGCAGCCGAGGAGCAGCACCACCGTGTAGGCCGGCCACCGCTCGCGCAGCATCAGGTACGTCGCCCACACCACGGCGGCCGCGACCAGGGCGTAGGAGCGCCCCTCCTGGGCGTACATCTGTACGGGGGGCAGTACGGCGTACACGCAGCCGGCGAGCAGCGCGGCCCGCTCCCCCGCGAGCCGGTGGGCGACGGCGGCCACCCCGGCGGCCGCGAGGGCTGTGGCGGCGACGGAGGGCAGCCGCAGCGCCCACAGGCCGCCCTCCCACACCTGGAACACCCCGTGCATGAGCACGTAGTGCAGGCCGTGGACGGCGTCGACCCGGCCCAGCAGTTCCACGATCCCGCCGAGCGGCCGGTGGGCCACCTGCCAGGTGACGGATTCGTCGCGCCACATGCTGCCGCCCCGCTCCAGGCCCCAGAGGCCGAGGAGCACGGCCAGCAGCGGCGGGAGCAGGCGCCAGGGGGCGATCCGGCTGATGTCGGCCTCCGCGTGCGGTCGTGACGGGTGTCGCAACGGGTGTGCGGACTCCATACTCGGGGGTGGACACGAGTCCCTGCGGAGGTGGGTGTGCACGCGTTACGGGCGGTTGCGGTGGCGGTGGTGAGCACGGTGGCCCTGGCGGGCTGCGGACCCTCGGGTTCCGCGGGCGACGACCCGGCCCCGAAGTCCTCCACCGGGCCGGGCGCGAGCACGAGCGCGTCCGCGGACCCTGGCCCGGGCGCAAGCACGAGCCCGGGCGCAAGCACGAGCCCGGGCGCAAGCACGAGCCCGGGTGCGAGTCCAGGTGCGAGCCCGGGCGCGACGGCCGCCCCGACCACGAGCCCCACGGAAGGCCGGGTCCCCGCCCCCGGCGAGACCCTGGTCCGGGTCACGCGGACCGGCGGCTTCGCCGGGCAGACCCACACCCTCATCGTCAAGGGCGACGGCTCCTTCACCCGGCTGGACGCCGGGGCGAGGCCGACGGGCACCGGAAAGCTGTCGGGGGCGGAGCTGGCCGCCCTGCGCACCGCCCTGCGGGAGGCCGACTTCGCCCGGCTGCCCCGGATCGCCACCGGAGGCCCCACGATCTACGACGGGTACTTCTACGCCTTCGTGCACGACGGCCACGAGGTGGCCGGTGACCAGGGGTCCCTGCCGGAGGCCCTGACGAAGGTGCTGGACGCGCTGCCCCCGTTCACGGCCTAGTCCGGTGGCCGGTGGCCGGGGCACTCAGGGCGTGGCCGAGATGTCCCGCAGCAGCCGGTCCAGGAATCCGCGCAGCCGGGCCGGCATGTCCACGTTTCCGGGCGCCAGCACCCACTGGATCTGCAGGCCGTCCATGACGGCGAGGATCTCCCGGCCGACGGCCCCGCAGTCGGTGTCCGGGCGCAGTTCGCCGCGGCCGACGCCCGCTTCCAGCAGGTCGACGGTGTAGCCGAGTACCCGGTCGTAGCGCTGGGTGAAGTACGCGTGCGCCGGGTGCTCCGGGTTGCCGGACTCGCCGACCAGGGTGTTGAACATCCGGACGATGCCGGGCCGCCGCTCGTTGTCGGCGGCGAGTTCCACGACGGTGGCGAAGTGGGCGGCGACCGACCCGGCGGGCTCGCTGAAGAGCCGCTCCACGTCGTGCCGCTCGCTCTGGGCGAGGACCGAGAGCAGCAGGTCCTCCTTGCCGCGGAAGTGGTGCAGCAGTCCGCCCTGGGTGATGCCGCAGTCGGCGGCGATGCGGGCCAGCGAGGACGCGTTGAAGCCCCACTGCGCGAAGTGCTCGACGGCGGTGTCGAGGATCTTCTGCCGCCGGGCGTCGCCCACCGCGTAGGTCCCCCGGGCCGCACCCTTCGAGGCCTTGCGCTCCGTCCGCCCGGTCCGCCCGGCCTGCCCGGTCTGCCCGGTCCGCTCCGTGCGCCCCGTGTCCTGTGCCATGCGGACAGCCTAAGGCGCGGCGTTTTCCGGCCGTCCGGTCCGCGTGACCCAGCTCACTTTTCAAAAACCTAGCAGGTACAAGGTTTTCGGCTCTACCTTGACCGTGCCGATCCGCCCGGTCACGTGCTCCAGGAGCCCCGCCATGAACGCGACGCCCGACTACCAAGACGCTGCGCTGCCCGTCGACCGCCGCGTGGAGGACCTGCTCGCCAGGATGACCCTGGAGGAGAAGGCCGGCCAGCTCTTCCACTCGATGCTGATGATGAACGCGGACGGCACCCCGGTCACCGAGACCGACGGCTCGATGCTCCCCTTCACCACGCCCGAGCTGATCGAGGACCGCCACCTCACCCACTTCAACCTGCTCGGCACCTACGGGCCCCGCGAGATGGCCCGGTGGCAGAACGCCGTCCAGGAGATGGCCGCGGCCACCCGCCTCGGCATCCCGGTCACCCTCTCCACCGACCCGCGCCACACCTTCACCGACAACATCGGGGCGTCCTTCAACTCCGGCGCCTTCTCCGCCTGGCCGGAGGCCCTGGGCCTGGCCGCCATCGGCGACCCCGAGCTCGTCCACCGGTTCGCGGACACCGTCCGCCGCGAGTACCTCGCCGTCGGCTTCCGCGTCGCCCTGCACCCGCAGATCGACCTGGCCAGCGAGCCCCGCTGGGCCCGCCAGTCCGGCACCTTCGGCTCCGACGCCCGGCTGACGGGCGAGCTCGTGGCGGCGTACGTACGCGGCCTGCAGGGCCCGGCCCTCGGACCCGGGTCGGTGTCCGCGATGGTCAAGCACTTCCCCGGCGGCGGCCCGCAGAAGGACGGCGAGGACCCGCACTTCGCGCACGGCAAGGAGCAGGTCTACCCGGGCGGCATGCGCGAGCACCACCTGGAGCCGTTCAAGGCGGCGATCGCCGCCGGGTGCGCGCAGATGATGCCGTACTACGGCCAGCCGATCGGCACGGACTGGGAAGAGGTCGGCTTCGGCTTCAACAGGGGCGTGGTCACCGGCCTGCTCCGCGAGGAGCTCGGCTTCGAGGGCATCGTCTGCAGCGACTGGGGGCTGCTCAACGACGCGACGATCTTCGGGCAGGTGCATCCGGCGCGCGCGTGGGGCCTGGAGCACCTGAGCGTGGCCGAGCGGGCGGCGCGGGGCCTGGAGGCCGGCTGCGACCAGTTCGGCGGCGAGCAGTGCCCCGAGGTGATCGTGGAGCTGGTCCGATCGGGCCGCGTCGCGGAGTCCCGGATCGACGAGTCGGTGCGCCGCCTGCTGCGGGAGAAGTTCGCGCTCGGTCTGTTCGAGGACCCGTACGTGGATCCGGACGCGGCGGCCGAGATCGTCGGCCGGTCCGACTTCACGGCCCTGGGGGCCGCGGCCCAGCGCCGCTCCCTCACCGTCCTGACCAACCGGGACGGCCTGCTCCCGCTCGCCGCGGGGCCGAAGCTGTACGTGCGCAACGTGGACGCGGCCGTCGCCGCCGGGTACGGCGAGGTCGTCGCCGACCCGGCCGACGCGGATCTCGCCGTGCTGCGGCTGCGGACCCCGCACGAGCCGCGCGAGAACATCTTCGAGTCCTACTTCCACTCGGGTTCGCTGGCCTTCCCCGAGCCGGAGCTGGCGCAGATCCTGGCCCTCCTGGACCAGGTCCCGACCCTGGTCTGCATCAACCTGGAGCGGGCCGCCGTCATCCCGGAGATCGCCGAGCGCGCGGCGGCCCTGATCGCCGACTACGGGGCCGGCGACGCCGCTCTGCTGGACGTGGCCTTCGGCCGCGCCACCCCCGGGGGCCGCCTCCCCTTCGAGCTCCCGCGCTCGATGAAGGCCGTCGAGGCCTCCCGCCCCGATGTGCCGAACGACACCCTCGACCCGGTCTTCCCGCACGGCCGCGGGCTGACCCTCCAGCGCCCGTAGCCACCCCCCGGACGCCCCTCGGAGGGCAGCAACGGCGAGGCACCTGACCGGTCTCGCCCGCCGGGTGTCGGTCCCGTGGGGGGACCGGCACCCGGTACCACACATTCCGCTTACTGTGGTCCAGCACATATGCCATGTCCGAACCCCACGTAGCCGCAGGCCGACGCCTCCTCTACGCTGCACCCCATTCACGCGGGATCTTCAGGGGCGGACATGGAACAGACACACACCACCCATCAGAGCGCCGCGGCGACACCCGGCGCCCAGCGGCGTGTGCTGGTCGTCGAGGACGACCACACCATCGCCGAGGCCATCGCGGCCCGTCTGCGCGCCGAGGGCTTCCAGGTGCAGACCGCGGGCGACGGCCCCTCGGCCGTCACGGCGGCCGAGACCTGGCTGCCCGAGCTGCTGGTCCTCGACATCATGCTGCCCGGCTTCGACGGCCTGGAGGTCTGCCGCCGGGTCCAGGCCCAGCGGCCCGTGCCGGTCCTCATGCTCACCGCGCGTGACGACGAGACCGACCTGCTGGTCGGACTCGGGGTCGGCGCGGACGACTACATGACCAAGCCGTTCTCGATGCGCGAGCTGGCCGCCCGGGTCCACGTCCTGCTGCGGCGCGTGGAGCGGGCCACCATGGCCGCGCACACCCCGCGCGGTGCCACCCTGCGCCTGGGCGACCTGGAGATCGACCACGCCCAGCGCCGGGTCCGGGTGCACACCGAGGACGTGCACCTGACCCCCACCGAGTTCGACCTGCTGGTGTGCCTGGCCGGGACCCCGCGGGCGGTGCTCTCCCGGGAGCAGCTGCTGGCCGAGGTGTGGGACTGGGCCGACGCGTCCGGGACCCGTACGGTCGACAGCCACATCAAGGCCCTGCGCCGCAAGATCGGGGCGGAGCGGATCCGTACGGTCCACGGCGTCGGGTACGCCCTGGAGACCCCGGCCCAGGCATGAGCGGCCCGCCGAACCGGCAGCGGCTGCGGCAACGGCCTCCTGCGGGGCTGCGGCCCTTCTCGCCGTTCTCGATCAAGACCAAGCTGGGCACGCTCGTGGTGGTCTCGGTCTTCATCACGACGGGCCTGCTGCTGGTGGCCCTGCGCACCGACACCGAGCTGCGCTTCATCACGGTCTTCTCGGTGATCGCCTCGATGCTGATCACCCAGTTCGTGGCGCACAGCCTGACGGCGCCGCTGGACGACATGACGACGGTGGCCCGCGCGATATCCCACGGCGATTTCACCCGGCGGGTACGCGGGGCGGGGCGCCGCGACGAGCTGGGCGACCTGGCCTCCACCATCAACCTGATGGCGGACGACCTGGAGGCCGTGGACCGGCACCGCAAGGAGCTCGTCGCCAATGTCTCGCACGAGCTGCGCACGCCGATCGCGGCACTGCGGGCCGTGCTGGAGAACGTGGTGGACGGGGTCTCGGCCGCCGATCCGGAGACCATGCGCACGATGCTCAAGCAGACCGAGCGGCTCGGCGGGCTCGTGGAGACCCTGCTGGACCTGTCCCGGGTGGACAACGGCGTGGTCCCGCTGCGCGCCCGCCGCTTCGAGGTGTGGCCGTACCTGTCGGGCGTGCTGAAGGAATCGCGGCTGGCGGCCGCCGGCCGGCCGGGGCTCCTCTCCGGTTCGGGCGGGCACACCCGCAACGACGTGCACCTGCACCTGGACGTCTTCCCGCCCGAGCTGTGGGCGCACGCGGACGCCGAGCGACTGCACCAGGTGGTCGCAAATCTGATCGACAACGCCGTCAAGCACAGCCCTCCGCACGGCCGGGTCACGGTTCGCGCCCGGACCGGCGACGCGCCCGGAAGCCTGGTGCTGGAGGTACGGGACGAGGGCCCGGGCATCCCCGAGGCGGAGCGCCACCGCGTCTTCGAGCGGTTCAACCGGGGCAGCGCGCGCGGCGGCGACGGAGGCACCGGACTGGGCCTGGCGATCGCCCGCTGGGCCGTGGAACTGCACGGAGGCCGGATCGGAGTGGCCGAATCGTCACGCGGCTGCCGCATCCTCGTCACGCTTCCGGGCAGCTCGTAGGTGCCGTGTTGACGTAGGGTTCGAGTGGGAAGGACATGATCTCGGCCACACGTACCCGGGGTCCGTCAGGGGTGCGAAGCCAAGGGGGCCGCAACCTGGGTGCCGCCTACCCGAACCAGGCTCGTTTCCCGCCATTCCACGTCCCGAAACCCGCCGTTCGATGTGACCTGCACGACGTAAGTCCCGCCCGGCCTGCATGCAGCGCCCGAGGAGGCGTAGCCTTTATTCCCGCTGTCCATACCTTGTGAAGCGGAAGAGGGCGGTTGCCGCCGTGTCGCCACAGTCCCCCAGTAACTCGAGCACCACGACCGAAGCAGCAGAGGGCGGGAAGAACCCTGCCTCAGGCTTCGGCGCCAATGAGTGGCTCGTCGACGAGATCTATCAGCAGTACCTCCAGGACCCGAATTCGGTCGACCGGGCCTGGTGGGACTTCTTCGCCGACTACAAGCCGGGTGGCGCTGTCGCTCCGGTGAAGTCGGACGGTCCCCAGAAGCCCGCGACGACGGACGGCGCCTCCGCACAGGCCGCCACCACCGTCACCGCGGGGCCGCAGGCCACCGACGCCGCCGCCACGGGGGCGGCGCGCGCCGCAGCCCCTGCCCCGACACCCGCTGCGAGCACCGGCTCCACTGGAGCGGCTGCCGCCGCGCCAGCGCCTGCGCCTGTGTCAGCTCCTGCCCCTGCTCCTGCCACCCCCTCTGGTGCCCCTGCTGTGACTGTCACCTCCCAGGCCCCGGCCGCCGCACCGGCCGCGCCCGCCCCCTCCGCCGTAGCCCCCCAGAAGGCCGCGCCCGCCACCGAGGCCCCCGCGGGCCCCGAGCTGGTGACGCTCCGCGGCCCGGCGGCTGCCGTCGCCAAGAACATGAACGCCTCCCTCGACGTGCCGACGGCCACCTCCGTCCGCGCCGTCCCGGTGAAGCTGCTGTTCGACAACCGCATCGTCATCAACAACCACCTCAAGCGCGCCCGGGGCGGGAAGATCTCCTTCACGCACCTGATCGGCTACGCGATGGTGCAGGCGATCAAGGCCATGCCGTCGATGAACTACTCCTTCGCGGAGAAGGACGGCAAGCCGACCCTGGTCAAGCCCGACCACGTGAACTTCGGCCTCGCCATCGACCTGGTGAAGCCCAACGGCGACCGCCAGCTCGTCGTCGCCGGCATCAAGAAGGCCGAGACCCTCAACTTCTTCGAGTTCTGGCAGGCCTACGAGGACATCGTCCGCCGCGCCCGCGTCGGCAAGCTGACGATGGACGACTTCACCGGCGTGACGTGCTCCCTCACCAACCCCGGCGGCCTGGGCACCGTCCACTCCGTGCCCCGCCTGATGCCCGGACAGTCGGTCATCATGGGCGTCGGCTCCATGGACTACCCGGCCGAGTTCCAGGGCACCTCGCAGGACACCCTGAACAAGCTGGGCATCTCGAAGGTCATGACCCTGACCTCGACCTACGACCACCGGGTCATCCAGGGTGCGGCCTCCGGCGAGTTCCTGCGCATCGTCGCGAACCTGCTGCTCGGCGAGGACGGCTTCTACGACGCCGTCTTCGAGTCGCTGCGCATCCCGTACGAGCCCGTCCGCTGGAACCGGGACATCGACGCCTCGCACGACGACGACGTCACGAAGGCCGCCCGCGTCTTCGAGCTGATCCACTCCTACCGGGTCCGCGGCCACGTCATGGCCGACACCGACCCGCTGGAGTACAAGCAGCGCAAGCACCCCGACCTCGACATCACCGAGCACGGCCTCACCCTGTGGGACCTGGAGCGCGAGTTCGCGGTCGGCGGCTTCTCCGGCAAGTCGATGATGAAGCTGCGCGACATCCTCGGCGTGCTGCGCGACTCGTACTGCCGTACCACCGGCGTCGAGTTCATGCACATCCAGGACCCGAAGCAGCGCCGCTGGATCCAGGACCGCATCGAGCGCCCGCACTCCAAGCCGGAGCGCGAGGAGCAGCTGCGCATCCTGCGCCGGCTGAACGCGGCGGAGGCCTTCGAGACCTTCCTGCAGACGAAGTACGTCGGCCAGAAGCGCTTCTCCCTGGAGGGCGGCGAGTCCGTCATCCCGCTGCTCGACGCCGTCATCGACTCGGCCGCCGAGGCCCGCCTCGAAGAGGTCGTCATCGGCATGGCCCACCGCGGCCGCCTGAACGTGCTCGCGAACATCGTCGGCAAGTCGTACGCGCAGATCTTCCGCGAGTTCGAGGGCAACCTCGACCCGAAGTCCATGCACGGCTCCGGCGACGTCAAGTACCACCTGGGCGCCGAGGGCACCTTCACCGGCCTGGACGGCGAGCAGATCAAGGTCTCGCTCGTCGCGAACCCCTCGCACCTGGAGGCGGTCGACCCGGTCCTGGAGGGTGTCGCCCGCGCCAAGCAGGACGTCATCAACAAGGGCGGCACGGACTTCACGGTCCTCCCGCTCGCGCTCCACGGCGACGCGGCCTTCGCGGGCCAGGGTGTGGTCGCCGAGACGCTGAACATGTCGCAGCTGCGCGGCTACCGCACCGGCGGCACCGTGCACGTGGTCATCAACAACCAGGTCGGCTTCACCGCCGCCCCGGAGTCCTCGCGTTCCTCGATGTACGCGACCGACGTGGCCCGCATGATCGAGGCGCCGATCTTCCACGTGAACGGTGACGACCCGGAAGCGGTCGTCCGCGTGGCCCGTCTGGCCTTCGAGTTCCGCCAGGCGTTCAACAAGGACGTGGTCATCGACCTCATCTGCTACCGCCGCCGCGGCCACAACGAGTCCGACAACCCGGCCTTCACGCAGCCGCTGATGTACGACCTGATCGACAAGAAGCGCTCGGTGCGCAAGCTCTACACCGAGTCCCTCATCGGTCGTGGCGACATCACGCTGGAAGAGGCCGAGCAGGCGCTCCAGGACTTCCAGGGCCAGCTGGAGAAGGTCTTCGCGGAGGTCCGCGAGGCCGCCACGCAGCCTGCGGTCGCCGCGCCGGCCGCCCCGGCCCCGTCCGCCGACTTCCCGGTCGCCGTGAACACCGCGATCTCCCAGGACGTCGTCAAGCGGATTGCCGAGTCCCAGGTCACCATCCCCGAGGGCGTCACCGTCCACCCGCGTCTGCTGCCGCAGCTGCAGCGCCGCGCGGCGATGATCGACGAGGGCACCATCGACTGGGGCATGGGCGAGACCCTCGCCTTCGGCTCGCTGCTGATGGAGGGCACCCCGGTCCGGCTGTCCGGCCAGGACTCCCGCCGCGGCACCTTCGGCCAGCGCCACGCGGTCCTCATCGACCGGGAGACGGGCGAGGACTACACCCCGCTCCTCTACCTGTCCGAGGACCAGGCCCGCTACAACGTCTACGACTCGCTGCTCTCCGAGTACGCGGCCATGGGCTTCGAGTACGGCTACTCGCTGGCCCGTCCGGACGCGCTGGTCCTCTGGGAGGCCCAGTTCGGTGACTTCGTCAACGGCGCGCAGACCGTCGTCGACGAGTTCATCTCCTCGGCCGAGCAGAAGTGGGGCCAGACCTCCGGCGTCACGCTGCTCCTCCCGCACGGCTACGAGGGCCAGGGCCCGGACCACTCGTCCGCGCGTCCCGAGCGCTTCCTCCAGATGTGCGCGCAGGACAACATGACGGTGGCCATGCCCACCCTCCCGTCGAACTACTTCCACCTGCTGCGCTGGCAGGTCCACAACCCGCACCACAAGCCGCTCATCGTCTTCACCCCGAAGTCGATGCTGCGTCTGAAGGCCGCGGCGTCGAAGGCGGAGGAGTTCACGACCGGTTCGTTCCGTCCGGTCATCGGTGACACCACGGTGGACGCGAACGCGGTCCGCAAGGTCGTCTTCTGCGCCGGCAAGGTCTACTACGACCTGGAGGCCGAGCGCGAGAAGCGCGGCATCACGGACACCGCGATCATCCGCATCGAGCGGCTGTACCCGCTGGCGGGCGCGGAACTCCAGGCGGAGATCGCCAAGTTCCCGAACGCGGCGAAGTACATCTGGGCCCAGGAAGAGCCGGCGAACCAGGGTGCGTGGCCGTTCATCGCGCTGAACCTGATCGACCACCTCGACCTGGCGGTCGGCGCGGAGGTCCCGTCGGGCGAGCGCCTGCGGCGCATCTCGCGCCCGCACGGCTCGTCGCCGGCGGTGGGCTCCGCGAAGCGCCACCAGGCGGAGCAGCAGCTCCTGCTGAACGAGGTCTTCGAGGCGTAACCCCGCCCCGATCCCAGCAGTACGGAAGGCCCGGCCCCTCACGGGGGCCGGGCCTTCCGGCTGTCGTGGCCCGGACGGCCGATGATCTTACCGATTCATGACGCCCCCCTCTCGGGACGCCCACAACTCCCCTGCTGCCTCTAGCGTGTTCGTACATCACCGAGTGCGACCGGACGGCGCGATCCGCGCCCGATACCGGTTGTCTCCGACGAACCCGAAATCTCATGAGAAAGCAGGACGATGACGGTCGAGACGCTTCCTCTCTGCGCCTACCCGGAGTGCACCAACCACCCCGAGGAGCCGACCCCCGGCAACCCCGGGCCCATGTACTGCGCCCACCCGGATCACAACGCGCTGGGGGCGTTCCGCAGGTTCCGGGCCAAGCGGCAGCAGCGCAAGGACGAGAAACGCCGGGGGGCCGAGGCCAGGAGGGCGGGCCAGGACGGTTCCGGCGCCCGCGCCGACCTCGTGGCGCTCATCTCCCAGCTGTCCACGGACCTGCCGGGCTACATCGAGGAGCTCGCGATCATCACGGACTCGACCGCGGCCGAGGAGCGCATCCGGACCGCGACGCAGGCCGCGGAGCGGCGCACCGCGCTGGCGGAGGAGGCCGCGGACCTGGCCATCGCCCAACTGGACGTGGCCAGGCACCGGTTCGAGGCGGAGACGGACAAGATTCGCCAGGAGTCCGCACAGCAGGTGTCCGACGTGCAGTTCGTGCGGGCCGAGCTGGAGCGCTACCGCGAGCGGGTCGCCCACCTGGAGGAGCGACTCGACCGGGTGCGCGAGGAGGCGGACCCGGCCCGCCGGGAGCGCGGCGAGCTCGCACGGCAGCCGTGAATGCACGGAAAGTCGACGGGCATGTCGGGCGATCGCGAATTACACCCGTAAAACAGTGTCCGAAATCGAAGCGCAGAAATACCACAACTGGAGGAAACATGTCTCGAACCATGAAGCGGACCACCAAGCTGGCCACGGTCGCCGGGATGGTGGCAGCTGTCGGTGCGGGAATGATCGTGACCGCACCTGCGAGCCAGGCGGCACCGGTCGCGGCCTTCCGCCTCAGCAATTTCTCGGCGACCATCGCGAACATCTGCGTCCACACGGATATCGCGACGCAGTGCTCCGGAAACATGGCGGCAGGAAAGAGCGAGGTCTGGAAGGTGGCCTACAAGGGGCCGCGCAAGTGGTACTGCACCTCGACCGCGAAGGGACTGACCGGCACCGCCAGCACCCCTTATTTCAGCCGCGATGACGTCAAGGAATGCGCGGAGGTCGGCAACATATTCGGAGCCAGCATCCAGCTCAAGTAACACCGGGCCCGGCCCCCCACGGGGGCCGGGCCTTCCGGCGTCCCCGGCCCTCTTCCCGTCGTGCCCCGTCCTGTCAAGTCACGTGCTTGCGGGACGTGACCGGGACCGGCGCCGGCGGGCGTACTGGAGGTGTGACCCCGCGGCGCGGACCGCGGGGCCAAGAACCAGTCGGTCCACACCTTCAAGGAGCCCACCATGTCCAACGACGTCCACACCCCGGCCACGACCCGGCCCAAGCGGCGCATCGCGCGCTTCGTCATACCCGTCGCCTCGGTCGCCTTCATCTCCGGAGCCGTCGCGTTGCCGGCCTCGGCCGCGATCGGCCACCCGCCCCGTGCCACGGCCGGCGTCCGCGCCGAAGCCGACGACCCCAACCGCGAGCCCGGCGGGGGTGCCTACGGGCCGAATACGTGCAAGCCCGGCTACGTCTGGCGGGACAGCTACGACGGGGACGCCCTGTGCGTCACACCGGAGGAGCGCCAGAGGGTCCACGACGCCAACCCCGACCGCCAACCCGGCGGCGGCGCCTACGGACCGAGCACCTGCAAGCCCGGCTACGTCTGGCGGGACAGCTACGACGGCGACACCCAGTGCGTCACACCGGCAGAACGCCAGAGGGTCCACGACGCCAACCCCAACCGCCAACCCGGCGGCGGCGCCTACGGACCGAGCACCTGCAAGCCCGGCTACGTCTGGCGGGAGAAGTGGGAGGGCGACACCCAGTGCGTCACGCCCGCGGAACGCGACAGGGCCAAGGGCCAGGGCAGGCAGATCGACAACGGCCCCGTCCTCACCGGAATCCCGGGCCTGTAACCCGTGAGGGTTGTTCCCGTCCACCGAACGGGAACAACCCCGCCCCGACGCCCATAGGAACGGGCACCCGTGCCCCGCAGCGGACGCTTGGTGCCAGGGTCGGCCGTTCGCCGCCCGTGATGGAGGAGCGCGTAGCGATCTGAGGCGTCCAGGACGCCCGGCAGGCCGACAATCCCATCCGACCACCGCGTGACGGAGCTTCGGCCGGCCCGGACCCGGGATCCGGTGCGGATGGGCCCCGCCTCTGGATCCGCCCCGTCGGGCACCCGCCCGGGCATCGCCGACGTCCCCGGGGGCTCTTGTCGCCCGGCCCGTTCCTTCGGGGGCTTCCCGGCAGTCTTCGACTTTCCGGGGCGGGACGGTCGGTCAAGGGTGGCCGGAGGCCATCACGCAGTGACGCGACGAAGGAGCGCCCTTGAGGGACCGGCCCGAACCGGAGAGACGATGGGACTGACGGGAAACCCCCAGGACATCCCCGATGCCCTACGGCTGTGGCTCGAAGTCCCAGTACGGCCTCGTCTGTTGCTTCGCCGAGATCGTGTGGACGTGCTGGGCGCCCAGGGTGCGGGTGAGGCCCTTGATGCCCGCGTCCTCGTGTTTCGCCGCCTCCTCGTAATCCCGTACCGACCGGAGGTCCGCCGCCAGGGCGATCTGGGCGCTCAGGGCCATCGGGTGGTCCGGCCCCAGGACCCGCTCGGCCCCGCGCAGCGTCTCCCGGCTCAGGTCCAGCGCGTCCTCCAGCCGCCCGGTGATGTTGCGGTGGCCGGTGGCGTTCAGGGCGCAGCCCAGCGTCCACGGGTGCCGGTCGCCGAGTGCGCCCCGCATGCCCACCAGTGCCTGCTCCGCGAGCGAGAGGGCGGCCGCGCGCTCCCCCTGGGCCCGCAGCACGAGGCCGAGGTTGCCGACCGTGCCGATGCTGTACGGGTGGGCGAGGCCGAGCTGGGACTGGTAGCCGCGGACCACGTCCTCGGAGATCCGGCGGGCCTCGCCGATGTCCCCGTACTCCCTGAGGTAGGTGGCGTAGTCGGAGGCGACCATCAGGGTCCACGGGTAGTCGGCCCCGAAGACCCTGGTGGCCCGTTCCCACACGGTCCGCAGCCGCAGGCCGGCGCCGGGGATGTCCCCGGAGCGGCGCAGGCACATCCCGAGGTTGTGCTCGGCGCGCAGGGTCTGCGGGTGTTCCAGGCCCAGCACCTGCGTGTTGATCTTCACGCCCTGTTCCTGCCGGGTCTGGGCCTCGTGGTAGCGGCCCATCAGCCGCAGCCCCATGGCGCAGGCGATCCCGGAGGACAGGGTGGAGATGTGGTGGGTTCTGAGGACCCGTTCGCGGCGGCGCAGGGTGTCCAGGTCGAGGTCGTAGGCGTCCTGGTAGCGGCCGAGCAGGCGGTAGGTGGCGGCCAGGTTGTTCTGGGCGGCGAGGGTGGTGGAGTCGTCCTCGCCGAGCAGTTCGCGGTAGGTGGCCAGGCAGTGCTCGAAGATCTCCCGGGCCGGTTCGAAGCGGGCGATGCACAGCAGGACCCCGCCGTACGAGCTGGTGGCGCGCAGGGTTTCCAGGTCGCGGTCGCCGCGTTCCCCGGCGAGCCGGTCGGCGCGGGCGCGGGTGAGG
Organism: Streptomyces xanthophaeus; assembly: GCF_030440515.1. Taxonomy (GTDB): domain Bacteria; phylum Actinomycetota; class Actinomycetes; order Streptomycetales; family Streptomycetaceae; genus Streptomyces; species Streptomyces kutzneri. The sequence continues at coordinate 2,886,751 of NZ_CP076543.1, forward strand.
GTCTCGGCGCGCCGGAACAGGCCGAGGTTGCGCAGGGCTTCGCCGTACTGGTAGCTGAGTTCGCGGACCTTGGGGTGGTCCTCGCCGAGCAGGGCCCGCCAGATCAGGTCGGTCTCCTCGGACAGGCGCAGGCAGGTGCGGTACTCCCCGGCGAGGATCAGGTAGCGCAGGCAGTGGAGCAGGAAGTTCTGGATGCGCGGGTTGCTGCTGGTGAGCACGCCGGAGGTGGCCAGGTGCGGGATGAGTTCGGCGTAGCGGGGCCACAGGCGGGAGTCCGAGGGGCGGCCCGGGTCGGCGGCGGCGAGGACCTGGCGTACGGCGCGGGCCAGAGGCTCTGCCTCCGCCTCGGAGAGGTCCTCGCGGACGATGCCGTGGACCATGCGGTGCAGCTGTACGGTTTCCAGCCCGCTGCCGCCCTCCTCCACGGCCAGGTCGGAGTACTCCAGCCGGACGACGGAGAACTGGACGAGTTTGTTGAGGGCGGCGTTCCACCGGATCTGGTCGTTGATCAGCCCGGCGAGCTGTTCGGGCACGTCGTCGGCGGGGAACTCGCGCAGCAGGCGCAGCGGCACCGGGCCGGGGGCGAAGAAGACGAACAGCCGGAGCAGCGCGAGGGCGTCGGGGAAGTTCTCCCGGACGTTGTTGAGCAGTATGGCGAGGGCGGTGGGGAAGGGCAGGGGGTAGTCCTCGGAGACCGCGACGGCCTCGCGGGAGTCCATCCGGTGCTGGAGCAGGACGAGGTAGTCGCCGACCGGCAGCGGGGAGTCGGCGAGCCAGCCGGCGGTCTGGTCGAGGGCGAGCGGGTAGTCCTCCAGGGCCTCGGCGAGCTGGTCGGCCTCGTCGGCGGTCAGGCGCAGGGCCCGGCGGCGGATGAAGGTGATCGACTCGGGGCGGGCGTAGAGCGGGACCTCGACCAGGCTGGTGTGCCGGGCGGCCCACTCGCGGTTGCGGGAGGTGATGATCACGTCGCCCGCGCCGGAGGGCAGCAGGTCGATCAGGTCGTCCGGGTTGTCGCAGCCGTCGAAGACCATCAGCCAGCGGCCGTACGGGTTCCCGCGCCGCAGCGCTTCGAGGACGGCCCGGATCTGCTCGCCGTAGCTGCCGGCGCCGCGCGGCAGCCCGAGCGCGGGGGCCAGGTCGGCGAGGCGTTCGCGCAGGGTGGGCCGGTCCTCGGCGGGGACCCACCACACGATGTCGTACTCGGAGGCGAAGCGGTAGGCGTACTCGGTGGCGACCTGGGTCTTGCCGACGCCGGAGAGCCCGAGGAGGGTGACGGTGGACGCGCCGGGCGGGGCTTCGGTGAGCGCCTCGCGCAGGTTGCCGATGACGTCGTTGCGGCCGGTGAAGCGGGGGTTGCGGCGCGGGACGCGGCCCCAGATCTCCGGCGGGTCGTTGGGGAAGCGGGGGCCGCGGCGGCCGGTCTCGGTGCCGATCCGGTCGGTGGGCAGTTCCAGGCGGCGCAGCACGCGGTACTCGGCCTCGTACGCGTCCAGGCCCCACAGGTCGGTCTTCTCCAGTACGGCGACGGCGCTGGGCAGCGGGGCGTCGGTGAGGCAGACCGCCGCGAAGCGGTCGGGGTGGCGGTCGGTGACGGCGCGCAGGGCGGTGTTCCACTGCTCGTCGGTGTGGGTGCCGGCGGAGAAGTAGCGCTCGCTGAGGACGAGGAGGACCCGGCTGCCGGAGCGGGCCAGGTCGTCGAGGGCCTGGTCGATGCCGGGGCTGTTCTGCGGGTCCCAGCGCTGGAGGGTGACGCGGTGGCCGTGCTCCTCCAGGCGGTGCGCGATCCACACCGCCCAGGGGCGGTTGAACCCCGCGAAGCTGATGACGAATCGCTGCGGCTGGGGCGGCTGGGGCGGCTGCTGCGCCGCCGGTTCACGGTCCTGGCGACTACCGGTGGTCATCGGGCCGTCTCCCTGGAATCCGGGCGGTGGACGGGCTTGAAAGGTACCGCAGCGGACGGTCCGTCAGCCGTGTGCGAACGGCGCGAGTTCGGGGTGTGCCTCGCACCAGGCGCGGCGTTCGCGGTCGACGGCGCGGCGGGCTGCGGTGTGCTGGTCGCCTGGCGGCGGCAGGTCGTCCATGGCGCGTTCGGCGGCCCCCATCGCGTCGGTGAACTCCCGCCCCGCGGTCGTCAGTTGTTCGTGCGCCCGCAGGGTGGGCAGGACGGCGGCCACCTGTGCGCGGATCCGGGCGTGCTGGGCCCAGGCGCCGCGGGCCCCGTAGAGGGCGGCGCGCTGCCAGTACCCGGCGAGGGCCAGGTGGGCGTAGGCGCCGTGCAGCAGGCCCTCCAGGGGGCGGGGGTCGCTGCGCCAGGGGGCCCAGTGGCGGGGCGTGTGATCGGCGGTGTGCAGGGTCAGCACGTCGGTGAGGGCGGTCAGTTTGCCGTGCTGGACCTCGTGCACGAGGGTCGCGGCGAGCGCGGGCGGGGCCTGGGCGCGGGCGAGTACGGAGCCCGCGGCCGCAGGGAGGGTGGCACCGCTGGAGCGGGAGCCGCCGGCCAGCGGTACGACGGAGCGCAGCAGCTGGACGGTCTCCTCGGCGCGGATGGTGTCGTAGCGCCGGAGCAGGGTGAGCGCGCCGGACCACTGGGTGTCCCACCGCTTGTGGCCCTTGGGCGTGAGCCGGCGGGCGGGGCGGACGGGGGCCGGCTGCCCGGGGCCGGGTGCCCGGTAGGGGTCGAGGTCGTCGAGGGCGGTCCGGCCGCCGGGCAGGGCGTGCAGGGGCACGGTGGCGGGGTCGTCGGGGTCCCAGGAGCGTTCGGAGAGGGCGAGCGGGCCGGGGCGGTCCGGACGCAGCAGTCCGAGGGTGGGCAGGACGAGCCGGCCGTGCAGGGGCCGCAGGGTGTGGCTGAAGGGGATCCCGGCGCGCAGGGCGGCGGCGACGGCGAGGGCCCCGAGGTGTCCGAGGTCGGGCGGAGCGCCGCAGGGGGCGTGCAGCCGGCGCAGGGTCTCCTCGGCCCACACCCCGGTGGCCGGGTAGTGCAGGACGTCGCGCACGGCGGCCGCGTCGCGGCGCTCGGCCTCCTCCAGGAGGGCCCAGTGGTCGGCGGTCTCCCCGGACCGGCCGCCGGGGGCGGCGTCGAGGACCGCGCGCAGCAGGAGCAGGCGCTTGGAGCGGCGTACGTCGCGGACCAGGCGGGTGCCTTCCACGGAGGGTTCGGTGGAGGCGAGGGCGCGCAGGGTGGGTGAGGAGACGGTGAAGGCGGTGAGGGCGTCGGTCATGAGGCGACCGCCGGGGGGTGGACGGCGGGGGGAGCGGCGGCGGGGGGTGTGGCGGCGGGGGGTGTGGCGCCTTCGGTCGTGGGGGCTTCGGCGGCGGGGACGACGGGCGCGGGGGCTTCGGCGGGGCGGCCTTCGGCGGCGGGCCGGGCGGTCTGCGCGGCCTGTTGGACGGCGGCGGCGATGTGCCGGATCAGGGGCTGGAGGTCGGCGCAGTACACGGACGGCTGGCGGAAGCCCTCGCCGGCGCGGTAGCGGTGCGGGTAGTGCCCTCCGCCGCACACGTCGACCAGGTCGCAGGCGCGGCACCGGGCGGCGAGCGCGTCCCGGCCGAGCTGGCGGGCGGCGAGTCCGGGGTGGTCGAGGAGCTGGTCGAAGCTGTGGGTGTCGAGGGTCATCCCGGTCGCGGCGGCCCCCTCGTACGCGGATTTCAGTGAGTCGGCCTGTTCGATGGAGCCGTCGGTCTCGATCACGGCGGTGGCGGCGGGCGTGAGCCCGAGGGTCTCGGTGGTGGTGGGCAGGCCGAGCAGCAGGGCGATGATCTCCTCGAAGAGCCGGATCCGGGTGCGCCGTACGCCGTCGTGCCACCAGCGCTCGAAGACGGCGAGGAGCCAGTCCGCGTACGGGGTCCGGCCCGGGTGGTGGCCGGGAGGCGGATCGCTCCAGTTCGCGAGCGGCAGGAGCAGCCCGATGCTGGGCGGGGCGAAGGCGAGCAGGGACTCGTAGGTCTCCACCGGGTCGTGGTCGAGATCGACGACGCAGAGCACCCCGGCGTAGCTCTGCGGATGGCGGGCCAGCAGCCGCAGGCCGCGGGCGGCGGACGCGAAGCCGGGCCGTCCGGCGTGGTCCACCCGGCGGGTGTTGTGCACGGGCAGCCCGCCGTCGAGGCTGACGCCGACGCGGATCCCGGCGGCGGCCAGGGCGGCGAGGCGGCCGCGGGTGAGCAGGGTGCCGTTGGTCTGGACGGTGGCGGTGACCCGGGTGCGCGGGGCGGCCCCGGCCACGGCGGCCCGGACGGCTTCCACGGGCGCGGCCAGTTGGGCGGGGGCGGTGAGCAGCGGTTCGCCGCCGTGCAGGACGAGGTCGATCCGGGGCAGGTCGTGGGCGGCGGCGTGCTCGGCGATCCGCTGCGCGGCGCGGGCGGTGGTGGCGGGGGTCATGGCGGGCGGCTGGTCGCGCCAGCCCTGGTCGGCCATCTCGTAGACGTAGCAGTAGGTGCAGGCGAGGTTGCAGCGGCTGCGGGTCTTGAGGACGAACTGGCGTATCGGGTGGGGCCGGTGGCCCGCGGCCCGCGCGGCGGCCACGTCGAGCCGGGTGTAGGGCCAGGGCGCGTACCGGGCGTGACGCAGCCGCTGGCCGGCGGCCGCCGCTTCGGCGGGCACGGCGGGAAGCGCGTCGGCGGGGCCGGCGTGCGGGGCAGGCTCGGCGTGCAGGTCGGGGCCGGGGGGCGGGGCAGGCTCGGCGTGCGGGTCGGGGCCGGGGGGCGCGGTGGGGCCGGGAGGCGCGGTGGGGCCGGGAGGCGCGGTGGGCTCAGGGGGCGCGGTGGGCTCAGGGGGCGCGGTGGGGTCGGGGGGCGCGGGCAGCGGGGTTCCGCTCGTGACCGCTCGCCGCATCGCCGCACCTCCCTCCCCCGGCAACAGCCGCCCGGGGACACCCCGGCGGACGGTCCATCCCTGCCCTGGGGACGGTCCCGGCTAACGGCGGAAAGTGGTCAACTCGGTTTCAAGGTGGGACGGATCAGGCATGGTGCTCGCGATCAGGCCACGCTGGAGTCGAAGGCGTTGAGGATCTCCGCGGGATGGGTCACCCGCTCGACCATGCCCTCGATCACCTGGGCCAGCACGGGATGGTCGATCCCGCGCAGCGCCGCCAGGTCCAGCCCGGAGAGATCCGGCAGCCGCCCCGGGCATCCCGGGGTCGCCGCCGCCACTTCCTGCTGCTTCGTCGCCATGTGCCGCCGGGCCCCCTGTCGCGTCGCACACCGGATGGTCAACTTGGATGGTCAACTTCCCTTTCCCGTCGGCCGGTCCGTGGAAACGGCGGCCCCGGCCCGGCCGCGCCCCGGGCCCGGGCGTCAGAGCCCGGCCTCCAGGGCCAGGATCCGCGCGCGTACCGCCTCCGAGCGCCCTGCGGCCCCCTCGCGGGTCCGCGTCCACAGCTCCAGCGCCGAGCGGTACGCGTCCAGGGCCGCGCGGGGCCGGGCGAGGCGTTCCAGCACGTCACCGCGCAACTGCTGTACCCGGGCGGCCAGCTGGACGGCGGTGTCCTCGCGCTCCTCCACGTCGGCCTCCAGGGCGGCCCGCCAGGCCCTCCGGTAGGAGTCCGCCGCCCGGTCGAGGCGCTCCAGCGCCCGGGTGTGGCCGTGGATCTCCTGCTGGACGTCGCCGTGGTCCCGCCAGATGCGGGCCTGTTCCAGCGGGTCGCGGCTGTGCCGGACGGCCAGTTCCAGCAGGTACTCGGCCTCCCGCAGGTCCACCGGGTCGCCCTCGTACGTGTGCCGCAGCCGCAGCCCCGTGGCCAGCCGCAGCAGCCGGTGGGCCGCGCCGGGGTCGGACTGCGGGACCGCGGCCCGGCTGTCGCGCAGGACGCGTACGGCGGCCCCGGTGAACCGCCGCCCGTCGGCGGCCCGGGCCCGGTCCAGGAGTACGTCGCCCCACTCGGGCAGCAGTTCCCCGAAGGCCTCCGCGTCGCGGGGGATCAGCCGGCGGGCCCGGGCGTACGCCTCGGCCGCGTCCTCCAGTGCCGTCGGGTCGGCGTCCCGCGCGTAGCGCTCCCGGTGTACGCGCGCCAGGCACACCAGGGCGGCCACCCGCAGCTCCGGGTCCCCACCCGCCTCGGCCAGGGCCGCCTCCAGCTGCCCGGCGGCCTCCTCCAGCCTGCCGGGCAGGTGGCGCAGCGCGTCGGCGAGTTCCACCCGTACCTGGCCGGTGCCCGGGCCGGTGCGGCCATGGGCGCCGGGCGGGGCGGTCAGGGCCGCGGCGAGGCGGGCCGCGGCCTGTGCGGCCAGGGCCGTGCGCTCGGCCGCGTCCGGGGTGCGGGGCAGCAGGGCCAGCAGGACGCGGCCGAGGGCCAGGTGCAGCTCGGGGTACGGGGCCGGGCCGCCGTCGGGGGCGCCGTCCGTGGCGCCGTCCGGGCCGCCGTCCGGGCCGGGTGCGGCGGCCGGGTCCGCGCCCGGCGCCCGGCCCGCCAGGGGTTCGAGGGCAGCCCGGGCCTCGCGCAGCGCGCCCGCCTCGTCCCGCAGCCCGCTCAGCCGGATCAGGGTCTCCGCACGCCGCACCGCGCAGTCCCGGCGCAGTTCCGGGTCGGCCGCGGCTCCGGCCGCCGCGAACTGCATGTCCGCCGCCGCCAGCAGCTCCGCGTCCGGTCCGGCGGCCAGCGCGCGCTCGTACAGCACCCGGCCGAGCACCGCCCCCGCCCGTGCCGTCCGCAGCCCGGTCACGGCCCGTTCCGCCTCGGCCAGGAGCTCCGGGTCCCGCTGGGCCGCCCACAGCCGCAGCAGCGCCCCCGCCAGCTCGGTCTCCGCCTCCTCCGGGGGATCGCCGGGTCCCGCCGGGGCCGTCACCGCCCGCCGGAGCACCGCCACGGCCTCGTACAGCGCCCGCGCGCCGCCGTCCCCGTCGGCGTCGGCGTCCGCGAGCCGGTCCCGGGCGGCGCGCACGGCCCCGGCCCGGGTGGGCACCGGGGCCGCTGGGGGCCGGCGTACCGCGGGGCCCTCCTGCGGCATCCCGGGCAGGTAGCGCCGTACGACTTTGGCCGAAACCTGTGCGAAGGCCTGCGGGAGCCGGCCCTCGGGCGCCCGCTCGTCCTCCTCGGGTCCGGGGTCGGCGACCGCCGGCGGGGTCCCGGTCAGCTGGGAGACGGCGAGCGCGGGGAAGTTCCGTACGCCCCGGCCGAAGTGCGCCAGCACGTACTCCGAGCAGTGCTTGAGCACCAGCGCGGCCTCGTCCCGCCCCAGCGGCCCCAGCAGTACGTCCTGCACCCCGGGGACGAACTCGTACCAGTGCCCCGGTCCGGGCCCGCTGCGCCGCAGCAGCCCGCTCAGCAGCACCTCCGCCAGGTCGGAGGGTTCGGAGTCCGGCAGCATCGTGCGCTGCACGAGCCGCATCACGGGCAGCGTCAGCGGCGCCGCCGACAGGTACACCGCGAGCTGTACGGCCCGGGGCGCGGCCGAGGAGCGGAACCGCGCCACCAGTTCGCGCGGCGGCCGCACCGCGCGCGGCGGCGGCAGGGGCGCGGCCGGATGGCCGGCCAGTACCCGGCCCACCTCGGCCGGTACGGGCCCGGCCGTCAGCCCGGCCAGCAGCCGGGCCCAGGTCCCGAGGGCGGTCGCGCTCGGCGGCAGCACCGGCACCGTCAGCCCGCCCGTGGGCCGCCCCGGCAGCGGCGGCCGGTCCGGCCGGAACGTGAGCCTTTGCCCGCCGCCCTCCGGCCGGGTGAGCGTGCCCCGCTCGGTGGGCAGCCAGCTGCGCCCCCACAGCCGCTGCGGCAGCGGCTGGACGACCATGCACGGGGTGCACTCGGCCCACCGATGCAGCAGCCGCTGTGCCGTGCCCTCGCGCCACAGCGGCCCGGCGCAGTCGGAGACCACCATGGTCAGGGCCCGGCCGGTCGGGTCCCGCAACTGGTCACCGGAGCGCAGGCCGGAGGCGCGTACGCAGCCGGGTGCGGGGCTGCGGCCGAGCGCTGCCGTGCCGTCGGCGAGGCGGTGCAGATAGTGCACCTGGACGTCCCGGAAGGCACCCAACCGCTCGCACACGGACCGCAGTTCCTCGAACATGTCCTGCCAGACGGCCATGGACGGGGACGCGTCCATCACCAGCCGTACGGTCGCCTCGCGCCGGCTCGCCGGCCGGAGCACCGGGATGACCAGTCCGAGGGCGCGGGCGCTGGCCTCGGCGGTGGCCGCCTCGTCGATCACCAGCCGGGTGGGCGGGCCGGGCGGGCGGTGCCGCTGGAGGGCGCGCAGGGCCCGCTGGATGTCGAGGATGCGGGGCAGCGCGGCGGCCCCGGGCACGCGCACGGGCACTCCGTATTCCTCGGGCGACTCCTGCGGCCGTTCCCCGGCGGCGCCGTCGGCCCGGGCCGCCCCGGGGGCGTAGAGCCCGACCGGCGCGTCGGCCTCCGTCTCTGCGCGTACGGGCTCGGCGGGCTCCCCGCCCGGTTCCTCGGGCGCGGTCTGCGGGCCGCCCGGCCCCGGCCCGCCCGGGGCGGCCTGCGCGGGCCCGCCGATGTGCCCGGCCAGCCACAGGGCGTCGGCGATCTCCCCGGCGGACGGGTCGAGCCCGGCGGCGCGCAGCAGCGCGGCCAGTTCACGGACGCCGGGCGCGCCGGCGGATGCCACGGCCGATCACCTCGGACGGTCGAGGCGCTGGATGAGCAGGTCCGCGAGGTCCTCCCGGGTGGGCGGGGCGGCGTAGTGGGTCAGGTAGACGGCGTTGAGCAGCTGGTCGGCGGCGACCAGCTCGGACTGGGAGCGGCTGAGGAACTCCCGGATCAGGTCGGCCCCGAGGCGGGCGGCCTCCTCGCCGAGGTGGGCGCGGACCATGGTGGCGAGCCGTTTCTCGCCGGGCTGCCCGAGCTTCAGCTGGATGCAGCGGCGTAACAGGGCGGCGGGGAAGTCCCGTTCCCCGTTGCTGGTCAGGATGATGAAGGGGAAGGCCCGGCAGCGCACGCGGCCGCCGCGGACGGTGACCTTGGTCCCGTCGTCGGTGAGCACCTGGACCTCGGGCTCGCTGTCGGCGACCCGTTCCAGCTCGGGGAGGGCGAACTCCCCTTCCTCCAGCACGTTCAGCAGGTCGTTGGGGAGGTCGATGTCGCTCTTGTCGAGCTCGTCGATGAGCAGGACGCGGGGCCGGGCGGTCGGCAGCAGGGCGGTGCCGAGCGGCCCGAGCCGGATGTACTTCCCGATGCCGGGGACCCCGGTGTCCTGGGAGGCGGCCGGGCCGCCTCCGCCGCTCGCGGCGATCTGGACGTCCTGCAGCCGGGCCAGGGCGTCGTACCGGTACAGGCCGTCCTGGAGCACGGTGCGGGACACCACCGGCCACCGGAGCACGCGCCCCAGCTTCAGCTCGTGGGCGACGGCGTGCGCGAGGGTGGACTTCCCGGTGCCGGGGAAGCCGGTGACGAGCAGCGGCCGCCGCAGGTAGAGGGCGGCGTTGATGGCCTCCAGCTCCTCCGGTTCCGGCCGGTGCAGCTCGGCGGCCTGCCGGTGCGCCCCGAGCCGCCGGGCCACGTTGCCGTCGGCGGCCTGGGCCGGACCGCCCGGTTCCGCGACGGGGCCGCCGTCGAAGTCCCGCCAGGGGGGCGGGTCGGGCAGGGCGTCGATCCCGTCGTGGGGCTCGCCCACCCCGCGGTATATGAGCCACTCGTCATTCATGGTGCTCCTGCTCCCTCCCTCGCGTCGTCCGTGCCGGCCCCGTCACAGGTCGCCCTGGAGGGGCTCCTCGTCCGGCAGCGGCCGCGCCGGGTCCTCCCACACCAGCCCCGTCCCGGCCGCCCAGTAGGCGTCGGGATCCGCCCCGTAGGCCCGCCCCCGCAGGTTCTGCAGGCGTACCGGGAGCACCTCCGCCCGCCCGGCGTCGGCCAGTTCCTCCCGCAGCCCTCGGTGGAAGGGCGCGCACGAGGCCCCCGGGTCCGGCGGTGGCCGGCGGGTGACCACCACCCCGTACCCGGCGTCCCGTACCGCGTGCAGCGACCCGAGCGTGGGCTCCTGGTCGGCCGCCCGGCAGTGCACCGGCACGGTGTTGTCGGGGAGTCCGCTCAGCCACTCGGCGGCGGGGCTGCGCGGGCGTCCCCTTATGCAGTCGGCGCGTTCGTCCTGCAGCGGTCCTGCCTGGACCCGTGCCCAGCGTGCGGACGCGTCGGTGCCCTCGCGGTCGGCGGGGTGCTCCCGGGCCCCGCCCGCGCCCGGGCCGGCGGCGCCCGGGCTCGCTGCGCCCGTGCTCACGGCGCCCGGGTTCGCTCCGGCGGGGTGACGCAGGACCACCGGCCGCTGCACGCCGAGCGGTACGCCGCCCACCACCACCCATTCGTCCACCGCGAGCCCGAACAGCGCGGGAGCCACGGCCACTTCGAGCAGGGCCGCCGCCTCGTGGGTGTCGCAGCGCCGGAAGCCCTCGGCGAGCGGGGCCCGTAAGGCCTCCGGCAGGCCCGCCAGGGTGGCCCGTACGCCCGAGTCCACGGGTGTCACCCGCCCGGCGTGCGCGGGACCGGCCAGCACCGAGACCCGCCAGTCGTAGACGTCCTCCCAGCCGTGCGCCCAGACCTCCAGCAGCACCGAGGCCCCGGGCGGCAGCCCGCCGGACCGCCGCGCCGGGCCGTGCGCCGTCCGCCCGGCCGAGGCCCGGCGGCGCCGCTCGCGCTCGGCGAGGCCCCGCTCGTGGCGCTCGCCCAGCTCACGCCGCAGCGGCCGCCACAGCCGCTCGGCCGTGGCCCGTACCCAGTCCCACAGCTCCTCGTCCGCGCCCGGCGTGACCGGCTCCCGGTACTCGGCCACGCTCACGTCCGTCGCGTACCGGAGCATCGCCGCGGCCTCGCCCGTCCCGCCGGGCGGGTCGTGCAGCAGGCCCAGCCCGTCGCGCCAGCTCAGCGGGGCCGGCGGCAGCGGGTCCGGCTCCTCGCCGCGCGCCTCCTCGACCAGGGCGCGTACGACCTCGGAGGAGCCGGGCGGCGGCAGTTCGGCCAGCAGCCCGTACAGGGTGGTGCGTTCGCCGGGGGTGAGCCGGCCCCGGCCGGCGTACGGGTCGCCCTCCTCCGGCGGGAGTTCGCCGTGCACGTCCGTCCAGGTCCGGCGGTTGTCGAGATCGCTGAGGTGCTGGTCGTAGTGGTACAGGTCGTGGGCCTGCATGATCCGGCGGTAGAGCCCGACCTGGCCCCGCGCGGCCATCGGCAGGGTGCGCAGCTGTACGACGGAGACGGCGAGCCCGCCGCCGCCGGCCTGCCGCCGGGCCTTGAGCACGCCGACGACCTCGCCGCGGGCGAGGTCCACCACGGGCCCGCCGGACATGCCGGGCTCGATCTCGTCGTCGTCGCCGAGCCGGATGGCCGCGCCGTTCCCGGCGGTGCCGCGCAGCCGGGTGGTGCGGCCGGTGATCTCGGGGGTGCCGAGGTCCTCGGTGCAGCCGAAGTAGGCGACCTCGTCGAAACGCGGTCTGGAACGGTCGGTCAGCCACACGCAGGCGTGCGAGACGGGGGCCAGCACCCTGACCAGCGCGAGGTCGGGCAGGTCCCACAGGGCGTGCCGGCCGGGCCGCCGCTCCTCCAGCCGCTCGGGCAGGACGCACTCCACGCGCCCGGTGACCGTGCCGGTGATGCTCCCGGCGGAAAAGGTGATGCCGACCTCGCGTCCCGTCAGACGCACCGCAGCACCCCCTTCGCCGACCACGTGCGCACACGTCAGGACCCAGCCGGGGGCGATGAAGAAGCCGCTCCCCCACGTGGGACCGGTCCGATGACTGCGAGGGGTCTCATACCCGCCCGGCGGGGCGTGAACGCGTACGGTCGCCGCCTGGACGAGGGGCTCCAGAAGCTCGAAGGCGCGCGCGGACCCGGTCGTGCGCCCGTCCGTCATCCGCACCCCCCGCTCGTTGGGCATCCAGGCTAGACCCGGGAAGGGCGCAGGCGGGAGGTCTCGCCTTAAGGCGGATTATCCTGGCGGGAAACACCCCCTGCACACCCCCATCACGGCACGGAGCCCGACTTGTACTTCACCGATCGCGGCATCGAGGAGCTGGAGAAGCGGCGCGGCGAGGAGGAGGTCACCTTCGAGTGGCTCGCCGAGCAGCTGCGCACCTTCGTCGACCTGAACCCGGACTTCGAGGTCCCGGTGGAACGCCTGGCCACGTGGCTGGCCCGGCTGGACGACGACGAGGACGCGGACGACGAGTGATCCCCGGGTCCGGGCAGCGGCCTGACGGCCCTGCCCGGACCTCGCCCGTATGGCCGGTTCTGTCCCCGGCCAGGGCGGGCCAGGACCGTCGGGCGGAGAAATCCGCCGGCCGGGGTGCCGCCGCCGGGCACCATGGGTCCGGTGAAAGACCTGCCTCCCGGCCTGCCGCCGGCCCACTCGCGCACGTGGCACAGCCGCCGTTGGTGGGATCAGCTGGGATACCTGCGCGTGCGCTCCCTGGCGAACCCCGAATGGCCCCGGGACATGCGGTGGCTGATCGCATGGCTGCGACGCGAGCGCTCGGCCGCCCTTCCCGAGGATCACGACCTCTACGACAAGGCGATCGCCGCGGCCCAGGGCTGTGCACGCGCGTGCCGGCGGACGCCGCCGGAGGCCGACCGCGCCTGGGACCGCCTTCTCGAACCGGTCGACGCGTTGCTGACGAGGCGGCAGACAAGACACCTCGACGCGGTCCGCGAGGCCCGGGCCGGGCAGGACGACCCGCGTTCCTGAAGCGGGCGCCCGCCCCGGACACGCAGCCGGGCGCCCGGCAGGGGCGCGCCGCACCGGCCGGGGGCGCGGTACATGCAGAGGGGCCCGTCCACCGGTGCGGACGGGCCCCTCTGCACGGGAAGGGAAGGCTCAGGCGGCCTTGGTCTCCCAGAAGATGCGGTCGATCTCGGCGATGAGCTCAAGAGCCTTCGCGCCGGTCGCCGGGTCGTTCGACGCCTTGGCGGCCGAAAGGGCCTTCAGGGTGTCGTTGACCAGGGTGTGCAGCTGCGGGTACTTCTCGAAGTGCGGGGGCTTGAAGTAGTCGCTCCACAGCACCGAGACGTGGTGCTTGGCGAGCTCGGCGCGCTGCTCCTTGATGGTGATGGCGCGCGCGCGGAAGTCGGCGTCTTCGTTGGCCTGGTACTTCTCCTGCACGGCCTTGACGGACTCGGCCTCGATGCGGGCCTGGGCAGGGTCGTACACGCCGCACGGAAGATCGCAGTGGGCGGAGACCTTCGCCTTGGGGGCGAAGAGGCGGGAAAGCATGGAGTGTGTCCTCCTCGTGATCGTCTTCTCAAGGGGGAGATTACTCGCTGAACAACCGGATTTCGCGGGCGCCCCCATGGGCTTAGGACAAAAGTCCAGGGGCGCGGCCGGACCGGTGAGCGAATGTACGGACCCGTGCGGCAGCATGCGGGGGTGACGAGGAGGACACGGATGGTGGAGAACGGGCGCCCGCGCAAGCGGTTCGGGGTGGTGGACGTGACGGGGGCGTCGATGGTGCCCACGCTGCTGAACGGGGACCAGCTGGTGGTCCGGTACGGGGCTGCCGTACGGCCGGGCGACGTGGTCGTGCTGCGGCATCCGCTCCAGCAGGACCTGCTGGTGGTCAAGCGCGCGGTGGAGCGGCGGCCGGGCGGCAGCTGGTGGGTGCTCGGCGACAACCCGTACAACGAGACCGGCGACAGCACCGTCTACGGCGCGGTGCCCGCGGAGCTGGTGCTGGCGACGGCGGTGCTGCGCTTCAGGCCGCGCGAGGAGGATCAGCGTTCGCTGAGGGCCCGGCTGTCCTGGGCGGTCTCGGCGCTGCGCCCGCTGCGGGCGGACTCCTCGGCCTCCAGCCGCTTGCGGGCGCGGTAGGCGGCCACGTTCGCCCGGGTGGCGCAGCGGTCGGAGCAGTAGCGCCGGGAGCGGTTGGTGGAGGTGTCGAGGTAGGCGTTGCGGCAGGGCGCGGCCTGGCACAGGCCGAGGCGGTCGGGGCCGTGCTCGGTGAGGGCGAAGGCCAGGCCCATGGAGGCCATGGCGGCGTAGCCGGCGGAGGCGTTCGAGGGGTGCTCGGCGAGGTGGATGTGCCAGTCGGGGCGGCCGTCGTCGTCGAGGGTCTCGTGGCCGGACACCTGGGGGCTGACGGGGAACTCCATGAGCAGCGAGTTCAGCAGGTCGACCGCGAGGACGTGGTCGCCGCCGTCGGCGGCCTCGAATACGGAGCGCAGGCGGCCGCGGACGTTGCGGAAGCGGGTGACGTCGCCGTCGGTGACGCGGCGCGCCATCTGCTGACTCGCGCCGAACAGGGCGCGGACGGCGTCCACCGAGGTGAGCGCGTCCTTGTTGCGGGCCGGCTCCTCGGTGTTGACCAGGCGCACGGCGAAGTCCGAGTAATGGGCCAGTTCCACTTGTAGTCCTTACGGCTGCGGATTAGTGTCTCCGGTAACGGCTGAGACGTCTTCGAGGGTATTACGTACGGAGGGGATCGGGATGACGGATACGACCGAAGCGACGGGCACGACCGACTGGCAGGCCTGGCAGGACAGCTGGGACCGGCAGCAGGAGTGGTACATGCCCGACCGCGAGGAGCGGTTCCGCGTGATGCTGGACATGGTCGAGGCACTGGTGGGACCCGCCCCCCGGGTGCTGGATCTCGCATGCGGTACGGGAAGTATCACGGACCGCGTCCTCAGGCGGTTCCCGCAAGCCACCAGTACGGGCGTCGATCTCGACCCCGCCCTGTTGACCATCGCCGAGGGCCACTTCGCGGGCGACGCACGGGTCACCTTCGTGACCGCCGACCTCAAGGACCCCGACTGGCGCGCCGCCCTCCCCCACGGCTCCTTCGACGCGATCCTGACGGCCACGGCCCTGCACTGGCTGCCGAGCGCGGACCTGGCCGTCCTGTACGGGCAGCTCGCGCCGCTGCTGGCCCCGGGCGGGGTGTTCATGAACGCCGACCACATGCCCGACCCGGCCACCCCGCGCATCGACGCCGCCGAGCACGCCCACCGGCACGCCGGCATGGACCGGGCCAAGGCGGCCGGAGCGGTGGACTGGCGCGAATGGTGGGCGCTGGCGGGCGCCGAACCGGCACTCGCCGAGCAGGTGAAGCAGCGCTTCGAGATCTACGGGGAGCACGCGGACGGCGACACCCCCTCCGAGACCTGGCACGCCGAGACCCTGCGCGCCGCGGGCTTCGCGGAGGCCCGTACGGTCTGGCGCTCCCCCTCGGACGCGCTGGTCCTAGGTCTGAAGTAGGGACCTCGGAACGGCTGAGGGGCGGTACGGGATCCCGTACCGCCCCTCACCGGTCCGCGGGCGCGGACCACAGCCTCTCGGAGCTACAGCACCTTGGAGAGGAACGCCTTCGTCCGGTCGTGCTGGGGGTTGCCCAGGACGTCGCGGGGGTGGCCGGACTCGACGACCACGCCGCCGTCCATGAAGACGAGGTTGTCGCCGACCTCGCGGGCGAAGCCCATCTCGTGGGTGACCACGATCATGGTCATGCCCGACTCGGCGAGGTCCCGCATGACGTCCAGGACGTCACCGACCAGCTCCGGGTCGAGGGCCGAGGTCGGCTCGTCGAAGAGCATCAGCTTCGGCTCCATGGCCAGCGCGCGGGCGATCGCCACACGCTGCTGCTGACCGCCGGAGAGCTGGGTCGGGTAGTTCCCGCCCTTGTCCCCGAGACCCACCCGGTCCAGGAGCTTGACGGCGCGCTCGCGCGCCACCGCCTTGGACTCGCCCTTGACCATGACCGGGGCTTCCATCACGTTCTCGATGGCCGTCATGTGCGGGAAGAGGTTGAAGCGCTGGAAGACCATGCCGATGTCCCGGCGCTGGGCCGCGACCTCGCTGTCCTTCAGCTCGTAGAGCTTGTCGCCCTTCTGGCGGTAGCCGACGAGCTGCCCGTCGACGTACAGCCGTCCCGCGTTGACCTGCTCCAGGTGGTTGATGCACCGCAGGAAGGTCGACTTGCCGGAGCCGGACGGGCCGACCAGGCAGAAGACCTCACGCGGGGCGACCTCCAGGTCGATGCCCTTGAGGATGTGCGCCGCACCGTAGGACTTGTGGACGCCCTCGGCCTTCACCATGGCAGTCGTCATCAGGCCACCGCCTTGCGGTTCGAGAAGCTGGACAGTTTCGCCTTGATCTTCTGCAGCGGTGTCGGCGGCAGCGAGCGGAGCGCACCACGGGCGTAGCGGCGCTCCAGGTAGTACTGGCCGACGCTGAACACGCTGGTCAGGGCGAGGTACCAGATCGACGCGACGAAGAACATCTCCATCACCGCGAACGAGGTCGAGGCGATGTCCTGGGCCGCGCGCAGCAGGTCGAAGTACTGCACCGCGACGACCAGCGAGGAGGTCTTGAGCATGTTGATGAACTCGTTGCCCGACGGCGGCACGATCACCCGCATGGCCTGCGGCAGCACGACGCGGCGCATCGTCTGCGTGCGGGTCATGCCGAGTGCGTGCGAGGCCTCGGTCTGGCCCTCGTCGACCGACTGGATGCCGGCGCGGACGATCTCCGCCATGTACGCGCCCTCGTTCAGGCCCAGGCCCAGCAGGGCCGCCAGGAACGGGGTCATGACCTGCGTCATCTCGTCCTTGTAGAACCCGAGGTTCAGGATCGGGAAGATCAGGGCGAGGTTGAACCAGATCAGCAGCTGCACGTACACCGGGGTGCCGCGGAACAGCCAGATGTAGAACCAGGCGATGGTGCTGGTCACCGGGTTCTTCGAGAGCCGCATGACGGCGAAGAGGATACCGAGGACCAGGCCCAGGGCCATCGAGGTGATGCTGATCCAGACCGTGTTGACGACACCGCGGAGGATCGTCGGGTCGAACAGCTTCTCCGGCACGGTGGCCCAGCGCACGTTGCCCTGCGAGAAGGCGACGGCGAGCGCCACGACCAGGCCGATGACGACCACGGCGCTGATCCAGCGGCCGTAGTGGCGCACCGGGATGGCCTTGATGGCCTCGGGGGGGACGGCCCCGGCCGGCGGGGTGTCCGCCGGGCCCGGGACCTTGTCGAGCTTGTCAGTCACAGTGACTGCCCTTCAGTGTGCTGCGGTGGTACGCGGAGATCAGGAACCGGCGTTGATCTTGGCCTCGGTCACGGCGCCGGAGCCCGCGTTCCACTTGTCCAGGGCGGCCTTGTACGTGCCGTCCTTGATGACCGCGTCAAGGGCTTCCTTGAGCGCGTCGCGCAGCTGGGTGTTCTTCTTGTCCACCGCGATGCCGAAGAGACCGGCGTCGGTCGGGTTGGCGATGGCCTCGAAGTCGTTGCCGCCACCGGCGGTCTGCGCGATGTACGCGGCGACCGGGGAGTCGTTCAGGTCCGCGGCGGCGCCGCCGGCCTTCACGCGGGTCTGGGCCTCGGCATCGGTCGGGAAGGACTCGATCTTGAGCTCGCCCTTGCCGTCCGTCTTGCACTTCTCGGCCTGGGTCTTGGCCGACTCCTCGTACGTGGTGCCGCGCTGCACCGCGACCGTCTTGCCGCACAGGTCGTCGAGGGTCTTGATGCCCTGGGGGTTGCCCTTCTTGACCAGGATGCCGGTCGAGGAGGAGAAGTAGTCGACGAAGTCGACACCGGCACCGGTCTTGGCGCCCTTGTCGTCCAGGCCCTCCTGACGGGCCTTGGTGTCGGTGAGCGAGGACATGACCAGGTCGCTGCGGCCCGTCTGCATGCTGCCGATCAGCGTGTCGAAGGTGCCGGACTCGAACTTGAACTGCACGCCGAGCTGCTTGGCCATGGCCGCCGCCACGTCGGGGTCGACACCGACGATCTTGCCGCCCTCGGTGAACTCCATCGGCGCGTAGGTGGCGTCCGTGCCGACCTTGATGACACCGGCGTCCTGGATCTTCTTCGGGAGCTTGGAGAAGAGCGGAGCGCTGCTGTTGGCGGCCGCGCCCGACGGGGTGCTGGAGGCCTTGTCGGTCTGGTCACCACAGCCGGTGAGGATCAGGGCGCCCGCGACCGCGATCGCGCCGACCGCGGCGATCCGGGACCGTGCGGCGGTCGTACGACGGGTGGTGCTAGCGGTCATGGCTTGGTTCCTCCGGCGCTGGTGGAAAAGCAACGAAAAACGGTCGAACACGCACCATCGAGTGTCGCGACCTTGTGTGATTACGGCATCTTGCCATTCGGACTGAGACATTCAGGGTGCCCGTCAGGTCAAAATCGCATAACGGGCGCCCGGGGTAGCCCAACAGGACTGCGGGGAAGGGGGTTCGAAGCCGCAGATACTGCTGTGACCTGCTGGTTTTGCCGAAGTTTCTCCTGGGCGTCTCGCCCACTGGACGGCAAGGTTTGGACTTTTCGCCAAAAGCCGGGCAAGGGACCTACAGTTGAGCGGGAATCGACTCGTCTGGGCGAGCGTTCTTCGGGTAGAACAGATCCTTACACCCCTCATCCGGGGCTCAGGGCGCGCGTGCGGCGCGCCCGCGCGTACGAACCTCCCCTTCGCGGAGACGGGCCAACCGTTGACGCGGAGTACGGACGCGGTGCCCGCCCACCCCTTAACCAGGAGTGGCCACCCTCAACGATTCAAAGGACTTAAGGGGTCACACGAAGTGGCAGCGGAAATCTTCAACCCTCGCAGTGACAGCGTCACGGACAACAACCCGGACGCGGTGTTCGCGCTGCACCGGGGCGGCAAGATGGCCATCCAGGCCACAGTGCCGGTCACCAACAAGGATGACCTTTCCCTCGCGTACACGCCCGGCGTGGCGAAGGTGTGCACCGCCATCGCCGAGCAGCCGGAGCTGGTGAACGAGTACACCTGGAAGTCCAACGTGGTCGCCGTCGTCACCGACGGTACGGCCGTGCTCGGACTCGGTGACATCGGTCCCGAGGCCTCCCTCCCCGTGATGGAGGGCAAGGCGATCCTCTTCAAGCAGTTCGGCGGCGTGGACGCGATTCCGATCGCGCTCGCCACCAAGGACACGGACGAGATCATCGAGACGGTCATCCGTCTCGCTCCGTCCTTCGGCGGGGTGAACCTGGAGGACATCTCCGCGCCCCGCTGCTTCGAGATCGAGCGCCGCCTCCAGGAGGCGCTGGACATCCCGATCTTCCACGACGACCAGCACGGCACCGCCATCGTGACGCTCGCCGCGCTGCGCAACGCCGCGAAGCTGACGGGTCGCACCCTCGGCGACCTGCGCGCCGTGATCTCGGGTGCGGGCGCGGCCGGTATCGCCATCGCCAAGATCCTGGTGGACGCGGGCATCGGCGACGTCTGCGTCACCGACCGCAAGGGCGTCGTGTCCGCGGACCGCTCCGACCTGACGGACGTCAAGGCGGAGATCGCGGGCCTGACCAACAAGACCGGCCAGACGGGCTCCCTGGAGACCGCGCTGAACGGCGCGGACGTCTTCATCGGCGTCTCCGGCGGTACGGTCCCGGAGGAGGCGGTGGCCTCGATGGCGAAGGACGCGTTCGTCTTCGCCATGGCCAACCCGAACCCGGAGGTCCACCCGGACGTCGCGCACAAGTACGCGGCGGTCGTGGCCACGGGCCGTTCGGACTTCCCGAACCAGATCAACAACGTTCTGGCGTTCCCGGGCATCTTCGCGGGTGCCCTCAAGGTGCGCGCCACCCGGATCACCGAGGGCATGAAGATCGCCGCCGCCGACGCCATCGCCGGTGTCGTGGGTGACGAGCTCGCCGCCGACTACGTGATCCCGTCGCCGTTCGACGAGCGCGTGGCCGAGGCCGTCGCCAACGCCGTGGCCGCCGCGGCCAAGGCCGACGGCGTGGCCCGTCTGGTCTGAGACCGGACCTGAGCAGTACGAGAAAAGGCCCGACCGGATCCCCTCCGGCCGGGCCTTTCCGTTCATCCGCCACAGATCGCCTGACCGCGTGCCCGGCCCGGCCCGGTCCCGGCGGGGGTCCGATTCGCTCAAGTACGGCACAGGTTCTCCTTGTTCTGCACTGCATCGGGAGCCCGCCCGGCGGACCGTCCCCGTCCCCCGCCGGGGCCGGCACGGGCGGGGTGGCCGGGGCTGCTGAGACGAAGGCCTCAGGCGGGCGGTCCCCGAGGGACTGGAACCCGCCCCTACCGAGCGGTAGCGTCGCCGCATGTTCGCTGCCTACGCCGCCCGAATCGACCGTGACCAGCCGCTGAACGGCCTAGAGCTGGGCGACCGCCCGGCCCCCGAGGCCCGGCCGGGCTGGGTGACCGTGAACGTCAAGGCCGCCTCCCTCAACCACCACGACCTCTGGTCGCTGCGCGGGGTCGGCCTCGGCGAGGAAAGACTCCCGATGATCCTCGGCTGCGACGCCGCCGGGATCGACCAGGACGGCAACGAGGTCGTCCTGCACTCCGTGATCGGCCAGAGCGGCCACGGGGTCGGCCCGGACGAGCCGCGCTCGATCCTGACCGAGCGCTACCAGGGGACCTTCGCCGAGCAGGTGACCGTCCCCGCCTGGAACGTGCTGCGCAAGCCCGCCGAGCTGACCTTCGAGGAGGCCGCCTGCCTTCCGACGGCCTGGCTGACGGCGTACCGGATGCTGTTCACCAACGCCGGGGTCCGCCCCGGGGACTCCGTCCTGGTGCAGGGCGCCGGCGGCGGTGTCGCGACCGCCGCGATCGCCCTCGGCAAGGCGGCCGGCCTGCGGGTGTTCGCCACGAGCCGGGACGAGGCCAAGCGCAAGCGCGCCGTGGAGCTGGGCGCGGCGGAGGCGTTCGAGCCGGGTGCGCGCCTGCCGCAGCGGGTGGACGCGGTGATCGAGACGGTGGGAGCCGCCACGTGGTCGCACTCCGTGAAGTCCCTGCGTCCGGGCGGCACCCTGGTGATCTCCGGCGCCACGAGCGGCGACCGCCCGGCGCACGCCGAGCTGACCCGCATCTTCTTCCTGGAGCTGAAGGTGGTCGGCTCGACCATGGGCTCGAAGGACGAGCTGGAGGACCTGCTCGCCTTCTGCGCGAACACAGGGCTGCGGCCGGTCATCGACGAGGTGCTGCCGCTGGACCGGGCGCGCGAGGGATTCGAGAAGCTCGCGTCGGGCGACCTCTTCGGCAAGATCGTCCTCACCCCCTGACCGCCCTGGATGTCAACGAGGGTTGACGAACCTCTCGCGTCAACCTACATTGACATCCATGACCGAAGCCACTGATCTCGCCGAACGGGCCGGTGACCGTGACCCGCGCGTGGGCCTGCGTGCCGTGGCCGCCCTCCGGAGGCTGCTCGAGCAGCTGGAGGCCGTACAGGTACGCAGCGCCCGCGCGCAGGGGTGGTCCTGGCAGGAGATCGCGGCCGAGCTGGGCGTCAGCCGGCAGGCCGTGCACAAGAAATACGGGAGGCTCTGATGTTCGAACGCTTCACCCGCGACGCCCGGTCGACCGTGACCGGGGCGGTGACCGAGGCCCGGCAGGCCGGGGCCCCCACCGTCACCGAAGAACACCTGCTGCTCTCCCTGCTGGCCCTGGGCACCCTGGACCCGCTCGGTGTGGACCGCGCGGCGGTGTCCGCCGACCTCACGGCGGCCCGCCGCCGGGGCGGCATGTCCCGGGCGGACGAGGAGGCGCTGGCCGGCCTCGGCATCGACCTCACCGAGATCGTCTCCCGCATCGAGGAGACCCACGGCCAGGGCGCCCTCGCGACCCCCGCTCCCCGCAGGCGGACCCTGGGCGCCTCGATCCGCTCCGCCCTCGGGCGCGAAGCCGCGGACGACCGCACCGGCAGCTACCGCGTCCCCTTCACCGAAGGGGCGAAGAAGGTGCTGGAGCAGTCCCTGCGCATCGCGCTGGGCCGCAAGGACAACCACATCGGCACCCTGCACCTGCTGCTGGCCCTGATCTCCCGCCCCGGCACCGTCTCCGAGGTCCTCTCGGACCACGGCATCACCTACAGCACGGCCGAAACCGGCCTGGCGGCCTGACCGTCCACCCGCACATCCAGCCCCGCCAGGGGCACCTCTCGCGGCAGCCCGGGGAGTCCGAGGCACGGGGTTCCGGGGCGGAGCCGCGCACTTCCAGCCCCGTCGGCGTTTGAGGCGCGGGGTCCGGGGCGGAGCCCCGCTCTCTCAGCCCCGCCCGGGGGCACCTCCCAGCGGTAGCTGGGGGAGTTTGAGGCGCGGGGTCCGGGGCGGCGCCCCGGCGGCGGCGCTGCGGGCGGGCTACGGCCTGGCCCCGAACGTGGTGCCCAGCCGGCCTGCGGCAGCCTGCAGGTGGCGGCGCGCCTCGGTGACCTGGGCCGCCGTCACCCCGCGGTCCCGCGCCGCATCGCGGACCTCGTCGCGAAACCGGTCCAGCAGCCGGTCCAGGTCACGCGCCGGGTCGCCCGTGGGCGCCAGGTCGGCCGCCCAGTCCGCGGCCGCCGCGCCCGTCCCGTACGTCCCGTCCGCCGCCGTACGGGGCTCCGCACCCGCCGGGGCCGTGGTCTGCGTACCGCCCCCGAGCCAGGCTCCGGCCAGACTGCCCAGGACGCCGCCGGACTTGGCGAACTGCTCCTGGAGCTGGCCCGCGATGCGCTGGACCTCCTCGCGGGCCCGCTCCTGGGCCTCCTTGGCCTGGCGGCGGGCCTGCTGCGCCTCCTCGCGGGCGCGGCGGCTCTCATCCTTCGCCCGCCGCGCCTGTTCCTTCCACTCCTGCCGCGCCTTCCGCAGGTCCTCCTTGGCGGCCTTCCAGGACTCGTCCTCGACCTGCGTCGCCGACGCCGAGGCCGCGGCCCGCATCTCGCGGCGCAGGTCACCCGCCGCGCCCCTGACGTCGTCGCGGATCTCGGCGGCGAGCTCGGTGACCGAATCGCGGATCTCCAGCTCCAGGTCGGCCAGTTCGCCGCCGCGGTCGGCCAGTTCGGCCCGGCCGGCATCGGTGATCGAGTACACCTTGCGCCCGCCCTCGGTGGCATGCGTGACCAGGCCCTCGGCCTCCAGCTTCGCCAGTCGCGGGTACACGGTGCCCGCGGAGGGCGCGTACAGGCCCTGGAAGCGCTCCTCCAGCAGGCGGATCACCTCGTACCCGTGGCGCGGGGCCTCGTCCAGCAGCTTGAGGAGGTACAGGCGGAGTCGGCCGTGGGCGAAGACGGGCGGCATGTCAGAGCACCTTCTTGTCGAGCTCGAGGGGGGCGGCGGGGCGGTCCGCGTCGGCCTGCGGGCGGCGCAGCAGCGCGATCGACCCGGAGACCGTGGTCGCCCGCAGGGTGCCGGCGCCGGAGCC
The DNA here is from genome assembly GCF_030440515.1 of Streptomyces xanthophaeus. GTDB lineage: Bacteria > Actinomycetota > Actinomycetes > Streptomycetales > Streptomycetaceae > Streptomyces > Streptomyces kutzneri. The sequence continues at coordinate 2,909,783 of NZ_CP076543.1, forward strand.
GAGGGTTCCGGTGATCCGCTTGGCGCCCATCTGACCGGAGACCCGCAGGTCCTCGAAGGCGTTGGAGACGCGGCCGGTGGCGGTGTTGGCCTCGACCTTCGCGTCGGCGGGGTGCGGGAGGCGGATCGCGACCTGCCCGGAGACGGAGTTGAGGAAGATCTCCACCGGCTCGGCGTGGGCGGGGTCCGCGGCGAGGTCGATGAGCATGTCGCCGCTGACCGAGTCGGCCCGCACGTTGCCGCCCGAGCCGTCGACCACCGTCAGGCCGCCGGAGACGGAATGGAAGCCGAACTCGCCGGAGACCGACTGGGCCTCGACGCTGCCGGAGACGGTGTGCGCCTTGACCCGGCCGGACAGCCCGACCAGCGTGGCGTCACCGGAGACCCCGTTGACATCGGTGCCGCCGGAGATGCCGGAGACGAAGACGGCGGCGCCGACCGCGGCCACGTGTACCTGGGTGGCGGCGGGCACGGTGAGGGTGATCGCGACGCTGCGTTCCCAGGCCTTGCGGCCGGAGGCGGAACCGGCCCAGGCCTTCCACGGCTTGGTCTCGAACCACTGCTTGAGGCCCTGGGAGCCGTTCCAGGGGAGGTCCTCGTAGGAGACGGTGAGCGTGCCGCCGTCCTGCACGACGTACAGCGGCGGTCCGTCCACCTCGGTCACCTCCAGGCGGGCCGGGCCCTCCTCGGCGGCGACCACGTTCACCGTGCCGCTCACGAGGCGGACGCGGAGCTCGGTCACCGGCTCCTCGAAGGTGAGCTTCTGCGGTTCGTCGAAGTGCCACGTCGACGGTGACGACGACGACTCGGGCGACTGCTCTGCCATGGTGCTGATCCTCCTCGTGCGTTCACGGACCGGGCTCGACGCACGCAACATATCGCGTCTTCTGCTAACACGATATATCGCGGTTGAGGGAAGTCAAGCGCCCTCCCGAAACCCCACGATTCGGGGTGTTTTGCACTATTGTGTGGGCATGCCAATATCCAGGGCCGCGACCGGCGGAATGCTGCTCTGCCGCGCCGAACCCCTTGCCGTCCGGCCCCCGGCACACCTGTTGCGCGTACGCCTGCTGCTGGCCCCGGCCGGCGCCTGGAGCGTGCTCGTCCCCGAGGACAAGCCGTGGCGGGACGGCCCGGAGTCCTTGACGGAGGTCCTCTCCCGCTGGGGCTCGGCGATCGCGATCGGCACCGACCGGCCGGTGCTGAGCCTGTGGTGGCAGGACGGCCGGACGGGATTCGCCCTGGCCGGCGGGTTCCGGCGGACCGTCACCTACGCGTGGGACGCGGCGGGGCGCCCGGCCGGCGAGCCCGACGCCATGCGGGCCCTGTCGGCGCGGCTCGGCCTGGACCCCGTACACGACCTGGAGCAACTGGAGCGCCTCACCCGCGCCGGCGCCGACCCCGCCGTGGACGGGGAGGCCCGGCTGCTCGCGCTGGTCGCCCTGCTCACGCGTGCCGGTCTGGCCCTGCCGCCCGGGCTCGCCCCGGGCGAATCGGCCGACCGGCTGCGGGCTGCGGCCCGGGTGGCTCCCGGCGTGGAGACGCTGGAGTGGTCCGGCTGGCGCGACGCGGTACGGGCCGAGCTCGACTCGGTGGAGCGGGGCCCGCTCGGCCCGTGGATCCGCGGCCCGAGGGCCCGGCGGCTGGGCGCGGCCCAAGTGGCGGCCGGCGCGCCCCTGCTGGCCTGGGCGGCCCGCCGCCGCAGCCCGGGCTGGGCGGCGGCGGGTGCGGTCCTGCTGGCGCACGGGACCGCGTCCCTGGCGTACGACCGGGCCCGGGCGCGGCGCTAGGCCGTCTCTTTTGGATCTTGCCGGTCAAGCCCGCGTCGTCTGGTGCCGTGCCTCGCAAGGCGGAGGAGCACCCGAGTACTGGACGTACTTGGGTGCTCCGACAACGCGGCGAGGTGCGGTGCCAGGCGGCAGGGGGCACCTCCCAGCCCCCTGGGGCTGGGGGAGGGTCAGGCAAGATCCGAAAGAGACGGCCTTAGGCCGTCCCGGGCCCGGTGGGCGGTCAGCGGGCCGTGGGCGGCAGTTCCTTGATCCGGTCGACGACCGTCCGGGTCATGATGGCGGTGGTGTACACGACCGTGCCGGGCTTGATCAGGCCCTGTTCGCCGGACTCGCCCTGCACCTGGACGCTGCGCTCGCCGAGGAAGGTGAGTGTCTGGCGATCGAAGATCCACTCCTCGCGCTGGCCGCTGTGCTCGTCGAGCCGGGCGACCGCGATGCCGCTGCGGCCCGCGGCGTCGACCGCGTCGTCGACCGTCACCACGCCGGGAATCTTCGCCGCCGCCCGGTAGAGCGCGACCGTGAGCTCGGCCGGCGGGTAGCTGCCGCGCAGCAGGTCGCCGATCGTGGTGAAGGCCTCCTGGTCGGGGCCGTTGCCCATGCCCTTGGTCTCCTCGTAGATCCGCCGGAGCAGCACGTCGGGGTCGGTGGGCAGGGTGGCGAGGTAGTCGTGGGAGGGCGCGTTCAGGTACGGCGTCGGGGTGTTGCCCTTCTCGTCGGGGCCCGCCAGGGTCACGCCCTCCGGTCCGGTGTTGCCGGGCTCGATCAGCCAGCCCTTGCTGCCGTCCGGGGAGTTCCACTGGTGGCGCATGTGCAGCGGCTGGCTGACCAGGGTGCTCTTGTGGCCCACGGTCTTCACATAGGTGTTGGCCGCTTTGCTGCCGATGTAGATGAACTGGTCCGCGCGCACGGCCGGGCCGGAGGCCGATGCGGAGGCCGAGGCCAGCGAGATGCGGTCCAGGAGCTGCGGTACCCCCTTGGGGTCGGCGGTACCGATCCGGGTGGTCAGCGCCGGGCCCGTGGCGACGGTGGAACCGGGTCCGTCCGGGGCGCCCCGGCTCACGTAGGAGAGGAAGCCGGCGGCAAGCACGCCGGCCAGCGCGAAGGCCGCTGCGGGCACGAAGACCGCCCGGCGCAGGAACGGGTTGCGCACCCCGGTGCCACGGGCGGGGGTGGCCGTGGCGGCGACGTCGGCGGCTCGGAGGTCTTCGTGGATCTGGGCCATCAGGCGCTCCTTGTGGAACTGGTGGCGGCCCGCGGGCAGTTCCCGTTCGGCGAACGGCAGGAGGAGCGGGTGCTCCTCCCCGCCGGCCGGCCGGGGCCGGGAGAGGTCGGGGTTCATCGGGTTCCTTCCTGTGCGGACCGGACCGTGTTCGTGCGGTCGCCATATGTCTGTCGGGGCCGGGCCGCGAGTTCCCGCTTTTTCTTCTTCAGTTCTGTTTCAGCGAGTTTGCGGAGCTTCGTACGGGCCCGGGACAGTCTGGAACGGACGGTTCCGACCGGGATGCCGAGGACTCGGGCGGCTTCCGCGTACTCCAGGCCCTCCCCCAGGCACAGCAGGAGGACCTCGCGTTCGGGTCCGCGCAGCGCACTCAGCTGCCCGAGCGTGGCCGCGATCTGCCGCCGGTCGTCCAGCCGGCCGGCCACCTCCTCGGCGTGGTCGGGCACGGATGCGGCACCGGCCGCCGCCGTGGCGGCGGCAGCGGCCCGATAGCGCCGGTTGCTGCGGCAGTGGTTGCGGGCGAGGTTGGTGGCGATGCCCAGCAGCCAGGGCCGCAGCGAGCCGCCCTCGGGGTCGATCGTGCCGCGCAGCCGCCATGCCTCCAGGAAGGCGGCCGACATGACGTCCTCCGCGGCGGCCCAGTCGCCCGTCATCCGGAAGGCGTGGTTGTAGAGGGTGCGGGCGTAGCTGTCGAACAGCTCCGCATAGGCGTCCGGATCCCCGGACCGCACCCGGGTTCGCATCTCTGTCGTCACTCCTGTCGGCTGTCCGGCACCCGGGGCGGAGTTCCCGTGACCTGCGTCACGTCCGCAGCGGAGCGGCCGGCCGCCGACGGGGCCCGGGCCGGAGGGGACAGCCTAGGACGTGTCCGCAAAGTAGCGGGGCGGGCGGGACTTTGCGGACACGGCCCGTGTCGGTACGGGGCCCGGCTACGCCACCTCCAGCAGCGGGCTCGCGTGGTGGTGGAGCCAGGCCCGGTACGGGGGCGTCCGCAGGGCGGCCTCGCGATAGGCGGCGCGCAGGTCCTCGTAGACCTCCGCGTGCGCGCCCGGTCTGGTGGCCAGCAGCAGGCGCACGGCGAGGGGGTCCCCGCAGAGCGGCCGGATCGCCATGTCCTCGCGCGGCCCGGAGGTCGGCTGGCACGGGGCGACCGCCTCGCCGGAGATGATCAGCGAGGTCGCCGTGTGGTAGTCGGCGTGCAGCACCGGCGGATCGAGTCCGGCCCCGGCGAAGACCCGGCGCAGGCCGTCCCACTCGCCGTCGACCGAGGGGTCGACCATCCAGCGGTCGGCGGCCAGGTCCCGTAAGGAGACCACGGCCTGCCCGGCGGCCGGATGGTCCCGGGACATCGACACGAACTGCGGCTCCCGTTCCATCAGTACGTGGATCTGCAGCCCGGGCGGCACCCGCAGCGGGCTGCCCTCCACCTCGTGCACGAAAGCCACGTCCAGCTGTCCCGCGGCGACCATCCTGAGCAGCGCGTTGGCGGAGACGTCGACAACGAGCGAGGTCTCGGTGTCCGGAAGCCGCCGGTGGATGCGCCGCAGCCAGCCCGGCAGGGCACTGCTGGCGGTCGAGCCGATGCGCAGCCGCGAGGCGTGGGCCAGTTCGCGGGCCTCCGCCACCAGCGCGGCCATCTCGGCGAGCAGCGGGCGGGCGCGGCCCAGTACGGTCCGGCCGAAGGGGGTGGGCCGGCAGCCGGTCCGCTCGCGCAGGAACAGCTCGCCGTCGAGGGCCCGTTCGATGCGGCGCAGCTGGGTCGTCAGGGAGGGCTGGCTCACGCCGAGTTGCCGGGCGGCCTTGTGCAGGCTTCCGGCGTCGGCGATGGCGCACAGCGCGCGCAGGTGCCTGACCTCAAGCTCCATCCCCCGAGGGTAGGCCGGTCACCGCTGACCGCACCAGCCACCGATAGCCCCCCGAATCCCGCCATTCTCACGCTAGTTGGGCTGCCGAAATCTCCCCGATAGGTTCGCGCTATCGGGGAGTGACATCATCCGCCGGGCACTTCCCCTCCCGCAGACTCCGGTTCGAAAGACCACCCCCCACCGCACCGGACGAGTAGGAGCTCCCCCACATGCGCCACTCCCGTAAGGCCATGCTGGCCACGACCGTCGGCCTCGGCCTCGCCGCCACCCTTGGTGTCGTCCCCACCGCCACCGCCGCGCCCGCCCCCGTCGGAAACGCCGTGAGCTACGCCGCGTACGAGAGCTCGCCGGAGAACGCGGCCGCCAACGCCGCCTTCTTCGAGGCCGTGCAGCGCGCGGTCGCCGAGCAGCGTGCCGCGAACCCGGGCGCCCTGGCCGTGACCGTCACGTACAACACCCGCAGTGCCCCGAGCTTCCGCAGCCAGATAGCCCGCTCCACGCAGATCTGGAACGGCTCGGTGTCCAACGTGAAGCTGCAGGAGGTGTCCTCGGGCGGGAACTTCTCGTACCGCGAGGGCAACGACTCACGTGGCTCGTACGCGAGCACGGACGGGCACGGCCGGGGTTACATCTTCCTGGACTACCGGCAGAACCAGCAGTACAACTCCACCCGGGTGACGGCGCACGAGACCGGCCACGTGCTGGGTCTGCCGGACCACTACTCGGGCCCGTGCAGCGAGCTGATGTCGGGCGGCGGCCCGGGCACCTCGTGCACGAACGCCAACCCGAACTCCGCCGAGCGGGCACGGGTCAACCAGCTCTGGGCCAACGGCTTCGCCTCCGGTCTGGGTGCGAAGGATCTCGCCGCCAAGGGCTGAGTCACCGCTCCTCGGGATCCATGTGATCGGGGCAGTCGGGGTTCCGGCAGGGACCCCGGCCCCACACCGGGATGAAGATCCCGAGGGACTTGCGCCGCCTGACCACCGTGTCGACGCGGCGCCCGCACGCCGGGCACGTCTGCTGTTCGTGCCCGGCCTGCGGGGCCACCGTCTCGTGCGCGTGGTGCTGCTGTTCACCGGCCATACCTCCACGGTAGGCCGGTTCCGTGCGTTCGGCGGGTCAGCGCCTGCGCGCGTAGGTGGTCACGACCTGCCCGCCGCCGAAGGCCTTGACCCCGGTCAGCTCCAGGTCGCGCCGGGCGAAGCCGGCCCGCGTGAGGGGCGTCCCGGTCCCGGTGAGGACCGGGTAGGTCTTGATCACGAACTCGTCGATCTCTTCGACCACCTGGGCGGCGAGGTCCGCACCTCCGCAGAGGTAGATGCCGAGCCCGTCCTGGGCCTTCAGTTCCCGCACCCGGGCCGCCACGTCCCCGCTGATCAGCTCGACCGCCGGGTCGGGGGTGACCGCGATCGAGCGCGTGGCCACGTACTGCTTCATGTGGGCGTAGGGGCTCGTGACGCCCACCTTGAGGGCCGGGTCGTAGGTGCCGCGCCCCATGACGACCGCGTCGAAGTGCCGGGCCTTCGAGATGTCGACGCCCAGCGTCTCGTGGGCGTGGGTCGGCAGGGTCTCGGGGTACTCGGTCGTGAGGTACCCGAGGTATTCGGGGTCCAGGTAGTCGTTGAAGAAGTCGCCGTCCCCGTCCGGGTCCGCCATGAACCCGTCGACGGAGGTGGCGATGAGGTACGTGAGCTTGCGCAAGCGATTCTCTTTCGCTGGGGAGTGCCGTCGCACCGAGGCACGTCGCATAAAGTACTTCGCTTGCAGTGGTTAGGCAAGGGGCTTCTGCTCCCGGGCCGGACCCGCGGCCGTCAGCCGCGCGCCTTGCGCCACATCGGCCACATCAGCGGCCCCTCCGGAAGCCGTACCGCCTGTCCCGTGAACTCCCAGCCGAGCCGCTCGTAGAGCCCCTTGCTGCGCTCGCTGCTCGCCTCCAGGTACGCCGGTACGCCCTCGCGGTCGCAGCGCTCCAGCACCGGCCGGATCAGCTCGCTCCCCAGCCCCTGCCCCTGCCGGCCCGGGGCGACCGCGATCATCAGCAGGTATTCGTGCTCCTCCGCCGTCGGGTGCACCGCGCCCGTGAGGCGCCCGACGAGCTCGCACCGCTCGTTGTCCGGGTCCGCCACGGCCCGCATCCTCGCCGGGACCTCGTCCTCACCCTCGGGAACGCCCGCCGGGATCCTCAGCCACAGCGCGGCCGCCGAGCCGTCCACGGCGTAGTCGATCCGGCCCTCCTCCAGCGCCACGTCCACGAAGACGCCCAGGAACTTCCCGTGCACCGCGGCCCGGTGTTCCGGGTCCGGGAAGACCCAGCTGCTCACCGGGTCGGTACGGAAGGCCTCGTCGAGCAGCCGCGCCACGGCGTCCCGGTCCGACTGATCCGCCTGACGTATCTCCAGCACCACTGGTCACACCCTTCACTCACGCGTCAAAAACCGTGAGCGATCCTAGAGTTGACACAGACATGCGGTAAGGCCCGTTCCGGCACCGTGCGGTACCGGGACGGGCCCAGGGGGTGTCCCGGCCCCCTCCCCCGGGCTTCCCCGAACGGCTCGCACCCCCCGCGCGCTCATCTCGTACGGCGCGTCACGAACTCCGCGAGTGCCAGCAGCCCGCCCGCCGCCCCGAGGTCCGGAACGGCCCGGGACAGCTGCTGGACCGCCCGCCCCATCCGGTCCGCGGCCTGGGCCTGCGCCCAGTCGCGCCCGCCGGCCCGGTCCACCGCCTCGGCCGCCCGGAGTACGTCGTCCCCGGCCATGGGGCCCGCGTAGAGCGCGGCCAGCTCCGCACCCGCCGCGGTGTCCGAGGTGAGGGCGGCCACGACCGGCAGGGACTTCTTGCGGGCGATCAGGTCGGCCCCGGCGGGCTTGCCGGTGTGCCCCGGATCCCCCCAGATGCCGATCAGGTCGTCGATCAGCTGGAAAGCCAGCCCCGCCTCCCTCCCGAAGGCGTCCATGGCGTCGACCTCGTCCGGCCCGGCCCCCGCGTACAGGGCGCCCAGCGCGCACGCGCAGCCCAGCAGCGCCCCGGTCTTGGCCGTCGCCATGTCCAGGCACTCGTCGAGCGTGACCTGCGGACGCTGCTCGAAGGCACAGTCCGCCTGCTGGCCCGCGCACAGCTCGATGACGCAGGCCGCGAGCCGGGCCGAGGCCGCCGCGGCGGCCGGATGCGGGTCCTCCGCGAGCAGCCGCAGCGCGAGGGCCATCATCGCGTCGCCCGTGATGATGGCGTCCGGTGTCCCGAAGACGGTCCAGGCCGTGGGACGGCCCCGGCGCCGGACGTCCTTGTCGATGATGTCGTCGTGCAGCAGCGTGAAGTTGTGGGCCAGCTCCACGGCCGCCGCCGCCCGTACGGCCTCTTCGGCCGGACCGGCCCCGGGCCCGCGCAGGGCCTGGGCGGCGGCCAGCACCAGGGCCGGCCGGATGGCCTTCCCGGCCCCGCCCGAGGCGGGGCTGCCGTCCTCGTGCTCCCAGCCGAAGTGGTACATCGCCACGCGCCGCATCGAACCCGGCAGGCTCTCGACCGTGCGGCGCAGCTGCGGGTCGACCGCTTCTCTCGTCCGTTCCAGCAGGGCCGCGGCGTCCTGACCCTCACCGGTCGCGATGGCGTTCACCGCGGTCAGCGCCAGCGGCCGATCTCGACGTTCTCCAGCACGCCGAGCGCGTCCGGCACCAGCACCGCGGCGGAGAAGTAGGCGGTGACCAGGTAGGAGATGATCGCCTGCTCGCTGATCCCCATGAAGCGGACCGACAGGCTCGGCTCGATCTCGTCCGGGATGCCCGGCTGGTGGAGCCCGATCACGCCCTGTTCGTCCTCGCCGGTGCGCATGCACAGGATGGACGTGGTCCGGGCGTCGCTGATCGGGATCTTGTTGCTCGGGAAGATCGGCACCCCGCGCCAGGCCGGCACCCGGTTGCCGCCGATGTCCACCGACTCCGGGTAGATGCCGCGCTTGTTGCACTCGCGGCCGAAGGCGGCGATCGCCTTGGGGTGCGCCAGGAACAGCTTGGAGCCGCGCCGCATGCTGAGCAGCTGGTCCATGTCGTCGGGGCTGGGTGCGCCGTCGTGCGGCTGGATGCGCTGGTCGTAGTCGGCGTTGTGGAGCAGACCGAAGTCGCGGTTGTTGAGCATCTCGTGCTCCTGGCGCTCGCGCAGCGCCTCGACCGTGAGCCGCAGCTGCTGCTCGGTCTGGTTCATCGGGTGGTTGTAGAGGTCGGCGACGCGGCTGTGGACCCGCAGGACCGTTTGTGCAATGGAGAGTTCGTACTCGCGCGGCCGGGCCTCGTAGTCCACGAAGGTGCCGGGGAGGACGGCCTCGCCCTGGTGGCCGGCGGAGAGCTCGATCGCGGCCTCGCCGTACTTGTTGGTCTCCCGGTCGGGCCGGGTCCGTACGTCCTCCACGTGCTCGCGCAGCGACTCGACCCGGTCGGCGAGGAGCTGGAAGTCCTGCCGGGACAGGGCGAGCACGGTGCCGGAGGTGGCGGCGCGGGCGGTGTACTCCCAAATCGATTCTTCATCGACGAGGGACTCGTCGCCGAAGTACGCGCCGTCGGCGACGGTCGCCAGGACGGCGTCCTCCCCGTAGGGGCCGGGGCCGATCTGGTCGATGCGGCCGTGGGCGAGGAGGAAGACCTGGTCGGCGGGGCTGCCGAAGGAGGTCAGTTCCTGGCCGGCCTCGAAGTCGATCTGCCGGCAGCGCCGGGCGAGTTCACCGAGGACGTCGAGGTCCTCGTAGTCGCGCAGCAGCGGGAGCTCGCCGAGCTCGGCCGGGATCACCTGGACCTGGGTGCCGGTCTTGACGAACTCCACGACGCCGTTGCCGACCGAGTAGCTCAGCCTGCGGTTGACGCGGTACGTGCCGCCCTGCACCGGCACCCACGGCAGCATCTTCAGGAGCCACCGCGAGGTGATCTCCTGCATCTGCGGCGCGGACTTGGTCGTGGTTGCCAAGTTCCGTGCGGCCGTCGTCCCAAGACTGCGCTGCGGTGTCTGGGCCTCGGACTCGGAACCTGCCTGGACCGACATGTCTTTCCCTTTCGATCACTCCATGGATCTGCGGGTGCAGCCTGTCAGTACGGAGCGTGGTCGGACCATTACACAAAAGGGTGGGACTACCCCGTCCGGGCGCGGGGCACCCTTTGGGGTCACCCATCTCCCTCACGAGCCCCTTCCGCCCCACGTATCCCATCAATTTCGGCCAGGCGCGAGCCCCGCGAAGGTCTAACTTGCATCAAGGATGCAAGTTTCCCTAGGGTGGCCTCATGCGGCTGACCCGATTCACCGACCTGGCACTGCGCGTCCTGATGCGCCTGGCCGTCGAGGAGACGGACCTCCCGACCACCCGTGACGTGGCGGCGACCATGGAGGTCCCCTACACGCACACCGCCAAGGTGGTCGCCAGGCTGCAGCACCTCGGCCTGGTCGAGGCCCGGCGCGGCCGCGGCGGCGGGCTCACCCTGACCGCCGCCGGGCGCGCCGCGCAGGTCGGCGCGGTGGTGCGCGAACTGGAGGGCGAGGGGGACGTCGTGGACTGCGAAGGCACCACCCCCTGCCCGCTGCGCGGGGCCTGCATCCTGCGCGGCGCGCTGCGCCGGGCCCAGGAGGCCTTCTACGCCGCGCTGGACCCGCTCACGGTGAACGACCTGGTGGCATCGCCCACCGGACCGCTCCTGCTGGGCATTTCGAGCAGGGCGCCGACCGGATCCGGGAGCCCCTGACCCGTCCGGGCCGGATGGCCGGTTACCGCCGCCCGCGGGACCGGCCCGACGAAGGATCGAACGGAAGTTCGAACAGAAGTCCGCATCACGTCGGTCCTTCTGCGATCAAAAATAAGCATCTTAGATGCACATTCACACAGTCACGTCCATCACACGAGGAGTTCCGCATGCTGTCCGAGAAGTCGAGCGCCACCGTACGAGCCACCCTGCCCGCCGTCGGGGCGGCGATCGGCGACATAGCCGGGCTCTTCTACACCAAGCTCTTCACGGCCCACCCGGCACTGATCCGCGACCTCTTCAACCGGGGCAACCAGAAGGCCGGCCTCCAGCAGCAGGCCCTCGCCGGCTCCGTCGCCGCCTTCGCCACCCACCTTCTCGCCCACCCGGACACCCGGCCCGACGTGATGCTCGGCCGCATCGCCCACAAGCACGCCAGCCTCGGCGTCACCCGCGAGCAGTACGCGGTCGTCCACCGGCACCTCTTCGAGGCGATCGCCGAGGTCCTCGGCGATGCCGTCACCCCCGAGGTCGCCGAGGCCTGGGACGAGGTCTACTGGCTGATGGCGAACGCCCTGATCGCCCTGGAGGAGCGCCTCTACGCCGAGCAGCGGGTCGTCGCCGGCGACGTGTGGCGCGAGTGGACCGTCACCGACCGGGTGGCGGAGACGGCGGACTGCACCACCTTCCGGATCGCCCCCGCCGACGGCGCCCCGGCGCCCGCCCACCGGCCCGGCCAGTACGTCTCGGTCCAGGTCGAACTCCCGGACGGCGCCCGCCAGATCCGCCAGTACAGCCTCATCACCTCCCCGGGCTCCGCGGTCCGGGCGATCACCGTCAAGCGGGTCCACGGCCCGGCCGCCGCCGGCCCCGACGGCGAGGTCTCCAACCACCTGCACGCCCGGGTCCGCACCGGCGACACCCTGCGCGTCTCGGCCCCGTACGGCGACCTCGTCCTGGCGGACTCGGCCGCCCCGGTGCTGCTCGCCTCGGCCGGCATCGGCTGCACCCCGATGCTCTCGATGCTGGAGCACCTGGCCGACAACGGGCACACCGCCCCGGTGACCGTGCTGCACGCCGACCGCTCGCCCGCCGACCATCCGCTGCGGGGCGACCACCGGGCGCTGACGCACAAGCTCCCCGACGCCTCGGCCCGGTTCTGGTACGAGGAGTCGGCGGAGCCGGGCGACGGCGAGGGCCGCATGGACCTCTCGGCCGTCCCCCTCGCCCCGGGCACCAAGGCCTACCTGTGCGGGCCGCTCCCCTTCATGCGGGCCGTGCGCGAGCAGCTGATCGCCAAGGGCCTGCCGGCCGCCGACATCCACTACGAGGTCTTCGGCCCGGACCTGTGGCTCGCATCGGCCTGATCCCTGGCCGGATCGGCTCGCTCGCCGTACGAATGCACTAGCCGCGGAAGGGCCGCCTCCACTAAACCGGAGGGTGACGAGACGGGCACAGAGGGTGCCCGTCGCGCACCGCAACGAAGGAGGCGGCCATGGCCGCACCCATGTCCGCGGACCGTTTCATCAACGCACTGCGCCACGAGGGCCTGACCGTCGTCGAAGTCGGCGCCTGGCGCACCCACAACCGCAACCACAAGGGCCCTTGGGGGCCCGTGCACGGGGTGATGATCCACCACACCGTCACCCGCGGCACCCCGTACACGGTCGAGCTCTGCCGGAACGGCCACAGCGACCTCCCCGGCCCGCTCTGCCACGGGGTGATCGCCAAGGACGGCCGCGTCCACCTCGTGGGCTACGGCCGCGCCAACCACGCGGGCGCCGGCGACTCCGACGTCCTGGCCGCGGTGATCGCCGAGAAGCGGCTGCCGCCGGACAACGAGACGGACACCGACGGCAACCGCCACTTCTACGGCTTCGAGTGCGAGAACCTCGGCGACGGCGAGGACCCCTGGCCGGCGGTCCAGCTCGACGCCATCGCCCGCGCCTCCGCGGCCGTCTGCCGGATCCACCGCTGGACGGCCCGCTCGGTGATCGGCCACCGCGAATGGCAGCCCGGCAAGGTCGACCCCAGGGGCTTCACGATGGATTCCCTGCGCAACCGCATCGCCGAGCGCCTGAAGTAGCTCGTCCCACCGCGCGCGGCCCGTCCCCGGGAGGACCTCACGAGGCGGGCCCCGCGCCCCGCGCAACCAGGCCGCGCCCGGCAGCGGAAAACCCGTGGCCCGAAGGTGCCGCCCCTGGTTGAGTCTCCCGTGGGGGGAGACATGAAGGTGGGGGCATGGACAGCGACACGCTCTACTCCATCGGAGAGCTATCCCGCCGGACGGGCCTGTCGGTGAAGACCGTCCGGTTCTACTCCGACAAGGGCATCGTCCCGCCGGCCGGCCGGAGCCCGGCGGGCTACCGGCTCTACGGACCCGACGCGCTCGCCCGCCTGGACCTGGCCCGCACGCTGCGCGATCTCGGGCTCGATCTGGCGACCGTACGCAGGGTGCTGGACCGGGAGGCATCCGTACCCGACGTCGCGGAAGCCCACGCGAACGCCCTGGACGTGCAGATCCACACGCTCCGCCTGCGCCGGGCGGTGCTCCGCGCGATCGCCGGACGCGGCCCCACCCCCATGGAGATGAACCTCATGCACCGACTCGCCACGCTTTCCCGGACCGAACAGCACCGCCTGGTGTCCGGCTTCGTCGACAGCACCTTCGAAGGCCTCGACACCAACCCCGAGTTCGTGAGCCTGATGCGCTCCGCCGTACCCGAGCTCCCCGACGACCCCACGCCCGAACAGATCGAGGCCTGGGTGGAACTCGCCGGGCTCTGCCAGGACCCGGACTTCCGTGCGGCACTGCGCCGCACGGCCGAGGAGCAGGCGCAGGAGCCTTCCGGGCCGGACGAGGTGGGCGCCCTGCACGAGGCCATCGACCGGGCGATGCGCGAACGGGTCGGCGAAGCCGTGTCCGCAGGCCTCCTGCCGGCCTCCGCCACCGGTGGGTCCCTCGCCGGCGCGCTGGGCGGCCTCTACGCCGACGCCTTCGGGCGGGCCGGCGAAGGCGGCCTGCGCCGCTGGCTCCTCGCCCGCCTGCATGCCACCGCCGACCCGCTCACCGAGCGCTACTGGCGGCTCCTGGCCACGGTGGGCGGCCGGCCCGCCTCACCCACGCTCGCACCCGTGCACTCCTGGTTCACCACCGCCTTCGAAGGCGGGGCGCGATGAGGACACGCGAGCTGAGGTTCGGCCTGTACGCGGACGAACAGGGGCTGGCCTGGGTCGGGCGGCTCGTCGAGGACGCCGTGGGCCCCCGCAGCGCCCGCATCGTCGGCGGGACCGTCATCGACACCTTCCCGGGGAGCGGGCTGTCGACCGCCGACATGTACGACTTCCTCGCGGAACAGTGGGACGCGGAACATCCCGGCCTCAGCAGCGGCGCACGCCGCCCGGTCGAGCTGCGCGTCCGTCTGGCGTGCTCCCTGCGCACATGGCGGGCGATCCGCCGGACGGTGATCGAGACCCTGTGCCCGGAGGGCTCGGCCCCGCACTCCTGCCGCGTCCCCTGGATGGCTCGCTGAGGCGGGGACCGGCACCGGGCGTGGACGTGCCGCGGCTCGGGGCGCGGCGGGCGCTTCACAATGGACGGGTGAACCACCCCCCGAACGTTGACGCGCTCCTGCAGCCGCGCCCGCCGTCGCCCCTGCAGGAGATCCGCGACGACAGGTTCGGCCGGCACGGCGTACGGCTCCTGCTCAAGCGGGACGACCTCGTGCATCCGGAGCTGCCCGGCAACAAGTGGCGCAAGCTCGCGCCCAACCTGCGCGCGGCCCTGGACGCCGGCCACGACGGCCTGGTCACCTTCGGCGGGGCGTACTCCAACCACCTGCGGGCCACCGCCGCCGCCGGGCGGCTGCTCGGGCTGCGGACGGTCGGCATCGTGCGCGGTGACGAGCTGGCCGGGCGGCCCCTGAACGACTCGCTCGCCCGGTGCGCCGCCGACGGGATGCGGCTGCACTTCGTGTCCCGGTCGGAGTACCGCCGCAAGGCCGACCCGCAGGAGCTGCCCCGGCTGGTGGACTCGGCGGGCGCGGGCGGCGCGTACGTGGTCCCCGAGGGCGGCAGCAACGCCCTCGCCCTGCACGGCTGCGCCGGACTCGGCCGTGAACTGCGCGGCGCCGCCGACGTGGTGGCGGTGGCCTGCGGTACCGGCGGGACGCTGGCGGGCCTCGCGGCCGGGCTGGCCCCCGGGCAGCGGGCGCTCGGGGTTCCGGTCCTGGCGGGCGGCTTCCTGGCCGCGGAGATACGTTCCCTCCAGGCGGCCGCCTTCGGGGGCCCGGCCGGCGCGTGGACCCTGGCCGAGGACTTCCACCACGGCGGCTACGCCCGGGTCCCGGCCGAGCTGGAGGCCTTCGCCGCCGACTTCGGCTCCCGCCACGGCCTCCCGGTGGAGCGGATCTACGTGGCCAAGCTGCTCTGGGCCCTGGCCGAGCTCACCGCGGCCGGCGCGTTCGCGCACGGCACGGTCCTCGCCGCGGTGGTCACCGGCCGGCCGTGACCCTCCGGGTGCGGGGGGTCGCCTCCCGCGAAGCCCCGCACCCGGCACCCCGCCGCTGCACGGAGCCGGGCCCGCTGCACCACGCCCCCTATGTCTCCTCGCGGTAGGCCGCGGCCTCCTCCAGGTCCAGCCTGCGCAGCAGCGCCCGCAGCATCTCGTCGTCGATCCGCCGCTGGTCCCGCAATGTCACGAAGACCTCCCGTTCGGCCGCGATCATCTCCCGCGCGAGCCTCCGGTAGACGTCGTCCGCCGACTCCCCCGTCTCCGGGTTGACCTCGCCCAGCCGCTCCCACACCGCGTTGCGCCGGCGTTCCATGACCGTCCGCAGCCGGTCCGCCAGCGGCGGCGGCAGCGTGCTGTTCTCCGGTTCCTCCAGCAGCTCCGCCAGCCGCTCCTCGGCCGCCCGCGAGGCCTCGCTCTGCGCCTGCGCCTCCGCCAGGGTCTCGGCCTGCACGTCCTTCGGCGGCAGCTTCAGCGCCCGGATCAGCGGCGGCAGCGTCAGCCCCTGCACCACCAGGGTCCCGATGACGGTGGTGAAGGTCAGGAAGAGGATCAGGTTCCGGTGCGGCACAGACATCGGGACGGAGAAGGCGATGGCCAGCGAGACCACGCCCCGCATCCCGGCCCATCCCACGATCACCGGGGCCTTCCAGTCGGTCTCCGGCTCCCGGTCCCGGATCCGCGGCGACATCCAGCGGGGCACGAAGGTCGCCGGGAACACCCACAAGAACCGGGCCGCCACCACCGCGAGGAACACGGCGATCGCGTACCAGGCCGCGTGCGCGCCGTCGTACTCGCCCAGCCCCTTGAGGACCACCGGCAGCTGGAGCCCGATCAGTGCGAAGACCACCGACTCCAGCACGAAGGCGACCACCTTCCACACGGCCTCCTCCTGGAGCCGGGTGGCGAAGTCGACCTGCCAGTTGCGGTGCCCGAGGTACAGCGCAACCACGACGACCGCGAGCACCCCGGAGGCGTGGACCCGCTCGGCGGCCGCGTACGCCACGAAGGGGATCAGCAGCGACAGGGTGTTCTGGAGCAGGGGCTCCCGCAGCCGCGTGCGCAGGTGGTGGATCGGCACCATCAGCAGCAGGCCCACGGCGATGCCGCCGACCGAGGCCAGCAGGAACTCCTCGATCCCGCCCGCCCAGCCGGCGCTGACCCCGACCGCCGCCGCCAGCGCCACCTTGTAGGCGGTGATCGCGGTGGCGTCGTTGACCAGGGACTCGCCCTGCAGGATGGTCGTGATCCGGTTCGGCAGCCGGAGCTTGCGGGCGATCGCGGTGGCGGCGACGGCGTCGGGAGGCGCGATCACCGCGCCCAGCACCAGCGCCACCGGCACGGTGAGCCCGGGCACCAGCAGGTACGCCGCGTACCCGACGGCGAGCGTCGCGAAGAGCACGTAGCCCACCGAGAGCATCGCGATGGGCCGGATGTTCGCGCGCAGGTCCAGGTACGAGCTGTCCACGGCGGCCGTGTAGAGCAGCGGCGGGAGAAGCAGCGGCAGCACGATGTGCGGGTCGAGCGTGTAGGCGGGCACCCCCGGCACGTAGCCGGCCAGCAGACCGGCGGCGACCAGCAGCAGCGGCGCCGGCACCGGGGTCCGGCGGGCCGCCCCCGCGACGGCCGCGCTGCCGGCGATCAGCGCCACCAGCGGCAATACCTCCATCGAAGATCCACCTCAATCGTCGGCCGCTCGCCCCGAACGCGCGGGCTTGGCCGAGGAGATCCCCATGACTCGCACGGCGGGAACGTATTCTGTACGAGATCAAGCTCCGGTCAAAGCGTGACGCATCGACACTCCGCTGCATCTCAGCTCCGGCCCGTGCGCGCGGTACGCCCCGAGACTGAAGGCCGGGGTTCCGGTACAAGGAGAATGCGATGAGCGAGTGCACCCACGTTGCCGAACTGCCGCGTCCCGAACCGGTGCCCTCCCACCACACCTGCCCGGAATGCCTGGCCCTCGGCAGCCACCCCGTGCAGCTGCGTATGTGCCTGGTGTGCGGGCAGGTGGCCTGCTGTGATTCCTCGCCCCACCGGCACGCCACGGCGCACCACCAGGAGACCGGGCATCCGGTGATGCGGAGCTTCGAACCGGGCGAGACCTGGCGCTGGTGTTTTGTCGACGGTTCGATCGTCTGAAGCGGGGTAGTTCAACCCTCCGCCGGTTCCCCTGATTTGGGCCCCGCAGACCCCTAGCCACTGTGCGTACCCATGGGCTTACCATCAGTCACTGGCTCGCAGGCGGGGTGCTCGAAGCGGGCACCAAGAGGGGTGCCGCGACACGATCGCCCGGATCGCGATAGCGTCACCGGCGAACAGAGCTCGTACCACCTTGGAGGTGAGGGTGTCCCAGATCGCAGGCGAGCCCGGGACTCAGGACTTCGTGGAAGTCCGGCTGCCCGCTGCGGGTGCCTACCTGTCGGTGCTGCGGACGGCCACGGCCGGTCTCGCAGCACGTTTGGACTTCACCCTCGACGAGATCGAGGACCTCCGCATCGCGGTGGACGAGGCCTGCGCGATCCTGCTCCAGCAGGCCGTGCCGGGCTCCGTCCTCAGCTGCGTGTTCCGGCTGATCGACGATTCGCTGGAGGTGACCGTCTCGGCGCCGACCACCGACGGGCGCGCACCGGAGCGTGACACGTTCGCGTGGACGGTCCTGTCGGCGCTGGCCGGCAAGGTCGAGGCCACGGTCGAGGAGAACCGGACGGTGAGCATCAGCCTCTACAAACAGCGCGGCGCGGGACCAGGCCCGGCGTGAGCGGCGGGGAGATCCCGGTACGGGGCGGGGATCGGCCCCGGGTACGGCACGAGGTCGACGGCGGCATCCCGGAGCAGCAGCACGCCCGGCCGCACCCGGCTGACGCGGATGCGGAAGACGGCTTTTTGGACTCGGCGGAGCGACGGGCGGGCCCTATGAGCGAGAACCAGCAGGAACAACCACAACCATCCCGGCCGGCCGGGACGGGAGCCGAGGCCGAGGCCACGGCCCCCGTGGTGCCCCCGGTAGCGCCGGTGCCGGTGTTCCCGGTGACCCCGGCGCTGCCGGATCCGCGCGACCGCAGTGGCGCGCGGGCCCTGTTCATCGAGCTGCGGGCGCTGCCCGACGGGTCGGTGGAGAAGGCCGAGCTGCGCAACCGGCTGGTACGGATGCACCTGCCGCTGGTGGAACACCTGGCACGGCGCTTCCGCAACCGCGGTGAGCCGCTCGACGACCTGACCCAGGTCGCGACGATCGGCCTCATCAAGTCGGTGGACCGGTTCGACCCGGACCGCGGGGTCGAGTTCTCCACGTACGCCACGCCCACGGTGGTCGGCGAGATCAAGCGCCACTTCCGTGACAAGGGCTGGGCGGTGCGGGTGCCGCGTCGTCTGCAGGAGCTGCGGCTCTCGCTGACGACGGCCACGGCCGAACTGTCCCAGCAGCACGGCCGCTCCCCGACGGTGCACGAACTGGCCGAGCGGCTGGGGATCTCCGAGGAGGAGGTCCTGGAGGGGCTGGAATCGGCCAATGCCTACAGCACACTCTCCCTCGACGTCCCGGACACCGACGACGAGTCGCCGGCGGTCGCGGACACCCTGGGCGCGGAGGACGAGGCCCTGGAGGGCGTCGAGTACCGGGAGTCCCTCAAGCCGCTGCTGGAGGGCCTGCCACCGCGGGAGAAGCGGATCCTGCTGCTTCGCTTCTTCGGCAACATGACCCAGTCACAGATCGCCCAGGAGGTCGGCATCTCCCAGATGCACGTCTCCCGGCTGCTGGCCCGCACGCTGGCCCAGCTCCGCGAGAAGCTCCTCGTCGAGGAGTAGGCGGGCGGCGGAAGAACCGGACGACCGGTTATCGGGCCTGTTCCCCGGGCCCGATACCCAGAGCCTCGGTCGCCGTCGGATTCACCAGGAGCGCGACGACGGCCACCGCGGCCACGGCCAGCGCCACGGCGGCGGCGATCATCGCGCCGCCGGTGCTGTAGAGGGTCCAGGCCACCGGCAGTGCCATCAGCTGGGTGATCAGGGCCGGGCCGCGGCTCCAGCGGCGGCCCAGGCGCAGCCCGCGGGCCGCGACCAGCGGCAGCGCGGCGAGCGCGAGCAAGGTGATCCCGCCCGTCTCGGCCTGCTGCGGGGAGTCGGGGTCACCGGCGATCCCCACGAAGAGCATGTAGATCCCGAGGCCGGCCAGCGCCAGGCCCTCCAGGGCGGTGAGCGCGGCGGCCGCGGTCAGCCGGCCGGGCAGCGCGGCGGTCGGGACGGCGGCGGGGGCGGGGGCGTTCGCGGGCTGCTTCTTACTCACTCCAGCAGGGTAGCGGCGTGCTCCGGACCCCGGAGGGGACGGGCAGTAGGGTCGGCCTGTGAAGGGGTGGGTAGTCTGGCGCTCATGCGTGCACTTCTCGTGGCCAACCCAGCAGCGACGACCACCAGTGCGCGCACGCGCGATGTCCTGACGCACGCCCTGGCCAGCGAGATGAAGCTGGAGGCGGTCACCACCGAGTACCGCGGGCACGCCCGGGACCTGGGGCGCAAGGCCGCGCACGAGGGGCTCGACCTCGTCGTCGCCCTCGGCGGCGACGGCACGGTCAACGAGGTGGTCAACGGGCTCCTGCACAACGGGCCCGACCCTGAGCGGCTGCCTCGGCTGGCCGTGGTTCCCGGCGGCTCCACCAATGTGTTCGCGCGCGCCCTGGGACTGCCCAACGACGCGGTCGAGGCGACCGGCGCCCTGCTGGACGCGCTGCGGGAGCAGCGCGAGCGGACGGTGGGTCTGGGCCTGGCGGCCGGCACCCCGGGCACGGAGGACGAGTCGGTCCCGGCCCGCTGGTTCACGTTCTGCGCGGGCTTCGGCTTCGACGCGGGTGTGGTGGGCCGGGTGGAACAGCAGCGCGAGCGCGGCAAGCGTTCGACGCATGCCCTGTATGTGCGACAGCTGATGCGCCAGTTCTGGGAGGAACCGAACCGGCGTCACGGCACGGTCACGCTGGAGCGCCCCGGAGCGGATCCGGTGACCGATCTGGTGCTGTCGATAGTGTGCAATACGTCACCGTGGACGTATCTGGGGAATCGTCCGCTTTACGCCTCCCCCGAAGCCTCGTTCGATACTGCGCTTGACGTATTGGCACTGGACCGTTTGTCAACTCCGGCGGTCGCGCGGTACGCGACACAGCTCCTGACCTCCACTCCTGAGCGGGGTCCACACGGCAAGCACGCGGTGTCTCTGCACGATCTGACCGACTTCACCTTGCATTCGAAGGTTCCGCTTCCCTTCCAGATGGACGGCGATCACCTCGGACTGCGGACCAGCGTTCGGTTCACAGGCGTACGCCGTGCACTGCGTGTGATTGTGTGAGTGGAAGGGCCCGGAGGCCTTTCACTCGAACGTTTACACGTCGGTCCACCCTCACGATGTAGGGCTGTGACCTAGTAGACACCGACGAATCAAAAAAAACTTTCCGGAAGGGGTTGTATCCCCGTCCGAGGTTTGCGAATCTCTTCATGGCGATCGGGACAGCCCGCAACACCCGGCACCCACACAGACCGCCAGAACCCCTCCACGAATCTCTGACTGATCACCCGCGTGAAACCGGGCGGTCGCGCTTCCCTCACGGGGGGATTCGTGAAAGCGTTCACATTCACAAGCAACTTGCCCGCAATACAAGGAGATGGAGCAGCCATGGACTGGCGTCACAACGCCGTTTGTCGTGAGGAAGACCCGGAACTCTTCTTCCCCATCGGCAACACCGGTCCTGCGCTGCTGCAGATCGAGGAAGCCAAGGCCGTCTGCCGCCGTTGCCCCGTCATGGAGCAGTGCCTGCAGTGGGCGCTCGAGTCCGGTCAGGACTCCGGCGTCTGGGGCGGTCTCAGCGAGGACGAGCGCCGCGCCATGAAGCGCCGCGCCGCTCGCAACCGGGCGCGCAACGCCAGCGCCTGACAACGACTTTCGAGCCTCGACGCGCAGCGCGTAGTAACCGAACAAGCGCTCAGCACCGTGCTCTTGAGCCCCGGACCGAATCATTCGGTCCGGGGCTCAGTGCTGTGCGGGGCGCGACGCCCGGCGTCACGCTGAGTCACGACTCGGCTGCTACTTCTGCGGGCTGGACGGGATGTCGAGGACGACCTTGGTGCCGCGCGGCTCGGCCCGGAGCATGTCGAACGTGCCGCCGAGCTCCCCCTCCACGAGGGTCCGTACGATCTGCAGCCCGAGGTTGCCGGCCCGCTGGGGGTCGAACCCCTCGGGCAGACCGCTGCCGTCGTCGAGCACGGTGATCAGCAGCCGGCCGTCGGTGCGACCGGTTCCGGTGCGGATCGCGGCCACCTCCACGGTGCCCCGCTCCCCCTGGGTGAAGGCGTGCTCCAGGGCGTTCTGCAGGATCTCGGTCAGCACCATCGACAGCGGAGTGGCCACCTCCGCGTCCAGGATCCCGAACCTGCCGGTGCGTCGGCAGTCGACCTTGCCCGGTGAGATCTCCGAGACCATCGCGATGACGCGGTCGGCGATCTCGTCGAACTCGACCCGCTCGTCGAGGTTCTGAGACAGCGTCTCGTGCACGATCGCGATCGATCCGACACGGCGTACGGCCTCGTTCAGCGCCTCTCGGCCCTGCGGGGAATCCATCCGGCGGGACTGGAGCCGCAACAGTGCGGCCACGGTCTGGAGGTTGTTCTTCACCCGGTGGTGGATCTCCCGGATGGTCGCGTCCTTGGTGATCAATTCACGTTCGCGACGACGCAGTTCCGTCACGTCGCGGCACAGCACCAGGGAGCCGATCCGGGTGCCCTTCGGCTTGAGCGGGATGGCGCGCAGCTGGATGACCCCGCTGTTGCCCTCGACCTCGGTCTCCCGGGGGGCCCAGCCGCTGGCGAGTTTGACCAGGGCCTCGTCCACCGGTCCGCGGGAGGGTGCGAGTTCGGCGGTGGTGTTGCCCAGGTGCTGGCCGACGAGGTCGGAGGCGAGGCCGAGCCGGTGGTAGGCGGAGAGCGCGTTCGGCGAGGCGTAGGTGACCACGCCTTCGGCGTCGAGCCGGATGAGGCCGTCCCCGACGCGCGGGGAGGCGTCCATGTCGACCTGCTGGCCGGGGTACGGGAAGGAGCCCGCCGCGATCATCTGGGCGAGGTCGGAGGCGGACTGGAGGTAGGTCAGCTCCAGCCGGCTCGGTGTACGCACAGTGAGCAGATTGGTGTTGCGTGCGATCACGCCCAGGACCCGGCCCTCGCGGCGGACGGGGATCGACTCGACGCGGACCGGCACCTCCTCGCGCCACTCGGGGTCGCCCTCGCGCACGATCCGGCCCTCGTCGAGTGCGGCGTCCAGCAGCGGGCGGCGGCCGCGCGGCACCAGGTGGCCGACCATGTCGTCCTGGTACGAGGTGGGACCGGTGTTCGGGCGCATCTGGGCGACCGAGACGTACCGCGTGCCGTCGAGGGTGGGCACCCACAGCACGAGGTCGGCGAAGGACAGGTCGGAGAGCAGCTGCCACTCCGAGACCAGCAGGTGGAGCCACTCCAGGTCGGTTTCTCCGAGAGCGGTGTGCTGGCGTACGAGATCGTTCATGGAGGGCACCTTGCGAGCGTACCCCGGGTACGCGCCATGACTTTCCCCACGGCGGTACCGAG
The DNA here is from genome assembly GCF_030440515.1 of Streptomyces xanthophaeus. Lineage (GTDB taxonomy): Bacteria > Actinomycetota > Actinomycetes > Streptomycetales > Streptomycetaceae > Streptomyces > Streptomyces kutzneri. The sequence goes on from NZ_CP076543.1 coordinate 2,932,479, forward strand.
GAGTATCCAAGGAGGGCGCGGGCCGCGTACTGTTGGAGGAAGTGACGGGTTTCCATGCCCTGTCATTGGATGGACAGAACAGAATGGTCTAGTCCACAATTGACTTCAGAACCTCCGCCCTCCCCGCACAGGAGGACGGATCGAGGTAAGCCGCGCGCTCTGCCCTGACCGCGCAGGCACCTCCACCGGCCGTCGGGAACCGCACACCTGTCGGCCGTAAGTACTCCGGGCTACGGTGCCGGGCGGGTCGAGGGTCCCGTCCTGCACCGTGGCCCAGAGGAACTCCTGCGCGTGGACGCGCAGGGTGCACTCGGGGCGGACGTCCCGGACCTCCGGCCGGTCAGGCCGCGGGCCAGGCCAGCAGGGCCCGCTCGGCCACCGCCTCCAGCTCTTCCCGGCTCGCCCCGTCGCGCGACTGCTGGGACATCCCCTGAAGCACCGCTCCGGCGTACCGGGCCAGCGCCCGCACGTCCGTGTCCGCGGGCAGCGCACCCGTGGCCATGTCGGCCCGGATCCGGCTCTCGAACATCACCAGGCTGGCGTTGCGGCGCTCGCGCAGCGCCTGCGCCACCTCGTCCGACGTGGTGTTGATCGCGGCGCTGATCACCATGCAGCCCGGCGGGTGGGCCGGGTCGGTGTAGACGTCGGCGGCCTCGCGCAGGATGCGGGCGACGGCCGCCCGGGCGGTGGGCTCCTCGGCGAGCGCCACGCTCGCGAAGTCCCCGTACCGGCCGCCGTACACCACCACGACCTCGTCGAAGAGCTTGCGCTTGTCGCCGAAGGCCGCGTAGAGGCTGGGCGCGCTGATGCCGAGCGAGGCGGTCAGGTCGGAGATGGAGGTCGCCTCGTAGCCGCGCTCCCAGAAGGCGAGCATCGCCTTGTCGAGGGCGGCGTCGCGATCGAAGGAACGGGGCCTGCCGCGCTGTCCGGTCACCATGCCCGCATTCTATAGCGGTCGCTAGGAAATCTGGTACGTTCATTTCTGTAGCGATCACTAGCGATTACCGGAGGGGGGCGCGTCATGGGCGTGCTCAAGGGGAAGACGGCATTGGTCACCGGCGGCAGCCGGGGCATCGGACGGGCCGTGGCCGAGCGGCTGGCACGGGACGGGGCGCTCGTCGCCGTGCACTACGGACGCGACCGGGCGGCGGCACAGGAGACGGTCGCGGCGATCGGGGCGGCCGGCGGACGGGCCTTCGCCATCGGGGCCGAGCTCGGTGTCCCCGGCGACGCGCAGGCCCTGTGGGCCGCGTACGCGGCCCATCCCGACCACACCGAGGGCGTGGACATCCTGGTCAACAACGCCGGGGCGGCGGCCTTCGCGGGGATCGGGGACACGGACGAGGAGATGTACGACCGGGCACACGCGCTCAACGCCAAGGCGCCGTTCTTCGTGATCAAGTACGGGCTGGAGCGGCTGCGCGACGGGGGCCGGATCGTGAACGTGACCGGCACCCCGGACATCGCCCTGCCCGCCATCCTGGCCACGGTCATGGCCAAGGGTGCCGCGAACGCGCTGACCCGGTCGCTGGCCGCCGAGCTGGCTCCGCGCGGGATCACCGTGAATTCGGTCGGCCCCGGCATCACCGAGACCGACCTCAACGCGGACCTCCTCGCGGACGGGGCGACCCGGGCCCACCTGGCCGCCCGCTCCGTCTTCCACCGGGTGGGCACGGCCCAGGAGGTCGCCGACGTGGTGGCCTTCCTGGCCTCGCCGGACTCCCGCTGGGTGACGGGTCAGCACCTGGACGCGACGGGCGGCCTGCAGCTCGCGCTGATCTAGGAGGAGTTCTGCCGGTCAGGCCGGATCAAGGGCGTCCGGCGGGGATCCGGCTGGGGACGGTCGGGAGCACGACACCCCTGGGAGCCTCGGACACCTCACCGCTCGCCGTGATCATGTCGAGCATGGTCGGGAGCGCGTAGGGCTCGGCTGCGCCGAGATCGACCTGGTAGCCGAGGTCTCCCAGGCTCGCCGCCGTCAGCCGGCTGAGCTTGTTCTTGATCGTCGGGTTTCCGGCCATCCCGATGACCGGAGACATGAGCTCATTGCCGAAGACCGTTTCCCGCCAGTGGCTGCCCGCGCTTCCCGAGCCGCCCACGTTCGCGACCGGTACCGGAGTCGCCTGCCCGGTCCCGATCAGATCGCCGAACTCCCTGGTGGCACCGGCCCCGATGAACGTGGGGTTGGCGCTGCCGAAGTCCTTCAGCAATCCGAATTCGAGCCAGACGGTCTTCGTGATTCCCAGGACATGGCCCATCTCGTGCGTGATGACGTCGAGAAGGGTGCCGTCGTCCTCCATGTCGGCCAGGTCGGCCGTGTCGAACCTCATGATCCCCTTGGCGGGGAGCAGGGCTCCGGTGGCCGCCTGCTCACTCCGGAAGACGGTCGGGCCCGCGGACCCGAGCACGTTCCCGATGCCGTCGATCGGGACTCCTTCGGCATCGATCAGCAGGTCGTCGATGACGACATCGCCGGTGAAGTCGTGGATGACCGCGGTCTCCAGGTCACCCACGATGACCCGCGCCCAGCGCTCGGCGGCCTCGGCGAAGACGTCCCGCTGGCTGCTCGACAGGCCTCCGACGAACCGCACCTCGATCTGGAAGGGAGAGGTGGTCTCGGCAAGGTCCGCGGCGCGGGAGGCGCTCGCGACGGCCTTGTAGGTCTCGAAGGCGTAGGTGGTGTGCCTGCCCATGACGACCACTCCAATCTCACATACCATGATTTATTCACCAAAACCACCCTAATCGACAATGGAGTTGTAGACAGGGCAACCAAAAGGTTGAAGGTTCTCCCGAGCTCACAGGAGGCCGGACATCCGGATCCGGACCACCATGAATGACGGCGAGACCCTGTCACGGACGGCGGCCTCTGCTAGATTGGTCTATACCACCCTACCCACTCCAGATCGGCAGGCCCCGCGTGGAAGTTGTCATCGTCCCGGACGCCAAGGCAGGCGGCGAGCTCATCGCGGAGGCCATGGCCGCCCTGGTGCGGCGCAAGCCCGACGCCCTGCTCGGCGTGGCGACCGGCTCTACCCCGCTGCCCGTCTACGAGGCCCTCGCCGCCAAGGTCAGGGCCGGCCAGGTCGACGCTTCCCGGGCCCGGATCTGCCAGCTCGACGAGTACGTCGGCCTGCCGGCCGGGCACCCCGAGTCCTACCGCGCGGTCGTGCTCCGCGAGGTCGTCGAGCCCCTGGGCCTGTCCGAGGCCTCCTTCATGGGCCCCGACGGTTCGGCCGAGGACATCGTCGGCGCGTGCGAGGCCTACGACCGTGCCCTGGCCGAGGCCGGCGGCGTCGACCTGCAGCTCCTCGGCATCGGCACGGACGGCCACATCGGCTTCAACGAGCCCTGCTCCTCCCTCGCCTCCCGCACCCGCATCAAGACGCTGACGGAGCAGACCCGCGTGGACAACGCGCGCTTCTTCGACAACGACCTGGAGCAGGTGCCGCACCACGTCATCACCCAGGGCATCGGCACCATCCTCGACGCCCGGCACCTGGTCCTCCTGGCCACCGGCGAGGGCAAGGCCGAGGCCGTGGCGCAGACCGTCGAGGGCCCGCTCTCCGCGCTGGTCCCGGCGTCCGCGCTGCAGCTGCACCGGCACGCCACCGTGATCGTGGACGAGGCGGCCGCGTCGAAGCTGAAGCTGGCCGACTACTTCCGGCACACCTACGCCAACAAGCCCGCCTGGCAGGGCCTGTAGCCGTACCGGCGCGACACGAAGGGCCTGCACTCCCCCGGGGGAGTGCAGGCCCTTCGACGTGGCCGATGCCGCCGGACGGGCTGGATCTTCCAGGCAACGGCGGGGCTAGGCCCCCGCGATGACTTCCGCCGCAGCCCGGCCGCAGACGCGGGACGCGCCGTGCGTCGCGATGTAGAGGGCTCCGCGGGGCTCCGTCCGGGGGAGGCCCATCTCGACCACGACCGTGTCCGGCCGGGCCGCGACCAGCGCGTCGAGGACCTCGGTCATCCAGGGGTGCCGGTGCGCGTCACGGACCACCGCGACGACGGTACGGTCCCCCGCCGCCGCCAGGACGTCCCCGGCACAGGAGCCCTCGGGGTAGACGCCCGCCTCGGTGCCCGGGAGCAGCTCGGCGAGTTCCGCCGCCACGCCCCACGGGGTCTCGTCCCCCACCGCGATGTTCGCGACGGGCGCGAGCGTGGCGACGTAGGGCTCGGTGAGCGGCTTCGCCGCGCCGGTGACGAGCACGGCGCGGCGGGCGGCGGTCAGCCCGATGCCGGACGCGCGGCTCCCCTCCGGCTGCGCGTCCGGCCGGGCTCCGCGGGTCCATGCGGCGAGTGCGCGGACGCGGGCGGCGGCGTCGGCGAGGCGCTCCTCGGGCAGTGCCCCCTCGCGGACGGCCGCGACCAGCGCGTCGCGCAGCCGCAGGACGGTGGCTTCGTCGGCGAGTCCGCCGCCGACGCAGATGGCGTCGGCGCCGGCCGCGATGGCCAGGACCGAGCCGCGCTCGATCCCGTACGTCCCGGCGATGGCGTTCATCTCCATGCCGTCGGTGACGATGAGGCCCTCGTAGCCGAGCTCCCCCCGCAGCAGGCCGGTCAGGATCTGCGGGCTGAGGGTGGCCGGGCGGGTCGGGTCGAGGGCGGGTACCAGGATGTGCGCGCTCATCACGGCCTTGGTGCCGGCCTCGATCGCCGCCTTGAACGGGACGAGTTCACGGGCCTGGAGGGTGTCCAGGTCCACGTCGATGCGCGGCAGGGCGTGGTGGGAGTCGACGTTGGTGTCGCCGTGGCCCGGGAAGTGCTTGGTGCACGCGGCCACGCCGGCGGCCTGCAGGCCCTGGACGTAGGCGGCGGTGTGCCGGGCGGCGAGGTGGGTGTCGGCGCCGAAGGACCGTACGCCGATCACCGGGTTGTCCGGGTTGGAGTTGACGTCGGCGGACGGGGCCCAGTTGAGGTTGACCCCGCACTCGGCGAGGCGGCGGCCCAGCTCGCGGGCCACGTCCCGGGTGAGGCCGGTGTCGTCGACGGCGCCGAGGGCCAGGTTGCCGGGGAAGGACGAGCCGCCGCGGACCTCCAGGCGGGTGACGTCGCCGCCCTCCTCGTCGATGGCGACCAGGACGTCGTCGCGCTCGGTGCGCAGCTGGGCGGTCAGCGCGGCGAGCTGCCCGGGCGAGGCGATGTTGCGGCCGAACAGGCCGACGGCGGTGAGGCCTTCGCCGACCTGGCGGAGCAGCCAGGCGGGGGCGGTGGTGCCCTCGAAGCCGGGCTGGAGGACGGCGAGGGCGTCGCGGGTGACCGTATCGGTGCGGTGCGCAAGAACAGTCATGACGGCGTCATCCCTTCACGGCGCCGGCGGTCATGCCGCCGACGGCCTTGCGCTGGAGGAAGATGAAGATCAGCAGGACCGGGACCGCGAACAGCGAGGAAGCTGCCATGGTGGCGCCCCAGTCGTTGCCGAAGGCGGACATGAACTCGGTCAGCCACAGCGGCAGGGTCTGCGCGCTCTTGTCCTTGTTCAGGATCAGGACCATGGCGAACTCGTTCCAGGCCGTGATGAAGCCGAAGAGCGAGGTGGACATCAGGCCGGGGGCCAGCAGCGGGAAGATCACCTTGCGGAAGGCCTGGCCGCGGGTGCAGCCGTCGATCTGGGCCGCCTCCTCCAAGGTCACCGGGACGGCGGCGATGAAGCCGCGCAGGGTCCAGATGGTGAAGGGGAGGATCATCACGAAGTAGATCGCGGTGAGCAGCGGGAGGCTGTTCAGCATCTCGCCGTCGCGGGCGATCATGTACATCGCGATGACCATGACCTCCCAGGGGGCCATCTGGGCCATCATCACGGTCAGGACCAGGCCCTTGCGGCCCCTGAACCTCATCCGGGCGATGGCGAAGCTCGCGGCGAGGGCGACGAGCAGGGCCAGCAGGACGGCGCCGACGGTGACGAGGACGCTGTTGGTGACGTACGTCCAGAAGTTCTCGACCCCGGTGGCCTTGGCGAAGTTGGCCGTCGTCGGCGTGAAGACGAAGACGGGGTCCTTCGTGAGCATCTGGTCGGCCGGCTTGAGGGCCGAGGAGAACATCCAGTACACGGGGAAGACGAAGACCAGGGCCAGCAGGAGTGCGCCGAGGTTCTTGGCCACGGCTCCGGGGCGCACCGGGCGGCGGGTCCGGAGCTGCTGTGCGGGCCTCTCGGGAGCCGCGGGCTTCGGGGCGGTGGTGGTGCTCACTGCTCCTCCTCCTGCTTCAGGATCAGGCGGAAGTAGAAGGACATGACGATCACGAGGATCACGATCGTCAGGACGGAGATCGCGGCGGCGAGGCCGTAGTGGGCCTGGCTCTGGCCTTCGACGTAGGCGAAGACCGGCAGGATCTCGGAGGCGCGGTCCGGGCCGCCCTTGTTCATCGCGTAGACCTGGGTGAAGGCCTTGAACACCCAGATCACCTCAAGGAAGGTGGTGATGAGGAAGAAGGGCTTCAGGTTCGGGAAGACGATCTTCCAGAAGGTCTGCCAGCCGTTGGCCCCGTCCATGCGGGCGGCTTCGTACAGCTCGGCGCCGACGGTGGTGAGGCCGGCGTACATGTTGAGGGCGACGAACGGGATGGAGCCCCAGACCACCAGGATCGTGACGATCACCATGGTGGAGAGGCCGGTCTCCATCCAGTTGTGCTGCTCGTAGCCGGAGAAGCCGGCGGTGCGCATGACCCAGTTCATGACGCCGAACTGCTCGTCGAACAGCCAGCGGAAGACCTGTACCGAGGCGACGATGGGCATGGCCCAGGCCATCACCAGGGCCATCGAGAGGACCAGTCGCATCTTCTTGCCGAGCTTGTTCAGCAGGATGCCGATGAGGCTTCCCAGCACCATGATCAGCGCGACGTTGGCCAGGGTGAAGCCGAAGCTGCGGACGACGACGGTCCAGAAGTTCGTGTCACCGAGCAGTTCGGTGTAGTTGTCGAGTCCCGCGAAGGGGTACTTCCGCTGGATGAACTCGATCTTGTTGATGTCCTGGAGGGACAGGATCACGTTCTTGATCAGCGGGTACAGCAGGAGCGTCGCGAGGGCGAGCACCGCGGGCGCGACCAGCAGGTAGGGCAGCCACCCCGTGGGGAGCGACTTCCCGCCCCCGCGAGGCGGCGTGGGGCCGGGGCCGGTTGCTGGGGCCGGCGTCTCGGGCAGTCCGTCGGACTTCGGTGGTGCGTCCTGTGGAGCGCTGGTCACCGCTCCCTGGGAGTGCACGGTCATGGCTTGGCTTCCTCGCGGTTGACTGTGGAGTCAAATGCGCGACCGGGGGCGCGGCGGGTGTCCGGGCACCTGCCGCACTCCCCGGTGCGTTCACACTGCTGGGTCGTGCGGGTACTGCGGGGTGGGACTACTTGTTGATGCGCTTCGCGATCTCCGCGTCCGCGTCCGCGCCCGCCTTGGCGGCGTCCTCACCCTTCAGGACCTTGGTCATGAACTCCTTGATGGGGTTCGGCTCGGTCTCGACGTTCGCCCAGCCCGGGGTGACCGGGGTGATCTTGCCGTTGGCGCCGGCCTTGCCCATGGCCTCGGCGAAGGAGCCCGCGGCGGGGGTGAAGTTGGCACCGGCCTGGTTCGGGAGCAGCGCGCCCTTGGTCTCGGCGGCGTACTTGGTCATCTGCTCCTTGCCGGCGGCCAGCGCCAGCCACTCCTTGGCGAGCGCCTTGTTCTTGGAGCGCTCGGCGACGGCGAGGTTCGAGCCGCCGAGGAAGACGGTGCCGCTCTTGTCGGCGGTCTTGCCCGGGATCGGGAAGTAGCCGAAGTCGGCTTCCTTGCCCGCGTCCTTCAGGGCCTTCTCGGCACCGCCGGCCTCCCAGCCGAGACCGATCCAGGAGGCGACGCCGCCCTTGGGAACGATGTCGGTGGACTGCTGCGGGGTGGCCTCGTCCTTGTCCTTCGGGGCGGTGGAGAAGGACTGGAGCTTCTTGTAGAACTCCATCGCGGAGGCGGCCTGCGGGGTGGCCAGTCCGCCCTTCCACTTGGCGCCGTCCTTGACGGCGAGGTCGCCGCCCTCGTCCCAAATCAGGCCCGCGAGGACGTACCAGCTCTGACCGGGCAGGTAGATCGGCTGCGAGGCCGGGTCGGCCGCCTTCAGCTTCTCCAGGCCGGCGATCCACTCGTCGCGGGTGGTGGGCGGGGTGACGCCGGCCTTGGTGAAGGCCTTCTTGTCGTAGATGACGACGCGGTTGGCGGCGTACCACGGGGCGGAGTAGAGCTTGCCGTCGACCTCGGCCGAGGCGAGCATGCTCTTCTGCCAGGCATCGGCGCCGAGAGCGGCCTTGTCCTTGGTCAGGTCGGCGAGACCGCCGGTGACCGCGTAGCCCGCGGTCTGGGTGTTGCCGAGCTCAAGAACGTCCGGAGGGTTGTTCTCGGAGAGGGCCGTGGTGACCTTCTCCTGGATGCCGGTCCACTTCTGCTCCTCGACCTTGACCGTCACACCGGGGTGCTTGGCCGAGAACTCCTTGTTGACCTCTTCGATCCAGGCCTTCGGCGCGGAGCCGTCCATGACCCAGACGGTGATCTCCTTGGGGCCCGCGTCGGCCTTGGCCTTGTCGTCGTCCCCGTTGCCACAAGCCGCGAGGCCGATAACCATGCCCGCGACTCCAACCGCCGCGATGAGCTTGCGCTTCACGCCACCCTCCTCAGGGATGCCTGCCTGCACTTCCCTTGCCCGCCGCGGTGACATACGCGAAGTACTGCCGTGGGGCCGGGATCTGATCCATATTGGTTTAGACCAGTAGCTGAACCTTGGCCTAGACCTTTAGGGGTGTCAAGGGTCTAATGAGCGGGTGCCAGGTCCGTTATCGGACCGACACCTGGGGAGAGAGAAGGCCTGTCCCCCCTTACGTGTCACGATGTGACCGCACATATCGGAGGAGCCGGTGACGGCAGCGAAACTGGAGTCGGGAAGGCGGGCGGCGATGGCCACCGAAGGGGCGACCACGGAGCCGGAAGGCGGGGCAGCCACTCGCACGGCGCGTGTGCCCAAGTACTACCGACTCAAGCGGCACTTGCTCGACATGACCGAGACACTGCCGCCCGGCACGCCGGTGCCGCCCGAGCGCACGCTCGCGGCCGAGTTCGACACCTCGCGGACCACCGTCCGGCAGGCCCTCCAGGAACTGGTCGTGGAGGGGCGACTGGAACGGATCCAGGGCAAGGGCACCTTCGTCGCCAAGCCCAAGGTCTCCCAGGCCCTGCAACTGACCTCGTACACGGAGGACATGCGGGCTCAGGGCCTGGAACCGACGTCCCAGCTCCTCGACATCGGATACGTGACGGCCGACGACACCCTCGCCGGGCTGCTGAAGATCACCACCGGCGGACGGGTGCTGCGCATCGAGCGGCTGCGCCTGGCCAGCGGTGAGCCGATGGCCATCGAGACCACGCACCTCTCGGCCAAGCGCTTCCCCGCGCTGCGCCGGTCGCTGGCCAAGTACACCTCCCTCTACACCGCTCTCGCCGAGGTGTACGACGTCCACCTCGCCGAGGCCGAGGAGACCATCGAGACCTCACTGGCCACCCCGCGCGAGGCCGGCCTGCTCGGCACCGACGTCGGGCTGCCGATGCTGATGCTCTCCCGGCACTCCCTGGACGCCGACGGCGAACCGGTGGAGTGGGTGCGGTCGGTGTACCGCGGCGACCGGTACAAGTTCGTCGCCAGGCTCAAGCGCCCCGCCGCCTGACGTCGGTCCCCCGATCCGCGTACCGGAATTCCACGACCGGAATGCGGACGGGGTCTTACGTTCACCAGGCAATCCCCCGTAGATTCCGCCTGCTTACGCAGATGATCGACGAGGGGACGAGGTCATGCCTGAACCGGAAGCAACAGGGACAGAACGGGACGCGGCGAGTCCGGGCAGCCCGCCCGGCTCGCCTTCTCCCAGGTCCATCGCCGCGTGGGTGCTCGTCGGACTCGTCGGCGCCATCGGCTGGGGCGTGCTGGCGCTCTCGCGCGGCGAGGAGATCTCCGCCGCATGGCTGCTCGCCGCGGCCCTGGGCTCGTACGCGATCGCCTACCGCTTCTACGCACGCTTCATCGCGGACCGCGTGCTGAAGGTGGACGCCACCCGGGCCACCCCCGCCGAACGCCTTGACAACGGTGTCGACTTCCACCCCACCGACCGCCGGGTCCTCTTCGGCCACCACTTCGCGGCCGTGGCCGGCGCCGGCCCGCTCGTCGGACCCGTGCTCGCCGCACAGATGGGCTACCTGCCGGGCACCATCTGGATCGTCGCCGGCGTCATCTTCGCCGGGGCCGTCCAGGACATGGTCACGCTGTTCTTCTCCACCCGCCGCGACGGGCGTTCGCTCGGCCAGATGGCCCGGGACGAGATCGGCCCCGTCGGCGGGGCCGCCGCCCTGATCGCCGTGTTCGCCATCATGATCATCCTGCTGGCGGTGCTGGCCCTGGTCATCGTCAACGCCCTCGCGCACTCGCCCTGGGGCGTCTTCTCCATCGGCATGACCATCCCGATCGCCGTCTTCATGGGCTTCTACCTGCGCGTCCTGCGGCCGGGCCGGGTCACCGAGGTCTCCGTCATCGGCGTCGCGCTCCTGCTGCTCGCCATCGTCGCGGGCGGCTGGGTCGCCGAGTCCTCCTTCGCGGGCACCTTCACCCTGGAGAAGGAGACGCTGGTCATCTGGATGGTGGTGTACGGCTTCCTGGCATCGGTGCTGCCGGTGTGGATGCTGCTCGCCCCCCGCGACTACCTCTCCACCTTCATGAAGGTCGGCACCATCGCGCTCCTCGCGCTCGGCGTGGTCATCGCGATGCCCACCCTGAAGATGCCCTCGGTCACCGACTTCGCGGCGCGCGGCGACGGACCGGTCTTCGCCGGGTCGATGTTCCCCTTCGTCTTCATCACCATCGCCTGTGGCGCGCTCTCCGGCTTCCACGCCCTGGTCTCCTCGGGAACCACCCCGAAGATGATCCAGAAGGAGACCCAGGTCCGCATGATCGGCTACGGCGCCATGCTGACCGAGTCCTTCGTCGCCGTCATGGCGATCATCGCGGCCTGCATCATCGAGCCCGGGCTCTTCTTCGCGGTCAACTCCCCCGGCGGGGTCATCGGCACCACGGTCGAGTCCGCCTCCCAGGCGGTGACCAACTTCGGCTTCGCCATCTCCCCCGAGGCGCTCGCCCAGGCCGCGAAGGACGTCGAAGAAGCCAGTCTGCTCTCGCGCACGGGTGGCGCGCCGACCTTCGCACTCGGAATGTCGGAGATCTTCTCCGCCGTGGCCGGCGGCGCCGGGATGAAGGCCTTCTGGTACCACTTCGCCATCATGTTCGAGGCGCTCTTCATCCTGACGACGCTCGACGCGGGCACCCGCGTGGGCCGGTTCATGCTCCAGGACACGCTCGGCAACGTGCACAAGTCCTTCAAGAACGTCAGCTGGAAGCCCGGCGTGTGGTTCGCGAGCGCGATCGTCGTCGGCGGCTGGGGCTACTTCCTGTGGGTCGGCATCAAGGACCCGCTCGGCGGCATCAACCAGCTCTTCCCGCTCTTCGGCATCGCCAACCAGCTACTCGCCGCGGTCGCACTGGCCGTCTGCACCACGCTGCTGATCAAATCCGGCCGGCTCAAGTGGGCCTGGGTGACGGGCGTTCCGCTCGTCTGGGACGCCACGGTGACCCTCACCGCGAGCTACCAGAAGATCTTCTCCGACGACGTGAAGGTCGGCTTCTTCGCCCAGCGCGACAAGTACCAGGCCGGAATCGACGCCGACAAGGTCCTGGCGCCGGCGAAGAACATGGACGACATGCACACCGTGGTCACCAACGCCACGGTCGACGGCGTCCTGTGCGCCTTCTTCGCGGTCCTGATCATCGTGGTCCTCGCGGACGCGGCCCGGACCTGCCTCAAGGCCGTCCGCGACCCGGGGTCGGCGACCCTCTCGGAGACCCCGTGGACCGAGTCGAGGATCGTCGCCCCGGCCGGGCTGATCGCGACCGCCGAGGAGCGGGCGGAGCTCGCCGCGGCGGGCCCGGAGGCGGGCGGCGGCCACGTCAAGGAGCCGGTGGCGTGAGCACCGTACGGAGCGTGCTGGCCAGGGCCCGGTTCTACGTACGGGAGTTCTCGGGGGAGGCCGCGTACGACCGGTACGTGGCCCACGCCCGCTCCCACGACCCGGACGCGGAGGTCCTCACCCGCCGCGCCTTCGAACGCGCCCGTACGGATGCCCGCGAGGCGGACCCCCGCGAGGGCTTCCGCTGCTGCTGAGCCGCCCCGCACGCCGAAGGCCCCGCCGGATGCTTCCGGCGGGGCCTTCGGGCTGTTCAGCGCCTCGCTCACCCTGCTCGACGGTGCGGGCTCCGACGACAGCGCCGCCCGCCGGGGCCGTCCTGCACACTCGACCGCATGGACATGGTGATCAGAACGGCGCTGCCCGCCGACTACGCGGAGCTGGGTGAGATCACGGCGCAGGCCTATCTCGCCGACGGGCATCTGGACTTCAACGAGGACGACCACTACCTGAACGTGCTGCGCGACGTGGCCGGCCGGGCCGCCCGGGCCGAGGTACTGGTCGCCGAGCGGGACGGGCGGGTGCTGGGCGGTGTGACCTTCGCCGCTCCGGGCAGTCCGCTCGCCGACATCGCGGGCCCCGGCGAGGCGGAGTTCCGGATGCTTGCGGTGGCCCACGAGGCGCGCGGCCAGGGCGCCGGCGAGGCTCTGGTGCAGGCCTGCGTCGAGCGGGCGCGGGCCCTGGAGGGCGTGACCGGCCTGGTTCTCTCCACCCAGCGCAGCATGGCCGGCGCCCACCGGATCTACGCGCGCCTGGGCTTCGTACGCACTCCGGAGCGGGACTGGGCGCCGATCGAGGGCCTGACACTCCTCACTTACCGGCTCAAGCTGTAGCCACGCCGACACTACATGTGGGGGTTACCGCACAGGGCCGCCCCCACATGTATGCTCATGCCTGCTGTCGCCGCAGGGGAATCCGGTGCGAATCCGGAACTGTCCCGCAACGGTATGAAGTGTCCGGCTACCGGACGCCAAGTCCGATGACCTGCCGTCAGCGCGCCCGGCTCGACCGAACCGGGTGCCGATTCGTCCGGGCCTCGCGGTTGGGCCGGTGGACGCCATGCGGGGTACGCGTTCTCGTCGCGCCCGCATGCGCCCGCTCGCGCCCCGCCCCGCTGATGACCGGGCCGAGCGAGGGAGAGCTCCCGCCGTGACCATCGCGCCTTCCGCACCGCGCGCCGAGTCCGTTTCTGGCGACAACACCGAGGGCCCGGGGGCCACGCTGCTGCGTACCCTCACCGAACTTACGGCGGACCTCCCCGACACCGACCCCGGCCGGGTCGCGGCCTCCGCGCTGCGCGGCCGCAGCTCCGCCGCCGACGACGCCGAACTGCGCGGGCTGGCCACGGAGGCCGCCGCCGGTCTGATCTCCGAGGACCCGGCCTACTCCCGGCTCGCCGCCCGCCTGCTGACGCTGGCCGTGCGCGACGAGGCCGCGAGCCAGGGCTCCACCTCCTTCTCGGCCTCCGTCGAGGTCGGCCACCGCGAGGGCCTCATCGCCGACCGCACGGCCGAGTTCGTCCGCACCCACGCGGGCCGGCTCGACTCGCTCGTCGAACTGACCCTCGCCGAGGGCGCCGACGACCGCTTCGGCTTCTTCGGCCTGCGCACCCTGCACAGCCGCTACCTGCTGCGCCACCCGATCACCCGTCAGGTCATCGAGACCCCGCAGTACTTCATGCTGCGCGTGGCCTGCGGCCTGGCCGCCGACGACAGCGTGCAGGCCGTGGAGGAAGTGGCCTCGCTGTACCGGCTGATGAGCCGCCTGGACTACCTGCCGTCCTCCCCCACGCTCTTCAACTCCGGCACCCGGCACCCGCAGATGTCCTCCTGCTACCTGCTGGACTCCCCGCTGGACGAGCTCGACTCGATCTACGACCGCTACCACCAGGTCGCCCGCCTCTCCAAGCACGCCGGCGGCATCGGCCTCTCGTACTCCCGCATCCGCGCCCGCGGTTCGCTGATCCGTGGCACCAACGGCCACTCCAACGGCATCGTGCCGTTCCTGAAGACCCTCGACGCCTCCGTCGCCGCCGTGAACCAGGGTGGCCGCCGCAAGGGCGCCGCCGCCGTCTACCTGGAGACCTGGCACGCGGACATCGAGGAGTTCCTGGAGCTCCGCGACAACACCGGTGAGGACCAGCGCCGTACGCACAACCTGAACCTCGCCCACTGGGTCCCGGACGAGTTCATGCGCCGCGTGAACGCCGACGCCGACTGGTCGCTGTTCTCCCCGGCCGACGTGCCCGAGCTGGTCGACCTGTGGGGCGACGCGTTCGACGCCGCCTACCGCAAGGCCGAGGCGGACGGCCTGGCCCGCAAGACCATGCCCGCCCGCGACCTGTACGGCCGGATGATGCGCACCCTCGCGCAGACCGGCCAGGGCTGGATGACCTTCAAGGACGCCTCCAACCGCACGGCGAACCAGACCGCCGAGCCGGGCACGGTCGTGCACTCCTCGAACCTGTGCACCGAGATCATCGAGGTCACCAACGACGGCGAGACGGCCGTCTGCAACCTCGGCTCGGTCAACCTGGGCGCATTCGTCATCGACACGGCGGACGGCCCGGAGATCGACTGGGAGCGGATCGACGAGACCGTCCGCACCGCCGTCACCTTCCTCGACCGCGTGGTGGACATCAACTTCTACCCGACCGAGCAGGCCGGCCGCTCCAACGCCCGCTGGCGTCCGGTGGGCCTGGGCGCGATGGGCCTCCAGGACGTCTTCTTCAAGCTGAAGCTGCCCTTCGACTCCCCCGAGGCGAAGGCCCTGTCCACCAAGCTCTCCGAGCGCATCATGCTGGCCGCGTACGAGGCCTCCTGCGACCTCGCCGAGCGCAGCGGCCCGCTGCCGGCCTGGGAGCAGACCCGTACCGCCCGTGGTGTCCTGCACCCGGACCACTACGACGTCGAGCTGAACTGGCCGGAGCGCTGGGAGGCGCTGCGCACCCGCGTCGCCGAGACCGGTATGCGCAACTCCCTGCTCCTCGCCATCGCCCCGACCGCCACGATCGCCTCGATCGCCGGCGTGTACGAGTGCATCGAGCCGCAGGTCTCCAACCTCTTCAAGCGTGAGACGCTCAGCGGTGAGTTCCTCCAGGTGAACGGCTACCTGGTGGAGGAGCTGAAGCAGCTCGGCGTGTGGGACGCCCAGACCCGCGAGGCGCTGCGCGACTCCTCCGGCTCGGTCCAGGGCTTCAGCTGGATCCCGGCCGAGGTCCGCGAGCTGTACCGCACGGCGTGGGAGATCCCGCAGCGCGGTCTGATCGACATGGCGGCGGCCCGTACGCCGTTCCTGGACCAGTCGCAGTCGCTGAACCTGTTCCTGGAGACGCCCACCATCGGCAAGCTCAGCTCGATGTACGCGTACGCCTGGAAGCAGGGTCTGAAGACCACCTACTACCTGCGCTCGCGCCCGGCGACGAAGATCGCCCGCGCCGCGCAGGCGGCCACCCCCGTCGAGCTGCCGCAGGCGGTCGCCGACGCCGAGGCGCTGGCCTGCTCCCTTGAGAACCCCGAGTCCTGCGAGGCCTGCCAGTAATGAGCTCCAACGACCAGAAGAACCTCCTGGACCCGGGCTTCGAGCTCACGCTCCGCCCGATGCGCTACCCGGACTTCTACGAGCGCTACCGGGACGCGATCAAGAACACCTGGACCGTCGAGGAGGTCGACCTCCACTCGGACGTCGCGGACCTCGCGA
The DNA here is from genome assembly GCF_030440515.1 of Streptomyces xanthophaeus. Classification (GTDB taxonomy): domain Bacteria; phylum Actinomycetota; class Actinomycetes; order Streptomycetales; family Streptomycetaceae; genus Streptomyces; species Streptomyces kutzneri. The sequence continues at coordinate 2,948,188 of NZ_CP076543.1, forward strand.
AGCTGACGCCCTCCGAGCAGCACATGATCGGCCGGCTGGTCGCGTTCTTCGCCACGGGCGACTCGATCGTCTCGAACAACCTGGTGCTGACGCTCTACAAGCACATCAACTCCCCGGAGGCGCGCCTGTACCTGTCGCGCCAGCTGTTCGAGGAGGCCGTGCACGTCCAGTTCTATCTGACGCTGCTCGACACCTACCTGCCCGACCCGGACGACCGCGCGGCGGCCTTCGACGCGGTCGAGGAGATCCCCTCCATCCGCGAGAAGGCTCAGTTCTGCTTCAAGTGGATGGACTCGGTCGAGAAGATCGACCGGCTGGAGACGGCCGCCGACCGCCGCCGCTTCCTGCTGAACCTGATCTGCTTCGCGGCGTGCATCGAGGGCCTGTTCTTCTACGGCGCCTTCGCGTACGTGTACTGGTTCCGCTCGCGCGGTCTGCTGCACGGCCTGGCCACCGGCACCAACTGGGTCTTCCGCGACGAGACCATGCACATGAACTTCGCCTTCGAGGTCGTGGACACGGTCCGCAAGGAGGAGCCGGAGCTCTTCGACGACGCCCTCCAGCAGCAGGTCACCGACATGCTCAAGGAGGCCGTGGAGGCGGAGCTGCAGTTCGGCCGCGACCTGTGCGGTGACGGCCTGCCGGGGATGAACACCGAGTCGATGCGCGAGTACCTGGAGTGCGTCGCGGACCAGCGCCTGGTCCGTCTGGGCTTCCCGCCGGTGTACGGCTCGCAGAACCCGTTCTCCTTCATGGAGCTGCAGGGTGTGCAGGAGCTGACGAACTTCTTCGAGCGCCGTCCGTCGGCCTACCAGGTCGCGGTCGAGGGCACGGTCGACCTGGACGAGGACTTCTGAGACCTTGCAGGCCTCGTAGGTATTGCAGAGCTTGAGGGCTTGAGGGCTTGACCGGGGAGCCGGGATGCGGAGACTTCCGTGTCCCGGCTTCTCGCGTTCCCCGGTGTTCAGTGGGCGATGGGGCCCCAGTACCGCCGCGCGGCGGGCCGGAAGGCGCGCCGCCGCGGGGTGGGCGGGAGGCCGCCCGCGCGCTGGCGGGGCAGCCACACCAGCCGGGTCGCGACGGCCCGGATCTGCTGGTCGATCCGCCGGTCGCGCAGGATCCCGTACAGGCTGGGCGCGAGCACGAGGGCGGCGAGGGCGAGGACGGCGAGGTAGTTCACGAAGGTGGTCATAGCTCTACTGTCCGCCTGATCGCCCATGATCGACAGTGGCAGTACTGTCATAGAAGACCGAATTACTGCCACACTGGAGTCATGCTGACCAATGTGGCCGTGGCCCTCGTCGACGGAGTCGCCCCCTTCGAGCTGGGGATCTTCTGCGAGGTGTTCGGAATCGATCGCAGTGACATGGGCGTACCGGTGTACGACTTCGCCGTCTGCGCGGCGGAGGACGGGCCGCTGAGCGTGGGCGGGGGCGCCTTCGGGATCACCCCGGCGCACGGACTGGAGCGGCTGGAGGAGGCCGACCTCGTCTGTCTGCCCGCCGCCAGTGACGCCGGCGTACGCATCTACCCCGAGCCCCTCCTCGCGGCCCTGCGCCGGGCCGTGGACCGGGGTGCGCGGGTCCTCAGCGTGTGCAGCGGGGCCTACATCCTCGGCGCCGCCGGACTGCTGGACGGTCGCCGGTGCACCACGCACTGGATGCACGCCGCGGCGCTGACCCGCCGCTTCCCGCGGGCCGTCGTCGACCCGGACGTGCTCTACGTCGACGAGGGCTCGGTGATCACCGCTGCCGGCACCGCCTCGGGCATCGACGCGTGCCTGCACGTGGTCCGCCAGGAGCACGGGGCCGAGGTGGCCAACATCATCGCGCGCAGGATGGTCGTCCCGCCGCACCGGGACGGCGGGCAGGCCCAGTTCATCCAGCGGCCGTTGCCGCGCACGGCCTGTGACACGGTGGGCGAGGTGATCGAGTGGATGGCCCGCCACCTGGGCGAGGAGATCACCGTCGAACAGCTCGCGGAGCGCGCGCACATGTCCCCGCGGACCTTCGCCCGCCGCTTCCTCCAGGAGACCGGCACCACCCCGTACAAGTGGGTGCTGCGCCAGCGGGTCCTGCTCGCGCAGGAGCTCCTGGAGTCGACCGGCGAGACGGTGGACGCGATCGCCGGCCGCTGCGGCTTCGGCAACGCGGCCGCCCTGCGCCACCACTTCCTGCGGACCCTGGGCACCACGCCGAACTCCTTCCGGCGCGCCTTCCGGGGCCCGCAGGCCGCCTAGAACGTCACTTCACGATCAGGCGTTGGGGACCGTCTCGTAGCGCGGGGTGCCCTCTTCCATCTGGCGCAGGGCGTCCTTGCGGTCCCGCTTCGAGAGGCGGTCGATGTAGAGGTAGCCGTACAGGTGGTCGGTCTCGTGCTGCAGGCAGCGGGCGAAGTAGCCGGTGCCGCGCACCTTGATCGGGTTGCCCTGCGCGTCCTGGCCCTCGACCTCGGCGTAGTCCGGGCGGGCCAGCGAGGCGTACGCCGTCGGGACCGACAGGCAGCCCTCGTTCGAGTCGTCCAGCACCCGCGCGCCGGCCGGCAGTTCGATCAGCTTCGGGTTGACGACGACACCGGTGTGCCGCTTGCCGTCGTCGTCCGGGCAGTCGTAGACGAAGACCTTGGCGTCCACGCCGATCTGGTTCGCGGCCAGGCCCACGCCCTCGGCGGCCTTCTGGCTGGCGAACATGTCGTCGATCAGCTGCGCCAGCTCGTCGCCGAACTCGGTGACGTCCTTGCACTCCCGGTGCAGGACCGGGTTGCCGACCACGGTGATCGGACGGGCCGTGCCGCGCTGACGGTGGGCGAGCTCGCGCGCCTCACAGTCCTCGGTGTCCACGACGTACCCGTCGTTCACGCTCTCGACAACCTCGTTCTCCTGCTGCGCCATGTCCGCCGTACGCCTTCCGTAAGTCCCGGTCACCGATGGCCGTGGTGGCCACCGATGTGCCGGTACAGCCTACGGCCCCGGGTCAGCAGACTTCTTCGAGATCCCGCCACTCCCTGGTACCCGGGCTGTCCGCGACCCAGCCGTCGAGCAGTCCGCGCACCAGACCGGCCGGTGCCGCGATCCCGCATTCGCGCTCGGGGACCCACAGGGAGCCCGAGCCGGCCGTACGGTGCCCGAGCGGTCCGGGGTGGCCCGGCTCGCTGTGGTCGTGCGGATCGAGGTGCTGCTCACCGTCGCCCTCGTCGCTCGGCATCTCGCTCTCCGAACAGGTCCGGCACAGCAGCCGCACCGACGAGGACCAGTCCTCGGCGGCGAATCCGGCGTCCGAGGCCAGCTGCTCCAGCGCGTCGCGGTCCGCCTCGGTGGCCGCCTCCAGCAGCACCACCCAGGTCGGTACCGGGGAGGGCGCCCACAGCTCGATCTCGTCGAACACGGGGTACGAGGGCCCGGCCGCGGTCACCCGCTCGCCGTGCGGGACGCCGTCGTGGAGGACGACCTCGCCCCAGCGCCGCCCCGACGAGGGCAGCGGGATCGACAGGACCTCCAGCCGGGCCGGGTCCAGCCGACGGCCCCAGACCACCTCGGCCTCGCCCTCGGGCGAGAGCCGCACGGCGGCGCTGCCGAGCTCCATGCCGACCGGCTCGCCCGCTCCGGCCGCGTCCCCGGGCACCTTCAGCCCGTACGCCTGCCAGGCCCGCCGGGCCAGGGGCCAGTCCTGCAGCGCGGTGGCGGCGATCCCCACGTTCCACCAGTCCGGGGCGCCCGTCTCACGGTCCAGCAGGGCCACGGCGCGCAGCCCGGCGGCCCGCGCCTGCTCCCAGTCGTGCCGGAACTTGTGCAGCAGCGCCAGATTGAACCAGGACTCGGACAGCCAGGGCTCCAGGTCCGCCGCTCTGGTCAGGAGCGCGCCCGCGTCCTCGTACCGCCCGTCGCCGATCAGCGTGAACGCGCGGTCGGTGGCCTGCCGCCACGAGGCGGAGGGCCGATGCCGTACCTTCCCGAAGATCCTCACGATTCCCGCCTGCCTGGGGGCACCTCCCAGCGGTCGCTGGGGGACAACGGTGCAGCCTTGCGGACACTCCTGCTTTCCCTCTTACTGGCATCCAACCATGCCCACTCGGACGGCCGCTCATTACCCATGGGTTACCCCGGTGGGACGGGCACCACTCTGTGACGTCCGCCCCTGGCCAGAACCCTTGCCAGGCACTCCACGACCTCCGGCTGGTAATCATGCCCGGTACCCAGGCGGAGCCGCTCCAGGGCGGCCAGTGAGCCACCCGGGTGACGGTTCCCGCCGACCAGATCGTCGTACGCATTCACCGTACGCACGATCCGGGCCGCCGTGGGCTGCTCCCGGTACGGATCCGCCTGCCGCTCCACCACCACGGCGACCTCGGCGGGCACCCCGGTCTGCCGGGCCACTTCCCCGCCCAGCTCGGCGATCCGGCGGGCCTCGCCGTCGGGCAGTCCGGCCGTGGCCCCGTCCGGGACCGGGTCGACGAGGGAGAGCTGGCCGATGTCGTGCATCAGGGCGGCGTACTCCAGCACCGTCAGCTCCCGCTCCGACAGACCCAGCTCCCGGCCGACGGCGCAGCTCAGGGCGGCCACCCGGCGGGAGTGGCCCGGCCGCGTGCAGCCGGCGATCTCGGTGGCGCGGGCCAGGGAGGTGATGGTCTGGCGGTAGGTGGTGCGGATCGCGGTGATCCGGTGGAAGGACAGCTGGGTCAGCAGCAGGGGCACGCTGAGGACGGGCAGGGCCCACAGGCCCGCGACGGCCGCGCCGAGCGCCGTCACGACCCCGGTGGCGCAGATCGCCGAGCCGATGCCGAGCTGGGCGCGCAGTTCGTCGTGCAGCAGCGGACCGTACGGCCGGCCGGTGCCGGCCCCGGCGAGCGCGGCGGCGAGCACGGCGTCGCACAGGGCGGTGAGGCCGAGGAGGAAGAGCAGGAAGCCGACGAGGTACGGGCCCTGGCCCACCCACTGCTCCAGCCGGCCCGAGTTGTAGAGCGGCTGGAAACAGGCGGCGGCGAAGGCGACCGTGAGCACCCGGCGGGAGAGGTGGTCGAGGGCGGGGCCGCGGCCGCGGGCGATGTGCGGGACGATCCCGGCGAGGACGGCCGCGACGACGACCGCGACGGTCTGGAGCACCCCGTGGTGGGTGGGCTGCCCGGCGTTCTGGCCGAGCAGGGCGTAGGCGAGGGCTCCGGCGGAGCCGAGCGGGGCGGGGCGGCGGCCGAGGGGGTTCTGGCGGTCCCGGCGGGCGAGCTCCCCGACGGTGATCAGGGTGGCGAAGGCCAGGGCGGCGCCGGGCTCGGCGACGCCGTTCCACAGGGTGTGGCCGAGCGCGGCGCCGGTGAGCACCCCGGCGGCCCCCCGCACGGTCCACGCGGCCGGGGCCCTCATCCGCCCGCCCCGGCGCCGTCCGCGTCCGGGCCGGGGCCGCCGGCCGGGCCGGGAACGGCGGGGACCCTGCCCGGTGAGGGCGGGGCCGGGGCGAGGGGGCGGGAGCCCTGGTCCGGCAGCCCGGCCAGGGCCGCGGGGTCCGGCTCCGGCCCCGGCCTCAGCCCCGGCCCCGGCTCCGGCCCCGGCTCCGGCGCGGCCGCACGCGCCGGGATCACCTGGAGGTCCTCGTCGGAGGTCACCACCGGGTGCCAGCCGGTCCGGCCGATCGCGTCGACCAGCGCCCGCACCATCGACGGGTCGAACTGCGCCCCCGCACACCGTTCCAGCTCCGCGAGGGCGACCGGCACCGGCCGGGCCCGGCTGTACGAGCGGGTCGAGGTCATCGCGTCGAAGGCGTCGGCCACCGCCACCACCCGGGCCAGTACCGGGATCTGCTCGCCGGTCAGCCCGTACGGATAGCCGGAGCCGTCGACCCGCTCGTGGTGGTGCAGGATCGCGGACCGGGCCTCACCGAGGAAGCCGATGCCGCGCACCATCTCGTGCCCGTACTCGGGGTGCAGCTCGATGATCCGGCGCTCCTGCGGGGTGAGCGGCCCGTCCTTGCGCAGCAGCCGGGTGGGGACGCCGAGTTTGCCCACGTCGTGCAGGATCCCGGCGATGCGGACCGTCTCCAGGCGGTCCTCGGTCATGCCCAGCTCCCGGGCGATCATCGTGGAGGCCTGGCCGACCCGTTCGCTGTGGCCGCGCGTGTAGCGGTCCTTGATGTCGACGGCCTGGACGAGGGCGCGGATGGTCGCCTGGTGGGCGGCGCGCTCGCGGTGGTACTGGGCGAAGACCCAGCAGGAGATGTACATCGGCAGCAGGACGAGCAGCGCGGCCGGGGGCCCGTAGGGGCTGCGCCACATGACGGCCATCATCAGGCCCGCGAGGCCGTGGGCGCAGTGCGGGGCGAGGGAGGAGGCCGCGAGTCCGCGCCAGGCGGTGGCGGCCGGGCGGCGTTCGGCGGTGGCCAGGATGCCGCCGTCGAGGGCGCTGAGCACCAGGCAGAAGGCGACGGCCGCGGCCGTCGCGGGAAGCAGGACGTAGGGGAAGTCGGCCGGCCCTGCGGGGGGCCCGGAGCCGGCGGAGGGGCCGCCGCCGAGGGTGGCCGGGCCGCGCAGCAGCCCGTAGGCCTGCCCCGCGACCCAGGCCGCGATCGCCTGCTGGGCGCCGTGCCAGACGCGGCGCACCCGGGCGGGCCGCTCGACGACGGTGCCCGCGAGTCCCCCGGGCAGCGCCACGAGCGCGGCGGCGGCGGGCGGCAGCAGGAAGACGGCGGCGAGCACCACGGGGAAGAAGGGGCCGATGCCCTCGGGCACACGGCTGCCCGGCGGCGGGCAGACCTTGACGAGTTCGCAGCCGAGGTAGAGCGCGGTGAGCAGGGCCACTGCCGTCCAGGGCGTAGCGGAATCCGTGAGGGCGGGGGTGACGCACGCGACGGCCGCGAGGACGGCGCACAGGATGTATCCGCGCGCCCCCGGCGGAAGTGCCCGCATGGCGCTCTCCTCCCCTGTGCCGTGCACACCGGGTGCCGAATCGAACCAGCACCGAATGGGGAGAATAGGTGGGGCCCGGAGCGGGGTGGGCCACATTTCCGCATTGGGCCATGCGGACGCCCCCGGATTAGCACATTCGGGTGAAGGAAGTGCTCTTCCGGGGGCGGCTGTTCAATCGTCCGGCCGGTGAACGGCGCGGGTCAGCCGGGCGCGGGATTGTCGGCGGTGACATCGTGGTCGGGCACCGCCTGACCGGACCTGATCAGTTCGATCCGGCCCATCACCTTCGACCGCAGGTCGGTCGGCACGTCGTCCGACCCGCAGCAGCGCTTCACCAGCTTCTTCACGGCCTGTTCGAGGCCGTACTTCTCCAGGCAGGGATTGCACTCGCCGAAATGCGTCTCGAACTTGGTGCAGTCACTGTCCGGCATCTCCTGGTCAAGGAACTCGTACAGGTGGTCCAGGACCTCAGAGCACTCTGTCTCGTGCGGCTCTCCGCAACTCATGAGTCCGAGCCTTTCCGGTCGTTCGACTCTCCCGCGCCCGCGGGAACCAGCCCGCGCTCACGGGCATAGTCCTCCAGCATTCCGCGGAGTTGACGGCGGCCACGGTGCAGTCGGGACATGACCGTACCGATGGGTGTACCCATGATGTCCGCGATCTCCTTGTACGCAAAGCCCTCTACGTCGGCAAGATAGACCGCGATGCGGAACTCCTCCGGAATGGCCTGCAGGGCTTCCTTCACGTCCGAATCCGGCAGGTGGTCGAGCGCCTGCGACTCGGCCGAACGCAGTCCGGTCGACATGTGCGACTCGGCGCGCGCCAGCTGCCAGTCCTCGATCTCCTCCGCCGCGCTGCGCTGCGGCTCACGCTGCTTCTTGCGGTAGGAGTTGATGAACGTGTTCGTCAGAATGCGGTAGAGCCACGCCTTCAGGTTGGTGCCCTCGCGGAACTGGTGGAAGGACGCGTACGCCTTCGCGTACGTCTCCTGGACCAGGTCCTCGGCGTCGGCCGGATTGCGCGTCATGCGCAGCGCGGCCGAGTACATCTGGTCGAGGTAGCCGAGGGCGTCCCGTTCGAAGCGCGCATTGCGCTCCAGGGTCGTCTCCTCCGCGTGGCCTTCGTCGGTCCCAGCGACAGGACCCACCTCCTCCGACAGCGTGGCGGCTCCGAAAGCGGACCCGCTCGAATCGGAGAATAGTCGACCTTCCCGGCCCTCCGCCGCCCGAAGCGAGCTGCGCTTGGGCGCGGGCAGCACGGTCCAGTCCAGGTCAGCGGCCTGCCGACGGTTCTGGCTGATGACCTGGGTCATGCGCTCCCTCTCCTCCGACGAGTTCCCCTACGTTCCGACATCCGAGACAACAGAAGGGGCCGGCGGCGCATTCCCGGGCGCCCGGGGGTTTTCGGCCTTCTCCGGGACGCGGCCGTCGGGCCTCACACGGGAAGCCGCGCGAGCCACTCCCCCACCGCCTCGGTGATCGTCGAGAGCGCCTCCTCCTGGGTGGTGTCCGCCTTCTTCGGCACCGCGAAGCCGTGATCGGCGTACGCCACCTCCACGAGCTCGTACGGGTCCTGCCCGGCCGGCGGCGGGAACTCCTCGGGCCGCCCGAAGGGGTCCCGGCCGCCCTGGACCACGAGGGCGGGCCGGCCTGCCCCCGAGAGCTCCTCGGCGCGGGACTTCTCCGGCCGGCCCGGCGGGTGCAGCGGGAAGGCCAGCGCCAGCACCCCGGCGGCCCCCAGCGCGGCGGCGGTCCGGCAGGCCACCCGGGCCCCGGCGCTGCGCCCGCCCGCGACCACCGGCAGCCCGGGCTCCACGAGCGCCGGCCACAGCCCGTGCCACCCCTCGTCCAGCACCTTGGGCGCGGCGGCGACCTTCTTCCCTGCGACCCGCCAGGGCTGTTCGACCAGGGCCACCGTGATCCCGCGGGCGGGCAGGGCGGCGGCCAGCGCCTGGAGGTCCCGGGCTTCGATGCCGCCGCCGGCGCCGTGGCTCACGGCGAGCACGAGCCTGGGCTCCGGCGCCCGGTGCCAGGTGATGCGGGCCTCGCCCGCCGGGGTGTCGACACTCTCGGTACGCGTGGTCATGCGTCCCATCCTGCCCGGGTCAGAAGAGGGTGCCCTCCTCCGGCGCGGCCAGCTCGGTCAGCAGCTCCGGGCCGTTGTTGCGCACGCTGCTCACCGCCGTCGACACCGGGTAGGCCCGCATCAGCCCGCCGGGCGGCGGGGCCAGCAGCTCCCGCAGCGAGCCCTCGGTGTCGGTGTTCGCCGGGTCCAGCCAGGCGTCCCAGCGGTCCGGGGTCAGCATCAGCGGCATCCGCGGGTGGATGTCGGCGAGCGAGCGCGGCCCTTCGGCGGGGGCCACGCCCAGGGGGCCGGTCTCGGCCTCCGTGGTGATCACCGAGCAGGTGACCCACCAGGAGAGCGGGTGCTCGTCGGGCAGGGTCCGGTCGCGCCAGAACTCGTATATCCCGGCCATGGCGAAGACGGAGCCGTCGGAGGGGAGCACGAAGTAGGGCTGCTTGCGGGTCCGCTTCTTCTTGCCCTCCACCTCCAGCTGCCGCTCGTCGTGGGCGGTGACCCACTCGTAGTAGCCGTCGGCGGGGACGATGCAGCGGCGCTGCGCGAAGGGCCGGCGGAAGGAGGGCTTCTCGTGCAGGGTCTCGGACCGGGCGTTGATCATCCGGGCGGCGCCGTCGGGGTTCTGGGCCCAGGAGGGGACCAGCCCCCACTTCAGGACGCGCAGCTGGCGAACCGGACGCGGGTGCGAGGCGTCTTTGAGGGGACGGTCGAGGACCACGTGGACCTCTTTCGTCGGCGCCACGTTGAAATCGGGGGCCAGAGCCTCCTCCGGGTCCCACCTCTCGATGCCGAAGGCCTCCACGAGGTCCTCGGGCCTACGACTCGCCGCATACCGTCCGCACATGGCTGTCACACTGCCATGCCACCTGTACACCACCGCAAGGAGTCCGCCACCTCATGGACAGCAGCACGACGGCCGGTCTCTGGGACCGGCTCACGGGCATACAGACCGCACCGGACCAGTGGCTGGTGATCGCGACCGGCGTGGTCGCGCTGGCGGCCGTGGGGCCCCGCCCGCTGTGGCGGCTGTCGCGCAACGCCATCACCATCGCGCACGAGGGCGGGCACGGACTGCTGGCGCTGCTCACCGGGCGCCGGCTGAGCGGGATACGCCTGCACTCCGACACCAGCGGGGTCACCGTCAGCCGGGGCAAGCCGACGGGGCTGGGGATGATCCTGACCGCGGCCGGCGGCTACACGGCGCCCTCGCTGCTCGGCCTCGGCGGGGCGGCCCTGCTGTCGGCGCACCGGATCACGCTGCTGCTGTGGGCGGCCACCGCCCTGCTGCTGGCGATGCTGGTGATGATCCGCAACGCGTACGGTGCCCTGACGGTGGTCCTGACCGGCGGAACCTTCGTGCTGGTGTCCTGGCTGGCCCCGGCCGGGGTGCAGGCCGGTTTCGCGTACCTGGTGGTGTGGTTCCTGCTGCTCGGCGGGGTCCGGCCGGTCTTCGAGCTGGGGGCCAAGCGACGGGGCGGCGGGGCACCCGATTCCGACGCCGACCAGCTCGGCCGGCTCACGCACCTGCACCCGGTGGTGTGGCTGCTCTTCTTCCACGTCGTCGCGCTGTGTTCGCTGATCGGCGGCGCCCGCTGGCTGCTCGCCCTGTGACCGCTCCCTGAGACGGGACCGGGATCAAGATCTGGCATCGGGGGAAGCCACTAAAGTGGGGGCCATGACCGAGACCCCCGCGCTCCCTGCCCTCTGGCCCGCTCCGCTCGCCGATGGGACCGTCCACGCCACCGTCACGGTGCCGGGGTCCAAATCGGTCACCAACCGGGCCCTCGTGCTCGCCGCGCTCGCCTCCGAGCCCGGCTGGGTGCGCCGCCCGCTGCGCTCGCGCGACTCCCAGCTGATGTCCGACGCGCTGCGTGCCATGGGCGTGGGCATCGAGGAGACCGTCTCGTCCAGCTCGGCCCGTTCCACCAACGGCGCAGTGGGCGGCGAGGCCTGGCGGATCATCCCGGCGGCCCTGCACGGCCCGACGACCGTGGACGTCGGCAACGCGGGCACGGTCATGCGCTTCCTGCCGCCCGTCGCCACCCTCGCCGACGGCGACATCCGCTTCGACGGCGACCCGCGCTCCTACGAGCGCCCGCTGGGCCAGGTCATCAGCGCCCTGCGCACCCTCGGCGCCCGCATCGACGACGACGGCCGGGGCGCGCTGCCCATGACCGTCCTGGGCGGCGGGGCCCTGGAGGGCGGCGCGGTCGAGATCGACGCCAGCAACTCCTCGCAGTTCGTCTCCGCGCTGCTGCTCTCCGCCCCGCGCTTCAACCAGGGCGTCGAGGTCCGGCACGTGGGCGGGAACCTGCCGTCGATGCCGCACATCCGGATGACCGTGGAGATGCTGCGCGCGGCGGGCGCCCAGGTCGACACCCCCGAGGCCGGCGGCGAGAAGGACGTCTGGCGGGTCTCGCCCGGCGCGCTGCTGGGCCGCGACATGGTCGTGGAGCCGGACCTCTCCAACGCACAGCCCTTCCTGGCCGCTGCCCTGATCACCGGCGGCACGGTCACCGTTCCGGACTGGCCGCACCGCACCACGCAGCCGGGCGACGCGCTGCGCCGGATCTTCACCGAGATGGGCGGCTCCTGCGAGCTGACCGACGCGGGCCTGGTCTTCACCGGCACCGGCAAGATCCACGGCATCGACGTGGACCTGAGCGAGGTCGGCGAGCTCACCCCGGGCATCGCGGCCGTGGCCGCGCTGGCCGACTCCGAGTCGGTGCTGCGCGGTGTCGCGCACCTGCGGCTGCACGAGACGGACCGGCTGGCCGCGCTGACCAAGGAGATCAACGCGCTCGGCGGCGATGTCACCGAGACCGCCGACGGCCTGCGCATCCGGCCGCGCCGGATGCACGGCGGCGTGTTCCACACGTACGACGACCACCGGATGGCCACCGCGGGCGCGGTGATCGGCCTGGCGGTGGAGGGCGTACAGATCGAGAACGTGGCGACGACCGCGAAGACCCTGCCGGACTTCCCGAAGATGTGGACCGACATGCTCGCCGGGGACGCCGGTGACTCCGGGGCACCCGGAGCGGGTGCGGGAGCGTAGGGCCCGTCATGCGCAGGTACGGCAAGCACACCGACGAGGACGACATCCGCCAGCGCCCGAACCCCAAGGGCAACCGGCCGCGGACCAGCATCCGGCCCAAGCACGAGGACGCGGCCGAGGGCTTCGTCCTCACCGTGGACCGTGGCCGGCTGACCTGCCTGGTCGAGGGCCGTTCCGTGCACGCGATGAAGGCCCGCGAACTGGGCCGCAAGGCCGCGGTGGTCGGCGACCGCGTCTGGATCGTCGGTGACCTGTCCGGCAAGAAGGACACCCTGGCCCGCATCGTGCGGATCGAGGAGCGCAAGTCCGTCCTGCGGCGCACCGCCGACGACGACGACCCGTACGAGCGGGTGGTCGTCGCCAACGCCGACCAGCTGGCCATCGTCACGGCCCTGGCCGATCCGGAGCCGCGGCCCCGGATGATCGACCGCTGTCTGGTGGCGGCGTACGACGCCGGGCTGGAGCCGCTGCTGGTGCTCACCAAGTCCGACCTGACCTCCGCGGACAAGATCCTGGAGATCTACTCGACCTTCGGCCTGAAGTACGTGGTGACCAACCGCGAGGAGCTCGCGGCGGGCGACGCGGCCGACCGGGTGCGCGAGCACCTCAACGGCCGGATCACCGCCTTCGTCGGCCACTCGGGCGTCGGCAAGACCACCCTGGTGAACTCGCTGGTCGCCGAGGGCCGCCAGCGTGCCACCGGAGTGGTCAACGCGGTGACCGGCCGCGGCCGGCACACCACCACCTCCGCGCTCGCGCTGCCGCTGCCGGGCGCCGACGGCTGGGTCATCGACACCCCGGGCGTCCGCTCCTTCGGGCTGCACCACGTGGACCCGTCCCGGGTGATCCTGGCCTTCCCCGAGCTGGTTCCGGGCACCGAGGAGTGCCCGCGCGCATGCAGCCACGACGAGCCGGACTGCGCGCTCGACAAGTGGGTGGAGGACGGGCACGCGGACCCCGCCCGGCTGTATTCGCTGCGCCGGCTGCTGGAGACGCGCGAGCGGCGCGAGGGCGACTGACCGTCCGGCGGTGGTTCGGCCGCGTTTGTCGGAGGCCCTGTCTGGATAAATGCATAATCGCACCAAGTGACGCGATGTCACCTGACGCGGGGAGGCATTCGACATGGCGTGGCTGCTGGTCGTGGTCGCGGGACTCCTGGAGACCGGTTTCGCGGTCTGCCTCAAGCTCTCCCACGGATTCACCCGGCTGGGGCCGACCGTCGCCTTCGCCTGCTTCGCGCTCGGCAGTTTCGGTCTGCTGACCCTTGCGCTCAAGAAGCTGGACGTGGGGCCGGCGTACGCGGTGTGGACGGGCATCGGCGCGGCCGGGACGGCGATCTACGGCATGGTCTTCCTCGGCGACCTGGTCTCCACCCTCAAACTCGTCTCGATCTCGCTGGTCATCCTCGGCGTCATCGGGCTCCAGTTGTCCGGGTCGGCGCACTGAGCAGCCTGCGCAGCTCGCCCGGCCCCGGCTCCTCCCCCGGGGCGATCACGTAGGAGAGGGCGAGGCGTACGGCGAGTTCGCAGCGCTGCGGGCCCTCCCCCGGCGTCAGCGCGGCGGCCGCCCGGTCCCGGACGGCCCGGGCCAGCTCGCCGGGCCCGGGCGCCCGGCCGCCCGCCGCGGGCAGGCCCGCGTCCCAGGCGCCGGTCAGCAGGGCCCGTACCAGGGGCTGGGCGCGGGCCGCCCGTACGGTCCACTCCGCGACGGCGGCGAGCCGCTCGGCGGCCTGGGCCGGGGCGGACAGGGCCCGGTCGACCCCGTCGAGGTAGCGGTCGGCCTCGCGGCGGACCAGCGCGCGGCCCAGGCCCGCCTTGCCGCCGAACTCGTTGTAGAGGGTCTGCCGGGACACCCCGGCGGCCGCGGCCACGTCGACCATCCGCACGTCCGGCCAGGGGCGCGCCGAGAGCGCCGCTCCCGCCGCCTCCAGCAAGGACTCCCGGGCTGCCGGCATCCGCGCCTCCCCGTTCGGCTCTCTCCGGCCAGAGTTGACGGGCCGCCAGATCCTGTCAAGGGCGCATCGGGGCCGCACTGTGGACGGCGTTGGCCGGGCTCCGGGAGTCTCGATACTGTTCGGGCATGCCCGAGTATGACGATGACCTGCGCCTTGCCCTCGAACTCGCCGACGCGGCGGACGCCGCCACGATGGAGCGCTTCCGCGCCCTCGACCTGCAGGTCGAGACGAAGCCGGACATGACCCCGGTGAGCGAGGCGGACAAGGCGGCCGAGGAGATCATCCGGGCCGGTATCGCGGCCGCGCGGCCGGACGACGCCATCCTGGGCGAGGAGTACGGGCTCAAGGGCAGCGGTCCGCGCCGCTGGGTGGTGGACCCGATCGACGGCACGAAGAACTACGTGCGCGGGGTCCCCGTCTGGGCGACCCTGATCTCCCTGATGGCCGAGGACACCGACGGCGAGTTCCGCCCGGTGGTCGGTGTGGTGTCCGCGCCGGCGCTGGGCCGCCGCTGGTGGGCGACCAGGGGCGGGGGCGCGTACGCGGGCGGCGCGCTCGGCGAGACCGGCGCCATCGGCGTGTCCAAGGTGGGCGGGCTGGCCGACGCCTCGTTCGCGTACTCCTCGCTGAGCGGCTGGGAGGAGCAGGGACGGCTGGCAGGGTTCCTGGACCTGACCCGGGCGTGCTGGCGGACCCGCGGCTACGGGGACTTCTGGCCGTACATGATGGTCGCGGAGGGCTCGCTGGACCTGTGTGCCGAGCCCGAACTCAACCTCTGGGACATGGCGGCCATCGCGGTCGTGGTCCAGGAGGCGGGCGGCCGCTTCACCAGCCTGGACGGCGTGGACGGGGTGCACGGCGGGAACGCGGCGGCCTCGAACGGACTGCTCCACGAGGAGATGCTGGACCTGCTCCGCCCGCGCTCCTGAGCCCTCCGAGCGCTGTCCGCGCTCCGTTGCGCGCCTTCTTGTCGGCCCTGCGGGTCCATGGGAATCTGATACTCCCCACGCTTGTGCGCTTGTGAACCGTTTCTCTAGAGGCGGTTCCCCGGACGCACCCACCCAGGCGGGGGGACTCACCCCAGGAGGTGGCTCTCTTCATGCTCGTCCGTGACGCCATGAGCACCGTGATCCTCACCCTCGGACCCGCACACACCCTCCGGCAGGCGGCCTGCCTGATGTCCGGCCGGCGCGTCGGCGCGGCCGTCGTCCTCGACCCCGACCACAGCGGAATCGGCATCCTGACCGAGCGCGACATCCTCAACTCGATCGGCGCGGGCCACGACCCGGACCGGGAGTCCGTGGGCGCGCACACCACCAACAACGTCGTGTTCTGCACCCCGGAAGCCACGGTGCAGGAGGCCGCCGAGGCGATGGCCCACGGCGGCTTCCGGCACCTGATCGTGCTGGAGCACGGCGGACCCGTCGGCATCGTGTCCGTACGCGACGTCATCCGCTGCTGGGTCCCGGCGCGGCGCACGGTCCCCGCGTGAAACGACGCCGGGCCGCAGTCCTCCGAGGAGGGCTGCGGCCCGGCGTCCTGCTACGGCAAGCGCTCCGTGTCAGCCGCGGAGGGCCTGGACCGCGGCTTCGAGCCGCTTGCCGAAGTCACCGTCCGCCTGGCGGAAGTTGTTGATCGCGCGCTCGACGATGTCGTCGCGGGAGACCTTGGCGATGAAGCCGGACAGGTTCTCGATCAGACGCGACTTCTCGTCCTCCGAGTACAGGCGGTAGAGGTTGCCCGCCTGGACGAAGTCGTTGTCCTCGCTGTGGACGGCGGCGGCGTGGTTGCCCGTGCCACCGGTCACGTCGATGGGCTGCCACAGCGGGCGGTCCGTCTGGTGCGGGCCGCCGAAGCTGTTCGGCTCGTAGTTCTTCGCGCCCTTGTGACGGCCGTCGTACAGGTAGCCGTCGCGGGAGTTGGTGCGCGCCTCGGTGGCGTGCGGGCGGTTCACCGGCAGGTGGTCGGCGTTGATGCCGACGCGGTAGCGGTGGGCGTCGCCGTAGCCGAAGAGGCGGCCCTGGAGCATCTTGTCCGGGGACGGACCGATGCCGGGGACGAAGTGCGCCGGGCTGAAGATGCTCTGCTCGACCTCGGCGAAGACGTTCTCCGGGTTGCGGTTGAGCTCCAGCTTGCCGATCTCGATCGGCGGGTAGTCCTCGTGCGGCCACACCTTGGTGAGGTCGAACGGGTTGAAGCGGTACTGGGCGGCCTCGGCCGCGGGCATGATCTGGACCTGCACGGTCCAGGTCGGGAAGTCACCGCGCTCGATCGACTCGCGCAGGTCGCGCTGGTGCGAGTCGGGGTCCTCACCGGCGAGCCGGTTGGCCTCGGCCTGGGTGAGGTTCTTGATGCCCTGGTCGGTCTTGAAGTGGTACTTGACCCAGAAGACCTCGCCGGCCTCGTTGTTCCACTGGAACGTGTGCGAGCCGTAGCCGTTCATGTGGCGGTAGGACGCCGGAATGCCGCGGTCACCGAACAGCCAGGTCACCTGGTGGGTCGACTCGGGCGACAGACCCCAGAAGTCCCAGACGTTGTCCGCCTCCTGCGAGCCCGTGTACGGGTCGCGCTTCTGGGTGTGGATGAAGTCGGGGAACTTGATGGCGTCCTTGATGAAGAACACCGGGGTGTTGTTGCCGACGAGGTCGTAGTTGCCCTCTTCGGTGTAGAACTTCAGCGCCCAGCCGCGGGGGTCGCGGACCGCGTCGGCGCTGCCGAGGTTGCCGGCGACGGTGGAGAAGCGCAGGAAGGTCTCGGTCTCCTTGCCGACCTCGGACAGGAACTTGGCCCGGGTCCACTGCGAGACGTCGCGGGTCAGCGTGAAGGTGCCGTACGCACCGGCGCCGCGGGCGTGCACCACGCGCTCCGGGATGCGCTCGCGGTTGAAGTGCGCGAGCTTCTCGAGCAGCAGCTGGTCCTGGACCAGGACGGGGCCGCCGAGGCCGGCGGTCTCGCTGTTCTGGTTGTCGGCGACCGGCGCTCCGGCCTCCGTGGTGAGCGGTCCCTGCGTCACGTGCGCCTCCTGCGTCATCCCTGCATGTCCTGTCCTTGGCGTTTGCCGTAACCGATCCTACGATGGACTTTGTCTAAGTCAAGTAAGCATCCAAGTCCGCACCGGTTCGGGAGTTACACCGAATCCCCTCACTGTTAGGCTGATGTCTATGAGTGACCTGCTGGATCGACTTCGCGGACGCGGCTGGCGCATGACGGCGCAGCGGCGTGTCGTGGCCGAGGTGCTCGACGGTGACCACGTGCACCTGACGGCCGACGAGGTGCACGCGCTCGCGGTGGCCAAGCTGCCCGAGATCTCCCGTGCGACCGTCTACAACACCCTGGGCGAACTCGTCACCCTCGGCGAGGTGCTGGAGGTCTCCACGGACCGCCGCGCCAAGCGGTACGACCCGAACGCGCACCGGCCCCACCAGCACCTGGTCTGCGCGCAGTGCGGCGCGATCCGCGACGTGCACCCGGCGGGCAACCCGCTGGCCGACCTGCCGGACGCGGAACGCTTCGGCTTCGTCGTGTCGGCGGTCGAGGTGACGTACCGCGGCGTCTGCCCGAACTGCGCGGCCGCCTGAGCACACGAACGCGCAAGGGCCCGACCCCTCAGGGGGCCGGGCCCTTGCGCGTTCACCTTCTTGCAGGCGGAAATCGATCGGGAACGACTCAGGGCCCGGATCCATTGGATCCGGGCCCTGAGTCTTCAGTAGCGGGGACAGGATTTGAACCTGCGACCTCTGGGTTATGAGCCCAGCGAGCTACCGAGCTGCTCCACCCCGCGTCGGTAAACCCAACGTTACGTGAAGGCCCACGGCAGATGCAAATCGGTTAACCGGCCAGCCCCCGGTGCAGGAGCGAGGTCAGCATCTCCACCACCTCGTCGTCGTCGAGCCCGGCCCCGCCGGTCATGGCGGCGTACCCCAGCATCGAGATCATCGCCCCCATCGCCGCGGCGACCAGTTCGGGGTCTCCGGGCAGCTCATGGCCCTGTTCGCGCATGTACGCGAGGTGCTCGCGCAGGGGCGCGGTGTCCTCGACGAGGCGCCCCCAGACCCGCCCCGAGCCGGGCGGTTCGGCCATGGACTTCTGGAAGAGGGCGACGACGACGGGCAGATGGTCCCGGAAGGCGTCCCAGGTGACCGCCACATGCGTCCGCAGCTGCGCCCGGTCGGCGAGGTCGTGCTCGCGGGGGTGATCGTCGGCACCGACCGCCGCATCCACCTGGGCCCCCATGTCCGCGAGCAGCGCGTCCAGCAGCTCGTCCTTGCCCGCGAAGTGCTCGTAGAAGGACCCGGTGGACCGGCCGGCGGCCTTGGTGATGTCGGTGATCTTCGTCTGTACGTAGCCGCGCTCCAGGAAGAGCACCCGCGCCGCCTCCTTGAGTGCCGCCTCCGTGCCGGCCGCCCGCTCCTTGCGCACACCCACCGCGATCCCCGTTCCCACTTGACGCCGTCTTCTCGGCCTCATCATACTGAACCGAGTTTCACCGAATCGATATTCAGTGAATGTGCATTCAGCGAAAGGGGTCGGGCATGCGTGTGTCAGTCATCGGGGGCGGAGTCGCCGGAGCGGCGAGCGCGATCGCCCTGCGCCGCGCGACCGGCGCGGAGGTCACGGTCCACGAGGCGTACGAGGATCCGGCCGGACAGGTGGGGTCGTACCTCAGCCTCGCCGTCAACGGGCTGCGGGGGCTGGACGAGCTGGGCTGCCTCGCCGAGGTCCAGGCCGCCGGGTTCCCGGTCGCCTGGCAGCGGATGTGGTCCTCCTCGGGCAAGCTCCTCGGGGAGGTGCCGCGCGGCCGGCTCTCCTCGGACAGCCTGCACAGCACGACGCTGCTGCGCGGGCGGCTGGTGGAGGTGCTGCGCACCGAGGCGGTCCGGGCCGGAGCCCGGATCGAGACGGGGCGGCGGGTGGGCCCGGCGGACCTGGACGCGGACCTGGTGGTGGCGGCCGACGGCATCTGGTCCGCCACCCGCTCGGCGCTGGACCCGGCGGCGCCGCAGGTGCGGTACGCGGGGCTCTACTGCGTGTCGGGGGTCTCCGAAGGCGTGCACCTCACCCCTGGCACCTACCACTTCGTCTTCGGCCGGCGGGGGGCGTTCCTGTGTGTCCCGGCGGCGGACGGAACGGTCTGGTGGTCGGCCCAGGTGCCGGCCCCGGAGCCCCCGGAGCCGGCGGAAGTCACCCAGGCCCTGCTGGCGGAGCTGTACGGCAAGGAGGAGCTGCCGCTGTCCCTGATCCGGGCGGCCACCCGCGTCGACCGGCCGATGCCGATGCACCGGCTGGCGGACGTGCCCGTCTGGCACGACGGGCGCACCGTCCTGATCGGCGACGCGGCCCACCCGGTCGGGGCCGGGCAGGGCGCGTCGATGGCGATCGAGGACGCGGTGGCCCTGGCCCGGTGCGTCGCGTCGGTTCCGGGCGTGGAGGCGGCCCTGGCCGAGTACACCCGGCTGCGCCGCCCTCGGGTGGCCCGGATGACCCGGGCCGCGGCGACGAACCGCGACGCGAAGACCCCGGGCACGGTGCGGCGCCGGGTCAACGACCTGCTGATGCCGATCGCCTTCCGGCACGTCTACGCCCGCTCCACCTCCTGGCTCTACCGCTAGGAGCCGGAGCGGGCGCCCCGCCGGGGCTCAGGCCGAGAGTTCCTCGGCCAGGGCCTCGCGGAGCCGGGCCGCGCGTTCCGAGACCTCGGCCGGGCCCAGTTCCATGGCGCGCACGCACCACTTCTGACCCTCCGCGAGGTCCCCGTGGCGGGCCGCGAGCAGGCCGAGGCGCAGGGCGGCGCGGCCGTGGCCCGCCACCGCCGCACGGGTCCACCACAGGGCGGCCTCCGGCTCGCTCCCCTCGCGGGCCAGCAGCAGCCCGAGGTTGAAGGCGCCGTTGCGGGAGCCGGCCTCGGCCGCCTCCCGGTACCAGCGTGCGGCGACGGCCAGGTCGCCGCGGGCGGCGGCCAGCATGCCGACCCGCACCTGGGCCCGGCGGTGCCCCAGCTCGGCGGCCCGCTCGTACCACTCCTCGCTCTCCGTGCGCGGGGCGCCGCCCACGGGCTCACCCAGGGCCACCGGCTCCGGCGGCGGGGCCAGCGACTCCAGCAGCGCGGCCAGGCGGAACGCCGCTTCCGCGCTGCCGCCGCCCGCCGCGCAGCGCAGGTGCCGCTCGGCCGCGCGGTCCTCGCCGTCCCGGACCAGCGCGATGCCGACCTGCAGCGCCGCGTCGGTGTGACCGGCCGACGCTGCCCGCTCGTACCACTTGAGCGCCGTCCGGTCCTCGTCGCGGCTGGCGAACAGGATCCCGAGGTTGAACGCGGCGTCGACGCTGCCCGCCTCGGCCGCCTTCGAGAACCAGGGCTCGGCGCCCGCCGCGTCCCCGACCTGGAGCAGCATGATCGCCAGCGCGTTGGCCGCCTCGCGGTGCCCGGCGTAGGCGGCCCGCCGGTACCACTGCTCGGCCTGCGCGGTCCGGTCCTGTGCGACGCACAGCAGAGCAAGGTTGTACGCCCCGTTCTGGTCGCCCGCGTCCATGGCGGTCCGGTACCAGCGCTCCGCGGTCTGGGTCTCGCCGCGTGCGGCGTGCAGCGCGCCCAGCGCGTTGGCGGCGTTGCCGTCGCCGTCCTGCGCCGCCCGGTGCCACCACACGGCGGCGCTCTCCTCGTCGCCGGCGTCGCGCAGCAGGAAGCCGAGCGCGCACGCCGCCCGGGCCTCCCCCTGCTTGGCGGAGGTCAGGTACCAGCGCCCGGCCTCCTTGAGCTCGCCGCGCGCCTCCAGCAGGGCGCCCAGGTGCAGGGCGGCGCGCCGGTGCCCGCGCGCGGCCGCCTGCCGGTACCACTGCTCGGCCTCGGTGGGGTCGCCCTTGCGCAGGTGCCTGGCCAGCCGGTACGCGGCTTCGCGGTGCCCCTGTTCGGCGGCGGCGCGGAACCACCGCTCGACGCCCTTGTCCCCGCGGTGCTCCAGCAGGTCGGCCAGCCCGTACGCGCCCAGCGCGTGGCCGGACTCGGCCGCCTGCCGCATCCAGTACTCGGCGGCGGGCTCGTCCCCGCGCTCGCGGAAGTAGCGGCCGAGGGCGTGCGCGGCGGGGGCGGACCCGGCGACGGCGGCGACCCGCCACCAGCCGGCCGCGTCCTCGGGGTAGCCCCGCTGGTGGAGCAGCACGCCGAGGTTGTTCGCGGCGGCGCGGTCCCCTGCGCCGGTGGCTCCGCGCAGGTAAGGTTCGGCGCCGTCGAGGTCGCCGCGGCGCAGCAGCAGCGCGCCGAGCACGCTCATGGCGCCGGGGTCGCCCTTGTCGGCGGCCACCCGGTGCCGTGCTTCCAGCTCGGCGTCGCTCGCCGCGTCGGTCTCGGCGAACATCTCCTCCGCGCTGTGCTTGTCCAAGAAGTCCGCATCGGTCAGTGCGGTCTGCGCGTCGGCGACCGGAGCCGCCCCCTCGGCCTCTGTGTCCGTCCCGGACTCCGCCCTCACAAACCGCCCTGTCTCCAGCAGAGTTGACCTGTCCCCCATAAATCCCATCGTCGCATCACCTGCTACCCGCGTACACCTGGTATGTCGCAGCCAGTGAGGTCACTACAGCGTTTTGTCGACATGCCCACAGTGAGGTAAGTCAAACACGCTCCACCCACAAGTCACCCTCCCCGGCTACCGCGTGTCCTCCCCGGACATGACGAAGGCCCGGATCCCATGGATCCGGGCCTTCATCTTCAGTAGCGGGGACAGGATTTGAACCTGCGACCTCTGGGTTATGAGCCCAGCGAGCTACCGAGCTGCTCCACCCCGCGTCGGTGAAACCACAGTATCACGACGCGGGGTGGAACCATTACCCATTGATCACTGGCCGGCCGGGGTGGGCGCGGTCAGCTTCGCCTCGGCCTCGATCGCCCGCTTCAGCGCGGCCTTGATCTCGTCCTGGGCCTTGCCGAAGGCCGCCCAGTCACCGGCCTGCCGGGCCTTCTCGGCATCCTCGATGGCCTTCTGCGCGTCGGCGAGCGCCGCCTTCACCGTCGGGTCCTGGATGGTCGGCGGTGTGACGGTGCCCTCGCCCGGCGGCTGCTCCGGCGGTACCGGAACGGTCGGCGCCTCGGCCCCGAAGACCACGTTCAGCGCCTTCTCCAGGGTGTCCTCGAAGGCCGTCTGGTTGCCGTAGGTCACGAGCACCTTGCGCAGCAGCGGGTACTTCAGGCCGGAGCTGCGGACGTAGACCGGCTCGACGTAGAGCATCCCGCCGTCGAGCGGCACCGCGAGCAGGTTGCCGTACTCGATCTCCGAGTCGCCGCCGCGCAGCAGGCGGATGGATTCGGCGATCTTCGGTTCCGACTGGAACTTGCTCTGCACCTGACCGGGGCCGTCCGGCGGCTTGCTGGTCGGCATCTTCAGAATGCGGATCTTGCCGTAGTCCGGGGTGCCCGGATCGGCGTTGACCGCCATGAAGGCACTCAGGTTGGGCCGCTCGTTCGGCGTGAACGTCGTGGTGAGCGAGAAGACCTGGTCCTTCTCCTTCTGGCCCGGCATCTTCATCGACAGGTAGTACGGCGGAACGGCCGTACCGGCCTTGGTCGTCGGGTCGTCCGGGACCGCCCACGCCTCACTGCCGCTGAGGAAGGTCTGCGGGTCGGTGACGTGGTACCGGGTCAGCAGTTCGCGCTGGACCTTGAAGAGGTCCTGCGGGTACCGCAGGTGTTCCATGAGCGGCTTGGCGATGTCGGCCTTGGGCTTCACCGTGCCCGGGAACGCCTTCATCCAGGTCTTCAGGACCGGGTCCTGGGTGTCCCACTGGTACAGGTCGACCGAGCCGTCGTACGCGTCGACGGTGGCCTTCACCGAGTTGCGGATGTAGTTGACCTGGTTCTCCTGGGCGACCACCGCGCGCTGGCTGTTGGTCAGCGAGTCCGCGGTGCTCTGGCCCAGGGTGGTGCGCGAGGCGTACGGGTAGCCGTTGGTGGTCGTGTACGCGTCGACGATCCACTTGATCCGGCCGTCGATCACGGCCGGGTAGGGCGCGCCGTCGATGGTCAGCCACGGGGCGACGGCCTCGACGCGCTGCTTGGGCGTGCGGTTGTACAGGATCCGCGAGCCGTCGCCGATGGCGCCCGAGTAGAGGATCTGCGGCTCGTTGAACGTGAGCGCGTACGCGGCCCGGTTGACCGGGTTGTCGAGATTGACGCCGGAGTCGCCCTTGTAGCTCGTCTCCTTCTCGCCCTTGTCGTCCGAGTAGTCGAGCTCCTTCTGCGGACCGCCGACGATCGAGTACTGCTTCGTCTGCTCGCCGTAGTAGACGCGCTGCTCGAAGTCAGTGCCGAACACGCCCTTGGAGGGCAGGTCGGACTGGGTGAAGTCGGGAGCGCCCTCCTTCACGGTGGTGCCCTTGGCCGCGACCACGCCGTAACCGTGCGTGTACTTGAAGTGGTCGTTGATCCAGTTGTTCTTCGGGATGCCGCCGATGTTCAGCTCGCGCAGCCCGATGACCGTGTCCTGGCCGCTGTACCGGTCCACGGCGAGCGTGGACGGGAAGGCGTAGTAGCCCTTGACCTGCTGGAGCTGCTGGAAGGCCGGCGAGACGATGTTCGGGTCGAGGATGCGGATGCTGGCCGTGGTGTCGGCCTGCGGGCGCAGCTTGCCCCGGTCCTCCGTCTGCGGGACGCCCGGGTAGTCCGTGACCTCCGAGCCGGCGATGCCGTAGGCGTCGCGCGTGGCCTTGATGTTCTTCTGGACGTACGGGGATTCCTTGGCCTGCTCGTTCGGCTGGACCTGGAACTTCTGCACGATCGCCGGGTAGAGCCCGCCGATCAGGATCGCCGAGAGCACCATCAGGCCGAAGCCGATGACCGGCAGCTGCCAGGTGCGGCGCCACAGCGTCGCGAAGAACAGCACCGCGCAGATCGCGGCGATGGCCACGAGGATCGTCTTCGCCGGCAGGTAGGCGTTCGCGTCGACGTAGCGCAGGCCCGTCCAGTTGTCGGCGGCCTTGAAGTCGCTGGACTTCACGGCGAGCCCGTACCGGTCGAGCCAGTAGGCGACCGCCTTGAGCGTGACGAACAGGCCGAGCAGCACCGACAGGTGGCCGGTGGCGGCGGCGGTGGCCCGCGCGCCCGGGCTGGTCACGCGCAGTCCGCCGTACAGGTAGTGCACGACGGCCGCGGCGATCACCGACAGCACGACCGCGGCGAAGCCGAAGCCGAGCAGGAAGCGGTACCAGGGCAGGTCGAAGGTGTAGAAGGACACGTCCATGTGGAACTGCGGGTCCTTCGAACCGAAGGGCACCCCGTTCACGTACATGAGCCAGGTCTTCCACTGGCCGGCCGCCGAGGCGCCCGCGATCAGGCCGACGAGCACCGCGATGCCCAGGAGCAGCCACTTCTTGTACGGGGCGATGCTCATCCGGTAGCGGTCGAGGCTCTGCTGTTCCATCGACATCGCGCTGAGCGGCGGCCGCAGCCGGTGGGCCAGCCAGATGTTGAAACCGACCGCACCGGCCATCAGCAGACCGAAGACGGCGAAGAGGCCGATCTTGGTCCACAGGGTGGTGGTGAAGACGGTCGAGTACTTCACGGAGCGGAACCAGAGCCAGTCAGTCCAGAAGCCCGCGAACATGATGAAGAGCATGGCCAGGACGGCCAGCACGCCCAAGGTCATCAGGAGAGTTCGGGCCCGCCGGGAGGGGCGGCCGACTCTCATCCGTGGCCCGGAAGGGCCTCCGCCGCGGTCCGGCATCTGGAAAGCCAAGGTGCGCACCTCGAAAGTCGCTGAGTCTGGTAATGAACGGGCCCCCGATCGTAGAGCCCACTCATGCAACTTACTGAGGCTTTGCTCAGTTCCCGGTAATCGATGGAAAGGAGGCAGGATGTTGCCCATGTCCAACCTTTCGCCTTCCCCCGGCACCCCCATGGCGGCCAGTCCGCTGACCCGAGCCTGCCTCGAGATCGACGAGTACGCGGCCGGCCTCGGCTGGGACAAGCCCGCGCGGCTCTTCGCCCTCGTCGACACCGCACGGCTCAAGAAGCAGGAGCCGCGGCTGGCGAGCCAGCTCGGTCTCGACCAGGACGACGCCGGCAAGTCCTCCCTCACCCCCATCGAGCAGGACGAGGTCCCGAAGGGGACGCCGCTCGACAAGTTCCTCGGCACCATCGCCTGGCCCGACGCCGTCGTCGGCTGCGCGCTGACGGTGGAGCGCCTGATGCTGCCGCCGTCCGCGGAGGCCTCCGTACCGGAGGGCCTGAACGACAAGCAGCTGTCGAAGTGGGTCGCCGGGCACCCGGAGCGGCAGGAGGTGCGCCTCACCGTGGCCGTGCTGCGCGACGGATCGCGCGAGTCGGCCGTACGGCTGCGCGAGAAGGACTCCTCGACGGAGGTCCTCACCGGTGCGGGCCTGGTACCCGGCCTCGCGGAGGCCCTGGCGGCGACCTTCTCGTAGGTCCTGTCCGTCAGGGGGACGGAGGAGCGGTCCGGGCTAGCGCGTGCACTGCGGCAGCCCGGCCGTGTCCCCCTTGCTGATCTTCTCCAGTGCCTTCGTGGCGTCGTCGATGGTGGACACCTTGACCAGGGTCAGCCCGTCGGGGACGTGGGAGGCGGCGGAGGCGCAGTTCTCGGCGGGCGTGAGGAAGTACTCGGCGCCGGCCTTGCGGGCGCCGATGGTCTTCATCTGGATGCCGCCGATGGGGCCGACCTTGCCCGCGTCGTCGATGGTGCCGGTGCCCGCGACGAACTTCCCGCCGGTCAGGTCCTCCGGGGTGAGCTTGTCGACGATGCCGAGCGCGAACATCAGCCCGGCGCTCGGGCCGCCGACGTCGGCGAGCTTGATGTCGATCGTGAACGGGAAGGCGTGGTCGGTGCCCGCCCGGATGCCGACGATGGCGTGGCCGTCGCCCTCCGCCTTGCCCGCGGTGATCGTCAGCTTCGAGGTGGCGGGGTCGTCGTTGCCGGCCTTCGCCGCCTCGGCGGCCTCCTTGGCGGGCACGATCGTGAACTCCACCGGCTCACCCGGCTTGTGCTTGGTGACGAGCTTGGCCACGTCCTCGGGGGCGGTGACGGCGGTGCCGTCCACGGCCTTGACCACGTCCCCGGCGTGCAGGCGGCCCTCGGAGGGGCTGTCCTTGACCACGGTGGAGACGATCACCCGGGCGGTGACCGGGATGCCGAGCTGCTTCAGGGCCGCCACCTTGGCGCTCTGCTGCGACTGGCTGAACTCCTCGGCGTTCTC
This sequence comes from Streptomyces xanthophaeus, assembly GCF_030440515.1. Lineage (GTDB taxonomy): Bacteria > Actinomycetota > Actinomycetes > Streptomycetales > Streptomycetaceae > Streptomyces > Streptomyces kutzneri. Next base: position 2,974,356 of record NZ_CP076543.1, read on the forward strand.
CTGGGTGGACTCCGCCTCCGTCTTCCCGTTCGGGTAGAGGTTCTCGTGCGGGACGACGATGTTGTCGCCGGCCAGCCACCCGTAGACCGCTTCCACCAGGCTCATGTCGTAGTCCGCACCCGTGACGCGGACCGTGGTCATGTTGAGGTGACCGCTGGTCGGGTACGTCTTGCGTCCCGCGATGTTGAGGACGGGCGCGCCGTGCGAGTCCCCGAGCGTGTTCACGGTCGGGCCGGGGCTCATCTCGGAGTACGGGACCTTGATGAACACCCCTGCGCAGAGCAGCGCGAACAGCACCAGGGTGGAAGCGAGCATCGTCGCGGTGCGGCGTGGCATGGATCCGACAGTACGGGACGGCCCTGGAGGGCGGCCCTCGGGGCCGGTCCGTACGGGGCCCGTACGCGAAACTCTCAGCGGAATCTCACCGAAGGCAGCGGACCGGAGCGGGACGGTCGCGGAGCGTGGAGCGGCGGAGGGCGTCTCAGACGGCGTCGGAGGCGGCGGGGGTGGACGGGGAGGAGTGGGCGTCGGCCTTCACCCTGGCCTGATCGGCATTGGCCATGGCTTCCCGGAATCGCGCGTAACCCGCGAGCTCGGATATGTCACCCTGTGTGCGGTCGCGTGCCGCCCAGCTGCCCCATATCGCCGCTCCGATCGCGGCGAACAGCGGAATCAGCAACCACGCCAAAGACGCCATGGGCGTGCCTCCCTACCCCGAAGTACGTTTCGTTGGTGGCTTCAACGCTCGTGCCCGTGGGGGGGTTACGCAAATCGAGGGCGTGTTGCGCGGCCGAACGGGTGCGAGGCTACCGCCTTCCGGGTGGCGCTCGGTGACCGGGGGTTCAGCAGGCGCCGGCGGCCTGCGCGGCCCGGGCCTCAGCAGGCGCCCACCCACTCCTCCGTGCCGTCGCTGAACGTCTGGTGCTTCCAGATCGGGACCTCGTGCTTGAGGTCGTCGATCAGCATCCGGGCGGCCTCGAAGGCCTCGCCGCGGTGCGGGCAGGACACGGCGACGACGACGGCCAGGTCGCCCACGGCCAGGTCACCGACGCGGTGCACGGCCGCCAGGGCGCGGACCGGGAACTTGGCCACGACGCGCTCGGCCACGCGGCGCATCTCGGCCTCGGCGGTCGGATGGCAGGAGTAGCCGAGCGAGTCGACGTCCGCCCCGCTGTCGTGGTTGCGCACCGTGCCGACGAAGAGCGTCGTACCGCCCGACGCGTCGTCGCCGACGGCCTGGAAGACCTCGTCGATCGACAGGGGGGTCTCGCGGATCTGGAGCAGCCGGATCGGGTCCGAAGCGGCCTGCTCACCGGGGTGGTCGAAGTGCGGTGCCATGCCTTCATCGTGCCCTAGCGGCTGACACGGCGAAATAGCAGATTCGCCCGGGGCGGGAACGCCGCCTTGGGAGCCTCCTACAGGGCGGACCCGCGGAATCCCGCGGTCCGGCCGGCCGGCGCGCGCGGCGCCGGGGCCGGGGCCGGTCAGATCCCGCGCCGCTTGCGCGCCAGGCGGACCGCGGCGGCCGCGCCCAGCAGGGCCACCGTCGCGCCGGCCGCACCGGCGGCCGTGGCGGCGTCCCTGCGGCCCAGCCGGCGGCCCGCGACCGTGTGGCGGCCCGAGACCTCCTGGAGGAGCTCGGCGAGCACCTCCTCGTTGGTCCAGCGCGGCCGCCAGCCCGCCGCGTGCAGCCCGCTGACGCTGACCACCCACGGGTGCATCGTGTAGGCGAGGTCCCCGGCCGGGGACGGGGTCAGGCCGATCCGGTGCAGCCGGGCCGCCGCTCCCAGGGCGACCGCGGAGGGGAGCTCCATGCGGCGGATGCCGCTCAGCTCCTCGACCTCCTCCTGCTCCAGCCAGCCCTCGCAGCCCACGGCCAGCTCGCCCTCGACCTTCTCCAGGGCCGCGTACTCCAGGGCGCTGACCAGGTCGTCCACGTGGCAGAACTGCCAGGTGGGACGGGATCCCGCCACCACGAGCAGCCGCGGGGACTCGAAGTACCGGGTCAGGGCGGTGTCCGTGCCGCCGACCAGGACGGCCGGGCGGATCACGGTGACGTTCAGTCCGGGGTGCGCGCGCGGGGCCCGGCGGCCGAGGCGCTCGATCTCCAGCAGATCGCCGACGCCGGTCGCCTCGGCGGTGGCCCGCAGCTCGGAGTCCTCCGACAGCGGGATGTCGTTGTCCGGCAGGGCCCCGTAGACCATCGCCGAGGTGCAGAGCACGACCCGGTGCACGCCGGCCGCGGCGGCGGCCGTCAGGACGGTCTGCGTGCCGCGCACGTTGTACGCCGTACGGGCGGCCGGGTCGGTCTCCAGGTCGAGGTCCAGCGCGAGGTGCACCACGACGTCCGCGCCGCGCAGCTTCTCGGCGATGGCGGGGTCCCGTACGTCGAGGATGTGCCACTGCGCGGCGGCGCAGTCCCCCCGCCGCTCGTCGATGGCGACGACCTGCTTGACCTCGTCGGAGGCGGCCAGGCGGCTCACCAGGGCCGCGCCGACGCCCGAGGCGGCGCCGGTCACGGCGATCACCGGGCTGCGCCGGCGGATTCCCTCCGGGTTTCGCGGCTGGCGAACGCCGGGGGCGCTGTCACCGTGCTCGGAGCTGTTTTCGTCGTCGTGCATCGCGCGAAACTGCGGATCTGGGGAACTCACCGGGCGTCTCCAGCGGTTGTCTTCAGTAGGGACGCGTCGTGACGCGTACCCACCAGGTGATGTCCATCCTGCCGCAGCCCAGGAGTCGGCGGAGCACCGAGCCCGGATGCGGCCGCGGTGTCTACGCTGGGTGGTGTTGTCGGACCATTGCCCGTCGGCTCCCGCCGGCGGCCCTACGAGCCGAGGAAACCCGTGAGCGACACCCCATTCGGATTCGGCCTTCCGCCGGAGGAGCCGGAGAACGGCGACGATGGCAAGAAGAAGGGCAACCAGGGCGGTCAGGGCGGCCCGGCGAATCCCTTCGGGTTCCCCGGCATGGGTCTGCCGGGCGGGGCGGGCGCTCCCGGAGCGGACAACCCGTTCGCCGCGATGTTCGGTTCGATGAACCCGAACGACCTCGGTGCCGCCTTCCAGCAGCTCGGCCAGATGCTGAGCTACGAGGGCGGTCCCGTGAACTGGGACATGGCCAAGGACATCGCCCGCCAGACCGTCGCGCAGGGCACCGCGGACGGTGTGAAGGACACGAGCGTCGGCGTCGCCGAGAAGTCCGCAGTCGAGGAGGCCGTGCGCCTCGCCGACCACTGGCTGGACGGGGTGACCTCCCTTCCCTCGGGCGCCACCACGGCCGTGGCCTGGAGCCGCGCCGAGTGGGTCGAGGCGACCCTCCCGGTGTGGAAGGAGCTCGTGGACCCGGTCGCGGAGCGGGTCGGCGCGGCCATGGGCGGCGTGCTGCCCGAGGAGATGCAGGCCATGGCGGGCCCGCTGCTCGGCATGATGCGCTCCATGGGCGGCGCCATGTTCGGCCAGCAGATCGGCCAGGCCGTCGGCACCCTCGCGGGCGAGGTCGTCGGCTCGACGGACATCGGTCTGCCGCTGGGCCCGGCCGGGAAGGCCGCGCTGCTGCCGCTGAACATCGAGAGCTTCGGCAAGGACCTGGGCGTGCCCTCGGACGAGGTGCGGCTCTACCTGGCCCTGCGCGAGGCGGCCCACGCCCGGCTCTTCGCACACGTGCCGTGGCTGCGCTCGCACCTGTTCGGCGCGGTCGAGGGCTACGCCCGCGGCATCAAGGTCGACACCTCGAAGCTGGAGGACGTCGTCGGCCAGCTGGACCCGTCCAACCCGGAGCAGCTGCAGGAAGCGCTCCAGGGCGGCATGTTCCAGCCGCAGGACACCCCCGAGCAGAAGGCCGCCCTGGCCCGCCTGGAGACGGCGCTCGCGCTGGTCGAGGGCTGGGTCGACGCGGTGGTGCACGAGGCCGCCAAGCCCCGGCTGACCTCGGCGGACGCGATGCGCGAGACCATGCGGCGGCGGCGCGCCTCGGGTGGCCCGGCGGAGCAGACCTTCGCGACGCTGATCGGCCTGGAGCTGCGCCCGCGCCGGCTGCGGGACGCCTCGCGGCTGTGGGCCTCACTCACCGACGCCCGGGGCGTCGACGGCCGTGACGGCCTGTGGGAGCACCCGGACATGCTGCCGACGGCCTCCGACCTGGACGACCCGGACGGGTTCGTGCACCGCGAGCAGCTGGACTTCTCCGAGATCGACAAGATGCTCGGCGAGGCCGCCGAGAAGCGCGAGCAGGACGGCGACGAGAAGAAGTGAGCCTGCACGAAGACGCGGTCCTCGTCCTGAAGTCGCACGAGGACCAGAGCGAGCTGCGCGATCTCTACCTGGAGCACCTGGCGGCCCACCCGGACGGGGTCTACAAGCCCTGCGAGGCGGGGCACGTCACGGGCAGCGCGCTGGTGATCGACCCGGTGCGGGGGCGCGTCCTGCTGACCCTGCACAAGAAGCTCGGCATGTGGCTCCAGATGGGCGGCCACTGCGAGGCGGGTGACGCGACCCTCGCCGACGTGGCGCTGCGCGAGGCCTGTGAGGAGTCGGGCATCGCGTCGGGGCTGACCCTGCTCGAAGGCGGGCCGGTGCGCCTGGACCGGCATCCGATCCCGGCGCCGTGCAACTGGCACCTGGACGTGCAGTACGCGGCGCTGGCTCCGGCCGGCGCGGTGGCGGAGATCAGCGAGGAGTCCCTGGACCTGCGCTGGTTCCCGTACGAGGAGGTGGCGGCGGTGGCCGACACGTCCGTCGTACGGCTGCTGGAGGCGACCTTGGCCCGGCTCGGCGGCTGAGCACACCGGCGCCGCGCGTGGACGCGGCGAAGGGGCGGTCCCTGGTGGGTCCGCCCCTTCGCCGTGCCTGGGAACCGTCAGTTCCAGGCGTTGTTCTGGTTCTGCGCGTGGGAGCCGTGCTGGCCCATGCCGAACTGCGCGGCGACGCCCTGGCCGAGCTGGGCGTTCTGCGGCGGCAGCACCTCGCTGGGCTGCACCAGCGCGAAGCCGGTGCCGAGGAAGCTCAGTTCCCAGCCCTCGCCGGTGTTGCCGCGCCGCCGCCACACTCCGCTGGAGTGCGTCTGGGCCTGCATCTGGACCCGCAGGGAGGTGGACCAGGCCACGATCGCGTCCGCGTCGGCATTGACGTACTTGTCGGGCGTGACCTGCATCATCAGCGGCTGGCCGGAGGTCATCAGCGCGACCTTGCCGCGGCCGGAGATGTTCAGCTGGTACTTGCCCGAGCCGGAGATCCCGTACTGGCTGTCCACCGCGATGACCTCGGTGTGCAGGGTGGAGTCCAGGGCCAGCACGTAGCTGCTGTCGACCGTGAGGCCGTCCTGGTCCACGTCCACGACGTGCACGTACTGGGCCAGGTTGGCCAGGTAGACCGTGCCCTGCCCGGAGCAGCGCATGAGGTCCAGGCCCTCGCCGGTGCGGCGGCGGGCGTTGCGCTGGTTGGTGGTCTGGTACTCGCCGTCGAAGTCGATGAGTCCCTGGTAGGCGACCATCGCGCCCTTACGGGCGAGTACGTCGTCGGAGCCCGTCAGCGAGACCCGCAGCAGCTGCGGGTTCTGGATGGCGTACCGCTCCTGGGACTGCGCCTCGGCGTGGGCGAAAAGTGCGCTCTGCATGATGTGTCCGCTCCCCCTCAGCCCCGGGCCCGGAGCCGGTCGGTGCTGTCCTCGCTGGGCTGTACGACGACGATGCCCTGGCCGGAGAAGGCCATCTGGTAGGCCTCCCCGCTGCCCCGGCCGATCATCGACGAGGCCTTGAAGCTGCGCTTTCCCTTGACCTTGAGATTCGGCGACCAGGCGACGAGCGCGTCGGGGTCGACGTACGTCTCGTCCTCGCCGCGGCCGCAGTCGACCACGATCGGGGTGCCCCGGGAGGTCAGGGCGACCCACCCGGTGCCCGCGACCTGCACGTTGAACAGGCCCTGGCCGGCGAACTTGGCGAGACCCTTGACCCGCTCGACGCCCCACTGGAGGTGCGCGTCGAAGGCGAGCAGGTTGGTGCCGTTGACCGAGAGCGAGTCGTTGTTGAGGTTGATGACGACCACGTCGGCACCGTAGTCGGCCAGGTAGAGCAGGCCGTCGCCGGTGCACTTCATCAGCGGCGCACCTTCGCCGGTGATCCACTGCGAGGCCATCTGGCGGACGGCCGGAGGGTTGGGCTCGTACTGGACGAAGCCCTCGTAGGCGACCATCGAGCCGGTGCGGGCGAAGAGGTCCTGGCCGCTCTGCATGGCGACCTTGAGCATGGCCCGGCCGTGGTTCTCCATGCGGGCCGTGACGGGGGTCGGGGCGAAGCCCGCGAGTTGCTGGTTCATTGCGTTCATGTCGGGCTCCCTCAGACCTCGTACGGCTGGACGACGATGAAGTTGCCGGGAGCACCGCGGAACTGGAGGTTCACGGTCTCCCCGCTGTGGCCGGGGTAGGCGTTGCGCCGCAGCCGGACCTGGCTGGAGATGATCACCTGCGAGGCGGAGGACCACGCGACGATGGCGTTGCTGTCCGCGAAGGTGGTCGGGGTGACGGGCAGGACCACCGGGACGCCGTGCGTCTTGACGATGACCGTGCCGGTGCCCTGGAACTGCATGGTGAACAGGGCGCCGCCGGGGATGCCGTGGCCCTCGATCCGGCGGACCTCGTGCTGGAGCGACTCGTCGAAGGCGAGGACGGCCTCGGCGGAGACGCAGATCCCGTCGCCCTGGAGCTCGATGGCGTGCAGGTGGGCGCCGTTCTCCGCGAGGAAGACCTGGCCGCGGCCGGTGCAGCGCATGAGCTGCATCTCCTGGCCGGTGGCGTTGCCGACGATGCGGCCGGCGAAGCCCGCGCCCTTGTAGCTGAAGTCGACCTTGCCCTGGTACAGGACCATGCTGCCCTGACGGGCGAGGACGGCCTGGCCGCCCATCGACAGGTCGACGCGCATGAGCTGCTGGTTCTGCGGGGTCCAGCGGGTGCCGGTGGGGGCTTCCTTGTACGGCTGGAGCGCGGCGGCGAGGCCGGCGCCGGCGGCGGGTACGCCCTGCGGGGCGTAGCCGGGCTGCTGGCCCGGGAACTGGCCGGGGACCTGGCCGGGGACCTGACCGGGGACCTGACCGTAGGAGGGCTGCTGCGGCGGCTGGCCGTAGGGCGCGGGGGCCGGTGCGGGCGGCGGCACCTGTCCGTAGGACGGCTGCGGCGGCTGGCCGTACGGGGCGGGGGCCGGCGGGGCGAGCGGCGCGGCCATGGTGGGCGCGGCGTGCACCGGGGCCGGGGCCGGGGGCTGCTGGTACTGCGGCTGCGGGACGGCGCCGGGCGCGGGCACGGGCGCGCCGAAGGACGGCGCGGGGGCCGGGGCCTGCGGGGCGTGCGGGGCGGGGGCCGGGGCGCCGAAGGCCGGGGCCGGTGCGGCCGCCTGGGGCGGCGGGGCGAATCCGGGCGAGGCCGCGGCCGGGGCCGGCTGCGCCGGCTGCGCGTCCTCGGCGACCTCGCCGCCGAAGTTCCGCAGCAGCGCGTCGAGCCCGCCGTCGAAGCCCTGGCCGACGGCGGCGAAGCGCCACACGTCCTTCAGGTAGAAGTCGCCGAGCATCACGGCCCGCTCGGTGGTGAACTCCGAGCCGGTGAAGGAGTACCGGACGACCTCTTCGCCGCCGGCCACGATCCGGATGTAGCCGGGGCCGATCTGCGACATCTGTCCGGCACCGTCGATGGTGGCGGTGAAGGACAGTTTGTGGATGGACGCCGGAATGCGGTCCAGCGTCACCCGGAAGGATTCGGTGTCGCCCGACTGCGCACCGAGTTGCTGAATGGACTCTTCCGGAGACTTCGGCTGATTGAAGAAGACGAAGTAACGGTCGTCCGACAGCTGCTCGTTGGCGTCGAGGCCGAAACAGCTGATGTCGAAGGCGAGTCCGGATCCGGCGATCTGGACGCCTACGTACAGATCGGTGCCCGCCGTGAGATCACTGATCTTGGCCTTGTGGCCGCGTTGGAATTCCCTGGCCATACGTACGACCGTCCCCCATCCCGACTGTGAATGCGTGGCGCTCAGGCTAACGGCAATTGCCGACATCCGGCCAAGCCGGTACCGACCCGGTACAAAACACTGCGTGCGGCACGAGGGGCGGCGGGCGGGCCGGCGGGTGGGTCGGCGGGCGGGCCGGCGGGCGGGCCGGCGGGCTCATTCCTCGCGGGCGGCGGGGACCTTCGGCAGTCGCTCGGCGGCGACCACGCCTTCCAGGTAACCGCGGGCCCGCTCGGTGCGCGGGTAGGCCTCCAGCAGCTCCCAGAAGCGGGGGCCGTGGCCGGGTACGAGGAGGTGGGCCAGCTCGTGCAGGAGCACGTAGTCGACCACGTACTCGGGCATCCCCTGGAGCCGGTGCGAGAGCCGGATGCTGCCTTCGGCGGGGGTGCAGGAGCCCCAGCGGGTGTTCTGGTTGGTGACCCAGCGGACCGTGCGGGGGCGGGCGCGGCCGTCGAAGTACTGCTCTGACAGCTGCTCGGCCCGCTCGGTGAGCTCTGCGTCCCCGAAGGTGCGTTTGCTCTCCTGGGCGGCCAGCTTGTCGAGCATGACCCCCACCCAGCGCTGCTCCTCCGCCTCGGACATCCGGGCAGGGATGAGCACGACCGTACGGTCACCCTCGCGGTAGGCGGATACGGTCCTGCGGCGGCGCGCGCTCCGGCGGACTTCGACGGCGCGCTGCGGTGGGTCGGCGGACACGCCACGACGGTACCCGGTCGTGGTGGCGGAAGTCCCGCCCGTCCGCGGTTCGAACACGAGGGATTCGGGGCCGATTTCCGGAACCCCATTTCCCTTCATCTCATATGCCTAATACCTCGCACCTGTGGACAAATTCCTGCACGGATTCCGGTGGGCGGGCACTGTTTCGGAAGAGCGGGAAACGGGTGGTGCGCATGCGCACGGGATATCGAGGGGGACGGGACATGTATCCGAAGGTGAAGCCGGCGCTGGCGCGGGCGTGGCGGGATCTGCAGACGGTCCAGTTCGGGGTGACGCCCGCCCACGCGGTGGTGCTCGGCCCCGTGGACACGGCGACGGGCACGCTGATCGACCGGATCGACGGCACCCGGGGCATGGAGCTGTTGCGGGCCGAAGCCTCGGGGATGGGGCTGCCGGACGGCCGGGCCGACGAGGTGGTCAGGACGCTGGCGGGAGCCGGCCTGCTCGACGACGTCACGGCGGGCGGTCCACGGGCCCAGGCCCTGCGGGGGCATCCGGAGACCGTGGAGCGGCTGGGGCCCGACCTCGGTTCGCTGTCCCTGGTCCACCGGGAGCCGGGCGGGGACTTGCGGGGGATCGCCGCCCGCCGGTCGATACGGGTGCGGGTGCGCGGGAGCGGCCGGGTGGGGGCCGTGATCGCCGCGGTCCTGGCGGGAGCCGGTGTGGGCCGGGTGGAGGTGCTCGACGGGGGCCGGGTGGAGCCGGCGGACGTGGCACCGGGCGGGCTGGACCCCGGGAGCGTGGGCCGGCCGCGGGCCGAGTCCGCGGGCAGGCTGGTGCGTGGGGCGGCCCCGGGGCGCACCCCGAGGGCCGGGGAGGACGAGGGGGCGGAGCCCGGGCTGGCCCTGGTGGTGGTCGCGCCCCGGGACGGCCTGCACGCATGGGCCCCGGATCCGGACACCGCGGCCGACTGGATCGCCGCGGGCATCCCGCACCTGTACGCGGGGGTGTTGGAGGGGACGGGGCTGGTGGGGCCGCTGGTGCTGCCGGGGTCGACGGCGTGCGCAGGGTGCATGGAGCGCGACCGCGTGGACCGGGACGCGGCCTGGCCGAGGATGCTCGTGCAGTGGCGTTCGGCCCACCGCCGCCGCGCAGGTGCCGCCTGCGACCTGGGGCTGTCCACGGCGGTGGCCGGGCTGGCCGCGGCCCATGCGCTGGCCTTCCTCGACGGACAGTTGCCCGCGTCCACGGCCTCCCGCTGGGAGGCTGCCCTCCCCGCCGTGCACTGGGAATCCACGCCGGTCCACCCGCATCCCGACTGCCCCTGCGGGGCGGGCGGGTCACCGGAAGAGGATCGGGCGGGGTGCGGCCGGGAGGGCCATGACAGGATGCGCTGAGGCTGTCGGGTCGGCGGAGCCCTTCCTGAATCCGCCGTTCGCGGCGCAGCTGTCTGGGACTTGGAGGGGCTATGTCTGATCTTCCCCGGAAGGCGGTCACCCGTACCGTCAAGCTGGCCGCGCTGCCGCTCGGCATAGCGGGCCGGGCCACGTGGGGGCTGGGCAAGCGGATCGGGGGCAAGTCCGCGGAGATCGTGGCGCGTGAGCTCCAGCAGCGCACCGCCGAGCAGTTGTTCCGCACCCTCGGGGAGCTGAAGGGCGGCGCCATGAAGTTCGGGCAGGCCCTGTCGGTCTTCGAGTCGGCCCTGCCCGAGGAGGTCGCGGGGCCCTACCGGGCCGCGCTGACCAAGCTTCAGGAGGCGGCCCCGCCGCTGCCCGCGGCGACGGTGCACCAGGTGCTGACGGACCGTCTCGGCGCCGACTGGCGGGAGCTGTTCGAGGAGTTCGATGACAAGCCGGCCGCGGCGGCCTCCATCGGGCAGGTGCACCGGGCGGTATGGCACGACGGCCGACAGGTGGCCGTGAAGGTCCAGTACCCGGGGGCCGGTGAGGCGCTGCTGTCGGACCTGAAGCAGCTGGGCCGGTTCGCGGGCCTGTTGGGGCCGCTGATCCCCGGCATGGAGATCAAGCCGCTGATCAAGGAGTTGCGCGACCGGGTCGCGGAAGAGCTCGACTACGAACTGGAGGCCGAGGCCCAGCGGACGCACGCGGACGCCTTCGTGGACGACCCGGACGTCGTCGTACCGGACGTCGTGCACCAGGGCGACCAGGTGCTGGTGACCGAGTGGATGGAAGGGACCCCGCTGTCGGAGGTGATAGCCGACGGGACCCAGGAGGAACGGGATCGCGCCGGACAGCTGCTGGCCGGGTTCCTGTTCGCCGGTCCGGCGCGCACCGGCCTGCTGCACGCGGACCCTCACCCGGGCAACTTCCGGCTGATACCGGGGGCGGACGGCCGGACGCGGCTGGGCGTCCTGGACTTCGGCACGGTCGACCGGCTGCCCGGGGGCTGGCCCAAGCCCATCGGCAGGTCGCTGCGGATGACGCTGGACGGTGATGCCGAGGGGGTCTACGGGCACCTGCGCGCCGAGGGGTTCGTGAGGGAGTCCGTCGAACTCGATCCCGACGCGGTGCTGGACTACCTGAAGCCGATCATCGAGCCCGCCGAGGCCGAGGAGTTCACGTTCACCCGGCCGTGGCTGCGCGGCCAGGCGGCGCGGATCGCCGATCCGCGCTCCCCCGCCCACCAGTTGGGCCGGCAGATCAACCTGCCGCCGTCCTACCTGCTGATCCACCGCGTGACGCTGAGCACCATCGGGGTGCTGTGCCAGCTGGGCGCGACGGTGCGGCTGCGGGACGAACTGGACACCTGGCTGCCGGGGTTCGCCCCCGCCGAGTGACCGCGTAGGCGCGTCACCACCAGGACGAGTCGAGCCTGCCCTCGATCGACCGGAGGTTGGCGCGCGCGCAGTCGACGCAGAAGTACTGTCTGGTCCCGTTCTCCACCGAGCAGGTCCAGGTGGGTGGGATCTCGCCCGGGGCCTTGGCGCCACAGCCCGCGCAGATGACGGGCTGGGCCTCGGATCCCGACGGGCCGGGGTGGGGAGTCGGCTGGTCCACCTCCAGACGATATCCCCGCCGGGGGCGGACAGGCCCGCGCAACGCACCGGGGGGACCGGTCCGTGCGGACCGGTCCCCCCGGGGATGCTGCCGTCAGCTCTTACTGCATGACGGCCATGGCCAGCGCACGCCGGGCGCGCATGGAGACGCGCTCGGCACGCCGCTGCATGCGGCGGGCGGTGACCAGGCGCACGGCGTGGCGCTCGACGTCCACCTCGCGCATGAGCTCGTCCATATGGGCACGAGCCAGGGCTTCTGGGATGAGTTGCATTTCGCGGGTCCTGTTCTGACGCGAGGTGATCGCGCCGGTGGTGATGAAGTCTGCGTGGGCGGCGCCGTGGGGCTGCTCGCTCGTGGTGTAGGAGGTCATGAGGGCCTGCTTCAAGGGGTCGTGCGTCAGGGGGCGGTCGATGGTTCCGATGGCGGTCATGCCGCGACAACCGGGTTCTTGCGCGGACGGCCACGGGGACGCTTGCGGGCGACGACGACACCCTGGACGAAGAGCTCGCCACCCCAGACACCCCAGGGCTCGCGGCGCTCGATCGCTCCGGCGAGGCAGGCCTCGACCAGCGGGCAGGTGCGGCAGAGGGACTTGGCGTACTCGACGTCGGCCGGGGACTCGGCGAAGAAGACCTCGGGGTCGAAGGTACGGCAGGGGACGGGTACGCCGAGGTTCTCGATGGCGTCGTCGAGCGCGGTCAGCGCGGTGAGCGGGGTCAAGGTGTGGTCCTCCGGGACTGCGGGCGGGGATCAGTTGGGTCTGCGGTACGGACGGGGCGTGCGCTTCGAGTTGCACGGTGGTTTCTTCCTCGTCTTGTTCGGCTAGTCGTTCCGGCCGGTCGGCCGGGTTCGGCTGGTACCTGGCTGCCAGTCCCGAGGCCCCTTCGCTGCGTCGTCCCTGTTCGGGACAAAACAGAAGGGCCGCGGATCCCGGGTGGGGTTCCGCGGCCCTGAAGGCGCCGGCCTGATCATGCGATCAGGCTGGATCACTCCAGGGTTCGAGCCCGCGGAAGGCCCACATCAGGTGGTGCTGCTGCTTCGTCTGCTTCTTCTGGGATCCGGCACCGGCTGCGGCAGCGAATCCATAGGCGCCATGCGTCTGCGCTTCTGCTGCCAGTACTGCCACCGATGCCTTGGTCGGTCGCTCATTGCGCTCGCTGACCGGAAGGATCGCCAGCAGGGCGGGGCGGTCGGCGGAAATCGCGGACACACCGGTACCCAGGGTGGAGACGGAACCGAGCAGGCAGGAAGCGTCGACCGAGCGATCGGTCATTTTGGTGAAGGTCATGAAGCTGGTCACTGGTCTCGCCTCCTCTCGGCGTCTCGGGGACCCGGCCCGGGGGCCTGTCCCATACGTATTCGGATAAGTACAGCACGGATCCTGGGCTTCGGAGAAGCCACCGTTTCCGTTGCTAAGAACCTATGGGTCTTCGCTGGGCATGTGCAAACTATTTTTCCGACGAGTTTCTACGCGTCGTCAGGATGCCCGGCCCCAACCTCCTGACCTGCGCAGATGGCCAGGACCTCAGCTCCGTACCGATCAAGCTTACGGCCGCCGACTCCGGAGATCATCGAGAGCTCCCCCTCCTCGGACGGCGCGGCCTCCGCGATGGCCATCAGAGTCTTGTCCGTGAAGACGCAGTAGGCGGGCAGGCCTTGCTCCTTCGACTGGGCCGCGCGCCACTCCCGCAGCCGCTCGTAGAGGCCTTCGTCCATGTCGGACGGGCAGTCCTCACAGCGCATCAGCTTCAGCTCGCCGGCCTCGGTCAGGGTCTTGCCGCAGACCCGGCACAGCGCGGGACCGCGGCGCGGGCGCTTGCGCACCCCTCGCTCGGCCGCGGAGCCCGCTCCGGCGCCCCGGGCCGCGGAGCCCGGCCGCAGGCCGTTCAGGAAGCGGCTGGGGCGCCTGGAGGCCCGGCCGCCGGGGGCGCGGGAGACCGCCCAGGACAGGCTCAGGTGGATCCGGGCCCGGGTGACGCCGACGTAGAGCAGCCGCCGTTCCTCCTCGACCTGCTCGTCGGTCTTCGCATAGGTGATCGGCATCATGCCGTCGGTGAGGCCGACGAGGAACACGGCGTCCCACTCCAGGCCCTTCGCCGCGTGCAGCGAGGCCAGGGTGACGCCCTGGACGGTCGGGGCGTGCTGGGCGGCCTTGCGCTCGTCCAGCTCGATCGTGAGGTCCGCCAGGGTGGCCCCGGGGCGGGCGCGGGCGAAGTCCTCGGCGAGCCGGACCAGCGCGGCCAGCGATTCCCACTGGTCGCGCACGGCGCCGGAGCCGGCGGGCGGCTCCGTGCTCCAGCCGGTGGAGCTGAGCACCGCCCGGACCTGGGAGCCCAGTTCCACGACGTCGTCGAGCAGCGGGTCGTTCCCGCCGGAGCGGGCGGCTCCGCGCAGCGCGAGGATCGCCCTCTGGACCTCCTGGCGCTCGAAGAACCGCTCGGCTCCGCGCAGCTGGTAGGGGACCCCGGCGTCGGCGAGGGCCTGCTCGTAGACCTCGGACTGGGCGTTGATGCGGTAGAGCACGGCGATCTCGCCCGCGGGCACACCCGCGGCGATCAGGTCCCGGATCCGGTGGGCGACACCCTCGGCCTCGGCGGGCTCGTCCGCGTACTCGGTGTGGACGGGGTCGGGGCCGCTCTCGCGCTGCGAGACCAGCTCCAGCCGGTGCTCGGCGGCCCGGCCCTTGGCCTGGTTCAGGAGCCCGTTGGCCAGGTGGACCACCTGGGGGGTGGAGCGGTAGTCGCGGACCAGCTTGACCACCGTGGCCTGCGGGTAGCGGGTGCGGAAGTTCAGCAGGTGGTCGGGGGTGGCGCCGGTGAAGGAGTAGATGGTCTGGCTGGCGTCACCGACGACACAGAGGCTGTCGCGCTCGCCGAGCCACAGGTCGAGCAGCCGCTGCTGGAGCGGGCTGACGTCCTGGTACTCGTCGACGACGAAGTGCTGGTACTGGGTGCGGATCTGCTCGGCGATGTCGTGGCGGTCCTGGAGGATGCCGACGGTCAGGAGCAGCACGTCCTCGAAGTCGATCATGCCGCGGTCGCGCTTGAGCTGTTCGTACGTCCCGTAGATCTGGGCGATCTCGGCCAGGTCCCGGGGGGCCTCGCGGCCCGACTTGAGGGCGGCCACCGGGTAGTCGGCGGGCACGGTCTGGGTGACCTTCGCCCATTCGATCTCGCCGGTGACGTCGCGCAGCTCGTTGCGGTCGAGCCGGATGCGGCAGCGGGCGCCCGCCTCGGCGACGAACTGGATCTTGCGCTCCAGCAGCCGGGGCACCTCGCCGCCGACCGCCCTGGGCCAGAAGTACTGGAGCTGGCGCAGTGCGGCGGAGTGGAAGGTGCGGGCCTGGACCCCGCCCGCGCCCAGGGTGCGCAGGCGTCCGCGCATCTCGCCCGCGGCGCGGTTGGTGAAGGTGACGGCGAGCACACTGGCCGGCATGAGCTGCCCCGACCGGACGCCGTAGGCGATGCGGTGGGTGATCGCGCGGGTCTTGCCGGTACCGGCACCCGCCAGCACGCACACCGGTCCGCGCAGGGTCGTCGCGACCTCGCGCTGCTCCGGGTCGAGCCCCAGGAGCACCGCGTCGGCCGACTCGGCGGAGGCGGGGCCACCCGGGAACGATGAGGAGTGCGTTGCTGCTGTCACCCCGCCATGCTGCCAGGTCTCGTGAGTCGGGCGGGAAAATTGTCCACAGGCAGCACGTATCAGTCGTATCAGTCACACCGGGTGCGCGGGGGCGACCGTACGGGAATGGCCGCCGGGTCCCGTACGTTCGAGTACTCGGACCACCGAGCCCTCACGAAGGAGAGCGCAGCATGCAGGACACGGGCACCGTCACGATGTACAGCACGACCTGGTGCGGCTACTGCCGTCGGCTGAAGACCCAGCTGGACCGGGAAGGCATCGCGTACAACGAGATCAACATCGAGCTCGACCCGGAGTCCGCCGCGTTCGTGGAGAAGGCCAACGGCGGCAACCAGACGGTTCCCACCGTGCTCGTGAAGTCCGCCGCGGGCAGTGAGTCCGTCATGACGAACCCGAGCCTGGCCCAGGTCAAGCAGGCCCTCGCCGTCTGACCGGACGCGAGGACCGGGCATGCCCGGAGCGCAGCGGAGGGCCCCCGCCGAGGCGGGGGCCCTCCGCTGTCATGAGGCCTGCCATGAGGCCTGTCACGAGGCCTGGAAGTGACGAAGGTTACGCGGCCGCCTTCGGCAGCGGCTCGCCGTACCAGAGCTCGACCAGCCGGGCGGCGATGGAGATGCCCGACGGGGGCAGCACCTCGCCCGACGCGAACGCCGCGCGCAGTTCCTCGCGGGAGAACCAGCGAGCCTCTTCGATCTCCTCGCCGTCCACCGTGATCTCCGAGGTGATGGCGCGGGCCGTGAAGCCCAGCATCAGGCTGTACGGGAAGGGCCAGGGCTGGCTGGCCACGTACTCGACCTCGCCGACCCGGACGCCGGCCTCCTCCCACACCTCGCGGATGACGGACTGCTCTATGGACTCGCCCGGCTCCACGAACCCCGCCAGCGTGGAGAAGCGGCCCTCCGGCCAGTGCACCTGGCGGCCCAGCAGCGCACGGTCGTGCTCGTCCGTGACCAGCATGATCACGGCCGGGTCGGTGCGCGGGTAGTGCTCGGCGCCGCAGCCCGGGCAGCGGCGGATGTGCCCGGCGGCCGCGACCACCGTGCGCTCGCCGCAGCGCGAGCAGAAGCGGTGCATCCGCTGCCAGTTCTCCAGCGCCACCGCGTGCACCATCAGCCCGGCGTCGCGCGGGGACAGCAGCAGTCCGGCCTCGCGCAGGCCGGCCGGACGGGCCGACTGGTCCATGCGGCCGGGCAGCGCGTCCTTCTGCAGCGCGAAGTACCGTACGCCGTCCTCGTCGGTGCCCAGGAAGTAGCGGTGCGTCTCGGTGACCGGGGCCTCGAAGGCCGGGGTCATCACGATGCCGGAACCGCCGTCGGGGGTGTCGTCGATCAGGACCTGGCCGCCGGAGACGACGAAGACGCGCGTCGTCGGGTGGCTCCAGGCCGCGGCCAGCCACGCCTCGTCGAGACGGTGGTGCGCGGCGCGGTCGATCCCGCTGGGCGCGGCGAGCGAAAGAGGGCGCTCGGCGAGAGGGCGCTCGGTATGGGTGCTCACAGGTACTTCCAACTCCCCCGGTGGTGGGACAGGCAGGCTCGGTACGGCAGGTGTGTGCGTCGGGTGTCAGGCGGTGGTTCGGTGGTGGGCGGCCAGGTCTCCCCAGAGGTACGCGGTCGTCTCGACGCCCTTGAGCAGGAGGTCCAGCTCGACCTTCTCGTTCGGTGAGTGCCAGCCGTCGGACGGTACCGAGATGCCGAGGAAGAGGACGGGCGCGTCCAGGACGTCCTGGAGGTCCGCGGCGGGGCCGGAGCCGCCCTCCCGCGTGAAGCGGATCTTCTCGCCGAAGGCACGGCCCATGGCCCGGACGACCGACTGCAGGGCCGGGTGGTCCAGCGGGGTCAGGCACGGGCGGGTCGGTGCGCCGAAGGTGATGGAGTGGCGGATCCCGTCCGGGATGCCGGCCGCGACCCAGTCCCTGACGGCCGCCTCGACCTCGTACGGGTCCTGCCCGGACACCAGGCGGAACGACAGCTTCAGGTGGGCGGAGGCGGGCACGATGGTCTTGCCGCCGGGTCCCTGGTAGCCGCCGCCGATGCCGTTGACCTCGGCCGTGGGGCGGGCCCAGACGCGCTCCAGGGTGGAGTACCCGGCCTCGCCCGCGGCCGCGTGGGACTTGGCCGTACGCAGCCACTCGGACTCGTCGAAGGGCAGCTCGGCGATGAGTGCGCGCTCCGCGTCCGTCAGCTCGGCGATGTTGTCGTAGAAGCCGGGGATCGTGACCCGCCCGTCGGCGTCGTGCAGGGCCGCGACCAGGCGGGCGGCGACGGTGGCCGGATTGGGCACGGCCCCGCCGAAGGCGCCGGAGTGGATGTCCTGGTCCGGGCCGTGGAAGTCGATCTCGCAGTCGGCGACGCCGCGCATGCCGGTGCAGACGGTGGGGGTGGTCTCGGACCACATGCCGGTGTCGGAGACGATCACGACGTCGGCGGCGAGTTCGGCGGCGCGGGCCTCGACGAGGGCGCGGAAGTTCGGGGAGCCGGACTCCTCCTCGCCCTCGATGAGGAGCTTGAGGTGCACGGCGGGAGCGGCGGCGCCGGTGGCCGCCAGGTGCGCCCGTACCCCGAGGGTGTGGAAGAAGACCTGCCCCTTGTCGTCGGCGGCGCCGCGCGCGTACATGCGGCCGCCCTGGACCACCGGCTCGAACGGGTCGGTGTGCCAGCCGTCGGCGAGGGCGGCGGGCTGCACGTCGTGGTGCCCGTACACGAGGACGGTCGGGGCGTGCGGGTCCTCGCTCGGCCAGTGCGCGAAGACGGCGGGCGCGCCGGGGGTCTCCCACACCTCGGCGACCGGGAAGCCGGTCTCCTTGAGCTTCGCCGCGAGCCATTCGGCGCTGCGGCGTACGTCGCCCGCGTGCTCGGGCTGGGCCGAGACGGAGGGAATGCGGAGCCACTCGGCGAGGTCGTCGAGGAAGGCGGCGCGGTGGGTGTCGATGTACGTGCGGACGACGCTGTCCGGCGGGGTGTCGCTCATGCCCACGAGCCTAGCTGTCCGCCTGATGGTCACCGTCCGGGTCCGATCCGCCTTGGAGGATCCGCTCAAGGCGGGCCCGGTCCGGGAGGTTGCGGGGGCGGATCACACGGCCGCTGCGGACGTGCAGGAAGGCGGCGGAGACCCGGTCGAGCGGGGTGTTCGTGGCCTCGGCCCAGGCCACGCGGTAGACGGCGAGCTGGAGGGGGTCGGCCTCGGTGGTGCGGCCGGTCTTCCAGTCGACGATCTCGTACGAGCCGTCCGGGTTGCGGTAGACGGCGTCGATCCGGCCGCGCACGACCCGGCCGGCGAGGGTGAGCTGGACCGGGGCCTCCATGCGGTGGGGGGGCCGGTCCGCGTACGGGCTGCGCTCGAAGGCGGCCTTGAGGGAGTCGAGGTCGGCCTCGTCGGCGATCTCCTGGTCGGAGCCGGCGCCGGGGAGGTCGGCGACCGGGTCGAGGACGTCGAGGAACGGCAGCGGCAGCTCGTCGAACCGGGACTCGACCCAGGCGTGGAACCGGGTGCCCTGGCGGGCGGCGGGCTGGGGGGGCCGCGGCATGGGGCGGGCGAGGTCGCGCACGAAGCCCTGCTCGTCGGCGGCGAGCCGGAGCAGCTGGCTGGCGGACAGGGCGGAGGGCAGCTCGACGTCACGGACGGCTGCGCGGGCACGGCGGAGCTCGCCCTCCAGGGCGTCGAGATCGCGGTCCCAGGAGGCGACGGCGCGGGCCTCTTCGGGAACGAGGTCGCCGCCGTGCCTCCCGGCGGGGTCGACGGGGTGGGTGGGGTCGGCGGGGGCGGCGGGCACTGCCGTGCCGGGCCGCCTTCCGGCAACGGGACGTACCGCGGGCGGGGCCGCCTCGGCCGCCCAGAGATCCTCGTCCGGCGCGGCGGGGGTGGCCGGCGCGGGTTCGTCCCCCACCCCGCCCCTTCCCGAAACCGGGGCGCTGCCCCGGACCCCGTGGGGAGCCCGCGCGGCGACGTCGCCCCCGGGCAGGGCCTCGGCCCGGACCTCGGCCGCCCAGGGGTCGTCGAAGTCCGGCCCGGCGGGGCGCCGGGTTCCCGGGGCTGCCCAGGCTTCGCCCGCCCAGGGGTCGTCGGGCGGCTCGGCGGCGACGGTAGGGGCGGATTCGTCCCCCACCCCACCCCTTACCGGAACCGGGGCGCTGCCCCGGACCCCGTGGCGAGCCGGCGCGGCCGCGCCGTCCTCCGGCCGGGGGACGGGCCAGGGCTCGGCTGCCCAGGGATCGTCGAAGTCCGGCTCGGCGGTGCCGGCCGCCTCGGCCGGGCGCTGCGCGGGCGTCTGCGGCAGCAGAGCGTCGCCGGGCCGGGCCGGGGCTCCGGGCTCCGTCGTCGCCGGAGGCGTACCGGCGCCGTCGGCCGGGGGGGCCGGGGGCCAGGTGCCGTCGGCGGGGTCCGGTTCCCAGGGGTCTTCGTCCGTCCACGGCTCTTCGCAGTCCGGGGGCCAGAGGTACGCGTCCTCCTCCGGGGGCGGGGCCGCGAGGTAGGACTCCACCAGGGCGGCGGCCGCGCGGCGCAGGGTGAGGGAGTACGGGTCGAGCGGGAGGGGCCAGGAGTGGTCCGGGGCGGATTCGCCGGACAGCGCCGGGTTCTCGGCGGTGGGGTCGGGCTCGTCCGCCCATGCCTCGATCTCGCCGAAGCCGGCCGCGCAGTGCTCGTACAGGGCTTCCAGGAACGGTGACGGGCCGCGGCGCCTCTTCTGGCTCGGGCCCCACCAGTGGCCCGAGGCCAGCAGCAGGGAGCGCGGCCGGGTGAAGGTCACGTAGCCGAGGCGGAGCTCCTCCACCGACTTGTGGTCCTTGAGCGCGGTCTTGAAGGCCTTCAGACCCGCCGAGGTCCAGGCCGGGTCCCCGGGCAGGGTGGGGGCGTCGCCGCGCAGCGCGTACGGGAGCACCTTCGCGTACGAGGTCCAGGCCTCCGGCGGCTTCTCCTTCGGGAAGGCGCCGGCGCACAGGTCCGGGACCACCACCACGTCCCACTCCAGCCCCTTGGACTTGTGGGCGGTGAGCACCTTGACCGTGTTCTCGCCGCCGGGCAGCGCGTGGTCCAGGCCCTTCTCGTACTGGGCGGCCGTGCGCAGGAACGCCAGGAAGGCCAGCAGCGTGGCCTCGCCGTCCAGGGCGGCGAAACCGGCCGCCACGTCCATGAAGTTCGACAGGGTCTCGCGGCGGCGGGCCGCCAGCGCGTGCGGGGAGGCCGACAGCTCCACCTCCAGGCCGGTGGCGGTCAGCACCCGGTGCAGGACGTCCATCAGCGGGTCGGCGAGGGAGCGCCGCAGGTCGCGCAGTTCCTGGGCGAGGTGCGCGAAGCGGATCCGGGCCTCCGCCGAGAAGGGGAGGTCGTCCGGGGCCTGTCCGGCGCCGTCGAGGAAGGTCTCCAGGGCGTCGGCCAGCGAGACGATCTCCGCCGGGTCCACGCCCTCCACGGCCGCCGCGAGCCGTTCGTCCGGGTCGGACCCGGCGGGCGCCCGGCTCACCAGCAGCCGCGCCCGGCGGCCCAGCAGGGCCAGGTCGCGTGCGCCGATCCGCCAGCGCGGGCCGATCAGGAGCCGGACCAGGGAGGCGTTGGCGCCGGGGTCCTGGAGGACCTCGCAGACGGCGACGAGGTCGGCGACCTCGGGCAGGTGCAGCAGCCCGGAGAGGCCGACGACCTCGACGGGCACGTCCCGGTCCACCAGCACGGCCTGGATCTGCGCGAAGTCCCCGGCAGAGCGGCACAGTACGGCGATCTCGCGGGGCTCCGTCCCGGTGCGGACCAGGTGGGCGACGGAGTCGGCGAGCCAGTCGAGCTCCTGCGCGTGGGTCTCCAGCAGGGCGCAGCGGACCTGCCCGGCGGCCTCCGCCCCCGGCGCCGGGCGCAGCGCCTCCACGCCCTCGTGCATGGCGCGCAGCGGGGCGGCCAGTCCGTTGGCGAGGTCCAGCAGGCGGCCGCCGCTGCGCCGGTTCTCGCTGAGGGACAGCCGGGTGGCGGGGCTTCCGTCGGCGTGCGGGAAGTGCTCCGGGAAGTCGTCGAGGTTGGCGACGGAGGCCCCGCGCCAGCCGTAGATGGCCTGGCAGGGGTCGCCGACCGCGGTCACCGCGTGGCCGGAGCCCGCGCCGAAGAGGCCGGACAGCAGCAGCCGCTGTGCGACGGAGGTGTCCTGGTACTCGTCGAGCAGGACCACCCGGAACTCCTCGCGCAGCAGCGCCCCCACCTCGGGGCGGGTCGTGGCGAGCTGGGCGGAGAGGGCTATCTGGTCGCTGAAGTCGAAGAGGTCGCGGGAGCGTTTGGCGGCGCGGTAGCGGACGACCAGTTCCAGCAGTTCGAGGCGGCCGCGCACGGCCTCCGGGACCTTGCGGAGGTCCTCGTTGGTGAGCTTGGTGCCGGCGAGCGCATCCAGCAGGTCGGTGTCGTACAGGCGCAGCCGCTCGGGCTCGACCAGGTGCTCGGAGAGTTCCCCGTCGAGCGCGAGGAGGTCTCCGACCAGGTCGGGGACCGATTTGGTGAGCGAGGGGTACGGGCCTGGGGCCTCGCGCAGCACTTTCGCGGCGAGCTGGAAGCGGGTGGCGTCGGCGAGCAGCCGGGAGCTGGGCTCCAGGCCGATGCGCAGGCCGTGGTCCTTCAGGAGCTGTCCGGCGAAGGCGTGGTAGGTGGAGATGCGGGGCTCGCCGCCGGCCGCGTCCGCGTCGGCCGGGGAGGGGTCCGGGTCGGTGATGCCGGCCCGCGCGAGGGCCTTGCGTACGCGCTCGGACAGTTCACCGGCGGCCTTGTTGGTGAAGGTCAGCCCGAGCACCTGCTCGGGCGCGACCGCACCCGTTCCGACGAGCCACACGACGCGGGCGGCCATGACGGTGGTCTTGCCGGAGCCGGCGCCCGCGACGACGACCTGCGGGGCGGGCGGGGCGGTGACACAGGCCATCTGCTCGGGCGTGAAAGGGATCCCGAGGAGCTCCTTGAGCTGCTCGGGGTCGGAGAGGGCGGGCGGACGCGCGGGCACGTAAAAAGGCTAGCCGCCCCCACCGACAGCCCTGACCGCCGAGCGTCGGGCACCGGCGGTCGGCCGTCTGCCGCCGGGCTCACTCGACGGTCTGGCGGCCCTCCGGGCGGGCGCTGCACGAGCTGCGGAAGGAGCAGTGGTCGCAGTGGCGGCCCGCGGCGGGTGCGAACCGCTCGTCCAGGACCCGGCCCGCGGCGGTGGCCAGCAGGTCGCCGACCCACTCCCCGTCGAGCGGCTGCTGGGCCTGCACCTTGGGCACCGCGTCGCCGCCCTCGCGGATCGCGGCGCCCTGGCGGAGCTGGACGAGCTCGGCACCGCCGGGCTCGGGGCGCAGGCCGTCGAAGACCTCGTCGACGGCTCCTTCGCGCACGGCGAGCTGGTAGACGGCGAGCTGGGGGTGGCGGGCCACCTCGTCCTTGGTGGGCGCGGACTTGCCGGTCTTGAAGTCGACGACGTACGCACGCCCCTGCGGGTCCGATTCGACCCGGTCCATGGAACCGCGGATGCGGACGGCGACCTCACCGGCTTCGAGTGTGACGTCGAACTCGTGCTCCGTGGCCACGGCCTCGCGGCCGCCGCGGTCGGTGGTGTGCCAGCGCAGGAAGCGCTCCAGCGCGGCGCGGGCGTTGTCCTTCTCCTGGCGGGACTTCCAGGGGGCGTCGAAGGCGAGGGCGTCCCACACCGAGTCGAGGCGTTCCATGAGGACGGCCAGGTCGGCGGGGGTACGGCCGGAGGCGACCTCGTCGGCGAGGACGTGGACGACGTTGCCGAAGCCCTGGGCTGCGGTGGAGGGGGTGTCGGCCTTGACCTCGCGGCCGAGGAACCACTGGAGGGAGCAGGTGTTGGCGAGCTGTTCCAGGGCGCTGCCGGACAGGGCGACGGGCCGGTCCCGGTCGCGAAGGGGGACGCTGCTGCGGGTGGGCTCGTACAGGCCCCACCAGCGCTGCGGGTGTGCGGCGGGGACCAGGGGGCGGTCCTCGTCGTCGGTGAGCGCGGCGAGGCGGGCGAGGCGGCGGGCGGCCGCGTCGCGCAGGGCGGGCGAGGCGTCGGGGTCGACGGTGGTGGCGCGCAGCTCGGCGACGAGCGCGGCGACGGCGAGGGGGCGGCGGGGGCGGCCGGTGACGTCGCGCGGGGGGACGCCGAGCTCGGTGAGGAAGCGGGAGGGCTGGTCACCGTCGTCGGCGGGGGCCTTGACGGCGGTGACGACCAGGCGGTCCCGGGCGCGGGTGGCGGCGACGTAGAAGAGCCGGCGCTCCTCGGCGAGCAGGGCGCCGGGGGTGAGGGGCTCGGCGAGGCCGTCGCGGCCGATGCGGTCGGCCTCCAGGAGGGAGCCGCGGCGGCGGAGGTCGGGCCACAGGCCCTCCTGGACGCCGGCGACGACGACGAGGGACCACTCCAGGCCCTTGGAGCGGTGGGCCGTCATCAGCCGGACGGCGTCGGAGCGGGTGGCGCGGGCCGTCAGCGTGTCGGCGGCGATGTCCTCCGCCTCCAGTTGTTCGAGGAAGTTGAGCGCGCCGCGGCCGCCGGTGCGTTCCTCGGCGCGGGCGGCGGTGTCGAAGAGGGCGCAGACCGCGTCGAGGTCGCGGTCGGCGTTGCGGCCGGCCGTGCCACCGCGGCGGGCCTGGCGTTCCAGCCGGTCGGGCCAGGGGGTGCCGTCCCAGAGGACCCAGAGGGCCTCCTCGGCGGTGCCGCCGCCCTGGAGCAGCTCACGGGCCTTGCGCAGGAGCAGGCCGAGGCGTTGCGCGCCGCGGGCGTAGGCGGGGTCGTGCGCGGTGAGCCGCTCGGGCTCGGCGAGGGCGCGGGCGAGCAGTACGTCGGAGGGCGCGGGCACCTTGACGCCTGCGGCGCGCTCCTCGTCACGCAGGGCGCGGCCGAGGCGCCGCAGGTCGGCGGCGTCCATCCCGCCGAGGGGGGAGGCGAGCAGGGTGAGGGCGGCCTCGACGGTGACGCCTCCGGCCGCGCCGCCTCCGGCGGGGTCGACGAAGCCCCCGGGGGCCGCCACAGGGCCGGGCTCGACGGCGTCGGGTTCGCCTCCTGCGGGGTCCGCGGGGTCCGGTCCCGGGCCCGCTGCGACGGCGTCGGGCTCGCCTCCGGCGGGGAAGGTGTCCCGCCCACCCGCCCCGACACTGCGAGCGATCCCGCCCGGGAACCCGCCTCCGGCGTGGTCGCCAGGTCCCGGCTCGGCCTGTCCCTGCGGGTCGCCCGGGGCCGGCTCGGCAAGGGCCGGATCGGCGGAAGCCGGCTCGCCTGGGGCCGGCTTGCCCGGGGCCGGGTCGGCGGAAGCCGGATCGGCAGAGGCCAGCTCGCCCGGGGCCGGGTCGGCGGAAGCCGGATCGGCAGACGCCGAATCGGCAGAGGCCGGGGCGGCGGAGGCCGGATCGGCGGAAGCCGGGGCGGCGGAGGCCGGATCGGCAGAAGCCGGATCGGCAGAGGCCGGCTCGCCAGAGGCCGGATCGGCAGAAGCCGGATCGCCAAAGGCCTGGTCGGCAGAGGCCGGGGCGGCGGAAGCCGGGGCGGCAGAGGCCGAATCGGCAGACGCCTGGTCGGCAGAGGCCGGCTCGCCAAAGGCCGGGTCGGCGGAAGCCGGATCGGCAGAGGCCTGGTCGGCGGAGGCCGGGGCGGCCTGGTTCTGGGGACCGGGCTCGGCGGACGGCGATGCGTCGGCGGAGCCGGTGTCGGCCCGGGGGCGTCGCCCCGGGCCCGGCTCGCCCACGGCGTCGGGCGCCGTCGGGCCGCCGACGGAGTCGGCGTGCGGCCCGGGGGCCGCTCCGGGCTCGACCGCGTCAGCACGGTCCCGCGACGCGTCGGCGGAGCCGGTAGGGGCTTCGGGGCTGTGCTCCGGGGCGGGCTCGACGGCTTCGGGGGCTGCGCCCGTAAGGTCCGCGCCCGGTTCGGCGGCGGTGGCCGAGACGCGGAGGGCCGTCAGGAGGGGGGAGACCGCCGGTTCGTGGCGCAGGGGGGTGTCCGCGCCGTCCGTCTCGACCGGGACTCCCGCCGAGATCAGGGCGCGGCGCATCGCCGGGAGGGTGCGGCCGCCCGCGCGGACCAGGACGGCCATGTCCTGCCAGGGCACCCCGTCCTCCAGGTGGGCCCGCCGCAGGATGTCGGCGATGTTGTCCAGCTCGGCACCCGCCGTCGGGTACGTGAAGACCTCCACCCGCCCGCCCTCCCGCACCGGCGCGAGATTCCGGTGGGCGCGGACCGCCTCGGCCGGCAGTCGCGGGACCGGCATCCGGGTGGTGAGCAGCCGGGTGGCCGCCAGCAGGGCCGCGCCGGAGCGGCGGCCGACCGTGAGGGCCTTGACCCGCGCGCCGGGGAAGGCCGACTCGAAGTCCAGGACGTTGTTGATGTCGGCGCCGCGGAAGGCGTAGATCGACTGGTCGGGATCGCCGAAGGCGACCAGCGTGCCGCCCGGGCCGGTCAGGGCGCGCAGCAGCCGCAGCTGCGAGGCGTCCGTGTCCTGGTACTCGTCGACGAAGATCACGTCGTAGGCGGTGGCGAGGGACGGCGTGCGTTCCGCGAGGAGCACCGCCCGGTGCAGGAGCTCCGCGTAGTCCAGCGTGCCCTGCAGGTCGAGGACGTCGAGGTACTCGGAGAGGAAGGCCGCCGCCGCCTTCCAGTCCGGGCGGCCGATGCGGTCGGCGAACGAGGAGAGGGCCTGCGGGCCGAGGCCCAGTTCGCGGGCGCGGGCGAGCACCGCCCGCACCTCGTCGGCGAAACCGCGCGTGGTCAGCGCGGCCCGCAGGTCGTCCGGCCAGCGGATGGAGCGGATCCGGCGCTGGCCCTCCAGGAGGGTGCGGACCATCACGTCCTGCTCGGGGCCGGACAGCAGCCGCAGCGGGTCGGCGAAGAGGTCGGTGTCCTGGTGGGCGCGGACGAGTCCGTAGCAGAAGGAGTGGAAGGTGGTGGCCTGCGGAGCGCGGGCGCCGCCGAGGCGCAGGGCGGCCCGGTCGCGCAGCTCCACCGCCGCCTTGCGGCTGAAGGTGAGGATGAGGATCCGGGCGGGGTCGGTGCCCGCTTCCACCCGGGCGGTGACCGCTTCGACCAGCGTCGTCGTCTTCCCGGTGCCCGGTCCGGCGAGGACCAGCAGTGGTCCGCCGGTGTGGTCAACCACCGACCGCTGCGCTGCGTCCAGCACAGGGGGATCCACCCGTTCCGGCCCGGTGCGCACGAGGCGGTACGCGTCGGGGGTCCGCGTACGCCGCCGTTCGGTGCGGTCGGAGGAAGAGGTGATCACGTGGGGTGCCGGTCCTGGTGGGTCTGCGGAGTGTGGCGGTGTTGCCGTGACGGCTCGCGCGGAAGCCGCCGCGGAAGCCGAAGAGGCAACGCTACGGCAACCGGCCGACGCCGCGCAGTCCCCCCGGGTACCCCGGACGGGCGTTCGGGCCGTCGCCCGATCGCCCGTCCGGGCCGCGCATGGCCGAAGCTGTCAGGTGTGAGCCTCGTCGCGTGTGCCGTCCTGTCCGGGGGACCCGTCCCAGCGCGCCCGGCGCATGTCCAGCCGCGGCTCGCCGCCCGCCGTCAGGCGCAGCGGGGTGGCCTCGGTCCGGTAGTGCTCCAGGGCGCGCACCTCGTGGCCGGGCAGCGGCAGGCCGTCCGCCCGCACCACGCGCCACCAGGGCACGGCTCCCCCGTACAGGGCCATGACACGCCCGACCTGGCGCGGTCCTCCCTGGCCGAGCCACTCGGCGACGTCCCCGTACGTCATCACCCGGCCGGGCGGAATACGCTCGGCCACCTCCAGTACGCGCTCCGCGTACGCGGGCAGCTCCTCACTCATTCAGCACATGGTGCAGTACGTCGGCCGCGCTCCGGCGGAGGTCTCGCTTCCGCACCGGCGCGCACCCTGATGCCCCGCTGGCCCGTCGGTCCGTGCCACCATCTTCCGGGCGGTGACTGGTGATACGTGATCAAGAAGAGACGGACGTGACGACGAAGGAGCAGGGTGTGAGCCCTCCGGACGGCGCGGCGACCGACGACGGCGCACGCCCTGACGACGGCCGCGCCGCCCGCCCCGAACCCGTCCCCGAGCCCCGTCCGGAGCCTCCGCGCCCCGGCGGCCGGACCGACCGCACGGGCAAGGCCGAGGCAGCCGGTGCAGCCCAGGCCGAGGGGACCAAGGCCGGTGCAGCCCAGGCCGAGGGGACCAAGGCCGGCGAAGCCGAGGCCGAGGCGGTCGATGCCAAGGCCGCCAGGGCCCGGGCCAGGGCCGGCGGGGCCACCGCGACCGGCGCGGGCCCGCACGGTCACGCCACCACGGACGCCGACCGGGTCGAGGTCGACGAACCGCTGCTCGCCGCCCGCGTGCACCGGCCGTCCGACCTCGTACGCCTGCTCGTCGGCATCCTCGGTATCGCCGTCCTCCTCGGCATCGCCGCCTTCGCCCACGGCACCACCGTGGGTCTGGAGGAGGACATCAGCAAGGGCACCGGCCAGGCGCCCGCCCTGCTGATCAAGGTCGCCGCGCTGGTGTCCAGCATCGCGGTGCTGCTGCTGCCCGTCGCCTTCGCCATCGAGCGGCTGATCAAACGCGACGGGCTGCGCATCGCCGACGGCGTGCTCGCGGCCGTCCTCGCGCACGGCGTCACCCTCGCCACCGATCTGTGGGTCTCGCAGGCCGCCCCCGAGACCATCCAGGACGCCCTCACCCGCCCCGCGGCCGGCGGGACGCTGACCGACCCGGTCCACGGCTACCTCGCGCCCGTCATCGCGTACATGACGGCGGTCGGGATGACCCGCAGACCCCACTGGCGGGTCGCCCTGTGGGTGGTCCTGCTGCTCAACGCCCTGGCCATGCTGGTCAACGGGTACACCACCCCCTTCTCGATCATCCTCACCGTGCTGATCGGCTGGAGCGTCGCCTACGGCACCCTGTACGCCGTCGGCTCGCCCAACGTGCGCCCCACCGGGCAGCACCTCCTCGCAGGACTGCGCCGGGTCGGCTTCCAGCCGGTCAGCGCGATGCGCGCGGAGATGCCCGAGGGCCCCGAGCCCTCCGAGGCCAACGACCGGGGCCGCCGCTACCACGTGACCCTGGAGGACGGGCCGCCGCTCGACGTCACGATCGTCGACCGTGAGCAGCAGGCCCACGGCTTCTTCTACCGGGTCTGGCGCCGGCTCACCCTGCGCGGCATCACCACCGGGCGCAGCCTGCAGTCGCTGCGCCAGGCGCTGGAGCAGGAGGCGCTCCTCGCGTACGCGGCCATCGCGGCGGGGGCGAACGCGCCGAAGCTGATCGCCACCTCCGAGCTCGGTCCGGACGCGGTGATGCTCGTGTACGAGCACCTGGACGTCCGGGCCCTCGACGCGCTCGCCGACGAGGAGATCACCGACGAGCTGATCCACCACACGTGGAAGCAGGTACGGGCCCTCCAGTCGCGGCGGATCGCACACCGCCGGCTCACCGGCGACGCCCTTGTGGTGGATCGTTCCGGCAACGTCATCCTGACCGACCTGCGCGGCGGCGAGATCGCCGCCGGCGACCTGGTGCTCCGGATGGACATCGCCCAGCTGCTGACCACGCTCGGCCTGCGGGTCGGCGCCGAGCGCGCGGTGGCCTCGGCCGTGTCGGTACTCGGCCCGGACGCGGTGGCGGACTGCCTTCCGCTGCTCCAGCCGATCGCGCTGAGCCGTTCCACCCGGGCGACGCTGCGCAAGCTGGCCCGGGAGCGGGCGGAGCGGCAGCGGGAGGCCGTACTGGAGTCCTCGCGGGCGGCGAAGGCGGCGCGCGAGGCGGAGTCCGCGGCCTCCGCAACCCCGGTCTCCGCCTCGGCCGCCGCCGACCGCAAGGCCGAGAAGAAGGCCCTGGAGGATGCGCTGGACGGGGCCCGTGAGGAGGATCTGCTGACCCAGATCCGCCACCAGGTGCTGCTGATCCGGCCGCAGGCGCCGGTGGAGCCGGCCCGGCTGGAGCGGATCCGGCCGCGCACGCTGGTCTCGTTCATCGCGGGCGCGTTCGGTGCGTACTTCCTGCTCACGCAGCTCGCCCACGTGGACTTCGCCACCATCATCGCCGAGGCGCAGTGGGGCTGGGTCGGGGCGGCGCTCGCCTTCTCGGCGCTGACGTACTTCGCGGCGGCGATGAGCCTGCTGGGCTTCGTGCCCGAGCGGGTGTCGTTCCTGCGGACGGTGGTCGCGCAGGTGGCCGGGTCGTTCGTGAAGCTGGTGGCCCCGGCGGCCGTCGGCGGTGTCGCGCTGAACACGCGGTTCCTGCAGCGGGCGGGGGTCCGGCCGGGGCTGGCGGTCGCGAGCGTGGGCGCCTCCCAGCTGTTCGGGCTGGCCAGCCACATCGTGCTGCTGCTGTCCTTCGGCTATCTGACCGGGACCGAGAAGACCCCGGAGATGACCCCGTCCCGGGCGGTCATCGCGGGTCTGCTGACGGTGGCCGTCCTGGTGCTGGTGGTGACGGCCGTCCCGTTCATGCGGAAGTTCGTGGTGACGCGGGTCCGGGCGCTGTTCGCGGGCGTGGTCCCGCGCATGCTGGACGTGCTCCAGCGGCCGAAGAAGCTGGTGACCGGCATCGGCGGGATGCTGCTGCTGACGGGCTGCTTCGTGATGTGCCTCGATGCGTCGATCCGTGCGTTCGGGGGCGGCGAGGCCATCAGCTACGCGAGCATCGCGGTGGTGTTCCTGGCGGGCAACGCGCTGGGGTCGGCGGCGCCGACGCCGGGCGGTATGGGCGCGGTGGAGACCACGCTGACCCTCGGACTGATCGCGGCGGGCCTGGAGAAGGAGGTCGCGATCTCGGCGGTGCTGCTGTTCCGCCTGATGACCTTCTGGCTGCCGGTGCTGCCGGGGTGGATCTCGTTCAACTTCCTGACCCGCAAGGAAGCCATCTAGCCTCCGGCTCGGGTCGGCGGATCAGGCCTCGGCTCCGACTCCGGCTCCGGCCGGCGGCTGGACGATCCGGCCGGCGGGGGCGATGTCCGAGGCGGGTGGCAGCATGCGTCCATGAGCGAAGACCTGCACAGCCGTTGCCCGTTCGACGATCCGGCCGCGGTGCTGCGCGCGGACCGGGCGGCCCTGCGGGGCGCGTCCGCCGGTGAAGGGGGCATCGGGCGGGAGGTGTTCACGCAGGCCGAGGCCGTCTTCGGGCAGGCCGGCGTGGGGCGGGCGGAGTTCGCCTCCTGGCTGCACTTCGCCGCGACCGTGCTCGGGCACCACGACTACGCCGCCCGCGTCGCCGAGGCCGAACCGGGGCTGCCCTGGCGGACGGTGTGGGCCTGGTGGCGGCCCGTCGGCGCCTACGTGGCCGAGCCGAACCTCAGCGGGGACCGCACCGCCGAGGTGTACGACCTCGACGGGGGCGCGGCCGCGAAGGTGTGGGCCCTGTGGTGCGAGGACGCCTGGTTCGACCTGGACACGGGGCGCCGGCTGCCCGCTCCGGCCGGCGGCGGGGCCGTCGAACGGAAGACGGAGGAGCCGGACGGCCCTTGGCTGTTCGACCCGGAGGACGAGGGCTGGGCCTTGCACTGCCCCGGCACCTGGGAGGAGCCGGTCGTGCTCGGCGGTGGCCGCTACCTGTACGCGGAGGATCGCGGGGTCGTGGTGGTGGAGGAGAACGCCGCGGCGCTCGCCGACTGGCCCCGGGGCGGCGCCGACACCTCCTCCTGGGAATCCGCCGAGGACGCACCGTGGTTCCGCGCGGGCACGCGCGGCTCCGGTCCGCTCACCGCGGCCGGACTCGCCCGGACCTTCGGCGACGCATGGGTCACCCGCGTCCCCGGCGACGAGCTCCCGGACGCGCTGGAGCACCCGGCCACCCGGGAGTTCCTGAGCGGCATCGGGCTGCCGCGCCACTGGGCCGCGGGCGTCAGCTCGTTCGCGGTCGCCCCGGAGTTGCTGCGGCCGCTGACCGCGGCGGCCCCGGAGGCGGGCGACGAGGACCTCCTGCACCTCGGGACCTTCGACTTCGGGTACACGGACCCGGGCCTGGTGGGCGTCCACCGCGTCACCGGGGCGGTGCACATGTACCAGGAGTCGGTCATCCCGCTGGCCCGGGACGTGGCGTCCTTCACCGGGTTCCTCGACGGCGTACGCCGGTACATGGGCGCCTGCTGGTCCCCGTACCCGGCCGAGGACGGCACCGGCGCCTTCCTCCAGGCGATGGAGGCCCTGGATCCCGGGGCGCTGGCCGGCGGCTCGCCCTCCGCCGAGACCTGGGAGCACCTGTTCGCCGCGATCACGGAGCTCAGCGTGTACGGCTACTGACCTGCGGGCGGGCGGCCACGCCCCCCGTTCGGGTCAGCGCACGGGCGGGGTCGGGACGGGGCCCACAGGATGGGGACATGCCGACACACGCCTGGCGGGTCACCGCCGCCGCCACGCTCACCGCCGGGCTGCTCGCCACGGCCGCCTGTTCCGGGGACGGCGACGGGAAGAAGACGACGGCCGACGGCTCCCCGGAGGTCAAGCCCCTGAAATGGGGCGACTGCGAGGCCCCGACCGCCGCCCAGGGCGGTGGTCAGGCCCCGCCCAAGGACTGGCAGTGCGCCACCCTCGACGTCCCGCTCGACTACGCGAAGCCCGAGGGCAAGACGATCCCGATCGCCCTGATCCGGGCCAAGGCGCGGGACCAGAAGAACCGGCTGGGCTCGCTGGTCTTCAACTTCGGCGGCCCCGGAGGTTCCGGTATCAGCACGCTGCCGGGCTCCGCGAAGGAGTACGAGGCCCTGCGTGCCCGGTACGACCTGGTGAGCTTCGATCCGCGCGGGGTGGGCGGCAGCGATCCGGTCCTGTGCCAGAACGACAAGCAGCTCGACCAGTACTTCGCCGAGGACTCCTCCCCCGAGACCCCGGAGGAGGAGAAGGCCTTCATCGAGAACATCCGGAAGTACCAGGAGGCCTGCAAGAAGAACTCGTCCGAGCTGCTCCCCCACGTCGGCACGGAGAACGCCGCCCGCGACCTGGACCGCATCCGCCAGGCCCTCGGCGACGAGAAGCTGAACTATTTCGGCATCTCCTACGGCACCGAGCTCGGCGGGGTCTACGCCCACCTCTTCCCCAAGAACGTCGGCCGGGCCGTCTTCGACGCCGTCGTCGACCCGACCAAGACCGCCGAGGGGAGCGCCCTGGGCCAGGCCAAGGGCTTCCAGCTCGCGCTCGGCAACTTCGCGCAGGACTGCGTGGACCGCGGTGACGAGTGCCGGCTCCAGGGCAGCACGCCCCAGGAGATCGAGGCCAACATCATCAAGCTGCAGAAGGCGCTGGCCGCCAAGCCCATCCCGGGCATCGCGGGCAGGATGCTCACCGAGACCCAGGCGACCAACGGCATCGCGCAGGCCCTGTACTCGAAGGAGCTGTGGCCGCTGCTGGAACAGGGCCTCGACGAGGCGGAGGGCGGCCAGGGGCAACTGCTGATGGCCCTGTCCGACGCGCTCAACGGCCGTGACCAGCAAGGGCGTTACAGCAACATCGGCGCGGCCAACACCGCCATCAACTGCGTGGACGACAAGGACCGCTACACCCTGGAGCAGACGAAGGCCAAGCTCGCGGAGTTCCGCGCCGCCTCACCCGTCTTCGGAGACCTCCTCGGCTGGGCCATGATGTCGTGCACCGGCTGGCCGGTCCCCGGCACCTGGGAGACCCCCGACGTCTCGGCTCCGGGCTCCGACCCGATCCTGGTGATCGGCAACACCGGCGACCCGGCCACCCCGTACGAGGGCGCCCGCAACATGGTGGAGCGGCTCGGCCCGGGCGTGGGTGTGGAGCTCACCTACAAGGGCGAGGGGCACGGCGCGTACAACAGCGGCGACCCGTGCGTGCAGAAGGCGGTCGACACCTATCTGCTGGACGGGAAGACGCCCGCCTCGGGCACCGTCTGCACCGCGGCCCCGAACCCGACGCCGCCGCCCGAGGCGCCGGAGTCGTCGGCCGCCTGATCCGGTCCGCAGGACGGGACGCCGAAGGGGCCGTACCCCGCGAGCGGGGTACGGCCCCTTCGGGCGACTGCTGGTGGACCGGCCCGGTGGACCGGCCTAGTAGACCGGCTTCTCGGGCTCGATCTGGTGGACCCAGCCGATGACGCCGCCGCCGACGTGCACCGCGTCCGCGAAGCCGGCGGACTTCAGGACCGCGAGGACTTCCGCACTGCGGACACCCGTCTTGCAGTGCAGGACGATCCGCTTGTCCTGCGGCAGGTCCTGGAGGGCGGTGCCCATCAGGAACTCGCCCTTGGGGATCAGCTTCGCGCCGGGGATCGAGACGATCTCGTACTCGTTCTTCTCACGGACGTCGATGATCTCGATGGGCTCGTCGGTGTCGATCCACTCCTTGAGCTGCTTCGGAGTGATCGTCGAACCGGCGGCGGCCTCCTGGGCCTCCTCCGACACGACGCCGCAGAAGGCCTCGTAGTCGATGAGCTCGGTGACGGTCGCGTTCGGACCGCAGACGGCGCAGTCGGGGTCCTTGCGGACCTTGACCTGGCGGTACTGCATCTCCAGGGCGTCGTAGATCATCAGGCGGCCGACCAGCGGCTCGCCGACGCCCGTGAGGACCTTGATGGCCTCGGTGACCTGGATCGACCCGATGGACGCGCAGAGCACGCCCAGCACGCCGCCCTCGGCGCAGCTCGGGACCATGCCCGGCGGCGGGGGCTCCGGGTAGAGGCAGCGGTAGCACGGGCCGTGCTCGGACCAGAAGACGGAGGCCTGGCCGTCGAAGCGGTAGATCGAGCCCCACACGTACGGCTTGTTCAGCAGCACGCAGGCGTCGTTGACCAGGTAGCGCGTGGCGAAGTTGTCCGTGCCGTCGACGATGAGGTCGTACTGGCTGAAGATCTCCATCACGTTCTCGGCTTCGAGCCGCTCTTCGTGAAGGACCACGTTCACGTACGGGTTGATGCCCAGCACGCTGTCGCGGGCCGACTCGGCCTTGGAACGGCCGATGTCCGCCTGGCTGTGGATGATCTGGCGCTGCAGGTTCGACTCGTCGACCTCGTCGAACTCCACGATGCCCAGCGTGCCGACACCGGCCGCGGCGAGGTACATGAGGGCGGGCGAACCGAGACCGCCGGCACCCACGGCCAGCACCTTGGCGTTCTTCAGGCGCTTCTGGCCGTCCATCCCGACATCCGGGATGATCAGGTGCCGCGAATACCGACGGACCTCGTCAACGGTGAGCTCAGCTGCTGGCTCGACCAGCGGTGGCAGCGACACGGGCACTCCGAAGATGGGAGCATCCCCGCAGGTGCAGGGAGCAAACTGATGGTTGTTCTCCCAGTAACACTGCCACGCCCGTCTTCATTCCAAGACACCTGTCCCGATCCTTGAGACGATTTCGTCCCAGTACGCGGGCATCGAAGCCCACGGGTCGCTGCCGCGCGTCCCGAGCCGGTCGGTGAACCAGATCGTGCCCGCCCCCTGCCAACGGGCGATCCGCATGGCCTCCTCCAGATGCGCGCGCGGCACCCCGTGGACGAGGTGGCAGAACCGCTCCGCCGGATGGTCCGCGGTCCACTCGGCCACCTGCGACCAGCGGTAGTCGGACCAGGCCCCAGAGAAGGTGACCAGCTGGTCGGCGGCCTCCGCATAGCCCTCGTACGGGTGCGTGCCGTGCCCGAGCACGATCCGCAGGTCCTCGCCGAGGCCCCGCAGGCAGTCCACGACCCGGCTCACCGAGGCCAGTTCCGCCTTGCCGGCCGGCGCCCCGGCCAGGTAGAAACCGCCGACCCCGTACCAGTCGCGGAAGCGGTGGGCGTCGGAGACCAGCTCCCCGAAGGACCGCGATCCGTCCCGCATCGCGAGATGGCCGAGGATCATGCCGCCCGCGCGGCGCAGCTTCGCGGCCGCTTCCGTGCAGTGCGGATCGGGCCGCCCGCCCGGGCCGTCCGCGATGTTGAGCACGGCCCAGTGCAGCGGGGTACCGGGGCGGGTCAGCTCGGCCCACTCGACGGGGGCGAGGAGCGGGTGCGCGTAGCCGGGGATGCCGAGGCCGAGGCGGCCGGCCTCGGTCGCGGCGGCGGTCATGGCCCCGGGCGGCGTCGTCAGATGCGGCACGCCGCCTCCATCCAGATGTCCGCGAGGGATTCCTCCAGGTTGATCCGGGGCCGCCAGCCGAGCCGGTCCCGGGCGGTACGGACATCCGCCTGCTGCCAGGCTCCGCAGCCGTCCGGGTAGGGGTACGGCTGGGGGGCCGCGGCGGCCATCTGTTCGGCGGTGGCCTCGGAGCGCGGGGAGCCGATGGTGGCCAGTCCGGCCGGGCGGCCGGGGTGCCCGTGCGTCTGCTGGGGCCCGCCGTGCGGGACGTCCAGCTCGTGCAGGGCGCCCCCGTACCCGGCGACCCGGGCCAGCACCGCGGCCGCGTCGCGCAGCCGGACCGCACGTCCGGTGCCGATGTTGACCACGCCCTGGGCGGCGGACAGCGAGGCGGCGTGCACGGCCCGCGCCACGTCCCGTACGTCGACGAAGTCGCGCTGCACGCCGAGCCCGCTGAGCTTCAGCTCGCCGTCGCCCGCCTGCATCGCGCGGCGCATGGCCTCGGCGAGCCGGCCGAGGGGGGATCCGGCGGGGGTGCCGGGGCCGACGGGCGAGAAGATCCGCAGCACGACGGCGTCCAGCCCGGAGCCCAGGACCAGCTCGGTGGCGGCCAGTTTGCTCACCCCGTACGGCCCACCCGGTCTCGGCACGGCGTCCTCGGCCGTGGACGATCCGGGCTGACTGGGCCCGTACTCGGCGGCGCAGCCGAGCTGCACGAGGCGTGCCCCGCAGCCGCTGCGGCGCAGCGACTCGCAGATCGTCGCGACGGCGACGGTGTTGTGCCGGGTGAGTTCCCGGGCCCCGCCCCGGGTGGCTCCGGCGCAGTTGATGACGACGCCCGGGTGGACGGCGTCGAGGAAGCGGGTGAGCGCGCCGGGGCTGCCGGTGGCGAGGTCGAAGCGGACGTCGGCGTCGTCGCCGCGGCCGAGCGCGGTGAGCTGGACGGCGGGGTCGGCGAGCAGCCGGTCGGCGACGTAGCGGCCGAGGTATCCGTTGGCTCCGATCAGCAGCACCCTCATCGCGTGACCCCTTGGTTGGTTGGCTGGCCGGTCATGTCTGTTTCTCCTTGCGGACGGATGGACGGATGGGTGGGGCGGGGTACGGGTAAAGCGCCTCGGCGTCGGCTCCGAAGGTCTGCGGACGTCCCGGGGACGTCAGGGCCGCGCATGCGCGGAGGCGCGGGCCAGGGCGAGCACGGCGTGTACGAGGAGGCCGGCCGCGGCGGCAGGGGCCGCCGCGGGGACGGGGACCAGGGCGAGGGCGAGGGCCGCGCCGACGGGTGCGCGGTGGGCCCCGTGCCGCAGCAGGAGCCGGGTCAGGAAGAGCAGCAGCGCGAGGGGCACGGCCACCGGGAGCGGCGTTCCGGCGACCACGGCGGCCGCGGCGGCGGCCCCGGTGAACAGGGCGACGGCCGCCAGCAGCAGCGGACGCGCCCGGTCGGCGAAGTCCTCCAGGGCGCGGCTCCCGTCGAGCCGGGCCCGCGCGCCGGCGGCGAAGGCGACGGCGGCCAGGTGCCCGGGGACGACGGCCAGCGCGAGGCCGACGGCGAGGGCGGTGCCGTGCCGGTGCACGGCCCATCCGGCGACGGCCGCGGCCAGCACGTGCGCCACGTAGGGGAACCGGCCCCCGGCGGCCCGTCCGGGCCACACCAGGGCGGCGGCGACGGCGGCCACGGCGGCGGCCCCGGCCCACGCCTGCCCGGCGGCGGCCGCGGCGCAGGCGAGGGCGCCGGGCAGCAGCGCGTAGCCGAAGCCGCGGAAGGCGGTGGGGCCGGCCGGGACCAGGGCGGGCGCGGCGGCGGTGACCTCCTCGTGGGGGCTGCGCGCGTACAGCTCCTCGGCGAGCGAGAAGACGTCCCGGTGCCGGAACCGCGCGGCGGTGCGGTCGGTGATGCCGTGGGCTTCCAGCCCGGCGGCGATCTCCAGCGGGTCCACGGCGCGTTCGCACAACTCCCGGTGCCGGTGCAGCAGCGCCTTGACGGGATCCCCGCCGGCCCGCCGCCGCACCGGCCGCGCCGCCGGTCCCGCCTCACGCGGGGCCCCTTCAGCCTCGCGCTGGGCCCCTTCAGCGTCGCCCGGGGCTAATCCAGCCTCGCGCTGGGCTAATCCAGCCTCGTGCTGGGCAGCTCCAGCGTCGCCCGGGGCCGATCCAGCCTCGCGCTGGGCAGCTCCAGCGTCGCCCCGGGCCGATCCAGCCTCGCGCTGGGCACCTCCAGCCTCGCCCCGGGCCGATCCAGCCTCGCGCTGGGCACCTCCAGCCTCGCCCCGGGCCATTCCAGCCTCGCCGGCGTTTGAGGCGCGGGGGTCCGGGGGCAGCGCCCCCGGCAACGGCGCCGCGCCGGACCGTGCACCGGAGGGCGGCATCACATCTGCGGCGCCGCTGCCGGGGCTCCGCCCCGGACCCCGCGCCTCAAACGCCGGCGAGGCTGAAATAGCCGCGGCCGGGCCTGAATTGGCCGGCGTCGCCGAAAGTGCCCCCGCCGGGGCCGAATTGGGCAGCGCCGCTGAAATGGGCGCCGGCGCCGCTGGAATGGGCGGGGCCGTGACTTGGGGGTCGGCGGGGGTCATACGGCGGCCTCCGGGGACGGTTCCGGGGCGGGAGCCCAGGTCGGGCTGGTCCAGTGGCCCGGCACCCGCGCCTCCGGGGGCCTGGCGAAGGGGATCTCGCCGTCCGGCCGCGCGGAGCCCTTGGCCAGCAGCCGCAGGTAGATCTCCTGGAAGGCGGCCACGTTCTGCTCGACGGTGAAGAGCTCCAGGGCCCGCGCCCGGGCGGCGGCGCCGAGCCGCTGCGCCCGCTCGGGGTCGTGCAGCAGGGACAGGCAGGCCTCGGCGAGCGCCCGGGGGTTGCGCGGCGGGACGACGAGCCCGGTGCCCCCGATGACCTCGCAGACCGCGCCCACGTCGGTGGATACGGTCGCGCGCCCGCAGAGCATCGCCTCGGCGAGCGTGACCGGGAAGCCCTCGATCACGGAGGACAGGACGACGACGCGCCCGGCGCCGTACGCCTCGGCCTTGGTGGGGGCGTCGGGTCCGCCGATCTCCTCGAAGGTGACCGGGTTCTCCCCGACCGTGACCGAGTCGGCGGCCTCGTCGGGGAAGAGCTGGGCGGCCAGGGAGCGGCAGTCGGCGAGGTAGCCGGGGGTCATGGCCGTGGCGAAGATCCGCAGCCGGGTGCCGGGCGCGGCCCGGCGGACCTCGGCGAAGGCGTGCAGCAGGGCGATGAGGTCCTTGGCGGGCTCTATCCGGCCGACCCACACCAGGGTGTCGGGGTCCCCACGGTCCGGGGCCTCGCCGACGGTGGCGAATCGGTCCGCCTCCATCCCGGGATAGACGGTCCGCAGCCGTTCCCGGGTGGCCCCGCACCGTTCCTGCCAGCGCCGGGCGTGCGCGTTCCCGGGGGTCAGGAAGTCGGCCCGGGCGTAGATCTCGGTGGCCAGCCGCAGTTGGAAGGCCGCGAGCAGGGCCCGTACGGCGGGGCGGGTCTCCGGCTCGCCGCGGGTGCCGAGCCGGGACAGGTAGTGGGCTCGGAGCTGGACCCCGTACTCGGTGACCAGCAGCGGGACCCCGAAGAAGCGTTTGGCCAGGAGTCCGGGGAGCGCGGCCACGCCTCCCGCGGCCGCGTGGCAGATGTCGGCCTCGCCGAGACTGCCCTCGGCCCGGGCGTTCTCCCCGTACCAGTCCAGGGACAACGGCCGCAGCATGACTTCGAGTTCGTCCACGAACTCCAGCAGGTCGGCCACCTGCGCGGTCTGTACGGTGCGGGCGGCGCCCGGCGCCCGGCAGGCGGACTCCAGGGCCCGCACCGCGGACTCGGAGCGCAGGGCCGCGTACATCCCGCCCTGTTCGCGGGCGAGTCCGGCGAGCCCGTACAGCCCGGCCGCGAAGGGCTCCGCCTCGCCGGCGCAGATCCCGTGGACCAGCTGCCTGAAGCAGTCCGTGAACCGCCGGCGCTCCCGCCGGGAGTAGGTCCGCCCGTCGTCGGCGGGGGCCCACAGGGGGGCCGTCCGGACCCGGGTGACGTGCTCGGGCAGTGGTACCCGGGCGCGTTCCTGCTCGGCGCTGCGGCTCAGTGCGTAGATCTCGAACTCGTGCTGCGGGAGCCCGCGCACGAGCCGGTCGCACCACAGCCTGGCCTCTCCCGTCGCATACGGATAACCACCTTCCGTGAGCAGTCCGATCCGCACGAGTGGCACCCCCGATCTCCCGTTCAGGCGGTCGCCGTTCGGTCAGGCGACCCGCCGCGGGAGAACTCAAGCGGATATGCCGAAGGCGCGACGGACGGTTGTCCGTCGCGCCACCGGAAGGGGTGAAGAGTCGTAACTTTCCCGTACGGTTCGCGTTCGAGCACGCTAGAAGTACAGCCTCGGAACCGGCCCGGACCGGACAGCTCCCCGGACAGCTCCCCGGCCCGATCCCCGGACCGCCGCCGGCCGGCATCCGGCGTCCGGCTACGCGAAGACCTCCTGCCGCGTCCTGCGGCGGCCGGCCGCCAGCGCGGGATCCAGCGCCGGTACGGCGGCCAGCAGCTGCCGGGTGTAGGGGTGGGTCGGGCGGTCGTAGACCTGGTCCACCGGTCCCTCCTCGACGATCTCCCCGGCCCTCATGACGGCCACCCGGTCGCTGACCTGCCGGACCACCGCCAGGTCGTGCGCGATGAAGACCAGCGCGATGCCCAGCTCCCGCTGGAGCTCCGCCAGCAGGGCGGTGACCTGGGCCTGGGTGGTCACGTCGAGGGCGGAGACCGGCTCGTCGCAGACGATCAGCCGGGGCCGGGGAGCGAGCGCCCGCGCAATGCCCACCCGCTGGCGCTGGCCTCCGCTGAACTCGTGCGGGTAGCGGTCGTAGTGCCCGGCCTCCAGTCCGACGCGCAGCAGCAGCTCCTCCACCCGGGCCCGGACGGCCGCCTCGTCCCGCTCGCCGGCCGCGCGCAGCGGATCGGCGATGGACTCGCCGACGGAACGGCGCGGGTTGAGGGAGGACACCGGGTCCTGGAAGACCATCTGCACACCGCTCGCGATGCCGGTGACTTCGGCGCCGTCCCGGCGCACCTGCCCGGAGCCGGGCTCCAGCAGTCCGACCAGCATCCGCCCGAGCGTGCTCTTGCCGGAGCCGCTCTCGCCGACGATCCCCAGGGTCTCCCCGGCGTGCACGGCGAGGGACACCCCGGCGACGGCCGCGACCCGCCGCTTCCCCCGCCCGAACTCCTTCCGCAGCCCGAACACTTCGACAACGGGCTCGGCCGCGGCCGAACCCGGCCCCGCCGGCGTTCGAGGCGCGGGTCCGGGCAGGGTCCGGGAGGCCCGCGGCCCGTCCAGCCTCGGTACGGCCGCCAGCAGGGCCTTGGTGTACGGCTCCGCCGGTGCGGCCAGCACGGAAGCCGCCGGACCCCGCTCGACGGCGGAGCCGTCCCGCATGACCAGCACCTCGTCCACGCTCTCCGCCGCCACCCCCACGTCGTGGGTGACCAGCAGCAGGCCGAGCCCGCGCTCCTCGCGCAGCCCGTGCAGCAGGTCGAGGATCTGGGCCTGCACGGTGACGTCCAGCGCGGTGGTCGGCTCATCCGCGATCAGCAGCTGCGGCTCGCACGCCAACGCCATCGCGATGAGGGCCCGTTGCCGCATGCCGCCGCTGAACTCGTGCGGCCGCGCGCGGGAGCGGCGTGCCGCGTCCGGGATGCCCACCCGGTCGAGCACCTCGACGGCGCGGGCCCGGGCGGCCCGCCGGGAGACGTCCGCGTGGATGCGGTGGACCTCGGCGATCTGGTCGCCGATGGCGTAGTACGGGTCCAGGGAGCTCAGCGGGTCCTGGAAGACCATGGCGGCGGTCCCGCCGCGCAGCCGGCGCAGTTCGGCCGCCGATGCCGCGGCCACGTCCGTGCCGCCGACCCGGACGGTGCCGCCCAGCCGGGCACCCGTACCGCGGTGCAGTCCCAGCAGCGCCGCGGCCACCGTGGACTTCCCGCTGCCGGACTCGCCCACGACGCCGAGGGCGTGGCCCGCCTCCAGGGTGAAGGAGATCCCGTCCACGGCGCGTACGTACTCCCCCGCCCCGCCGACCGGGAAGTCGACGACGAGGTCGGTGACCTCCACCAGTGAGTGCGTCATGCGAGGGTCACCCTTCGGTCCGCGGCGGCGTACAGCAGGTCGGCGATCGCGCCTGCGAGGACCACGGCCGTGCCGATCGCGAGGACGACGCCGACGACGACGGGCAGGTCCACGACCCGTACGCCGTCGATGAGGGTCTTGCCGAGGCCGGGGATGCCGAACAGCGATTCCGTGAGCACCGCGCCGCCGATCATCGTGCCGAAGTCCACGGCGCTGAGCGCGATCACGGGGGCCACGGCGCCGCGCACCGCGTGCCGCGTGACCACGGCCCGCTCCCCCACCCCGTAGGCGCGGAAGGTCCGGATGTGGTCCTCGGCGAGTGTCTCCAGGGTCGAACTGCGCGTGAGGCGGGCGTACTTGGCGCTCTCGAAGAATCCGAGGGTCACCCATGGCAGGAGCAGGTTCCAGGCCCACTGCTCGGGGTCCTCGGTCAGCGGCACGTACGTCGGGAACGGCAGCCACTGGAGGTAGGCGCAGACGGTCATGAGCAGCAGCAGCCCCAGGATGAAGACGGGGGTGCCGGTCCCGGCGAGGGTCAGGACGGTCAGGGCCCGCTCGGTGATCCCGCCGCGGCGCAGCGCGGACAGCAGTCCGGTGCCGACGCCGACCACCAGCCAGATCACCAGCGCGCCCAGCGCCAGCGACAGGGTGGCGGGCAGCCGGTCCAGGATCAGGCCGGTGACCTGCTGGTCGTTCTGGTACGAGAATCCCAGGCAGGGTGCGTCGCAGTGCAGGACCAGTCCGGCGCCGCCGGAGTAGTCCCGGCCGGCCAGCAGACCCTGGAGGAAGTGCAGGTACTGGGTGAGGGCGGATTCGTTCAGCCCGAGCTGTTCGCGGACCTGGGCGATCTGCGCCGGGTTGCAGCGTTCTCCGCAGGCGAGGCGGGCCGGGTCGCCGGGGGCGAGGTAGAAGAGGGCGTAGACGACGACGGACAGGGTGAACAGCACGAGCAGTGCGCCGCCGGTCCGTTTGAGCACGA
Source organism: Streptomyces xanthophaeus (assembly GCF_030440515.1). Taxonomy (GTDB): domain Bacteria; phylum Actinomycetota; class Actinomycetes; order Streptomycetales; family Streptomycetaceae; genus Streptomyces; species Streptomyces kutzneri. The sequence continues at coordinate 3,016,673 of NZ_CP076543.1, forward strand.
AGCGGGTCACGCGGTGCGCTCCTTTCTGGTGCCGACCCGCAGGCGGGAGCCTTCGCGCGGGTCGAGGGCCGTGCGGACGGCGTCGCCCAGCACGGTGGAGGCGAGCACGGTGACGAAGAGCAGCCCGGCGGGGAGCAGGACGTAGGCCGGGTCGGCGCGGAACCAGGTCTGCGCGCTGGAGAGCATCTGTCCCCAGGAGGGCGTGGGCGGCTTCACGCCGACGCCGAGGAAGGACAGCGAGGCCTCGGCCACGATGGCGGTGGGCACCTTGATCGCGGCGAAGGTGATGACGGGCGCGGCCAGCGAGGGCAGCAGTTCGCGGCGGGCGATGCCGAGCGTGCCCCTGCCCGAGAGGCGGGCGGCGTCGACGAAGTCCAGTCCGCGCAGGGCGAGGGCCTGGGCGCGCACCATCCGGGCGGTGCCTCCCCAGTCGAGCAGTCCGATGAGGAGGATGAGCAGCAGCGGCCGGGGGAAGTCGGGCGGGACGACGGCGGTGAGGGCGATGCCGATCACGAGCATCGGCAGCGCGATCATCACGTCGGTGAACCGGCCGATGAGCTGGCCCGCGAACCGGCCGCCGAGCGCGGCGGCGAGTCCGACGCCGACGCCGACGAGCGTTTGCACGACGACGGCGCCGAGGGCGACGAGCAGGGAGATCCGCGCCCCGTACAGCAGCCGGGTGAGCAGGTCGCGGCCGGTGCCCGGCTCGACGCCGAGCCAGTGGTCGGCGGAGATCCCGCCGAAGGAGCCGAGCGGTACCCCGCCGCGCGCGGAGTCCACGAGGTCGTCGTGGTACGCGTTCGGGTCCTGGCCGGTGAGCTGGGCGACCAGCGGTGCGGCGAGGGCGAGGAGGACGAGCAGGGCGATGACTGCGGTGGCCGCGAGGGCCGCGGGCCGGCGGCGCAGGCGCCGCCAGACCTGGCGCGCGGTGCCCGCGCCCGGGGCGAGGACCCCGGGCGCGGGCGGCGGCGGCTGCGGCGCCGGCTGCTTCAGGGCGACGCTCACTTGACGGAGACCTGCGAGATGTCGAGGACGCCGGTCCAGTCGCTGATCACGACGTTCTTGATGTCCTTGCCGACGAGCCGCTTGTAGACCGGGTGGAAGAGCGGCACGTCCAGGGCCTGCTCGCCGATCTTCTTGTCGAGTGCGCCCCAGCGCTTGCCGGCCGCCGCGAGGTCGGTCAGCTTGGCGATCTCGTCGATCTCGGCGTTCAGGGCCGGGTCGTTCAGCTGGGCGTGGTTGTAGTTGGAGCCGTTGGTCACGATCTGCCGGCCGTCGAAGATCGGCGCGAGGAAGGGGGCGCCGGAGGGCCAGTCGGCGCCCCAGCGGGAGAGGAAGAAGCCGGGGGTGTTCTTGGCGTCCCAGCGCTTCTCGTTGAAGGCGTTGTTCTCCAGGCCTTCCAGCTTGACGGTGATCCCGGCGGCGGCGAGGGCCTGCTGCACGGCGGTGGCGACCTCGGGGCTGGTCTGGCGGTTCTGCGCGGTGGAGTGGGTCAGGGTGACGGTGAGGCCGTCGGGGAAGCCCGCCTCCGCCAGCAGCTGCTTGGCCTTGGCCGAGTCGCCGGTCTTGCCCGCCGGGAAGTGGTCGTACGGGGTGAAGCCGAAGGCCTCGCGCTCGGGCAGGAAGGTGGTGGCCGGTTCGGCCAGCGCGGATCCGCCGGCGGCGTTGATCACGCTGGTGCGGTTGATCGCGTGGGAGATGGCCTGGCGCACCTTCGGGTTGTCGAAGGGGGCCACCTTCGGGTTGAAGGCCAGGTAGTTGATGTAGCCGAAGTGGCCGGTGCCGACGCGTCCGGCCAGCTCCTTGTTGTCACCGATCTGGGCGAGCTCGGCGGGTCCCAGGTTGGTGTCGGTGGTGACGGCGGCGGCGTCGGGGCCGGAGCTGGTGGTCAGGCGCTGGTTGATGACGGCGGCGTCGAGACCGGAGCGGACGTCGATCTTGTCCGGGTAGGCCTTGCGCTCCTCGTCGGTCTTCTCGTCCCAGTGCTCGTTGCGCTCCAGGGTGAGGTGCTCGCCGTCGTTGTCGTTCTTGACCACCTTGTACGGGCCGGAGGAGACCGGGTGCTCCTCGTACTTGACCCCGGTGTCCTTGGCCTTGGGGACGGGTGCGAACTGCGTCTGGGTGGCGACGAAGGGGAACTCACCCTCGGGCTTGCGGAGTTTGAAGACGATCGTCTTCGGGTCGGGCACGACGATCGAGTCGAGGCCCTTGCCGCCGTCCTTGTACGGGCCCTCGTAGGTCTCCCCGCCGACCAGCCAGTCCCGCAGGTACGGGGCGCCGCCCGACAGCTCGGCGGCGAAGGACCGCTCGATGCCGTACTTGATGTCGGCGGTGGTGATCGGGGTGCCGTCCTCGTACTTGAGTCCGTCCTTGAGCGTGTACGTCCACTCGGTGGCGTCGGCGTTGGGCTTTCCGGTGTCGGTGGCCAGGTCGGGCACGACCTTGGCGCCGGCGGCGCCGTCCTCGCGGTTGCGGGTGGTCAGCGTGCGGAAGACCAGCGAGGGAACGTTTCCGCCGCCCGAGGTGTAGAGCCGGGCCGGGTCGAAGTCGCTCTGGGGCTCGGAGTTGAGGACGGTCAGGGTGCCGCCGTTGCGCGGCGCGCCCGCGGCGCCCGGCCTGTCGCCCGGACCGGCCTTGTCCGCACCGTCCTCGGGGCCGCAGGCCACGGCGCCCCCGGCCAGGACGAGGCTGACGGTGACGGCGGCCACACGGCGCGCTATGAGATGACGGTCGGTTCCGGCGGAAGACATGGGTGTGAAGACCTCTCGGCGTGAAGGAAGGGCGGAAGGGCCACGCGAGGGGCAGCGGTCGACAGCGGTACCGATGGGTCACCGGTCACGGGAACATGAGGAAGCCGCGCCTGCGGGCGTACGTACACCCGGGCGCGGCGAAGGAACTCGAAAAGGGTCGCGGCGCTTGCGGGTCGGCGTCAGCGACAGAAGATGTCGGCCACGCTGTGCGCGGTCACACCAAGCAGCGCCAGCTCTATGGCGGCGCTCGCGGTCATGGTGTGGTGGTGCGACATGCGGAGAACGATTGCCGATGATCGGACGGATTGTCAACGCGGATCCCCGCCCGGCCGCCGGGCGGGGATGCGGCCCGCCGCTCAACCTCCGGGGAACACCCAGGGGTTGGGCTTGCACTCGATGCCGTTGATGTTGAGGGACTTGGTCTGCTGCTGCATGATCGGCGCGAGTGCGCCGGGTGTGCGGCAGTTCACGTGGTCGCGTCCGAGCCGGTGTCCGACCTCGTGGTTGATGAGCATCTGCCGGTAGATGAACATCTGGTCCGGTCCGTACGTCGCGGAGCCCTGCGCCCAGCGGAACGCGTTGATCATCACCCGCTCGGTGCGCGCGGAGTCGCAGGAGACGTTGTCGACGGTGATGTCCAGGTCGGACTTCTCGCACCAGACCCCGGTGGTCCCGGGACTGGCCAGGGTGATCACGAAGTCCGCCTCGCCGCCCGGTACCCGCTCGAAGGTCTTCTCACCGTTGTGGGCCCAGCTGCGGTTGTCGTTGAGCGTGCGGTGGACGGCCTCGGCGAAGAGCTGCGGGTCCATTCCGAGGCCCTGCTCGACGTCGACCCGGTAGCGCACGAGCTTGCCCTTGCCGGGGGCCTTGGCCACACCGGGCACGGTGTCGAAGGTCCCGGGGCCGGTGAGTTTCGGGTCGATCGGCAGCTGCTGGGCCATCTTCTGTTCGTAGGTCAGCTCCGGCGCGGGCGCGGCGGCGGAAGGCGCCGCGGGCGCTGCCGCCGTCGGAGGAGTCGCGCGGCCGTCCGAGCGGGAGGCGGCCGCGTCGGTCCGGCTGCCGTCGGAGGCGGCCGCCGCGCCCGTCTTGGCGCCGTCCCCGTCGGAGGTCACCTGGCCGGCGACGACGACGGCGAGGACGGTGGTGACGGCCACGGCGGCCAGGCCGGTGTACGTACGGGCCTTCAGGCCGCGGCCGGAGCCGGGCGGCTCCAGGGCGGGATCCACCGGATCGACCGGATCGGCGGGACCGGCGGGACCGGCCGGGTCGACCGGCTTGCGCGGCCCGGGCACCAGGCGGTGCGAGCCGGTGGAGGTGACCGGGTCGGGGGCGGGACCGGCGTCGGGACCGAAGTCGAACGCGGCCGGAGGCGCCAGGGTGACCTGCGGGAAGCCCACCGCGGGCGTGCCGAAGGCCGGGGTGTCGGAGTCCAGCAGGGCGGTGGGCGCCGGCGCGGCGGCGTCGTCGTACGGCCGCCGCACCCCGTGCCAGTCCCCGTACACGGAGTCGGGGCGGGCCCCCCAGGCGCCGCCGGACTCGTACTGCTGGGGGTGGCCCCCGGTCCGCGCGTCGTCGAAGGACCGGTCCTGGGACACGTACCCCTGGTGGGTGACGGTCGGTTCGGGCCAGGACGCGGCGGGCGGTTCCTCGTACGGCAGCGGCTCCGGCTGCGGCCGGACGGGTGCCGGAGCGGCGGCCTGAGCCGGAGCCGGGGCAGGACCCTTGCGGCTATGTCGTCCCACGGTCCTCAGCCTCTGCCGTCTTCGGTGTACCGGTCGTCCCCGCCCGTTCCGGTGTCGCTCAGCAGCTCCCGGAACGCGGCGGCCACCGCCTCGGGGTACTCCATCATCGCCACGTGTCCTGCCTCGGGCATGCACAGCAGCCGCGAACCGCGGAAGGCCGCGGCCGCCTTGTGCGCCATACGGTACGAGACCAGTTGGTCCCGGCCACCGTAGACCAGCAGCGAGGGCGCGAGAACCCGCTGCGCCTGCCGCCACAGTCCGTGCTGGCCGCCGAGGGTGTAGGCGTCGACGATGCCGCGCGAGGAGCGCGTCATCGCCTCCCAGAAGTACGGCAGGGCCATCCGCCGCTCCATCTCCTCCACGGCGTGGCGGAATCCCTCGGGTGTCACCCGGGAGGGGTCTCCGTAACAGAGCTCCGTCACCCCGCGGGTGCGCTGCTCGGCGCCGAGCCCCTGCGTCAGCCGGTTGAAGAGCGCGGCCATCCCGGGCACGGCGAGCAGCGCGGTCGGCACGGCCGACTTCTGCACCCGCAGCTCGGGCAGGGCGGGCGAGACCAGGGTCAGGGTGCGCACCAGGTCGGGCCGGACGGCCGCGACGCGGGTGGAGACGGCTCCGCCGAGGGAGTTCCCGACCAGGTGGACCGGGCCGCGCCCGGCGGCGTCGAGGTGCCGGATGACGACACGGGCGAAGGCGGTGACGGAGTAGTCCCGGTCGGCGGGTGGTGGGGACCAGCCGAAGCCCGGCAGGTCGAGGGCCTCGCCGTCGACGGTGTCGGCCAGCTGCGCCATCAGCTCCGACCAGTTCTGCGAGGAGCCGCCGAGTCCGTGCACGAACAGGGCGGGTGGCAGCCCGGTGCGCAGGGGCGGGCGGACCCGGACGGCCAGTTCCAGGCCGGGCAGCACGGCGGTGCGCAGCTGCTCCCCTTCGGCCACCCGGGCGGCTCCCGTCTGGGAGGACAGCTCGGCGGTGGACCGTAGGCCCGGCAGCTCGGTCGAAGACATGCGGGCAATGTTACGAGACGATCACGTTCCACTTCCTGTGTTCGCCGTCACAGACACAGGCCGGATCCGTATAGCGGTGCCTCCTCGATCCTCCTAGGCTCGTAAGTGAGCACAAGGAAGCGAGGGGAGCGGCATGACTGTCGACCCTGCGGAGCCGGACACCTTCCGGGAGCAGTTTCCGGAATCCCTCGATCCTGAGGCACCCGAGGCGGATGTGGCGGAGCAGCTGGCCGACCTCCGACCGGACGAGGACGACCCGATCACCGAGCGCACGGGGGACGGGGTCACGGACGGCGATGCCGTCGAGCAGGCGCGGGTGGTGCCGCTGGACGAGGACGACTACCGCTGACCCGCAGCCGACCGAGCACCGACCAAACCGCTGATCAAACCGCTGACCAGCGCCTCCGGGCCGTCCGTACCGCGAGAAAACTCGGCTTGAACCCTCCAGATTCGGTTACCGAAAAGTACGATGGCGGCGCGGCGCAGAGCGCACTGTGTTCTTAGAGAAAGTGGGAGGCGGCGTGACAGCCATCGAGCAGACCGAGGCAGCGCGTCCGCGGGGCACGCGACTGCCGCGCCGAGCCCGGCGCAACCAGCTCCTGGGCGCGGCCCAGGAGGTTTTCGTCGCGCAGGGGTATCACGCGGCGGCCATGGACGACATCGCCGAGCGGGCCGGCGTGAGCAAGCCGGTGCTGTACCAGCACTTCCCCGGCAAGCTCGACCTGTACCTGGCCCTGCTGGACCAGCACTGCGAGGCCCTGCTGCTGGCCGTGCGTACCGCACTCGCGTCGACGACGGACAACAAGCTGCGCGTGGCGGCCACGATGGACGCCTACTTCGCGTACGTGGAGGAGGAGGGCGGCGCCTTCCGGCTGGTCTTCGAGTCCGACCTGACGAACGAGCCGGCGGTGCGCGAGCGCGTGGACCGCGTCTCGCTGCAGTGCGCCGAGGCCATCTCCGACGTCATCGCCGAGGACACCGGCCTGTCGAAGGACGAGTCGATGCTGCTGGCCGTGGGCCTGGGCGGGGTCTCCCAGGTCGTGGCCCGCTACTGGCTCTCCAGCGAGAGCCCGGTCGCGCGCGAGACGGCGGTCGGCCTGCTCACCTCGCTCGCCTGGCGCGGTATCGCCGGATTCCCGCTGCACGGCACGGAGTCCTGAGGGACCGGCTCCCGCGGGCTCCCGCCGGCCGCTGTTCGCTGCGAGCGTGTCCGCTCTGCGCGGTCCGCGTCCCCTCACCGGGCTAATGTGGACCGCGTACGGCGCGGCTGATCGCGCGAACCGGATCGTCGGAGGGACAAAGCCGTGGAGGTCAAGATCGGCGTGCAGCACGCACCCCGGGAGATCGTGCTGGAGAGCGACCTGAGCGCCGAGGAGCTGGAGAGCATCGTCACCGCCGCTCTGTCCGGCACCGCGCCGCTGCTGAGCCTCACCGACAACAAGGGCCGCAAGGTCCTGGTGCCGTCCGACCGCCTGTCGTACGTCGACCTGGGTGAGCCGAGCGTGCGCAAGGTCGGTTTCGGCGCGCTCTGAGAACTGTTGGAAACGGCCCGGTGGTTGATCCCACCGGGCCGTTTCTGTTTCTTCCGCTTCGGGTAGGACCGCAGTGACCCGGTTTGCCCTGACGTATGGGAGAGACCTCATGCTGCTGATGGAAGTGCTCGGCTCCGCACTCCTGGGCCTCGCCCTGTCCGCGACAGCCGCCCGGGTGCTCACGCGCCGGTTGCCTTCCCGCACAGTGGTCCTGGTCAGCGGGGTGCTGGGGGCGCTGTTCGGGGCGTATCTCACCCACTTCGCGCTGGGGCCCGGGCACAACACCCTGACCGCGACGCTCCTCGGCGCGGTGCTGGTGTCGGCCGTGGTCCTGTCCCTGCTGCTCCGTCCGGCCGCCGGGCCCCGCAGGCCGTCCCACAGGACTCCGTTTTCACTTCCGTCGCGGGGCTGACCGCGACCCCTGACCTCTGACCTCCGAACCACGTACGTCGGCCCCGGCGCGCGGTGTGCGCGCCGGGGCCGAAGTGTGGAGCGGTACGGAGCCTCGCGGCTGCCGTGCGGCCGCCGTGCGGTCAGGCGGCGAGGCCGAGGGCCGCCATCCGCTTGGTGTGCGCCTTGGTGATGCGGGTGAACATCTCGCCGACGGCCGCCAGGTCGAAGCCGGCCGCCATTCCGTCGACGCCGCCGACCAGCATGGTCGAGAGCGCGTCGCGCTCGGCGACCACGCGCTGGGCCTGCGAGAGGGCCTCGCCCATCAGCCGGCGGGCCCACAGCGCGAGCCGGCCGCCGCAGCGCGGGTCCGCCTCGATCGCCGCGCGGACCTTCTCGACGGCGAAGTTGCCGTGGCCGGTGTCGTCGAGCACGCCGAGCACGAGGGCGCGGGTGTCGGTGTCCAGGTGGGAGGCGACCTCACGGTAGAAGTCACTGGCGATGGAGTCGCCGACGTAGGCCTTGACCAGGCCCTCCAGCCAGTCCGACGGCGCGGTCTGGCGGTGGAAGTCGTCGACGCCCTTCGCGAAGGGCTCCATGGCGGCGGTGGGCTCGACCTCGATCGCCGCGAGCCGGTCCCGCAACCGCTCGAAGTGGTGGAACTCGGCGGAGGCCATCGCGGCGAGCTCGGCCTTGTCGTCCAGGGTGGGCGCGAGCTTCGCGTCCTCCGCCAGGCGCTCGAAGGCCGCGAGCTCTCCGTAGGCGAGCGCGCCGAGCAGGTCCACGACGGCGGCCCGGTACTGCGGCGAGGCAGAGGCGGCGGCCCAGTCCTGGGAGGCGATACCCACGGCTTCGGTGGGGGCGCTGTCGTCGGCGGGCGAGGCGTTTTCTACGGTCGACATGCTCCGCACAATAGCCCGCCGAATGGCCCTCCAAGTCACCACGGCGGTTCCCTGCCTGTCCAGCTAAACGCGCCTACCCGGTGAATTCACCCGACACACCTGCGCGATTCCGGGGTACAGTGGTAATGCGCCTGCCGAATACTCGGCGGGCCATCCGAATGAGGATGCCCGGTCGGTGGCCCGATCGGCTCCAACCGACCGCCCTCGGTGCGGTGCGTACGTTCATGCGTACCGCCTCCCACGAGGGGCCCCCTCAGCGGCAGATGCGCTTGAGCGAAGGCTAGTGGTCCCGCGCAGCTTCGTACGTAGCAGTACTGCAAGCACGGCACGGTACGACCCCCCTCGCCGCCTCGCGCCGCGTCTCACAGAAGAGGCAGCACCCTGACTACGTTCCGAGACCTCGGGATTTTCCCCGAGACGGCCGAGGCCCTTGAAGCCGTCGGCATCGTGTCCCCCTTCCCGATCCAGGAGATGACCCTCCCCGTCGCCCTTTCCGGCACGGACGTCATCGGCCAGGCCAAGACCGGAACCGGCAAGACGCTCGGTTTCGGCCTTCCCCTGCTGGAGCGGGTCGTCGTCCCCGCGGACGTCGAGGCCGGCCGCGCCACCCCCGCGCAGCTGACCGACGCCCCGCAGGCCCTCGTGGTGGTTCCGACCCGCGAGCTGTGCACCCAGGTCACCAACGACCTCCTGACCGCGGGCAAGGTCCGCAACGTCCGCGTCCTCGCCATATACGGCGGTCGCGCGTACGAGCCCCAGGTCGAGGCGCTCAAGAAGGGCGTCGACGTGATCGTCGGCACCCCGGGCCGCCTGCTCGACCTGGCCGGGCAGAAGAAGCTCGACCTCTCGCGCGTCAAGGCCCTCGTCCTGGACGAGGCCGACGAGATGCTCGACCTGGGCTTCCTGCCCGACGTCGAGAAGATCATGGCGTACCTGCCCGCGAAGCGTCAGACGATGCTGTTCTCGGCGACCATGCCGGGTGCGGTCATCGGCCTGGCCCGCCGCTACATGACGCAGCCGACCCACATCCGCGCCGTCTCCGAGGACGGCGAGGGCGCGACCGTCGCCAACATCACGCAGCACGTCTTCCGTGCGCACAACATGGACAAGCCGGAGCTCGTCTCCCGCATCCTGCAGGCCGAGGGCCGTGGCCTGGCCATGATCTTCTGCCGTACCAAGCGCACGGCGGCCGACATCGCCGAGCAGCTGGAGAAGCGCGGCTTCGCGTCCGGCGCCGTCCACGGCGACCTGGGCCAGGGTGCGCGCGAGCAGGCGCTGCGCGCGTTCCGCAACGGCAAGGTCGACGTGCTGGTGTGCACCGACGTCGCCGCGCGCGGTATCGATGTCGAGGGTGTGACCCACGTCATCAATTACCAGACGCCGGAGGACGAGAAGACCTTCCTGCACCGAGTGGGCCGCACCGGCCGCGCGGGCAACAAGGGCATCGCCGTCACCCTGGTCGACTGGGACGACATCCCGCGCTGGCAGCTGATCAACAAGGCGCTGGAGCTGGACTTCCACGAGCCGGTCGAGACGTACTCCACGTCCCCGCACCTGTTCGAGCAGCTGAACATCCCGGCCGGCACCAAGGGCATCCTGCCGCGCGCCGAGCGCACGCGGGCCGGCCTGAAGGCCGAGAACCTTGAGGACCTGGGCGAGACCGGCGGCCGCGGTGGCCGTGGCGGCCGCTCCGGTCCGGCGGCCGCCGCCGTGGTGACCGAGGAGCGTCCGGCCCGTACCCGTACGCCGCGCCAGCGCCGCCGTACGCGGGGCGGGGCGGAGCTCGCCGAGGGCGCCGAGGCCGGCGCCGCGGTGACCCCGGTCCAGGCTCCCGAGGTCCCTGCGGCCCCGGCCGCCGACGAGCCGCGCCGTCCGCGCCGCCGCCGCACCCGTGTGGCCGCGGTGCCGGTCCAGGCCCCCGTGGCCGCGCCGGTCGTCGAGGCTCCGGTCGCCGCCGCTCCGGTCGCCGAGGCCGCCCCGGTGACCCCGGTCGCCGAGGAGGCTCCGGCCAGGCCGAAGCGCGTCCGTACCCGCAAGGTCGTCGCGACCGAGCCGGAGCCGGACTTCCAGATGCCGCCGCTGGTCGAGCCCGTCCGGGCCCGGCGCGCCCCCCGCAAGGCCGCCCCGGCCGCCGCGGTGACCCCGGTCGCCGAGGCTCCCGCCGAGGAGGCTCCGGTCAAGCCGAAGCGGACCCGTACCCGCAAGGTCGCGGAGGCCGCCCCGGTCGCCGCCGAGGCCGTCGCGGTGGCGGAGGAGGCTCCGGTCAAGCCGAAGCGGACCCGTACGCGCAAGGTCGCGGAGGCCGCTCCGGTCGCCGAGGCCGCCGCCGTGGCCGAGGAGGCCCCGGTCAAGCCGAAGCGCACCCGCACCCGCAAGGCCGTGGCCGCGCCCGAGGCGTAAGCCTTACGCAGCACCCCGCCGATGGCCCCGATCCCCTTCCGAGGGGGCCGGGGCCATCGGCCTGCCCGGGCCGTGCCGGGCACCGTACGGGCCGGTAACCTCGGGCCATGAGCAAGCCTCCGCGTCTCACGCTGCCCTCCGCCGCCCGCGCGTACCTCCTCACCACCGAGCGCGGCTCCTTCGCCGTGCACGAGGCCGGTGAGCCCGTACGCGGCACCGCCCTGCTGGTACCCGGCTTCACGGGCAGCAAGGAGGACTTCATCGGCCTCCTGGAGCCGCTGGCGGCCGCCGGGTACCGGGTCGTCGCCGTGGACGGCCGCGGCCAGCACGAGACCCCGGGCCCGCGCGAGGAGGCCCCGTACGCCCTGGAGGAGCTGGCGCGGGACGTCCTCGCGCAGGTCCGCGCGCTGGGCGAGGACCGCGTGCACCTGGTCGGCCACTCGCTCGGCGGGCTGATCTCCCGCGCCGCCGTGCTGCGCGACCCCTCGCCCTTCGCCTCCCTCACCCTGATGAGCAGCGGGCCGGCCGCGATCTCCGAGGACCAGCAGGCCCGGACGAAGCTGCTGGTCGCCGCGCTGGAGGCGATGGGCGACGACATGCCCGGGATCTGGGCGGCGATGCGGGCCCACGATCCCGAGGACGCGGCCGCCGACTCCCCCGAGCTCGCGCACTTCCTGCGCGAGCGGTGGCTGGCCACCGTTCCCGAGCAGCTGATCGTCACCGGCCGGACGCTGATCTGCGAGCCGGACCGGGTGGCGGAGCTGAGCCGCGTCGACCTGCCGAAGCTGGTCCTGTCCGGGGCCGTGGACCAGGCCTGGCCGGTGCCGCTGCTGGACGAGACGGCCCGGCGCCTGGGCGCGCGGCGGGTGATCGTGCCGGGGACGGACCACTCCCCGAACGCCGAGGACCCGGCCACGACGGCGCGCGAGCTGGCCGCGTTCTGGGACTCCTGCACCGGCGTGTAGTTAGCCAGTGAAAAAATTTCCTTAGCGTAGGGAATGATTGCGGCCTACACTTCGTTGGACCAGTGCAAGGAGAAACACTGACGAAGGGAGAAGCCCCATGCGCTTCGAGATTCTGCGCCTGGACGACGTCGACGGGTCCGCCGTGGACAGCACCGTCGTGGACGCGGCCTCCGTCAACCGGATCGTGCAGCAGGCCGCAGCCGTCGGCCAGCGCATCCTGATCCGACCGGCCGAGAGTGCGTCCTGCTGACGCATCGCACGAAAAACGTTCACGCCCCCGCACCGGTCCCGGTGCGGGGGCGTTCGCATGGGCGGCCGCGTGCGGCGGCCAAGAGGCGGGGCCTCAGGCTCCGTGGATCACCTGGAGCACGCCGTTGATGATCTGCTGGACGGCGATCGCCGAGAGCATCATGCCGGCGAGGCGGGTGACGAGGACGACGCCGCCGTCCTTGATGACCCGGATGATCACCAGGGAGTAGCGCATGGTGATCCACAGCACGACGTGCATGGCCACGATCGCGGCCCAGACCGAGACCGATGCCGCAGCGCCGTCGGCCTTCTGGACGGCGAGGATCACGGACACGATCGCGCCGGGCCCGGCCAGCAGCGGCATGCCCAGCGGGACCAGGGCCACGTTCACGTCCTTGGTCTGCTTGGGCTCGTCGTTCTTGCCGGTGAGCAGGTCCAGCGCGATGAGCAGGAGCAGCAGACCACCGGCGATCATCAGCGCCGGGACGGAGACGTGCAGGTAGTCCAGGATCTGCTGGCCGCAGATACCGAAGACGGCGATGACACCGAAGGCCACGCAGACCGCCTGCCAGGCCATGCGGCGCTGCACCTTGACGGGGCGGCCGGAGGTCAGGGCGAGGAAGATCGGCGTGATCCCCGGGGGGTCCATAATCACAAAAAGGGTGAGAAAAAGGGATCCGAAGACGGCGAAATCAAACACAGTGATGCCTTGCAGAAGAGAGGGGTGTCGCGAAGAAGAAGTGTGGGACGGGTGGAGCGGGCCGGATCCGGCCGGTCAGCGCTCGCGTCCGCCGGCGCCCGGCACCGGGAAGGCCCCCGTCGCGCGGCGCGTGATCTCGCCGTAGATCTCGGGGTCGGTCGTGAACTCGCCGAGGCGGCAGGTCTTGCGGCTGCCGTGGTAGTCGCTGGACCCGGTGGTCAGCAGGCCCAGGTCGGCCGCCAGGCCGCGCATCCGGGTGCGGGTGTCGGCGTCGTGGTCCATGTGGTCCACCTCGATGCCGTCCAGGCCCGCGCCCGCCAGTTCGGCTATCGCGGACTCGGAGACGCACCGGCCGCGCTTGACGGCGGCGGGATGCGCGAGGACGGTGACCCCGCCGGCCGCCTTGACCAGGCGCACGGCCTCGAACGGGTCGAACTCGTGCTTCTCGGCGTACGCGCGGCCGCCGTCGGCGAGCCAGTCGGGCGTGAACGCGTCCGAGACGGTGGGTACGACGCCCAGCTCGACGAGGGCGGTGGCGATGTGCGGCCGCCCGACCGAGCCGTCACCGGCGATCCGGGCCACCTGCTCCCAGGTGACGCCGACGCCGAGGTCCTGGAGCTTGCCGATCATGGTCCGGGCGCGCGGGGTGCGGTCGTCACGGACGAGCTCCCGCTCGCGGGCCAGCTCGGGCTCCTCGGGGTCGAAGAGGTACGCGAGCATGTGCACGCCGACCCCGTCGAGCCGGCAGGACAGTTCGGCCCCGGTCACCAGCGTCAGTCCGGCGGGCAGGGCCGCGAGGGCCTCGCCGTATCCGCGCACGGTGTCGTGGTCGGTCAGCGCAACCACGTCCAGCCCGGCGCCGGCGGCGGCCAGCATCAGCTCGGCGGGGGTGTCCGTACCGTCGGAGGCCGTGGAGTGGGCGTGCAGGTCGATGCGCACAGCCTGGCTCCATGGGTCGTACGTACGGGGGACACTCCAGGATAACCGGGCCGCGGACCCCCTCAGGCCCCGCGAGCACCTCAGGCAGGGCCCAGGATGCGGGGGCTCAGGGCCCCGCACGGAAGGAGCTCGACCTCGGCCCCCGCGTCGCGCAGGTCGGTGAGGACGAGCTCGTCGTACATCAGCAGGCCGGACTGCTCCGGCCACACGATCGCCCACAGCCAAAGGCCGCGCGCTTCTCCGGCGAAGACGGCCCGGTCGTCGGGGCCGCCGGCCACGTGCCACAGCGGGGTCGGGCGGCCCGCCGCGACCACCTTGGCGTGGGGCGGCGCCGATACGTCGATGGACGAGCCGGGGTCGACGCCGTCGATGCCCGCGTACCGCGCGCCGAGGCCCACGCCCAGCTCCTCCGCGATCAGCAGCAGCTCGCCGATCCCGCCCAGCGGGCCGGGGCCGGAACAGGCCACCGCCGTCGCCCGGCCACCGCTGCGGTCGTCACCGGCGGACGCGACCCCGGTGAACAGCCACCCCACCGGCAGCGGCCAGGGCATCCACACCGGCACCCGCGCCCGGTGCGTCACCACGCTCAGGCCTTCGACGCTCGGCGGGATGACGGGTTGCAGGGGGTGGACGGCGCCGTGCACCGCGCACTGCCAGGAGTCGGAGAAGAGTCCGGGCGCCCTGACCCGGCCGCCGCACTTCGGGCAACTTGGTTCACCCCTCATAAGAAGCCACGCTCCTCCCCGCCCGGCCCCCAGTCAAGGCACGCTCACCCGTCCGGACCCTCAGTCCAGCGCGACAGCGCTACGCACAGGGTCCCGCAGGTCCGTTCCGCGCGCGAGCCAGCGTTCCTGGAGGGCGGCCGCCCCGTGCACGCGCTTCCAGGCGGCCTCGTTCGCCGTCATCGGCAGCAGAGGCAGGAAGTGCACCGGGTCCATGGGCTCGTCGAGCTCCAGGTCCTCGACCAGACCGCCCGGTTCCGCCACGAGGACGGAGCTGAAGGGGGCCCCGTCCCAGAGCGGTTCACCCACGTCGAGCGAGGCTCCCGGGGCCACGATCAGCCCCTCGACCTGAGGGGACGCGGCCAGCACCGCGAGCGGCCGCAGGAGTTTGTCGGTGGCCGCCAGTCCGGCCCGTACGGTCAGCACGAGCTCGGCGCGCGGGCCCCGTACGGGGTCGGCGACCACGGCGGTCGGATCGGTCATCGGGTGCGCGGACATCCCGAGGGTCGCGTACCGCACGAGGTCGCCCTCGGCGAAACGGAGTACCTCGATGCGGTCGGTGCCCAGGAAGGTGACGGCGGCGCGTGCGTCGGGTTCACCGAACGCCGTGCGCAGCCGGGCCTCCACGAGGGCCAGAATTTCTGCCATGAGGCGAGCATAGAACTCGTATCAGGCGGGTAAAGGGCGGGTCTTGACCATCCGTCGGCTGATAGTGTTGACAGCTGTTCGGGGCCGCACGCAGAAGCGGTGTTTCAGCGCCCCGGCAACAGGACGTCCCTCACGGGGGACCGGCCGGAGGAGGTGGGGCTGCGGTGGACCGAAGTCGATCGTGCAGTACCAATCGCTCTTCCACTTCTGTGACGGGCGCATCCCGCCCCCTTTGATCGGCCGATCCGTCTGATCCGCTGATCAGTAGAAGAGCGACGGCAGAACGTTGTCCTCCCGTCCTGTTCCCTCCCCTTGCCCGGGCCTGCCCGCCCGCCTGCGGTGGAGGGTCTCCCACCCGTACGGTCCGCAGCCGTGCGCGAGAAGGAGCCTGCCATGTCGATGCTGCCCTACCTGCGTGCCGCCGTTCGCCCGGCCCTGCGCAGGGCCACCCCCGTACAGCCCGGCTACGACACCACCCGCGACCCGTCGGCGAGCAGCGCGGTGGTCGACTGCGCCGTGTACCGCGACGGGCGGCGGATGCTGGGTCCGGCGTGTCTGACGCCCCGTGAGGCGATCCGCCGGGTCCGCGAGGACGGCGGTTTCGCCTGGATCGGCCTGCACGAGCCGACGGAGGCCGAGTTCGCGGGGATCGCCGCGACCTTCGGGCTGCACCCGCTGGCCGTGGAGGACGCGGTGCACGCGCACCAGCGGCCGAAGCTGGAGCGCTACGACGACACCCTCTTCACCGTCTTCAAGACGATCCACTACGTCGACCACGCCGAACTGACCGCCACCAGCGAGGTGGTGGAGACCGGTGAGGTGATGTGCTTCACCGGTCCCGACTTCGTCATCACCGTCCGGCACGGCGGACAGGGGTCCCTCAAGGGGCTGCGCCACCGTCTCCAGGACGACCCGGACCTGCTCGCCAAAGGTCCCTCGTCGGTCCTGCACTCCATCGCCGACCACGTGGTCGACGGCTACATCGCGGTCGCGGCGGCGGTGCAGGACGACATCGACGAGGTGGAGAGCGAGGTCTTCGCCGCCCCCGCCAAGGGCAGTGCGCGCGGCGCCGACGCGGGCCGCATCTACCAGCTCAAGCGCGAGGTGCTGGAGTTCAAGCGGGCGGTCTCGCCGCTGCTGCGTCCGATGGAGCTGCTGAGCGAACGGCCGATGCGGCTGGTGGACCCGGACATCCAGAAGTACTTCCGCGACGTCGCCGACCACCTGGCGCGGGTGCACGAGCAGGTGGTGGGCTTCGACGAGCTGCTGAACTCGATCCTCCAGGCCAACCTCGCGCAGGCGACGGTCGCCCAGAACGAGGACATGCGCAAAATCACCTCCTGGGCGGCGATCGTCGCCGTGCCGACGATGATCTGCGGCGTGTACGGGATGAACTTCGACCACATGCCGGAGCTCCACTGGCGCTACGGCTATCCGATGGTGATGGCCGCGATCGCCGCCTCCTGCTTCACCATCCACCGCGCGCTGCGCCGCAACGGCTGGCTCTGAGGCGCCCCCGCCCGCGCCAGGTCCTGAGGGCCGGGTCCTGCGGGCCGGGTCCTGCGGGCCGGGACGCCCGCTCGCGCGCGGGGAGCGACCCCCTACCCTGTCGGCATGACTCTCAGCACGCTCGACCTGGCCCTCGTCGAGGAGGCCACCAAGAAGTCCGGCCTGATCTGGGTGCGCGGCGACGGGGCCGACCGCGCCCTGTGGCACGCCTGGGTGGACGGCGCGGCCCACGTACTGGGCGACGGGCCCGGCGAGCAGCCGTTCCCGGGGCTGGCGGACGGCGCGCGTGCCGAGGTGACCGTGCGGAGCAAGGACAAGGGCGGCCGGCTGGTGGCCTGGACGGCGACGGTACGGGAACTCCCGCCCCGCGGCGAGGAATGGGCGGCGGCGGTCGCCGAGCTCAAGGGCAAACGGCTGAACGCGCCCGACTCGGAGGACATGACCGAGCGATGGGCGCGGGAGTGCCGGCTGCTGCGGCTGGAGCCGGAAACCGTGCGGTCCGAACTGCCGGACGGCTCGCTGGCCGCGGCCCCGCTGGGCTCCCCGGCGACGACCCGCAGGCCGGTACCCGCCGCCCTGCCGAAGCTCCTGCTGAAGCGCAAGAAGGCCGCCCGGGGCTGACGCCCCGGCCCGCGCACGGCCCCGGCACGACCGGATCCGCCTGCGGCGCCGCCGACGCACCCGACCCGCCCGACCCGCCGAGCGTTACGGCTTGGTCGGGTTCGCGCCCTGGCCGGAGCCCTTGGAAGGAGCCGGGGCGGGCCCGCCGCTCTGGTCCTTCGTCGTCGGCAGCTGGGTGCCGTAGTCGACCGTCTGGTCCTGCGCGGGCGGGTCCAGCTGGAACGATTTGCCCCACTCCGCGAGTTCGACCCGGCCGGCGCCGCCTGCGCGCTCCATGAGCAGCGGGTACGGGGTCCCCTCCAGCGACACCGAGAGCTTGCCGCCCTTGCCCGCGTCCGCCGCGACCTGGACCGCGCGGGTGTGCCCGACCTTGGTGTACGAGCCCTTGGTGAGCTTGCCCTCCAGTCCCAGCAGCCCGTCCAGCAGGACGTCCATGTCGGTGAAGCCGCGGAACTGCTTGTAGGAGGGGTCTCCCTCGGGCACCTTCACGAACTTGTCGCCGAGCTTGCCGGCCGAGTCGGACTGGCCCCAGAACGCCGCGCTCGCCTTCAGGTACAGCTGCTCCCCCACGCGCAGCAGCTGGAAGGTGTCCTCGTTGGACTTCACCTCGCCGGAGCCCCCCTCCGCCTTCAGCCGCATGTCGAGGGTGAAGGACTTGCCGCCGCTCACCAGCGTGCCGGACAGGTGCACCGAGTCGGCCTCCGTCGCGGCCGCCTTCGCCTTCTCCTCGATCTTGTCGGCGGACAGCTTGCCGACCCCGTTCGTGCCCTCGTCGGGGTCCTCCCCGCAGCCCGTACCGGTGACGGCGAGGCCCGCGCACAGCACGCCGATGAAGGCGGCCCGGCGCAGCCGCGCGGCAGGGAAGTAGGCGGTCACGGGCGGGTGCCTCTCGTCGGTCGTCTGCGAGCAGCAGGCAGCGTACCCGCCCGTACCTCGCGCCCCGCGACCGCGCCCCGGTGTTCGCCCCGCCCCCGGGCGGACGGCCCCACCAGGACGCTTTCGGGCGGCACGGGCTAGCCTGAGGGGCGGCACGACTCTTGATCGACGCACTAGGAGGCGCTCGGATGGCTGCAGGCGCCCCGCGGATCTTCGTCTCGCATCTGTCGGGTGTGCCCGTCTTCGATCCCAACGGCGACCAGGTCGGCCGGGTCCGCGACCTCGTCGCGATGCTCCGGGTCGGCGGCCGCCCGCCACGGCTGCTCGGCCTGGTGGTCGAGGTCGTCAGCCGGCGGCGGATCTTCCTGCCGATGACCCGGGTCACCGGTGTGGAGTCCGGGCAGGTCATCACCACCGGCGTGATCAACATGCGGCGGTTCGAGCAGCGTCCGACCGAACGCCTGGTCCTGGGCGAGCTGCTGGACCGGCGGGTGACGCTGGTCGCGAGCGGCGAGGAGGTCACCGTCCTGGACGTGGCCATCCAGCAGCTGCCGGCCCGCCGGGACTGGGAGATCGACCGGATCTTCGTGCGGAAGGGCAAGTCGGGTGCGCTGCGCCGGCGCGGCGAGGCCCTGACGGTGGAGTGGTCGGCGGTGACGGGCTTCTCGCTGGAGGAGCACGGGCAGGGCGCCGAGAACCTGGTCGCCACCTTCGAGCAGATGCGCCCGGCCGACGTGGCGAACGTGCTGCACCACCTGACGCCCAAGCGGCGCGCCGAGGTGGCCAACGCCCTCGACGACGACCGGCTCGCGGACGTGCTGGAGGAGCTGCCCGAGGACGAGCAGGTGGAGATCCTCGGCAAGCTGAAGGAGGAGCGCGCCGCCGACGTCCTGGAGGCGATGGACCCGGACGACGCGGCCGACCTGCTCTCCGAGCTGCCGGAGGACGACAAGGAGCGGCTGCTGACGCTGATGCAGCCGGACGACGCGGCCGACGTGCGCCGCCTGTTGTCCTACGAGGAGAACACCGCGGGCGGTCTGATGACCACCGAGCCGATCGTGCTGCGGCCGGACGCGACGGTCGCGGATGCGCTGGCCCGCGTACGGCAGGCGGACCTGTCGCCGGCGCTGGCGGCGCAGGTGTACGTGTGCCGGCCGCCGGACGAGACGCCGACGGGCAAGTACCTGGGCACGGTGCACTTCCAGCGGCTGCTGCGCGACCCTCCGTTCACGCTGGTCAGCTCGATCGTGGACACGGACCTGCCGCCGCTGCGCCCGAACGCCTCGCTGCCCGCGGTGACCACGCACCTCGCCGCCTACAACATGGTGGCGGTGCCGGTGGTCGACGAGAGCGGCTCGCTGCTGGGCGCGGTGACCGTGGACGACGTGCTGGACCACCTGCTGCCGGACGACTGGCGGGAGACGGACTTCCATTCCGAGGAGGCCCTCGGTGGCCGCTGAACGAGGACGCTTCGAACGGGGGCGGGGCGAGCAGGCGCGCGAGCGACGCCGCGAACAGATCCGGGAGCGGCGCGAGCAGGCGCGGACGCAGGCGCGCGAGCACGGGCTGGCGGCGGAAGCGGCGGAACGTTCCGGCGAGCGCGCGGGGAGGTCCTCGGGCGCCGGGTCGAGCGCGCTGACGCGCTCGCGGGTGCGCCTGGACCTGCCGCGCGCCCCGCGCCGGTCACTGCTGCCCGAGTACGACCCGGAGGCCTTCGGGCGGCTGTCGGAGCGGGTGGCGCGCTTCCTGGGCACCGGCCGGTTCATCGTCTGGATGACCCTGGTCATCATCGTCTGGGTGCTGTGGAACATCTTCGCGCCGGACGACCTGCGGTTCGACCCCTACCCGTTCATCTTCCTGACCCTGATGCTGTCGCTGCAGGCCTCCTACGCGGCTCCGCTGATCCTGCTCGCGCAGAACCGGCAGGACGACCGCGACCGGGTCACCCACGAGCAGGACCGCAAGCAGAACGAGCGCTCCATCGCCGACACCGAGTACCTGACCCGGGAAATCGCCGCCCTGCGGATGGGCCTGGGCGAGGTCGCCACCCGCGACTGGATCAGGTCCGAGTTCCAGGACCTGATCAAGGAGATGGACGAGCGGCGTCTATTCCCCGCCGAACGTGACGAAGGCGACCGCTGACGGGCTTTCCTGCCGCCTGCTACCGAGCCGTACCATCGGGGCATGGCTACCGACACAAGCTCCGCCGCCGTGCCTGAGCAGGACGCGATCCTGGACGCGCTGGCGACGGTGAACGACCCCGAGATCCACCGGCCGATCACCGAGCTCGGCATGGTCAAATCGGTGGAGATCGGTGAGGGCGGCGAGGTCGCCGTCACGGTCTACCTCACGGTGTCCGGCTGTCCCATGCGCGAGACCATCACCAAGAACGTCACCGAGGCCGTCGAGAAGGTCGCGGGCGTCACCTCCGTCGCCGTCTCCCTCGACGTCATGAGCGACGAGCAGCGCAAGGACCTGGCGGCCACGCTGCGCGGCGGCACCGCCGAGCGCGAGGTGCCCTTCGCCAAGCCGGGCTCGCTGACCCGCGTGTACGCGGTCGCGTCCGGCAAGGGCGGCGTCGGCAAGTCCTCCGTCACGGTGAACCTGGCCGCGGCGATGGCGGCGGACGGCCTGAAGGTCGGCGTGGTCGACGCGGACATCTACGGCCACAGCGTGCCGCGCATGCTGGGGGTGGACGGCCGTCCGACCCAGGTCGAGAACATGATCATGCCGCCGTCGGCGCACGGCGTGAAGGTCATCTCCATCGGCATGTTCACCCCGGGCAACGCCCCGGTGGTGTGGCGCGGCCCCATGCTGCACCGCGCGCTCCAGCAGTTCCTGGCCGACGTGTTCTGGGGCGACCTGGACGTGCTGCTGCTGGACCTGCCGCCGGGTACGGGCGACATCGCGATCTCCGTGGCCCAGCTGGTGCCGAACGCGGAGATCCTCGTCGTCACCACCCCGCAGCAGGCCGCGGCCGAGGTCGCGGAGCGGGCCGGCTCCATCGCCGTGCAGACCCACCAGAAGATCGTCGGCGTGGTCGAGAACATGTCGGGCCTGCCGTGCCCGCACTGCGACGAGATGGTGGACGTCTTCGGCTCGGGCGGCGGCCAGAAGGTCGCCGACGGCCTGACCAAGACGGTCGGCGCGACGGTGCCGGTGCTGGGCTCGATCCCGATCGACGTCCGGCTGCGCGAGGGCGGCGACGAGGGCAAGCCCGTCGTCCTGTCCGACCCGGACTCCCCGGCCGGCGCGGCCCTGCGCGCGATCGCGGGCAAGCTGGGCGGCCGGGCGCGCGGCCTGTCGGGCATGTCGCTGGGCATCACCCCGCGCAACAAGTTCTGACCGTCCGTACCACGGGGAAGGGCGCCGCTCGCCGAGCGGCGCCCTTCCCCGTACCGGTCCCCGTCGCCTCGTACCCGTGACCCGTGACCCGTGACCCGCTACTGGTACGAGCCGAGGTCCGCGATCGCGGAGAAGCCGAGTCCGTACGCGCTCATCCCGCGGCCGTACGCGCCCAGGTGGACCCCGCTCCCGGTGGAGCCGGCCAGCACCCACCCGAACTCCGACTCGCGGTAGTGGAACGGCGTCGGCTCCCCGTCCACGGGCAGCGACAGCGTGGACCAGTCCTCACCGTCCAGGTCGTCCGCCAGCTCCCACGCGGCCTCGGTCTGCTGGTCCAGCCAGTCGTCGCGCAGCGAGTGGTCCATCTGTCCGGGCCAGCTGTACGCCAGCAGTCCGGAGCCGGCCAGCCAGGCGGCCGAGGCGACCGAGGTGGCCTCCAGGACGCCGGTGCCGTCGCCGCTGCGGCGCAGCGGGTTGCTCGCCACGGTGATGACCACCGCGAAGCGCTCCTTCTCACCGGTGGCGATCTCGCCCCGGGCGGAGGGCTCGTCGCCGTGGCCCGTGGAGCCGTGCTCCACCGTGCCGTCGGCGGCGGTGCCGACCTGCATGAGCCAGCGGGGGCCGGTGAAGGCGCCGTCCAGCCCGTACCAGGGGAAGTCGGCCGCCAGGAACCCCTCGGCCGTCCGGCGGGCCGCCGGTACGGGCGCAGGGGCTTCCTGTGGCTGTGTATCGCTGTGTGGGCCGGTATCCGGCTCCTGGGCGGGTGCGTCTGCGGGGGCGGGGGCCTCCGCGGTCTGCGCTCCTACCCGGCTGCTGCTCGTCGTCTCCATCTGGGCGGCCTCTCGTTCCGTGGGGTCCGGAACGGCCCTCCCCCTCGCTGTGCTGGGGGGACCCCCTCCCTCGGGCGTCCTGCGATCCGGACAGATGGAGGATAGCCATCCGACCGCGGATCGCCGGGCAGGCCGCGCGTCAGGTGGCGTCGGCGTCGAAGCGCGAGCGCTCCTCCGGGGCGGGGGCGGCGGGCTTCTTCAGCAGGTCCGGGCCGGTGACGGCGGGCGTGGCGGCCGCGGCCGGGGCGGACGGGGCGGCGCCGGCCTCCGAGCTCTTCACGGCGTCGGAGACGTCGCTGAGCTCCTTGCGGAGATCGAAGCTGGTGCGGATCTCCTTGAGGTCCTCGTTCTCGGTCAGCTGCTTGCGGATGAAGGTCTTCGGGTTCAGGTCCTCGAACTCGAAGTCCTTGAATTCCGGGCCGAGTTCGGAGCGGATGTCGTTCTTCGCGCTGTCCGAGAACGCCCGGACCTTCCGGATGAAGCCCGTGACGTCCTGAATGACCTTGGGCAGCTTGTCCGGTCCGAAGACGAGGATGCCGAGCACCACGATCGTGACAAGTTCGAGTGCGCCTATGTCGTTGAACACCTTGCCGCTCCTCGGCTCTCTATCACTTCGGGCCCCGACACACGGTACCCGGCGTTGTCCACGGGCCCATACCTGCGTACCGCCTCCGCGGCGGATTCACCCAGCTGTCATCCCGCGCTCATGAGCCGTTCGCCGATCCGAGGACCACTTTCAGTGTGCTTTCGCGGCCGGCGCGGAGCACGGTGAGGGTCAGCGGGTCGCCCGGGCGGTGGGCGCGGATCTTGATGATCAGCTCGTCGCCGCCGCGGACCCGCTGGCCGTCCACCTTGGTGATCACGTCCCCGGCCCGGATCCCGGCGCGCGCGCCCGGTCCGTCGGCGACGACGGACGGCTTGCCGTCCTCGCCCTTGTCCCCGACCCGGGCCCCGTCGCCCGAGTAGTCCATGTCGAGGGTGACCCCGATGACCGGGTGCGTGGCGCGGCCGGTGCGGATGATCTCCTCGGCGACGCGCTTACCCTGGTTGACGGGGATGGCGAAGCCGAGCCCGATGGAGCCTCCCTGCCGGGTGGGATCTTCCTTGTCGGCCCCGCGGATGGCGCTGTTGATGCCGACCACGTGGGCCTTGGCGTCGAGGAGCGGGCCGCCGGAGTTCCCCGGGTTGATGGGGGCGTCGGTCTGGAGCGCGTCGACGTAGCTGATGTCGCTGCCGTCGCCCTTGTCGCCGCCCGCGGTGACGGGCCGGCCGGTGGCGCTGATGATGCCGGCGGTGACGGTGTTCGACAGGTCGAAGGGCGCCCCGATGGCCACCACCGGGTCGCCGACCTCCACGTTGTCGGAGTTCCCCAGGCTCAGCGGCCGGAGCCCGCGCACCCCGCTGACCTTGACCACGGCCAGGTCGTAGCCGGAGTCACGGCCGACGAGCTCGGCGGTGACGCTCTCGCCGGTGCTGAAGGTGACCGTTATCTCCTGGGAGTCGGCCACCACGTGGTTGTTGGTCAGGATGTGCCCCTGCTGGTCGAGCACGAAGCCGGTACCCGTGCCGCTGCCCTTCGTGCCCCGCACGTGCAGGGTCACCACGCCGGGCAGTGCGGTGGCCGCGATCCCGGCCACGCTCTCCGGGGCCCGGCCCCGGTCGGCGGCGCCGGCCGCCTGGGGGAGCTCCAGCCGGGTGCCGCTCTGCCGCTCGGCGAGCACGCCGAGGTAGCCGCCGGTCCCGCCGGCGAGCAGGGCCGTTCCGAGGCTGATGGCCACCACCTGCCACAGCCGGATCCCGCGCGGCGTCCGGCCCCGGTCCACGACCTGCAGCGGCTCGGCGCTCCAGGGGTCGTACCGCACCGCGGGGACCGCGGCGGCCGGCTCGTCCGGGGCCGGCTCGTCCGGCGTCGGCTCGCCCGGGGACGGCTCGTCCGGCGTCGGCGCGTCCAAGGTCGGCGCGTCCAGGGTCGGCAACGGCTCGTCCGGGGCAGACACGTCGGGGGCCGGGGCCGGGGCCGCGTCCTGTACGTGGTCCTCGCCCCCGGTTTCGGGCCGCGGCGCGGGAACCGCTTCGCGGCTGCCCTCCCCGGTCGTCCCCTCGGGCCGGCTCCACCACTGCGGAGCCGGGTCGGTCTGCTGCCTGTCGGCCATGGGCGCTCCCCGCGTACCTATGCGCATGTGCCGCAGATTCAACCAGGTCCCGCGTCAGCGCAGCAGGGAGACCGGGCGTGCCGGGTGCTGCGGGGAGGGCTGCAGGGGCGGCAGCGGGGTCGCCACGGCCGACAGGAGGGTCGGGACGGCCTCGGGGCTGGGCAGCCGGTCACGGGCCCCTTGATCGGCCACGGGCAGGGCAGGGCCGGGCCTGGAGGCCGGGGCCGGGGAATCACCCCGCAGGTTCGGGTCCACCTCCAGCGGCAGGGCGCCGCCGAGCGCGAGAGCGGCCAGCGAGACGGCCCCCGCGGCGACGAAGGCGAACCTGCGGCGCGGACGGCCCACCTCGTGGATGCGGAAGCCCTCCTGCGGCCGTGGCCGGGCGGCGACGGGCAGCCCGTACGCGAACGCGTCGAAGGGGTCGGCCCCCGCAGTGCGCGGCGGGTCGGCGGGAAGGCCGGGACCGGCAGGACCGGACGGATCGTCGAGGCCGCCGCCCGGCAGCCCCTGCAACCGCGCCAGCAGCCCCGCGGACAGCGGCGGCGGCGCGCTCTCCACGAACAAGGTCTTCAGACGCCGCTGAGCATCGGCCTCGGCCTTGCACCTGGCGCAGGTCGCCAGATGGGCCAGGACCCGATCGCGGGCGTCGTGCTTCAGCTCGCCGTCCACCAGGGCGGCAAGCCGGTCGCCCAGGTGCTGTTCGGCGGGTGACGGACTGACGTCGCTCACTCGGCTCCGCCCTCTCCCCCGGCGCCGGGGGCGCCCATCGCCACTCCCGCCAGCGCGCGCTGCTCAGCACGGGCCGCGGGGGACCGGTGCTTGAGCGCCTTGCGCAGGTGCGAACGGCCCCGGTGGATACGACTGCGCACGGTGCCGAGCTTCACGCCGAGCGTCGCGGCGATCTCCTCGTACGACAGGCCCTCGATGTCGCACAGCACCACGGCCGCACGGAACTCGGGGGCGAGGGTGTCCAGCGCCTGCTGCACATCCGCGTCGAAGTGGGTGTCGTGCAGGACCTGCTGCGGGGACGGCTCACGGCTCGGCAGCCGGTCGGCGGCGTCGTCGCCGAGCGCGTCGAAGCGGATCCGCTGCTTGCGGCGCACCATGTCCAGGAACAGGTTCGTCGTGATGCGGTGCAGCCAGCCCTCGAAGGTGCCGGGGGTGTACGTGGACAGCGAGCGGAAGACGCGGACGAAGACTTCCTGCGTCAGGTCCTCGGCGTCGTGCTGGTTACCCGTCAGACGGTAGGCAAGGCGGTAGACCCGCGCGCTGTGCGTGCTGACGATCTCCTCCCATGAAGGAGGGGTCCACGCCTGGGAGCCCGCATCGGCGGCAAAGGTCGCGGTGGTTGCGGCGTCGGCGGTGTGGAAGCGGTCAGCAATGTAGGTCACGGATTTCGGCTCACCCGCCGACCAGAAGAGGCGTCTCAGTACGCCCCCACGATCCACAGGCGCAGCCGCACCTCCCCTGTCGGCTCTGGTGGTGTCCAGTGGAGTCCCTACCATAGCCACCCCCTCTGTCAGCTCCGGATAAGCGTTTTTGCAGTATCTTTACGCGAGACTTAAGCCCTGGAGCGGTCCTGGCCGTCGATCTGCCCGGCACCGTCCCTTCTTATCCCGCCTCCACCCTTCACAACGCCCGGTCCCATCTGCGGGTTCCCGACGTCAACGGATACAGTCACCGTTGCGCCAACTATGGGGACAGGAGAGGGTCATTACCGGCAACCGGCAGACGAGCTGGGCGTTCGCCGACGCGTTTGTCGCCGAGGACGACGCTCTGCGATGGGCCCGCGACCGGTCCAGGGAAGCGGGCCTGAGGTCCGTCTCCCCCGGCACCGGGGCCGCGCTGCGCCTGCTGGCCGCCACCGCGGACGCCAAGGCGGTCGCCGAGATCGGCACCGGAACCGGCGTCTCCGGCATCCATCTGCTGCACGGAATGCGCCCCGACGGGGTGCTGACCACGGTGGATCCCGAAGCCGACCGGCAGGCTTTCGCCCGCCAGGCCTTCCGCGCCGCGGGCTTCGCGGGCAACCGCGCCCGCTTCATCCCCGGCCGCGCCCTCGACGTCCTCCCGCGGCTCGCCGACGGCGGATACGACCTCGTCTTCTGCGACGGGGACCCCTCCGAGTCCCTCGACTACCTCGCCGAATCGTTGCGGCTGCTGCGCCCCGGCGGACTGGTGTGCTTCGAGGGGGTCTTCTCCGACGGCCGCACGGTCGACTCCGCGGCCCAGCCGGTGGAGGTGCTGCGCGTCCGCGAGCTGCTGCGCAGCGTCCGCGAGAGCCCCGCACTGGAGGCCGCGCTGCTCCCCGTGGGCGACGGGCTGCTGTGCGCCGTGCGGCGCTGAGCCCCCGCAGGTCGGTCCGACTGCGGACCCACGGCCCCGGATCAGTTCAGGAGCGCGAAGGTGAGGGCCGCCGTACCGCCCAGCGCGGTGCCGGCGAGGAGCTGGGCCGGGGTGTGCGCCTTCAGCACCAGCCGGGACCAGCCCGCGGCGGCGGCGATCAGCACCGCGGGGAGCACCGGGGGCCCGAGGAGGAGCAGCAGGATCATCACGGTGCCGCCGGCCACCGACATGTGGATCGATATCTGCCAGACCACCGTGACCAGCAGCGAGGACACGAGGCCCACCAGCATCGCGACGACGAGCGCGAACACCTCCCGGGGGGCGCCCAGGACGTGCAGGAGCGTGACCCCGGCGACGACGGAGACCAGGCTCAGGGCCATCGGGACGACCCGCTGACGCCGTACCCGGATGTGCTGGTCGGTCAGCACGCCCCGGCGGACGCCGAGGGCGATGATCCCGATCGGGGCCAGCCCGCAGAACAGGGCGGCGAACAGGCCCCAGCCGAGCCCGGCCCACGACATGGTGCTCCGCCATCCGACGAGCAGCAGCAGCGCGACCACCACGGGGGCCGGTGCCAGTACGTCGGAGAGGATCCGGGCGGCCTTCTGCCGGGCCGTGCAGTCGGCGAAGGCGGGCGGCGCGGGCGGGGTGAAGGACATGGCACGGCTCCGGAAGGCTCGGGTCCGGTGATGACGACACAACGCTGCCCCGGCCGCGGGTTCGCGGTCGGGGCAGCGCAGAGAATGCGGAAAAGCAGAAGGTGGAAGTGCTGTCGGTGTCCCCGTGGGGTCAGCCGACGACCTTCTTCAGGGCGTCACCCAGGGCGTCCGCCTCATCAGGGGTCAGCTCGACGACAAGCCGACCGCCGCCCTCGAGCGGTACGCGCATGACGATGCCCCGCCCCTCCTTGGTGACCTCGAGCGGGCCGTCGCCCGTCCGCGGCTTCATGGCCGCCATGCTCGTTCCCCTTCCTGAAACCAGCTCATCGTCAGCCGACGGCCCCGTTCAGGCGCCTAATACCCGGCATCGAACACATTGCTTCCCAGCCATTATCCCGCATGTCAGGACCCGATGACCAACATCGCATGGGAACGCTTGGGCAACGCGCTCGACCAAAACCACTCATTTCGGGGATCCGCCTGCGATACTTCGCCGCCGCACCCGGGAAGCGGCACCGGCTTTCTTTGACGCACATCACATGTGCGCGCCACGTCCGGTCCGCCATGCTGACCTTTGCACCGGACAGTACCGACCGGTAGCCAAGCCCGCGACGAAGGGGGACCCCCTGCCATGGCCGACAGCGTGCTCTACGAAGTGACCGACGGACTCGCCACCATCACGATCAACCGTCCGGACGCGATGAACGCGATGAACACCGAGGCCAAGGTCGCCCTGCGCGACGCGGTCCAGGCGGCGGCCGCCGACACCGCCGTACGGGCCGTGCTGCTCACCGCGGCCGGGAACCGGGCCTTCTGCGTGGGCCAGGACCTCAAGGAGCACATCGGGAACCTCGCCTCGGACCGCGAGAGCGGCACCTCGCTGACGATGACCACGGTGGCCGACCACTACAACCCCATCGTGCGGGCGCTCACCGAGATGCCGAAGCCCGTGGTGGCCGGCGTGAACGGCGTCGCGGCCGGGGCGGGCTTCGGCTTCGCGCTGGCGGCGGACTTCCGGGTCGTCGCCGACACCGCCTCCTTCAACACCTCGTTCGCCGGGGTGGCGCTGACCGCCGACTCCGGGGTCTCGTGGACCCTCCCCCGCCTGATCGGCGCCTCCCGCGCCTCGGACCTGCTGCTGTTCCCGCGCTCGATCAAGGCCCAGGAGGCGTTCGAGCTCGGCATCGTCAACCGCCTGGTGCCCGCGGACTCCCTGCACGCCGAGGCGGAGGCCGTGGCCCGCACGCTGGCCGCCGGCCCGACGGTCGCGTACGCCGCACTGAAGGAGTCCCTGGCCTACGGGGCCTCCCACACGCTCTCCGAGGCCCTGGCCCACGAGGACACCCTCCAGACCCGTGCAGGGGCCTCCGAGGACCACTCCATCGCCGTCCAGGCCTTCCTCGCGAAGCAGCCGCCGAAGTACCTCGGCCGCTGACGCGTTCCGCGACCCGGCCGGGCTGCTCAGGCCGGGTCGCGGGAGACGCAGTCGGCCAGGTGGTCGTTGACCAGCCCGCAGGCCTGCATCAGGGCGTAGGCCGTCGTGGGGCCGACGAAGCGGATGCCGGCCTTCTTCAGGGCCTTGGCGAGGGCGGTGGACCCGGGCGTGACCGCCGGGACCTCGGTGACCGTCAGCGGGGCCGGTCCCGGTTCCTCGGGGGCGTGGGACCAGATCAGGGAGTCCAGCTCGCCCGGCTCCCACCCGGCGAGGACCTTCGCGTTGGCCAGGGTCGCCTCGATCTTGGCCCGGTTGCGGATGATCCCCTCGTCGGCCAGCAGCCGCTCCGCGTCACGCTCGTCGAACTCCGCGACCGCCGCGATCGAGAAGTCCGCGAAGGCCTTACGGAATCCCTCGCGGCGCCGCAGGATCGTGATCCAGGACAGCCCCGACTGGAACGCCTCCAGGCACAGCCGCTCGTAGAGGGCGTCGTCCCCGTGCACCGGACGGCCCCACTCGGTGTCGTGGTAGACGACGTAGTCCGGCGTGGACAGCCCCCACGGACAGCGCAGCAGCCCGTCCGCGCCCGCCACCGAACCGCTCACCGCTCACCGCCCTTGCTGAGGTCGACGTGCCCGGGCGCGTCCGACGGGGCGGCGGCGGGCGCCGCCGCGGCCGTCAGCTGTGCGATCCGCGCGTCCCGCTCGGCCAGTTCGGCCGCGAGCCGCTCCAGTACGTCGTCCACCTCGGCCATCCGGTACCCGCGCGGGGCGACCGGCAGCCGCAGCGCGTCGATGTCGGCCCGTACGACGGGCCGGGTCTCCGGCAGTCCGTCCGCGACCCGGTCCGGCTCCGCTTCCGGCAGGACGGCCTCCGAGCCGCCGCCGATCACCGCCAGGGTGACCGCTGCCACGACCACGACCAGCGCGATCATCAAGAAGAAGAACACGATCAACTCCCCTGAGAGACTCCGGCCACCAGGTTAAGGTCGCAGGCGAGGCGCAAGGGCCGCCGAAGGAGGAAAGAGCAGGATGCTGCGACTGGGCAGGCGCGAGTTCGACACCCACGAGCCGGTGATCATGGCCATCGTGAACCGGACGCCGGACTCCTTCTACGACCAGGGCGCGACGTTCCGCGACGAGCCGGCGCTGGACCGGGTCGAGCACGCGATCGCCGAGGGCGCCGCGATCATCGACATCGGCGGGGTCAAGGCGGGCCCGGGCGAGCACGTGGACGCGGCCGAGGAGGCGCGGCGCACGGTCGGCTTCGTGGCCGAGGTCCGGCGCCGCCACCCGGACGTGGTGATCAGCGTGGACACCTGGCGGCACGAGGTCGGCGAGGCGGTGTGCGAGGCCGGGGCCGATGTCCTCAACGACGCGTGGGGCGGGGTGGACCCCAAGCTCGCGGAGGTCGCCGCGCGGTACGGCGTGGGCCTGGTCTGCACCCACGCGGGCGGGGTGGAACCGCGCACCCGGCCGCACCGGATCACGTACGAGGACGTCATGGAGGACGTGCTGCGCGTGACGGTCGGGCTGGCGGAGCGGGCGGCGGCGCTGGGCGTCCGCCGGGACGCGATCATGATCGACCCCGGGCACGACTTCGGGAAGAACACCCGGCACTCGCTGGAGGCCACGCGCCGGCTGGACGAGATGACGGCGACGGGCTGGCCGGTCCTGGTCTCCCTGTCCAACAAGGACTTCGTCGGCGAGACCCTCGACAAGCCGGTCAAGGAACGCCTGCTGGGCACCCTGGCGACGACGGCCGTCTCGGCCTGGCTGGGAGCGCAGGTCTACCGCGTCCACGAGGTCGCGGAGACCCGGCAGATCCTGGACATGGTCCGCTCCATCCAGGGCCACCGCCCCCCGGCGGTAGCCCGCCGCGGCCTGGCCTGAGGCCCCGACGGCCGGAGGCCGGCGCAGCCGCCCGAAGCCGGCGAGGCGCCCCGGCGCCGAACCGCGCGAGAGCGGCGTCGAAAAGGAGCATGGTCCGCTCCATCCAGGGCCACCGCCCGCCGGCGGTAGCCCGCCGCGGCCTGGCCTGAGGCCCCGACGGCCGGAGGCCGGCGCAGCCGCCCGAAGCCGGCGAGGCGCCCCGGCGCCGAACCGCGCGAGAGCGGCGTCGAAAAGGAGCATGGTCCGCTCCATCCAGGGCCACCGCCCCCGGCAATCGCCCGCCGCGGCCTGGCCTGAAACCCCGACGGCCGGAGGCGTTCGGGGCCCGGGCCGGGTGCGGCCCGGGCCCTTCGCCTACTTGCCGACTTCCTTCGTCACCAGCGCGATCGCCTCGTCCACGTCGTCGGTGACGTGGAACAGGTACAGGTCCTTCTCCGAGGCCTTGCCCTGGGCGATCACGGTGCCCCGCAGCCAGTCGATCAGGCCGCTCCAGTACTCCGTGCCGAACAGCACGATCGGGAAGCGGGTGATCTTCTGGGTCTGGACCAGGGTCAGTGCCTCGAACAGCTCGTCCAGCGTGCCCAGGCCGCCCGGCAGGACGACGAAGCCCTGGCTGTACTTCACGAACATCGTCTTGCGGACGAAGAAGTACCGGAAGTTCAGGCCGAGATCGACGTGCTGGTTGAGCCCCTGCTCGAAGGGCAGCTCGATGCCGAGGCCGACCGAGACGCCGTTCGCCTCGCGGGCGCCCTTGTTGGCCGCCTCCATCGCACCCGGACCGCCGCCGGTGATCACCGCGAAGCCGGCGTCGACCAGCGCGCTGCCGATCCGCACGCCCGCGTCGTACTCGGGCGAGCCTTCCGGCGTACGGGCCGATCCGAACACACTGATCGCGGGCGGCAGCTCGGCGAGCGTGCCGAAGCCCTCGATGAACTCCGACTGGATGCGCAGGACCCGCCAGGGATCGGTGTGCACCCACTCGGAGGGCCCCGCCGAATCCAGCAGCCGCTGGTCCGTCGTACTGCCCGCCTGCACCTGGCTCCGCCTCCTCAGCACCGGCCCGAGCTGCTGCTCCTCGGGCCGACGACGAGCGGAACCCTCGGGACTGCCGTGGTTGCCCATGCTGTGCTCCCTCCTGCTGATCGTTGGATCAGGGTAGGCGCACAAAGGTGACGAGAAGCGGAATTCAGGAGGTCAGCCAGGCGCGGAGTCGTTCCTCGCAGTGCAGGATCGCCTTCGTCTCGACGCGCTCGTCGACCTTGTGCGCCAGCAGGGCGTCGCCCGGGCCGTAGTTGACCGCCGGGACTCCGAGGGCGCTGAAGCGGGAGACGTCCGTCCAGCCGAACTTGGGCATGGCGCGGCCGCCGACCGCCTCCATGAAGGCCTTGGCAGCCGGGTGGGAGAGGCCGGGGAGGGCGCCGGGCGAGGAGTCGTCGACCACGAACTCGGCGATGTCGCAGTCCGCGAACACCTCCCGTACGTGGGCCAGCGCCTCGGCCTCGGTGCGGTCCGGGGCGTAGCGGAAGTTGACGGTCACCGTGCACGCGTCGGGGATGACGTTGTTGGCGACGCCGCCCTCGATGCGGACCGCGTTGAGGCCCTCGTGGTACTCCAGGCCGTCGATGACCGGCTTGCGGGGCTCGTAGGCCGCGAGGCGGGCGAGGATCGGGCTCGCCGAGTGGATGGCGTTGGAGCCCATCCAGCTGCGGGCGGAGTGCGCGCGCTCGCCGGTGGTGCGCAGCAGGACGCGCAGGGTGCCCTGGCAGCCGCCCTCGACCTCGGCGTCCGAGGGTTCCAGCAGGACCGCGAAGTCGCCCGTCAGCCAGTCGGGGTGGGCCTCTGCGACCTTGCCGAGGCCGTTGAGGTCGGCGGCGACCTCCTCCTGGTCGTAGAAGACGAAGGTGAGGTCCCGGTTCGGCTCGGGCACGGTCGCGGCGATGCGCAGCTGCACGGCGACACCGGACTTCATGTCGGTGGTGCCGCAGCCCCACAGCACGTCGTTCTCGTCGAGGCGGGAGGGGACGTTGTCGGCGATCGGCACGGTGTCGAGGTGGCCGGCCAGCACGACGCGCTCGGCGCGGCCGAGGTCCGTGCGGGCGACGACGTTGTTGCCGAAGCGGTCCACGGTGAGGTGCGCCAGGCCGCGCAACGCGTGTTCCACGAGGTCGGCGAGGACCTTTTCGTCGCCGCTCACGGACGGAATGTCGACGAGCCGGGCGGTCAGCTCGGCGGCGTCCAGGGTGAGGTCCAGCTCGGATTCGGACATGGAACTGACCCTAACGCCCCGGGATGCGACGAAGCCTCCTACGTCCGGCCGGTGGACGCGTCATATGCCTCAAGTACGGTGGGCCGCGTGTCCGAGACCCGTGATCCCCGTCCTCGTCGCCGCCGGATGCTCCGGGCGGTCGTCGGCCTGCTCGTTCTCCTCGCGGTGATCGGGTACTTCGCCGTGCAGCACGATTCGAACGGTGGCGGCGGCGCCCCGTTCTGCGTGGCCAGCGCGGATCCGGTCGGGGAGGACGAAACCTCAGAAACGTACGAAATGTCGCCCGAGCAGGCGGCGAACGCGGCGACGATAGCCGCGGTCGGCGTCGCCAAGGGCCTTCCCGACCGGGCGGTGACCATCGCACTGGCGACCGCCATGCAGGAGTCCGCGCTGCGCAATCTCGATCACGGCGACCGGGACTCGCTGGGCCTCTTCCAGCAGCGGCCGTCGATGGGCTGGGGCACTCCGGAGGAGATCAGGGACCCGGTCTACTCGGCCGGGATCTTCTACGACCACCTCGTCGACGTGCCGGGGTACTCGCGCCTGCCGCTGACGGTGGCGGCGCAGAAGGTGCAGCGCAGCGGGTTCCCCCAGGCGTACGCGAAGCACGAGCCCGACGCGACCGTGCTGACGGCGGCCTTCGCCGGCGGCGGCACCCTGAACTGCGGCGGGCCCGCGCCCACCGGGCCGGGCGACCCGGAGAAGGTACGGGCCGGCCTGGTCCGGATCTTCGGCAAGGACGGGATGCACACCATGTCCCCGCAGGGCGGCCAGGCCGGCCGGAACGCCGGCGGGGGCCGGACGGCCCCCGAGGCCGAGGTCACGCTGACGGAGAAGAAGGCCGGCGACGAGGTCTCGGTCCGCCGCAGCCGGGCCATGGCCCACTGGGCGGTGGCCAACGCGAAGGCGATGGGCATCTCCCGGGTGTCCTACGACCGGCACGGCTGGACCGCGGGCAAGGACCGGGGGCGGTGGCAGGACAAGGGCCAGGACGGCGCCAAGGACCTCCACTACGCGGGCCCGGGCGTGGTACGGATCTTCATGGCCCGCTGATCCGCTCAGCGGCGGGGCACACACCGGGGGCGCCCGGGCGCGCGTGCGAGCGATCACTCCTGCGGGGGGATCCGTGTAGCGGGCCACCGATCCCCGAAACGGACGGAAGCCCTGGTCGGCGCGCATCCAATGCGCTTTTCCCGGAAGCCGATTAAACGATGCGTTACCGATCCTTTACCCACCGGCACCGCAACTCCACCCGCCCCGGGAGCGGTTAGCACGGCGTACTCAGCCGCTACCGCTTAGGAGCAACATGTCTCTCCCCCTGACCCGCCGGATCGCCCGTGCCGCGCTGCTGATCGCAGCCGGGGCAGCGCCCGTGGTCGGTGCGGCCGGGGCGGCCAGCGCCGCCGGCCTGGAGTCCGTGCCGCCGCTGGGCCAGCTCGCCGCCCCCGACACCGCCACGACGGCGGACGCGGCCACGGGCGCCGTCGACACCGCCGGCAGCGCCACCAAGAGCCTGCCGGCCCCCGCCTCCGACGTGGCCGGCACCGCGCAGGGCCTGCTCGGCGGGCTCCCCACGACGCAGGAGCTGCCGGTGTCCTCGCTCCCGACCTCCACGCTGCCGACGTCCGGTGTCCTGCCGGGCGGACTGCCGGGCGGACTGCCGCTGGGCGGCTGACGCCGCAGGAACCACCGAGGGGGCCGGGAGTGCGAACTCCCGGCCCCCTCGGGCTTTTCCGTCGTGGAACCCGGCGCTCAGCCGAGGCGCTTGACCGCCGCCTCGACCCGCTCGTCGGTGGCGGTGAAGGCGACGCGCACGAACCGCGCGCCCGCCTCGCCGTAGAAGTCGCCCGGCGCGACCAGGATGCCCAGACCAGCGAGGTGGGCGACGGTGTCCCAGCAGGGCTCGTCGCGGGTCACCCACAGGTACAGGCTCGCCTCGCTGTGCTCGACCCGGAAGCCGTGCGCCTCCAGGGCCGTACGCAGCGCCGCGCGGCGGGCCGCGTAGCGCTCGCGCTGCTCCTCGACGTGGGTGTCGTCGCCGAGGGCCGCGACGGTGGCCGCCTGCACCGGGGCGGGGGTCATCATGCCGCCGTGCTTGCGGATCTCCAGCAGCTCGCCGAGCACGTCCGCGTCACCCGCGATGAAGGCCGCCCGGTAGCCGGCCAGGTTGGAGCGCTTGGAGAGGGAGTGGACGGCCACGATGCCCTCGTACGAACCGCCGCAGACGTCGTCGTGGAGGACGGAGACGGGTTCGGCCTCCCAGCCCAGCTCCAGGTAGCACTCGTCGCTGAAGAGCAGGATCCCGTGCTCGCGCGCCCAGGCGACGATCCGGACGAGGTCCTCCTTGGCGAGGACCTTGCCGGTGGGGTTGGACGGGGAATTGAGCCACAGCAGCTTCACACCGGCCGGGTCGAGCTCGGTCGGGTCGTCGTACACGACGGCCTCGGCGCCGCACAGCCGCGCGCCGACCTCGTAGGTGGGGTAGGCGAGCCGGGGGTAGGCGACCTTGTCCCCGGCGCCCAGGCCCAGCTGGGTCGGCAGCCAGGCCACCAGCTCCTTGGAGCCGACGACCGGCAGGACGTTGCGGTGTCCGGCGGCGCTCGCGCCGAGGCGGCCGCGCACCCAGCCCGTGATCGCGTCGCGCAGCGCGACGGTGCCCCACACGGTCGGGTAGCCCGGTGAGTCTGCGGCCTCGATCAGGGCGCGCCGGATCAGCTGCGGGACCGGGTCCACGGGCGTGCCGACCGACAGGTCGACGATGCCGTCCGCGTGGGCCGCCGCCGTGGCCTTGTACGGCTCCAGCTTGTCCCAGGGGAAGGCGGGAAGACGGTCGGATACTGCGGCCACGGTGGTCTCTGCTCTCTCTGAGTGCTGGTGTGTACGGGTGCCGGAAACACGTCGGTCCCGTGCGGCGGGAAGGCCGTACGGGACCGAGGGGCGCGTCTGCCTGAAAGGTCAGTGCTCGCCGTTGATACCGGCGGGCAGCGCCGCGACGAAGGGGTGGTCGCGCTCGATCAGGCCCAGCTTCGAGGCACCACCGGGCGAACCGAGCTCGTCGAAGAACTCGACGTTCGCCTTGTAGTAGTCCTTCCACTCCTCCGGAGTGTCGTCCTCGTAGAAGATGGCCTCGACCGGGCAGACCGGCTCACACGCACCACAGTCGACGCACTCGTCCGGGTGGATGTACAAGGACCGCTGGCCCTCGTAGATGCAGTCGACGGGGCACTCTTCGATGCATGCCTTGTCCTTGACGTCGACACAAGGCTCCGCGATGACGTAGGTCACGCTCTCGTTCCTCCTCGGTAGGGCTTTCCATATCGCGCGGGAGCGCGGCGTCGTCGATGCCCGCACCTAGTATCTCCGTTCCCGGGCACGATCCGAACAGGAGGGGCGGACAGAGCTGTGGAAATCACTGCCGGTGGACTGCTGGAGGTCCGAATTACCCCGGCTGACGTGGGTAAACGAGTCTCTGTACGACGGGTGGAGGCCGTAGTGAGCGGATCACCCGAGTTCACGGACACGGTCGGGGTTCTCACATCCTGGGACCAGGGTGTGCTGCTGATCACAAAGAAGGACGGACAATCCGTCCGCATCTCGGAATCCTCGCTGGTGGCGGGCAAGATCGTGCCTCCGGCGCCGGCCCGGCGACGGGGTCCCGCGGCCTCCTTCGAGGAGCTCTCGCGGGTCGCCGCGCGGGCCTGGCAGCCGCTGGAGAGCGAGCAGCTGGGCGGGTGGACGCTGCGGGCGGCCGCCGGATTCACCCGGCGGGCCAATTCCGTGCTGCCGCTCGGCGATCCGGGGATACCGCTGGACGAAGCACTCGCGCGAGTGACCTCCTGGTACGCGGAGCGGTCGCTTCCGGCCTACGTGCAGGTCGCGACGGGGGCCGCAGGCACCCAGGAGATGCTCGGCGCGAAGCTGGAGCAGCGCGGCTGGGTGAACGAGGTGTCGGCGGAGGTACGGATCGGGGCGCTGGCGCCGGTCGGCGACGTGGAGGCGCCCGCGGCCGAGGCCGTACGCCTGACCCGGGTCCCGGACGAGGCGTGGCTCGGGCGCTACGGGAAGGTGAGCGACCCGGACCTGGCCCGGCGGATGCTGGTGGAAGGGCCGTCGGTGTGGTTCGCGGCGCTGCCGGACGGCCGGGCCATCGGGCGCTGCGTGGTGGACGGGCGGTGGGCCGGCTTCGCGGCGGTGACCGTGGATCCCGCGCACCGGCGGGAGGGCCTGGCGACGGCGGTGATGGCCGCGCTGGCCCGGCGGGCGCTGGAGGAGGGCGCGTCGGCGGCGTGGCTGCAGGTCGAGACGGACAATCCGGGGGCACTGGCGCTGTACGACGGGCTGGGCTTCGCCACGCACCACATGTACCACCACTTCCGGGCGGCCTCGTGAGTGCGGAGGCCTGGCGGGAGCAGTTCGCGGCCGAGGCCCGGGCGGAGCGGCCCGACCTGGCGCTGCTGTGCCTGCTGCTGGCCACCGAGGGTGATCCGGCGCTGGACGAACGCGCGATGGACGCGGCCCAGATCGAGCTGGACCGGCTGGCCGGGATGCTGCCGTACGGGCTGCGCGGCGGGCGGGCGTGGGCCAACGCGGTGACGGAACTGCTGGGCGGGCGCCTCGGGTTCCACGGCACCCCGGCGGACTACGACCGGCTGTCGTCCTCGCTGCTGCACGAGGTACTGAGGCGGCGGCGCGGGCTGCCGATCCTGCTGTCGGTGGTGTGGCTGGAGGTCGCCCGGCGGGCCGGGGCGCCGGTCTACGGGCTGGGACTGCCGGGGCACTTCGTGGTGGGCTTCGGGGACCCGGAGGAGGGCGTGGTGGTGGACCCGTTCGCGGGCGGCGCCTCTCTGGGCACCGGGCCTGCGGAGCTGGCGTCGGGGCCGCGCGAGCCGGCCCGGACGCTGGACATCGTGCAGCGGATCCTGGCGAACATCCGGGCCTGGGCCGCGGCCCGCCCGGAGCAGTCGGGGGTGGCCCTGTGGGCGGTGGAGCTGTCGCTGCTGCTGCCGTCGCATCCGGCGGCGCTGCGGTACGAGCGGGCGCGGCTGCTGGTGGAGCGGGGCTCCTTCCAGGAGGGGGCGGCCGAGCTCGACGCGTACGCCGGGGTGGTCTCCGCGGTGGACGCCGACGCGGCGGCCCGCATCCACGCCGAAGCCGTCTCGGCCCGCGCCCTCCTGAACTGACCGGCCCCGGCCTCACCTGGGCCACATCCAGCCCCGCCGGCACCATCAGGCTCGCCTGGGCCACATTCAGCCCCGCCGGCACCATCAGGCTCGCCTGGGCCACATTCAGCCCCGCCGGCACCATCAGGCTCGCCTGGGCCACATTCAGCCCCGCCGGCACCATCAGGCTCGCCTGGGCCACATTCAGCCCCGCCGGCGTTTGAGGCGCGGGTCCGGGCGGAGCCCGGTGCCCGGCGGAGCCGGGTTTCCTGGGGCGCCGCCCCAGACCCCGCGCCTCAAACGCCGGCGAGGCTGGACTTGGCCCCGGCGAAGCTGGAATGCGGCCCGCGAGGCTGGGGGCGGCCGGCGAGGCTGGGGGCGGCCGGCGAGGCTGGGGGTGGCCCGCGAGGCTGGGGGTGGCCCGCGAGGCTGGATGGGGCTAGAGCCAGCCTTTTTCGCGGGCTACGCGGACGGCTTCGGCGCGGTTGCGGGCCGCCAGTTTCTGGATCGCCGTCGAGAGGTAGTTGCGGACCGTGCCCTGGGACAGGTGGAGCCGCGCCGCGAGTTCCGCGTTGGTCGCGCCGCTCTCGGCCTCCCGCAGGACCTCCCGTTCGCGGTCCGTCAGCGGGTTCGCGCCCTCCGCGAGGGCGGCCGCGGCCAGGGTGGGGTCGATGACCCGCTCCCCCTGGAGGACCTTGCGTACGGCGGCCGCCAGCTGCGCGGCCGGGGCGTCCTTGACCAGGAAGGCGGAGGCGCCCGCCTCCATCGCGCCGCGGAGGTAGCCGGGGCGGCCGAAGGTGGTCAGGATGACGATCCGCAGGGCGGGGAGTTCGGCGTGCAGGGCGGCCGCCGCCTCGATGCCCGTCATGCCCGGCATCTCGATGTCCAGCAGGGCCACGTTCACGTCGTGCGCGCGGGCCGCCGCCAGCACCTCGTCGCCGCGGGCCACCTGGACCCGTACCTCGATGTCGGGTTCCAGGCCGAGCAGCGCGGCGAGGGCCTCGCGGACCATCGACTGGTCCTCCGCCAGGAGGATGCGGATGGGACGTGAGGTCATGGTCTCGATCCTAGGGGGACTCGGGCGGTGAGGGCGAAGCCGGTCCGGCCGGTGGGGCCCGCCGACAGGGTGCCGCCGAGGGCCTCCAGACGTTCCGTCAGGCCGGTCAGACCGTTGCCGGGGCCGCTCTGGCCGCCGCTCGCGCCGTCGTCCGTGACGGTCAGTTCCAGTACCGGTCCGTCGAGGGTCTGGCTGGTGTCCAGCGTGACCCGGCAGCGCTTCGCGCCGCTGTGCCGCACCACGTTCGTCACGGCTTCGCGCAGGGACCAGGCCAGGGCCGATTCCGCCGCCTCGGGCAGGTCGTCGGCCGGGGGCGCCGGGAGCTCGGCCAGTACGCCCGCCGCGGCCAGGGCCGTGCGCGCGCCGGCGAGTTCGCCGGGGAGGGTGGGCCGCCGGTAGCCGCTCACCGCTTCGCGCACGTCGACCAGCGCCTGCCGGCTGACCTGCTCGATGTCGGCGACCTGCTGGGCGGCCGCCTCCGGCTGCGCGGGCAGCATCCGGCCCGCCAGCTCGCTCTTGAGCGTGATCAGCGACAGCGAGTGCCCCAGCAGGTCGTGCAGGTCCCGGGCCATCCGCAGCCGTTCCTCGTTGGCCGCCAGCTGGGCCACCGTGGCCCGGGCCTCGCGCAGCTCCATCGTGGTGCGGATCATCGCCCGGATCCCGACCATGGCGAAGCCGCCCATGAGGGCCGGGATCAGCAGGCCCGCCAGATAGGCGGTGCCGTCCGGGACCGCGTTCGCCGTGACCGCCAGCAGGGCGGTGGTGCCGAGGACGGTCCAGCGGGAGTACCGGGCCGGCAGCGCGGCGCCGGAGGAGATGGCCACGTAGACGAAGAGCACGAGCCATTCGCGGCCCAGGGCCAGCGAGAGGACCATGGCCTCGGCGCAGAGCACAGCCAGCGAGAACATCACCCGGCGGACCGGCATCGGGTGGGCGGTGCGGAAGACCAGCACCAGGTACCAGGCGACGAAGACCGCGAGGCCCAGGCCGCCGAGCACCCTGGCCCCGGGGCTGTGCCCGCCGCCGGCCAGGTCGGCGACGGGGGCGCTCAGGTAGAAGAGCCAGATGCTGATCCAGAGCATCCTCACCATCTTCTGGTGACGGTTCTCCGGCTCCTTGGCGATCTCGGGGAAGTCCCGGTCCTCACGTTCCTTCGTCAGCGCCACGGGTTCATGCCTTCAGTGAGTCCTTGCGGTACAGCCAGGCGGCCGCACCGGTGAACAGTACGAAGTACACCGCGAGGAGCGCGACGTCCCCGGCCCGGGGCGCGCCGCCGAGCTCGATGGCCTGGCCCAGGCCCGCGTAGGCGTGGGTGGGGAGCCACTCGCAGATGTTCTGGAGCCACTGCGGGAAGTTCGCGGTGGGCATCCACAGGCCTCCGAGGATCGACAGGGCGAAGTAGACGAGCATCGTGATGGGGCGGACGTTGTCCCCGCTGGCCAGGTAGCCGAGGGCGACGCCGAGGGCCGCGAAGACGAGGCTGCCGGCCCAGATCGAGCCGGTGAGGGCGAGCCACTGCCAGGCGTCGAACCGTACGCCCTTCACGGCGGCCGCCACCGCGAAGACGACCAGGATGGCGGGGAGCGAGAGCACTCCGGCGCCCGCCGTCTTGGCGAGGACGTAGCCGCGGCCGGGGAGGGCGGTGAGGCGGAGCTGGCGGACCCAGCCCTTCTCCCGTTCCTTGGCGATGCGTTCGCTGTTGCCCATCAGGACGGCGGTCAGGGCGCCGAAGGAGGCCATGGCGACCATGTAGAAGGCGGGCATGGTCAGTTCGGTGCCCATGACCTTGGTGGTGCCGTCGAGGGTTCCGCCGAGCATCAGGAACAGAGCGGCCGGGTACATGATCGTGAAGAAGAGGTACTTCTTGTTCCGCAGGGCGCGGACGATCTCCAGCTTGATGAGGGCGTTCACGGGGTGGCCTCCTCGGCCTCGGTGAGGGCGATGAAGGCCTGTTCCAGGCCGAGGCCCGCGACCTCCAGATTGCGGGGGTACAGCCCGAGCGCGTACACGGCGTGGACGGTGGCGTCGGCGTCGCGGGACTGGATGCGGACGGTGTCGCCGTGGTGCTCGAAGGCCGTCAGGAAGGGCAGCGCGCGTAGCTGCTCGATGTCGGTGCCGGCGGCGGCGGGCAGGTCGAAGGAGATCTTCCGGGCCCCGGCCCTGGCCTTGATCTCGGCGGCGGTGCCGTCGGCGAGCAGCCGGCCCTTGCTGAGCACCAGGACCCGGTCGGCGATCGCGTCGGCCTCTTCCAGGTAGTGGGTGGCGAAGAGGACCGTGCGGCCCTGGTCGGCCTGTTCCCGCATGGTGGCCCAGAAGGCCTGGCGGGCGGTGACGTCCATGCCGGTGGTCGGCTCGTCGAGCACGATCAGGTCGTTGTCTCCTGCCGTGGCGAGCGCGAAGCGCACGCGCTGCTCCTGGCCGCCGGAGAGCTTGTCGACCCGGCGGTCGGCGATCTTGTCGATGCCGGCCCGGGAGAGCACCTGGCCGACCGGGTGCGGCCGCGGGTGCAGGGCGCATCCGAGGGCGACGATCTCCCGTACGGTCACCTCCTCCATCAGGCCGCCGCTCTGCAGCATCGCGCCGACCCGGCCGGCGGCGACGGCCTCGCGCGGGGTGGTGCCGAAGATCCGGACGGAGCCGGAATCGGCGGGGCGCAGGCCGAGGAGGAGGTCGAGGGTGGAGGACTTGCCGGCGCCGTTGGGGCCGAGGAGCGCGACGGTCTCGCCCGGGTGGAGCGTGA
This sequence comes from Streptomyces xanthophaeus, assembly GCF_030440515.1. Lineage (GTDB taxonomy): Bacteria > Actinomycetota > Actinomycetes > Streptomycetales > Streptomycetaceae > Streptomyces > Streptomyces kutzneri. Next base: position 3,058,501 of record NZ_CP076543.1, read on the forward strand.
GGGAGAGGCCGTCGACCGCCCGGACCGTGCCGTAGCTCTTGGTCACGTTCTCGAAGCTGACCACGCTGTCGGTGGCGGGCTTCGCGGTGCGTGTCGCGGTCGTCGTCATGGATAGAGATTCGCCCGTACGGGGTCCCGCGCGGCAGTGTCGGGCGTCGTGTGTGCCGGATGACAGATGTCATGCGGCGGACATGACGGTGCCCCCGCCCGGGGTACGGGCGGGGGCACGGTCGGCCGGTCCGGAAGGGATGGGCCGGGCCAGGTCAGGCCTGGCCGTCCTAGTTCGGGTTGGTGTCGACGACCGCGGTGCGTTCGGCGGTGGTCTTGCCGCGCAGCGCCTTGCCGAGGGCGCCGGCGATGTCCTGCGGGGTGACGGCCGTCTTCTCGCCGTTGCCGCGGGTGATCAGGATCCCGTCGAAGGTGTTCCCGTAGGTCGCTTTGAGCGCCTCCAGGTCGAACTTCTCGACCAGGCGGCCGTCGACGGGCTGCATGCTCAGGATCTTGGGCAGGGACCGGGCGCCGAACGCGATCGACTTGGTGCCCACCTTGACCGTGGCGTTCGCGGACATCGCGGGCTCGGCGAACTCCTTCATGGCCCGGTCCAGTTCGGCCTGGCCGATGGCCGGCGCCTTGGTCGTGGTCGGCAGTTCGGCCACGGCCGCCTTGCCGGTGGCGACCTGGTCCTTGAAGGTCTTGGCCACCAGCTGGACGGAGGCGTCGACGTCGAGGGTGGTGCCGGGGGTGCCGGGGACGGCGACGGCCTTGCCGGTGTCGAACTTGATCGTGCCCTCGGTGGCCGTACCGGAGGTGCCCGCGAGCTCCTGCAGCGCGACCTGGAGCTTCTCCTCGTCGGTCGGCATCACGGGGTCGGCGACCCGCTCGTTGCCGAGGAGCGAGCCGATGACCGTGATCGGGTTGTAGTCGCTGCCGGCCGCGTTGCGGACGGTGGTCTGGGCGTCCAGGGTCAGGCCGGCCTTGTCGGGCTTCAGCTCGACCGGCTTGCCGCCGACGCTCAGCTGGATCGGGGCGGCGGCTCGGGTGCCGAAGGCCGTCTGGAGCTTGGAGACGGCCTCGTCGCGGCTGCCGCTGATGTCGACGCCGAGGACGGTGGTGCCCTTGGGGACGTCGGAGTGGTTCAGGAGCAGCCCGGCGCCGTAGGCCACGCCGACGAGGGCGATGAGACCGCCGCCGAGCAGGACCAGCTTGGAGCGGCCCTTCTTGGCGGGCTTTTCGGTGGCCTTGGGCTGCGCGGCCGCGGGGCGGGGTGCGGCCGGGGCGGGGGCCGGTACCGGGGTCGGCAGCGGGCCGTCCAGGTCGGGGCCGGGCCACTGCGGAGCGTCGTCGAAGGCGGCCGCGCCGGCCGGGCCGGCCGGGCCGCCGACGGGGCCGGTGCCGAAGCCGGGGCCTCCGGTGGGTCCGGCGGGGCCGCCGCCGTAGGCCGGGAACGCCTCGGTGACCGGGCCGCCGTCGCCCTGGTCGCCCCCGTACGCGGGGAAGCCCTGGGTCGTCCCGACGCCCGGGCCGCCGGGCATCGGGGCCGTGGGGGCGGGTCCGGCGGCCTGGGCGTAGCCCTGTCCGTAGTCCGAGACGGGCGGCGGCGGGGTGCGCGGCGGCGCGAAGGCGGCGTCCGGTCCGGGCCCCTGCGGGGCCTGGGCGTGCTGCGGCGGGGGGTAGCCCGCGCCCGGCCCGGCCGGCGGCGTGGGCGTCGGAGTCGGCGTCGGGGACGGCGTCCGGGTGGGCAACGGCCGCTGCGCGAGCGGCGGGGCGGCCGCGGCCGGCGGCATCCGGTCCGCGGCGGGGGCCGGTGCGGGTGCCTGGGCGGCCGACTTGCGCGGGGCGAACCAGTTGCTGGTCGCCTCCTCGGGTTCGGCGGCCGGGGCCGGCGCCGGCGCCTGGGCACCGTCCGGCTCCGGGGCGGCCTCGATGCGGGTCGGCTGCGGACCGCGCCGCTGCGCGAGCGGCGGGGCGGCCTGCTCGGGCGCAGGCTCCGGCCCGCTCCGCTCCGCGGTACCGGCCGAGCCGGAGTTGGTGCCCATCGCCTTGCGCACGACCACCGGCGGGATCGGCCGCGAACCGGGGATGTTGATCCGGATCCGGGTCGTCAGGGTGGTCTCGGTCTTGGGCCCGTCGGAATCGGGCGTGGACGGCTTTGAGGTCACAGCGTTCTCCTCCGGAGCGGTCGCCGCAGCGTCCGTGGACGGGTACTGGCCGGTTCCGTACGGCGGTGTACCCGAGGGGTAGGCGGCTCCACCGTGCCCCTTGGGCCCGGAGGACGAACTGTCGGTTTCACGACTCAAGGCAGGTTCTCCCGGTTGGCTCCGCCGCCCGTCATACCGTGCGCGGGCAGCTCGGCGGCCCGTCCACCATACTGGCCGCCGCCCGCAGGCAACTGACTGGCGGGAATCAGGGGTTCCTGATAGGGCCCGTCAAACCCCCCTGAAGCGCCCGGCGGGCCCCCGCGCGCACCTCTCGGCGATCCTCCCTACGCGGTCCGACACCACGTCACTTGGCAGGCCGGGAGACCGAAACCGGCCGATCCAGCGGACCGCGCATCGTGGCACACATCACAGCGAGAACGGTTCCACCCAAAAGGTAGACGTACACGCCGATTCCGGACGAACCGAGGAGGAAGTCCCCCTCGGGGCGCGGAACGCTGAGCATCACGTACGAGAGGAACCAGCCGACCGCGGCGCCGCCCACCCCGAAGCCGGTCCCGAGGGCGATCCGGCCGCCGAGGAACAGCCCGAAGACGGCCAGCAGGGCGAGCAGCAGACCGCCGGGGAACCAGAGGCCGACCACCAGCCAGCCGGCCGCGCCGGTCAGCGCGCCCGCGACCAGCATGCCCAGGCAGCCGGCGATCCGCCCGGCGGTGGCCGTGCCGCTCATGCCTCCACCCCCGCGAAAAGGTCGTGTTCGCGCTCGCCCGCCGGGGCACCCGGCCGGCCCTCGACCAGTTCGTAGTACTCGCGGGTGAAGAGCGGCTGCGCCAGGTCGTTGGAGAGGGCGAAGAAGGGCCCGTCCACGGCGATCTGGGTGGCGTGGGCCCGCATGGCGGCGGACTTCGCCGCCACGAAGGTGTCCTTGGCGTCGATCTCGGCGGTGATCCGCTCGTCGGCGACGACCCCCGGCACGTCCCCGGGCGAGCCCACCGCAGGGAAGGGCATCTCGCCCCCGGCGGCGCGCAGCCGGGCGAAGCCCTCCTCGACCACCGAGCGCGGGACGCGGTTCCAGTAGATCTTCCCGACCCTGTGGGGCGCGCCGAGGTCACGCCGGTACGCGGTCTCCGCGGCCAGTTCGGCGGCGCGCATGGCGACCCGGTGGGCCTGGATGTGGTCGGGGTGCCCGTATCCGCCGTCCGGGTCGTAGGTGACGAGCACCTGCGGCCGCAGCTCCCGGATGATCTCCACCAGGTATGCGGCGGCCTCGTCCACGTCGGCGGACCAGAAGGCCTCCGGCCGGTGGTTCTGCGGGGCGCCCATCATCCCGGAGTCCCGGAAGCGGCCGGGGCCGCCGAGGAACCGGTGGTCGTGGACGCCCAGTTCCGCCATGGCCGCGGCGAGCTCGCCGACGCGGTGGGCGCCGAGGGTGTCGTCGCGGTCGGCCGCCAGGTGGGCGAGCCCGGGCGGGATGACCTCACCCTCCTCGCCCAGGGTGCAGGTCACCAACGCGACGTGGGCGCCCTCGGCCGCGTACTTGGCCATGGTGACGCCGTTGTTGATCGACTCGTCGTCGGGGTGCGCGTGCACGAGGAGCAGACGACGGGCGGGAAGACCGTTCATGGGGCCTAGCCTACGAGGTGGGGCCTAGGGGGTGTCTTGTCGATCGGGCCGGATCCGCGAGCCCGGCCTGACCGGCAGGACACCCCCTAGAACTTGAGGCCACTGATCATGCTCGCCACGTTCGAGGTGAGCTGGCTGAGGGTCGGGGCGATGGTGGAACTCGCCAGGTAGAAGCCGAGCAGTACGCAGACCACCGCATGTCCCGCCTTCAGGCCCGCCCTTCGGACCAGCAGGAAGACGATGATCGCCAGCAGCACCACGGCGGAGATCGAGAGTGCCACGGCGTTTCACCTCCACGTCGAGCGGACATCGGTACGCGTATTCGTGCTCAGCAGGAGTCATACCCACCGTGCGCTACGGATCATAACTATCCGTACCAGCGCATCGATCGAAATCCGGCAGCACGAGGGGCGCATGCCGCGCATGAGTGGGGTCACGGGGAGGCCGGCCGGCGAGGCTGTACGCCTCCCCGGCCGGCTGTCGGCACCCGCACGGCCGCACGGCATCCAGGTTGCATGCCCCAGATCTCGGGGCAGAAACGGTCAAGTTGCCCCCACGTAAACGGAGTTGCCGGGGGGGGCCGCCGTTTCCCCACCCGGCGCGCAGCGGTGGCCGGAAATGATCGGTCGGCGGCTACTCCTTCGTCAGCGGATCCGCCGGCGGCGGGGGCGGAGGCGGCGGGGGCTGCTGGTCCGACGGCGGGACCACCTGCTTCTCCGCCGCGAAGTGGCAGGCCGACGGGTGCGCCGCCGGGCCCGAGGGGAAGACCTGCGGGACCGCGAGCAGCGGGACCTCCGCCGTGCAGCGGGGCTCGGCCTTCCAGCAGCGGGTGCGGAAGGGGCAGCCCGAGGGCGGGTTGGCCGGGGACGGGACGTCACCGCTGAGGATGATCCGCTCGCGGTGGGCGCGGGCCTCAGGGTCCGGGACCGGGACGGCCGAGAGCAGCGCCTGGGTGTACGGGTGGGTCGGATGGTCGTAGATCTGGCTGTCGGTGCCGATCTCGACGATCCGGCCCAGGTACATGACGCCGACCCGGTCGGAGATGTGCCGGACGATCGAGAGGTCGTGCGCGATGAAGACGTAGGACAGGTCGAAGTCGCTCTGCAGCCGGTCCAGCAGGTTGATCACCTGGGCCTGGACGGAGACGTCCAGCGCCGAGACGGGCTCGTCGGCGACGATGATCTCGGGCTGCAGGGCAAGGCCGCGGGCGATGCCGATGCGCTGGCGCTGCCCGCCGGAGAACTGGTGCGGGTACCGGTTGATGTACTCCGGGTTCAGGCCCACGACATCGAGCAGCTCCTGGACCTTCTGCCGGCGCGAGCCCTTGGGAGCCACCTCGGGGTGGATCTCGTACGGCTCCCCGATGATGTCGCCGACCGTCATGCGCGGGTTCAGCGACGTGTACGGGTCCTGGAAGACCATCTGGATGTTGCGGCGCACGGCCTTCAGCGCGCGCCCCGACAGCTTGGTGATGTCCTCGCCCTTGTACGAGATCGCGCCCGCCGTCGGCCGCTCCAGATTGACCAGCATCTTGGCCACGGTGGACTTCCCGCAGCCGGACTCGCCCACGATGCCGAGCGTCTCACCGGCGCGCAGGCCGAAGGAGACCCCGTCGACCGCCTTGACCGCGCCGATCTGCTTGCGGAAGACGATGCCCCTGGTCAGCGGGTAGTGCTTGACCAGGTCCTTCACTTCAAGCAGGGACTCAGCCATGGAGGCACTCCTTCCAGAAGTGGCAGGCGCTCGTGCGTTCCACCGGGGACTCGGTCACCCGGTACAGCGGCGGGACGTCGGTGCGGCACACCGCCTGCGCCATCGGGCAGCGCGGGTTGAAGGCGCAGCCGGGCGGGATGGCCACCAGGTTCGGCGGCAGGCCCTTGATGGCGTACAGCTCCTGGCCCTTCTGGTCCAGGCGCGGGATGGAGTCCAGCAGGCCCCGCGTGTACGGGTGCGCGGGTGCCTTGTAGATGTCGTGGACCGGAGCCGCCTCGACGATCCGGCCCGCGTACATGACCGCGATCTTGTCGGCCACGTCCGCGACCACGCCCAGGTCGTGGGTGATCAGGATGAGGCCCATGTTCAGCTCGCGCTGGAGCTCGGCGAGCAGGTCCATCACCTGGGCCTGGACGGTGACGTCCAGGGCCGTCGTCGGCTCGTCCGCGATGATCAGCGAGGGCTCCAGGGCCAGCGCCATCGCGATCATGATGCGCTGGCGCATGCCGCCCGAGAACTGGTGCGGGTAGTCCCCCACCCGCTCCCTCGCCGCCGGGATCCTGACCCGGTCCATCAGCTCGACGGCCTTGCCCTTGGCGTCCTTGCGGGACATCCCGCGGTGCACCTCGTACATCTCGGCGAGCTGCGCGCCCACGCTCAGGACCGGGTTGAGGGAGGAGAGCGCGTCCTGGAAGATCATCGCCATCTCGGCGCCGCGGATCTTGCGCCGCTCCTCCTCCTTCATCTTGAGGAGGTCCTTGCCCTTGAAGAGGATCTCGCCGCCCGCGATCCGGCCGGGCGGCACGTCGAGGATGCCCATCACGGCCTGGGCGGTGACCGACTTGCCGGAGCCCGACTCGCCGAGCACGGCGAGCGTCTCGCCCTCGGCCACCGAGTAGTTGACGCCGTTGACGGCCTTGGCGACTCCGTCTCGCGTCTTGAATTCCACGTGCAGGTCGCGGACTTCGAGCAGCATGTGCGGGGCTCCTCAGCGCAGCTTGGGGTCGAGGGCGTCGCGCACCGCGTCGCCGAGCATGATGAAGGCGAGCACGGTCAGGCTCAGCGCGCCGGCCGGCCAGAGCAGCATGTGCGGGGCGTTGCGGATCTGCGAGGCCGCGTTGGAGATGTCGATGCCCCAGGAGACGGTGGGCGGGCGCAGGCCGACGCCGAGGAAGGACAGGGTGGCCTCCAGGGCGATGTAGGTGCCGAGCGCGATGGTGGCGACGACGATGACCGGGGCGATGGCGTTGGGCGCCACGTGCCGGAGCATCATCCGGCCGTTGCCGGCGCCGAGGGCCCGGGCCGCCTGGACGTAGTCGTTCTGTTTGGCGGTGATGACGGAGCCGCGGCCGATGCGGGCGATCTGCGGCCAGCCGAGGAGCACGATGAAGCCGACCACCGGCCAGACGGTGGTGCTGGTGACCACGGACAGGAACACCAGGCCGCCGAGGACGACGGGGATGCCGAAGAAGATGTCGGCGACCCGCGAGAGCAGCGCGTCGCCCCAGCCGCCGAAGAACCCGGCGAGCCCGCCGAGCAGCGAACCGAGCAGGGCGGCGCCGAGGGTGGCGCAGACGCCCACGGTGATGGAGGCGCGGGCCCCGTAGACGGTACGGGTGTACACGTCGCAGCCCTGGGTGTCGTAGCCGAAGGGATGGCCCGGGGAGGAGCCCTGCTGCGACTTGGACAGGTCGCACTGCAGTGGGTCGCCGCTCGCGATGAGCTGCGGCCAGATCGAGATGATCACGAGGAAGAGGATCATCAGCGAGGAGATGACGAAGACGGGGTTGCGGCGCAGCTGGTGCCAGGCGTCGGACCACAGCGAGCGGGGCTTCTCGCCGGGGCCGGTCCCGCCCGGCGGGCCGTCCTTCTCGATGCCCTCGACGCTCTCGGCCTCCTGCAGGGCCAGATCCATGGGTCCCCCCTGGCCGGTCGGGGAGACCGCCTCGTGCGGACGCGGACCGACGGGATCGTAGCCGCCGGGCCCTTCGGGACGCTCGGGGTCAGGCATAACGGATCCTCGGGTCAAGGACCGCGTAGAGCAGGTCCACGAGCAGGTTCGCCAGCAGGAAGACGATGACGAGGATGGTCACGAAGCCGACGACCGTGGGCGAGTTGTTGCGCAGGATGCCCTGGTAGAGCTGGTATCCGACGCCGTGGATGTTGAAGATCCGCTCGGTGACGATGGCGCCGCCCATCAGGGCGCCGATGTCGGTGCCGATGAAGGTGACGACGGGGATGAGCGAGTTGCGCAGCAGGTGGCGGGTGACGACGCGGCGGCGCGGCAGGCCCTTGGCGACGGCGGTGCGCACGTAGTCGGCCTTGACGTTCTCGGCGATGGAGGTGCGCGAGAGCCGGGTGACGTAGGCGAGGGAGACCAGGGCGAGCACGATGCCGGGCAGGATCAGCTCGTTGAGGGGGGCGTCCGGGGAGACGGTCGGCCGCACCCAGCCCCATTTGACGCCGAAGAGGTACTGGAGCAGATAGCCCGTCACGAACGTCGGTACGGAGATGACGACGAGGGTGAGCACCAGCACGGTGGTGTCGACGGACTTGCCGCGGCGCAGGCCGCTGACCACGCCGAGGGTGATGCCGATGACGATCTCGAAGAAGATCGCGACCATGGTCAGGCGCAGGGTGACGGGGAAGGCGCTGGCCATCAGCTCGGTGACCGGCTGGCCGTTGAAGGCCGTGCCGAAGTCGCCCTTGAAGATCTGGCCCATGTAGTGGACGTACTGCTCCCACAGGGGGCGGTCGAGGTAGAGGTCCTTGCGGATGCGTGCGGCGGTGGCGGGGTCGGGCGCCTTGTCGCCGAAGAGGGCCGCGACCGGGTCACCGAGCGCGTACACCATGAAGAAGATCAGGAACGTGCTGCCGATGAACACCGGGATCATCTGGAGCAGCCGCCGGATCACATAACGTCCCATGGACTGCTCCAGGATCGATCCGAAACGCGGGTCAGCTGACCTTGATCTGGTCGTACACGGGGACGCTGAACTGGTTGAGCGCCACGTCCGAGAGCCGCTCGGCGTAGCCCGCGCTGCCGTTCTGGTACCAGAGCGGGATGGCCGGCATCTGCGCGGCGAGGATCTTCTCGGAGTCCTGGAACTTCGCGACGGCCTTGGCCTGGTCGCTCTCCTGGTTGGCCTCGTCGACGAGCTTGTCGAAGTCCGCGTTGCTGAACTTCCCGTAGTTGGAGGAGGCCCCGGTGTAGTAGAGGGGCTGGAGGAAGTTCTGGATCAGGGGGTAGTCGGCCTGCCAGCCGGAGCGGAAGGGGCCGGTCAGTTTGAAGCTGCTCTGCTGGTTGCGGAAGTCCGCGAAGGTGCCGATCGGGTTGACCGTGCAGACCGGGCCCTCGCCCAGCGCGTTGTTGATGCTGTTGCAGACGGCGTCCATCCAGTCGCGGTGCGAGCCGGTGTCCACGTTGGAGGTCAGCGTGACCTTGCCGCCGGGGAGTCCGCCTGCGTCCGTGATGAGCTTCTTGGCCGCGGCCGGGTCGTAGACGCAGGCGTCACCGCAGACCGTGGAGGAGAAGCCGCCCTTCTCGCCGAGGGCCGGGGAGGTCCAGTCCTTGGCCGGGGTGCGGGTCTCGCGGAAGATCTGCTTGGTGATCTCGTCGCGGTTGATGGCCCGCGAGATGCCGATCCGGACGTTCTCCATCCCCTCCTTGCTCCACTGCGGGTCGTACAGCGGGAAGGTGAGGGTCTGGATGATGAGGGCCGGCTGGTTGATGTACCGGTCGCCCAGGTCGTTCTTGACGTTCTTCAGCTGCTGCGCCGGGATGTCGTCGACGAGGTCGAGGTTGCCGGAGATCAGGTCGGTGTAGGCGGTGTTGTTGTCGGTGTAGACCTTCAGGTCCACGCCGCCGTTCTGCGCCTTGTCCGGACCGGGGTAGGTGTCCCACTTGCGCAGCTTCATGCCGGTGCCCTTGGTGTACGAGTCCACCGTGTACGGGCCGTTGCCGATGGGCTTGTCCAGCCAGGCGGCGTGGTCGGTGAAGAAGGCCTTGGGCAGGGGGGAGAAGGCCTGGTAGCCGAGGGTCTCGGGCCAGGTGGAGAACTTGTTCTTCAGGGCGACCGTGAAGGTCTTGGCGTCCTTGACGACCAGTCCGGACATCGTCTTGGCCTTGGGCTCACCGGATGCGGGGTGGACGTCCGCGTAACCGACGATGTCGGAGAAGAACGGCGAGTTGTTCTGCTTGTTGCGCACGTCGGCGCCGTAGTTCCAGGCGTCGACGAAGGACTGCGCGGTGACCGGCTCGTCGTTGCTGAACTTCCAGCCGTCCTTCAGTGTGATGGTGAAGTTCTGACTGTCCGTCGTCTCGATCTTCTCGGCGACCATGTCGAGGGCCTCGCCCGTCTTCGGGTCGTAGCGCTTGAGGCCCCGGAAGAGCATGTCGAGCACCTTGCCGCCCTGCACCTCGTTGGTGTTGGCGGGCTCCAGCGGGTTCTGCGGGTCGCCCCACGAGGAGCTGACGATTCCCGCCTCGCCGCCTCCGCCGCTGTCGCTACCGCCGCCGCAGGCCGTCGCCGCGAGGGCGACGGCCACCGCACATGCGGCCCACGTGGCGTGGGTGGCTCCGCGCATGGAGTGCCTCCTAGGGATCCCAAGACTCGCTTAGGGGCCTATGTCACCCTATGTGGGACCCTGCACACTCCTCGTTGGACCGATTGCACCCGCGCGTCACGCCCCTGTCACCCCTGGGGGTGCAATGAAAGCTCCCATGAGTCGACCGCGTAGTGCAGGCCCATGCCGTGGGCCTCGTACAGCGCGAGCGCGCCGGTCTCGTTGTGGGTGTCCACGCCGAGGCCTACGCAGTCCCGGCCGCGCTGCGCGTAGACGGCGAAGCAGTGGCGGAGCAGGAAACCGCCGAGGCCGAGGCCCCGCACCTCCTTCGCCACGCCGAGGTGGCTGACCCAGGCCATGCTCGTGCGGTCGTCCCGGGTGAGCAGCACGGCCACGTCGCCCTGGCCGGGCAGGCTCGCGATCCACACCAGTGACCAGTCGAGCGTGCGACCCTCCATGTGGTCGAGCCAGGTCTCGTACGGGCGGTCCACATGGCCGAAGTGTGCGGCGAAGGTCCGCTCGATCAGGGCGTGGGCCCGATGGCGGTCGGCCTCGTCGTCGCCGCAGTGGCGCAGGGTGAGCCCGGCCGGCGGGACCGGCGCCGGGTCGGCGGACGGGGACAGGGAGCGGGTCATGACCTGGTAGCGGCGGATGGTGCGGTAGCCGCGGCCGGTCAGGAGGGACAGGTCGAGGGTGGGCTTCACGTTGAGCTGCATCCTCAGCACGCCCTGACCACCGGTCAGCTCCCGGGCCCGGGCCTCCATGCGCTCCAGCAACGAGGTGGCGGCCTCGTCGTGGCCGGGCAGTACGTAGTGGTCCCCGTCGACGCGGCCCGGGCCGGAGTCCGCCCAGACGAGGGCGTAGGCGACGAGCCGGCCGTCCTGGTGCGCGAGCCAGGAATCGGTGGCCAGGTCCACGTCCGGGGCGTTGAGGTCGGACTCGACGGTGCCGAGATCGGTCTCCGGGCGGCCGATCTCGATCACGTCGACGGCATTGAGCAGGGCGCAGATGTCGGAGGCGTCCCCGGGCCCGGCGGGCCGTACGGTGAGGGTCATGCCCGTCACTCTCCGTCCCCGGCTCCCGGGGGTGCAACCGGTTTCCCCGGGGTCCCGTCCCCCGGGGCGGCGCATCCCCGCACCGGTGACGGAAAACGGCCGGCCCCCGGCGCCGTGAGGCGCCGGGGGCCGGCCGTTTGGGACGAACGCGTCGGTCAGACGGCCAGGATGGCCTTCTCCTCGGCGAAGTGGCACGCGGACTCGTGCGCGGCCAGGGTGTTCACACCCTTGAAGCGCTCCGGGATCGCCAGCAGCGGCTCCTCGGTGGAGCACTTGTCCTGGGCCTTCCAGCAGCGGGTGCGGAAGCGGCAGCCCGACGGCGGGTTGGCCGGGGACGGGACGTCACCGGTGAGGATGATCCGCTCGCGGCCCTCGCGCGCGTCCGGGTCCGGGACCGGGACGGCGGACAGCAGCGCCTGGGTGTACGGGTGGGTCGGGTGCTCGTAGATCTCGGCGTCGGAGCCGATCTCGGCCATCTTGCCCAGGTACATGACGCCCACGCGGTCCGAGATGTGCCGGACGATCGAGAGGTCGTGCGCGATGAAGAGGTACGAGAGGTTGAACTCGTTCTGCAGCTTCTCCATCAGGTTGATGACCTGGGCCTGCACCGACACGTCGAGCGCGGAGACCGGCTCGTCGCAGATGATGATCTCCGGCTGCAGGGCGAGGCCACGGGCGATGCCGATGCGCTGGCGCTGGCCGCCGGAGAACTGGTGCGGGTACCGGTTGATGTACTCCGGGTTCAGACCGACGACGTCCAGGAGCTCCTGGACCTTCTGCCGGCGGTTGCCCTTGGGAGCCACCTCGGGGTGGATCTCGAAAGGCTCCCCGATGATGTCGCCGACCGTCATGCGCGGGTTCAGCGACGTGTACGGGTCCTGGAAGACCATCTGGATGTTGCGGCGCACGGCCTTCAGCGCGCGGCCGGACAGCTTGCTGATGTCCTGGCCCTTGTAGAAGACCTCGCCGGCGGTCGCGCGCTCCAGGTTCATCAGGAGCTTGGCGACCGTGGACTTGCCACAGCCGGACTCGCCGACGATGCCGAGGGTCTCGCCCTGGTAGAGGTCGAAGGAGACCCCGTCGACCGCCTTGACCGCGCCGACCTGCTTCTTGAACAGGATTCCCTGGGTCAGCGGGAAGTGCTTGACCAGGTTACGGACCTGGAGGATCGGCTCGCGCTCGGTGGCGTTCTTGGTGAGCTCAGCCATGGATCTGGTCCTTCCAGAAGTGGCACGCGCTGCCGCGGCCGGGCAGTTCGGTGCCGTCCTGCTCGGTGACCGGGTGCAGCACCGGGATCTCGGTGCGGCAGATGTCCTGCGCCTTGGGGCAGCGGGGGCTGAAGGCGCAACCGGTGGGAATGCGGAGCAGGTTGGGCGGCAGACCCTTGATCGCGTAGAGCTCCTGGCCCTTCTGGTCCAGGCGCGGGATCGAGTCCAGCAGGCCACGGGTGTACGGGTGGGACGGGCGCTTGTAGATCTCGTGGACCGGAGCGGTCTCGACGATCCGGCCCGCGTACATGACCGCGATCTTGTCCGCGACGTCGGCGACGACGCCGAGGTCGTGGGTGATCAGGATCAGGCCCATGTTCATCTCGCGCTGGAGCTCCGCGAGCAGGTCCATGACCTGCGCCTGGACCGTCACGTCGAGGGCCGTGGTCGGCTCGTCCGCGATGATCAGGTCGGGCTCCAGGGCCAGCGCCATGGCGATCATGATGCGCTGGCGCATACCGCCGGAGAACTGGTGCGGGTAGTCACCCACGCGCGCCTTGGCGGCGGGGATCTTCACGCGGTCCATGAGCTCGACGGCCTTGACCTTCGAGTCCTTCTTGGACATGCCCCGGTGGACCCGGAACATCTCGCCGAGCTGGTCGCCCACCGAGTAGACCGGGTTCAGGGAGGACAGCGCGTCCTGGAAGATCATCGCCATCTTGTCGCCGCGGAGCTTGCGGCGCTCCTCGTCGGACATCTTGAGGATGTCCTTGCCGTGGAAGCGCACCTCGCCGCCGGACACCCGTCCGGGCGGGCTGTCGAGGATGCCCATGATCGCCTGAGCGGTGACGGACTTGCCGGAGCCGGACTCGCCGAGCACGGCGAGGGTCTCGCCGGCGCTGACGCTGTAGCTCACGCCGTTGACGGCCTTGGCGACCCCGTCACGGGTCTTGAACTCGACCTGGAGGTTTTCCACCTCCAGCAGCGGCACGGCGGATCCGCCGCCCGTCTCCGCAACGCTGAGAATCTCCGACGTGGTCACGCCGCCACCTTCGTCCTGCTTGCTGATGTTGTCTCGGGGCATCGGGCTGCCCTACCGGAGCTTCGGGTCGAGTGCGTCACGCAGGCCGTCGCCGACGAAGGCGAAGCCGAGCACGGTGACGACGACGAAGAGGCTGGGGAAGTACCACAGGTAGTCGTTGACCCCGATGAAGCCCTGGCCGGCCGCGAGCATGTTGCCCCACTCGGGGACGTCGACGGGGACACCGGCGCCGAGGAAGGACAGCGCCGCCACACCGATGATCGTGGTGCCGACGTTGAAGGTCGCGTAGACCAGAACGGCGGTCAGCGAGTTGGGCAGGATGTGCGTGCGCACGATGCGCCAGCCGCTCGCGCCGAGCGCCTTGGCGGCGTGGACGTAGTCCATCTCGCGCACGGACAGGATCGAGCTGCGCAGGAGCCTGGCCACGGTGGCCCACGAGAAGATCGCGAGCGAGATGATCACCGGCGTGATGCCACGGCCGGTGACCAGGATGATGACGATGGCACCGATCATCAGCGGGAACGCGAGGAACACGTCCGCGACGCGCATGACCAGCGTGTCGGCGAAGCCGGGGAAGTAGCCGGCGATGGCGCCGAGGACGACACCGATCAGCACGGCGAAGAAGATCGAGGCGAGGCCGACGAACATGGCCACGCGGGTACCGGCTATGAGACGCGAGAACATGTCGCGGCCCAGGGCGTCGGTACCCATCCAGTGGGTGGCGTTGGGCGCCGCGAGGGTGTTCTCGAGGTCCTGTGCGCCGGGGTCGAACGGGGCGAGCATGTCCCCGAAGATGGCGGTCAGGAACAGCAGAACGATGATCGCGAGGCCGACGACGGCCAGCTTGTTCTGAACGAAGCGGTGGCGGATCTCGCCCCACTGGCTCAGTTGTTTGGGGGCGGGTTCGGCCTTGACCGAAACGGACGACGCGGGGTTCTCGTCCCCGATCGCCGGGCTCGTTGCGAGCTCAGACATGAGGAAATCCTCCTTGGGGGCGGTCAGCTGAGGCGGATACGCGGGTCGAGGGCCGCGTACAGCAGGTCCACGATGAGGCTGAGGACGACGAAGATGGCGACGCTGTAGGTCACCACGCCGATCACAATCGGGTTGTTCTGCTGCTGAATCGCCTGAACCAGCGCCAGACCGACGCCGTCCCAGTTGAAGATCGCCTCGGTGATGAGCGCACCGCCGAGGAGTCCGCCGAACGAGATACCCAGGTAGGTGACCACGGGGATGGACGAGTTGCGGAGGACGTGCTTGAACAGCACGCGCCGGCGCGGAAGTCCCTTGGCCACGGCCGTCTTCACGTAGTCCGCGCGCAGCACCTCGAGCATCGTGCCGCGGGTGAGGCGGGCCACGAAGGCGATGTCGGTGATGGCGAGGGTGACCGCGGGAAGGATCATGCCGTTGAGCTGATCACCACCGATCGGTGGGAACCAACCGAGTTCCACGGCAAAGTACTTCTTGAGCAGCATGCCGATGACGAAGGTCGGGAAACCGACCGCCATCGTCGTAAAGAATGTCGTGGTCATGTCCAGGATGCTGTATCTGTAGAGCGCGGCGATGATGCCCACGCCCATACCGAACACCGTGATGAGAACGATGGCCAGCAGGGCCAGCTTCGCGGTGTTCTGCAGCTTCGGGCCGAGGATCTCGGAGACCTCGCGCCGCTGGATGAAGTCCTCACCGAGGTCTCCGGTCGCGACCTTCGCGACATAGTTCACGTACTGCTCGGGCAGCGACTTGTCGAGCCCGTAACGCGCCTTCAGTTCCGCGACCACTGCGGGGTCGCGTGCCTTGTCGCTGCCCGCGATCGAACCCACGGGATCACCGGGGAGAACGAACAGACACGCGAACAGAACCATGGTCGCGCCGATGAGGACTATGACCATCTGCCCGAGGCGACGGGCGACGTACCTTCCCATGTTTGTGCCTCTCTACCTGGCCGCTTCTGGGAGCAGCGGCCTCCGACCCAAGGAACGGGCCGGCTCTCGGCCAGCGGGGATTGCCCGCGGATGTGAGGGGTGCCGAAGTAAAAACGGCCTGCCGAGCGGGGCCGCGGCCCACCGGTCACCCGGGGGCCGCGGCACGTTCGCTCCTGACGGATATACCGTCCGAACCGATTACTTCTTGAGCGAGATCTTCTCGAGGATCGGGTCCTCGTTGAAGTTGATGTCGTCCAGACCGTTGAACTTGTCGGTCGCCATCAGGCGGAACTGGGAACGGTTGAAGGTCGGGATGAGCGCCATGTCGTCCATGGCCATCTTCTCGGCCTGCTTGTACATCGCGATGCGAGCGGCCTCGTCCTTGGTGGCGCGAGCCGTGTCGATCAGCTTGTCGAACTCGGGGTTGTTGTAACGGACGCGGTTGTCACCGGTCACGTTGCCCTCGGCGTCCTTGTTCATCGAGGCCGAGTGCAGCAGCGGGAACAGGAAGTTCTCCGGGGTCGGGTAGTCCGCGCCCCACGCGAAGCGGTAGATGCCGGTGGCGCTGCCGCCCTGCTGCTCCTTGAGCATGCCCGGGAAGTCCTTGCCGTCCAGCTTGACCTTGACGCCGAGGACGTCCTCGAGCTGCTTCGCGATGGCCTGGACCCACTCTTCGTGGCCCGCACCGGTGTTGAAGCTGAACTTGATCTCGGTACCCGGCTTCAGGCCGCCCTTCTCGGCGTACTCCTTGGCCTTGGCGACGTCCTGCTTGACGCAGGAGACGCACAGGTCCTTCTGGTACGCCTTCGGGAACGCCGGCGGCACGATGGTCGTCGACGGGGTCTGGTAGCCCTGGAAGACACCCTTGGCGATGGCCTGACGGTCGATCGCGTAGGAGATCGCCAGACGGGCGTCCTTGTTGTTGGTCGGACCGTTGTCACCGATCGGCAGAACGAAGTTCATGCCGTTGGTGTCCTTGGCGAACCACTTGTTCTGCGGCTTGTACTTCGCCTCGGCCGTCTTCAGCATCGGCGTCGGGATGTGCGCGTAGTCGAAGGTGCCGGCCTGGAAGCCGTCGTACTCGAGCTGCTGCGCGGTCTTGTCGTTGAGCAGCGTGACCTGGACCTTCCCGAGGGAGGCCTTCTGCAGCGAGTAGTCGTCGTTGCGGACGAGGTTGATCGCCTTGTTGTGCTCCCACGAACCGTCCATCTTGAACGGACCGTTACCGATGGGGGCCTCGCCGAACGCCTTGTCCTCTTCGCCGACCTTGGCGACCTTCGGGACCGGGCTGTAGGCGTTGTGCGCCGTCTTCAGGACGAACTCGCAGTCCGCCTTGGACAGGTCCACCTTGATGGTGGTCGGGTCCGGCGTGGTGACACCGGAGAAGGTCTTGGCGGAGCCGTCCTGCAGCTGCTCGTAACCCTTGATGCCGGCGAAGTGGTACGCCACGTCGGACGCGGCGGCCTTGTGCGCGGCACGGGCCCAACCACGGGCGAACGACTCGGCGTCGACGACCTCGCCGTTGGAGAACTTGGTGTCGGGCTTGATCTTGAAGGTCCAGGACGTGCAACCCTCGTCCGAGGTCGCCGACTCGGCGAGCTGCGGCTCGGCCAGGCCGTCCGGCGTGTTGCCGTACAGGCCGGTGAACAGGGCGTTGGCCAGCAGGACGCCGGTGGACTCGTGGGCACGCCCCGGGTCGATGGTGTCCGGCTCGGTGCTACCGAGACGGAACACGCCACCGTTGGCGCTGCCCTTGTCCTTGCTGTCACCGTCACCGCCGCCACAGGCGGTAGCGGCCAGGGCGACGACAACCGCGCCCACGACCCACTTGGCGCTCTTGGCACCGCGCATGGGTTTCCTCCTCATGAGTCCACTGATCGACTTGAGGGGCAAAAAAACCTCGCCGACACCCCTGACGGCGAGCATTTCCGTGCCCATAGTGTGCTCGTGAGTCGGCGCGATCCCCACATCGCGTGACCCATTGACCCGAGCTCAATGGAGCCATCCTCAGGGACTGCCAGGCCGTAAACCACACTTAAGTGGTCTCGTTTTCACAACATCGATCCGCGTCAGAAACCCGAAATCCGGACAAACGGATAGGAGACAGACACGTGCGAAACGGACGGTTAGCTCATCATCCGGAGCGTCACGGTCGGTATGCGGACACCTGAACGCAAAAATCCGCTTGACAGAAGCGAACAGCCCCTCTCCTCACGGACTCCGTGAAGAGAGGGGCTGCTGCACTACCAGGGCCCTGCGGGCGGCTACGCCCGCCGTGGCCGCCGCCCGAGCAAACCCGGGCGAACGGCCGTACGGCTGTTGTTACTTGGCGGACTTGGCGCGCGACGCGGTGCGCGAACGGTCCTTCTGGTCCAGGACGACCTTGCGGATGCGGACGGCCTCCGGGGTCACCTCGACGCACTCGTCGTCGCGGCAGAACTCCAGGGACTGCTCCAGGGAGAGCTTGCGCGGGGGCACCACGTTCTCCGTGTTGTCCGCGGAAGCCGCACGCATGTTGGTGAGCTTCTTCTCCTTGGTGATGTTCACGTCCATGTCGTCGGAGCGCGAGTTCTCGCCGACGATCATGCCCTCGTACACCTCGGTGCCGGGGTCGGTGAACAGGACGCCGCGCTCCTGCAGGTTGATCATCGCGAACGGCGTCACGGAGCCGGCGCGGTCGGCGACCAGCGAACCGTTGTTACGGGTCACCAGCTGGCCGAACCACGGCTCGTGGCCCTCGTGGATCGAGTGGGCGATGCCCGTGCCGCGCGTACCGGTCAGGAACTCCGTACGGAAGCCGATGAGACCGCGCGACGGGACGACGAACTCCATGCGGACCCAGCCGGAGCCGTGGTTCGACATGTTGTCCATGCGGCCCTTGCGGACGCCCATGAGCTGCGTGACGGCGCCCATGTGCTCCTCGGGGACGTCGATCGTCATGCGCTCGACCGGCTCGTGCACCTTGCCGTCGATCTCCTGCGTGACCACCTGCGGCTTGCCGATGGTCAGCTCGAAGCCCTCGCGGCGCATCTGCTCGACCAGGATGGCGAGCGCGAGCTCACCACGGCCCTGCACCTCCCAGGCGTCCGGACGCTCGGTCTCCAGCACGCGGAGCGAGACGTTACCGATCAGCTCGCGGTCCAGACGGTCCTTGACCTGACGCGCGGTGACCTTGCGGTCCTTGACCGCGGACTTGGCGTCCGCGCCCTTGCCGCTGCCGCCACGGCCGACCATCGGGGAGGTGTTCGTACCGATGGTCATGGAGATCGCCGGCTCGTCGACCGAGATCAGCGGAAGCGCGATCGGGTTCTCCGGGTCGGCCAGGGTCTCACCGATCATGATGTCGGGGATACCGGCGACCGCACAGATGTCACCCGGGCCCGCCACCTCGGCCGGCTTGCGGGTGAGCGCCTCGGTCATCATCAGCTCGGTGATGCGCACGTTCGACTGGGTGCCGTCACGCTTGATCCAGGTGACGGTCTGGCCCTTGCGCAGCTCGCCCTGCTCGACGCGCAGGAGCGCGATACGGCCGAGGAAGTTGTCGGCGTCCAGGTTGGTGACGTGGGCCTGGAGGGGGGCCTCCTCGTCGTACACCGGCGCGGGGACGTGCTCCAGGATGGTGGAGAAGAACGGCTCCAGGCTGTCGCTGTCCGCGGGGACGGTGCCGTCCTCGGGCTTGGTCAGCGAGGCCACGCCGTCACGGCCGCAGGCGTAGACGATCGGGAACTCGATCTGGTCCTCGTCCGCGTCCAGGTCCAGGAAGAGGTCGTACGTCTCGTTGACGACGGCGTCGATCCGGGAGTCCGGGCGGTCGGTCTTGTTGATGCAGAGGATGACCGGCATCTTCGCCTGCAGGGCCTTGCGCAGGACGAAGCGGGTCTGGGGCAGCGGACCCTCGGAGGCGTCCACCAGCAGAACGACGGCGTCCACCATCGACAGACCGCGCTCGACCTCACCACCGAAGTCGGCGTGGCCGGGGGTGTCGATGATGTTGATCGTGATCGGGGCCCCGCCGTCCTTGGGGTGATACTTCACCGCCGTGTTCTTGGCGAGGATCGTGATGCCCTTCTCACGCTCCAGGTCGTTCGAGTCCATCATGCGGTCGTCGAGGTGCTGGTGGGCGGCGAAGGCACCGGCCTGCTTGAGCATGGCATCGACGATGGTCGTCTTGCCATGGTCGACGTGGGCGACGATGGCGACGTTACGGATGTCGTGGCGCGTGGGCACTTCGGCGCTTCTCCCGGGATCGTGGATGGCGTCGCGTACGGTCCGGCACGCGCGCCTCGGCCGGGCGAAAACCTGCCACGGCCTTACCCCATGGTACGTCGAGTGGCGGGAACCGCCTGCCGGGGGGTCTGTCAAGAGGCCGGATGCATGAGTGCGGCCGGGGGTTGCGTGGGGTGCCCCGACCGCCGTTCCGGCCGGTATTCACGCGGGTCAACGGGTATGCACGACCTTGCCCGCCGGGGGATCCGGCGGGCAAGGGACTTGAGTCACATCTGAGCTTGTGACCCTTCGGTCAACCAGACAGGCACCGCTTTGTCACCACTTCTTCTCCCCCGCTACTTCTTCTTGTCCTTCGCGGCCGGCGCCTTCTTCCAGCCGATGTCCTGGTAGCGGGGGGCGCCGAGGCCGAAGGCACCGGCGTTGGCGAGACCCGGCTTGACCGCCACCAGCTCGGGGCGCTGGAAGAGGGGGATGGAGCCCGCGGCGGCCCAGATCCGGGCGTCGGCCTTGCGCATCAGCTCACGGGACTGCTCCTCGTCCAGCTCGCCGACCGCCTGGTCGAACAGCTGGTCGATGTGGTCGGTGCCGACCCGGGTGTAGTTCTGTTCGACGAGGAGCGAGCCGTCCGCGGCCGGCTCCGGCTTGGCGAAGATCGGCCTGGCGTCGGTGGCCGGGTAGGCCGTCGCGGGCCAGGAGTACAGGGCCAGGTCGTACTGGCCGGAGGCGATGTGGTCCTTGAAGAAGCTGTCGTCGGCCACCTTGACCGTCTCGGTGTTCACGCCGATCTTGCGGAGCATCCCGGCGATCCGCTCGCCGACGGTGCGCAGGGACTCCGAGCCGGGGCCCGCCGGGAGGACGAAGCGCAGGCTGAGCGCCTTGCCGTCCTTGGCGAGCATGTTCCCGGAATTACGGACGGGCTGCTTGGCGGGGGCCGGGGCCGGGGAGGCCTTGGCGGGATCGGCCGCGTCGCCTTCGCGGGCCGGGACCCCCTTGCCGTCGTCGGCGGCCTCCGCCCGGGCGGCCCGGGCGACGTGGGCCGCCTGGGCGAGCAGGGACACCCGCTGCTCGGCCCCGAAGGGGGCCGGGGCCAGCACCGGGGACGGCCCGTCCTGGGCCCCCTCCGGGGCGGTGCCGTCCTTCGGGCGGTCGGCGGCCGCCGAGCGCGGCTCGCCGTTGGCCCCGTCGTCCTGGCCCACGATGTAGAGCCCGTCGTTTCCGGTGCCCGGGCCCGACGGGGTCTTCGAGTCGTCCTGCGGCGCGCTCTCCGGGCCGGCCTTGGCGCCGGCGGGCTCGGTGATCTTGCCGCCCTTGCGCCAGCCCGCGTCCGCGAGCAGGGCCTGGGCCGCGTGCGTGTCCTGGCCGCCGAGCGCGTCGCTGTTGTCGGCGTACGCCCGCTGCCCGGCCAGGGCCAGGTGGCTGCCGACCGGCTTCGCGGGCAGGCCCAGCGGCTTCAGGACGACCTCGGCCAGCGCCTTGCGGTCCAGGGCCCGGGCCACCGCCCGGCGCACCCGCTCGTCCGCCAGCGGGCCGGAGGACCCGTTCATCGCGAGCTGGGTGTAGGCCGGCTCCAGGGACTTCCGTACCGTGAAGGCCTTCAGGGCCGTCTGCTCGTCCGCGTACCGCTTGACCGAGGCGAGGTGCTTCTGGCGGCTCTCCGTCTCCGCCGCCGCCTTCTCCTCGTCCGCGCCGAAAGCGGTCGCCCACGACAGCGTGGCCTGCGCCGGGGTCAGCGCGGCCTCCGGGCCGTGGGCCGGGGCACCGCCCGCGCCCGGGCCCTTCTTGGCGGCCGCGTCCCGGCGGGCCAGTGCGATCCGGTCGGCCCCGGCCCGGTCGATCTCCGCCAGATCGAGCTTCCCGGCGGCCAGCGCCGCCGGACGCTCGGCCCGCGGGACCGCCGTCAGGACCAGCGTGTCCAGCTTGGCCTGCCGGCCCCACCAGCGGGCGTTGCGGGTCAGGGCCGCGGTACCGGTCTTCTTGTCGATCGCGCCGAGCGCGAAGGGCCCGGCGGTGATCTTCAGCGCGCCGCGGGCACCCTCGTTGAAGGCGTCCGGGGTACCGGTGACCTGCTTGGGGTAGAGCGGGGTGAAGAGGGAGCGCCAGTCGGCGTACGGCTTGTTGAAGGTGACCCTGACCTCCAGGTCGGTCTTGCCCTTCTCGATCTTCTCGATCCGCTCGTAGCCGGCGTTGCGCGCCGTCCAGTACGCCGAGTCCTTGCCGTTCAGGGCCCGCCACTGCGCCACGAAGTCGGCGGCGCCGATCTCGCGACCGTCGCTCCACACCGCCTTCTGGTTCAGCTTGTACTGGACGACCTGCTTCGGCTCCCGCTCGATGACCTCGGCCTTCTCCAGGTAGTCCGGGTTGGCCACCGGCCGCCCCTTGGCGTCCAGCACGAAGAGCTGGGGCAGCACGGCGCCGGCGATCCTGTTGGTGGTGGCGTCCGCGTCGGCCTGGAAGGTGTTGAGGGTGTCCGGGAGCGTGTCCACCGCCCAGCGCAGCACACCCCCGTCCGCGACCTTGTCGCGGGTGGTCGTGGCGATGTCCTGCCCTGCGGCGGCCTGGCCGCCCTCGTCGTCACCCGCGCCGCAGCCCGTGAGCAGCGGCAGTGCGAGGACTCCCGAGGTCAGGAGCGCCAAGGACCTGCGCCTTCTCTGGGACATGGGTGGTACCTCCGGGGCGGGGCGTGGGGGAAGCATGATCACGTTCGGCGGTATATGGAGCTGATCACACCGGTTGCCGGAACCCACTGAAATAGACGGTCCGCCGCACCCCTCGCAGCCGCCTCTCGCCACGCCGCGAACCCCACCCGTGCGGACCAATCCCGCTTGCGCGGCAGGAGGCGTTCCCCCGGGAGAGGGATGAGAATGGGGGGCAGGGAGGGGCGCACGGTTCACGCCTGCGCGCCCGCAATCGCTGCACGTCCCTTCACAACGGGGGACGGGAAGCGCGACACTCGCAGGCGCACATGAGCGTTGCCACCGCACCTGGCGGAAGTGAGGGCAAATCATGTCCCTGCAAGACGATCTGAGTGCCGTACGGCGCAACCTGGACGAGCTGACGCGCAAGGTCGAGCGGCTCGAACAGCAGGCCGCCCGGCAGAAGCCGTCGACGACGGCGGCAGGTCCGGACCCGTCCCGGATGGTGACGGTCCCGGACACCCCGTACGACAGCTCCCTGTGGACGGACTCCGACGACGAGGGCCTGGGCGCCCGCGACCGCCGCGCCCCCTGAGGCAGCCCGTCACGGACACGCATCCACCCACGCCCCGTCCGGTCCGGCCGTCCGCGGCCGGGCCGGCCGGGGCACCCCTCATCACTCCTCCCGGAGTCTTCTTTGGCCACAGGCACGGAACGACCCCAGCAGCGGCCCGGCGGCGTCCACGACGCCTCACGGGCCGCGATCGCGGCCCGGCACCTGCGGACCGACCGGTGGTGGCTGGCCCCCGCCGGCACCGCGGCCGGGCTGTTCGCCTTCATCGTCTACTCGACCTGGCGGGCCTTCGCGAACGCCGACTACTACGCGGCCCCGTACGTCTCCCCCTTCTACTCCCCGTGTCTCGCGGAGAACTGCGTCCCGATGAAGGGCGGGCCCAACTGGGAGATCTTCGGCAGCTGGTGGGGCCTCTCCCCCGCCCTGCTGATCCTGATCTTCCCGCTCGGCTTCCGGCTGACCTGCTACTACTACCGCAAGGCCTACTACCGGGGCTTCTGGGCCTCGCCGCCCGCCTGCGCCGTCGCCGAACCGCACACGAGGTACACCGGCGAGACCCGCTTCCCGCTGATCCTCCAGAACGCGCACCGGTACTTCTTCTACGCGGCGGTCCCGGTCGCGGGCATCCTCACGTACGACACGGTGCTGACCTTCCGCGACGAGCACTACGCCTGGGGCCACATGGGCCTCGGGACCCTGCTGTTCCTGGTCAACATCACGCTGATCTGGGCCTACACGCTCTCCTGCCACTCCTGCCGCCACATCATGGGCGGCCGGCTCAAGCACTTCTCGAAGCACCCGGTGCGCTACCGGCTCTGGGGCTGGATCAGCCGGCTCAACGCCCGCCACATGCAGCTGGCGTGGGCCTCCCTGATCAGCGTGGCCCTGTGCGACTTCTACGTGTACCTGCTGGCGAGCGGCGCCTTCACCGATCCGAGGTTCTTCTGACATGGCTCAAGTGGAACGGCAGCAGTGGGACGTGGTCGTGGTCGGCGCGGGCGGCGCCGGGCTGCGCGCCGCGATCGAGGCCCGCGAGCGCGGCGCCCGTACGGCCGTGATCTGCAAGTCCCTGTTCGGCAAGGCCCATACGGTGATGGCGGAGGGCGGGATCGCCGCCTCCATGGGCAACGTCAACGAGGGCGACAACTGGCAGGTGCACTTCCGCGACACCATGCGCGGGGGCAAGTTCCTCAACCAGTGGCGGATGGCGGAACTCCACGCGAAGGAGGCCCCGGACCGGGTCTGGGAGCTGGAGACCTGGGGCGCCCTCTTCGACCGGACGCCCGACGGGAAGATCTCCCAGCGCAACTTCGGCGGGCACGAGTACCCGCGCCTCGCGCACGTCGGCGACCGCACCGGCCTGGAGCTGATCCGCACGCTCCAGCAGAAGATCGTCCAGCTCCAGCAGGAGGACTTCAAGGAGTTCGGGGACTACGAGGCCCGGCTCAAGGTCTTCCAGGAATGCACGGTCACCAGGGTCCTGAAGGAGGGGCAGAGGGTCTCGGGGACCTTCTGCTACGAACGCGAGTCCGGCCGCTTCTTCGTGCTGGAGGCCCCGGCGGTCGTCCTCGCCACGGGCGGGATCGGCAAGTCCTTCAAGACCACCTCCAACTCCTGGGAGTACACGGGCGACGGCCACGCGCTGGCCCTGCTCGCGGGCGCGCCCCTGCTCAACATGGAGTTCGTGCAGTTCCACCCGACCGGCATGGTCTGGCCGCCGTCGGTCAAGGGCATCCTCGTCACCGAATCCGTGCGCGGCGACGGCGGGGTGCTGCGCAACTCCGAGGGCAAGCGGTTCATGTTCGACTACGTCCCCGACGTCTTCAAGGAGAAGTACGCGGAGTCGGAGGCGGAGGGCGACCGCTGGTACGAGGACCCGGACCACAACCGGCGCCCGCCGGAGCTGCTGCCGCGCGACGAGGTGGCGCGGGCGATCAACTCCGAGGTGAAGGCGGGCCGCGGCTCCCCGCACGGCGGGGTCTTCCTCGACGTGTCCACCCGGATGCCGGCCGAGCGGATCAGGCGGCGGCTCCCGTCGATGTACCACCAGTTCAAGGAGCTGGCGGACGTGGACATCACGGCGGAGCCGATGGAGGTGGGCCCGACCTGCCACTACGTGATGGGCGGGATCGCGGTCGACTCGGAGTCCGCCGCCACCGTCGGGGTGCCGGGGCTGTTCGCGGCGGGCGAGGTCGCGGGCGGGATGCACGGCTCGAACCGGCTCGGCGGCAACTCCCTCTCCGACCTGCTGGTCTTCGGACGGCGGGCCGGGCTGCACGCGGCGCAGTACTCCACGTCCGCCGGACGCCCCGCGGTCGCCCAGTCGGAGATCGACGCCGCGGCGACGGAGGCGCTGGCCCCCTTCCACGCCGCCGAGGGCGCGGAGAACCCGTACACGCTCCACCAGGAACTGCAGACGACCATGAACGACCTCGTCGGCATCATCCGGCGCGCGGGCGAGATGGCCGAGGCGCTGGAGAAGCTCTCGACCCTGCGCGTACGGGCCGCCCGGGCCGGTGTCGAAGGGCACCGGCAGTTCAACCCCGGCTGGCACCTCGCCCTGGACCTGCGGAACATGCTGCTGGTCAGCGAGTGCGTGGCCCGCGCGGCCCTGGAGCGCACCGAGAGCCGCGGCGGGCACACCCGCGAGGACTGCCCGTCGATGGAGCGCGACTGGCGTCCGGTGAACCTGCTGTGCCGCCCGGTGGACCCGCCCCCGGCGGACCCCGCGGCCGACCGGATCGCCCTGGTCCGCCAGCGCACCGAGCCCATCCGTCCCGACCTGCTCGCGCTCTTCGAGAAGGAAGAGCTGGTCAAGTACCTCGCCGAAGAGGAGCTCCACCCATGAGTACGTACGACGCGAGCTTCCGGATCTGGCGGGGCGACGCGGAGGGCGGGGAGCTGCGCGACTTCACCGTCGAGGTGCACGACGGGGAGGTGGTCCTGGACATCGTCCACCGGCTCCAGGCCACCCAGGCCTCGGACCTGGCGGTGCGCTGGAACTGCAAGGCGGGCAAGTGCGGCTCGTGCAGTGCGGAGGTCAACGGCCGGCCGCGGCTGATGTGCATGACGCGCATGTCGACCTTCGAGCGGTCCGAGACGATCACGGTCACCCCGCTGCGCGCCTTCCCCGTCGTCCGGGACCTGGTGACGGACGTGTCCTTCAACTACGCCAAGGCGCGGGAGGTCCCGGCCTTCGTACCGCCGGAGGGGGTGGCCCCGGGCGCGTACCGGATGCAGCAGATCGATGTGGAGCGCTCGCAGGAGTTCCGCAAGTGCATCGAGTGCTTCCTGTGCCAGGACACCTGTCACGTGGTGCGTGACCACGAGGAGAACAAGGGGGTCTTCGCCGGTCCGCGGTTCCTGATGCGGGTGGCGGAGCTGGACATGCATCCGCTGGACGCGGCGGCCGAGGCGGGACTGGACCGCAAGCGCACCGCGCAGGAGGAGCACGGGCTCGGCTACTGCAACATCACCAAGTGCTGTACGGAGGTCTGCCCGGAGGGCATCAAGATCACCGACAATGCGCTGATCCCGCTGAAGGAGCGGGCGGTGGACCGCAAGTACGACCCGCTGGTGTGGCTGGGGAACAAGATCGGGCGCCGGCAGGGCTGACGGCCGGGCCCGGGCCCCCTCGGAAGGGCCCGGGTCCGGCGTCCGGCGTCCGGCGTCCGGCGTCCGGCGGGGTCAGCGCCCGGAGTGGTCGACGACGTTGCCGTTGGAGCAGTTGTTCGTGTGGTCCCCCACCCAGTCGCCGAGGACGGGGACCACGGCCACCTCCTGGAGGCAGACGGCGGCCGCGGTGAAGTTCCAGTTGTTGGCCGCGTTCACCCCGCCGCCGAAGTTGCTGTCGTTGTCGGCGTGGGCGGGCGTGGCGAGGGCGAGCGCGGCCACGGTGAGCGCGGCGGCGGAGATGATCTTCTTCATGGGCTGCCAACGAGCCGGTGGCGGGCCGGTCACGGACGATGACTCCGAATGCGAGGCCACGAAACCCCCCATAACCTCCCAATTGTGATTCCGCCGAGAAGCAGGCCGCGCCGCAGGACGTTCGTACGGGCCGGGCTCGCCCTGGCGGCCGGGCTGCTCGCGGTCGGCGGCTGGGGCGCGGCCGGGGCGGCGCCCGCGTGGGCCGAGGATCCCGTCACCCTGTCCCAGCAGGGGCAGATCACCGACCGTGTGGGGGCCCTGGGCGACCGGAAGGGCGCCGTCACCGCCGCGCTCGACAAGCTGTACGCCGACCGGAAGATCCAGCTCTTCGTCGCCTACGTACGGGACTTCTCCGGGCGCTCCGCCCAGAGCTGGGCCGACGCCACCGCGCAGCGCAACGGCCTCGGCCAGAACGACGTCCTGCTGGCCGTGGCGACCGGGGCCCGCCAGTACGCCTATTCGGCCGATGTCGACTCCGGTTTCACCGAGCAGCAGCTGGCCACCGTCGCGCAGACGGCCATCGAGCCCGCCCTGAAGCAGAACGACTGGGCGGGCGCCGCCATCGGTGCGGCCAACGGCTACAACGCCGTCCTCGGCGGTCAGCCGGTCCCCGTGCCCACCATCAGCCCCGGCCCGGCGGACCCCGGCGGCGAGGGGAGCGGCGAGAGCGGGGCCGGGGACTTCGTGCTCCCGGTGGTCGCCGTCGGTGCGGCGGGGGCGCTCGCGGCGTACACGTACACCCGCCGCAAGCGCAAGGACGCCGCCGGGGGCGGGCGCGGTACGACGACCGGGCCGGGCTGGCCCGAAGGGGCGCCGGACCGGCTCCCGCTGCCGGAGCTGGACGCCAGGGCCAAGACCCTGCTGGTGGAGACCGACGACGCGGTCCGCACCAGCACCGAGGAACTCGGTTTCGCCTCGGCCCAGTTCGGCGAGGAGGCGGCCCGGCCCTTCGTCGCGGCCGTGGAGTACGCCAAGAACGAGCTCACGCACGCCTTCCGGCTGCGCCAGCAGCTCGACGACGCCTACCCGGAGGACGACGCGACCCGGCGCCGGATGCTGGACGAGATCGTCGCCCGGTGCACCGAGGCGAACCGGCGGCTGGACGCCGAGTCGGAGGACTTCGACCGGCTGCGGGACCTGGAGAAGAACGCCCCGCAGGCGCTGGCCTCGGTGGAGCAGGGCTATCTGGAGCTGACGGGGCGCGCGAGCACCGCCGAGGCGACGCTGACCGCGCTGGCCGGGCGGTACGCGGACTCGGCGTCCGCGCCGGTCGCCTCCAACGCCGAACAGGCCAAGGACCGGCTGCTGTTCGCGGCGACCAACCTGGGCCTGGCCCACGCGGCCCTCGACGCGGGCGAGAAGGGCCCGGGGGCCGTGCACGTACGGGCCGCCGAGGGCGCGGTGGACCAGGCGGCGACCCTGGTGGACGCGGTCGAGCGGCGGGCGCAGGAACTGGCGGAGGCGGCCGGGAAGCTGCCGGGCGCGCTGACCGAGACGGACACCGACCTCGCGGACGCCCGCGGGCTGCTCACCGGCACCGCGGAGGGCACCTCGACGGCGGACCTGCGCGGGCGGATCGGCCGTGCGGAGGCCGTGCTGGCCGACGTACGGCGGGAGGAGGCGGCCGGCCGGTACGACCCGATCGACGCCCTGCGCCGGATCGAAGAGGCCGACGCGGCCCTCGACGAGGCGCTGGCCGGGGCGCGGGAGCGGGAGTCGGGGCGTCAGCGGGCGGTGGCCCTGCTCGACCAGGCCATGCTGGCGGCGCGCAGCGCGATCGGCGCGGCGACGGACTACATCACCACCACCCGGGGTGCGGTGGGCAGCCAGGCCCGCACGCGGCTCGCGGAGGCGGGCCGGCACCTGGAACGGGCGGTGTCCCTGGCGGCTGCCGACCCGGCGGGGGCGCTGGCGGAGGCCCAGCAGGCGGATGCGCTGGCGCGGCAGGCGCAGCAGCTGGCGGAGCAGGACGTACGGGCGTACCAGGACCCGTACGCGGGCCGGCGGTCCGGCGGCCAGGGCGGCGCCGTCCTGGGCGGGATCATCCTCGGCGAGATCCTGCGGGGCGGCGGGGGCGGCTTCGGAGGCTTCGGCGGCGGGGGCGGCGGTTTCGGGGGCGGCGGGGGCGGCAGCGGTCCCGGCTCCTTCGGCGGCGGCGGAACCCGCGGCCGCATGGGCGGCGGCGGCCGCTTCTGAACGGCACACACATCGGCCCTGACCAGGAGAGACCACGATGAGCAAGCAGACCGTCCTCGGCCGTGTCACCCAACTCGCCAAGGCCAACATCAACGCACTGCTGGACCAGGCGGAGGATCCGCAGAAGATGCTGGACCAGCTGATCCGCGACTACACGAACAACATCTCGGAGGCGGAACAGGCGGTCGCGACGACGATCGGCAATCTGCGGATGCTGGAGGCGGACCACAAGGAGGACGTGGAGACGGCCGCCGAGTGGGGCGGCAAGGCCCTGGCGGCGAGCCGGAAGGCCGACGAGCTGCGGGCGGCGGGATCGGCGGCGGACGCCGACAGGTTCGACAACCTCGCGAAGGTGGCCCTGGGCCGGCAGATCCAGTCCGAGAAGGAGGCGACGGTGGCGGAGCCGACGATCGCCGCCCAGACGGAGGTCGTCGACAAGCTCAAGTCGGGCCTGGACTCGATGCGGAACAAACTGACGGAGCTCCAGTCGAAGCGCGACGAGCTGGTGGCCCGGGCGAAGACCGCGCAGGCGCAGAACACGATGCTGGACGCGGTGAAGAACATCGACGTGCTGGACCCGACGAGCGACCTGCACCGCTTCGAGGAGAAGGTGCGCCGGGAGGAGGCGATGGCTCTCGGCAAGCAGGAGCTGGCCGCCTCCTCACTGGACGCCCAGTTCGAAGCCCTGGACGACCTGGGCAGGACCTCGGAGATCGAGGCCCGCCTGGCCGCCCTCAAGCAAGGCCGCGCAGCCTAGGGGGTGTCTTGTCGATCAGGCCGGATCAGGGAGCGGGGCCTGGTGCCGTGGATCGCAAGGCGGACGAGGGAGGCGACGCGGAGCGTCGCCGACCGAGGACAACGCGGCGAGGCGCGGCACCAGGCCCCGCGAGCCCGGCATGATCGGCAAGACACCCCCTAGGCCGTCTCTTTCGGATCGTGCCCGTCGAGGCGGCCGTCGGGGGCGCCCCCGCACCCTGCCCGTCGCGGTGCGGGGCCGCCACTCGTCATCCGTACATGCTCAGCAGCTGCTCCGCCGACAGTTCGGTGACGGCCTCCGATGCCTGGCCGGGCAGCGGGAGTTCGAACCAGACCGTCTTGCCCCGGTGGGTGCGGCGCGTGCCCCAGCCCGCCGACAGCAGGCCGACCAGCTGGAGGCCGCGGCCGCCCTCGTCGGTGTCGCGGGCGCGGCGCCGGCGGGGCTGGACCAGGTTCGCGTCCCAGACCTCGCAGACCAGCGTGCGGTCCAGCAGCAGGCGCAGCCGGATCTCGCCCTCCCCGTAGCGCAGGGCGTTGGTCACCAGTTCGCTGACCAGCAGTTCGGTCGTGTCCAGCAGGCCCTCCAGGCCCCAGGCCGGGAGCTTGGCCCGGGCCAGTTCGCGGGCCCGGCCCACCGAGCGGGCCTCGCGCGGCAGTTGCCAGTCGCCGACCGCGTCCAGCGGCAGGCCCTGCACCCGTGCCATGAGCAGGGCGATGTCGTCCTCGCCGTGCCGGGTGTCGAGGGTGTTCAGGACGTGGTCGCAGACGTCTTCCAGCGGCCGGACCGGATCCGCGAGGGCCGCGCGCAGTCCGCGCAGCCCCTCCTCCAGGGGATGGTCGCGGGATTCCACGAGCCCGTCCGTGTAGAGGGCCAGCAGTGCGCCCTCCGGCAGGTCGACCTCGACCTCCTCGAAGGGTTCGCCGCCCACGCCCAGCGGCATCCCGGGCGGCACCTCCAGGAGCAGTGCGGGCCGCGGGACGCCGGCCTCGTCCGGGGGTTCGACCAGCACGGGCGGCATGTGGCCCGCGTTGGCGATCGTGCAGCGCCGCGTGACCGGGTCGTAGACCGCGTACACGCAGGTGGCCAGGTACACCTCGGAGCGGTCCGCGTCCCGCGAGTGCAGGGCCGCCCGCGAGGCCTGCTGGGAGCCGCCGGGGGCGCCGAGGCCGCGGGCGATCTCGTCGAGCGCGGTCAGTACCTCCGCCGGTTCGAGGTCCAGCAGCGCGAGGGTGCGTACGGCGGTCCGCAGTTCTCCCATGGCCACGGCGGCCCGCAGGCCGCGGCCCATGACGTCGCCGACGACCAGCGCGGTGCGGTGGCCGGGGAGTTCGATCACGTCGAACCAGTCGCCGCCGACCTCGGTGGCCGCGTTGCCGGGGAGGTACCGGCAGGCGATGTCGAGGCCGGCCGCCTCCGGGTCGCCGGGGGGCAGCAGGCTGCGCTGCAGGATCAGCGCCCGCTCGTGCTCGCGCCGGTAGAGGCGGGCGTTGTCGATGCATACGGCGGCCCGTGCGGCCAGTTCCACGGCGACCGCGCGGTCGCGTTCGCCGAAGGGTTCGCTGCCCTTGGTCCGGGAGAACTGCGCGAGCCCGACGACCGTGTCGTGGGCGACCATCGGCACGACCAGCGTGGACTGTACGAGGTCCTCCGGTCCGCCGCCCTCGATGAGCCGCGGCCGCGCCGTACGCAGGGCCAGCGCGCCCGGCGACGCGGCCGGGTAGCGGTGGATGTCGCCCACGGAGACCGGTGCGCCGGGACCGGACAGCGGGGCGTCCGAGACGGCGGAGGCGAAGGCCACCCGGCGCAGGGCGGCCGAGGGCGTCCGCGCCGGGCCCTGGCCGGGCAGGCTGGGCACGCCCGGGCCCTGCGGCCGGGCGGGCCGGTCGTCGTCGCCGAGCAGCAGGCCCTGGTAGAGGTCGACGGCGGCCAGGTCGCAGAAGCCGGGGACGGTGACGTCGAGGAGTTCGCGGGCGGTGGTCTCCAGGTCGAGGGAGTTCCCGATGCGGTGCCCGGCCTCGTTGAGGAGGGCCAGGTTGCGCCGGACCCCGGCGGCCTCGCGGGCGGCGAGGTGGCGGCGGGTGACGTCGGTGCCGATCCCGGCGACGCCGATGGGGCGGCCGCTGCCGCCGTGGACGCGGTAGAGGTTGATGGACCAGTGGCGGTTCTCCCGGCTGCGGGGGGTGGCGCCGGTGATCCTCAGGTCGGTGACCGAGTCCCCGGTGTCCAGCACCCGGCGCAGGGCTTCGGTCATCCGGTCGGCCTCGTGCGCCGGCAGGTAGTCGTGCACGGTCTTGCCGCGGTGCTCCTCGACGGCGCCCCCGAAGACGGTGGCGAAGCGGCGGTTGGCCCGCTGCACGGTGAGGTCCGTGCCGAAGAGCAGGAAGCCGAAGGGAGATTGGCCGAATATCGCTTGTGAAGCCGCGAGGTCGGATTCGATCCGGCGCAGCGCGCGTACGTCGACGACGACACACAGCGCGGCCCGCTCGGCGGTCTCGGTCTGGGTCGGCATCACATAGATCTCGGCCACGCCGTGCGCGCCGTTCCCGCCCGGGATCCGGAAGGGGATGAGGCCCGTCCATTCCTTGCCGTCGAGGATCTCGGCGACCTTGCGGTGCGCGTCGGGACGCAGCTCGGGCGGCATGAAGGCGTCGACCGGGTCGCGTCCCACGGCCTGGGAGGCGCTCAGGCCGAACAGTTCCTCGGCGCGCAGGCTCCATTGGTCGATGAACCCGTCGGGCCCGATCGAGAAGGAAGCGACCTTTATGTAGTCATATATCGAGCCAGGCGGACTGCTGTGCCACAGGGCGTCGTGCCATGTCTCTCGCGGCACGTCGGTCTGATGTGCCTGCGCAGGTATCTCGCTCACGCGACCGTCCCCTCCAGCTCACCGCAACCGGACCGGCCATGACCGAAGTATTCAGCACCACGGCCCCGGACGGCACGGCGTTCACGATCACAGCACGGTCTCGATGATTTCGAGCCATGTCGCGCGATCCCCTCCGAACCCCTCCCCCCGGCTGTCACCGGGAGGCGTTTCCGAAAGGTCACACGCCACCGTTCACCTTGTTACTCACCAGGAATAGCCAATTCGAACCACACTGTCTTGCCCGACTTCCCGTGCCGGGTCCCCCAGCGCTGCGAGGAGACGGCGACCAGGTGCAGGCCACGGCCCCCCTCGTCGTCGTGGTCCGCGACGCGTTCCCGGGGCGGATCCGGAAGCGGATCGGAAACCTCCACGAGGAGCGCGGGACCGCCCGCGGGGCCCCCGGCGGCTGGATTGCGCCGTTCCAGGCGAACTCCGATGGGGCCGGAGGCGTACCGCAGGGAATTGGTGACGAGCTCGCTGACCAGCAGGACGGTCACATCACCGACGACTTCCAGGCCCCAGTCGTGCAGGGCGCCGCGGACGGCGTGGCGGGCGGTGCGGACGGCACCGGGCTCGGCGGGGAAGGCCCACTCGGCGCACTCACCGTCTGTGTCGATCACGCCGATCACTTCCCGGGCCAGCAGCGACCCCAGTCCGGTTCGTCGGGGACGAAAGGGGGACGAGATAGGGATTAATAGCGACATACCCGATATTCGGGGCGTCGTACCACTCGATCCCCGCCCACCGGCGCACTGTGGCGCAGACGGCCTAGACCGCGAGCGTCACGCGCCCCCGCCACCGTCCTGGCGCAGCCGGCGCCCCGCCTCGGCGACCGCGGGCCGGTCCTGGTCCAGCCAGTCCACCGACTCCAGCTCCTCCGGCCCGAGCCAGCGCAGCTCGTCGTGGTCCTCCAGCGGGGCGGGCACTCCGGAGAGCAGCCGGGCGGTCCACACGTGCAGGACGAGCCCGGGCCGCAGCGGCCACTCCCCCGGGATCCGCTCCAGCGGCTCGGTCTCCACGCCGAGCTCCTCGCGCAGTTCGCGCACCAGCGCGTCGGGGACGGACTCACCCGGTTCGGCCTTCCCGCCCGGCAGCTCCCAGCGTCCGGCGAGCTCGGGCGGTGCGCTGCGGCGGGCGGCCAGCAGGCGCCCCTCATGACAAAGGGCTCCGCCCACGACCACGCGTACCGTCATGGGCGGAGCCTATGCCAGCGTCGCAGGGTGCTGCGACGCTCAGTTCATCGTGGCGGTCTGGCCGATCCGCTCGACCCAGTAGAGCTGCTTGTGCCCTCGGTCCTCGAGGCTGTCGGCGACCTTCTGGGCCTCGGCCCGGGTGGCGTACCGGCCCACCCGGTAGCGGTTGCCGTTGTCGTCCTCGCGTATGACCAGCCACGGAAGCAGCGCACCGCTGTCGTTCATTGCGTTTCACCCTCCGCCGACGTATCTGTCCGGGAAACCGCATTGCGCATATGCCCGAGCTTACGCCCGACCTTTACGGAGCGGATACGGTTTTTCACGAAGAGGTACCTCGCAGGCGTACGCATCCGGCCATGCGTACGAGCGGGCCGTGCGCGCCGGTCCGAACGGGGCGCATCGGAGTCCGGAGCGGGGCCGCAGCGCCCCTGTGCGGCGGGCATCCGCGCAGGTGGCACGGAGAAGCCGGCGGGGCGTCCGGCACGGTCTGGGCCGCGGTGCGCGGGGAGCGGGTCCCGGCATGCGGACCGAACGGTCCGGGGACGCCGGGGGACGGGACGGCGCGGGCGTCCGCCATCGCGCCGAAACCCGCCGGGTCGCGGGCGTCGCGCCGGGCGCGCGTGAACCCCCGGGCGGCGCCCGGGGGTTCGGACCGCAGCGGGAGCGGCTACCTCACCGGGAGGTGGTACGCCAGGCGGTAGCGGTCCGCCGGGACCACCACGTCGGCCGTCTCCACGGCACGGCCCGAGGCGTAGTACGTGCGGCCGATCACCAGCACCACGTGCCCCGGCACCCCGCCGAGGAGCATGATCTCCTCCGCCAGACCGGGCCGCGCTCCGACCTCCTCGACCACGTTGTCCACGACGACGTCGATCGCGGCCATCCGGTCGACCACTCCGGAGCCGCCCAGCGGGCCTTCCTCCGGCAGCATCACCGGGGTCCGGCCGGTCA
This sequence comes from Streptomyces xanthophaeus, assembly GCF_030440515.1. Taxonomy (GTDB): domain Bacteria; phylum Actinomycetota; class Actinomycetes; order Streptomycetales; family Streptomycetaceae; genus Streptomyces; species Streptomyces kutzneri. The sequence continues at coordinate 3,093,113 of NZ_CP076543.1, forward strand.
CGGCCAGCGGCTCCCAGGAGGTCGACAGCATCATCGCCTCCCCCGCGTCGCGGAAGACGTACCGCGTCCGCATCACGCGCTCGCCCGGATCGATGCCGAGCCGCTTGGCGATCTCCGTGGGCGCGCCCGTCTGCTCGCTGCTCGACTCCCAGGTGCCACGCGCGCCGGCGTCGGCCTGCTCCTGCCGGAACGGCGTCGAGGCACCGCCCGTGCGATAGCCGGCGCGGGCGACCCGCCGCGGGACTGGCTGTTCCCGTACGTACGTGCCGGATCCGGACCGGCCCTCGACCAGCCCCTCCGCCATGAGGACCTTGCGCGCCTCCAGGGCCACGGTGTCGGAGACCCCGTACTCCTCGCGGATGCGTGCCTGAGAGGGAAGCCGGGCGTGCGGGGGCAGAGAACCGTCGACGATCTTCCGTCGCAGATCCCCGGCCACGCGCAGATAGGCCGGCTGCTCACCGAAAGTCACTGGCCACTCCCATCAGGTTGACAGACAGCTACACCCTGGCAACCGACGGTTGAAGACCGCAAGCAAGGGCCAGAGTTTCACTCGAAGTGATGAAGCCAGGTCACTCAAACCCGTTACCCTGCGTTACCTGAAGAACGTCACACCGACGCGGCCGAGGGGCCCCCGCCCGCCCCGTCGTCCAGGTCTTCGAGGTCCTCATGGCTGTCCGACAGCCACTGCGGAATCACCGTCGAAAGCCCGTACGCACCGCGCAGCGTCCGCTCCGTCTCCAGGGACATCGCCGCCAGCGCCCGGTCCCACTGCTTGTCGAACTCCGCCGGCGTCCTGGCCTGCGAGGCGCGCTGCCACTGCGCGCGCGCCGCCTCGATCTCCTTCAGCTGCGCCGCAGCGGCCTTCTCCAGCCCCGCCCGGGCCGCCTCCCCCTGCAGGAGCTTCGCCTCGGCGCCCAGCGCCGCATGCACCTCCCGCGCCCATGCCTGGTACGCGGGCAGCGCGTCCTGCACGTCGTCCTCGGGAGGCCGGCTCATGACGAACTCGACGGAGTTGGCGGCCCGCAGGAAGGCCGACTGCTCGGGCTTCAGCATTGCGGCGTCCTTGCGCAGGCTGCCCCGCCACTCCTCGTCGGTGGTACCGATCACGCAGAGCAGCGTCCGGTCCCCCTCGCGCCAGGACCGGCCCGAGGGCGCGTAGTAGAACATCTCCGCGTACTCGGGCAGCGCCCACGTGTCCATCGCGTACTCGTCCTGGGCCTTCCAGCACGCGTCCTCGGACGCGCGGCCGGCCCCACGCGACTCGGGATCGTCCGATGCCTCCAGCGCCTTGGATGCGGTGACCTCGCCGTGGTGCACCTGCGCGCAGTCGATCCGGTACGTCACGGGCCGCTCGTCGACCAGGTCCCCGCCGGGAACGTTGAAGCAGTCGCCCGCCCGGAGGTCTTCGAGGTCCGTGAGCTCGCCCTCGACGTCGGAGAACTCGCTCAGCGAGTCGAACCCGCCGTCGGCGGCGCTCAGGACCCGCTCGGCGGTGAAGACCAGCGCGCCGGTCATCACCACGGACACCACCAGGCCCACGATCGCCAGGGCCTTGCCCCGGTCCCCCCGCTTCGCGATCTGCACGAGGGCCGCGATGCCGAAGGCTATGCCGAGCGGCGGCAGGCACAGCAGCCCGGACAGCAGCGCGGCGAGTGCGAAGCCGTTGAGCGCCGGCGGCTGCTGTCCGTGACCGGGTGGCGGTCCCCAGCCCCAGCCCTGCTGCGGGGGCGGCGGGGGCCAGGAGTGGCCCGGTCCGGGAGGAGGACTCGGCGGGGTGCTCACGGGGGCGGACTCCATCGCAGGGCGGCACCGCAGGACGGCATCGCGGGGCGCGCCGCGGAAGGCGCGAACGAATGCGCGAAATAGTACGCAGCAGGGGCACCCGGCAGGTCGCTCGCCCCCGCCGTCGCGTCCGGCCCGGCCGGCGGCCGCGGCTCCCGCGGCTCCGGCGCCGTGGTGCGTGAGCCGACCCCCGTAACGATCACCGACGCGTAACATCCGTGCCGTACACCGGCCATGACCGAGCAGAGGTGTTCCACACATGACGCACGCACTCCCCGGCTACATCTGTTCCGAGGACGGCACCCGCGCGGACGTCCGGACGGCGCCGTGGGCGTGCCCGGTCTGCGGCGGACCCTGGGACCTCGATTTCACACCGGACCCGGCCGCGGCACTGGAACCGGCCGCGGGGCCGAACTCGCTGTGGCGGTACGGGGCCGTGCTGCCGCTGCCCGGGGCGTTCTCCGTATCACTGGCCGAGGGGCACACCCCGATGGTCCCGCTGGCGGAGCGGATCCACGCCAAGCTCGACTTCCTGATGCCCACGCGGTCCTTCAAGGATCGGGGCGCGGTGATGCTCGTGGAGCTCGCCCGGCGGCTCGCACCGCAGCGGGTCGTGGCGGACAGCAGCGGCAACGCCGGGACGGCGGTGGCCGCGTACTGCGCGCGGGCCGGACTGGCCTGCGAAATCTTCGTACCCGAGGGCACGTCGGAGAAGAAGACGGCCCGGATGCGGTCGCACGGCGCGGACGTGCGGGTGGTCCCCGGTGGCCGCGAGGCCGCCTCGGAGGCGGCGCGGGCCGCGGCGGACGCGCCCGGGGTCTTCTACGCGAGCCACGTGTTCAACCCGTACTTCCTGCACGGGACCAAGACGTACGTGTACGAGGTGTGGGAGGAGCTGGGCGGCCGGCTGCCGGAGGCCCTGGTGGTCCCCGTGGGCAACGGCACCCTGCTGCTCGGGGCCGCCCTGGCCGTGGAGGAACTCGCCCGGCGCGGGGTCAGGCCGCCGGCGCTGATCGCGGTCCAGGCGGAGGCGGTGTCCCCGCTGGCGCAGGCCTTCGCGGCGGGCGCCGAGGAGGCGGCACCGGTGGAGCAGCGGCCGACCCTGGCCGAGGGGATCGCGATCCCTGCGCCGCCCCGCGCCCGCCAGATCCTGGCGGCGGTCCGCAAGTCCGGGGGCACCGTCCTGACCGTCCCGGACGACCGGCTGCAGGAGGCCCAGCGGGACCTGGCCCGCCGCGGCCTCTCCGTGGAGCCGACGGCGGCGGCCTGCTGGGCCGCGGTGGGACCGGCGGCGCCCGGGGATCCCCTGCAGGGCCGCACCGCCGTGATCCCCCTGTGCGGCGCGGGCGGATAGACGACGGACGGACGCGGGCGGAAGCGGGCGGAGGCGGGCAGAGGCAGACGGACGCGGGCGGAGGCGGACGGAGGCGGACGGAGGCGGACGGAGGCGGACGGAGGCGGACGGGCAGCGGCGCACCCGCGCCGCCCCACCCGTCCCACCCGTCCCACCCGTCCCACGTCCATGTCGGAATTCCGCGAGACCGGACGCACCCGGTCTGGTGAACTGACCCCATGACCACCCATGTTGATCTCGCCGCCAAGGCCACCGCGTTCGCGGCCCTGCACACCCCCGCCGCCCCGCTCGCCCTCGCCAACGCCTGGGACGTGGCAAGCGCCCGCATCGTCGCGGCCGCCGGCGCCCCCGCCGTCGCCACCACCAGCGCCGGCGTCGCCTGGTCCCTCGGCTCCCCCGACGGCGACGCCCTGGCGCGGGACCGGGCCCTCGACCTCGTCGCCCGCGTGGTCGCCGCCGTCCCGGCCGTGCCCGTCACCGCCGACATCGAGGGCGGCTTCGGCGCCGACCCGGCCGCCGTGGGCGAGACCGTGACCGGGGTCCTCGACGCCGGCGCGGTCGGCATCAACATCGAGGACGGGCACCGCGACCCCGCCGAGCAGATCGAGCGCCTGGCCGCGGCCCGCGCCGCGGCCGACGCCGCCGGGGTCCCGCTGTACATCAACGCCCGCATCGACACCTACCTCCGGGGCTTCGGCGAGGACGCCACCCGCCTGGACGACACGCTCGCCCGCGCCGCCGCGTACCTGCGGGCCGGAGCCACCGGCATCTTCGTGCCCGGCGTCCTCGACCCGGCCACCGTCGCCGAGCTCGCCAAGGGCATCGACGCGCCCCTCAACATCCTGCTCGGCCCGGACGCCCCGACCGTCGCCGCCTTCGGCGCCCTCGGCGTCTCCCGCGTCAGCCTCGGCTCCTGGGTCGCCGAAGCCGCGTACGCCGTGGTCCGCCGCGCCGCCGAGGAGCTGCTCTCGGAGGGCACCTACGGGGCGCTCGCGCACTCCCTCCCCTACGGCGAGCTGAACGACCTGCTCAAGGGGTGAGATATCCGGAAGCGTGCATGGGCCAACGACCTTAGGATCCGAGCATGAGCACCTCAACGCCGGTCGACGGCAAGGCCTCCGGACCGGCCACCGCCACCGCCCGCGGCAGGATCCCGGGTGCGGTCTGGGCCGCCCTCGCCGTCGTCTACGTCGTCTGGGGCTCGACCTACCTCGGCATCCGGATCGTCGTCGCGACCATGCCGCCCTTCCTCTCCGCCGGAGCCCGGTTCATCACCGCCGGCCTGCTGCTGTCCGCCGTCGTCGCCTGGCGGTACGGTCCGGCCGCGCTGCGGGCCACCCGCGCGCAGCTCGGCTCGGCGGCCCTGGTCGGGCTGCTGCTGATCCTCGGCGGGAACGGCCTGGTGGTCCTCGCCGAGACCTCGGTGCCGTCGGGCCTTGCCGCGCTGCTGGTGGCGGCGGTGCCGATGTGGGTGGTGGTGCTCCGGACGAGCACCGGGGACCGTCCCCCGTCGCGCACCCTGGCCGGGGTGCTGGTGGGTCTCGCCGGGCTCGCGGTGCTGACCAGCCCGGGGCTCAGCGGCGAGGTGCGGCTGTCGGGGGTGCTGCTGGTCGTGGCGGCTTCGGTGCTGTGGTCGCTGGGCTCGTTCTCGGCGCCGCGGCTGAAGCTTCCGGCCAACCCCTTCACGGGCAGCGCCTACCAGATGTTCGCGGGCGGGGTCGCCGCCGTGGTCGTGGGCCTGCTGCGCGGCGAGCACCGCGGCCTGGACCCGGCGGCGTTCTCCACCGCCTCCTGGCTGGCCCTCGGCTATCTGACGGTCGTCGGCTCGCTCGTCGGTTTCACGGCGTACGTGTGGCTGCTCCAGGCCGCGCCGCTGTCGCTGGTGTCCACGTACGCGTACGTCAATCCGGTCGTGGCCGTGGCGCTCGGCACGCTGATCCTCGACGAGGCCCTGACCTGGCCGATCCTGGTCGGCGGGGCGATCGTCGTGGCGGCGGTGGGCGTGATCGTCCGTACCGAGCGGAAGAAGTAGCGGAAGAAAGAGCAGGAGCAGCGGCGGCGCGGGCGCGCTCAGCCCCGGGCGGCCCGCTCGTACAGGGCTTTCGCGTGCTCGTCGAAGAGCGCGGCCGTGGAGTCCACGTCCGTGTCCCCGCCGCTCAGCACCCCGATCAGGTGCCCGGCGCGGTCCGGCCCGCCCCGGTCCGCGATCCAGGGGCTGCCGCTGGTCCCCGTCCAGAACCCGGCGCAGCTCATGTAGAGCATGTCGGGGTCGTCCTCGTCGTGGCGGGTCTGGGTGGTGCAGGAGACGGGCTTGTTCTGCGGGTTGTGCTCGGACTCCGGGTAGCCGACGACGGTCACGTCCCGTTCGTATCCCGAGGTCCACTCGGGCTTCGGGGCCTCGGCGCCGCCGCCGACCGCGTCCTGGATGCTGCGCCCGTCCTCGTCCGGCTCGATGGTGAGGAAGGCGAAGTCGGCGGTGTCCTCACCCCATTTCGTCCAGCGGTCGTCCACGTGGATCGACTTGACCTTCCACACCCCCAGCGGCTGGGTGCCGGCGCCCTCGCCGGAGAAGGCCGGGGCGAAGGAGAGCTCACCGATGGCCAGCCCGTCGTGGGCCACCTCGCCCGGCTGCCCGTCCTCGCCCGCGGGGGCCACGCAGTGCGCGGCGGTGGCGACGACGTTGCCCCCGGGGCTGTCGACGACGCTCGCCGTGCACCAGTGCTCGCCGGCCGCCATGAGTACGCCGACGGTGGGGAAGGGGAGCACCGGACGCTCGCCGGGCACCTCGAGGAACGCGACGGCGAACACCGCCGCGAGCCCCGCCGCGGCGGCCGCCGACGCCCCCTTCACCACCGTGCTCACCGCACGCCGGGATCGGGTGTCGGTCCCTTCATCACCTTGCTGATCCACTCCAGGGAGCCCTCCCTCATGCCGCGCACGTACGACTTTCCGTTGTGCTCACCATCCTGGATCACCTGCAGCGAGGTGTGCACGGGGCCCTTCCCGAAGTCGTTCATGAACTTCTCGGCCTTGTCGCGGCCGCTCTCCGCGGTGCCGATCTGGAAGTTGATGTAGACGTCCGGACCGCCCGCCGCGATCAGCTTCGCGGCGAGCTTCTCCGGGTTGTCGGCGTCCATGGCCTGCGTGTTCCCCTGCCAGAGCGGGGAGTCGGGGACGATGTCGACGCCGCTCGCGATGGCCGCCTTGAACCGGTCGGGGTGCTTGAGGACGTGCTTGAAGGCGCCGAATCCGCCCGCGGAGGAGCCCATGAAGGCCCAGCCGTCGCGGGAGGTGAAGGTGCGGAAATTGGCCTTCGTGAAATCCGGGATGTCTTCGACCATCCAGGTGCCCATCTTGGGCTGGCCGGGGATGTCCGAGGCGTCGAAGTGGTGTTTCGTGTCGGCGTTGTGCACCGGCATGATCAGGATGAAGGGCAGGCTGGTGCCGGCCTTGGCACCGTCGCTCACGGCCTTCTGGAGGCCGAGGCCGGGACCCGTACCCCAGTAGTTGGTGGGGTAGCCGCGGCCGCCGGGCAGGGAGATCAGGACCGGGAAGCCGCTCTTGGCGTACCTCGGGTCGTCGTACTCCTTGGGCACCCACACCCACACGTCACCCGTGAAGCCGGACTTCTTGCCGGTGAGGGTGGTGCGGCCGATCTGGGTGCCGTCCGGCAGCCGGGAGGTACGGACGAACGAGGCCTTCGGCCCGGTCGGCATCTGCACCTCGGGCGGCAGCTCGGCGGCCGCGCCGGCCTTCTCCTGGGCCTGGCCGAAGGAGACCGGATCCCCTATGTCCGAGAAGAGGCCGTATTTGTACGCTGCCGTTCCGCCCCCGGCGAGGGTGAGCGCGAGCCCGCCGCTGATCAGGATCATGCGCAGGCGATGGGGGCGACGGCCGCCCTCGGTCACAGGGCTGCCGTCGCCTTGCTGGTCTTGCTGCACGGTTTTTGTCCCGTTCCTTCTCCGGCGCCCACCAGGAGCGCGGGTCGGACCGTTCGGTCCCCCTTACACCCTTTACAGAGGTATGAACGACGGGATGGGTTGCCTGGGACGGGGGTGACGTGGCGAGCACCACGCGACCGGGCGGGACGCGCGGCCGGCCCGGTCAGCCGGCTTCGGGCTTGGGCCCCTTCAGGACCTTGCTGACCCACTCCAGGGAGCCTTCCTTCATGCCCCGGACGTAGTGCCAGCCGTTGTGCTCACCGTTCTGGATGTCGCGGATGGTCATCTTGACGGGTCCCTTGCCGTACTGCTGCTGGAACTTCGTCATCCGCTCCTTCCCGCTCTCCTTGGTGCCGATCTGGAAGTTGATGTAGACCTCGGGACCCTTGGTGTCGATCAGCTTCTGGGCGAGCTTCTCCGGGTTGTTCGCGTCCATCTCGGCCTGGTGGCCCTTCCAGAGCGGGGAGTCCGGGACGATCTCGCCGCCGCTGGCGATCACGGCCTTGAACCGGTCCGGGTACTGAAGGACGGTCTTCATGCCGACGAAGGCTCCGGAGGAGGAGCCCATGAAGGCCCAGCCGTCACGGGACTTGTACGTACGGAAGTTGGCCTTGACGAAGTCCGGGATGTCCTCGGCGATCCACGTGCCCATCTTGGCCTGGCCGGGGATGTCGGAGCCGTCGTAGTAGTACTTGGCGTCCGGGTTGAGCACCGGCATGATCACGACGAACGGCAGGCTGGTACCGGCCTTGGCGCCGTCGCTGATGGCCTTCTGGAGGCCGAGGCTGCGGTCGGCCCAGTAGTTGTCCGGGAAGCCGTTGCCGCCGGGGAGCGAGATGAGGACCGGGAAGCCGCTCTTGGCGTACTTGGGGTCGTCGTACTCCTTGGGCGCCCACACCCATACGTCACCCGTGAAGCCGGACTTCGCGCCGGCGAGGCGGGTCTTGGCGATGATCGTGCCGTCGTCGAGCTTGGTGGTCTGCTTGAAGCCGGACTTGGGGCCGGCCGGCATGAGCACGTCCGGGTCGCCGGAGGGTGTGGCGGCGGTCGCCGGGGCGCTGGGGTCCGCCTTGGCCGCGGCCGGGGGCGGGGTGTTCTTCCCGAAGCTCACGTCCTCGCCGTTGCCGGAGAACCAGTCGAGCTTCCAGGCGGCGAACCCGCCGCCGCCGAGCAGGAGCGCGAGGGCGACCGTCGCGCTGATCCATATTCGGCGCCGGGAGCGCTTCGGCTCCGGGGTCCAGGCCGGGGCGGGCTGCTCGCCGTAGGCCTGGTGCTGCTGCTGCGGCGGGCCCGGGTACCCGGGGAAGTCCTGGTGCCCCTGGTACTGCTCCTGGGGCGGATACTCCTGGTACGACGGCTGCTCATCAGGCCGCGGGCGCTGCGGGTACTGGTGCACGAACTTCGCTCCGAACGGTCATGGCTGCCCCCGAGGGCAGAACGGCTGGGCATCCCCTAGTTCTGATGTGCGAAACCCCCGCACAGTTCCAAAACAGAGCAAAATCATGCCAGGGATCTCGCCCGGCCGGCCGTCTCGGCGCCGGGCGTGGAGCACCGCCGGCGGACGGCGCCCTCCGCCGGCGGGGACGGCGCCGTCGAGCAAGGTTCATGAAGGCCGGGTTGCGCCGATCCCGGGGTTCCGGCGGGCCCGCGACTCGGCGAGTACGTACGGCACCGCGGGCAGCAGCAGGAGCGGCGCGACCCACAGCGGGAGCGTGAACAGCACCCCGTCTCCGGTCAGCCGCCTGACGAGGATCATCACCGGCAGGCCGACGGCGAGGGAGAGCAGCAACCGCTGATACAGGCGCATGCTGCCCCGCCGCAGCTCCCAGACGACCGTGACCGCGCCGATGGCCGCCCAGAAGACGACGTAGTCCGCGGTCACCTCCAGTCGGGTGGTCCACCGGGTCAGGAAGTAGAAGAGCGGCAGGAAGCCGAGGACGAAGCAGGCCATGGCCGCCGTACGCAGGGCCCGCCGGCCGAACGGGGCCCGCTCGCGCGCCCAGGCCGCGGCGAAGGCCCGTACGTCCGGGCCGACGACGTCCTGCGCGGTGCGCCCGGCAGCTTCCGCGTCCTCCAGGTGCGCGGAGAGCTCGTCGAGCATCTCCCGCATGGCCGCGTCGCCGACGCCGCGGTACTCCCAGTTGCTGCGGCAGGCGGCGAGTATCTGCTCGTTCGTCATGGCGCTTCTTCCCCCGTGGGTCGCGTACCGGCGCCCAGGATCCGGCCGACGGGGCCGGCGAAGGCCTGCCAGTCGGCCCGCCCCCCGGTCAGCTCGGCGCGCCCGGCTTCGGTCGGTCGGTAGTACTTGCGCGGGGCGCCGCCGCTGGGGGACGGGGCACGGTACGAGGAGATGAGCCCCGCCCGCTCCATCCGTGCGAGCAGCGGATAGATGCTGCCGTCACTGACGAGGTCGAGCCCGCCTTCGGCGAGGGCCTCGGCGAACTCGAATCCGTAGCGGGGCCGTTCGGCGATGAGCGACAGCAGACAGAGGTCGAGCACTCCGCGCAGGAGCTGACTGCGCCGTTGGTCGGCGGCCGCGGTCGGCTTCTTTGTCATGCGGTACAAGATAGTCATCGACTTCCTTGCACCGCAAGACAATCAGATCCTGCTAGGAAGACCCGCGGACCGTTCCCAGCCGCGCCTGCTCCTCCTCGACGATCCGCCGGGCCATCGCGACGTCCGACACGTCGACCGCGTCCGGTGTGGACTCGGCGACGGCGCTGCGCCGCGCGTACGCGTCGAACAGGCGGGTCTTGTTCTTCAGGATCCGCACCATCCGCTCGTCCACGCCGCGCGGGGCGAGCAGCCGGTGCACCCGGACCGGACGCACCTGCCCCATCCGGTGGGCCCGCGCCACCGCCTGGTTCTCGATGGTCGGCTTGACCTGGGGCTCACAGATGATCACGACGGAGGCGGCCTGCATGTTGAGCCCCACCCCCGCCGCCTCGATCTGCGCCACCAGTACCGCGTGACCCGGCGCGGCGGCGAACTCGTCCACCACCTGCTGGCGGCGGGCGGGCGGTACGTTCCCCGAGAGCGGACCGAGCACCCGGCCGCCGCCGGGACCCGGCGCGGCCTCCAGGGAGTCCTTCACCACCCCCAGGACGTCCCTGAAGTTGGAGAACACCACCACCTTCAGCCCGTTCTCGGCGGCGTCCTCGACGATCTCGCGCAGCCGGTTCAGCTTCGCCGACTTCTCGGGGTGTGCGTACGCCGCCCTGCGCATCGCCATGAAGTTGCCGGAGCGCACGGCCTCGCGGTAGGCGGCCTCGTCGGAGGCGCTCAGCTCCTCCCACTCGTCCGTGTGCTGGAGCGCGGGCAGTTCGGTCAGGACGTCCTGCTGGTTGCGGCGCAGATAGACCGGGGCGACGGCCTTCCGGAAGGCCTTGGAGCCGGCCACGCCGTCCCGGTCACCGACGGCCGCGGCCAGATCGGGCTGGAGGATGCTCACCAGGCTGCGGAACTCGGAGACCCGGTTCTCCATGGGTGTCCCGGTCATGAACAGGACGCGGTCGCAGCGCCCGGACCACTCGGTCACGGCCTGCGCGCGCCGGGTCTTGGGATTCTTCACGTAGTGCGCCTCGTCCACGACCAGCATCCCGATCTCGCCGCCCCCGGGCGTGGGAAATCCGCGCAGGGCGTCGAAGGTGGTCACCGCGACCCCGCCCCGGCCCTTCCAGTCGGCGAACGCCTCCTGCCGGTCGGGGCCGTGCAGGCACATCACGCGCAGCTTGCTGCGGGCCTCGATCTCACGCGTCCAGTTGATCAGGACGCTGGCCGGGCAGACGACCATGAAGTGGCTCTGGCCTTCGGCAGCGAGGTGGGACAGGGCGGCGATGGCCTGGATGGTCTTCCCGAGCCCCATCTCGTCCCCGAGGATCACCTTGCGCTGCGCCAGCGCGAAACGCGCCCCGAAGGACTGGTAGCCGCGCAGCGACACCCTGCGGTGCGTGTCGTCGAGCTGCTGGCGGCGGACCCGCTCGGCGACCTCGTCGGGCAGGAACCCTTCGGCGGCGGCCGCGTCGGGGCTGCGGCCGGCGATCTCCGCGAGGAGGCTGTAGTACTCGGCGGAGCGCAGCTCGAAGTCCACCCAGGCCGCCACCTCGGTCGAGGGACCGCGCAGCAGATCCACCGAGGCCTGCGCGAGCAGCTCCGGCACCGCGCCCTGCGCCGCTTCCTCGGTCAGGCCGCGGACCTCGGCGACGGCTCCGAGCGCCCGGTCCCGCCTGGCCTGCCCCGCCAGCAGCATCCGCAGCCGCCCGGCGGCCGGCCTGGCCTCGGCGAGCAGCGGGCCGAGCCGCTGCGCGAGCACCGCGGCCGCGTCGAGGGCGCGCTGCGCGTCGGGGCCCGCCTCCACCAGTACGTGCAGGGCCATGACGAGCGCGGTGGTCCGCGGCTCCGGCCGGTCCACGTCGATGTGCACGGCGATGGTCTCCCGGACGGCGTCGGAGATCTGGCGTGCCGCCGCGATGACCTGATCGGCGGTCCGCTGCCCCACACCGGGGATCTGGCGCAGCCGGTACGACCCGGCGTCGAGCACCTGCCCGACCGAGCGCAGCCCGCTCCGCTCGACCTCCCCGAGCCTCAGCCGGCCCTCGGTGACCTCCTTCAGCCGGGCCACGGGGATGGCCTCCAGGGCCTGTTCCGCCGCCGTGTCATGGATCGGCTTCAGGGCCTCCCGAACGGCTTCGACGGCCTGCCGGTGGTCACCGACCACCGCCTGCGCGGCCTCGTACAGCCGCTCTCCCCCGGCGACCGCCTCCCGCTCCCTGCGCCCCATCCGGCCCCGGCCTCTCTCTCCGTGTCCCCGCATCCTCCCACCGCCGCGGCGCAACGCCGAAAGCGCCGGCACCGGCCGGATGCGACGGTGACCGGCCGCCGCGAGCACCGGGGTGGTCGCAGCAACCGGTCACCGCCGGACGTCACTCGCCCAGGAGCCGGGCGGTGCGGGCGTCGAGCTCCTCTCGGACCATGCGGGCGTGCTCGGTGCGCGCCTTGTAGTGGTCGTGACCCAGCCGGGCCTTGTCCTCCTCGGCCCACACCTGCGCCGCGTACTGGCGGACCTCGTGGTCGATGGCGTCGACCCGCCGCTGCGCCTCCTGGTCCTCCAGGTGCATGCGCTTGTTGGCCTCGCGCCGCTCGCCGAGCCTACGGTCGTACTCGGACGGGCCGCTCATCAGCTTGGCGAGCACCGGCATGGCGTCGACCAGCAGCAGCACGGCGTGCAGCAGGAACATCATGAAGAGCGCGAAACCGTCGGACCAGGCCACCGTGGACAGCGCGTCGGCGCGCAACAGCAGTCCGTCGTTCTGCTGCGACTTCTGCCGGTCGGCGACCTTGGCGTCGATCGCCTTCTTGACGTCCGTGCGGTAGGAGGTGCCGGTCGTGATCAGCTCCTCGGACAGGAGGTTGCCCTTGCCGACGAGCTCGGCGCGCTTGGCCTCGTACTCGGCGATCTTGCTCGTGGCCTTGTACGTGCCGGTGTCGGCGCGGGCGCGCTCACAGGTCTCGCTGGTGTCCCAGCCGTTGCCGCGCCGGATCCATCGGTCCTTGGCGCACTCGCGGCGCTCGGTCTCCAGCTTCCCGGAGAGGTTGTCGTTGTAGGTCTTGATCTGCTCGTCGAGGCGGGCGGTGGCGGCGGTGGTGTCGGCGATGTCCTGCTTGATCGAGGCCGGCGCGCCCGGCACGGTCAGATGGAAGTCGCCGCACTCGTCGCGGTTCGTCGTGTCCTGGCCGTCGAGGGGGTTGCAGGCGGTGAGGTCACCCCGGAAGTCGGCGAGGTCGCGCTCCCTGCTGACCGCCATCTCCTGGCGTATTTCACGGTCGAAGATCTGGAACAGCAGCGGTTCGGCGATGGTGAGCCCGAGCACCACGGAGAGGAACAGCCGGGGCACCAGCATGCGGACCGCCCGGCCGCCGGTGTAGCCGTGGGTGCTGGAGACCAGCCAGCTGTCCAGGGCCAGGACGATCCATGCCCACGCCATGCCGACGAGGACGGCCACCGCGACCGGTGTGCCCTCGCGGATCGTGCAGATGGCCATGGCCATGGAGGCACCGCCGAGCAGCGCGGTGTTGAGGACGATCGCTCCGTACCACGTGTAGCGGGCGCGCTCGGCACTCTCGCGGTCGAGGATCTCCTCGCGGATGCCGATCAGACGCCGCAGGAGCGCGGCGGGGCCGCGGCCGCCCCAGGCCTGGCGGGCGCGGTGGGCGGGCCGGGTCTCGGCCGCCCATGCGTCGTACTCCTCCTCGGGCGGGCGTACGGGAGTGTCAGCGGCCACGCTCCTCCCTCCCCGCTTCACCGAGGTCGTCGTCGGCGATCAGGGGGCGGCGCGCGGAGCGGGCGCCGTCGTCGTCACCTGCGCCGTCGCGGTCCCGGCCGGTGCCGCCGTCGCGGGCGGACCGGTCGGTGCGCTCGCCCCCGTCGCGGTACCGGTCGTCCGTGTACCGGTCGTCGCCGTACCGGTCGTCGCCGTACCGGTCGTCCCCGTACGGATCCTCACGCCGGCCGTCGCGTCGGCCGTACTCCTGTCCGTACTCCCGGCCGTACTTCTGCTTCCCGTACGGGTCCTCCTCGTCGTAGGACCGGCGACGGGGCTCTTCGGAGCGGTCCCCGGACGACGCGCCGGTGCCCTCCTTCAGCTGCGGGGTGTCGGCGGCGCCGGCCACCTGCGCGGCGGCGGGCGGGTCCTGGTCGAGGAGGCTCTGCCCGGTGCTGAGGCGCTCGACGAAGGCGCGCGCGTCGAGCGGCGCGTTGTCGAGGAGGCCGCGGTTGATCAGCTGGCGGCTCAGCTCCTGGTTGATGTTGTCGCGCCGGTCGGCCCGGTGACGCCGCTCGGCCCGGTCGGCGAGCACATCCTCGCGCTGGTCCGCCCGCTGCCGCAGCCGGTCGTCGCGGTCCGCGGCCCGCTTCTCGCGCTGCTCCTCCCGGGCGGCGTCGAGCGCGGCGCGCTGATCCTGGCGGTCGACCTCACGGTGGCGGTCCTCGCGCTCCAGGCTGTAGCGGATGTCCTCCCGTTCGGCGTGGCGCCGGCGTTCGGCGTTCTCCCGGTGGCGCTCCTCGTCCTCGCGCTGCCGCTCGCGCCGCAGCCGGTCGGTCTCGCGCTGCCGCTCGGCCAGCTCGGAGTACCCGATCTCGCCCCGGCGCTGGGCGAGGACGTCGGTGTGGGCGGGGTCGGTGCCGAAGTCATCGAGGTCCTTGAGCGCCTCGGTGCGCTCGAACTCGAAGTCCTTGCGCTTGATGTTGTGGGTGTAGTGCTGGTCCTCGGCGTCGGTCCGCTGGGTGTACGACCGCCGCAGGTCCTCCAATTCCTGCTGGTGCCGCATTTCGAGCGAGTTGCGCTCGGCCGCCATCGCCTTGCGTTCCTTCTCGCGCTCGTGTTCCATCTGCTCGCGCTCGTGCTGCATCTGCTCGCGCTCGCGGCGTACCGCCTCCTTCACGCGGTCGTGCTCGCGCTCGCGCTGCTGGTCGGCGAACTCCTGCGGGGTGAGCACCGTCAGGTACGGGTCGCCGACGGACAGCCCGGCGATGCGCGGCGGCTCCATCTCCAGGTACGAGATCAGGCGCGCGGTCAGCCGCCGGGACACCTCCTTGCCCGCTTCGAGCGGCCATTCCTGGGTGACGTCGGTGAGTCCGGGCAGCGCCCGGAGGTACCCGAGCAGCCGGGACTCCACGTCGACGACGCCCTCGCGGACGACGGCCACGGGGTCGGTGACCGTGCAGTGGAAGGCGACCTGGACGGTGAAGCCGTCGGTCTCGGCGGACGGTACGTCGGTGCCGACGGTGATGGGCACCGCGGTGCGGCAGTCGACGACCGTGACCGAGCCTGCGTTCAGGACGGTCTCGTCGCCGGGCCCGCGGACGCCGTGGTCGGTGAGGTACTGGTCACCGGTGCGGTAGACGAGGACCTGGTGGGCGGAGACGCGGGGCAGTTCGTCGTGCGAACGGGTCGGCTGGTTCCAGAAGCGGCGACCGGTGCGGGGCGCAGGAGCCAGCACCCGCTCCTCGACCAGGGGATAGGTCCTGTGGATCGTGGTCATCGTGGGTGGGTGTCCTTCACACGGTTCAAGGCGCCGAGCAGGGTCGCGACGCAGTCGGGACCAGTGGCGCGGGTGGGACGGGAGTCCGCGAGTCGGCCCAGCTCGCTTGTCAGCATGGGGTGTTCGACCTGCGGAAGCGCGGCGGCGAGGGCGTGACCGAGTCGCGCGGCCGCAGCGGTGGGGTCGGAGGTCACGGCGTGCAGGCCGCGGACCGTGACGAGCAGAGCGGACAGGGCGTTGCGGCGCAGCGGCCGGTAACAGAGGACCGCCGCCCACAACTCGGCGACGACGTCGGCCTCCTCGGGCCGGTCGGCGACGTAGCGTGCGACGGCGGGGCGGCCCGAGAGCCGCTCGGTGGCGGTGAAGATCCAGAGGGTGGTCTCGAGGACGAGCAGGCCGGTCGCCGAGTAGGCGGCGGACCGGGTGCGCCGCTCCTTCCTGATCCGGTGCGCCAGGGCGTCGAGCACGATGCCGGCGTCCTCCTGGCAGTCGACGAGCGTCAGGAACAGCTGCGCCCAGGCCCGCAGCCCGTGTTCGCGTTCCTGCCGCTTTTCGAGGGCGCTGGTGCGCAGCACCGCCCAGAGCCACTTCACCGCGTCGGTGGGGAAGGTGACGCCGAGCTGGCCGCTGAAGGCGAGGAGCGCGGTGCCCCGCAGGGTGGGGTGGGTGGACTGGGCCCAGGTGCGGGCCAGTGTGAGCGCGGCGGCCGCCTGGGTCTCCTCCAGGCACATGTACCAGAGCACGTACACGGCGAGGGTCTGCCCGGTCTCGCCGCTCTCCCCGCGCGCCCACGGGTCGAGGTAGCTCTGTACGACCTCGTCGAAGGCGATGTGCCCGAGCAGCGTGAGTCCGGAGGCGATGGAGAGCTGGAGGGCGGGGTCGGGGTCGGCGTCGACGAGCGCGTCCAGCCAGTGGCGGACCGCGTCCCAGTACTCGGTGGGGTGGTCGCGCCACAGTGCCTGCAGCACCCAGCGGCGCAGCTCGGCGTCGGCGAAGACCATGACCTCGCGGGTGGTCGCGCCGTAGATCTGCATCTCGGTGGTGATCAGGGCGTTGCGGGAGAGCGAGCGGCGCCGGTCCACCGGGCGGGCGCGGCGGCGCTGCTGCGGGCCTTGGCCGTCGGGGGCGGCGCCCTGCTCGGTGGCGTCGGGGGCCGCAGCGCCGTCGGCGGCGGCCCCGGCCGCGGCCCCTGCTTCCGGTGTGAAGTAGACCGGTCCGAGGAGCCGTTCGAGGAGGTCCTGGAGCGATTCGAAGGCGCGCCGTCCGATGCCCGGGGCGAAGGCGAGGGTGGTGACCTCGGCGATCTCGCGCAGGCTGCGCTCCTCCTCGGCGCCGAACCACTCCTGGACCGCCTGCGGCGCGCTGCCGCTGTGTTCCTTCCACGCCTGGTCGGGGTCGGCGCCCGCCGCGATCCGCTGGGCCGCGTCGGCGACGACCGCGAGGGGGCAGCGGGGCGGGATGCCGGCCACGGCCCGGTCGACGATCTCCTGCGGGATACGGGCCTGGACCAGCCGGGCCCGTACCACCTTGTCCAGGAGCGGGGGCCGCCACGGCAGATGGCGTACGGCCTTGGGGGAACGGCCGGCCACGCCGTGCACGGTGGTGATCACCAGGTGGGCGTGGTGGCGGCGCAGCTGGTCGCGCACCCGGCGCCAGTCGAAGTCGGAGGACGGACCGGCGTCGTCCGCGGTGGTCCCGGCCGCATCCGCGGCTCCCGCGGTTCCGGTGCGGTCGAGGACGACGTAGCCAACGCCCGCGTCGAAGGTGCGCTCCGCGAGCTGGTCGAGGCCGATGTCGGGCGAGAGCACCACGTAGTCGGCGGAGGGTCCGACCGTCTCCCGGAGGAGGGCGACCGCGCCGGAGCGCTTGCCTGTGCCCTGGGGGCCGGTGAGGACGACGATGCCGGTACGGGACAGCTCGGCGGCGGCTTCGTCGAAGCAGTCGGGTCGGATGTAGGAGCGCAGCAGCGCGTCGATCTCGTCGGCGTCGAGGAGGCCGGTGGCACGGGCCCGCCCGGGCCGCTCGGCGGCGGTGGCGATGCCGAAGTGGGCGCGGCCGTGGTACTGCGGGCCGTAGAAGTTGTTGTAGACGCGGTAGTCGCCGTCGGAGGGATCGGCTGCGGAATCCGCTGCGGAAGCGACTCCGGAATTGGCTCCGGAATTGGCTCCAGAATTCACTCGTGAGGGTGACGGGGAGGCGGGTGTGGACGGGGTCGGGGTCGGCGGCGGGGTCGGGGTCGGCGGCGGGGTCGGGGTCGCGGGCGGCTCGGGGGCGGGGCGGGGATCGGCCGCGCTGTTCGCCTCGTCCGTTAACTGCCGGGGTTCGCCGGTCACGCCGTCTCCTTCCCCACCACTGCCGTGATCCTCCGTGCGCCGATCCGTGGATCTCACGTGTGCACCCCGTCTCCCCGTCCGCTCAACTCACTTGGAGATGCCGAAGACGACGTTCCCGTTGATGACGGTTCCGTACAGATGGTTGGTGGCCGAGTCCCCGCCGCCGGCGCCGGCCGCCGCCGAACCGGAATGCGAACCAGAGGAACGACCGGAGCCGGTGTCGGAGCCGTCACCAGAAGCAGAACGGGAACCGGAGATGGAACCGGAATCAGAATCGGAATCCGGACAGGGGCCCGGCTCGCCGAGGTCCAGCGTGTGGACGTCGTACCCCGACACCCACAGCCAGGCCCGGCCCCGGTACTCCTTCTTCTCGACGACGACCTCGCGGAACTCCTCCGGCCGGAAGTTGGTGTACCCCTGGGCGACGAGCTCGGTGAAGACCGGCGCGGTCAGCGCGACGGCGAGCGCGGCGTCCGGGGCCGCGGCGAGGGCCCGGCGCAGGGGGTCGCTCTCCAGGATGCGGGAGACCTCGACGGGACCGGGGCCCACGAAGCCGTTGGGGGCCTCGGACGCCGGACCGAAGTGCACGGCGGCGCGCAGCGCGACCCGCGCGCCGGGCACCCGGTCTCGGTTGTGGGCCCGCAGCCCGGCATCCAGCCGGCGCATGAACGGCTCGACGAGCGCCTGCTCGTCGGAACCGGCCGGGAGCACGGCGAACTCGGAATCCCCTGCGGCCTGGCGTACCCAGGAGGCCCGGTCGAGCCCGGCCGCCTCGGCGGACTCGGAGAGAAGCCGGGGCAACACTGTCTGAATCTCGCGCTGTCGCGCGGTGTCCGCGCTGCCGTAACCTCGCGCGTCGACGGCGAGCAGAAGCCGCCTGCCGAATCCACCCATCGCACCTACGGACATCCCGTCCTCCTCGTCCGTAACATCGGGAAGCACAGCATGCCGCACCTCCAACTCGCTTGCGAATCAGAAGAGTTACGAGGTTCGGAGCGATGCGGCAGGCCGCTCCCGGACCGTTGCCCACCCCCGTGGAGCGCCGGTCGCCCTGCCAGTCGTACACCGGATCCGGCCACTTGCACCCCGTGGAAATACGGGATCTCGCGCAATCGTCCGATCCCGTAGAAGTGCCTGGTCCGCCCGGCGGGCGGGTGGCTCGATGGAAGTCCTTCCGAGCCGCGTTGGAGGTTCCGTGACATCCACCCCGCCCACCCCGCCCACGGCGGTGCCCGGCTCCGCCGCGCGCACGATGCTGACCGTCCTGCAGACGACGCACCAGCACGCCGACGCCAAAGCCGGCATCCTCTCCGCCGTGCAGGCGGGGCTCGTGGGGACGGCGGGCGCGTGGAGCGAGGCGGCGCTCGACGCCTTGCGGCGCGGCGGCCCGCTCGGCTGGCTGGCGGGGGTGCTGCTGGCCCTCTTCGTCTGCGGCCTCTTCGGCGGCGCGGCCTCGCTCGCGCTGGCGCTCCGGCCGCGCGTCTGGCGGCCCGCCGGCCCCAACGACTACAGCTTCGTCCGGCCTGCCTCCACCTCGGATCCGTCGCCGCCCGTCACCGCCGAGGACGAGCGGCAGCTGCACGCGGTGATCCGCTTCCTCTCCGACGTGGCCCTGCGGAAGTACCGCTGTGTCACGGCCGCCGTGGTGTGCACCGCGGTGATGGGCGCCGTCGCCGGTCTCTGCCTGCTGTTACGGCCGCTGCTCGGCTGATCCCGGGGGCCGGCGCGGGGCGGGCGGAGCCACGGGCTCGGCGAGTTCGGCCACCCGGGCGAGCCGGGCGAGGTCGTGCACGGTGGTCGTCCGGTATCCGGTGCCGAGCAGCCCTTCGTCCCGGAGCTCGCGCAATCCCTTGTGCACGGTGGTCTCCGCGGCGCCGGTGAGCGCGGCGAGTTCGGGCTGGGTGAGCTGGAAGCCGATCACATGACCGCCCCCCGTTTCCGGCCGCCCGTACGCCACGGCGAGCTCGACCAGAAGCCGCGCGAGGCGCACCTTGACCGGATACCCCCGGAATTCGAGCCGCCGCCGGTTGGCCCAGCGCAGCCGGTCGGCCACGATCCGGGTGAGCGCCATCGCCACCTCGGGCCGCCGCAGCATGAGCCCGTGCAGGGCCCCGGGCCCGATCACCCGCGCCCGCAACGGCCCACAGGCCACCACGCCGGCCGACCGCGGCGCACCGTCGAGGGCGGCCATCTCGCCCACACTGTCCCCGCCGACCCGAACGGCGAGCAGCGACTCCTGCCCGTTCTCGACGGTCGCGGTGACCTTAGCGAACCCGCCGAGGATCACGTACAGATGCCGGTCGGTGGCCCCCTCGGTGAGCAGCACGCCGCCGGAGTCGAGCGTCAACTCCGAACCCAGCGCAAGTAATTCGGCCCGCGCGGGAGCGGACAACACCCCGAGCAGACTCCGACCCGGCCACTCCCACTGCCCACCCGGCCCCACGCCCACCACTCCACCCTCCGCACCCACACCCCGCGCCCACCCAGGCTAGGCCCTCCCCCACCGAATGCCCCCACCCGCGCGCCGCTGTGTACGCATGACGCAGCCACGGCCCGCAGAGTCCATCCGTGACGTGCTTGCACGCCCGGCGGAGGACGTGGCGCGCAGACCGCAACGCCCTACCCACACTGATCACACGCCGAGGCGCCAGGAGTGGGAAGAGCGCGAGACCAACCGGATCATCGACTGCCGCGTCGCGTACACGATCGACAACGGGGAGCTGGTGGTCCGGGTCGTTCACGTGGGACACCGGTGAACCGTCTGCGAGACGAGCCGGCGTTGCCGTGCCTGGAGACGATCAGATTTCCCAGCACCATCCCCGCACGGCAAACAGCCAGGAGCCGACCCCTTTTGACCTGCATGTTCGCCACGTCAGGGACGTGGTGTCACGTCATCCGCTCACACGTTGAAGCTGAATGTCTGCCATCCGATCCTGACCTGTGGCGGAGCCCCACCCAGTGCTCTGACCAGCCATTGCCCGCTCGACAAGCTGCGCAACGTTGCTCCGCACGCCTCACAGAGCGCGGGCAGAGTCATCGAACGGGGCTGTCCAAAGATCTAGCCGCTCGGCCCGATAGTGCACAAGACCTCGCCAATCAGCTCGCTCGATGTTCGCACCATCATCGGCCTTGTCGCTGCGTCGCGCCCAACGACGGTCATAGCCAGTGCTTCCAAGGTGGTACCACCAGGTCAACGAAAGAAGGTCTCGGCGTATGTACAGCAGGACAAATTCGGCCGCAGCAGCATCGAGGTATGGCACGCAACAGGCCGCCGAGTGCGCCAGCACGAGAAGAGCGGACTCCACCCGCCGCCTTACGTTCGCTGTTTCGCGACGCACGACGGCGGGAACCGCCGAATTCCATTGCGCGCTGTTTCGCCCGATCGACCCTGGGGAACTGGCCTCGCGACAACCAACTTCGCAAGCGAGAAGCGGCTGCCCGGGGCACTTCATCTAGGGCTTGATCACATCTGTAATAGCCTTCAGGACGGGCGCCCAGGCGTCCCGCTTCTCGTCCAGAGTCGTCACACCTTCTCGCGCTTTACCACTGTAGCGCTGCACGTCCCAGTCCGGGGATAGATGAATCATCGACCCCTCCATCACGATGACGCCATTCAACTGTAGTGTCGCGAGGACCCTACGGAACTCATCCCCCTTGATCGACTGGCGCCCTTCGAGTTTCTTGTCAAAGACAGCCGCGGATCCTCTGTGGCCATGGTTGCGGAGCAGGTTCATCATCATGTTAACGAAACGCACCGCGCGATCATCGGGCTTCGGGAGCGGAGGTTCGAGCACTCTCTGATAAGACACCCACGGATAAATCAGCTTGCATTCACCAGGTAGGTGCAATTCAAAGCTCCCGACAGAGGGCGATCCGGTCAACGTCGCGTTGCACGAGAAGGTGTTAGTGATCTCGAGAACCACGTTGGACTCATCCACCTCACCATCAGACACGTTCTCAGCTCGCAGGCGCCGAGAGATCTGCACAGTGTCGCCCGCGATACGCAGATCCGCGCACCTGACGAAACAGTCGGGACCGAGGCTGACAGAGCCGCCCGACGCAACAGACACCTCCGCCGGGAACACCACTGACAGCGAGGACAGCGGACCCCTCAGCTCGAGGGCATCCGGAAGATCGAGCATGAGTTGGAAGCTGGTCCTACGGTGGACTGTTTCCCCTTCAAAAAGGATCAATTCGCCGGCAGCTTCCTCAACTGGCAGCGCGCCTACTTCCCTGTCGTACGGATCCAACTCCGTGATTGACGCGCTCGCTTCAACGGATCGCCATTCAGCGGCCAGCAGCGACGAATGGAGGGCCGCGAACTGCCACTCGTCAATCTGAAGCTCACCTTCATCAGCCGAGACGAACTCGAAAAGAAGCCCTGTCGCCTCACCAACGGACCTAAGAGCAGACCTTAGCCGCGTGTCACCGAATCGCTTCGCTGTAACGTACGCAGAGAAGACCGGGCTCGCCCAACGCCCCTCCGAACGAAATGGATGATCTCGGAGAAACTCCTGGACTTGACTTACGTAGTCGGCCCTGCGAGCCTCTGGGCACCACTTGAGCGTGGGCTGATTTCCGCCCATCAGCTCCGCTGCAAGCCACTCCATCTGCTCGCCGGGGGCGTAGACCTTGGCCGGGTCGAGGCCGAATTGGTCTGCAAGTTGTTCGGTCTTGGACCGTTCACGCTCCAACAATTTGTCCAGAACGTCAGCCAACACACTGATGCGTCGCCCATCATGCACCGAGGAGGCGAATGCGTTCTGGGTTTCGAGCAGGTTACCTTTCCGGAGGAGCTCGGCAACCGCATCGAGAACCGGCGCGTAACCAACGAACGACTCGGCCTGCTCACCATCGACTGTGCCTGCCAACGCTTCGAGGACCGTCGACCGAGCTGAGACATACGCCTCGTTCTGAACATCGCGATCACGAGAGATGCGCAGGTCTACGTAGCTGATGCGCTGTTCCGCATTGAAGTGGGAAATCTCAAACCAGTTGAGCGCGATGCCACCATCGGCCAGGCTGAGCCACGCATCTTCAAGGACTCTCTCCCTTCCGAGAAGCACCAGATTGTGCCCTGCCGTTGCGATCGCCGCGAGCGACTCCACGTACTCATTCCACGAAACTCCGGACACTCTCATCCGCGCCTCGTCCAGGGCATCAACGACTACGAACGCCCCATCCTCGCGACTAAGGTCACTCAACCCGTCCGCACTATTCAGATAGTCATTCAACTTCGCACGAAGGGCGTGACCGCTAACGCTAAGGTCCCGGTTCAGCCGCCACAGCGGCACTCCCTTCCTGGCCGAGATAGTTGCAGCCAGGATGGACTTTCCGGTCGCGCCACGTGCCGAGATGAGCGTGACTGCGGGATCCTCTTCTCGCTCTACAACGGTGAGCGTCGGGGGACGAAGATTTCGGGCTCGGTCGCGACACCGAAGGGCTCGGTATCACGGCCGATGAACTGACCTCGCGGTAGCTGGTCAAGCAACTGGTCGAACGAAATCGTGTCGGTCATCCACACTCCGCCTTAAGCGACTTGAGAGAGCGTCAGTCTAGTCTGGGGACCATCGATCAGCGGGGTATCAGTGCGCTTCATCGCCCGCCGTCGAGGGAGACCTGGGAGCCGTCGCCAGATACTGGCGGAGGACGCTGGCCCTGGTCTCGACGAAGTCCTCGGGGCTGGCGTCGACCCAGCAGACCTGTGAGTGCTTGCGAGCTTCCCGGTTTTCAGGTCCTCCGGTCCATTCGTGGGAGGCGAAGACGATCGTGAAGAACCGTCGGGAGCCTCGACGCTCCAGGCGCTGATGATGTGGGCGACCTTCAGGGACTCAGGCTTCAGCGTGAGGCCTGCCCGAGGGCTGGATCTTCACGGCGCCGCAAGGCGGACCCGTGGTCTACACGCACTTCATGGACGGGCACTGGCGGCCTGCCTGCGCGAAGGCCGGCATAGCCAAGGGCACCGGCCCCCACGCCCTCCGGCATCACTACGCCAGCCTGCTGATCAAGCACGGCGAATCCGTGAACACGGTCTCCGAGCGCCTCGGCCACACCAACGCGGGCATGACGCTGAACGTCTACACCCACCTGTGGCCCGACTCCGAGGAGCGGACCCGGGCCGCCGTCGACAAGGCGTACGCGGATCAGTCCGCCGATGCCCAGCCACAGGTCGACGAAGCGGCGTAGCCGCTCCCCCGTGCGCTGACGGAAGTCAGCACGCTGCGGACTCTGTGGGGACACCAAAGGCCGCCCAACCCGCTCCGTCGCAGGTCAGACGGCCTTTCGCCGAACGTATTAGACGTTGAAGCGGAACTCGACCACGTCGCCGTCCTGCATGACGTACTCCTTGCCCTCCATGCGGGCCTTGCCCTTGGCGCGGGCCTCGGCGACCGAGCCGCAGGCGACCAGGTCCGCGAAGGAGATGACCTCGGCCTTGATGAAGCCGCGCTGGAAGTCGGTGTGGATCACGCCGGCCGCCTCGGGGGCCGTGGCGCCCTGCTTGATGGTCCAGGCGCGGGTTTCCTTCGGGCCGGCCGTCAGGTAGGTCTGCAGGCCCAGGGTGGCGAAGCCGACCCGGCCGAGGGTGGCGAGGCCCGGCTCGTCCTGGCCGACCGACTGGAGGAGCTCCAGGGCTTCCTCGTCGTCCAGCTCGGAGAGGTCCTGCTCCAGCTTGGCGTTGAGGAAGATCGCCTCGGCCGGGGCGACGAGGGCGCTCTGCTCGGCCTTGAAGGCGTCGTCCGTCAGCTCGTCCTCGTCCACGTTGAAGACGTAGAGGAAGGGCTTCGTGGTGAGCAGGTGGAGCTCGTGGAGGAGGTCGCCCTGCTCCGTGCCCTTGGTGATGCCCTTGGAGAAGAGGGTGTCGCCCGCTTCGAGGATCTTCTTGGCCTCGACGACGGCCGCGAGGACCGCGACCTTCTCCTTCTGGAGGCGGGACTCCTTCGTCAGGCGCGGTTCGGCCTTCTCGATGGACTGGAGGTCGGCGAGGATCAGCTCGGTGTTGATCGTCTCGATGTCGTCCTTCGGCGAGACCTTGCCGTCGACGTGGACGACGTTCTCGTCCTTGAAGGCGCGGATGACCTGGCAGATGGCGTCCGACTCGCGGATGTTCGCCAGGAACTTGTTGCCCAGGCCCTCACCCTCGGAGGCGCCGCGCACGATGCCCGCGATGTCGACGAAGTCGACCGTCGCCGGGAGGACCTTCGCCGAGCCGAAGATGCCCGCGAGGACGGCCAGGCGCGGGTCCGGAACGCCGACGACGCCGACGTTCGGCTCGATGGTGGCGAACGGGTAGTTGGCCGCCAGCACGTCGTTCTTGGTCAGGGCGTTGAACAGGGTCGACTTGCCGACATTCGGCAGGCCGACGATTCCGATCGTGAGCGACACGTTGGCGACTTCCCGTAGCTGGAGGGGGCGGGGGCCCAGGAGTGGGCCACCGGACAGTTTACTTTCCGATGAGTGGCGGTGGATGTACGCGTGTCCGGGGCCCGATCCGACCCGCTCCCCGCCTAATTTGGTGGGGTGGAGCAATACAGGACGCGATCGGCCCCTCACCAGCAGCGACCGCCGGCCCAGCGCCAGGGACCCCGGCCCGCCGCGGTGCCCGCCCAGGCCGGTGGCGGTCCGCGGCGGTCCGCGCTCGCGCGGCGGATGCCCCGGCCCCGGCTGACCGGGCTCGGCGGCGGGCTGTTCGCGTGCGCCGCCATGGTGCTGGTGGGCGGGATCTGCTGGCTGCTGTTCGGTTCGTCGCTCTTCGTCTACGGGCTGCTCTTCCTGCCCGTCGCGGCCGCCACCGCGCTCTGGGTACGGCCCGCCGACCTGATCACCGCGCCGATCGGCGTGCCCATCGCCTTCGCCGCCGGAGTGTGGCCCATCTCGGGCGGCTCCGGCGGCATCGGCGGGCATCTGATGGGGCTGGTGTCCGCGCTGTCCCTGCACGCCGGCTGGCTGTACGCCGGGACGCTGGTCGCGGCGCTGATCGCCGTCGTCCGCAAGGCCGTGCTGATCGGCAGGCGGCGGATGCCCCGGCGCATCGCCCAGTGAGCGCTCCCGCCGCTACTTCTTGGCCGCCGTCCTGGCGGCCTTCGCGGCCTTGGCGGCCATCGCCGCTCCCACGATCCCGGCATTGTTCTGCAGCTTCGCCGGGACGATCTCGGCCCGCACGCCCTCGATCAGCGGCAGGAACTTCTCCGGCTTGCGGCTGACCCCGCCGCCGATGATGAAGAGGTCCGGGGAGAACAGCATCTCCACGTGCTGGAGGTACTTCTGCACGCGGTGCGCCCAGCGCTCCCACGTGAGGTCGTGGTCCTCCTTGGCCTTCACCGACGCCCGCGTCTCCGCGTCGTGGCCCTTGAGCTCCAAATGTCCGAGTTCCGAGTTCGGGACGAGCCGCCCGTCCGTGAACAGGGCGCTCCCGATGCCCGTCCCCAGGGTGAGCAGGAGGACGGTGCCGCCCCGCCCGCGCCCGGCCCCGTACGTCATCTCGGCGACGCCCGCCGCGTCCGCGTCGTTCAGCACGGTGACCGGCATGCCGCCCAGCTCGCGCGCGATCAGCGCCGCCGCGTCGACGCCGATCCAGGACTTGTCCATGTTGGCCGCCGTACGGATGACGCCGCCCGTGACCACGCCCGGGAAGGTGACCCCGAGCGGCCCGTGCCACTCGAAGTGGCGCACCACCTCGCCGACGCATCCGGCCACCCCCTCGGGGGTGGCCGGATGCGGTGTCAGTACTTTGTGGCGCTCCTGAGCCAGGTCGCCGCGCTCCAGGTCCACGGGAGCGCCCTTGATCCCGGTTCCGCCGATGTCCACGCCGAAGATCTGCATGGACATACCGTACGAAACGAGTTACTTGTCGGCGACCAGTTCGGCAGCCTCGGCGCGCAGGTCGCGGCGGAGTTCCTTCGGCAGCGAGAAGACGATCGACTCCTCGGCGGTCTTGACGATCTCCACGTCCGCGTAGCCGCGCACCGCCAGCCACTCCAGGACCTCCTCGACCAGGACCTCCGGCACCGAGGCGCCCGAGGTGAGGCCGACCGTGGTGACGCCCTCCAGCCAGGCCTCGTCGATCTCGCGCGCGAAGTCGACCAGGTACGCGGCCTTGGCGCCGGCGTCCTTGGCGACCTCGACGAGCCGGATCGAGTTCGAGGAGTTCTTCGAGCCGACCACGATGACCAGGTCGGAGTCGGCGCCCATCACCTTGACGGCGGCCTGCCGGTTCGAGGTGGCGTAGCAGATGTCGTCGCTCGGCGGCGAGACGAGCAGCGGGAACTTCGTCTTCAGCGCGTCGACCGTCTCCATCGTCTCGTCGACCGAGAGGGTGGTCTGGGAGAGCCAGACGACCTTGGACTCGTCACGGACGGTGACCTTCTCCACGTCGTGCGGGCCGTCGACGATCGTGATGTGGTCCGGGGCCTCGCCGGAGGTGCCGATGACCTCCTCGTGGCCCTCGTGGCCGATGAGGAGGATGTCGAAGTCCTCGTTCGCGTACCGGATGGCTTCCTTGTGCACCTTGGTGACCAGCGGGCAGGTCGCGTCGATCGTCGCAAGCTTGCCGCGCGCCGCCTCCTCGTGCACCACCGGGGCCACGCCGTGCGCGGAGAACATCACGATGGAGCCCTCGGGCACCTCCTCCGTCCGCTCGACGAAGATGGCCCCCTTCTTCTCCAGGGTCTGGACGACGTACTTGTTGTGCACGATCTCGTGGCGGACGTACACCGGCGCACCGTACTGCTCAAGGGCTTTCTCGACGGCGATCACGGCTCGGTCCACGCCCGCGCAGTAGCCGCGGGGTGCGGCGAGCAGGACACGGCGGGAAGCAGGAGCGGGGGCGGGAGCAGTCATGTGCTCCATCGTACGGGGGTCTCCAGGAGGCCGGGCGTCCCCCGTACGGCACACACTTGCCCGAAAGCCCTTACCGCGCATACCGCGCATACCGCGCACCACCTGCCCCTACCCCGGAGGACGGATGGCTTCCGTTACGGATCCCGGTGCGGCCGCGCCCGCGGCGCTGCGGCGGAGCCTCGACTTCCGGGATCTGGTCGTCTACGGGCTGCTGTTCATCGCCCCCATGGCACCGGTCGGGGTCTTCGGCACGCTCGACGCGAAGTCGCACGGCGCCGTCGCCCTCGTCTACCTCTGCGCGACCGTGGCGATGGCCTTCACGGCCTTCTCCTACGCGCAGATGGTGCGGGTCGCCCCGCAGGCCGGTTCGGTCTTCACGTACGCCCGAAAGGGTCTCGGCGAGGGCCCGGGGCTGATCGCCGGGTGGATGGCGATGCTCGACTACCTGCTGATCCCGGCGGTCGCGTACCTCTTCTCGGGAATCGCGATGAACGCGCTGGTCCCGGAGGTCTCCCGGTGGGTGTGGACGGCCCTGGCGGTCGTGATCACCACCCTGCTGAACCTGTGGGGCGTACGGGCGGCCGCGCGCGTGGGTTTCGCCGTGCTGGCCATGGAGCTCGCGGTGCTGCTCGTCTTCGTGGTCGCCGCGGTGACCGTGCTGGTCCAGGGCGGGGCGCGGCGCGGCTGGCTGTCCCCGCTGACCGGTGACGGCTCGCTCGGCTTCAGCACGGCCGCGGTGCTGGGCGCGGTGTCGGTCGCGGTCCTGTCCTACCTCGGCTTCGACGCCATCGCCTCGTTCGCCGAGGAGGTGACGGGCGGCTCGGAGCGGGTGGCGCGGGCGGTGCTGTTCTGCCTGGCGCTGGCCGGGGTGCTGTTCATCGCCCAGAGCTATCTGGCGGCGCTGCTCATGCCGGTGTCCGCGGCGGAGCTGGCGGCCGAGCCCGCGCTGCAGGGTCCGGCCTTCTACGACGCGGTGGAGTCCGCGGCTGGCTCCTGGCTGCACGACCTGGTGGCCGTCAGCAAGGCGATCGGGGCGGCCTTCGCGGCGCTGGCCGGGCAGGCGGCGGCCGGCCGGCTGGTGTTCGCGATGGCCCGGGAGCGACGGCTGCCCCGGGTGCTCGCGCGGACCTCGGACGGCACCCCGCGGCCCGCGCTGCTGGTGGCGGCCGCCATCACGCTCGTCGCGGCCGTGTGGGCGGCCCGGCGCGACGACGGGCTCGACCAGCTGGTGTCGGTGGTGGACGTGGGGGCGCTGGTGGCCTTCACCCTGCTGCACGCCTCGGTGGTGAGCTGGTTCGTGGTCAAGCGGCGCGAGGGCCCGCCGAACTGGTTCCAGCACCTGGTGATGCCGGTGCTGGGCGCGGCCGTGACCGTCGCGGTGATCTTCGAGGCTTCCTGGACGGCGCAACTGGTGGGGGCGGTGTGGCTGGCGCTGGGCCTGGTCGTGCTGCTCGTCCAGCGCGGCCGCAGGGACCTGCCCGGCGACACCGGCACCGGAGCCTGACGCACTGTCGGCGGCGCCGGATAGCCTGCGTGCATGGGTCTGAATACGTCGGCCGAGGCGCCGCTGCCGGTAGGCCAGGTGTCCCGGCTCATCGGGGGCTGGATCGAGCGGCTCGGCCAGGTGTGGGTGGAAGGGCAGATCACGCAGCTCTCGCGGCGGCCGGGAGCGGGGGTGGTCTTCCTGACGCTGCGCGACCCCTCGCACGACATCTCCGTCAGCGTGACGTGCTTCCGCCAGGTCTTCGACGAGGTCGCGGACGTGGTCTCCGAGGGTGCCCGGGTCGTCCTGCTGGCCAAGCCCGAGTGGTACGCCCCGCGCGGGCAGCTGTCCCTGCGGGCCACGGAGATACGGCCGGTCGGCATCGGGGAGCTCCTCGCCCGGCTGGAGCGCCTCAAGCGGTCCCTGGCCTCCGAAGGGCTCTTCGCGCCGGAGCGCAAGAAGCCGCTGCCGTTCCTGCCGCAGCTGATCGGGCTGGTGGTCGGGCGGGCCTCGGCGGCCGAGCGCGATGTCCTGGAGAACGCCCGGCGGCGCTGGCCGGCGGTCCGTTTCGAGGTGCGCAACGTCGCCGTCCAGGGGGTGCACGCGGTGCCCCAGGTCGTCGAGGCGGTCAAGGAGCTCGACGCCATCGACGAGGTCGACGTGATCATCGTGGCGCGCGGCGGCGGCAGTGTGGAGGACCTGCTGCCCTTCTCCGACGAGGAGGTGGTCCGGACGGTCGCGGCGGCCCGCACGCCGGTGGTCTCGGCGATCGGCCACGAGCCGGACTCGCCGCTGCTGGACCTGGTCGCGGACGTACGGGCCTCCACGCCCACGGACGCGGCGAAGAAGGTGGTACCGGACGTCGGCGAGGAGCTGGAGCGCGTACGCCAGCTGCAGGCCCGGGGGCTGCGCGCGGTCGGCGGCCTGCTCGACCGGGAGGAACGGGGCCTCGCGCACGCCCTGGCCCGGCCGGTCTTCGTCCACCCCCAGCGGATGGTGGAGATCCGCGAGGACGAGCTGGACGCCCTGCTGGCCCGCGCCCGGCGCACGCTGGGACACCTGCTGGACCGGGCCGATTCGGAACTCTCGCACACCCTCGCCCGGGTGGTGGCGCTGTCGCCGGCGGCGACCCTGGAGCGGGGGTACGCCGTGCTGCAGCGGGCGGACGGCCATGTGGTGCGCTCGCCGGGGGAGGTGGCTCCCCACGATGTGCTGCGCGCGCGGGTGGCGGAGGGCACGTTCACCGTGGAGGTCTCCTCGCTGGAGGCCCCGGCCGCAACAGCCGCAACAGCCGCTTCGGAATAGCGACACACGGCCGCAATCACGTGGTCGCACGACACGCACAGGATGGATACGGGAATGGCAGAGGCCGGAACGGCGCTGGGGTACGAGCAGGCCCGCGACGAACTCATCGAGGTCGTCCGCAAGCTGGAGGCCGGCGGGACCTCGCTGGAGGACTCCCTCGCGCTCTGGGAGCGCGGCGAGGAGCTGGCGAAGGTGTGCCGCCACTGGCTGGAGGGGGCCCGGGCCCGGCTGGACTCGGCGCTGGCGGCGCGCGAGCCGGCCGAGGAGGAGTGACGCGGGGAGGAGTGACGCGAGGGGGCGTCACGGGGGAGAAGGACCGGGGAGGAGCGGCCGAGGAGTGATCCCGGTCACCCGGAGGCGGATTTAGTTGAAAATTCATCTACCTCCTCCGTAGAGTCTGGGACATCGCTTCACCTCCGTATGGAAGAAGGCTTTCCGATGTCTCTCGTTCTTGACTCCGCCGCGCAGGACCTGCTGTTCCGCGAGGCCCGCACCGCCAACTCGTTCACCGACGAGCCGGTCACCGAGGAGCAGGTCCAGGCGATATACGACCTGGTGAAGTTCGGTCCCACCGCCTTCAACCAGACCCCGTTGCGCATCACCCTGGTCCGCTCCCCCGAGGCCCGCGAGCGCCTCGTGCAGCACATGGCCAAGGGCAACGACGCCAAGACCGCCACCGCTCCGCTGGTCGCGATCCTCTCCGCGGACAACGAGTTCCACGAGGAGCTCCCCCAGCTGCTGCCGCACTTCCCGCAGGCCAAGGACGCGTTCTTCTCCGAGCGCCCGGTCCGCGAGCAGTCCGCGCTGCTGAACTCCGCGCTGCAGGCCGCGTACTTCATCATCGGCATCCGCGCCGCCGGCCTGGCCGCGGGCCCGATGACCGGTGCCGACTTCGCCGGCATCCAGAAGGAATTCCTGGACGCCGACCACACCCCGATCATGGTCATCAACATCGGCAAGCCGGCCGCCGAGGGTGCCTGGTTCGACCGCTCCCCGCGCCTGTCCATCGACGAGGTCATCACGACCGTCTGACCGGCGCCGCAGCTGCAGCCGCAGCCGCAGCACACGCAGAAGGGCCGTGCGCCCCGGGATCCCGGGGCGCACGGCCCTTCTCGCGTACACGGCCTCGCACAGCTGCGCGAGGCCGTGTACGCCCTGCAAGGGCTACTTGCCCTGCTTGAACTCCAGCGCCGCCGCCAGCACACCGAGCTGCTCGAAGGAGGCCGTGCCGGTCACCACCGTGACGTGGCCCTGCTCCTGCCGCACGAGGGCGTCGTACTTCTCGCCGTCCCAGCGCTCCCACGTCAGGTCACCGACCTGCTGCGTCTGCCCGGTGGCCGTCGCGTGCTGGGTGACCTTGGCGAGGTACTTCGCCGAGGTGTCCGTGGACTGTTCCACCGCCGCGTACTGCTGCTCCGGGTCGAGGAAGCCCAGGTGCCAGGCATTGGCGTTCTTGCGCTCGTACGTCACCGAGGTCGCCCGCCACTGCTCCTGGAGCCCCACGGGGGCCGCCACCGGATACGGGGCCGCGCGCCGGGCCGTCAGGGTTTCCACCCGGTAGTCGACCGTGCGCGTCGGATCGGCCTCGTCGTCATGCGGGACGAAGAGGTAGATCCCGGCGACGACGATGCCGATCACCCCCAGCGACCGGACCATGTCCCAGACCGTCTGCTTGCCTTTCATACCTGCCACGGGACCCATCGTCCCGCATCGCGGGGCGGCGATCACCGCCGGGGTCGCGGTGCGGCGCGTGTCGGCGGACCCTGGAGAGTCCGGAGGGTCCCGGGGAGTCCCTGGGAGTCCCGGGGGTTCCTGGAAAGCCCTGGAGGACCGCAAGACGTCCGCTCAGGACAATCGACTGACCGATATGCCGCTCATACGTGACCCGCCCTGCTCAATATGTCGACGTACCGATAGAGTTCCAGCACCCTCACTTCCCGGCCGTCGCCGTACAGAAAGGTGCGCTCCGATGACCGAGCACAACCTGCCGCCCCAGCTCGAAGTCTCTCCGGAGGCCCCCGACCGCAACCTCGCACTGGAACTCGTACGGGTCACCGAGGCCGCCGCCATGGCCGCGGGCCGGTGGGTCGGACGCGGTGACAAGATCGGCGCGGACGGTGCCGCGGTCAACGCGATGCGCACCCTGATCTCCACCGTCTCGATGAACGGCGTCGTCGTCATCGGCGAGGGGGAGAAGGACGAGGCCCCCATGCTCTTCAACGGCGAGCGGGTCGGCGACGGCACGGGCGCCGAGGTCGACATCGCCGTCGACCCGATCGACGGCACCACCCTGAACGCCAAGGGCATGCCGAACGCCATCGCCGTCCTGGCGGCCGCCGACCGCGGCACCATGTTCGACCCGTCCGCGGTGTTCTACATGGAGAAGCTGGTCACCGGCCCCGAGGCCGCCGACTTCGTCGACATCAACGCACCCGTCTCGGTGAACATCCGCCGGGTCGCCAAGGCCAAGAACATGGCCGTCGAGGACGTCACCGTGGTCATCCTGGACCGCCCCCGCCACGAGGGCATCGTCAAGGAGATCCGCGAGACCGGCGCCCGGATCAAGTTCATCTCCGACGGCGACGTCGCGGGCTCGGTCATGGCCGTGCGCGAGGGCACCGGCGTCGACCTGCTCCTCGGCATCGGCGGCACGCCCGAGGGCATCATCTCGGCGTGCGCCATAAAGTGCCTCGGCGGCACCATCCAGGGCAAGCTCTGGCCGAAGGACGAGGCCGAGCGCCAGCGCGCGCTCGACGCCGGTCACGACCTCGACCGCGTCCTGACCACGAACGACCTGGTGTCCGGCGAGAACGTCTTCTTCGTCGCCACCGGCATCACCGACGGCGAGCTGCTGCGCGGTGTCCACTACCGCTCGGAGACCGCGACGACGTCCTCGCTGGTCATGCGCTCGAAGTCGGGCACGATCCGGCGGATCGACTCCACGCACCGCCTGTCGAAGCTGCGCGCGTACAGCGCGATCGACTTCGACCGCGCGCACTAGTCGCCGGAGTGAGGAAGCGAGAGGGGCGGTCACCGCGTGCGGCGGGACCGCCCCTCTCGCACATCCACGTCCGGTTCGCTGCGTCCGGCTCCGGCGTCGGGCATCCGTGCTCCGGAGCCCCGGCGGTCGGCCCGGGTGACCCACGGGCGCCCCGCGTCCGTCTCAGCCCGCCGCGGCGATCGGCCCGGATCCCGGGGCCTGGCGCAGCTCGGCGGCCCTGCGCCGCATCCGCGCCAGCACCACCCGGCGCTCGGCCGCGGTGAGCCCGCCCCACACCCCGTACGGCTCGGGCTGGAGCAGCGCGTGCTCCCGGCAGGCGACCATCACCGGGCAGCGGGCGCAGACGCGCTTGGCGGCCTCCTCGCGGGAGAGCCGGGCCGCGGTCGGTTCCTTGGACGGTGCGAAGAAGAGCCCCGCCTCGTCTCGGCGGCACACCGCCTCCGCATGCCATGGGCCGTCCTCGGCCCTCGCCGGCACCCGCGGCTTCGGCACGGCTGCCGCGCGCCCCGGAAAACTCTGGACGGCGGCTACCTGCAAGGACTGATGCGGCGGATGCGGCACGGTCTACTCCTGACGACGTATACGTGAGCGAGAGACGACGCACCTGTCCCTACCCGCTGTACGCGCCCCTATGCACCGGGCGCCACGGGCCGCCGGGGGTTCGTCCGAAACGAGACCCCGCCGGGCGGGCCCTCACGCCGCGGGTGCGGCCCATCCGGGATCCCGCCCGAGGAAGGCCAGCAGGCGCGCCGCGGCGCCGTCGTCCGCGCCGGGCGCGAGGGCGAAGACCGGGCCGTAGGCGAAGCCGCGCAGGGGCTCGGCGAGGGCGTCGGCGGCCGGGCGCAGTGCGGCGGCCAAGGCGTCGGTCAGGCCCGGCGGGCGGCCCGTGGCGACGGCGATGTCCCAGGCGTGCACGGCGGCGTCGAGGGCGGCGGCGCCGACGGCCGTCGCGGCCGGTACGGAGAAGGGCGGCAGCGGCACGGCCACCTCGACGTCACCGGGGGCGACCCCGGCGAAGGCCTCGGCCGCGGCCGCGAGC
Organism: Streptomyces xanthophaeus; assembly: GCF_030440515.1. GTDB lineage: Bacteria > Actinomycetota > Actinomycetes > Streptomycetales > Streptomycetaceae > Streptomyces > Streptomyces kutzneri. Next base: position 3,127,228 of record NZ_CP076543.1, read on the forward strand.
GCAGGGTCCAGCAGGTCCGCCGGCGTGCCCGCCAGGGCACCGGAGGGCGCGAAGGGGTCCTCGGCGGGCCCGGGCCCGCCGGTCAGGCGGGCGGCGTAGGCCAGCTGGTCGCCCGCGGCGTGCTGGAGGACCTGGGTGACGTTCCACTGCGCGCAGGGGGTCGGTCGGTCCCAGCCGTCGGCGGGCACCCCCAGGACGGCCTCGCGCAGGGTCGCATGCGCCTGGTCGAGCAGTTCCCACTTGGTTGTCGTCATGGTCCGGACCCTAGGGGGTGTCTTGTCGGTCAGGCCGGATCAGGGAGCGGTGCCGGGCGCCGCGAGCCCGGCCTGACCGGCGAGACACCCCCTAGGGGTGTCTCGGGCGAGCCGTCGGCCGAATTTCGCCGGACCCGCGGCGCGCCGGGCCGTGCGGGCTCAGCCGCCCTGGCGCTTGCGCAGCTTGCGGGCCAGGTCCACCAGGCGGGCTCCGAGCTTGGGCCGCGCCTCGATGTTGCCCAGCAGGGCGAAGCCCCGCACGATCACCACCGGTGCCTGCGGGTCGCTCTCGCCGCGGCCCTCGCCGCGCACCTCGAAGTTGCCGAGGACCCCGCTGCCGTAGCCGCGCAGGGTGACGTTCTCCGGGACCAGGACCTCGACGTTGCCGAGGACACAGGTCACGTTGATCTCGGTGACCTGCTGTTCGAAGACCGCCTCGGTGAGGTCGATGTTGATGTCGCCCATGACCGAGATCGCGCGGGTGTGCGCGCCCGGCCGCCAGCGGCCCTTGCGGGCCGAGCTGCTGCAGACGGCCACTATGGTCTCGGCGGGGCCGCCGGGGGCGGTGGAGGGGGCCGCGTAGGCGGGCGAAGCATGGACGCCGCCGGGCGCGGGCAGGTCCCGTACGAGCACTTCCAGCTCGCCGACGGTCTTGACCGCGTAGAGCGTGTCCAGGCGGTCGGAATGCTCCTCGGCCGTCAGCCGGCCTTCGGCGACGGCGTCGCCGAGGATCTGCGCGATCCGGTCCCGGTCCGCGTCGGAGGCGCGCAGCCCGGCGGGGGCTTGCGTCGCGGAAGCGGGGGCGGGTGCGGGGGCGGCGGGGTGCTTTTCCAGGTCCACGACGCCCAGCATAGCCAGACACGATAGATCGCGATACTGCTGAGTGAGCCTTACCTCACAGTCACGCCCCCGGGGAGAGGTCCTACGCTGGTTAACCGCGCTGCCAATTGGTCGCCAGCGCCGTCTGCCGAGTGAGGAATGACTGCCGTCATGCCAGAGTTTGCGTACACCGACCTGCTGCCCCTGGGCGAGGACACCACCCCGTACCGGCTGGTGACCGCCGAGGGCGTGTCCACCTTCGAGGCGGACGGCCGTACGTTCCTCAAGGTGGAGCCGGAGGCGCTGCGCAAGCTCGCCGAAGAGGCCATCCACGACATCCAGCACTTCCTGCGCCCGGCGCACCTCGCGCAGCTGCGCCGCATCATCGACGACCCCGAGGCCTCCTCGAACGACAAGTTCGTGGCGCTGGACCTGCTGAAGAACGCGAACATCGCGGCGGCCGGCGTCCTGCCGATGTGCCAGGACACGGGCACGGCGATCGTCATGGGCAAGCGCGGCCAGAACGTGCTGACGGAGGGCGGTGACGAGGCGGCCCTCTCCCGCGGCATCTACGACGCGTACACCCGCCTCAACCTGCGCTACTCGCAGATGGCGCCCCTCTCCATGTGGGAGGAGAAGAACACCGGCTCGAACCTGCCCGCGCAGATCGAGCTGTACGCGACCGACGGCGGCGCGTACAAGTTCCTCTTCATGGCCAAGGGCGGCGGCTCGGCCAACAAGTCCTTCCTCTACCAGGAGACCAAGGCGGTCCTCAACGAGGCCTCCATGATGAAGTTCCTGGAGGAGAAGATCCGCTCGCTCGGTACGGCGGCCTGCCCGCCCTACCACCTGGCGATCGTGGTCGGCGGCACCTCCGCCGAGCACGCGCTGAAGACCGCCAAGTACGCCTCGGCGCACTACCTGGACGAGCTGCCCCGCGAGGGCTCCCCGCTGGGCCACGGCTTCCGCGACGAAGCCCTGGAGCAGCAGGTCTTCGAGCTGACCCAGAAGATCGGCATCGGCGCGCAGTTCGGCGGCAAGTACTTCTGCCACGACGTCCGCGTCGTGCGTCTCCCCCGGCACGGCGCGTCCCTGCCCGTCGCCATCGCCGTGTCCTGCTCGGCGGACCGCCAGGCCACCGCGAAGATCACCGCCGAGGGCGTCTTCCTGGAGCAGCTGGAGACGGACCCGGCGCGCTTCCTGCCGGACACCACGGACGAGCACCTGAACGACTCGGCGGACGTCGTCAAGATCGACCTGAACCAGCCGATGGACGACATCCTGGCGACCCTGACCAAGCACCCGGTGAAGACCCGCCTCTCCCTCACCGGCCCGCTGGTCGTGGCACGCGACATCGCGCACGCCAAGATCAAGGAGCTGCTGGACTCGGGCGCGCCGATGCCGCAGTACCTGAAGGACCACCCGGTCTACTACGCGGGTCCCGCGAAGACCCCCGAGGGCTACGCGTCGGGTTCCTTCGGCCCGACCACGGCCGGCCGCATGGACTCCTACGTCGAGCAGTTCCAGGCGGCGGGCGGCTCCAAGGTCATGCTGGCCAAGGGCAACCGCTCCCAGCAGGTGACGGACGCGTGCGGTGCGCACGGCGGCTTCTACCTGGGCTCGATCGGCGGCCCGGCGGCGCGCCTCGCCCAGGACTGCATCAAGAAGGTCGAGGTCCTGGAGTACGAGGAGCTCGGCATGGAGGCGGTCTGGAAGATCGAGGTCGAGGACTTCCCGGCCTTCATCGTGGTCGACGACAAGGGCAACGACTTCTTCCAGAACCCGGCCCCCGAGCCGACGTTCACCCACATCCCGGTGCGCGGCCCGGGTCTGTAGCGCGACAGCCTGAGGGCCTCTCCCCCGTTCGGGGGAGAGGCCCTCAGGCATGTCCGCCCATCGGCAGATGGCAGGACGGCGGGCTCCCGGCGAGGCTGTTCCCGTGCCGAACGGCCCCACCTCCAACGGGAGTTCACGATGAAGAACCGCAAGCGCGCGCTCGTCCTGGCCGCCACCGCCGCCGCCCTCGTGGCGACGCTGATCGGCGCCGCTCCGGCCCCGGCGGCCCCGGCGGCGCCGGCCGCGCCGACCGCGCCGAAGCTCGCCTCGGTGCACGGCGGCGGGACGGTGTCCTACCCCTACGTGCCGAAGGAGCACGACATCCGCTTCACCGTCGACGCCGACGCCGCCCCGTGGAGCAGGCCCTTCCCGGCCCCGGGCGGGGAACAGGGCATGCCGGTCGACGCGCGCGGCAAGGTGACCGTCTACCACGCCATGCCCGACGCGGGCTTCACCGGCGTCGCCGAGGCGGAGGTGGACTGCATGGTCACCGGCGGCAGGACGGCCACGATCACCGCGGTGGTCACGTCCTCGAACGTCGGCTGGGAGGGCAAGCGGATCGGGATCAGCGTCCAGGACGGGGAGCGCGGCGGGCCCGACCGCGTGGGCTTCTCGTGGGGCATCGCCAACGTCGACGTGAAGGCCGACGGATCGGTGGCCGAGCCCCGGGTGGGCACGTGCATGGCCCCGGCCCCCTTCACCGAGGTCACCAAGGGCGGCTTCAAGGTCACCCCGGCGCCCCTGGCCCCGCGGCCGAAGCCGTAGCAACGGCGTCGGGATCCAACAGGTACCGGGCCTCGACGGGGGTGGCCCGGTACCCCGTCTTCCGCGCGGCAGCCACCTCGGCGATGCTCAGCCCGTACACCTGGCGCAGCAGCGCGATCGGCACCCCGCCGGGCCCGCCGACCGGCAGGTGAACCGTTCCCTCCCGGGCCACGATGCGCTCCCGGACCCGCGGCGGCGGTACGCCCCGGCCGTCGTCGCAGACGTGGACCTCGTACCGCGTACAGTGCTCGAACCCCGCCCAGTGCAGCTCGCCGTCCCGGATGAACTGCCAGTCCTCCTGGACGCAGTCCTCGCACGGCTCGCAGTGCGAGGTCAGGTACATCTGCTGTTCGGCCATCCGGGCAGGATGCGATACCGGGGCGTCCCACGCCTGCGGATAACGTCTGGGGCATGACGCAGATGTATCTCCGCACCGACCGTGCCGTCCGCGTGGTCGCTCACCGCGGGGCCTCCCACGAGCACCCCGAGCACACGCTCGCCGCGTACCGGCAGGCCATCGCCGACGGGGCCGACGCGCTGGAGTGCGATGTGCGGCTCACCGCGGACCGGCAGCTGGTGTGCGTGCACGACCGGCGCGTCGAGCGGACCTCCGACGGCCGGGGCGTCGTCTCCGAGATGACGTACGAGGAGCTGCGCGCGCTCGACTTCGGCGGGTGGAAGGGCGAGGAGCACCGCGGGGCCCGGGTGCTGCTCTTCGAGGACCTGCTCCGGGAGGCGCTGGCCGCGCCCCGGCCGGTCGGGCTCGCCGTCGAGACCAAGCACCCGACCCGGGCCGGAGGCCGGCTGGAGACCGAGCTGGTGCGGATGCTCCGGGAGTACGGGCTGGCCGACGGCGCAGCCGGGCTGGTCGAGGTGATGAGCTTCTCGCGGAACGCCCTGACCCGCCTGCACCGGCTCGTGCCCGGCCTGCCGGCCGTCTACCTGATGGAGCGGCGGCTGCGCCCGGTGCGCCCGCCCTACGCGACCCACGCGGGCCCGGGCATCGACCTCGTACGCCGGGACCCGGGGCTGGTGGCCCGGCTGAAGGCGAAGGGGCTGTCGGTGCGGGTGTGGACGGTGGACGAGCCGCAGGACGTGGAGCTGTGCCTGCGGCTCGGCGTGGACACGATCATCACCAACCGGCCCCGGGAGGTACGGGAGCAGCTGGAGGGCCGCTGACGCGCGGCCCGGCGGCGGGTCCGGTCAGGCCCGCTGCCCCGCGGTGCGCGAGGACCTCGGCGAGGAGCCTGCACGCACGGCGCCCACGCCGCACACGGCGACTCCGGCCAGTGCGAGCACGAGCAGGGGGTTGGTCCAGCCCGGGACGAGCTCGACGCTGGTGCCGTCGGGGAACGCGCACACCTTCGACTGGGGGAAGTACCGCGAGGTGATCTTTATGTCGTTGTCGGGGGTCCGGTAGGACTGGGGGCCGAACTGTTCGGCGCGTTCCGCGAGGCAGGGCCGCGTGGGGCGGGAGTCGATGCCGCCCAGGCCGCCCAGGGCGAACGCGAGGACGGCGACGCACAGGCAGGCGGCGGCCCGTTCCACCCAGCGGCCGACGGCTCCGCGGCTCATGTCCGGCCTCCGGGTCGCCAGCAGGTGCACCACTTTGGCGAGGAGGAAGGCCCCGGCCGGGAGGGCCAGGAGGAGGGCTGCGGCTGCTACGAGGATCGGACTCACCCTTACGTGGAAACGAGGCATCAGGCCGGCGCCCGCCGGAGGGCGGGGGGCACGGTCACCCTGCCACAACACCCCCTCCGAGCAGCGGACATGCGTTCGCCGAACACGAGAACGCCCCGCAGGGAATCGGGTCCGGCATCGGGTCCGGCATCGGTCCGGAATCCGGCCCGGCATGGAAACACCCGGCCGGGGTGCGCCGGCCGGGCGTGGGGGGTCTGCGGGTGCGGGGCGGTTACACGAAGCGCTGGCTGGCGGACCCGTTGCAGGTCTGCAGGCGCAGCGGCTCGTGGGCGGCGGCCACCGTCAGGCACATGCCCGGGGCGGCGGCGGGGCGGAAGGTGGCGCCGTCGCGGACGAACTGCTGGTTCGCGCCGCCGTGGCAGTTCCAGATGATCAGGCCGGTGCCGGAGCCGTAGTTGGCACCGGGCGCGTCGAGGCAGCGGTCCTGGGTCAGTTCGATGTGGACGGACCTGCGGACGCCGTCGTACCACCAGCCCTGGTTGCGGCCGCCGTGGCAGTCCCATCCGACGATCTTGGTCTCGTTCGCGCTGGAGCCGCCGAAGGAGTCGAGGCAGTTGCCGGTCGCCTCGTTCTTCAGGGCCTTGAACTTGTCGTCCCAGGCGCCGGCCTGCAGGACGGGGGTCCCGGTGCTCGCGGGGTCGGCGCAGGAGGCCTCGCGCAGGCCCGAGTTGTAGAGCTGGGTCAGGCACGACGCGAAGGCGCCGTGGCCGCGGTAGTTGGGGTGGAAGGACTGGCGGGCGGTGTTCTCGTCCCACGGGAAGTGGTCCCCGAGGTCCAGGTAGAGGCCGCGCGCCCAGGTGTCCTCCATGCAGACCTCGTGGCCGTGGAAGAGCCGCGAGTTGTCGAGGTAGACCGCGCCGGAGGCGAGGGCCGCCGCGCGCATGCCCTTCTCGAAGGCGGGCACCGCGTAGTTGCGGCCCCAGGCGGCGTCGGAGTCGTAGCCGGCGCAGCCGCCGGGAAGCTTTCCGGGGAAGTTCGGGTTGTCGTAGAAGTCGGGCCCGATGGGGCTGGGGTAGCCCATCACGACGAGCTTGTAGTCGGAGTCGGCGTAGCCGGCGTCGCGCATGACGGTCCTGAGGTCCGCGACCGTGGCTTCCACCTTGGGCTTCAGGCCGTCGACGCGTGCCTGCCAGCCGGGCCCGTACTTGGGCTCGCAGGTGCCCTGGCTGAGCACCCAGCGGGTCACGCAGTCCGTCATGACCGGGCCGAACTGGAGGTCGTCGTTGGCCCCTGCGACCAGCAGGACCATCTTGATCTTCGTGTTGCGCGCCTTGATGGCCAGGTTGTCGCTCTGCACCAGCTCGTCGGCGTACTGCTTGGCGCCGCCGATCCTGATGTTGCCGGTGTAGCCGCCGGAGCAGGCGACGTTGAAGGTCAGGTCGGCCGGAATGCCGGTGCGGTGGATCGCCGAGTCCGGCGAGCGGTGGCACTGGTTGTTCGGCGTGTTGGTCGCGGGGTCGTAGTTGCCGACGCCTTCGCCCGAAATCTCGCTGTCGCCCAGCGATATCAGGCCGGTTTTGCGCTCGTTCGGCGGACGTACGGCAGGATCACCGTAGATCTTGGTGGCCTCCGCGGCCCGGATGGCCTCCAGCTCGGGAGACAGCGGCACGGCGACGGCCCCGGAGGCGGGCGCCGCCTGGGCCATGGGGGTGATGGCGGTGACACCCCCCAGGGCGGCCGCGATCGCCGCGACGGCGGCGAAGGTAGATCTGAGCATGGGTCTCGTACGGGCACGTGCCATGGAACGCCTCCCCGGAAGTGGGTGTTACCCCCGGTATTTACTGGCCGGTAGGTGAGTTGGGAACACTTCGAACAAGACAATTGCTCAACTTTTTGAGGAGGCCACAGAAATGACGGATGACCAGCAGGCCGATGCGTTCCGGATCGAGCACGACTCCATGGGCGACGTACGGGTGCCCCGGCACGCCAAATGGCGTGCCCAGACCCAGCGCGCGGTCGAGAACTTCCCCATCTCCGGGCAGCGGTTGGAGCGCGCCCACATCGAGGCGCTCGCCCGGATCAAGGCCGCCGCCGCCGTGGTGAACGCGAAGCTCGGCGTGGTGGACCAGGACGTCGCCGACGCGATCCGCGCCGCCGCCGCCGAGGTCGCGGACGGCCGCTGGGACGACCACTTCCCCGTGGACGTCTTCCAGACCGGCTCCGGCACCTCGTCCAACATGAACACCAACGAGGTGATCGCCACCCTCGCCACCGAGCGCCTGGGCCGCGAGGTCCACCCCAACGACCACGTCAACGCCTCGCAGAGCTCCAACGACGTGTTCCCGTCGTCCATGCACATCGCCGCCACCGCCGCCGTCACCGGCGAGCTGATCCCGGCGCTGGAACACCTGGCGGCCGCGCTGGAGCGCAAGGCCGCCGAGTTCGCGCAGGTCGTCAAGGCCGGGCGGACCCACCTGATGGACGCCACCCCGGTCACTCTCGGCCAGGAGTTCGGCGGGTACGCCGTCCAGATCCGCTACGGCGTCGAGCGGCTGCGGGCGGCCCTGCCGCGGCTGGCCGAGCTGCCGCTGGGCGGCACCGCCGTGGGCACCGGGATCAACACCCCGCCCGGGTTCTCCGCCGCGGTGATCGCCGAGGTCGCCGCCACGACCGGGCTGCCGCTGACCGAGGCCCGCGACCACTTCGAGGCGCAGGGGGCCCGGGACGCCCTCGTGGAGACCTCCGGAATGCTCCGTACGATCGCCGTCTCCCTCACCAAAATCTCCAACGACCTTCGCTGGATGGCTTCCGGACCGCGCACCGGTTTGGCCGAAATCAATCTCCCGGATCTCCAGCCGGGCTCCTCGATCATGCCCGGGAAGGTCAATCCGGTGGTCCCGGAGGCCGTCCTGATGGTCGCCGCACAGGTCATGGGGAACGACGCGGCCGTCGCCGTGGCGGGCGCGGCCGGCAATTTCGAGCTCAACGTGATGCTCCCGGTGATGGCCAGGAACCTCCTCGAATCGATCCGGCTGCTCGGCAACGTGAGCCGCCTGCTGGCCGACCGCACGATCGACGGAATCACCGCCAACGAGGCCCGGGCCAGGGAGTACGCCGAGTCCTCGCCCTCCGTCGTCACCCCGCTCAACCGCTACATCGGCTACGAGGAGGCCGCCAAGGTCGCCAAGAGGTCCCTCGCCGAGCGCAAGACGATCAGGGAGGTGGTCCTGGAGTCCGGTTACGTGGAGCGCGGCGCCCTCACCCTGGAGCAGCTCGACGAGGCCCTCGACGTGCTGCGCATGACCCGCCCCTGACCCGTCCGGCCGGCCCCGCGGGCGGGGGCCGGATCCGGTCGATTCTCATCGCCGAACCCCCCGGTGACCTGCGCCGCAGCGGGCCCGGGGACCCCCGCCCTAAGATCTGCGCATGACAGGTACTTTCAAGCCCGGGAACTCCGCGGCGCGGAGCGCGCCGCGGAGCCCCGCGCAGGGCCCGCGCTGGGCACCCGGGGAGCAGATCCTCTGGCGCTACCGCGATCACGCCCCGGGCCTGAAGGGCCCGGTCCACATCTGCCGCCCGGTGACCGTGGTCCAGGACACGGACGAGCTGCTGGCGGTGTGGATGGCCCCCGGCACCGAGTGCGTCAAGCCGGTCCTCGCCGACGGCACCTCCGTCCACGAGGAACCGCTCGCCACCCGCTACACCGCGCCGCGGACGACCGTACGGTCGCGCTGGTTCGGCGGCGGCGTCCTGAAACTGGCCCGGCCCGGGGACTCCTGGTCGGTGTGGCTGTTCTGGGGCCCCGGCTGGCAGTTCAAGAACTGGTACGTGAACCTGGAGGAGCCGCGCTCGCGCTGGGCCGGCGGGGTGGATTCCGTGGACCACTTCCTGGACATCGCCGTCTACCCGGACCGCAGTTGGAAGTGGCTGGACGAGGACGAGTTCGCGCAGGCGCAGCGGTGCGGTCTGATGGACCGTGAGCAGGCCGACCGGGTACGGGAGGCGGGCCGTGCGGCGGTCGAGGTGATCACGCGATGGGGAGCCCCGTTCTCCGGCGGCTGGGAGGACTGGCGGCCGGATCCGGCCTGGAGAATTCCGGCCCTTCCGGAGGACTGGGACCGCACCCCGACGCATATGACCTCATGAGACCCTTGATGCGCCCCCAGGGTTCAAACGTAGGATCGTCCTCCACGAGATCACGCGCGCGGGACGGTGCGGTGGATGCACCGTTGTGCAAGTGTCGCTCCGCACGCGGGATTTGACCGGAGGTCGGACGCACGACGAGAGGCGACGAGGGGGCGAGGGTCCGTCAGGGGCACCTCCCGGCCGGAGGTGGCGAGAGAAGTTTGGGGCAGGAACCTCGGGGTGATGGTGCCCGGGCCGCTGAGCGGGTATACCGCGACTGACCGAGTTGAGTGCAGCGCACATCGAGCGCAAACGGACGGAAATCCACGCGTGACGGAGTACCCCACCTCCCAGGAGGGCCCGCAGCCCGTCGCCTCCGGCGGAGGTACGGACGAGTCCGGCCACGGCAAGGCGCCCATCGCCGCCACCGAGGCCGTACGCACGCATGCCGCGAGCGCCGGTACCGGCCCGGCGACCGAGCCGGACGGTGCGGCCGCCGCCGCGGCCTCCGACGTGCGCGCGGCCCGCTCCGCGGCGGGCGCGGGCGGTTCCGCCGGGCTCCCCCGGCCCCGCCGCAACGCGGCCGCCCCCGGCGACGTACCGGCCGCGGCCGAGCCCGGCGAGGGCGCGGCCCGTCCCCGGCCCGGTGCGAGCGCCCTCGACACGCCGACCGGGGCGGCCGGGGCGACCGGGCACGGCGGTCCCGCCGAGGCACCGCGCCCGCGCGGCGGGAGTGACGGCATCGACGACGACGGCGACGACGGCCCCCTGGCCGGCACGACGACGAGCGGTGAGGGCGGGGCCGGCCGCCACGGAGGCGGCAGCGTACCGGCCGGGGAGGCGACCGCCGCGCGCCGCGAGGGGGACCGGCTGCGCTTCGTCGGCGCCGCCACCCGGCGGATCGCCCGCGGCATCGACCTCGACGAGATCGTGCTGGGTCTGTGCCGGGCCACCGTGCCGACCTTCTCCGACGCCATCCTCGTCTACCTGCGCGACCCGCTCCCGGTCGGCGACGAGCGGCCCGTCGGCCCGGTCGTTTTAAGGCTCCGGCGCACCGACCGGCTCCGGCCGATCGACGACCTGACCGACATCAGCAGCACCATCGGCGCGGGGATGGACCTCGCCGGGGCCGCGGGGGCCACCGGCGAGCTCGACTTCAGCCAGTTGCCGCTGGTCGGCCCGCAGGGTGACCTGCCCGCGGCCGAGCTGTGCGAGATCCGGCCCGGCGGCGCGCTCGCCGAGGTGCTGCGCGGCGTACGGCCCGTCTTCGGGTCCTCCGCCGCCGCCCGGGCCGCGCTGCCCGAGCTGCTCGGCGTCGACCACCCGCTGCCGCGAGGCAACCGGGCCGTCCTCGCGCCCCTGCGCGGCCGCCGCCGGGTGATCGGCGCCGCGGTCTTCCTGCGCAGCCCCGAGCGGCCCGCCTTCGAGCAGAACGATCTCCTGGTCGCCGCCCAGCTGGCCACCCACACCGCGCTCGGCATCGACAAGGCGGTGCTGTACGGCCGCGAGGCCTACATCGCCGACGAGTTGCAGCGCACCATGCTGCCCGACAGCCTTCCGCAGCCCACCGGGGTGCGGCTCGCCTCCCGCTACCTGCCCGCCGCCGAGACGGCCCGGGTCGGCGGCGACTGGTACGACGCCATACCGCTGCCCGGCAGCCGCGTCGCGCTCGTCGTCGGCGACGTCATGGGCCACTCCATGACCTCCGCCGCGATCATGGGCCAGCTGCGCACCACCGCGCAGACCCTCGCGCAGCTGGACCTGCCGCCCGCCGAGGTCCTGCACCACCTGGACGAGCAGGCGCAGCGCCTCGGCTCCGACCGCATGGCCACCTGCCTGTACGCCGTCTACGATCCCGTCGCGCACCGGATCACCATCGCCAACGCGGGCCATCCGCCGCCCGTGCTGCTGCACCTGGGCGGCCGCGCCGAGGTGCTCCGCGTACCGCCGGGCGCGCCCATCGGCGTCGGCGGCGTGGACTTCGAGGCCGTGGAGCTGGACGCGCCCGCCGGGGGCACCCTGCTGCTCTACACCGACGGCCTGGTGGAATCGCGCCTGCGGGACGTGTGGACCGGCATCGAGCAGCTCCGCGAGCGCCTCGCCACCACCGCCCAGCTGACCGGCCTGGACCACCCGCCGCCGCTGGAGGCGCTCTGCGACGACGTCCTGGACATGCTCGGCCCGGGCGACCGGGACGACGACATCGCGCTGCTCGCGGCCCGGTTCGACGGGATCGCGCCCAGCGACGTCGCGTACTGGTTCCTGGACCCGGAGGAGACCGCCCCGGGCCGGGCCCGCCGGTTCGCCCGCCGCGCCCTGACCCGGTGGGGCCTGGAGGAGCTGAGCGACTCGCTCGAACTGCTGGTCAGCGAGGTGGTCACCAATGCCGTCCGGTACGCGGAGCGGCCCGTGACCCTGCGCCTGCTGCGTACGGACGTACTGCGCTGCGAGGTCGGCGACGACTCGCCGCAGCTGCCGCGCCAGCGCCGGGCCCGGGACACGGACGAGGGCGGCCGCGGCCTGTTCCTGGTCAACCGGATGGCACGCCGCTGGGGTGCGACGCGGCTCAGCAGCGGAAAGGTCGTCTGGTTCGAGCTGTCGCTGCCGGGGGCGCCCGAGCGGCGCTGATCGCCCGACCGTGCGAAGCCCGCCGCCCCGCAGCCTTGGAAGGCTGCGGGGCGGCGGGCTTTCGTGGGCCTGCGGGGCCTAGTGCTCGGGCACCAGCGGCGGGTCCGGCGGCTTGGGACCGTTGGTCTTGGTCGCCGTGGGCGTCGGGGTCGGCGTCGTCGGGGTCGGCGACGTCGGGGTCGTCTTGGTCGCCGTGGGCGTCGGGGTCGGCGTCGGGGACTGCGGCGGGCTGCTGCTGGCCGCCGGGGCGCTGGAGGACGGCGACGTCGACGGCGTCGGCGAGGCGCTGCGGGACGGCGTCTGCACGGCGCCCATCTCCGCCTCGCTCAGCTGGAACTTGCCCGCGTTGCCCTTGAGGACGGCGAGCGTGTACGCCTTCCAGATCGAGGCCGGGAAGCTGGAGCCGCCGAGTCGGCCGAGGCCGGCCGTACCGGTCAGGGTGACCTGCTTGGCGGTGACGGGCTCCTCTCCGAAGATCGCGACGACGGTGACCAGCTCCGGGGTGAACCCGGAGAACCAGCCGGAGACGTTGTTCTCGGTGGTACCGGTCTTGCCGGCGGCCTCGTAGGCGCTGCTGCGGACCTTGTTGCCGGAGCCGCCTTCGTCGTTGACGACGCCCGTGAGCACCTTGGTGACGGTGTCGGCGGTCTGGCGGCTGATGGCCTGGGAACCGATGGGCTGGGCCGGCGCGACCTCGCGGTCCTTGTGCTCGGCCTTCTTGATGATGGTCGGCGTGACCTTCTTGCCGTGGTTGTCGAACGTGGCGTAGACGCCCGCCATCTCCACGGTGTTGGCGCTCATGGTGCCGAGCGACATGGCCGGCTTGTCCTCGGGCCAGCCCTCACGGTCCTTCATGCCGAGGGCCAGGGCCGTCTTCTTCACGTTGCGCGGCTCGACGTCCACGATCATCTGCGCGTAGACGGAGTTGACCGAGAAGTTGGTCGCTTCCTGGACCGTCATCATCGGGGTGCCGAAGTTGCGGTCTTCCTGGTTCTGCGGGGCGAACGGGATGTCGCTGCCGACGACCGCGCGCTTGCTGGTGCCGTCGTAGAGCGCGTTCGGCGTGATCGGCTTGTTGTCCTGCGTCTTCGCCCCGTTCTCCAGCGCGGAGGCGAGCACGATCGGCTTGAAGGTCGAGCCCGGCTGGTAGTCCTTGCGCAGGGCGTTGCTCGACCAGTGGTCCTTCAGGCTCGTACCGCCGTACATCGCGACGATCGCGCCGGTCTTCGGGTCCACGGAGGTGGCACCGGCCTGCACGCTCTGGTCCTGGGGCTTGCCCTTGGTGTCCTTGCGGTCGAGCTTGGACTCCAGCTCGTCCTGGACGGCCTTCTCCAGCGCTTCCTGCTTCTTCGCGTCGATGTTCAGCGTGAACGTCCAGCCACCGGCGTCGATCAGCTTCTTCTCGACGCCCTGGGCGTTGAGCTCGGCCTCGGCCGCCTGGACCAGGTAGCCCTTCTGGCCGTCCATGCCCATCGGCGGCTGCGGCGGAATCGGCTCGGCGAACTTCGACGCCTTGCGCTTGGCCTCGTCCAGCTTGCCGTTCTCGACCATGTTCACGAGGGTGGCCTCGTAGCGGATCGTGATCCGCTTCTTGGTGTCGGCGCTGGCGGTCGACCAGTCGTACTGGCTGGGGGCCTGGACGAGGGTGGCGAGGTACGCACCCTGCTCCAGCGTCAACTGACCGACGTCGACGCCGTAGTAGGCCTGGGCGGCCGCCTGGATGCCGTACGCGCCGCGCCCGAAGTAGCTGGTGTTCAGGTAGCCCGCGAGGATCTCGGGCTTCTTCATGCGCTGGTCGACCTTGAGGGAGATCACCAGCTCCTTGAGCTTGCGGCTCGCCGTCTGATCCTGGGTCAAGTAGTAGTTCTTGACGTACTGCTGGGTGATCGTGGAGCCACCGGCCTTGCCCCGCCCGGTGGCCGTGTTCCACAGACCGCGGGCCAGACCCTTGAAGTCCACGCCCTGGTCGTTGCGGAAGGACTTGTTCTCGATCGCGATGAACGCCTCCTGCACGTCCATCGGGATCTTGTCGATCGCCAGGATCTCGCGGTTGACCTTGCCCTTGCTGGCCATGATCGTGCCGTCTGAGTACTTGTAGACGTTGCTCTGCTGGAGCGCCTGCTTGTTGGGGTCCGGCTCTTCCACGTAGAAGTACAGGGCGACCAGGGCGCCCATGCCGAGCAGGGCCAGTCCGAAGAACGTGCCCAGGATCTTCTTCCAGGTGAAGAAGCGGCGTATGCCGGTGCGTTTGCCGGTACTTCCGCTTCCCTCGGTGCCCTGCGCGCGTCCGCTCGGCGCACGCCGCGCACCGCGCTGCTGCTGCGCCTTACGCACTTCTGCTCGGCCCATCGCTCCCGCTCCGCTCGATTTCCCCCCCGACGTCAGCTCAGAAAGCTAACACCGCAGGCTGTGACAAAAGTTGGCCAACCATGACTAATTACGGTCATTTCGGACGTGAGAATCAGCACCCGCGTCATGGGAACCGACGCCCACCTAAGCCGAAGGGTTGCTGTAGCGCAAAAAAGTGATATCACTTTGCTAGACGGCCCGACCGGCCGTGAGCTGAGAAACGGGGCAAATCATGACGAACGAAAATGCCACCCCAGACGGAGTAAGGGAGTTCACCGCGCGCAGCGTCGGCGGCGGACTGGCACTGCTGCTCGGTCTCGTGGGTCTGCTGGCGAGTGCGGGCCTGATCGTGGCCGGCTCGGCGGCCACGGCCGTCGCGGCCAAGGTGGCCCTCATATCGCTCGGCGTGCTCCTGAGCCTGGTCTCCACGTTCGCGATGTGCGGGCTGAACACGGTGGCGCCGGGCGAGGCCCGGGTCGTCCAGCTGTTCGGCCGCTACAAGGGCACCATCCGCACCGACGGGCTGCGCTGGGTCAACCCGCTGACCTCCCGCGAGAAGATCTCCACCCGGGTGCGCAACCACGAGACGGCCGTCCTGAAGGTCAACGACGCCTACGGCAACCCGATCGAGCTGGCGGCGGTCGTGGTGTGGCGGGTCGAGGACACGGCCCGGGCCACGTTCGAGGTCGAGGACTTCACGGAGTTCGTCGAGACCCAGACCGAGGCTGCGGTCCGGCACATCGCCATCGAGTACCCCTACGACGCGCACGACGAGGGCGGCCTGTCGCTGCGCGGGAACGCCGAGGAGATCACCGAGAAGCTGGCGGTCGAACTGCACGACCGCGTCGACGCGGCCGGGGTCCACATCATCGAGTCCCGCTTCACGCACCTCGCGTACGCTCCGGAGATCGCCTCCGCGATGCTCCAGCGCCAGCAGGCGGGCGCGGTCGTGGCGGCGCGCAAGCAGATCGTGGAAGGCGCGGTGGGCATGGTCGAACTGGCACTGACCCGGCTGGCGGAGCAGGACATCGTGGACCTGGACCCCGAGCGCAAGGCGGCCATGGTCTCGAACCTGATGGTCGTCCTGTGCGGCGACCGCGCCGCCCAGCCGGTGGTCAACACGGGAACCCTCTACCAGTGACCCCCGGCGGCGAGGAGAAACCGGCGGGCCGGCAGGCGCGCAAGCAGGTGCTGCTGCGGCTCGACCCGCAGGTGTACGACGCGCTGGCCCGCTGGGCGGGCGAGGAACTGCGCAGCGCCAACGCGCAGATCGAGTTCCTGCTCCGCCGGGCCCTCGCCGAGGCCGGGCGCCTCCCCTCGGCCCCCGGCCCCATCCCGCGCCGGGGACGCCCCCCGAAGCCCTCGGAATGATGCGCACGCCCGGTGGGGCCGGATGTCCGGCCCCACCGGGCGTGCGGCGTCCCGGAACCCGGCGCCGGCCGGCTCCCGTCCGACCCCCGCCCGCCTTCTATACACTCCGCGTATACACACGGTGTAGAGTCGCGGTCATGTCCATCGGTCACACCCTCCTGGGCCTCCTAGAGGCCGGCCCGCGCCACGGCTACGACCTCAAGCGCACCTTCGACGAGAAGTTCGGCCACGACCGCCCCCTCGCGTACGGGCAGGTCTACTCGACCATGTCCCGCCTCCTGAAGAACGGCCTCGTCGAGGTCGACGGGATAGAGAGCGGCGGCGGCCCCGACCGCAAGCGGTACGCCATCACCGACGCCGGCATCACCGACGTCGGGGCCTGGCTCTCGCAGCCCGAGAAGCCCGAGCCGTACCTCCACTCGACCCTCTACACGAAGGTCGTCCTCGCCCTGCTCACCGGCCGCCGCGCCGACGAGCTGCTGGACACCCAGCGCGCCGAGCACCTGCGCCTCATGCGCATCCTCACCCAGCGCAAGCGCAAGGGGGACATCGCCGACCAGCTGGTGTGCGACCACGCCCTCTTCCACCTGGAGGCCGACCTGCGGTGGCTGGAGCTCACCGCGGCCCGCCTCGACCAGCTCGCCCGGGAGGTACGCCGATGACCCCGGCCGGCTCGCTGCTCGCGGCCACGGACCTGCGCAAGGCGTACGGGACCACCAACGCCCTCGACGGCGCCGAGTTCTCCATCCACGCCGGCGAGGTCGTCGCCGTCATGGGCCCCTCCGGCTCGGGCAAGTCGACCCTGCTGCACTGCCTCGCGGGCATCGTCCCGCCCGACTCCGGCTCCATCACCTACGCCGGCCGCGAGCTCACCTCCATGAGCGACGCCGAGCGCAGCGAGCTGCGCCGCACCGAGTTCGGCTTCGTCTTCCAGTTCGGCCAGCTCGTACCGGAGCTGACCTGCGTGGAGAACGTCGCCCTCCCGCTGCGCCTGACCGGCGTCAAGCGCAAGGAGGCCGAACGCACCGCCCTGCGCCGGATGGAACAGCTCCAGGTGGAGGACCTCGGCGCCAAGCGGCCCGGCGAGATATCCGGCGGCCAGGGGCAGCGCGTCGCCGTCGCCCGCGCCCTCGTGACGGGCCCCCGGGTGATCTTCGCCGACGAGCCCACCGGCGCCCTCGACTCCCTCAACGGCGAACTCGTCATGCAGCTGCTCACCGAGGCCGCCCGGTCCGCGAACGCCGCGGTCGTACTCGTGACGCACGAGACGCGCGTGGCCGCCTACTCCGACCGCGAGATCGTCGTACGCGACGGCAAATCCCGCGACATGGAGCGGATCGTATGAGCCGGCTCCAGGTCTGGACCCGCGACCTCGGCATGGGCGCCCGCTTCGCCTTCGGCGGCGGCCGCGAGGGGTGGATCCGCACCCTGCTCACCGGCGTCGGCGTCGGTCTCGGCGTCGCACTGCTGCTGATCAGCACCGCCATCCCCGGCGCCCTCGCGGCGCGGTACGAGCGCGGCGACGCGCGGTCGACGATGAGCTCCGAGCGGGCCGACGCCCCCGGCCCCGACACCCTGCTGATCGCCGGTCTCCGCCAGACGTACCACCAGAAGGACATCGAGGGGCACATGGTGCGGGCCGAGGGCCCGGACGCCCCGCTGCCGCCCGGTCTGACGCGGATCCCCGGCCCGGGCGAGATGGCTCTCTCCCCGGCGCTCGACGCGCTGCTGAAGTCCTCCGACGGCGCCCTGCTGCGCGAGCGGCTCGACGCACGGGTGAGTGGGATCGTCGGCGACCCGGGACTCGTCGGCCCCGGCGAACTGCTCTTCTACCTGGGCAGCGACACCCTCCGGAAGAACGGCCCCGAGGACTACCGCGTCGAGCGCGTCACCAGCTTCGGCTACGACGCGGACCGCGAGGGCCTGGACCCCGTGCTCATGCTGATGGTCGTCCTGACGTTCGTCGCCCTGCTGACGCCGGTCGCCGTGTTCATCGCCACCGCCGTCCGCTTCGGCGGGGACCGGCGCGACCGGCGGCTCGCCGCGCTGCGGCTGGTCGGCGCCGACAGCAGGATGGTGCGCCGGATCGCGGCCGGCGAGGCGCTGGCCGGCTCCCTGGTCGGACTGGTGCTGGGTACCGGCTTCTTCGCCGTCGGCCGCTCCCTGGTCGGCAGCGTCAGCCTCCGGCAGCGCAGTGTCTTCCCCGCCGACCTCGACCCGGCGCCCTGGCTCGCCGTCCTGGTGGCCCTCGCGGTGCCCGCGGCGGCGGTGGCGGTGACCCTGTTCGCACTGCGCGGTGTGGTCATCGAGCCGCTGGGTGTCGTCCGTACGGCCAAGCCGTCGCGGCGCCGCGTCTGGTGGCGGCTGCTGCTCCCGCTGGTCGGGCTCGGCCTGCTCGTGCCCATGGGCGGCCGCGGCAACGACCACGGCAGGTTCAACCAGTGGCAGGTCAGCGCGGGTGTGGTGCTGCTGCTGGTCGGAGTCACCGTGCTGCTGCCCTGGCTGCTGGAACGGTTCGTCGCGAAGGCGTCCGGCGGCCCGGTCTCCTGGCAGCTGGCCGTGCGCCGGCTCCAGGTCAACAGCGGCGCCGCCGCCCGCCTCGTCAACGGCATCGCCGTGGCCGTCGCGGGCGCCATCGCCCTCCAGATGCTCTTCGCGGGCATCGAGGGCGACTACACGAAGACGACCGGCCAGGATCCCGCCAGGGCCGCCGTCGCGGTCATGGTGAACCGCGATACGCAGACGGACATGGACGGCCTCGCACAGCGGATCTCCGCCGTCCAGGGCGTCACCCGGGCCGTGCCGCTGACCTCCGCGCAGGCCGCCCACCAGGTCCCCGCGACGGAGGGGACGGTCCAGGTGACCATCGGCACCTGCGACGCGCTCGGCGAGGTCGCGGTGCTCGACTCCTGCAAGGAGGGCGACGCCTTCGTCCTGACCGGCTCCCCCGCACCGGTCACGCAGGGGCAGGGTCTCTACGGAGCCACGGCGAAGCCCGGTGACGAACTGTTCACCGGCAACGTCAACGGGTACGGGGCCGGCGCGGCCGACGGGCCCGCTCCGGAGAAGTGGAAGGTCCCGGCGGCCGCCCGCACGGTCCCCAGCCGGGAGGATCCCACCGGCCAGCTGCGCACCGGCCTGCTGGTGACCCCGTCGGCCGCGCCGAAGGAGATCGGCGACTTCCCGGACGCGCGGATCTTCGTCCAGGTCGACGAGTCCCGTCCGGACGCCCTGGACCGGGCGCGCAACGCCGTGTTCAAGGCGGATCCGTTCGTCACGGCGATGACGCTGCGGGACACCGAGGAGTCCGCCGGCTACTCCTCGATCCGCACGGGGCTGTTCTTCGGCGCCACCGCCGTACTGGTCCTGATCGGCGGGAGCCTGCTCGTCTCCCAGCTGGAGCAGTTGCGCGAGCGCCGGCGGCTGCTGTCCTCCCTGGTCGCCTTCGGCACCAAGCGCTCCACGCTGAGCCTGTCGGTGCTGTGGCAGACGGCCGTGCCGATCGCCCTCGGCCTGGTGCTGGCGGCCGGGGTCGGCGTGGGGCTGGGCGCCGTCCTGATGGGCATGGCCGCCCAGCCGATCCGGATCGACTGGGCGTCGGTGCTCGGGATGACGGCGGCCGGGGCGGGTGTGGTGGTCGTGGTGACCCTGCTCAGCCTGCCGCCGCTGCTGCGGCTGATGCGCCCGGACGGCCTGCGCACGGAGTGACCTTCGCGGCGCCCCCGGACCCCGCACCCCGCACCCCGTACGCCCGTTCCCTCAGGCGCCTCCTAGTCGGTGGGCCAGACCGGGAGCGGGCGTACGGCTTCGCGCAGGGCTGCGGCGATCGCCCTGAACTCCTCCTGGCGGGCGGTTCCGGTGCGCATGGCGAGGGCGATCCGCCGGGAGGGGGCGGGCTCGGCGAAGTACCCGGTGGACAGGTACTCGTTGCGGGCGGTCTCCAGCCGCAGCGCGGTGCGCGGCAACAGCGTCACCCCCAGTCCCCCGGCGACCAGTTGTACGAGGGTGGACAGCCCGGCGGCGGTCGTCGTGACGTCCGCACCGGTCGTCCGGCCCGCTTCCCGGCAGATGTCCAGGGCCTGGTCCCGCAGGCAGTGCCCCTCGTCGAGCAGCAGCAGCTGCAGTCCGCGCAGTTCCTCCAGCGGGATGTCCCGGCGCCCGGCCAGCGCGTGCTCCCGGGGTGCGAGCAGGACGAACTCCTCGTCGAAGACGGGCAGTTCGGTCACTCCGGGAACCCCGAGCGGCACCGCGAGCAGGAGCAGGTCCAGGCGCCCGCCGCCGAGGCCCTCCAGCAGCGAGGCGGTCTGCTCCTCGTGCACCTGGAGGTCCATGCGCGGGTAGCGCCGGTGGAACAGCCCGAGCACGGCCGGCAGCAGGTACGGCGCCACCGTGGGGATCACCCCGAGCCGCAGCACCCCGGTGAAGGGCGCACGTACCGCCTCGGCCTCCTCCAGCAGCCCGCCCATGGCGTCGAGGACCACCTGCGCCCGCGCCGCGATCCGCTCGCCCGCCGGGGAGAGCAGCACCTTGCGGGTGGTGCGCTCCAGCAGCTGCACGCCGAGGGCCTCCTCCAGCGCGGAGACGGCTCCGGAGAGCGCGGGCTGGCTCATGCCGATGGCTGCGGCCGCGTCCCGGAAGTGCAGGTGCTCGGCGACCGCCGCGAAGGCGCGCAGCTGCGCGAGCGTCGGTTGCTTCGCTCCCCTACTACTGACAGCCACTGATAGGTACCTCCGATCACCCGACACAAGAGTAGCTATTTCTGTAATCAATGCAGGTGTGTCAGCATGTGAGATACGTCCAACCCCATCGGAAAACCCCCAAAAGGGTTATTTTCCACTGCATAAGGAGAGCGCGTGCTCACTGTTGGTGACAAGTTCCCCGCCTTCGACCTGACCGCCTGTGTCTCGCTCGAGGCCGGAGCTGAGTTCGCGCAGATCGACCACAAGACCTACGAGGGCAAGTGGAAGGTCATCTTCGCGTGGCCGCTGGACTTCACCTTCGTGTGCCCGACCGAGATCGCCGCCTTCGGCAAGCTGAACGAGGAGTTCGCCGACCGCGACGCGCAGGTCCTCGGCTTCTCGCTCGACTCCGAGTACGTGCACCACGCCTGGCGCAAGGACCACGCAGACCTGCGTGACCTGCCCTTCCCGATGATGTCCGACATCAAGCGCGAGCTGTCGGCCGAGCTGGGCATCCTGGGCGAGGACGGCCTCCCGATGCGCGCCGTCTTCATCGTGGACCCGAACAACGAGATCCAGTTCTCGATGGTGACCGCCGGTTCCGTGGGCCGTAACCCCAAGGAGGTCCTGCGGGTCCTCGACGCCCTGCAGACCGACGAGCTGTGCCCGTGCAACTGGAACAAGGGTGACAGCACCATCGACGCCGGCGCGCTGCTGGCCGGTGAGTGACGGATGTCCCTCGACTCCCTGAAGTCGGCCATACCGGACTTCGCCAAGGACCTGAAGCTGAACCTCGGTTCGGTCATCGGCAACAGCGACCTCCCGCAGCAGCAGCTGTGGGGCACGGTCCTGTCCTGCGCGATCGCCGCCCGCTCGGCCATCGTCCTGCGTGAGCTGGAGCCCGAGGCGAAGGCGAACCTCTCGCCGGAGGCGTACACCGCCGCCAAGTCCGCCGCCGCGGTCATGGGGATGAACAACGTCTTCTACCGCACCCGGCACCTGCTCTCCGACCCGGAGTACGGCACGCTGCGCGCGGGCCTGCGGATGAACGTCATCGGCAACCCGGGTGTGGAGAAGGTCGACTTCGAGCTGTGGTCGCTCGCGGTCTCCGCGATCAACGGCTGCGGCCAGTGCCTGGACTCGCACGAGCAGGTCCTGCGCAAGGCGGGCGTCGACCGCGAGACGATCCAGGAGGCCTTCAAGATCGCCTCCGTGATCCAGGCCGTCGCCGTCACCCTCGACGCCGAGGCCGCCCTCGCCGCCGAGTAACGGCGCCCCGTACGACGACACGAGGGCCCCACGACCGGGAACGGTCGCGGGGCCCTCGTGTCGTCAGCTCGTGCGCAGTGCTGCCATCAGCGCCCGCGCGTCCTCGACCGCTGCGGCCACCAGAGACTCCCGGTCGGGTTCCGGCAGGGGCTCGGCCCTGGGGTCGGCCCCGTCCTGGCTCGTCACGGGGAAGATCACCACCGTGACGGAGAACACCGCGCCGCCGTCACGCACGCGCAGGGCGAGTCCGCCACCGCCCCCGGCGCGGGAGACGAGGGCCTCCTCCCCGAGACCGGACACGGACTCCCACCCGTCGCCGTCGGCCGCGTGGAACAGGCCGCCGGGAGGGTCGGCCGTGAACTCCGGCGCCGGATCGGTCTTCTTGTGCAACACGGCCGTGGCCATGACGTGCACGCCCCCGGTCACGACAGGCCTGTCGCCGTTGCGGGAGCACGACGCCCAGTCCAGCGCCGGATGCCGGACACCGGCTTCCGGTGAAGCGTCCGCGAGCCCGCCGAGCAGCCCTTCCAGGGCCGTGGCCTTGAACTGGCCGCACAGGTCGTCGGTGACCCGGTAGCGGATCTCCGGCTCGGCCGCCCGCTCCCCGAAGGCGTACAGCCCGCCCGCCCAGAGCGCGGAGGTGGCCACCACCGTGGCCGCGACCCACCGCCACGGCCACGCCCGTACCTGTACGGGCGCGCGCTCCACGACGCCCTCCGCGACCTCGGCCGGGACCGCCGGCCCCCACTCCCCGTCGAGCTCGGGCTCCCCGATCACGTACGCCCCCTACTTCTTGAGTGCCGCCATCAGCTCACGCGTGTCCTCGATCATCGCCGCCTGGACCGCGTCGACGTCGGTGGCGGGTCGGCCGTTCGTCTCCGCGAAGGTGCGGGCGCCCGCTTCGACGGTGAACACCACACCACCGTCGAGCACCTTGAGGATCAGCCAGCTCTCTCCGGTCCCCACGGTCATCACGGCACGCTCCCCGAGGTCCGGCACGGCCACCGTGCGCACACCGCCCGTGTAGCTGAGGACGCGGAGGTCCGGCGCGTCGAACTCGGCCGAGGGATCGGTCTTCTTGTACAGGCCGACCTGGGCGACCACGTCGAAGTCCGAGGCCACCCCGTCCTTGCCGGCGTTCGCCAGGCCACAGCGGGCCGCGTACACGGCCGGATGGTCGCTCTCGAGATTCACCGGCTTCTTCGTGTGCATGTCCCCGGTGATCCCGCTCAGCGCCCGGGCCTTGAAGTCCTGGCACAGGTTCTTCGACGCCCGGTACGAGATCTCCGGCTCGGCCGCCCGGTCCCCGAGCGCGTACAGCCCGCCCGCCCACACCGCCGAGGCGACCACGGCACCGCCCAGCGCCCACAGCCACGGCCGCGGGCCCGGACCGCCCGTCGCCCGCTCGCGCGGAGCGAGCCGGTCCGCCGACCCGGCCGGCTCCAAAGTCTCGGTCTTCCACTCCTCGCCGAGCTCCGGATCGGTGATCATGCCTGTCCCCCAGTGTCCCTTTTTCCGCAGCGATGCCGTCGGCATGCGCATCGATTCGATCATCGCAGCCCAGATCGCCGGAATATCTGGTTCCGGGGGACGGTCAGGGTGTGACGTGCCCCTCGCCGTCGGGGGCCACGCTCAGGGCCGTCGAGCCGTGCGGGCCCGGGCCGATCATTCCGGATCCGAGGTGGTGCTGCTCGCGCGAGTACGCCTTCAGGTAGCCCACCACCGTGTTGGTGACGGCCACCAGCGGCACCGCGACGACCGCTCCGCCGATGCCCGCGATCATGCCGCCGGCGGCCACGGAGAGCACCACCGCGAGCGGGTGCACCCGTACGGCCCGGCCGAGGATGAAGGGCTGGAGCACGTGGCCCTCGATCTGCTGCACCGCCAGCACCACCAGCAGCACCATCAGGGCGGTGAACACGCCCTGGGTCACGAGCGCCACGACCACCGCGAGGGCTCCCGACACCACGGCGCCGACCAGCGGGATGAAGGCGAACAGGAAGATGAAGACGGCCAGCGGCACCGCCATCGGCACGTCCAGGAAGTAGATGCCGAGGCCGATGAAGATGGCGTCGATGAGGGCGACGATGACCGTGCCGCGCACGTACGCGGTCAGCGTGCGCCAGGCGCGCGGACCGGCGCCGGCGACACCGGCCCGGGCGGCGGACGGGACCAGGCCCAGGGCCCAGTTCCAGATGCGCTTGCCGTCGTAGAGCAGGAAGAGCGTGGAGAACATCGCGAGCAGGATGCCCGTCAGGACCTCGACGAGCACCGTGACGCCCTGCAGTCCGGCGGAGGTGATCTGCTCGGTGTTGGTGCCGATGGTCTCGCTGAGGTTCTTCGCGATGTCGTTGATCTGCTTCTCGGTGACGTGGAACGGACTGTCCAGCGCCCAGAGCTTGAGCTCGTTGATGCCGTCGCGGACCCGGTCGGAGAGGTCGTCGAGATTCTCCATGACCTGCCAGACCACGAACCAGCCGACGAGCCCGATGACCACGAAGCCGAGGATCGCCGTGACGGCCGTGGCCAGGCCGCGCGGCAGGCCCAGTCTGCGCAGCCGGACCACGAACGGCTGGAGCATCGCGGTGACGAGCATGGCGGCGGCGAAGGCGAGGACGACCAGGCGGACTTCGCTGATCACCTTCATCAGCACCCAGAGCATCCCGGCGAGCAGCAGCAGCCGCCAGCTGGCCTCGGCGGCGACGCGCATCCCCCAGGGGACCACGCTCGCCGGGTCGGGGCGCACGGGCGCGGCCGGGGCGGCGAGGTGGGGCGCGGGGACCACGGGCGGGTAGGAGGGCGGCGCGGGAACGGTCGCGACGGCGGCGGACACTTCGGCGGCCCCGGTCTGCGGTGCCCGCCCGGGCCCGGTGGGGCGCGGCAGATCGCCGCTGGTCTCGGCTTCGACCTCGGCGCGCCGCTCGTTGAGCCGCGCCTCCATCCGGTTCAGCTTGTTCCCGAGCCGGCCGAGCCAGCCTTCCCTCTTCGCCATGTCGCTTTCCTTCCCCCGCCCCCGGTCTACGGGCTCACCTCGAAGACCGTACACGCGAGGAGCCCCGCACCGTAGGACGGTGCGGGGCTACCCAGGGTTGTGCGGTGCTGCGGCGCTCGCGGCGTCGCGGGCCCGGCTAGTACCAGCCGTTGGCCTGGTGGAAGCTCCAGGCGCCGCAGGGGCTGCCGTAGCGGTCTTCCATGTAGTTCAGACCCCACTTGATCTGCGTGGCGGGGTTGGTGCGCCAGTCCGCGCCGGCCGAGGCCATCTTCGAACCGGGCAGCGCCTGGACCAGACCGTAGGCTCCCGAGGAGGAGTTGACGGCCTTGTAGTT
The DNA here is from genome assembly GCF_030440515.1 of Streptomyces xanthophaeus. Classification (GTDB taxonomy): domain Bacteria; phylum Actinomycetota; class Actinomycetes; order Streptomycetales; family Streptomycetaceae; genus Streptomyces; species Streptomyces kutzneri. Next base: position 3,152,290 of record NZ_CP076543.1, read on the forward strand.
CCAGGTGGATTCCTGGTTGATGATGTTCGAGAAGCACTGGAACTGCCCGGCCGGGACCATCTGCTGGGCGATGGCCTTGACCTGAGCGACCGTGTAGGAGCTCTGGGGGGCGAAGTCCCCGGCGTCGCGGGCGGCGGAGCGGCTGGCGACCTGCTCCTTCTCCTCGCGTTCCTTCTTCTGCTTCGCCTCGGCCTCGGCCTTCTCCTTCTCGGCCTCCGCCTTCTTGGACTTGGCGTCCTCGGCGGCCTGGACGCGCGCGGCCTCCTCGGCGGAACGCTTGGCGTCGGCATCGGCGGCGTGGGCGATGGCGTCGGCCTGCTGCGTCAGGGACGCGCTCTGGACCTGCGCCTGGTCGCCGACCGGGATGTCGGCAAGGAGCGTCGCGCCGGACGCGGTCGTCTCGAGATCGTTCGTGGGGTCGCCGGTGGCAACGCCTACGACTGCGCCGACGGTGGTGACCGCGGTGGCCGAAGCCACGGCGAACCCCCGGACCGAGATCCGGCTCACACGGTGTCCTTCCAGCAGCGTCCGCAGTGACCGCGCGGGCGCAAAAGTGCCCTCGACTCTGGCCTCCGTGGTTCTACGGTCACTGGAGGCGCGGGCCCGTGGGCAACCCCCTTGCGGGGACTGCCGCGTGAAACTCCGGGCGGCATACGGCGATCGGCTGTGGAGTTGTGGTGCTGCGCGTACCTCACGGGAGATACAGGTGTGCCGTATGCGGGGCCTGACGGAAACCAGACTCTGCCGGAACGCGGCGCCGCAAGGCAATTCTCCGTTGCGTGTGAAAGGTCACACCTGGCATGTCGCCGTCGATTTGAGAAAAGACCTGTGCAGCACGACGCCGCCCGGCTAGGCTCTCGGGCCTTTGCCGGGCGGCGCCAACTCACCTTCCCGCTATGGGGCTTTTGACCGGTCTGACCGTCAGAGATTCTCCAGCATCTCGGTGACCAGCGCGGCGATCGGGGAGCGCTCCGAGCGCGTCAGCGTGATGTGGGCGAAGAGCGGGTGGCCCTTCAACTTCTCGACCACGGCGACCACTCCGTCGTACCGGCCGACCCGCAGGTTGTCCCGCTGGGCGACATCGTGGGTCAGAACGACCCGCGAATTGGCTCCAATTCGGGACAGAACGGTCAGCAGGACATTGCGCTCCAGCGACTGCGCCTCGTCCACGATCACGAAGGCGTCGTGCAGCGAGCGGCCGCGGATGTGCGTGAGCGGCAGGACCTCCAGCATCCCGCGGTTCAGCACCTCCTCGATGACCTCGCGCCCGGCGACCGCCGAGAGGGTATCGAACACCGCCTGCGCCCAGGGGCTCATCTTCTCGGAGGCGTCCCCGGGCAGATAGCCGAGATCCTGGCCGCCCACCGCGTACAGCGGCCGGAAGACCATCACCTTCTGGTGCTGCCTGCGCTCCAGGACCGCTTCCAGCCCCGCGCAGAGCGCCAGCGCCGACTTTCCGGTGCCGGCCCGGCCGCCCATCGAGATGATCCCGATCTCGGGGTCGAGGAGGAGGTCCAGCGCGATGCGCTGCTCGGCGCTGCGGCCGTGCAGCCCGAAGGCCTCACGGTCCCCGCGTACGAGCTTCACGTTGCCGTCGGCCGTGACCCGGCCGAGGGCCTTGCCGCGCTCGGACTGCAGGACCAGTCCGGTGTGCACGGGCAGTTCCGCGGCTTCCGGCACGTAGAGGCGGTCCTCCGAGTAGAGGAGGTCCACCTGTTCCCCGGAGAGGGCGAGGTCGCTCATGCCCGTCCAGCCGGCGTCGGTGATCGCGAGTTCCGCGCGGTACTCCTCGGCGATCAGCCCCACGGAGGAGGCCTTGATGCGCAGTGGGAGATCCTTCGAGACCACCGTGACGTCGTAGCCCTCGGCCTGGAGGTTGCGGGCGACCGCGAGGATCCGCGAGTCGTTGTCCCCCAGCCTGAAGCCTGCGGGCAGGACGCTCGTGTCGGAGTGGTTGAGCTCGACGCGCAGGGTGCCGCCCAGATCGCCCAGCGGGATGGGGGCGTCCAGGCGACCGTTGCGAACCCGGAAGTCGTCGAGCAGGCGCAGGGCCTGGCGCGCGAAGTAGCCGAGTTCGGGATGGTGCCTCTTTGCCTCCAGCTCGGTGATCACCACGATCGGGAGCACGACCTCGTGCTCGTCGAAGCGGGAGATCGCATTGGGGTCTGCCAGCAGGACGCTGGTGTCGAGGACGTAGGTCCGCCTGTCGGGCAGGCGGCTCTTTGTGCTGGTCACCACGGAAGGACGTACCCCCTCGGAAGAGGTCGGGCCATGAAGACCGGACCGGTCATCGGCACCCATGCCAGGGCCGATTTCCGGCCCTCCACTCCGTCCGTGCGAACCGCACGTGCGTCCTGGTGCAAAGGGCCTCCCGGGCGGACGACCCCATGCCGTCCGCTGAGACTCGACACCCGTGGATCGGGCGTCGACCTGAAAGGGATATTCCCCGAACAGGCCAGGCCATGCCATGGCATATGACGGACGCTCGGTGAATCCCTGGTGAAGGCTTCGAGGGGAGGGGGTGCCGGGACCCGAGGTGCTCAGGTGCCGTAGCGCCGGTGACGGGCCGCGTAGTCGCGCAGGGCCCGCAGGAAGTCGACCTTGCGGAAGGCCGGCCAGAAGACCTCGCAGAAGTAGTACTCGCTGTGGGCGCTCTGCCACAGCATGAATCCGGACAGCCGCTGCTCGCCGCTGGTGCGGATGACGAGGTCCGGATCCGGCTGACCGCGCGTGTAGAGGTGCTCGGCGATGTGGTCGATGTCGAGGATCTCGGCGAGCTCCTCGAAGGAGGTGCCCTTGCGCGCGTGCTCCAGCAGCAGCGAGCGGACCGCGTCGGCGATCTCCTGGCGGCCGCCGTAGCCGACGGCGACGTTGACGAGTATCCCGTCGACGTCGTGGGTGGCCTGCTCGGCCTCCTTGAGCACGGTCTGCGTCCGGGCGGGCAGGATGTCGAGGTTGCCGACGTGGTGGACGCGCCAGCGGCCGTCCGCGGCGAGGCCGCGCACGGTGTTCTCGATGATGTTGAGCAGCGGGCGGAGCTCGACCTCGGGCCGGTCCAGGTTGTCCGTGGAGAGCATCCACAGGGTGACGACCTCGACGTCCGTCTCGGTGCACCAGCCCAGCATCTCGGAGATCTTGTCGGCGCCGGCCTGGTGGCCCTGCTCCGTCGTCCCTCCGGACGCCTTCGCCCAGCGGCGGTTTCCGTCCAGGATGACGCCGATGTGCTTGGGCGCCGCATCATGGTCGAGGCGGCCTTCCACCCGGCGTGCGTAAAGCCTGTACACCAGGTCGCGCAGCTTCACGATCTTCCAGCCCCTCCGTGCCTTGCCCCCGTGCGAAATGCGGTCCCTCCCCCGAGTCCGCCACATTACTGCGCGGTGGGATCGGGTACCCAACTCGGTCTGTCACAAGTCCGTGATAGGGAGGACAACGTGACTGATACCAATCCCTATCGGGCAGAGCCCTCGCGCTACGACTCCATGGAGTACCGGCGCACCGGCCACAGCGGCCTCAAGCTCCCCGCCATCTCCCTCGGCCTCTGGCACAACTTCGGCGACGACAGGTCCCTGGAGTCCCAGCGGGCGATCCTCCGCCGGGCCTTCGACCTCGGCATCACCCACTTCGACCTGGCGAACAACTACGGCCCGCCGCCCGGCTCGGCCGAGCTGAACTTCGGCAAGATCTTTTCGCAGGACTTCGCGTCCTACCGCGACGAGCTGATCCTGTCGACCAAGGCCGGCTACCTGATGCACCCCGGGCCGTACGGCGAGTGGGGCAGCCGCAAGTACCTGCTCAGCTCGCTCGACGCCTCGCTGAAGCGGATGGGCGTGGACTACGTCGACATCTTCTACTCGCACCGCTTCGACCCGGAGACCCCGCTGGAGGAGACCATGGGCGCCCTCGCGTCCGCGGTCCAGCAGGGCAAGGCGCTGTACGTGGGCCTCTCCTCCTACACGGCGGAGCAGACGGCCGAGGCCGTGCGGATCCTGCGCGGGATGGGTGTGCGCCCGCTCATCCACCAGCCCTCCTACTCCATGATCAACCGCTGGACGGAGGAGGACGCGCTGCTGGACACCCTGGAGGAGGCCGGCATGGGCTGCATCTCCTTCGCGCCGCTCGCGCAGGGCATGCTGACCGGCAAGTACCTGAAGGGCATCCCGGCGGACTCGCGGGCCGCGCAGGGCAAGTCCCTGAACCCGGACCTGCTCTCGGACGAGGTGCTCCGCCGGCTGACCGGTCTGAACGAGATCGCGGCCCGCCGCGGGCAGTCCCTCGCCCAGCTGGCGCTCAAGTGGGTGCTCCGCGACGACCGGATGACCTCGGCCCTGATCGGCGCGTCGAGCGTGCCGCAGCTGGAGGAGAACGTGGCCGCGCTGGCGTCCGCGCCGCTCGGGGAGGCCGAGTTGAAGGAGATCGACTCCCTCGCCGTCTCCACGCCCGGCACCAACATCTGGGCCCAGCGCGGCTGACCTGCGCATTTTCCGCGCAGCACGGTCGAGGAGCCGGAAAACAAAAAACGGGCCGGTCCGTGGGGGGGATACGGACCGGCCCGAGGGGGGGGTTCCACCATAACCCTTCGTAGAGCATGGTGCGTGCATTGGCGCACGATGATTACGCTCCGAAACCACCCAGCAGCACTCCGGTGAGTGCTCCGGCCGCCATGAAGGGGCCGAACGCGTAGCTCTGATTCCGCTCGTCGGGGCTGCACAGCAGCAGGATCAGCCCGTACAGGGCCCCGTAGAGCAGGCCGAGGAAGGCCCCGGCGGACCATACCCCCCACCCGTACCACCCAAGAGCGACCCCCAATGGGAGCGCCAGCTTGACGTCGCCGAAGCCCATGCCGGCGGGGTTGATCAGATGGAGCAGCAGGTACGCCGCTCCGAGCGCGCCGCCGCCCAGCAGCGCGAGCCGCCAGTCGCCTCCGGCGCGGGGCAGGAGGGTGGCCGTACCGAGCCCGGCGGCGACCGCGGCGGCGAGCGGCAGGGTCAGCACGTCCGGCAGCCGGTGCACGGCGCGGTCCACGAGCGAGAGCAGGACGACCACCGGGGCGAGGCCCACGTAGGCCGGCGCCTCGGGCCGCGCCCCGACGGCAGCTCCGAGCACGGCGCAGAGCGCCCCGACGAGGGCGGCGAGGGGGACGGCGCGCCTCCCGTAGGCGTGCGGCGCCGCGGGCCCGGGGGGCGGGCCGCCCGGGCCCTGGCCTTGGCCTTGGCCCTGGCCCTGGGCCTGGCCCTGGCCCTGCACGACAGCCTCCACGGGAACGCGGCAGCGGGCCGGTCCGAGCCAGCCGCGCACCCGGTGCCCCTGCGGGCAGCGGTCGCGCCAAGATTCCCCCGGCTCGACGGAGAGGCGGTAGGCGGCACGCGGCAGCAGCCATCCCGCGGTGGCGCCGTAGCCGGCGGCGAGAACGATCAGGACGGCACCCATGCGGCGACGGTAGCGCCGACGCGCCCCGCTGTGCGGGGCTTCCGGGGCTCTCTTCTTTCAGCCCGTCCGGCGTGTGCGGACCGGGTCCGGGCGGAGCCCGGGGAACGGTGGAAGAAGCGGGCGGGGGACGGCTCCGCGCAGCGGCACCCCCTAGGGGGTGTCTTGCCGATCATGCCGGGCTCGCGGGGCCTGGTGCCGCGCCTCGCCGCGTTGTCCTCGGTCGGCGACGCTCCGCGTCGCCTCCCTCGTCCGCCTTGCGATCCACGGCACCAGGCCCCGCTCCCTGATCCGGCCTGATCGACAAGACACCCCCTAGGCTGGCCGGCATGGCGAACTGGCAGGACGGCCACGGCACACTTCACGCCGGCACGCACCGCATCCCCCTGGAGGTCGCCGCGTCCTACCGGGCCCGCACCCGGGGCCTGCTCGGGCGGGACGGGATCGACGGCGCGATGCTGCTGACCCCCGCGGCGAGCGTGCACACCTTCCGGATGCGGTTCGCGATCGACGTGGCGTACCTCGACCGCGACCTCGGCGTGCTCGCCGTGGTCACCATGGCGCCGGGCCGGCTCGGGCTGCCGCGACTGCGCTCCCGGCACGTCCTGGAGTCGGCGGCCGGTGCCATGGCGGGCTGGGGCCTGCGGGCCGGAACCCGCATCAAGGTGGACGTACCCGGGCGTCTCACTCGCCGCTAGGCGAGGCCCCTCACTGGCAGTAGGTTGGGGCGGTTGAGCTGGGGCATCAGGGGAGCGGCATGACGGAGAACGCGCGGATCAAGGCGCTGGAGCAGATCATGCCGGCGACGCACGGCGCCGACGAGGACATCGACTGGCCGGCGGTCGAGGCCGTCTGGGGGACCCGATTCCCGGCCGATTTCGTCGCGTTCATGGGCCGCTTCGGCGCGGGCTCCATCAACGGCGAGGCCAGCATCCTGCTGCCGCTGCCCAAGCCCGGACTCCAGTGGGACCCGGCCGGGATGGCGGAGGAGACCGACAACGCCCGCCAGACCTGGGAGGCGGAGGGCGGCCGCTCCGCCTTCGACGTGGACCCCGAGTCGATCATCGCCTGGGGCGTCACCGGCGGGTCGGACATCCTGTGCTGGCTCACCTCCGACCCCGATCCGGACCGGTGGCCGGTCCTGGTCTGCGGACGGCACACCGCCGACTCCTTCGCGGTCTACCCGTACGGCATGGCCGAGTTCCTCTACCGGCTGTGCTCCGACGAGTTCGACGTGAGCCCCGTCAGCATCACCTTCTGGGACGGCGGCCACCTCAGCTTCGTGCACTGGCGCAAGGCCCAGCGGCGCTGGCAGGAGGGCCGCAACCCGGAGACGGGCGAGCCCGACCCGTACGCGGGCGAGTTCGCCGACTAGGCCGCAGCGGCACCCGGGGCGCGCGTAGCGCCCTCATGCCCCTCCGCGTACGACCGCCAGGACCGGTATCTCCGTGTCCGCAGCTCCGCCTGCCCTCGTCACAGCTCGGGTCGTCTTCACCCTCGGGGCGAAACACCGCCCGACGCGGCACCGGAGGTACCGAAAACCCGCAGGGCCCGTTCCGGGACCGGAAACGGGCTTTTCGGCATGTCTACGCGCGTCCAGTATTTGGATCACATATCGGAAAACACCATTAGGAAAACCCCCACTTGGAGCATTGACCACAAGTGCGCCCCCAATGGAATCAACCACCCCTCCCTCAGGAGAGAATTCCGGCCAACGGGCCATCGAGGGACACCCCGGCTCGGAGCAACTCATAAGTAATAACGGGATCCAAAAGAAAACCAGGGGAATACACCCGTGCGACGAAGAATTTCCGGCACGACCGCCACCACGGCCGTGCTCGGTCTGCTGATACCACTGGCCGGATGCGGTGGGTCCGGAGACGATGCAGGTGACGGCGGTACGCTGCATCTGGTCGCCGCCGAATACGGCGACAGCCCGGCCACCAGCTCCAAGCCCTACTGGGAGAAGATGGCGGCCGATTTCAACGAGGCGAACCCCGGAATCAAGCTCGACGTCAAGCTCCTGCCATGGGCCGACATCGACCGCGAGGTCTCCCGTATGGTCAAGGCCGGCAAGGCGCCGGATGTGGCGCTGATGGGGTCCTACTCGGACTTCGCGGCCCAGGGGAAGCTGTATCCCGCGGACGAACTCCTCTCGGTCACGGCCGAGGCGAATTTCCTCCAGCCGCTCGCCGACGCGGGCTCCGTCGGCAACACCCTCTACGGCCTTCCCTTCGTGGCGAGCAGCCGTCTCCTCTTCTACAACGAGGCTCTCTTCGCCAAGGCCGGCATCAAGGATCCCCCCAAGACCTGGTCCGACCTCAAGGCCGACGCCAAGGCGCTCAAGGACAAGGGCGTGAAGTACCCCTACGCCCTGCCGCTCGGCCCGGAGGAGGCGCACGCCGAGGCGCTGATCTGGGAGCTGAGCAACGGCGGCGGCTACGCCGACAGCAGCGGCAACTACAGCCTGGCCTCCGAGCAGAACATCGAGACCTGGGACTGGGTCAAGAAGGAGATGGTCGCTTCCGGGTTCACCGGCCCGACCCCGCCGTCCCAGCTGAACCGCGCCGACGCCTTCGCGGCCTTCCTGCGCGGCGAGGTCGGCATGGTCAACGGGTATCCCTCGCTCGCCCACGAGGCGCGCGCCAAGGGCATCGGTGTCCAGACCACCTCCATGCCGGTCTCGGACAACCTCGGCACGGGGGTGCCGCCGCCCACCGTCGGTGTCGCCGACTGGATGATGGCCTTCAAGCAGAACGGCAAGCGCGCGGAGATCGGCAAGTTCCTGGAGTTCATCTACCAGGACAAGAACCTGTCGGACTTCGCCGGCCGGTACCACCTGCTGCCGTCCACCGTCACGGCCTCGCGCACCCCGGCCGGGGGCGGCCTGGACAAGAACGACACCCAGTTCCTGAACGCGCTGCGCGGCGCCCAGCTCTACCCGGTCAACGACCCGGCCTGGCTGACGGTCAGCGACACCATCAAGCGCAACATCGGACGCGCCGTGGAACCGACCGGCAGCCCGAAGGGCGTGCTGGAGGACATCGCCGGACAGGCCGCCCAGGCCTCCAAGAAGCACTGAGAAGTTCCTCGACACGGGACCTTCGACCCATGCCGCAGACCACCCCGTGCGGCACCATGGCCACTACGGCACTTGATCCAAGGCCTCGGCCCAGTCGCCCGACGAGCACCCACAAGGTGCACGGGGCGGCCGGCCTCCACCCGGACCCTCAGCGCTGCTGCCCGTGGTCCGCGGCGAACGCCGTCCGGTACTGCTCGCAGCTGGAGTTCCAGCGCAGCGTCCCCGCCAGCGTTCCGTAGCCCGAGCGCGTGAGCGACCACTCCACCGTGTACTCCCCGGTGTCGCACGCGATCCGCTTGTCCCCCGCGACCTTCTCCCGCCCGGTCGGCGGCTTCCCGGTCAGCTCCTTGCGCACTTCCGCGACCTTGGCCCGGTCGGCGGAGCGCAGTACGGCGTGCACGACGATCGGGTGCTCGCCCTCCTTCACCGTCACCGCCTTCTTCACCACCGTCGAGTCCGACACCGACCAGGCGAACTCGTACCCGGGCAGCCATGCCAGGGTCTTGGGGTCGGCGACCTTGCGCTCGAAGTCCGGCGCGCCCGAGGGGCCGGGGCGGGTGACCGTCCTGTACTGGACCCCGGGGTGGAAGCGGAACTGCGCCTCCACCTTGTGCATCTCGTCCTTGGTCCACATCGACTTCATGGTCTTCTCGCCGCCTGCCGGGTCCTGGAGGTACGCCGTTCCCTCCGCGGCGGTGGCGGCCTGGCCCAGGAGGGGCGCGAGCGCCGCGGAGGCGGCGGCGAGGGCGAGAACGGCGGTGCGGGTGCGCTTCATGCCGGGACCAACGGGACCCTCCGGCGGGCCGGAACGACGCCGGGCACGCTTTCACCCGTACGGGAGCGCCCGGTTCCGGTGACCTCGGAATACCCGGCGATCAACTCCCGTTCCGGCGGGGACACCGTCAGCCTGGCGCAGAAGCCGTTCCGGGAGCCGCCCGGTCAGCGGGCGGCGCGGGAGGGGCGGCCGGGCTCCGCTGCTGGCGCCGGACACCGCCGCCGAGTTCGCGCGGCTGCACACGCCGGGCCAGGACGCCGTGACCGCGGAGCAGGACCGCTTCGGGCTCGGCTTCGCGCAGCAGCCCGCGGTGGGCCCGGAGGCCTTCGGGCACTCCGGCGCGGCGGGCGGCCAGGGCTTCGCCGACCCGGTCACGGGGATCGCGTACGGCTACACGCGCCGCCGCTACGGCTTCCCGGGCGGGCGCGCCCAGGAGAACGACCGCCTGACGGCGGCGGTGCTGGGCGTGGCGCGGGAGCTGGAGCCCGCCCGGGAAGCCGCCAAGGGGTCCGTTCAGGCCTGACCGGTCTCGAAGCGGCTGATCCGGCCGCCGCCGGGGGCGATCACGAAGCGCCAGGTGGTGCGCATCTCGCCCCAGGTGTCGTTGCGGTAGTTGACGAGCAGGGTGCGGCCGCTGTCGGACTCGGACTGGACGTCCATGTGGCCGCCGGAGTCGAAGATCTCGCGGTCGATCCAGTCGTGCAGATCGCGGTCGGAACCGTCGTCGGACATGGTCGCGTCGGCGGTCAGGACCGCGAGGAAGGCGTCCTTGTCGTGCGCGTTGACGGCGGCGACGAGGGCGCCGACCACCGGGTCGGACAGTCTGGCGGGGGCGATGGCCACAGGAGCCTCCTGGTCGGGCGTACGTTCGTCCGTGCCCGACCAGGGAACAACGCAGGCGGGTCCGCGTCGTTCACCGTCACCCGTTCGCGCGGCGGACGGCGTGTCAGGAGGCGCCGGGGGTGGCGGGAGCGCCGGGCGCGTCGGGGGTGTCCGGGGCGGTGCGCACGGGGAAGCCGGTGGGCCGGCCCTGCTCCTTCAGCCAGGTCAGCACCTGGTCGAGGGCGTCGACGGTCTGGGCGCGGTTGCCGCCGCCGTCGTGGAAGAGCAGCGTCGGGCCGTTGCCGATCTCGCGCTTGACGGCGTTCACGATGGCGGCCGTGCCCGGCTTGTCGAAGTCCTTGGTGTCGACGTTCCAGCCGAGCGGCCGCATGCCGTGCGCGGCGGCGATGCGCCGGCTGTCGGGGGTGAACGCGCCGCCGGGAGCCCGGTAGTACTCGACCTTCGCGCCGCTGCCCGCGGCTTCCTCGATCAGCTTCTTCGCCTCCAGGATCTGCTGCTCCTGGTAGGCGACGGACTTCTTGTCCATGGCCGTGTCGTGGCTCATGGTGTGGTCGCAGAGCCGGTGTCCGGCCGCGACCACCTTCTTCACCAGGTCGGGGTGGGCCTTGGCCTGCGGCCCGACCATGCAGAAGGTCGCCTTGACGTCGTGCTGCCGCAGTACGTCCAGCACCTTCGGGGTCCAGCGGGGGTCCGGGCCGTCGTCGATGGTGATGTTGACGGCGTTGCCGCCGGTCTCGGAGGCGTGGGCTATGCCCTCGGGTATCCCCTGCGGCTGTCGGCCGGGCCGGCCGTCGTCGCCGCGGCCGGAGTTGTCGCCGGCGCCCGGCCGGGCCACGTTCTGCTGGGAGGCGGCGGTTCCGTCCGGTCCGACCAGGGCCGCCACGCCCCACACGGTCGCCGCCACGGCGGCGGCCGAAGCCACGACGGCGGCACCGGCCCGGACGCCCTTCTTGTTCGCGCGCGCCAAGAAACTCATGAACTGTCCCCTCCCCATCCGCTTTGTGAGCGTTCTGTGGATCAGGACGTTCATCGCCGCCGAGGAGTTCCAGCCAAATAGCCCATAAATTCCCTGTTATGGGACTGTTGGGACCGATGGGACTTTAGTCCTGCATGGAGTTGCATACCTGCCCGCGCGAACCCGCCCGAAACGGGCAGATCTTCGACGGCAACCGTTCTGCATCTCAAGTCGGCCCGCCTGTAAGGAGGTTCGCCAGTCGGAGCACTCGATCAGAATGGAGTCCATGGATTCGCCGGACTCACCGCACGACCGCTCCGACTGGCCGGTGGACAAGCTGACCGCGCTCCGCCTCGGCCGGAGACTGGTGACGGAGGTCCCGGCGTCCCACTCGGGCCGCCGCGCGTTCGTGGACGTGACCCCCGTCCGGAGCCGGGCCGACGACCGGGCACGGGACGAGGGCTGGGCGCGCGGCGACACGGGCCGCCGCTTCCGCCTGAAGCACTGGGAGTACGACGGCGAACGCCTCGACGGCTTCGACCACGACATCGGCGCGGTCCTCGTCGCGTCCGCCGAGGCTGCGGACGAGGCCGGCCTGCTCGCCGTGCTCACCGCGTGGGGTCTGCGCCCCGGGGCCTTCGCGTACCCCTGGGAGACGGACGACCCCAGATAGCGGCGCCCGGACACGCCGGAAGGCGGCACCCCCGGTCGTCCCGGTGGTGCCGCCTCCCTGGCGGCGCGTACTCGGTGTCAGTGCGCGAGCGACTCCTGGGCGGCCGGGGCCGCCTTCTCCGCCTTCTCGTCGTCCGCGGCGTCGGCCGGAGCGGCCGGGCCCGCGCCGCGGAGGGGGACCTCCTTGACGAACCAGGCCGCCGCGAAGCCCAGTACGGCGATGGCCGCGCCGAGCAGGAACGCGGAGTGCGTACCGGCGGCCACCGCGTGCTGGTAGGCGTCGCGTACCGCTTCGGGCAGCTTGGCCAGGCTCGCGGCGTCCAGCTGGGCGGAGCCCGCGGCGTCGGCCGCCTCCGGGCCCAGGCGCTCGGTCATGGTGTCCGTGACCCGGGCGGTGAAGAGGGAGCCCATCAGGGCCACGCCGAAGGAGCCGCCGAGCGTACGGAAGAGGGTCGCCGAGGAGGAGGCGACGCCCATGTCCTTCATGTCGACGCTGTTCTGCGCGACCAGCATGGTGATCTGCATCAGGAAGCCGAGACCGGCGCCGAGGACGGCCATGTAGAGGCCGGACACGAGGCGGGTGGTGCCGGTGTCCATGGTCGCGAGCAGGAACATCCCGACGACCATGAGCGCGCCGCCGGCGATCGGGAAGATCTTGTACTTGCCGCTGCTGGTGGTGACGCGGCCCGCGATCAGCGAGACGACCATCATCGAGAGCAGCATGGGCAGGAGCAGCAGGCCCGAGTTGGTGGCGGAGGCGCCCTGCACCGACTGCTGGAACAGCGGGAGGTAGAGCACGCCGCCGAACATCGCGAAGCCGACGAGGAACCCGATCACCGACATCAGGGTGAAGTTGCGGCTGCGGAAGATGTGCAGCGGCATGACCGGCTCGGCGGCCTTGGTCTCCGCGTAGAGGAACGCGGCGGTCGACAGGACGCCGACGGCGATGAGGCCGAGGATCTCGACGGAGCCCCACGCGTACTCGTTGCCGCCCCAGGTCGTCACGAGGACGGTGGAGGTGATGGCGACGGTCAGCAGCGCGGCGCCGAGGTAGTCGATCTTGCCCTGCGCCCGCTTCTTGGGCAGGTGCAGCACGGCGGTGACCATGGCCAGCGCGACGGCGCCGAGGGGCAGGTTGATGTAGAAGGACCAGCGCCAGCCCATGTGGTCGGTGATGGTGCCGCCGACCAGCGGGCCGCCGATCATGGCGAGGGCCATCACGCCGGCCATCATGCCCTGGTACTTGCCGCGCTCACGGGGCGGGATCAGGTCGCCGATGATCGCCATGACGCCGACCATCAGACCACCGGCACCGAGGCCCTGGATCGCGCGGAAGCCGATCAGCTGACCCATGTCCTGGGCCATGCCGCTGAGCGCGGAGCCGATGAGGAAGATGACGATCGAGGTGAGGAAGGAGCCCTTCCGCCCGTACATGTCGCCGATCTTGCCCCAGATGGGGGTGGAGGCCGCGGTGGCCAGCGTGTAGGCGGTGACCACCCACGAGAGGTGCTCCAGGCCGCCGAGCTCGCCGACGATCGTCGGCATCGCGGTGCCGATGATCATGTTGTCGAGCATCGCCAGCAGCATCGCGATCATGAGCGCCATGAGGACGACGCGTACGCTGCGCGGCTTCACCTCCTCCGAAGTCCCCGCAGGCTTGACTTTGTCCACCATGTCCACTCCCCTGGCCCTACCGCTCGCACTACGTCCCGCACCGGCACTTACTTGCCGCCCGGCTAGTTCACTACAATGGGGACGGTAGACCCGCAACTAGCCGGGCGTCAAGTAAGTAATTGGGGAGAGCCATGTCCAGCAGCAGTCCGCAGCGACGCCGTGGCGACACGCGCCAGCGCATCCAGGACGTCGCACTGGAGCTCTTCGCCGAGCAGGGGTACGAGAAGACGTCGCTGCGCGAGATCGCGGAGCGGCTGGAGGTCACGAAGGCGGCGCTGTACTACCACTTCAAGACCAAGGAAGACATCATCATCAGCATCTTCGAGGACCTGACGCGGCCCATCGACGAGCTGATCACGTGGGCGGAGAGCCAGCCGCGCACCCTGGAGACCAAGCGCGAGGTGCTGCGCCGCTACAGCGAGGCGATGGCCGGGGGCGCCGTGCTGTACCGCTTCATGCAGGAGAACCAGGCGACGACGCGCGAACTCACCATCGGCGAGACGGTCAAGAAGCGGCTCTTCACCCTGGTGGAACTGCTCCGCACGCAGGACGGCCCGCTGACGGACCAGGTCCGCTGCGTCAGCGCGCTGTTCACGCTGCACGCCGGGATGATGTTCCTCCAGCACGTCGAGGGCAACCCGGAGGAGACCCGCCTGGCGGCCCTGGAGGTCGCCACGGACCTCATCACCCAGGCCCACCACGAGGCGTAGCCCCCCTGCCCCGCCGGCCGACCGGCCGGATCAGACGACGCGGCGGTCCCCGGCGGCGATCGGCACGTCGTTGATGCTCGCCTCGCGCCGCCTCATCAGGCCGTCGTCGTCGAACTCCCACTGCTCGTTGCCGTGGCTGCGGAACCACTGGCCGGCGGCGTCGTGCCACTCGTACTCGAAGCGGACGGAGATGCGGTTGCCGGTGAAGGCCCACAGCTCCTTGCGGAGCCGGTAGTCGAGCTCGCGCTCCCACTTGTCGGCGAGGAACTCGCGGATCTCGGCGCGGCCGGTGAGGAAGCGGTCACGGTTGCGCCAGACCGAGTCCTCCGTGTACGCGAGGGCGACGCGCTCGGGATCGCGGCTGTTCCAGGCGTCCTCGGCGGCCTGGACCTTGGCGCGGGCGGACTCTTCGGTGAAGGGCGGCAGGGGCGGACGTGTCATGGCAGATCCTCCGGAGAGAGAAGGGTGAGAATGAACGTTCTCCTCACCGGCCACCGTACGAGAACGAGCGTTCTCGCCGCAAGGGGAAACGGGCTACCCTGCCCTCATGGACGATGAAGAGGCACGGACCCGACTGCTGGACGCGGCGGAGGAGCTGTTCTACCGGCACGGCATCCAGGCCGTCGGCATGGACCGCATCCGCACCGCCTCCGGGGTCCCCCTCAAGCGCCTCTACCGCGTTTTCCCGGCGAAGGAGTCCCTGGTCACGGCCTATCTGGAACGCCGCGACCGGCGCTGGCTGGACTCCCTGCGCACCGCGGCCCTCGCTCCGGCACGGCCGCGGGCGCGCGTGCTCGCGGTCTTCGACTGGCTGGCGGACTGGTTCACCGAGCCCGACTTCCGGGGCTGCGCGTTCCTCAACGCGTACGGGGAACTGGGGGCGGCGGCCCCGGAGATCGTCCGCATCCACAAGGCGGAGCTCCACACCCTGCTGGCCGACCTGACCGCCGACCCCACCCTCGCCGACCGGCTGCTGATCCTGACCGAGGGGGCGACGGCGGTGGCCGCCCTCACCCCCGGCCCCGAGCCGGCCCACCGGGCCCGGGAGATCGCAGAGCTCCTCCTGGGAGAGTGACGCAGGTCACATCGACTCGTCCCGTGGGACTGTCACATCCGGGCCGCGTTTTCCGTCAGAGCTGTGTAACGGTCGACACAGCAAGGAGATCACGATGGAAGCGCGCCTCAACTTCTACGGCAACGCGGTCGCGACCAAGTTCGCCCGGTACATCAACTCCGCGGGCAAGGTCATCTCGGACTCGACCCTGCCGCACGCCACGCAGGAGCTCGTGAAGCTCCGGGCCAGCCAGATCAACGGCTGCGGCTTCTGCACCGACATGCACTTCAAGGACGCCTCGCACGCCGGGGAGGACCCGGTACGGCTGAACCTGGTCGCGGCCTGGCGCGAGGCGAAGGTGTTCACCGACGCCGAGCGGGCGGCCCTGGAACTGACCGAGCAGGGCACCCGCATCGCCGACGCGGCCGGCGGCGTCACGGACGAGGCGTGGGCCGACGCCGCCAAGTACTACGACGAGGACCAGCTGGCCGCGCTGGTCACCCTCATCGCCCTGATCAACGCGTACAACCGGATGAACGTGATCGTCCAGCAGCCGGCGGGCGACTACCAGCCGGGCCAGTTCGGCTGATCCCGCGCACGGGTCCGGCCCCCACCGGGGAGGGGCCGGACCACGCGCAGCGCCCTGTGCGCATCCTGGGTACGGGTACTCACGACACGACCCAGGACGTTCCCGACCATGGAGGGAGTCCACACACCCCGGGGGGAACCTGATGACCGCTCGTACGCTCGTCCGCCTGACCTTCGCGAACCCCGCATCGGCGATCTACCTGGGTCTCGTCGGCATCGCCGTGGCCATCGCGACGGCCGTCACGCTGTTCGCGTCGGACCCTGGCTTCGTATGGGTGCTGCCCGCCCTGTGCGCGTTCCCGCTGTTCCTCCTGGTGGGGCTGGCCCATGGCATGGCCCCCGGGGACGGCATGCCCGCGCCGTGGCTCTTCGTCGCCGAACTCGTCCTGTGCGTACTGGTCCAGTCGCTCGTCCTCGGAACGATCGTGGAAGCCTCCCGCGGCCGCCTCCACCGCCGGCCGCGGAACGGCTGAACACCCGGCGCTCCGGCAGGTGTTCCGGCCGGTCGCATGCACGGGAACCTGCCGGCGCCTCAACCGCCGCCCGTGCTGCGGGGGAAGGTGATCTCGACGCGGCGGTTCTTCTTGCGGCCTTCCTCCGTGCTGTTGTCGGCGATCGGGTAGTCCTCGCTGTAGCCGCGGACGTCGAAGACGACGTTCGGATCGGTGACGGTCTTGGCCAGCTCGGACTGCACCGCATCGGCGCGCTGCTTGGACAGCTCCTTGCCGTGCTCGTAGCTGCCCTGGTCGTCGGTGAACCCGAAGACGCGGATGCGGGTCGCCTTCTGCGTGTTGATCTCGTTGCCGATGGCCTGGATCCGGGCGGCGGCCTGCGCGTTGAACACGGCGCTGTTCTCCGGGAACAACACCTCCGACTGCAGCGCCATCATGACGGTCTGATTGGTCTCCTGCCGCCGCTGCTCCCCGCCGAGATCTTCGACGACCTCGGCGATGTCCAGCACCTTGATCGGGGCGAGCGTCCCACCCTGCGGGATCTTCAGGCCGGGCGCGTTGGAGTCGATCTGCACTGGTGCGGAGGCGGATGGCTCTGTGCCTGGGGGTACGGACGGCTTGACGTCATCGGCGTAGGCGGCGGTGGCGCCGATGAGGTGCCCTCCGGCAATGACAAGGCCGACGACGGCCGTTGCAGCGACGGTACGGTGGCGTGTTGCCATGGGGTCACCCCGAGATTTTGACAGTGGCCGTGGCAAAGGTGGGGAGGCTGAATTCCACCTCTGTGGTTGAGGTCGGCGGCGCCGGGAACTGCGCGAAGAAGGGAACTACTTGGCCCGGGTCAACGCTGGAGATTCCCGTGGTGCACAAACACCGCGCCTCGGTGTCGCGAAGCACGTAGTAGCGCTTCTTGCCGGCCTTGTCGACGAGAGTCGCTCCCGCCACTGACTCTCCGCTCCCCTTCAGTTCAATTCCCCGCCAGGCCGACGTACCGGCGAAGGACTGGCTTCCTGTGTTCTTGATCTGCCCGGTGACCGTGAGGAAGCCGCCGGAATCACGCTGCAAGGAATTGATGGCCAGCGTCATGCCACTTGCTCCGCTCACAGTGGCGATCACTGCGGTGGGCTCCGGACTCGGGCTCGCACTCGATGCCGGGTTCTGAGATCCCGCTCCCCGCGACTGCGGAGTCGATGGGTTCTGCGGGTCCTTCGACTTGTTGTTGTCGCCATCGCCACCACACCCGGCCAGCGTGAGGGCCATGACCGCCGCACCTACAACGGCCATTCCCCCACGGACCTTCAGCATGCGCCGAATGCTCATCTATGAACGCTTCCTTGTCTCTCGTTCCTTGTCAGCCGACGAGTCGAACGCTGAACAGCCTTTTGGTCAATGCGCTCAGAGAGCCCGGCTTCAGCGGGTCAAACTTGACCAGTTCCCCGCCGCAGGTGAAGTTCACCGTGGAAGGAGCCGGCGTAGGGGCCGGCGAGCCGCCCTCCGGTGGTGAGGTGGGGGTGGGACTTGGAGCGGGCGCCTCGTCAAAGTGACACTTTGATTCGATCAGGGCCGTCGCAGTTGCGGTTCCATGCATGCTTCCGGTGTCAGGGATCACCGAATCGCCGACTGTCCCATTGGTCTTCACCGTAACGAGAAGTCTCGGGAAGGTGGGCTGGCACATCGTCGTTGTGGCGTCGTTCTTCGCTGCGAAAGCTTCGGCAGCAGCGCAGGCTTCGCCGACCTTGAAGAAGTCCCCGTCAAGGATCTTCTCCCAGTCCGCGGGCTTGAGTGCGGCCAGGTCAAGCTTCAGCAACACGCCATCCCTGGCTTCTCGCCCGGCAGCCAAGGCCGCCGCATCCGCAGCGCCTTGGGCATCGCTCCGAGTGACAGAGGCTTGGCCGACAACAAAGAAGGCGAGTGCAGCAAAGAGCAAGCCCGCGACTACAACGACGTAGATGGGGAAGGCCTGCCCTCGGTCGTCCACCGAACGCTTCCTACGCGACGCCATCAGCCGGCTTTGATGTCCTTCACTGCCTGCTTGATCCTGGTGGTGATCGCGTCGCCAACTCCAGAACCGACGATCGCTCCAACGATCACGATGACCACCAGGATGATGCCCAGGTATTCGAAGGCGGTCTGGCCGCGGTCGAGGTTCGCGTGGCGCTTGCGGAGTCTCGTCACGGCCGTGTCCGTCCAGCCGTTCACCCTGATCCGTGCCTCCACGGCGGCCTTCAGCAGCGTGTTCTGTGACATGGGGGTTCCCTCCCGGGCCGGTACCGGTGTCGATCTGCGGACGGTACGGCGAGTCACCAGTCGTCACCAAGGGTCCCGGGGCCCAATTACGGACCCACTGCGCACTCTGTCTACCCATGACCGGTCACTCCTGGACGGGCGGTTCCCAGCCAGCGGGCTATCGCCTCGCTGCGCGTGGCGCTCTGGAGCTTCGCGAAGATGCGGTTGATGTGGTTCTTGACCGTCTTCTCGCTGATGAAGCAGGCCGCCGCGATCCGCTGGTTGCTCATCCCGGACGCGATCAGATCCATGATCTCCACCTCCCGGGAACTCAGCCCGAAGACAACAGAGTTGTGCATCCGCTCAGAAGACTGTGCCACAACTCGTTGCGGATGCGAAGAGGCCCGGAGCTCCGCGAGAAGCGCGCTCGCCGCCGTCGGCGTGAAGTGGGGGCGGCCCAGCGGGACGTCGCGTACCGCCCTCAGCAGGTCGTCCGTCGTGAACTCGCCGTGTACGAGGTAGCCTCCGGCGCCCAACGACAGGGCCTCGCAGATGATTTCGGCTTCCCTGCTGTACGTCAGCATCAGTACGGGAGCCAGCCGCACCAGGTGCGGCAGCGCGGAGATCCCGTCCACGCCCGGCATCCGGACGTCCAGCAGGATCACGTCCGGGGCGTGCCGGCGGGTCAGGCTCAGGGCTTCGCGGCCGTCCGCCGCCTGGGCGATGACGTCGAGGTCCTCGGCCGTGCTCAGGATGGCCGCCAGGCCCGCCCGGACGACCGGGTTGCCGTCCGCGATGAGCACGCTCAGCCGGGCCATGGCTCAGCCACCCCCGAACAGCGCGTCGAAATCGACGTTCGCGCCGTACACGAAACCGCAGACGAGCAGGATCAGTGTGCCCGGCAGCATGAACATGGTCACGGCGAACGTCGCCTTGGGGACAGCCCGGGCCGCGCGGCGGCGGGCGTTCTGGGCGTCCGTGCGGCGCATGTCCTCGGCGATCGCGATCAGGGTCTCGACGATCGGCGAGCCGAGCTCCTCGCCCTGCTGCAGGGCCGTCACGAACTGCGCGACCTGTTCGCTGTCGTTGCGGCGGCGCAGTTCGTCGAAGGCCTGGCGGCGGCTGACGCCCATGTTCATCTGCTGCAGTGTGATGCGGATTTCGTCGGCCCAGGGGCCTTCGTACTTGTCCGCCACCCGCTCCAGCGCCTGCCGGAAGCCCAGCCCGGCGCTGACGACGACCGCGAGCACGTCCAGGAAGTCCGGCAGGGTGCGTTCGATGTGGTCACGGCGGACCCGGATCGCCGACCACAGGCCGGCCTCGATCCAGAACAGGCCGAAGGCCACCATGAGGAGTGCGGCGACCAGCTGGCCGTTGATCAGCATCGAGAAGGCGCCGAGGGCGCCCAGGGCCCCGTACACCGCCCGCCGGGCGGCGTACCGGTCGATCGTGAGGCCGGCGGGGTTGCCCGCCATGTCGATCTGGCGGCGCTTGCGGGCCACCCGCGCCGGCCCCATCAGGCGCAGCACCGCCGGGGCCCAGCGGATGCCCATCCGGTCCACCAGGGAGCCGACGGCCGTCGTACGGGTGGCGCCGACCTCCAGGGCGAGCGCGAGGTCCGTGGGCAGCTTCACGTCCGCGCGGTAGAGGCGGATGCCGTGGAACGCGCCGAGGACCGACAGGGCCACGGCCAGTGCGAGAAGGAGTCCGATCATCGTCCCGTCCGCCCCCTCACACGTCGATCTTCGACAGGCGGCGGATGAGGATGAACCCCAGGGCGAAGAGGCCGAGGGCGATGAGTACGGCCGTCTGGCCGATGAAGGCGCCCGTCATCCGGTCCAGCGCGCCCGGCATCATCAGATCGACCATCAGCAGGGACCCGAGGCCGATGGCGGGGACCAGGTACGCCGTCACCGTCACCTGGGACAGCTGGGTTCGGATCTCCCTGCGGGTCTCCTTGCGCTGCTCCAGCGTCACCGTGAGGTTGCGCAGGCTGTCCACGATCGCGCCGCCCGCTCGGGCGGACAGGACGAGCGTGGAGACGAGTACGACCAGTTCCCGGGAGGGCAGGCGCTCGGTGAGTTCGCCGAGGGAGTCGTCGATCGAGTGGCCGACGGCGAGGCGGTCGGCGACGCGCGCCAGTTCCTCGCCGGCCGGTGCCTCCAGCTCCTCGGCGGCGATGCCGATGGCCGTACGCAGGGCCAGTCCGGCCTGGGTGGCATTGGCGAGGATGCGGGCCAGGTCCGGGAGTTGGTTGATGAACCGTTCCGTACGGCGCGCCCGCTGCCAGTTGAGGAAGGCGTTCGCCGCCCAGATGCCGATGGCACCCGCCACCGGACCGAAGAACGGTGCGAGGAGGGAGGAGGCGATGAGCCAGACCCCCGCGATCGAACCCAGCATGTAGACGAAGAACTCGCCGGGGGTGAGGTCGAGGCCGGTGGTCGCCAGCTTCAGCTCGATCCGGCGGCCGAGCTTCGTCCTGCGCAGCCGCCGGTCGACCGCCGGGAAGCGGCGGCGCCGGCCGGCGGGCTCCGGGACACCGCTCGCCGAGAGGCGTTCGATGAGGGCGGCGCGCTGGGCTCGGCCGGCCATGTACGCCTGGAGGCCGGCGACGACCAGGACGCAGGCGAGCAGCGTGGCGCCGAGGGTGGCGAGGACGAGTGGGTTCACAGGGCGGTCCGGGTGATGCGGGCGGTCAGGGGGTCTTCCGGCGCGACGCCGAAGGCCTGCGGGATGGGCTGGTTGTTCATGTAGAGGCGTTCGGCGATCCGGCGGGGCAGCGGGTAGTACTCGAAGTAGCCGCGGACACGGCCGTCCGCCCCCATCGGCTGGGCCCCGAAGCGGCAGACCGTGGTGATCCGGAAGGGCTCGCGGCCGTGCGATTCGAGGACGGAGATCTCGGTGATGCGGCGCGAGCCGTCGCCGAAGCGGGTGAGCTGGACGATGACGTTCACGGCGCTGTTGATCTGGTCCTGCAGGGCCTCGAAGGGGATCTCGACCTCCGACATCGAGGCGAGGGTCTGCAGGCGCATCAGGGCGTCCGAGGAGCTGTTGGCGTGGACGGTGGCCAGGGAGCCGTCGTGGCCGGTGGACATCGCCTGGAGCATGTCGAGGGTCTCGCCGCCGCGTACCTCGCCGACGATGATGCGGTCGGGGCGCATGCGCAGTGAGTTGCGGACCAGGTCGCGGATGGTGATCTGGCCCTTGCCCTCCACGTTCGCGGGGCGGGATTCGAGGCGGATGACGTGGGCCTGCTGGAGCTGGAGTTCGGCCGAGTCCTCGATGGTGATGATGCGTTCGCCCTCCGGGATGAGGCCGGAGAGGGCGTTGAGGAGGGTGGTCTTGCCGGTGCCGGTGGCTCCGGAGACGATCACGTTCATCTTCGCCGCGACCAGGCCGGAGAGCAGGAGCAGCATCTGCTCGTCGAGCGAGCCGAGCGCGATCATCTCGTGCAGGGTGAAGGCGCGCGGGAAGCGGCGGATGGTGAGGGTGGCGCCGGTCAGGGAGAGCGGCGGGATGATGACGTTGACGCGCTCGCCGCTGGGGAGGCGTGCGTCGACCATCGGATTGGCCTCGTCCACCCGCCGGTTGACGGTGGAGACGATGCGCTCGATGGTCTGCATCAACTGCTCGTGCGAGGCGAAGCGGATGGGGAGCTGTTCGACCCGGCCGGCGCGCTCCACGTAGATGTGGTCGGGGCCGTTGACCATGATCTCGGAGATCGAGGCGTCTTCGAGGAGCGGTTCGAGCACGCCGAGCCCGAGGGCCTCGTCGACGACGCGGCGGATCAGCTGGGCGCGCTCGACCGTGGAGAGGACGGGGCCTTCGCGGCTGATGATGTGGCCGAGTACGCGTTCCAGGCGCGCCCGGCGCTCGGCGGGAGCGAGCGCGGACATCTCGGCGAGGTCGATCTCCTCCAGCAGCTTGGCGCGGTAGGAGGAGACGAGGCGTCCGTCCTCGCGCGGGCTGTGGCGGTCGTCGGGGGTGTTGACCCGAGAACGCAGGCTCATGGTCCGGTCACCTTCGGGTCGTCGTTGGGCATGACCGCCGTCGCCTTCGCCGGTTCGGGCTTCAGCCCGGGAATGATCGAGTTGATCTGGATGGTCACGGTCGCGGTCACCGCGTCGCCTTCTCCGCCCACGATTACGGTCGCCGGGAGCCCTTCACGGATGGCGGCGTATCCGGCGGCCTCCCCCCGGCCCTTGTGCTGGGCCTCCACCCGGGCCGCCGTGCGGGCGGCCGTGTCGGCCTGCTCGTGGACGTACGCCACCCAGCCCAGCTGGATCCCGCAGAGGGCGACGAACAGCAGGATCGGTACGAAGCCGATGTACTCGATGGCCACTTGGCCCCGGTCGGAGCGCATGCGCCGTCTCACGTCACTTCACCTCCCTCTCCATCGCCGCGCCGCCGGTGCCTTCGATCCGGTCGAAGCTGAGGCCGGGGAAGAGGATCGGGACACCGAGGCTGACCTTCGCCCGGTAGATGTCCCCGGAAATCCCGCAGTCCACTTCGAGGCCCCACGCCTCCCCGATGTGCTCGTGCGCGGCCGCGACGCAGGCCGCGTCGTCCTTCACCGCCCCCGCCCGCGCCGCCTCGTCCGCCGCGTTGCCCGCCAGTGAGAAGGCGTACCCGATCAGTACGCACTCCCACACCGCCGCCACGAGCAGCAGGATCAGCGGCACCGTGCCCACGAACTCGATCGCCACCTGGCCCCGGTCCCCGCGCCCCGGTCTGCGGACGGGCATGCGTCAGCCCTCCCGGCCGCGGCGCAGGCGGGCCACCGGGCCCGTCGCGCGGACCGCGAGCGAGGCGCCCGGGGCGGTGGCTGCGGACGGGGCGGTGTCCGGGGTCGACAGGAGGCCGAGTTCGCCGGCCAGGGTCCACAGGGCCTGTTTGACCGTCGAGCGGTTGTCGAGGTCCTGGACGCGGCCCGCGTCGACCACGGCCTGGAGTTCCTTGAACGCTGCCGGGACCGGGGTGCGGGTGGCGCGGGTCTTGGTGATCTTCTCGATCAGGGCGGGCTGGATCTCGGTGTGCTTGCTCCAGCGGTTGACGACCATCGCCGTGTCCTCCGCCTTGCGCACCTGGAGCCGTTCCCACATCCGGACCATGCGCTTGGCCGCCCGTACCGCGACCACGTCCGGGGTGGTGACCAGCACCGCCACGTCCGCCATCTCCACGGCCGCCGCGTTGGCCCCGGTGACCTGGGTGCCGCAGTCGACGACGACGAGTTCGTAGCGGCTGCGCAGGGCTCCGACGATGTGCCGGGCGGCCCGGTCGTCGACCTCCTCGCCGCGTTCCCCGTCCGCCGGGGCGAGGAGCAGGGCGAGGCCCGAGGCGTCGTCGTAGACGGCGTCCTGGAGGACCCGCGGGGAGATGTCCTGGATCCCGGCCAGGTCGGCGATGGAGCGCCGGAACTGCACGTCGAGGTACGAGCCCACGTCGCCCGCCTGGAGGTCGAGGTCGACCAGTGCGGTACGCCGTCCCGAGGCGGCCGCGGCCAGCGCGAACTGCACGGCGGTGAAGGTGGTGCCCACGCCGCCCTTGGCCCCGGTGACGGTGACCACCCGGCCGCCCGGGCCCGTGAACACGTCGGCGGCGGCGCCCCCGCCCAGGTGGCGGCGTACGCCCACGGACCACTGGGCGGCGGCCTGGACGCGGGCGGCGAGTTCCTCGTAGGAGAGAGGGAGGCCGATCAGGCCGCGCGCGCCCGAGTCCATGGCGGCGGAGAAGAGTCCCGGGCCGGCGTCCGAGGAGACCAGGACGACGCCCACGGCCGGGAAGCGCAGGGCCACTTCCCGGATGAGCTCCAGGGCGGGCACCGGGCCGATCCGCTCGTGGACGAGGACGACCTCGGGGAGTTCGTCGATGGAGTCGGCGGCGAGCCGGGCCAGGGTGTCCAGGAGCGTGGTCGCGTCGGGGACGGGGGCGGCCGGCTCGGCGGCCGGGAGCTGGCTGAGCAGTGTCACGATGGCGCGCGCGGCGTCCGGGTCGCCGACCGCGGGGAGGATTCGGGTGGTCATCCGGGCCTCACCTGTCCCCGTCGAGGGTGTACGTGCGGTCGCCCGGGGCGGGCGCCGAATCGGTGCCGGGGGCCACCAGGGCCAGGCGTACGTGCTCCGCGAAGGACTCTGCGTACGCGACGCGCTGGGTGTCCTTGGTGCTCAGGGCGAAGGTGATCGGAACGGCCTCGGCGGGGCCCTTGCGGTCGCTGTCCTTGTCCAGGGCGGTGAGCTTGCCGACGCCCAGGACCCGGGCGTTGGCGACGATGATCACCGAACGCGAGGGGTCGGTGTCCTTGGCGCCCTTGAAGGTGGCGAGGATGTTGACCTTGGCGCCGGAGGTGATCTTCCCGGCCACGCCCGTGGCCGCGTCGATCATGATGGCGATCTCCTGCTCACCGGGCTGCAGCTGCGGCCGGTCGACGAACATGTCCGCCTGGAGCAGCGAGCCCTTCTTCAGCGTGGTGAGGGCGATCTTGTCCTTGAGCGCGCCGAGGTCGGTGACGGCGGTGTCGGAGAGCCAGCGTTCGGGGATCCGGACCTCCTCGAACTGCCCGGCCGTCAGCGGGCTGTACGGGGCTATGTCGCCCTTGGCCCGGTAGGCGACGACCTCGGCGCCGACCTTGGAGTTGACGTCGCCGATCACCACGAGGACTCCGGCGAAGGCCCCCAGTGCGCACAGGACCGACAGGAGCAGCAGGATGACGCCGCGGCGCTGGCGTGAGTTCATGGGCCTTACCTACCTCGCCGTTCTTCATTCATTCGTGCGTTCGAGTGATCAGGGTCTGGAACGGGCGGTACTCGCGGGCGGCGGCGGTGCGGTGAGCGGTGCCGCGCAGAAGCCGCAGCGGTCGCCGATGAGTTCGAGGCCGCACCAGCGGCACTCCTCCCGGCGGACCGAGGCGACGAGCTGGTAGAGCACGGACAGGTCCGGGATGCCGGCGGCGAACTCGACGAGTTTCGGGGTGCCCCACCAGCCGGCGGACGCGGCGGGCAGCGGGTTCTCCAGGACGCCCTGGACCTGCCAGGCGGGGGCCAGTTCGGCCGTGACCCAGTCGGAGGCGAGCTGGCCGCGGGCGAAGGTGAGGTGCGTGGCGAACTCGGGGCCGGCCGGCAGCACCGCGCCGCGGGGGCCGTGGGCGCCGCCGCCCTGGGATCCGCCGCCGCTCAGCTTCGCGAGGTGCGGTTTCGGGTGGGCCATGACGGCGAACTGCGCGCTCGGCGACCAGGACCTGGCGTGCGCCCCCAGTCCGACGGGGACCCGGACCCGGTCGAGTTTGGCGACCGAGCCCAGCAGGGCGCCCGCGTAGATGTAGTGGGACAGCAGCCGGGCCGCGGAGGCGATGATTCCGGGGCTGAAGTCGCAGACGCTGAGCTGGCGCAGCTGACGCGCCAGCAGGGCCGTTCCCAGCGGCGGCAGATCGATGCCGAGGAGCGCGATCCGGTCGGTTTCCAGGATGGCGCGTACGGTGTGCAGGCGCTGGACGGTGGAGCGCGGGAGCCAGGGCGGTACGAGGGCCACGAGGTGGCCGTGCCGCTCCAGCAGGGCGCCCGTCTCGGCGAGCGCGGACTCCAGGTCGAGCTGCTCGGGCGGGTGCAGTAAGGCGGCCCCGGGTGTGTGCCGGTCAGGGGCCGGAAGTACCAGATCGGCGCTGGTGACAGCGATGGCGGTCGGCACGCGCATTCCCCCGTTCCCCCACGTACACCCCGTACGTACGCCCCGTACGCCGCGGGCACTTCACGTGCCCGGTGCGCGCTCGGCACGGACCTGGCACGGACCTGACGCGGACTCGACGCGGATTCGATACGGACTTCCCGCGTCCGCGCCGACGCCGCGCGACCGCATCCGATCGACCCGCTCCCCCCTTGCCCCAGCACCATATCCGCGTCACCCCTGACGGGGCAGGGCCTTGGAGATTCCCGTGCTACCAGCACATGTCACAGGGGGCGGAAACCCGGACAACAGGGATCGCATAGCGGGCCATTTCAAGCCACATCGCGAAGACTCTTGACACAGGGATTGGTCTGGACCAACTTGGCAGCCAACGCCTTGAGTCGGACCCACCCCACTCGGTCCGCCTCTCCCCACACCCCTCTTCCTCCCCCCACCGGAGCCCACGTGAACCGCATACGCTCCCTCGCCCTCCCCATCGCCGTCACCCTGGCCGCGGGCGCCCTGTCCGCCCTCGCCGCCGGTACCGCACAGGCCGCCGACGTGAACGTCGCCCGCAACGGCGGCTTCGAGTCGGGTCTCGCCAACTGGTCCTGCACCGGCGGAACCGGCGCCTCCGTCTCCTCGCCCGTCTACGCCGGATCCGGCGCCCTGAAGGCCACCCCGGCGGGCCAGGACAACGCCCGCTGCAGCCAGACCGTCACGGTCAAGCCGAACTCGACCTACACGCTGAGCACGCAGGTCCAGGGCAGCTACGTCTACCTCGGCGCGACCGGGACCGGCACCCAGGACGTCTCCACCTGGACGCCCGGGTCGGGCGCCGGCTGGCAGAAGCTCTCCACCACCTTCACCACCGGCCCCAGCACCACCCAGGTCACCGTCTACACGCACGGCTGGTACGGCCAGCCGGCCTACGTCGTCGACGAGTTCAGCGTCTTCGGCCCGGACGGCGGAGGCGGCACCGACCCCGGCCCGTCGGTCCCGGGCGCACCGGCCGGGACGGCCGTTTCCGGCCAGAGCGCGAGCGCCCTCACCCTTTCGTGGAACGCGGTCAGCTCGGCCACCGGCTACTACGTGTATCAGGACGGCGTCCGCGTCAGAACCGTGACGGGCGGCGCCGCCTCCACCCAGATCACCGGGCTCGCGGCCTCGACGTCGTACTCCTTCCAGGTGAGCGCGTACAACGCGGCGGGCGAGGGCCCGAAGTCCGCCCCGGTGACCGGGACCACCACCGGCACCGATCCGGGTCCCGGCCCCGGCCCGGGCGTCCCCAAGCACGCCCTGACCGGCTACTGGCAGAACTTCAACAACGGCGCGACCGTCCAGAAGATCTCCGACGTCTCGGCGCAGTACGACATCATCGCCGTCTCCTTCGCGGACGCCACCACCACGCCCGGCGCCATCACCTTCAACCTCGACTCGGCCGGCCTCGGCGGCTACACGGTCGCCCAGTTCAAGGCCGACATCGCCGCGAAGAAGGCGGCCGGCAAGTCGGTCGTCCTCTCCGTCGGGGGCGAGAAGGGGACCATCACGGTCAACGACTCGACCTCGGCGAACAACCTCGCGAACTCCGCGTACGCCCTCATGCAGGAGTACGGGTTCACCGGGATCGACATCGACCTGGAGAACGGCCTGAACCCCACCTACATGACGCAGGCCCTGCGCTCGCTGTCGTCAAAGGCCGGCCCCTCGCTCGTCATCACCATGGCCCCGCAGACGATCGACATGCAGTCCACTCAGGGCGGCTACTTCAAGACGGCGCTGAACATCAAGGACATCCTCACCGTCGTCAACATGCAGTACTACAACAGCGGCTCGATGAACGGCTGCGACGGCAAGGTCTACTCCCAGGGCTCGGTGGACTTCCTCACCGCGCTCGCCTGCATCCAGCTGGAGGGCGGCCTCGACCCCTCGCAGGTGGGCATCGGCGTCCCGGCCTCGCCCAGCGGCGCGGGCAGCGGCTACGTGTCCCCGGCGATCGTCAACAACGCCCTGGACTGCCTGACCAGGGGAACGAACTGCGGCTCCTTCAAGCCGTCGAAGACCTACCCGGGTCTGCGCGGCGCGATGACCTGGTCGACCAACTGGGACGCCAAGGCGGGTAGCGCTTGGTCGAACTCGGTGGGTCCCAAGGTCCACGGACTCCCGTAGGCGGTACGTGTAGGGGTGGCCGGATCGGTACGGCCTGCACAGCGTGTCCTTGACCGGGACATGCCACGAGAGCACGCTGTGCGCGTCCGCACGGCTACCCCCACACTCCCGACCCAGGAGAACGCATGCGGCTCCATACCCGCCGGAGGGCCGCCCTCACGGCGGCCCTGCTGGCGCTCGCGCTGGGCGCACCCGCCTACGGCATGAGCGCGACGGCTTCCCCTCCGCCCACTCCTTCGACCGCCACCCAGGACGAGGCGATCGTCCAGTACCGGATCCACGGCCCCTCCACCGCCACCGACCGCACCGCCCTGCTCCGTACGGGCGTCTCGATCGACGAGGTGGACGACCACACCGTCGTGGTCAGCGCCGACACCATGCAGGCCAAGAAGCTCAAGGAGCTCGGCTACAAACTGACCGCCCTGCCCGGACCCCCGGACCGCTCGGTGCCCGGCATCGCGGCGAGCCCGATGGACTTCCCCTCGGCGGACTCGAAGTACCACAACTACGCCGAGGCGACGGCAGAGATCAACCAGCTCGTCGCGCAGTATCCCGCGATCGCGAGCAAGCAGGTGATCGGCAAGTCGTACCAGGGCCGGGACATGTTCGCCATCAAGATCAGCGACAACGTCGCGACGGACGAGGCCGAGCCCGAGGTGCTCTTCACCGCCCACCAGCACGCGCGTGAGCACCTGACCGTCGAGATGGCGCTGTACCTGCTCAAGGAGTTCACCTCCAAGTACGGCAGCGACTCCCGGGTCACGGGCGCGGTCAACGGCCGCGAGATCTGGATCGTCCCGGACCTCAACCCCGACGGCGGCGAGTACGACATCGCCACCGGCTCCTACCGCTCCTGGCGCAAGAACCGCCAGCCGAACTCCGGCTCCTCGTACGTCGGCACGGACGAGAACCGCAACTGGAACTACAAGTTCGGCTGCTGCGGCGGCTCCAGCAGCAGCAAGAGCTCCGAGACCTACCGGGGCGCCTCCGCCGAGTCGGCGCCCGAGGTGAAGGTCGTCGCGGACTTCGTCCGCAGCCGGGTCGTCGGCGGCAAGCAGCAGATCAAGGCCGCCATCGACTTCCACACCTACAGCGAACTCGTCCTGTGGCCCTTCGGCTGGACCTACAACGACACCGCCCCGGGTCTGACCGCCGACGACCTCGCCGTCTACAAGAAGATCGGCACCAGCATGGCGGCGAGCAACGGCTACACGCCGGAGCAGTCGAGCGACCTGTACATCACGGACGGGACGATCGACGACTGGCTGTGGGGCAACCAGAAGATCTTCTCCTACACCTTCGAGATGTACCCGGAGAGCGGCGGCGGCGGCTTCTACCCGCCGGACGAGGTCATCGACCGCGAGACCGCACGCAACAAGGACGCGGTGCTCCAGCTGCTGGAGAACGCGGACTGCATGTACCGCTCGATCGGCAAGGAAGCCCAGTACTGCGCGACGCCGTGACCGGCTGACCGTCTGAAAGGGGGCGCCCCACCGCCAGGGGGGCGCCCCGCCCGCGCGTCCGGCGGAGCGCCTCGGCCCCGGTCTCGGCCCCGGCCCCGGTCTCGGCCTCAGCCGAGGACGGCGAGGGCGTCGATCTCGACGAGCAGCCCGGCCGGCAGGCCCACGTACACGGTGGTGCGGGCGGCGGGGGCCTCCTTCAGACCCTGCTCCTCGAAGTAGGCGTTGTAGATGTCGTTCATCTCGGCGAAGTGCCCGGTGTCGGTGAGGTAGACGCGGATCATCATCACGTCGTCCCAGCCCGCACCGCCGGCCTCCAGGACGGAACGGACGTTCTCCAGCGTCTGGAGGGTCTGCTCGCGCAGGGTCGGCCCGGCGGGGGTGGGCGGCTGCCCGTCGACGTGCGGGAGGAAGCCGACCTGGCCGGCGACCTGGAGGATGTTCCCCTTCCGCACGCCGTGCGAGAACTTCGCGGGCGGGACGGTGTGGGTGCCGGGCGTGATGGCGACCTTCTCGGTCGCGTACTTCTCGGTCACGTTCTTCTCGCTCACGTGCTCTCCTGTACTCCTGAGTAGTCCTGGCTGATGGCTTCGGCGGTACGCAGCACCTGCGGCAGCAGTCCGAGCAGCCCCTCGGCGGAGACGACCACACCCGGCGCGGACACCGACAGCGCGGCGACGACCCGTCCGTCCGGCCCGCGCACGGGCGCCCCGAGGCAGTTGACGGACTCCTCGTGCCCGCCGAGGTCGGTGGCCCAACCCTGCTCCCGTACGAGGTCCAACTCGCGCAGGAAGGCCGCCGCGTCCGGGGTCGAACGTGCGGTGTAGCGCGGGTACTCGATCCGGCCGGCGAGGGCCCGGAGCTCGGCCTCGGGCAGGTCGGCCAGGAGCAGCTTGGCCACGGCGGCGACCGTCAGGGGCACGGGCCTGCCGATGCGGGAGTACATGCGGACCGGGTAGCGGCTGTCGACCTTGTCGACGTACACGACCTCGTCGTCCTGGTGGAGGGCGAGGTGAACGGTGTGTCCGGTGGCCCGGTTCAGCTCGACGAGGTGGGGGTGTGCGATCTCCCGGACGTCGAGGTTCTCGATGGCCTCGGCGGCGAGCGCGAAAAGCTGTGCGCCGAGGCGGTAGCGGCCGTCGGGGCAGCGGTAGACGAAGCCGCGCTCGTGCAGGGTGCGCAGGAGGCGCAGCGCGGTGCTCTTGTGCACGCCGAGCTCGTCGGCCACGTCGCCGAGGCCGGCGGGACCTCGCGCGAGCAGCGGCAGCACCGCGAGTGCCCGTTCCACGGACTGGCTCATCCCTCGTCCTCTCGTACGGTCACTGCACCACCGGCTCCGCCGGCGCCCCGGGCTCCGCCCGGACCCTCCCCCAGCTACCGCTGGGAGGTACCCCCTGCTCAAACGCCGGCGGGGCTGGGAGTTTCAGCCTCGCCGGCGTTTGAGGCGCGGGGGTTCGGAGGTGGAGCCCCAGGAGCGGCGTCGCACGTTGACCCGCCGTCACCCCGGATGTTAGACAGCATGCAGCGGCACACGCAACGACCGTTGCAGCCCACGCAATACAATCGGAAGGCACCCGCATGGCCAGCGACAGCGACCCCGTCAAGGACCTCGCCGACGAGCCGGTCGACCACCGGTTCAAGGGCCTCCCCCCGGACGCCCAGACGCACGGCCTCACCGTCGGCCGGCTCGCCGCCGAGCGCCGCGACCTGTACACCGGCGGCTTCACCACCCCCGTCCTGACCCTCGACGCGGACGCGCTGGAGCACAACCTCGCCGCGCTCGGCGCCTACGCCGCCCGTCACGACCTGGCCTTCGCCCCGCACGGCAAGACCTGCATGTCCCCCCAGCTCTTCCGCCGCCAGCTGGAGCACGGCGCGTGGGGCATCACCGCCGCCGTCCCCCACCAGGCCCGCGTCTACCGCGCCTTCGGCATCCAGCGGATCTTCCTCGCCAACGAGCTCGTCGATCCCGCCGCCCTGCACTGGGTGGCCGGTGAACTCGCCGCCGACCCCGACTTCCGCTTCGTCTGCTACGTCGACTCCGTGCGCGGGGTCCACCTCATGGACCGCGCCCTGCGCGACTCGGCCGCCGTCATCGACGTCGTCGTCGAGCTCGGCGCCGGCGAGGGCGCCCGTACCGGGGCCCGCAGCGACGAGGACTGCCGCGCCGTCGCCGACGCGGTCGCCGCCACCGCCACCCTGCGCCTGGTCGGCATGGGCGGCTACGAGGCCGAGGTCCCCGGCGCCGACCCCGAATCCGTCCACGCGTACCTGCGCCGGCTCACCGCGCTCGCCGTCGAGTTCGACAAGGCGGGCCGCTTCCCCGCGGACCTCGACGAGATCGTCGTCAGCGCCGGCGGCTCGGCCTGGTTCGACGCGGTCGCCGACGTGTTCGCCGAGCTCCCGGAGCTCTCCCGCCCGGTCCTCAAGCTGCTGCGCTCCGGCGCGTACGTCTCCCACGACCACGGCTGGTACACCCGGCTGACCCCCTTCAACCGGCACCCGGAGGAGGGCGGGCTGCGCCCGGCGTTCCGGCTGTGGACGCAGGTCGTCTCCCGTCCCTCCCCCACCCAGGCGTTCGTCAACGCGGGCAAGCGCGACATCGCCTACGACCTGGGCCTGCCCGAGGCCGAGCTCGTCCGCGACGCCCTCACCGGCGCGGAGCGCCCCGCCACCGGCGTGCGCGTGGTCAAGCTGTCCGACCAGCACGCCTGGCTGGAGACCGACTCCGCCGACGACGTACAGGTGGGCGACTGGGTGGCCCTCGGCATGTCCCACCCCTGCACGATCTTCGAGAAGTGGCCGCTGATCCCGGTCGTGGAGGCCGACGGCACCGTCACCGACTACGTCCGCACCTTCTTCTAGGCGCGGGCCGGTGGACCTGGTCATCCGGGGGGCCCGCGTCGTCGACGGCACGGGCGGGCCCTCGTACACCGCCGACGTCGGCGTCCACGAGGGCCGGATCGCCGGGATCGGCAGGCTGTCCGGGGGCCGCGAGACCGTCGACGCGCACGGTCTCGCCCTGGCCCCCGGCTTCGTGGACATGCATGCCCACAGCGACCTCGCCCTGCTCCGAGACCCGGACCACAGCGCGAAGGCCGCGCAGGGCGTGACCCTCGAAGTCCTCGGCCAGGACGGCCTGTCGTACGCGCCCGCCGACGACCGCACCCTCGGCGAGGTGCGGGCCGCCATCGCCGGCTGGAACGGCCCCGGCGACGACATCGACTTCGACTGGCGCACGGTCGGCGAATACCTCGACCGGCTGGACCGCGGCTTCGGCGGCGAAGGCATCGCCGTCAACGCCGCCTACCTCGTCCCGCAGGGCACGGTCCGCGCCTACGCCCTCGGCTGGGACGACCGCCCGGCGACCGCGGCCGAGCTGGACCGGATGCGCCGGCTCGTCGCCGACGGCCTGGCCCAGGGCGCCGTCGGCCTGTCCTCCGGCCTCACCTACACCCCCGGCATGTACGCCACCGGGACCGAACTGACCGAACTGTGCCGGGTCGTGGCCCGGTACGGGGGCTACTACTGCCCGCACCACCGCAGTTACGGCCACGACGCGCTGGCCGCCTACGCCGAGATGGTCGCCCTCACCCGGGAGGCCGGCTGCGCCCTGCACCTCGCGCACGCCACCATGAACTTCGGCGAGAACCGGGGCCGGGCCGGCGAACTGCTCGCCCTGCTCGACGCGGCGCTGGCCGAGGGCTCCGACATCACCCTCGACAGCTACCCGTACACCCCCGGCTGCACCACCCTCGTCGCGCTCCTGCCCGGCTGGGCGAACGAGGGCGGCCCGGAGGCGGTCCTGGCCCGGCTGCGCGACGGCACCCAGGCCGAGCGGATCCGCCACGCACTGGAGGTCGAGGGCTCCGACGGCTGCCACGGGGTCCCCGTCGACTGGTCGACGATCGAGATCTCGGGCACCGCCGACCCCGCCTACGGCCCGTACGTCGGCAGGCGCCTGGACAGCTGGGAGACCGCCCGCGGACTCCTGCTCGGAGACCGGCTCGCGCCGACGATCCTCCAGCACGTCGGGAACGAGGAGAACGTCCGGGCGATCATGCGTCACCGGGTCCACACCGGCGGCTCCGACGGCATCCTCCAGGGCGCGAAACCCCACCCGCGCGCCTACGGCACCTTCCCCCACTACCTCGGCCACTACGTCCGCGAACTCGGGCTGCTCTCCCTGGAGGAGTGCGTGGCCCACCTGGCCGGCCGCCCCGCCGCACGCCTGCGGCTGCCCGACCGGGGCCTGGTCCGCGCGGGGTACCGCGCCGACCTCGTCCTCTTCGACCCGGACACGGTCGCGGCCGGGTCCACGTACGAGCGGCCGCGCGTGCTGCCGACCGGTGTCCCGCACGTCCTGATCGACGGGCGTTTCGTCATGCGCGACGGGCGCCGCACGGACGTGCTGGCCGGACGGGCGGTGCGCCGAACCGCCCGCGATCTTCGGTAGATCCGACATCTACGATGGGCCGCATGGTCGCCTTCGCCCTCGCCGCCCTGCTCTTCCTCGCGTTCTGCATAAGCGTCCGGCAGGACCGGCGGCGCTTCCAGAACGCCGTGCTCCTGGGGCTGACCTTCCTCAGCGCGTTCTCCGCGCTGTTCCTCCAGGTCGGCAAGCTGCCCACCTGGGCAGCCGTCACGGTCGTCGTACTCGCCTTCGCCTCACCCGCGTTCGCCGCCGTGGGCCTGGGCGTCTTCCTCGTCCGCAACGGCATGATCATGATCCGCAAGGAGGGCTTCCGGCCGGCCAACCTCCTGTCGATGCTCGCGGGCCTCACGATCTTCGCGCTGATCGCACTGCTGGTCCTCGTCGGCGTGGTCGGCTCCCCCCTCCTCGGCGGCATCGCCGGAACGGTCACCGTGGTCGCCGGCTACGTCTCCTTCGTCTTCTTCTGCTTCCTCGGCTACGCCTTCCTCTACGGGCGGATCAAGGTGCGCGGCGACGTCGACCACGTGGTCATGCTGGGCTCGGGCCTGGTCGGCGGCGACCGCGTGCCGCCGCTGCTGGCCTCCCGCCTGCGCAAGGGGCAGCAGATCTACGAGGCCCAGCTGGCCCGGAGCGGCCGGCCGCCGGTCCTCCTCGTCTCGGGCGGCAAGGGCTCGGACGAGAAGGTCGCCGAGGCCCGGGCGATGGCGGACTGGCTGATCGCGCAGGGCGTCCCCGAGCAGCACGTGGTGCTGGAGGACCGCTCCACCACGACCGAGGAGAACATGCTCTTCAGCCGGGACATCATGACCGCGCACGACCCGGCCTACCGGTGCGTCGTGGTCACCAACAACTTCCACGCCTTCCGGGCGGCGATGCTGGCCCGCAAGACCGGCGTCAACGGGCAGGTGCTGGGCTCCCCCACCGCGAAGTACTACTGGCCGAGCGCCACCATCCGCGAGTTCGTCGCGGTCTTCTGGGAGCACCGGATCGTGAACCTGTCGATCTGCGCCCTGCTCACCGTCTTCGGCGCGCTGGGCACGCTGGCGGCGGTCCTCGTCTGACCCGCGCACACGGAGGTGCCGTGACTCCCCCCTTGGCAGTCACGGCACCGGTCCGCGCGTGCGCGGGCGTCCGGGCTACACCCGCTGCCAGAGCGCCGGGACGTTCGGCGGCTCCCAGCCCGTCTGGGCCTGGTGACCCTGGAGGCAGCGGTAGGCCGCGCCGCCGTAGGTGACGGTCGCGCCGGCCGCGTAGACGGTGCCCGCCTTCCAGGTGCCGCCCGGCTCGGGGTCACCGGGGCCGGGGCCCGGGCCGGGGTCGCCGCCGCTGACCTTGAGGGTCAGTCCGTACGCGGACAGGATCGGGTTCAGCGGCTGGAAGAAGGTGGTCCCGCCGCCGGAGCAGTCGCCGGAGCCGCCCGAGGTGACGCCTTGGGCCTGGCTCCCGGAGATGTAGGAGCCGCCCGAGTCGCCCGGTTCGGCACAGACCGTCGTACGGGTCACGCCGGAGATGGTGCCCTCGGGGTAGGTGACGCTGGTGTTGTGCTGCTGGACCGTGCCGCAGTGCCATCCGGTGGTCGATCCGGAACGGCATACCGAGGCTCCGACCGGCTGCAGCACCGAGCCGGTGACCTGCACGTTCGTGCCGCCGCTGCCCTTCACGTACGGGGTCGCGGTCCACTGGGCGTTCGCGGCCACCCAGGCCATGTCGTTGCCGGGGAAGACCGAGGCCTGGAAGGAGCCCTGGGCCACCTGGTTGAAGCCGCTGGTGGCGGTTCCGGCGCGCCCGCAGTGCCCGGCGGTGGCGAAGCCGTTCACGGTCCCCCTGGTGACGGGGAAGCCGACGGAGCAGCGGCCGCTGCCGTTCATGTAGTACGCGTCCCCGCCGCGCAGGTCGTACAGCGGGCGCGGGGCCTCGGCCGTACGGACCACCGTGACACCGGCCGGGTCGGTCCCGGTGGCGGCCAGCAGCACGGCCGCCGCCCCCGCCTCGGTCTCCTCGACGACGAGGGTGTTGGAGCGCGGGTCGACGTAGCGGACCGGGGT
The DNA here is from genome assembly GCF_030440515.1 of Streptomyces xanthophaeus. Taxonomy (GTDB): domain Bacteria; phylum Actinomycetota; class Actinomycetes; order Streptomycetales; family Streptomycetaceae; genus Streptomyces; species Streptomyces kutzneri. Next base: position 3,188,510 of record NZ_CP076543.1, read on the forward strand.
CGCGGCACCGGCGGCCCGGTCCAGTGCGGCCAGGTCGGCGTCCAGGCCGGCCAGGGTACGGGTGACCAGCTGCGCCCGGGCCCCGGTGGCCCGTATCGCGGCGGTGTCGGCGGCCCGGGTGGTGGCCACGGTGAGGGTGCCCGCGTCGGCCCCGTCCACCCAGGCCCCGGCGAAGGCGGAGCCGAGCCGGTCGCGCAGCCGGGCGGCGGCGGCCCCCGCCTCGGCCTCGTGGGCGAGGCGCGCCTTGGCCTGCGTGGGGGTCAGGCCGAGGTCGCGCTGCATCGCGGCGAGCAGCTCGGGCGGTGCGTCGGCGGTGCGCAGGACGGCCGCCGCGGAGGGCGCGGCGGGGGTGGAATCGGCGCTGGCGCCGCCGGTCCCGGCCAGCAGCAGCCCGGCGGCGGCCAGGGCGGTACACGCCGCGCGGGCGTGTCGCTTGAGCATGGGGGATCTCCTCGGTTTCCGGTGGGGTCTGCGGAAACCGTAGAAATCCGAACCGCCGTGCGGGAGCTGCCGGTTGGCCCCTTCCCCGGTGTTATGCCCGGGGCCGCCCGGCGGCCCGCGCGCGGTCGAGGTGCGTTCATGGGGCGGCGGCCGGAGGATGGGGCCAGGGGAAACCGTAGGAGGTACGCGATGGTCAGTGAACCCGACGAGCAGCCCACACGGTCGGACCGCCTCTTCACCGGCGGGGAGCGACCGTACGACCCCGAGGACCTCGTGATGGTGACCGGCCACGACCCGACTCCGGAGCGGATCGAGAAGGCCCGGAAGCTCATGGAGAAGGAGGGCCCGCAGGTCATCGAGCGCTACCTGCCGTAGCGACGGCACCGCACCCGAGGACTGCCGCAACCGCCCCCGGCCCCGCCGGGGGCGTCCCCGCAATCCCAGCCCCCGCCGGCACGTTCTCAGCCCCGCCGACACAACCCCAGCCCCGCCGGCACGACCCCAGCCCCGCCGGCGTTTGAGGCGCGGGGGCTCGGGGGCAGCGCCCCCGCAGCGACGCCGCACCCGCCCCACTGCCCAGCTACGCCGCAGGCCACGGCACGGACGGCAGCGGAGCCGCCCGCAGGGCCACGGCTCCGGCCGACCTCGCCAGCGCCTCCGTATGCGCAGCCCGCGCATGATCCAGAACATCGGCAGCCCGCGCAGCGACCCGCGCGGCGGGATGCCAGCCCAGCAGGTGCCGCCAGACGAGCGGGGTCCCGGCGAGGGGCCGCGTGACCACCCCCGGGGTCACCGGGAACGTGGCCCGGCACAGTCCGACCGCCCGCCCCACCTGCACCAGGTGCACGCACGACGCCGTGTCCGTCTCGTAGACGCAGGCAGGCGTGAACCCGGCCCGCACGCAGGCCGCGGCGAAGCAGTCGCCGAAACACCCGTCGCCGGGGACGTCCGTCCACGCCTCGGCGGCCAGCTCGGCCAGCTCGATCCCGGTACGCGGGGCCAGGGCGAGGGGATGGTCCTCGGCCAGCATCACGTACACCGGGTCGCGCGCCACCTCCATCCAGGCCAGGCGCCCCGGCTCGGGCGGCGCGCTCTCCCCGCAGACCCCGACCATCGCGAAGTCCAGGCGGCCCTCGGCGACGCCGGCGGCGACCTCCTTCTCCGACCAGGAGGTGTACGTGGTCACGGGCACTCCGGGTTCCTGGTGGGCGAGCCGGTCCACGAGCCCGCCGAGCAGCGGTCCGTGCGTACCGCCGAGCCGGTAGCCGTGCGCCCCCTGGCGGGCGAACCGCCGGGCGTCCTCCTGCAGCTCGCACACGGCGGGCAGCAGCACCCGGGCCCGCTCCAGCACCAGCTCACCGAGCGCGGTGGCCCGTACGCCGTCGCGCCCCCGCAGGAACAGCGTCCCGCCCAGCGCCCGCTCGATGCGCTTGAGCTGCGTACTGAGCGCGGGCTGCGCGAGGCCGAGCGCGGTGGCGGCCCGCGTCAGGCTCCCGGCGTCGGCGACGGCCCTGACGATCTTGAGGTGCCTCAGCTCCAGATCCATACGACGAGCTTGGTCCAGACCTGTGGGCATGCGCTACGGGTCGGGCGCATCCAGAATCGTTAATGCTCGTTAGCCGCAAGGGGGACACGACCCTAAGGACAGGAAAATGCACGCACTCGATGTCGACTGGGACCACCCCACCGACCCGCGACCCGGCCCGCGGCTCGACCACGTACGCGCCTACGTGAGCACCGCGGGAGCCGACGGGCACCTCTGGCACGGAGTCCGCACCCTCCTGCTGACCACGCTCGACCGCGCCAGCGGCCGCGCCGTCCGCACCCCGCTGATCTACGCCGAGGACGCCGGCCGCCACATCGTCCTGGCCTCCGCCTACGGCGCCCCGGACCACCCCCGCTGGTACCGGAACCTCACCGCCCACCCGGAAGTCCGCCTCCAGGTCGGCGCCGCCACCTTCACAGCGCGGGCGCGCACCGCCACGCCCCTGGAACGGGAGGTGTACTGGGAGATGATGACGGCCCTGTGGCCCCCGTTCGAGGACGACCGCGCTGCGGCCCGGCCCCGCGAGATCCCGCTGGTGATCCTGGAGCGCGTGAGCTGAGCCCTCCCGCGCGCAAAGGTCAGGTTCAGGGGCAAGGGCAGGGTCAGGTTCAAGGTCAGAGCGTGGCCGCGGCGACCGCGCTGTACGTGCGCCCGCCCGCGACGAAGTCGCCCAGCGGGACCATGCCGAAGCCGTCGACGTGCACCTTCCAGGACGGCACGTTCCCCGCCTCGATGAAGGCGACCACGGCGTCGGCGCGCTCCGAGGCCGCCGCCACCGCCATGGTGAACAGCGCCCGGGCCACACCACGCCCCCGGTACGCGGCGGCGACCACGACCGGCCCGTAGAGCAGCCACCGCGCCTCGGCCAGCGGGCGCCCCTGCCACTCCAGCGCCTCCTGGGCCTGGAGCAGGCCCGCGACCGGCGGCGAGGGGTCGGCCAGAGCCGCGGGCGCCGAGAGCGCGAGCAGCCCGGCGATCCGGCCCCCGTCATCCGCGACCAGCAGCTCCCGCGCACCGGCCATCGCCCGCAGCACGCCGACGTCGAAGCGGCCCTGCACGAAACCCTGTTCCGCCCGCTGCCGTTCCGTCAGCGCGTCGTGGTGGTTGGCGGCGAAGAGCTCAGCCATGGCGGGCGCATCGGCCTCGGTGGCGTACCGGTACTCCATCCCGCGATCGTGCCACGCCCCCACGGCCGGACCGTGCCGCCCACACCGGGGCCTACGGGTGACAGGGGGGCACTGTTGAACACGTTCAATGTTCTGGCAGTATGGCTCCGGCGAACCTGCCGGAACAGCGGAAATGCGATTCCGTCTGCCCTCGCGACGGGTTGCCGCGAGACCGGAGGTGGGCACGACATGGGCCTGATCCTGATCATCCTCGCCCTGATAGTCGCCTTCGCGCTCGCCCTCGTGGGCCTGGCCGTGATCCTCACGGCGAGCGCGGCCCTGGGCCTCGCGACGGCCGCGGTGAGCCGCAAGCTGCCGCTCTGGGCCAGGATCACCCTGCTGCTGACCCTTGCCGCCGCACCGGCGGCGGCTCTGGTGAGCACCCTGGACATCGCGACCGTCTGGCAGCTGGCCGTCTGGGCGCTGCCGTTCCTCACGACGGTCGCCTCAGGAGCCGTCTGGCTCGCCTTCGAAGCCGCCAGGCGCCGCACCCCCAGGCTCCCGAAGCCGGCCTGGCCGGCCCGCCACGCACCGGCCGCCGGTCACTGAGGACGCGCCACTCACCCGTGGTCGTACACGGTCACTTCCACGTCGCGCGCACACAACGCCCGGGTGATCAGCGGCTCGATACGCGACCACGTACCGCCCGCGAGCCCGCACCCGATGCGCGGCATGTGCACACTCGCCCCGAGCTCAAGCGCATGGCCGGCGAGCGCGGTGAGGCACCTCTCCACGGCGTCGTAACGAATGGGCGGACCCCCGCTCCCGGTCCGGATGCCGCGCTGGCCGACCATGTTGGCCACCCATATGTCGGGCTTCACCCGCACCACTTGCACGGCGCCCAGCCCGAAGTCGTTCCCGCTGCGCCCCCGATGCCAGGCCCGGAACTCGGCCTCGGGCTCGCCCCACCGCTTCGAAACGGCCAGCACGAAGCCCTTCCCCCACCCCCCGAGGTCGTTGCAGACATGCGCGATGACCTTGGGCCCCTTGGCCTGGGGACTCGTCGCATCCCCGGCAATGATCCTGAGCGGCTTCACGCCTCGAACGGTACGCGCCACCACTGACAAGGGCGGGGTCGGAAGGGTGCGGCGGGGGTGTGGGTAGTCGGGAGCCACTTGATCGGAATCAGGGATGTGTATGGGGGTTTCCCGTCAGTCCCATCGTCCCTCCGTGTCGGGCCGGTCCCTCAAGGGCGCTCCCTTCGGTCGCGTCGCTTCGCGATGTCGCTGCGCTCCACCCTTGACCGACCGTCCCGCCCCGGAGAAACGAAAGACTGCCGGGAAGCCCCCAAAGGAACGGGCCGGGGGATGCTTTCCAGGGACGGGCACATCAGGGACCTTCGGGTGGGTCGGGCACAAAGAGCCATGACCGAGAGACGGGGCCCATCACAGACCAGGGCCCGTGTCGGGGGAAGCGCATCCGATCGCTACGCGCTTCTCATCTCTCAGCGTCGCCAGACCGTCTGGGGCTGGACATAGGCCGCCCACGGTCTGGGTCCCGCGCTCGCTGTGCGTCCGACGACCGTCCTGGGCTGGACATAGGCCGCCCTAGATCGCTGCGCGCTTCTCCCTGACCGCGTCCGACGGCCGGTAGGGGCCCACACCTCGGCTATTCCGTCGTGGAGCCGGGTCAACGCGAGCATCACCCCACAAGCTCACGGACAGATAGGGGCAATTAGGGCAATCTGTCGGCCTTTCTGACCACCCACCCGCACCGACCCGCATCCACGACGACATAGCCGCAGTCCCACCCCTCCTCACCCCGGTCAGCCGTCAGACGCCCCACACACACACGAGCAGCACCTACGGGTCGTGGGCGGCCTATGTCCAGCCCAAGACGGGATGGAGACGCTGAGAGATGAGAAGCGCGTAGCGATCGGACGCGCTTCCCCCGACACGGGCCCTGCTCTGGATGGGCCCCGCCTCTCGGACGTGCCAGCCGGGATCTCCCTGGGCATCTCTGGCCGCCCCGTCCCTGGAAAGGATCCCCCGGCTCGTTCCTTTGGGGGCTTCCCGGCAGTCTTTCGTTTCTCCGGGGCGGGACGGTCGGTCAAGGGTGGCCGCAGGCCATCACGCAGTGACGCGACGAAGGAGCGCCCTTGAGGGACCGGCCCGACACGGAGGGACGATGGGACTGACGGGAAACCCCCATACGCCACTCTGATGCCGCCCGAGCAGATCCCGACTACCCACACCCCCGCCCCACCCTCCCGACCCCGCCCGACCAGCCGGCTCTCCCGCCCCCCGCCCCCCTCAGAGGTACTCGCGGGCGAACTCCACCGCCCATTCCACCGCCGCCAGGGGGACGCTGCCCGAGTGGGGGTCGATGGCGAGGCGGGCCGATTCCCAGTCCTGGTCGTGTTCGCGGAAGATCGCGAAGCGGGCCTCCTCCAGGACTCCTTCCGGCCTGACCAGGAACTCGATCGCCCGGTCGTCGCCATCCGTGCCGACCGTGGCGATCTCCATGTCACCGACTACGAAAACCACTGTCCCGCGCTCCTCAGTTGCCGCTGTACACGTACACCAGCAGGACGGACCCGATACAGATCGCCCCTGCCGCCATGCAGGCGCCCGCCACCGCGACGACGGCCGCGCCGACCCGTTCGGTGCGCCGGCGGTGGTCCGCCGGCTTCCACTCGCCCTGGTTCATGCACCCAGCCTCCGTCGCGGCGCCGGCGCCCACATGAGTGCACGTACTCATCCGGGGTACTCATGCGGCCTACCCGGTCGCTCCCGATCCAGCCGGCCACCTGGGGTGACGAGCGCAACACCAGGTGCTCGCACTCGCCCGCGCCCCACTCGATCCGCAGGCCGGAACGTGGGCGCGGCCCGGGATTCCAAGGGGGGACCACTTCCCCACCCACGCATTGCCCGAAGTGGGACAAATTACCCCTCGGGCCTCTCTTCGAAAACACACGTCAAGCGCGCACCCGGGCCCGTAAGCTCCCGTCATGCAGGTGATCCAGTCAACCAAACTCGCCAATGTCTGTTACGAGATCCGCGGCCCCGTGCTCGAAGAGGCGATGCGGCTCGAAGCAGCAGGTCATCGCATCCTCAAGCTCAACACGGGCAACCCCGCGGCCTTCGGCTTCGAGTGCCCTCCGGAGATCCTTGAGGACATGCTCCGCAACCTGGGCACCGCCCACGGTTACGGTGACGCGAAGGGGCTGCTCTCCGCGCGCCGCGCGGTCATGCAGCACTACCAGACCAAGGGCATCGACCTGGACGTCGAGGACATCTACCTCGGCAACGGCGTCTCCGAGCTGATCCAGATGTCGATGCAGGCGCTGCTCGACGACGGCGACGAGGTCCTGGTCCCCGCGCCGGACTACCCGCTGTGGACCGCCTCCGTGTCCCTCGCCGGCGGCACGGCCGTGCACTACCGCTGCGACGAGCAGGCCGACTGGATGCCCGACCTCGCCGACATCGAGCGCAAGGTCACCGATCGCACCAAGGCGATCGTCATCATCAACCCGAACAACCCGACCGGTGCCGTCTACGACGAAGAGATGCTGCGCGGGCTGACGGACATCGCGCGCCGCCACAACCTGGTCGTCTGCTCGGACGAGATCTACGACCGGATCCTGTACGACGGCACCGTGCACCACAACACCGCCGCCATCGCTCCGGACCTGCTGACGCTGACGTTCAACGGCCTCTCGAAGAACTACCGCGTCGCCGGCTACCGGGCCGGCTGGATGGCGGTCTGCGGCCCCAAGAAGCACGCCACCTGCTACATCGAGGGCCTCACGATCCTCGCGAACATGCGCCTGTGCGCGAACATGCCCTCGCAGTACGCCGTAGCCACCGCGCTCGGCGGCCGGCAGTCGATCGAGGACCTGGTCCTGCCCGGTGGGCGGATCCTGGAACAGCGCAACGTCGCGTACGACCTGCTCACCCAGATCCCCGGCGTCACCTGTGTGAAGCCGAAGGGCGCGCTGTACGCCTTCCCGCGGCTGGACCCGTCCGTCTACAAGATCAAGGACGACCGGCAGATGGTCCTGGACCTGCTGCGGGCCGAGAAGATCATGGTGGTGCACGGCACGGGCTTCAACTGGCCCGAGCCCGACCACTTCCGGATCGTGACCCTGCCGAACGCCAAGGATCTGGCCGATGCCGTGACCCGGATCGGGAACTTCCTCGACGGCTACAGCCAGCTGTAGCGGCGCACGGTGTGCCTCGTCGGCGTCCAGTCGGCGAGACACACCCCCCAACAACAGGATTCAGCTCAACTTTAGAACCAATCCAATGTAGGATGGTCTCCTGACCACGCAGGAGGCCACCTCATGTACGAGCCGATCCGCACGAAGCCGGTCGTCCACCGCATGGGCGCCACTCCGGCCGACTACCCGCACAGCAGCCGCGGCGAAGCGCTGGACATCCAGCTCGCCGGCCACCTCGCGGCCCTGCTCGCCGTCACCGACGAGCTCGGGCTCGACGAAGGTGCCGCCGAGATCGCCGCCCAGGTCGCACGACTGCGCGGGGCCCTGCCCGCCCGTGCGCCGCGCCACTCCGCCGAGGACGCCGCCGCGCTGCACCAGCGCGCCCACGACCTCGCCGCCCGCGCGCTCCTCGTCGCCGCGTCCCGCGCCGACACCACCGTCGCGATCCTCGCCGCCGAGCGCATGGACGCGCACGCCGCCGCCCTGAAGTCCCCGGACCTGGCCGGCGCCCTCTAGACGGCCCCGGTCCGGGGCCGCGGAGGCTCCGGACCGGGTGCCACGTTCCTTGCGCGAGGGCCCGCTGCAGGGGCGGAAATTGGACAGAATCCGGTGCTCCGAACACGATGAGGGCTGAAAAGACGCGGTTGCACGGGGGAGGCCGCTCCACATGGTCATCTCCTCCACTCCGCTTCGTCCCCGTTCGAGCATTCTGGAGAGATTCGCCCATGAGCTTCGGCGACCCGAACAACCCCTACGGCCAGCAGCCCCCGCAGGGTCAGCCCGGCTACCCGCAGCAGGCCCCGCAGGGCGTGCCTCCGCAGTACGGCTACCCGCAGCAGCCCCCGCAGGGCGGCGCCCCGCAGTACGGCTACCCGCAGCAGGCGCCGCCGCCGTACGGCGCATACCCGCCGCCGGGGATGCACGCGCCGGGCATGCCGGGCTCGGGGATGCCGCCGCTGGCCCACTGGGGTCTGCGCGTGGGCGCCACCCTGCTCGACGGGCTGATCATCGCGGGCCCGATGTACGCGCTGGCGGGTGTCGGCGCGGCCATCGCCAGCGATGAGACGACCGAGGCGATCGCCGGAGTCCTCGGCCTGATCGGCACGCTGTACGCCATCGGCATGTTCTTCTTCCAGATCTACCGGGAAGGCACCGCCGGCCAGACGTTCGGCAAGAAGATCGTCGGCATCAGCGTGCACCGCGAACACGACGGGGCCACGCTCGGCTTCGGCATGGCGTTCGTCCGCAAGCTGGCGCACTTCCTCGACGGCGCCGCCTGCTACATCGGCTACCTGTGGCCGCTGTGGGACGAGAAGAAGCAGACCTTCGCCGACAAGGTGTGCAGCACCGTCGTCATCAAGGTGAACAAGAACGGCTGATCGCCCCACGGTGAGGACCGGTGGCGACTCCCTGCGCGACCCCTCATGGGTCGTCGCTAGGCCGTCGGCGCGAACTCCGCGCCGGCGACCCCGCACCAGGGCACCGTCGCCACCGGCCACACCGGGCCGACCGCCTCCCCGTACTCGGTCGCGCCCGGGGCCACGCCCGGGATCTTCACCAGCGCCTGCGCGGCCCGCCCCTGCGGGTCCGCTTCGGCACTGTCGCGGAACTCCACCGTGACGACGTACGCGCCGGGGCCCTCGGCCCGCCCCGTCGCCTCCACGGCGGCCACCACCCGGCGGCTGGCCGGATCGATTCGGCACCCCGTGACCCGTACGTCCTCCACCGCCGCCCGCGGTGGCGCCTGCGGCGGATCGCCGCCGCTCGCCCACACGTACAGACCCAGCGGGGCGAACACCAGCAGCCCGGCCACCGTCACCAGGCCGACCAGCCAGCCCTGCCATTTCAACGTGCTCACGCCCATGCCCCGATCCTCCCGGGCCGCCGCCCCGCCCACCAGCACCCGAGGGCTCACACAGCATTTCGAAGTGGGACCGCCTGGACACCTGACGTTCATTCAAATCGGCGCGGAATGTGGGTTTCCGCGAGCACTCTGCACCCGTGAGACGCATCCTAGGAATCGTCCTGGGCCTCCTCCTGATCGGCGGCGTGCTCTACGTCGTCGCATTCCAGGCGCAGGATCACCCAGAAACCACGGCAACGAAGACCGTGCGTGGCGTCATCGGCTCGGAGAAGTCCGAATTCTTCCGCGACCCCGACGTCGTCAAGGCCCTTGCCGCCAAGGGCTACACCGTCAAGACGGAGACCTCGGGCTCCTGGGCGATGGACCAGCTCGCCCTCAAGGAGTTCGACTTCGCCTTCCCCAGCAGCAGTGAACCCGCCAAGGAGGTCGCGGCCGCCGCCGGGCTCAAGGGGGCCCAGGAGACCAAGCCGTTCTTCTCCCCCCTCGTCGTCATCGCCCGCCCCGGCGCGGCCGAGGTGCTGGCCGCCAACGGCCTCGCCAGGATGACCGGCAAGAGCTCCGGGACCCTGCTCATGGGTCCCTTCCTCAAGGCCTCCGGCGAGGACCGCACCTGGCAGCAGCTGTCCGGCTCCGCGGCCCACGCCGAGCTGACCGGCACGGTGTTCGTCAAGACCACCGACCCGTCGTCCTCCAACTCCGGCGCCCTCTTCCTCGCCGCCACGTCCAACGTGGCGAACGGCAACACCGTGGTCGCCGACGACGCCGGCATCGCCCGCACCGCGCCGCTGATGCGCAAGCTGATCTCCGTCCAGGGCGCGCTGGAGCCCAGCACCGACGACCCCTTCCGGGCCTTCATCAGCGGCAGCGGCGAACCGCTGATCCTGGTGTACGAGTCCCAGGTGGCCTCGCTGCTGATGCAGAAGCAGGATCCGGGCGACATGGTCGTGCTCTACCCGGACACCACCGTCAACTCGGCGCACACCTTCGTGCCGCTGACCGAGCAGGCGAGGGAGCTGGGCACCCTCCTCGCCACCGATCCGAAGCTGCGCGAACTGGCCGTGCTCCGCGGGTTCCGCCCGCAGGAGGGCGTGGCCGAGTTCGCCGCGGCGACGGCCCCGCACACCGCCTACCTCAACACGGGGCTGACCGGCATCCGCCAGGTCGGCACACCCACCGTCAAGATCCTGATGGCGCTGGCCCAGCGCGCCAAGGGCCAGGGGGACACGCCATGACACTGACACCGCCCGAGGACACGTCCTTCCACCTGAGTCCTCCGGAGCCTGTCGCCCCCGTACGCAGGGAGCAGGCCGCCGGGCTGGTCCCGCTGCAGGACGGCGTCCGCGAGGAGATGGCCCGCCGGGCCGGGGAGTACGTCGGCTCGCTCGCCGCGATCGACGCCCGCTCCCCCGAGTTCGCGCAGCGCATCGGCGAGATAGCCGGCCTCGGCCAGGCCGACATCCGCAGTGCCGCCCAGCAGTCCAACCGGATGCTGGAGCGGGCCGTGCGCTCGCTGGGCGCGGACGGCGGCGGCGACGCCCAGGCCCGTGTCGCCGGCTCCCTGGTGGAGCTGCGGCGCACGGTCGAGGACCTCGACCCGCGGGACACGCCCGCCAAGGGGGCCCGCAAGCTGCTCGCGAAGCTGCCCGGCGGCAACAAGTTCCGCGACCACGTGGCGAAGTACGCCTCCTCGCAGGCCACCCTCAACAAGATCGTGGGCTCGCTGCGCAGCGGCCAGGACGAGCTGCGCCGCGACAACGCGGCCCTGCACACCGAGCGCTCGCGCCTGTGGGAGACGATGGGCAAGCTCCAGGAGTACGCCGTCCTGACCGAGGCCCTGGACAGCGCCGTCGAGCAGCGGGTCGCCGAGGCGGAGCACACCGATCCGGGTGCGGCGGACGCGCTGCGCGCGGACGTGCTCTTCCCGGTCCGGCAGAAGCACCAGGACCTGCTGACGCAGCTGGCCGTCTGTGCGCAGGGCTACCTGGCGATGGACGTGGTCCGGCGCAGCAACGACGAGCTGATCAAGGGCGTCGACCGGGCCGCCACCACCACCGTGTCCGCGCTGCGGATCGCCGTGATGCTGGCCTCGGCCCTCGACAGCCAGCGCAAGGTGATCGAGCAGGTCAACGCTCTGAAGGGGACCACCGAGGAGCTGATCCGGGGCAACGCGGAGATGCTGTCCACGCAGAGCGGCGAGATCCAGCGGATCGCGGCCGATCCGGCGGTGGGCGCGGAGACGCTGCGGACGGCGTTCGCGCAGATCTACAAGACGCTGGACGCGATCGACACGTTCAAGGTGCAGGCGACGGAGAACATGGCGGCGACGGTGGAGTCGCTGGCCGGGGAGCTGCAGAGCGCGTCGGCGTACCTCGCGCGGACGCGGACCGCCGGTGCGCTCGACGGGGGTGCGCGGTGAGCGCGGCCGGGCGGGTACGGACGGGCGTCGCGTTCGCGCTCGCCCTCGCCGTGCTCACGGCGGCGACGGCCTGCACCTCCGAGGGGGCGGCCGGGCCGGCGGAGACGGCCTACAAGGAGGGCACGCTGCGGGTGCTGGCCTCCAGTGAGCTCAGCGACATGGAACCCGTGCTGAAGGCCGCGAAGGCCGCCACCGGGGTCACGGTGAAGCTCACCTGGTCCGGGACGCTGGACGCGGCCGAGCAGGTCGCCTCCGGGCAGGCCGACGGCAAGTACGACGCGATCTGGCTCTCCTCCAACGACTATCTGCGGCTGCGGCCGGAGGCGGCCGGGAAGCTCTCCAGCGAGACCTCGGTGATGTCCTCGTCCGTCGCCCTCGGCGTGAAGCCGCAGGCGCTGGCCAGGCTCGGCTGGAAGCCTGAGGAGGTCACCTGGCCGGCGGTGCACGAGGCCGTCGCCGCCGGGAAGCTGACGTACGGGATGACGGATCCGGTGCGCTCCAACTCCGGTTTCTCGGCGCTGGTGTCGGTGGCCTCGGGGCTGTCGGGCGCGCAGGCGGCGCTGAGCGACGCGGACGTGAAGGCGGCCACGCCCCGGCTGAAGGAGTTCTTCACCGGGCAGAAGCTGACGTCGGGCTCCTCGGGCTGGCTCGTCACCGCGTACGGCAAGCGCGGGGACGTGGACGCGCTGGTGAACTACGAGTCGGTGCTGTTGTCCATGAACCGGGACGCGAAGGACGCCGGGGGTCCGCTGACGGTGATCCGGCCGCGCGACGGTGTGGTCACCGCCCACTATCCGCTGACGCTGCTGACCTCGGCCCCGGCCGGGGCGCGTGACGCGGGGCGGGCGCTCACGGAGTACCTGCGGGGCCCGGAGGCGCAGAAAGCGATCACCGAGCAGACCTTCCGCCGTCCGGTCGCGGCCGGGGTGGCGCCGGCGGCCGGGCTGGACGCCGAGAAGCGGCGCGAGCTGCCCTTCCCGGGTTCGCGGTCGGTCGCCGACGGGCTGCTGGCCTCGTACGAGAACGAGCTGCGCCGGCCCTCGCGGACGGTGTACGTGCTGGACACCTCGGGTTCGATGAGCGAGGAGGACCGGATCGGGCGGCTGAAGTCGGCGCTCACCGATCTGACGGGCTCGGGGAGTTCGGGCACCGGGCAGCGGTTCCGGGACCGCGAGGAGGTGACGCTGCTGCCCTTCGGGTCCAAGGTGAAGAAGGTGCGCACCCACGTCGTCGAGCCCGGCAATCCGGCTCCGGCCCTGGATGCGATCCGGGGGGACGTGAAGTCGCTGGAGCCGGACGGGGGTACGGCGGTCTACGGGAGTCTGGAGGCGGCGTACCAACACCTCGGCCAGGGTGGCGGGGACGCGTTCACCTCGATCGTGCTGATGACGGACGGCGAGAACACCGAGGGTGTCGGGGCGAAGCACTTCGACTCCTTCTACGCGGCCCTGCCGCCGGCGCAGAAGCAGACGCCCGTCTTCGCGGTGCTGTTCGGCGACTCGGACCGCAAGGAACTCACCCACATCACCGAACTGACCGGCGGGCGGCTCTTCGACGCCACCGGCGGGAAAGGTTCGCTGGCCGGAGCCTTCGAGGAGATCCGTGGCTACCAGTAGGACGGCCCGGGGCCTGAAGTACCTGGAGTCGAAGAAGAACCTGGCCGGCTCCGCCTGTGGCGTGGCCGGCCTGGCCCTCACCCTCGCCGGGGTGGCCGGTGCGTACTGGCCGGTGGTGGTCGCCGGGCTGTACGGGGCGGGCGCGCTGATCGCACCGCCGGAGCGGACGGCGCCGCCGCCGTTCGATCCGCGGGAGGAGCTCGGCGTACTGCGCGAGGACTTCGGGCGGCTGCGGGAGTACGTCGCCGGGGTGGAGCTGCCGTCGGGGGCCGGGGAGGCCCTCGCGGAACTGCTGGAGCTGTACGGGGCGCTGCTGGAGCCGGGGTGGGTCGCCGATGTGCTGGTCACCGATCCGGAGGCGGTGCACGCGGTGTCGCGGGCGGTCCGGCAGGACGTGCCGGAGAGTGTGGACGCGTACAACCGGACCCGCTGGTGGAGCCGGATGACGCCGGGCGGGGAGTCGCCGGAGCGGCACCTGGAGCGGCAGTTGGGGCTCCTGCGCGAGGAGGCGCAACGCGTAACGGCGGGCCTCCACGAGGTGGAGGCCCGCCGTCAGCAGACGCACACGGCCTACCTGGAGGAGCGCGGACGCTCCTGACGGGACAGGCCGGTGCTGCGGTGGGCGCCGCTTGGTCGGGGGCTCCCACAGCGGTGGGACGCCGCTTGGTCGGGGGCTCCCACGTTCATTGGCCCTTCTTCAGGGCGCGTCCTGGCTCAGCCCAGGCGCTCCACGAGTGCGTGGTACTGGTCCCACAGCTCCTTGGGGGTGTGGTCGCCGTAGGTGTTGAGGTGCTCGGGGACCAGGGCGGCCTCCTCGCGCCAGACCTCCTTGTCGACGGTGAGGAGGAAGTCGAGGTCCTCGGCCGGGAGGTCCAGGCCGTCGAGGTCGAGGGAGTCCTTGGTCGGCAGGATGCCGATGGGGGTCTCCACGCCTTCGGCGGTGCCGTCGAGGCGGCCGACGATCCACTTCAGGACGCGGCTGTTCTCGCCGAAGCCGGGCCACACGAACTTGCCCGCGTCGTTCTTGCGGAACCAGTTCACGTAGTAGATCTTCGGGAGCTTGGCCTGGTCCTTGTCGGCGGCCACCTTGACCCAGTGGGCCATGTAGTCGCCCATGTTGTAGCCGCAGAACGGCAGCATGGCGAAGGGGTCGCGGCGCAGTTCGCCGACCTTGCCCTCGGCGGCGGCGGTCTTCTCGGAGGCGATGTTCGAGCCGATGAAGACGCCGTGGTTCCAGTCGAAGGACTCGGTGACCAGCGGCACGGCGGAGGCGCGGCGGCCGCCGAAGAGGATCGCGGAGATCGGGACGCCCTTGGGGTCCTCCCACTCGGCAGCGATCGTCGGGCACTGCGAGGCCGGGACGGCGAAGCGGGCGTTGGGGTGGGCGGCCGGGGTCTCCGAGGCCGGAGTCCAGTCGTTGCCCTTCCAGTCGATGAGGTGCGCGGGCGCCTCTTCGGTCATGCCCTCCCACCAGACGTCGCCGTCGTCGGTGAGCGCGACGTTGGTGAAGACGGTGTTCGCGTACATGGTCTTCATGGCGTTGGCGTTGGTGTGCTCGCCGGTGCCGGGGGCGACGCCGAAGAAGCCGGCCTCGGGGTTGATCGCGTAGAGGCGACCGTCCTCGCCGAAGCGCATCCAGGCGATGTCGTCGCCGATGGTCTCGACGGTCCAGCCGGAGATCGTGGGCTCCAGCATGGCCAGGTTGGTCTTGCCGCAGGCGGACGGGAAGGCGGCGGCGACGTACTTCGTTTCGCCCTCGCCGGCCGGCGGGGTGAGCTTGAGGATCAGCATGTGCTCGGCGAGCCAGCCCTCGTCGCGGGCCATGACGGACGCGATACGCAGGGCGTAGCACTTCTTGCCGAGGAGGGCGTTGCCGCCGTAGCCGGATCCGTAGGACCAGATCTCGCGGGTCTCCGGGAAGTGCGAGATGTACTTGGTGGTGTTGCAGGGCCACGGCACGTCGGCCTCGCCCTCGGCGAGCGGAGCGCCGAGGGTGTGGACGGCCTTGACGAAGAACCCGTCGGTGCCGAGCTCGTCGAGGACGGCCTTGCCCATGCGGGTCATGGTGCGCATGGCGACCGCGACGTAGGCGGAGTCGGTGATCTCGACGCCGATCGCGGAGAGCTCGGAGCCGAGGGGGCCCATGCAGAACGGGACGACGTACATCGTCCGGCCCTTCATGGAGCCGCGGAAGATCCCCTTCTCGCCCGCGAAGATGTCCTTCATCTCGGCGGGGGCCTTCCAGTGGTTGGTCGGGCCCGCGTCCTCCTCCTTCTCGGAGCAGATGAAGGTCCGGTCCTCGACGCGCGCGACGTCGGAGGGGTCGGAGGCGGCGTAGTACGAGTTCGGGCGCTTCGTCTCGTCGAGCTTCTTGAACGTGCCCTTGGTGACGAGCTCCTCGCACAGGCGCTCGTACTCGGCCTCGGAGCCGTCGCACCAGACGACGCGGTCCGGCTGGGTGAGGGCTGCGATCTCGTCCACCCAGGAAATCAGTTCCTGGTGAGTCGTCGGGATGGTGGGAGCCGCGTTGTCGCGCGCCACGATTGCTCCTTGTTGAGGGGTGTGTTTGGTGTTTGCCCCGTGGGGGCTGCGACCCGGACGCTTCGCGCTCCGCTCATCCGGTGCCGACCGCACTCATCTGATCATCCGGTGGATGTGCGCATATGTCCAGAGGGCCTCTCACGTGAGCATTGCCACGTCCGTCAATCTTCCGTAAAGACCACTAACGGAAACCTACGGACCCGTAGGTAGCATGGCGCGCATGACTTCTGATGCCGCCGCCGTCCCGGCCGCCGAGGCCACACCGGTAGTCGAGGCCCTGGAGGCGGCGGAGACCGCCCTGGAGGAGAAGCCGCTGATGCGCGGCTGGCTGCACCTCGGGATGTTCCCCGCCGTGGTCGTCGCCGGCCTGGTGCTGATGGCCTTCACCGACTCCACCCGGGCCCGCGTCGCCTGCGGCGTGTACATCCTCACGGCCTGCCTGCTCTTCGGCGTCAGCGCGGTCTACCACCGCGGCACCTGGGGACCGCGCGGCGAGGCCATCCTGCGGCGGCTCGACCACGCCAACATCTTCCTGATCATCGCGGGCACCTACACCCCGCTGACCGTCCTGCTGCTGCCGCCCTCCACCGGGCGGACCCTGCTGTGGGCGGTGTGGATCGCGGCCGCCGCCGGCATCGCCTTCCGGGTCTTCTGGGTCGGCGCCCCG
This sequence comes from Streptomyces xanthophaeus, assembly GCF_030440515.1. GTDB lineage: Bacteria > Actinomycetota > Actinomycetes > Streptomycetales > Streptomycetaceae > Streptomyces > Streptomyces kutzneri. The sequence goes on from NZ_CP076543.1 coordinate 3,204,929, forward strand.
CGCTGGCTCTACACCCCCTGCTACATCGCCATGGGCTGGGCGGCGGTCTTCTTCCTGCCCGACTTCATGCGGACCGGCGGGATCGCCGTCCTGGTCCTGGTGATCGTCGGCGGCCTCCTCTACAGCGTGGGCGGGGTCATCTACGGCATGAAGCGCCCGAACCCCTCGCCGCGCTTCTTCGGCTTCCACGAGGTCTTCCACTCGCTGACCCTCGCGGCCTTCGTGGCCCACTACGTCGGCATCTCGCTCGCGGCGTACCAGCACTGATCGAGGCGGCCCGGCGCCGGCCCCGGCCGAGGCTCCGGCCCGGTCGCGTTCGGCGCGCTCAGGCGGAGCCGGAACCGGAGTTGTTCAGGGCCGCGTCGAAGAGCCGGTCGGCCAGCTCGCCGAAGACGACGCTCAGCTTCTCGTCGGCGATGCCGTCGGCGTACCCCTGGAACGCCAGCCCGGCCACCGCCTGGACGGCGGGCGTCGCGTACTGCGGGTCGACGAGGTCGATGGGGAAGGGCTCCCCGGGCGGCCAGGGTCCCGGCCAGTTCTTGGGCCAGGGGATCTTCGGATGCGGCGGTGCGGGGCACATGTCGTCGCCGACCGCCTGCAGGATCTCGCGGGGATCGCGGCCACCCTGGTGCGCCCCGATCGCCGTCTCCGCGATCCCCTTCACCGTCTGCATGAGGGCGATCCGCAGCTGTTCGCGGGGCGGGAGCGGCTGTGGGTTGAGGGCGACTTCGGAGGATCGGTCGGGGGAGCGGACCCCTGCCACGCCGGTGGCGAACACCGGCCCGTGCGGATTGATCGCATCCCACATCTCGGGCCTGACGCGTGCCGCCAGCCGCACGATGCGCGCGGTCTGTGATGCGCTGATCGGACTTGCCATGGTTCGGCCTCCCTGCTGGGTGACAGCAGCCACATCCCTCCCAGTGTGCGCGGATCAAGAGGGCCCGCAACCAGGACCCTGCCCCCCGGGGGGGTGGCAGGGTCCCGGTCCAGCAGGTCAGCAGGTCAGCAGGCGTAGCCGTCGCGGTCGGGGTCAAGGCGCAGCGGATCGCTGCCGTTGACCTTGAGGCGCTTCGGGTACTTGTGGGAGGCCAGCCAGTCGCAGCGGGCCTTCGCCGTCGCCTGCACCTCGGCCGGGAAGCGGGTCGGTACGCACACGTTGACCGTGCCGTAGTGCCGGTCGCAGCCGGCCACGCTCGGCGCGACCGGGGCGGAGTCCCGCTCGGCCGGGTTCTCCTTGGCCGGCCCCAGCTTGTCGGCGAAGGTGTGCTCGTGCGCGGAGGGCTGCTCCTGGGTGGCCGCCAGCGCGGACGGGCCGCCGAGGTGGACCCAGGTGGCGATCGACGGGATGCCGTTCGCGTCGACCGCGAAGAGCATGTACCAGCCGGGCGGCGCCAGGTTGGGGTTGCTGGTGACGTTCAGGTCGATGTTGTTCCCGTCGACGGTCATGGGCAGGTCCACGAACCTCTGGTTCGGGTCCGAGGAGTGGGTGACCGCTGCCGGACGGATCAATTCCGCCTTGGCGACCGGCCGGTTGACGGTGATCCGCTGCGTGTCCCCGTACACCCACTGCGTGTCGATCACCGAGGTGATCTGCGGGCGGGCGCCCTTGAAGAGATAGGGCGGCGTGTAGATCGACACGTTGTGGTTGTACGTCCCGTTGCCCGGGTTGTCGCCGACCGACATGACCCGGCCGTCCGGCATCAGGAACGACGCCGAGTGGTAGGTCCGCGGGATCGGGTCGGTGGCGAGACCCGGCTGGTAGGTGTTGGTCGCCGGGTCGAAGAAGGAGGCCTCGAAGACCGGGTCGGCCCGGTCGTGCAGCCCGCCGCCGGTCTCCAGCACCTTGCCGTCCGGCAGCAGCACCGCCGACACGAACATCTTGCCCTCGGCACCGGTCTGCGGCCGCTTGCCCTGGCCCTGGTCGACCAGGCCCTGCGGGATCGGCGGGCCGGCCGTGTAGGCGGGGCTGGGCTGCTTGAGGTCGATGATGTCGGTGAGCCGGTTGGCCGCCGGATTGCGCTCGTTGTTGCCGCCGCCGATGGTCAGCACCCGCTGGTCCTGGGCCGGGGGCAGCAGCACGCTCGCCGACTCGTCGCGCTCGTCCTTGTTCCGCAGGCCCGGCACGTCGGTGATGGTGTTGGCGCCGTAGTCGTAGATCGAGGCCCCGGTGCCCTGCGTACCGTTGCCGAAGGTGTGGCTGCCCGAGTAGAAGAGCCGCCCGTCCTGCATGAGGATCATCGACGGGTACAGGCCCCAGTACGACCAGGTCTGGTTGACCTCGTTCATCGGCAGCCACTTGTTCTGCGCCGCCGAGAACTTCTCCGCCGTCACATTACCCGTGGAGTCCTCCTTCAGCCCGCCGAAGGAGATCACGTCACCGTTGCCGAGGATCGTCGCCGACGGGTACCAGTGCCCGCCGTTCATGTCGTTGGTCCTGGTGTACTTCTCGGTCGCCGGGTCGAAGGTGTACGAGTCCTTCAGCCCCTGGTAGCCGATCTTGCCGTCGGCCGACGGATACCCCTTGTTGCCGCTCATCACCAGCACCCGGCCGTCCGCCAGCTGCACATGGCCCGAGCAGAACATGTCGACGGGGGTCGGGATCGTCCTGAAGGACCCGTTCGCCGGGTCGTACACGGCGGAGGTGAAGGTACCGGCGTTGAACTGGGCTATGTCGTTGCCCGAGCCCGCGATCAGCAGCACCTTGCCGTTCTTCAGCACGACCGCGTGCATCGAACGCACCGGATTCTGCGCCGGGATCACCTGCCACTTGCCCTTGGCGCACTCCTCCGCCGTCCCCGAACAGGCCGGCTGCGGCGGGACGGCGCCCACCTCCTCCAGCGCGTAGTCGTCGGTGGTGAGCGTGCCCACCCCGTAGACCGACAGGCCCCACGCGATCTTGTCGGTGCCCGGCGGAACGGCCGGCGTACGGACCTCCGTACGCGCCCAGGCCGCGCTGACGGGCGGATTCTGCAGGTCGGTCCAGTACTGCCAGCCCGCCGTCGTGTCACGGCGGAACACGGTCACCGACACGTCCGGGGTGTTCGACTTGTACCAGGCGGACAGGTCGTACTGCCTGCCCGGCGTGACGGTCGGGGCGCAGGTGCTGTTCTCCGTGACCAGCGCCTTGCGGTCGCCGTCCACGCGGCGGGTGAGCGAGACCTTCATCGCCTTGGTGCCGCCGTGCGCGTCGGCGACGGTGGCGAAGGTGAAGTCGTTGTCGCCCCAGCCGGACCTGGACCAGCAGGACGGCATGTCGGAGCCGGCGGCTCCGGCGGTCTCGAAACCGGGATTGGAGAGCAGATTGGGCGGACCGGCCGTGGCCTGCTGCGGTGCGGTGAGCAGCAGGCTCGCGGTCATCGCCCCGACGGCGAGCAGGGCGGCCCGCCTCCCGGCCCTCCGCCGGATCGTCAGACGCATGGAAAGGTTCCTTTCTGTGCGGCTCAGCTCCTGTTGTGGCGCGGCAGATAGACGAGGGCCTCCGTGGCCGCGAACCGCAGGACGAAGGTCGTGACCAGGGCAAGGGCGGTGGCGGGCAGCACCTCCATCCCGAGCTCGGCGACGAACACCGCGATCAGCGGAATGCGCAGCAGCAGATCGGCGTTGGCGAGCAGCGCGAAGCGCCCCACCCGGTCCGCCCAGTGACGGTGCCGGCGCCGGTCGCGGAAGAGCAGGGTCTCGATGAGGAGGAAGTTCCACAGGACCCCCGCCTGGTTGGCGACGATCTCGGCCGGCAGGTAGTGCATCCCCGCATGGGTGAGCAGCCACAGCGCGGCCAGGTTCGGGACGAAGCCGGAGAGCCCGATCAGACCGAAGCCGATCATGCGGGCCAGCGGGGCGGCCGAGCGCAGCGAGGCGAGGTGGGAGAGGAAGCGCATGCCCTCGCGGGCGGTGGACTTCGACTCCCCCGCATAGCGGTCCTGGAAGACGAACGGCACCTCGGCGACCTTGCCGGGACCGCAGCGCACCGCCAGCTCCAGCAGGATCTTGTAGCCCAGCGGCTTCAGGGCCTCGGCGGTGACGACGGAGCGGCGCATCGCGAAGAAGCCGCTCATCGGGTCGCTGATCCCGCGCAGGGCGCGCGGGAAGAGCCCCTTCGTCAGCCAGGTCGCGGCGCGGGAGACGGCGATGCGGTAACTCCCGGCGAGCCCGGCCCGGCTCCCGCCGCTGATGTAGCGGGAGGCGACGACGAGGTCGGCGCCGGTGCGCATGCCCTCGCCGACGAGCTCGGGGACGAGGTGGGGCGGGTGCTGGAGGTCGGCGTCCATGACGACGATCCAGTCGGTGTCCGCGCGCTTGATCCCCTCGACGACGGCGCCGCCGAGCCCGCCGTCGGCCGTCTCCCGGTGCAGGACCGACACGGGGAAGGGGTGGTCGGCGGCGGCCTTCTCGATGACGGCGGGGGTGTCGTCCGTGGAGTCGTCCACGAACAGCACCTCGCAGGGCAGGTGGCCGGGCAGCGCCTCACCGAGCCGGCGCAGCAACTCGGTGATGTTCCCGGACTCGTTGAAGGTCGGGATGATGAGGGTCACGGTGCCGGTCGGGGTCTTCGGAGCGGTGAGCTCCGCATCGACCGGGGCATGGAGGTGCCACAGGTCCTCGCTCATGGTGGCTCAGCTCCCACTCGTACGGTCGGCACCGCCGACACGGTCGGTCCTGTCGGTCCTGCGTATCTCGATGCGGTCCTCGCCCGACCCGAAGACCGCCACCACCGCCGAGTGCTCCAGCGCCGCCTTCACGTTGGGCAGGTTCACCGCGTCACGGCGCACGGTGGGCGAGGAGACCACGTAGTCGATGTCCTGCCAGCCCCGCGGCAGGGTCCTGGTGACGGCCGGGTCGAGGTCCGCCTTGTAGAACCAGATCGCGCCGGGCCCCGGCTCGAAGCCGTGGTGCACCGCGTCCAGCCAGAGCGCGTCGTCCAGCAGCACCCGGGTGTTCGCCGGATCGGCCACCTCGCTGCCGAGCCAGGCCGCGGCCTGCCGGTACGGGGCGTTCGCGTCGACCGTCAGCGCGGTGCGGTTGCCGTCGTACCAGCGCGGCAGCACGTACACGGCGGCCGACGCCGCGAGGACGCCGACCAGCGCCCACCGCGCCCACACCCGCGACCGGCGCTCGCCCGGACCGCGGCGGCGGCGCAGCACGGCGTGCGTGATGCTGGCCGCGCCCCCGGCGAGGACGAGCGCAAGGAACGGCAGCGCCTGGATCACGTACATCGCCGGCAGGTAGCCGGAGGGCCGCATCGCGACGGCGGCGAGGATCACGGCGGCGAGTGCGGGGCCGGCCAGCGCGCGTGCGGTGACGGACCAGGGGATGGTGGCGAGCAGCAGGACGGCGCCGGCCAGCCCGCCGAGCGGCAGGACGGTGTCGTAGTAGAGCCAGGACCGGAAGACGCCGTTGGAGCCGGACCCGGGCGTGAGGATGAAGCCGGAGCCCTCGCGGCCCATCTGGTAGGTGATGCCGTCGATGAGCGACACGTGCCCGGAGCCGGGCAGCAGCTCACCGTTGAGCAGGGCGTACAGCGGGTACGACAGCCCGATCAGCGCACAGGCGGTGATCGCTCCGGTGACCGCGAACTTGCGGGTGTCACGGTGGCTGTGGCGCCACATGGTCACCAGCAGTGCCGGGAGCACCACCAGCATCGTCTCCTTGGTCAGGACGGCGGTGGCGGCCGCCAGCCCGGATCCGAAGTGGTGCCACAGGTGGCGGCTCGGGGACGCGGCGAGGCAGAAGGCCAGCAGCATCCACATCACGGCGAGGTTGTCGAGGAAGATCTCCCGCTGGAGGACCACGGAGAGCGGCGACAGCCCGAAGAGGGCCATCGCGAGCCCGGCCGCCCAGCGCGGCAGCCACAGCCGGCGCGCCAGGACGTACAGGAGCACGGAGGAGGCGGCGGAGACGGCGAGCATCGAGAACCGCATCGGCGCGACGGTCATCCAGTCGGGCACGAAGAGCGACGGCAGGTACGTCAGGCCCGCGATCTGGATCCAGCCGAGCGGCGGATGGTCGTACCAGTACGTGTAGTGGGCGAGGCCGTCGCCCTGCTGGACGGCCCAGGCCTGCGCGAGGTAGGTGCCCTCGTCATCGCTCAGGGTCGGGAAGTTCGTGATGTTCCAGCCCTGGACCAGCACGATCACCAGCAGCAGGGCGCCGCACAGCAGCAGGTCGGGGCGGGAGGAGCGGAAGCGCACGAGGGGCCGGGCGGGCGCGGGCGGGCGCACGCCGAGGCCGCCGGCGGCGGGCGTCCGCCGGTCCGGTTCGGTGCGGGTCTCTGGCTGGGGATCAGTGGCCGTGGGCAGGGTGGCGGTCACTGGCGGCTGTCCTCTCGGATCGCGGTGGAGGCGGAGACGACACCGGGTGCGGCGGTGGCGGGGACGGGCGCGGTGGCGTACGCGGGCGCGCCGGCGGCGGCCGGGGTCGCCGTGGCGGTCGCGGTCAGGTGGGCGCCGGTGTGGCTGGTCAGCTCCCACTCGTTGCGGCCGCGCTGCTCGCGCCAGACCGCACGGATCGCGGCCCCCGCGAGCATCACCTGGTAGAACGGCCCGCCGACCACGAGCTTGACGTAGTGGACGAAACGGACGCGCAGACCGTACTGGCGGCCGAAGTCGTGCAGGCCGACGATCTCGAACACGAAGGTCACCATCGCCGTGATCATGGGGAGGAAGGTGATGATCGCGATGCCGACCGGTACGTCGAGGAGGACCGCGACGGCGAAGTTGAGCGGAATGATCACCCCCGAGGCGGCCTGCATGAAGGGCGTCATCAGCGTGTAGCGGGCCAGCCAGCGCTGGCCGCGGCCGGGCAGCTGCTGCCAGTCCTTCTTCCGGTACACCTGAAGGAACCCCTGGTTCCAGCGGGTGCGCTGCTTGAGCAGGCTCACCAGCGAGCCGGGCGTCTCCTCGCGGGTGACCATGTCGGAGTCGTAGGCGACGACCACCTTCTTGCCGACCGACGACAGCCGCACCCCGAGGTCGCAGTCCTCGGCGAGGCAGTTCTGGTCCCAGCCGCCGGCCTCGCGCAGCACCTCGGTGCGCACGAAGACGGTGTTGCCGCCGAGCGGGATGAAGCCCTTCTCGGCGTGCAGGTGCAGCCGGGAGCGGAACCAGAAGAAGTACTCCAGGCAGTTGCGCAGGCTGTACCAGCTGGAGTGGAAGTTGATGAGCTGGACCCCGCCCTGGACCACGTCGGCGCCGGTGGAGCGGAAGGCGTGGTCGACGTGGGCGAGCAGCTCGGGGTGGACCTGGTCCTCGGCGTCGAAGACTCCGACGATGTCACCGCGGCAGGACGGGAGGGCGGTGTTGAGGGCCTTCGGCTTGTTCTTCGTCTCGTGGTGGTCGACGACGACCCGTACGCGGGCCGGCGCGCGGGCGGCGGCCCGTTCGGCGACGGCGGCCGTCTCGGGGTCGTCGTGCCCGACGATCACGATGATCTCGTAGTCGGTGTGGCTCGACTCCAGCAGCCGGTCGATGGTGTGCTCCAGGACCGCCTGCTCGTGGCGGGCGGGCAGCAGCAGCGAGAAGGCGAGGCGGCCCTCCCCGTCGGGGCGGTCGAAACGCGTGGAGGCGAGCACCTCGGGGGTCCGCCACGCGTGCATCTGCCACCAGAGCGTGAATGCGGCCATCCAGAAGAGCGCCAGGGAAATGACAGCGATGAACACAGATGTGTACACAAGGCCCCCCACAGACCCGCCGCCCCCCGGCGGCGATCAGCAAACCCCCCGGGGGCTCACGGCGGGCCCCCCGGCCCGCCGCCCCCGCTTCCCCCTTGCGCGCACCCCCCGGTGCGCCGTCTCGGTGACTCCCGAAGCTAAGAGATTAGGCAGTGAACATGACACTCAGCTGCATCGAAAATAAAAAGCACGTTTCTGAACTCATATACACGCAACCGGAATTGACGGTACTCCGGCCACTTCAGGGACGAATCACACCCAACTGTTCGGCCAGTTCGACCGGTTCCGTCGTAGGCCGCGCGCAGACGAAATGTCGACACACATACGCCGTCGGAAGGTCGTGCACGAGTGTGCGCTCGGCAAGAAGGGGGAACTCACCGCCGGAGCCGTCCTCCGCACGCGGAAGACCGGCCGCCACCACCGCCCCAGGAGCCGTCCCCAGCAACGCGGTCCGGTGCAGCAGCGCCAGCGCCGGATCCTCCGGATGGCCGACGACCGCCACCTCGCGCGGCCCGTCCAGGAGCGCCTCGGCCACCGACAGCCCGTGCCCGATGAAGCGCGGCACCCGCGGCCCGAGCGCGTGCACCACCCCGAGCGCCCGCTCCGCCGCCGTACGGTGCGCTTCCGATCCGGTGTGCGCCGCGTACGAGAGCAACGCGCCCGCGGCGGCCGTCCACCCCGACGGGGCGGCCGTGTCCGTCGGATCCTGCGGCCTGCGGATCAGCTTCTCCGCGTCGTGCGCCGTGTCGTACAGCGACCCGTCCTCGGCCGTGAACCGGTCCAGGACCAGGTCGACGAGGAACCCGGCGAACTCCAGCCAGACCCCCTCGCCGGTCACGGAGGCCAGCGCGAGGAAGCCGTCCGCCACGTCGCCGTAGTCCTCCAGCACCCCGTCGTTGGCGCCGACCTGCCCGTCCTTGCTGGTGCGCGACAGCCGCGCCCGGCCGTCCATGTGCACGCGCACGAGCAGATCGGCCGCCTCGGTCGCCCGCTCCACCAGGTCGGGCCGCTCGAAGTACGCCCCGCACTCGGCGAGCGCGGCGATCGCCAGCCCGTTCCACGCGGCGACGATCTTGTCGTCCCGCCCGGGCACGGGCCGCCGGCCCCGTACGGCCAGCAGCCGCTCCTTGATCCCGGCGAGCCTGCCCGCCTCCACCACGGGCCCGTCCTGGGGCAGCTGCAGCACGGACGTCCCGTGCTCGAAGGTCCCTTCCTCGGTCACCCCGAAGTACGCGGCGGCCAGATCCCCGTCGTCCTCCCCCAGCACCTCGCGCAGCTGGGCGGGCGTCCAGGCGTAGTAGGCCCCCTCCACGTGCTCCCCGGTCAGCGGATCCTCGCTGTCGGCGTCGAGCGCCGAGGCGAAGCCGCCCTGGTCGGTCCGCAGCTCCCGGACCATGAAATCGGCGGTCTCCAGCGCGACCCGGCGGGCGAGATCGGACCCGGTGGCGCGCCACAGGTGCGCGTACACCCGGCACAGCAGCGCGTTGTCGTAGAGCATCTTCTCGAAATGCGGAATCACCCAGTCCCGATCCACGGAGTACCGCGCGAACCCGCCTCCGAGCTGGTCGTAGATCCCGCCGCGCGCCATCGCCTCGCACGTGTCCGCGGCCATCTGGAGCGCGCCCTCGGACCCGGTGCGCGCGTGGTGGCGCAGCAGGAACTCCAGCACCATGGACGGCGGGAACTTCGGCGCCCCGCCGAATCCGCCGCGCGCGGAGTCGTACTCCCGCGTCAGCCCGAGCAGTGCCTGCGCGAGCTCCTCGGGCCCGGGCGTGCCGGCCTTCCCGTAGTCCAACTCCCGGCCGGCCAGGTCCCGTACGATCCGCTGCGCGACCTCGGCGACCTCCTCGGGGCGCCCCACCCAGGCGGTCCGCACCCCTTCGAGCACCTGCATGAAGGAGGGCATCCCCTGCCGGGGCTCGGGCGGGAAGTACGTCCCGAAGTAGAAGGGCTCGGCGTCGGCGGTCATGAAGACGGTCATGGGCCAGCCGCCCTGGCCGGTGGCGGCCTGGACGGCCTCCATGTAGACGGCGTCGATATCGGGCCGCTCCTCGCGGTCCACCTTGATGTTGACGAAGTGTTCGTTCATGTACGCGGCGGTCAGCTCGTCCTCGAAGCTCTCGCCGGCGAGCACATGACACCAGTGGCAGCTCGCATATCCGACGCTGAGGTGCACGGGCACCCCGCGCTCACGCGCCTCGGCGAAGGCCTCGGGCGACCACGGCCACCAGTCGACGGGATTGTCGGCGTGCTGGAGGAGGTAGGGGGAGGTCTCGTTCGCGAGGCGGTTCGGCATGGGCCCATCCTGCCGCAAGTGCCTCAGGACAGCTGGTGCGGCTCGTCGTAGCCGTTGGCGAGGAACAGGGCCTTCGCCACCAGGCCGAGGCTCCCCTCGGAGAGGTACTCGCAGGTCTGGCGGAGCGAGATGGGGTAGTTCCCCCACAGGCTGAGGACGATCCTCAGCACCGCGATGTCCTCGTCCCACTCCTCACCGAACGCGCCCGCTGCGATCGCGTCCCCCACGCGCCGGAAGGGGAGGCCGGCCCACACGGTGCCGTCGTCCTCGACCCCGCCGTCGACGTAGGGCCGCAGCCGCGGGTCATGCAGCCAGACGCCGTGCCGCTCCAGCAGCCAGACGGCTGCTTCCACGGACCACACTCCGTCCGTGCCCTGCTTCAGGGCCTTGAGGAAATCGGCGGAAGAAGTCCGGGAGAAATCGATCATTCGGGCATGTTATGCGGCCGGGAGATCCGGTCGGCGCCGGCAGCAGTGCCGTCGCGCACAGGGCCGATGCCGGAGCCGTGCGTGAGCGACGTGGCGTCATGTTGCCGTCCGAATATGCCAGTTGACGGAATCCGACCCGTCTTTGGGAGAGAGTGCGCAGTTCCCTCTGAACTAGCTCAGATTCACTCGCGCTCGGAGGAGTCCCGCAGGACACTTGGGGCTCGTTGCCGGAGCTCTCTGAGGGGGATGCCGATGCGGGACAGCCATCGCGGTGAGGCCGAGCGGCTGCTGGAGCGGGCCGTGGACGACGCGGCGCAGCGGGGAACGGGCGCGGGCATCGACCGGGCGACGCTGCTGGCCCGGGGCCGGGAGGCGCTGGACGCGCTCGCCGCGAGTGCCGCGCCGGAGTACGAGGCGTACGTGCGGGCCCTGGACGAGGCGGCGGCCGGGGACCAGTCGCTCGGTGAGGCCTTCCGGCGGGGCAACCATTCCACGGCGTTGCTGGTGACGGCGGTCGCGGCGGCCACGGCCGTGGGTGCGGACCTGTCGCTGGGTGTCGCGGCCGGTACGGCGCTGACCGCGGGGGCCGTGGTGGGGATCTCCGGCGCGGTGGCGACGGTGGTGAAGGTGACGGCGCTGCACCTGCCGGCCGCGAACCGGCGGGCCGGGGAGCGGGGCCGGCCGGGCGGGCCGGAGCAGTTGAAGCTGCAGTGGCTGTCGGCGCTGGAGGTGCGCGGGATACGTCCGTTCCTGGAGCAGCAGCGTGCGGTGGCCGCGGCCGCCCGGGCGGCCCGGCCCGCGGCGGCCCGGCCGGCGGCGCGGCCCGCTCCGCGGCTGCGGGGTGCGGACCGCAGCGCGGAGGCGCGGCGGCGCAGTGCGCTGGAGCAGTCCTTCGGGCAGCTGCCTGCTGCGGCGGAGGTGTTCGCGGGGCGGCGGTCCGAGCTGACGCGGATCGCGCAGTGGGTGCAGGCGGCCCGGGCCAGTACGGAGACCCGGCCGGTGGTGGTGGTGCTGCACGGTGAGCCGGGGGTGGGCCGTACGGCGCTGGCGCTGGCGGCGGCGCACGGTCTGCGGGACCAGTTCCGGGGTGCGTGCGTGGTGGATCTGCGGGGCGGTTCGGCCGGGGAGGCGTCCGGGGAGGCGCCGCTGGCCACGCGGGAGGCGCTGCTGCACCTGATGAACCGGCTGGGTGCGCCCCGCGAGCAGTTGCTGTTCCGCGAGGGTGCGTCGGCGGAGCAGCAGGTGCGGCGCCTGGGCGAGCTGTACCACCAGCATCTGCAGGGGCTGCCGGTGACGGTGCTGCTGGACGACGCGGTGGACGCGGCGCAGGTGCGGATGCTGGTTCCGGAGCGTTCCGAGAGCCTGGTGCTGGTGACGGCGCGGGAGCCGTTGGAGCTGCCGGCGGATCTGGCCGCGTGGGTGTACCAGCTGCCGGTGGAGCGGTTGGCGCCGCAGGAGGCGGCGGAGCTGCTCCGGGCGCCGCGGGCGGGTGCGCCGGGTGCGGCAGCTCCGGCGGGTGTCGCGGAGGAGGACGTGGCCGCGGTGGTGGAGCTGAGCGGCGGGCTGCCGCTCGCACTGCGGCTGCTGGCTCCGCTGGCGGGCGAGGGCCGGGCCCTGGCCGGCGGTGCGGCGGCGCACCCGGTGGAGGCGGCGCTGCGTGCGGCGGACGCGCGGCTGGCCGAACCCGCCCGGCAGCTGCTGCGGCGGTTGCCGCTGGCGGGGCGGGCGTCGCTGGGAGGTGCGGCGGCGGCGGCGCTGGCGGACGTACCGGAGGCGGCGGCGCTGCGCACGCTGGAGGAGCTGTGGGAGGCCGGGCTGATCGAGCGGGTGCGCGGCCAGCGGTTCCGGATGCACGACGCGGTGCGTGCGTACGCGGCGGCGCGGTCGGCGGCGGACGAGGACCGGGCGCAGGCCGCGGCGGCGCACGAGCGGCTGATCCGCGACTACGCGCGGCTCGCGGACTCGGTGATCCGGATGGTCGACGGGAAGATGTCGACGCGGGCGAACACGTTCCTGAAGGGGCCGGTCGGGGGGCACGGTTTCACGTCGCTGGATGCGGCGCTGCGCTGGCTGGACGACGAGTCGAGCTTCATCACGGCGGCGCTGCGGCACTCGGAGGGGGTGGATCAGCAGGCGGTGCTGGATCTGCTGGGCGCGCTGTGCGACTTCTGTCTGCTGCGCGGGGACCTGTACCGGCTGGGTGAGATCGATGAGCTGACGCAGGTGGTGGCAGCGGGTCAGAACGGGCTGAAGGGGCAGCAGGGGCGCCTGGTGCGGTCGGTGCAGTGGCGTACGGGTATCGCGGCGCGCCAGCTGGGCGAGCTGGACAAGGCCCGCACCACGCTGGCGTCGGTGGTGGACCAGTACATGGAGGCCGATCAGGAGGCGGCGGCCGCGATGGCGCTGGTCTCGCTCGGGATCACGTTGCACCACCAGGGCAATCTTCCGGAGGCGGCGGTGCGGATCCGGGAGGCGCTGGTGCTGCAGGAGCCGCCGGAGCTGGCGGGTGACCGGGCGTGGGGGCTGCACGCGCTGGCTGCGGTGGAGCGGGACCGGGCGCGGCTGGCGGAGGCGGTGCGGCTGCTGGAGACCTCGCTGGCGTTGCACCGGGAGAGCGAGAGCGTGCACGGGGAGGCGTGGGCCCATTTCCAGCTGGGTCAGGTGCACCTGCGGTTCGGGGACGTGGAGCGGGCGGAGGTGGAGCTGCGGCTGGCCCTGGAACTGTACGGGCGTACCCGCGACGACCGTGGTGAGGCCTGGGCGCTGACGCAGCTGGGCCGGGCCCGGGTGGTGGACGGGGATCCGGGGCCGGCGGTGGACGGGCTGCGGGAGGCGCTGGCCCGGCACCGGGAGGCGGAGGACGCGCGGGGGGAGGCGTGGACGCAGTACTACCTCGGGCAGGCGCTGGAGGTGGGCGGCGAGCGGGACGAGGCGGTACGGGAGCTGGAGCGGGCGCGGACGATGTTCTCGCGGATGCGGGACGTGTACGGGCTGGCGTACGCCCGCCACCATTCGGGCCGGGTGACGCGGGACCAGCGGGCTGCGCAGACGGGGAACCTGCGGAACTCCGGCTTCGCCCGTCAGCTGCTGGTGGACGCGCGGGCGGATTTCCGGCGGATCGGGCTGGCGCACGGCGAGGCGTGGACGTGTCTGGAGCTGGCGGTGATCGACGCGGGCAACGGCCGGCTGTCGCAGGCGCTGGGTCTGTGCGAGGAGGCGGTGCGGCTGTTCATCTCGTACGGGGACCGGCGCGGGGAGGACTGGGCGCGTTTCCTGCGGTGCACGATGCTGCCGTACGCGGTGCCGGCGGCGCCGGAGGAGGCGCGGGCGGAGCTGGGGCGCCTCGCGCAGGCGCCGCATCCGGCGCGGGACGGCCGGCTGGAGGACTGCCTGGAGACCTACGGGGTGATCCTGGGCCGGGGGGTGGATCCGGCGGAGGGCTGGCAGGCGTGGCGGCTCGGTCTGGTCCCGAACCTGCACTCCCGGGAGGTCATGGGGGTCCCGCGCGCCTGACGCGGGGGCGTCCCGACGGGCAGGGGACGGCCGCGGGCCTGCCCACTGCGGACACGTCTCGCGGGCCGGGGTGGGCCGAGCGGGTCCCGGCGCGCCTCGGGCCCCTCAGGTGCCGGTGCGCCCCGAACGGCCTGGGTGGGCCGGCCACGGGCGGCTCCGTGACCGGCCCAGGGCCCGGAGGCGTCCGGAGGCGACCGCGGGAGGCAGCCGGGGGGAAGCCGACGGAGATGCCGGAGGCGCTGGCAGCGGCCTGAGGCGGTTCCGGGAGCCCGGCCCCGGGGGGCGGGCACGTGCGGAAGCCGCCGCCCCGCCGGGTTCCCGGCCGGGCGGCGGCATGTACGCGAAGGCCCCCGCAGCGCCGCACCGGTCCCGGCCCGGCCTTACGGAGCCCGAGGTGCCGTCCCCGCCGGAGGCGGCCCGCCTTACGGGGCCCGGGTGCCGTCCCCGCCGGAGGCGGCCGGCTCCGGGGCCTCCTCGAAGTCCACCCGGCCCATGTGCCGGTTCATGGACTTCATCAGGGCCCACACGCCGACGGCGAGGGCCGCGAACACGATGAAGCCGAGGAGGCCGGGCGTCACCTTGTTCTTGTCGAAGGTGTCACCCGCCAGCGGAAGGAGCTGGGTCAGTGCTGCCTGCGTAGCGCTCATAGCTACGCATTCTCCCGGATGCCCGCGAAGAGGTCGGACTCGGGGAGGGAAGTGTCGACGAGCGACTTCGCGAGCTCGTACTCCTCGGTGGGCCAGACCTCCTTCTGGATGTCCATCGGGACGCGGAACCAGCCGCCGTCCGGGTCGATCTGGGTGGCGTGCGCGATGAGCGCCTTGTCACGGATCTCGAAGAAGTCGGCGCAGGGCACGTGGGTGGTCAGGGTCCGCTCCTTGCGCTCGAACTCCTTCCACCGCTCCAGCCACTCCCCGTAGGGGGACTCCAGGCCGCGCGCGAGCAGCGCCTCGTGGAGGGCGACGGTGCGCGGCTTGTTGAAGCCCTGGTTGTAGTAGAGCTTCTGCGGCTGGTAGGCCGGGCCGTACTCGCTCTCCGGGTACTTCTCGGTGTCGGCCGCGCTCTCGAAGGCCAGCATGGAGATCGTGTGGGTCATGATGTGGTCGGGGTGCGGGTAGCCCCCGTTCTCGTCGTAGGTGGTGACGACCTGCGGCTTGAAGGCGCGGATCTTCTTCACCAGCTCGCCGGCGGCCTCGTGGACGTCCGCGAGCGCGAAGCAGCCCTCGGGCAGCGGGGGCAGCGGGTCGCCCTCGGGGAGGCCGGAGTCCACGTAGCCGAGCCATTCCTGCTCGATGCCGAGGATGTCGCGCGCCTCGTCCATCTCCCTGGCGCGGACCTCGTGGATGTTCTCCTCGATGTACTTGTCGCCCTGGAGCTTGGGGTTCAGGACCGAGCCGCGCTCGCCACCGGTGCAGGTGACGACCAGCACGGGAATCCCCTCGGACACGTACTTGGCCATGGTGGCCGCGCCCTTGCTCGACTCGTCGTCGGGGTGGGCGTGGACGGCCATCAGTCGAAGCTGCTCGGTCAAAACAGGATCCTCTGCGATTCGGCGCGACACTCAGCTCCTATAGTGACCGAACTGGGGGGCGGAAAATTCCAGGGGTGACCAAGCCGTCCCCGGCGAGAGGAACGATCATGAGCGCGGTGCGCGAGGGCCTGCCCGAGGGCCGCTACGGCCGGTCGGCGGACGAGCGTGCGGACCGGAAGCTCAAGATCATCGGGTCGGTGCTGGGTGCGGCGCTGCTGGGCCTGGTCGGCTGGATCGGCTGGGACTACGTCGCGGGACAGAGCGTGAGCGCCGAAGTGATCAAGTTCCAGGTGATTTCGGACACCGAGGTGAAGGTGCACCTGGAGGTCCGCAAGGACGCCTCGGTCACCGGGGTCTGTTCCCTCAGCTCCCAGAACGAGGAGCACGCCGAGGTGGGCCGCGCGGACTTCACTTTCGCGCAGAACCGGTCGCGGGTGGACGAGATCGTCATCCTGAAGACCACCGGCCGGGCCACGATGATCGAGCTGGTCGGCTGCCAGTCGGCGCCTTCCGCCCACTGAGGTCCGAAGAGGATTGAAGTGGCGCCCCACGAGGCAATGAGCCTCTGGGGTCCTCCCCCTTTTCTTCCCGAATTGTTAGGCTCGTGGTTTCGTCCGCCGACGGCGGCCAGTAGTCCCCTGTACCGACGAGGAGCACCCGTGACCCAGACGAGCGAAAGCGTCACCTGGCTGACCCAGGCGGCGTACGACCAGCTGAAGGCGGAGCTGGACTACCTCTCTGGTCCCGCCCGCACGGAGATCGCCACGAAGATCGCAGCCGCCCGCGAGGAGGGCGACCTGCGTGAGAACGGTGGCTACCACGCGGCGAAGGAGGAGCAGGGCAAGCAGGAGCTGCGGGTCCGCCAGCTCACGCAGCTCCTGGAGAACGCCAAGGTCGGCACCGCGCCCGCGTCCGACGGCGTGGTGGCCCCCGGCACGCTCGTGAAGATCGCCTTCGACGGCGACGAGGACGACGCCATGGAGTTCCTCCTGGCCTCGCGCGAGTACGCGTCCTCGGACTTCGAGACGTACTCCCCCCAGTCCCCGCTGGGCAGCGGCGTGCTGGGCAAGGCGATCGGCGAGGACGCCGAGTACGAGCTGCCGAACGGCAAGAAGGCCTCGGTCAAGATCCTGGACGTCAAGCCCTTCACCGGCTGATCACCCTCGGTCACCGTTTTCTTCCTGAGTGACAACGCGATGCCCGGCCGGGCTCTCCCGGCCGGGCATCGCGCGTTGCTGCGGGTACGGGCGCCCCTGCGGACCTCAGCCGTCCGCCCCGCGGTACTTGCGGACCGCGAGCGTGCGGAAGAGCAGGATGATCAGGGCCGACCAGATCAGCGAGGCCCATACCGGGTGGACCATCGGCCAGGCGTCGGACGGGGAGACACCCGGGTTCCCGAAGAGCTCGCGGCAGGCCTGGACGGTGGCGCTGAACGGATTCCACTCGGCGATGGGCTGGAGCCAGCTCGCCATGTTCTCCGTGGGGACGAACGCGTTGGAGATGAACGTGACGGGGAACAGCCAGATCAGCCCGCCCGAGGTGGCCGCCTCCGGAGTGCGTACGGACAGCCCGATCAGGGCGCCGATCCAGGAGAACGCGTACCCGAGCAGGAGCAGCAGGGCGAAGCCGGCCAGCACCTCGCCGGCGCTGGTGTGGGTGCGCCAGCCGACGAGGAGGGCGACCATCGCCAGCACCACCATGGTCAGGGCCGTCTGCATGAGGTCCGCCAGGGTGCGGCCGGTCAGGACGGCGCCGCGGGCCATGGGCAGCGAGCGGAAGCGGTCGATCAGCCCCTTGTGCATGTCGTCGGCGATGCCCGCGCCGGCACCCGCGGTGGCGAAGGTGACGGTCTGGGCGAAGATGCCGGCCATCAGGAAGTTCCGGTAGTCGCTGGCGCTGGTCGAGCCGCCGATCATCATCGAGCCGCCGAAGACGAAGCTGAACAGCACCACGAACATGACCGGCTGGATCAGCCCGAAGATCAACATCTCGGGAATCCGGCTGAGTCGGATGACGTTCCGCTTGGCGATCACGAGGGAGTCGTTCACGCTCTGGACGACGCCGCCGCGCGGACGGGGTGCCGTGAGTTCGCGGTGCGGGGAGGCGCCCGGGTCCGGGGAGGTGAGGGTCACTTCGCCACCTCCTTGCGGGCCGTCCTGCGGTCCTTGGCCGCGGGAGCGGCCGGCGCGTCGCCGTTCTCGCTCTCCTCCGCGGCCCGTTCGGCGGCGTGCCCGGTCAGGGAGATGAACACGTCGTCGAGGGTGGGGCGGCGCAGGCCTATGTCGTCGATCTCGATGCCCCGGCCGTCGAGTTCGCGGATGACCTCGGCGAGCAGCTTGGCGCCGCCCGACACGGGCACGGTCAGTTTGCGGGTGTGCTCCTCGACCGTGGTCTCGCCCTTGCCGAAGCCGGCGAGCACCTCGCGCGCGGTGGTGATGTGCTGCCGTTCGTGGACGACGACTTCGACGCGCTCGCCGCCGGTACGGGCCTTGAGCTGGTCGGAGGTGCCGCGGGCGATGACCTTGCCGTGGTCGACCACGCAGATGTCGTGCGCGAGGTGGTCGGCCTCCTCCAGGTACTGGGTGGTGAGGAGCAGGGTGGTGCCGCCGGCGACCAGTTCCTGGATGATGCCCCACAGCTGCTGGCGGTTGCGGGGGTCGAGTCCGGTGGTCGGCTCGTCCATGAACATCACGGGTGGGCTGACGACGAGGGCTGCCGCGAGGTCCAGGCGCCTGCGCATGCCGCCGGAGTACGTCTTGGCCGTGCGGTCCGCGGCGTCGGAGAGGTTGAAGCGTTCGAGGAGTTCGGTGGCCCGGGCTTTGGCCGCCCTGGCCTTCATCTGGTAGAGCTGGCCGACCATCTGGAGGTTCTCGCGGCCGGTCAGGTACTCGTCGACGGCCGCGAACTGGCCGGACAGGCCGATGGCGCGGCGGACTTCGTTGGGGTGCTTGAGGACATCGATGCCGGCGACGACGGCCTTGCCGCTGTCGGGCCGCAGGAGGGTGGTCAGGACACGTACGGTCGTGGTCTTGCCCGCGCCGTTCGGGCCGAGCAGACCCAGGACGGTGCCTTCGGGGACATCGAGGTCCACGCCGTCGAGAGCCCGTACATCGCCGAAGGTCTTGACCAGACCTTCGGCGTAGATAGCGCCTGGCATATGGATTCTCCCAGTGAATCGGGCCAGTAGAATCAGGATATTCAGGGCATTTCTACGCAAATCCTATGAGTGCCGGGCAGGTCCTGCTCGGCCGAACGGGGGATGTCCGGGTCGCCGGAGGCGGCCGGACGGGTCGGGAACGCCCGGGGGGCGGCCGGGGACCGGCCGAGGACGCCCGCCGGCTCATCGTCTAGCTCATCACCTTGTATCCCGCGCCGTGCAGGGAACGCGCGACTTCCGCGCAGTGCTCCGGGCCCTTCGTCTCCAGGTGCAGCTCCACCTCCACCTCCGTGAGCCCCAGGCGCGGGTCCGTCCGCATATGGCTCACGTCCAACACGTTCGCATCCACCACTGACAACACCGCCAGGAGCCCGGCCAGGGCGCCCGGCCGGTCGGCCACGCGCAGCCGCAGGGACAGGTACCGGCCCGCCGCCGCCATGCCGTGGCGCAGGATCCGCTGGAGCAGCAGCGGATCGACGTTCCCGCCGGACAGGACGGCCACCACCGGGCCGCCGCCGTACAGTTCGGGCTCGCTGAGCAGGGCCGCGACCGTGCTGCACCCGGCCGGCTCGACCACCAGCTTGGCCCGCTCCAGGCAGAGCAGCAGAGCACTGGAGAGGGCGTCCTCGGAGACCGTACGCACGTCGTCGACGAGCTCGCCGATGATGGTGAAGGGGACGTCTCCGGGGCGGCCGACCTTGATCCCGTCGGCCATCGTGACCGGTTCGTCGATCGAGATCGGATGTCCGGCCTTGAGCGAGGGCGGGTACGCGGCCGCGCCCGCCGCCTGCACCCCGATGACCCGCACGTCCGGCCGCAGCGCCTTCACGGCGACCGCGACACCGGCCGCGAGACCGCCGCCGCCGATCCCGACGAGGATGGTCCGCACCTCCGGGCACTGCTCCAGGATCTCCAGGCCGACCGTGCCCTGGCCCGCGATGATGTCGCGGTGGTCGAAGGGGTGGATGAACACCGCGCCGGTGCGGTCCGCGTACTCCTGGGCGGCCAGGAAGGTCTCGTCGACGACCTGCCCGTGCAGACGCACGTCGGCGCCGTACTCCTGGGTCGCGGCCACCTTCGGCAGCGGCGCCCCGACCGGCATGAACACGGTCGAGCGGACCCCGAGGAGGGAGGAGGCAAGCGCCACGCCCTGCGCGTGGTTGCCCGCGCTCGCGGCGACGACACCGGCGGCCCGCTGCTCGGGGCGCAGGCCGGCGATGCGTACGTAGGCGCCGCGGAGCTTGAAGGAGCCGGTGCGCTGGAGGTTCTCGCACTTGAGGTGGACCGGGGAGCCGGTGAGTGCGGAGAGGTGCCGGCTGCCCTCCATGGCGGTGACCCGCGAGACGCCGGACAGCATCTTCTGGGCCCCCCGGACGTCGTCGAGGATGACCTGGGGGACGGGCTGGGGCACGCGGTAGTTCATGCCGCCAGTCTCGCAGCCCGGGCGGGAGCCGGCTCCGGGCCGCGGAGGCGCCCGTGGGGACGCCCGCGGGAGCGCCCGGGCGAGGGGCGATATCTCGCCATCCGGGACACGCGCGGGGCAGGGGCCCCAACCCGCCGTATCAGTTCTCGTACGAGGCGTACGAGCCGCCGCACGGCCGCGTACTCTGTCCCCCATCCTTGTCGGACCCACGCGAAGAGAGCCCACGGCCATGCCTTCCACCCCGGCCAATTCCGATCTGCCCGCGGCGCCCGACGCGCCCGCCGGAGCCGGTCTCCTCGACGCGCTCCAGCACCAGGTGGCGGTCTTCGCCCGCCGTGCCGAGCAGACCCGTCTGGGCGGTGTGGGCCAGGCCCGCAACTCGATGGACCGCGCCGCCTACCTGCTGCTGAACCGGCTCGACCTGGAAGGCCCGATGGGCGTGAAGGCGCTCGCCGGCGGCATGGGGATCGACTCCTCCACAGTGACCCGGCAGGTCGCGCCGCTGGTCGACAGCGGTCTGGTCAAGCGGACCTCGCACCCCGAGGACGGGCGGGCCGTGGTGCTCGCGCTGTCCCCGCGGGGGCTGGCCCGGCTGGAAGAGGTGCGCTCCTCGCGCCGCGAACTGATGGCCCGCGTGACGGAGGGCTGGAGCGAGGGCGAGCGGGAATCCTTCACCGGTCTGCTGACGCGCTTCAACCTGTCGCTGTCGGAGCTCATGGCGGCCGTGGCCGAAGCCGGTCCCGCCTCCTGAGCGGAGTCCGTCCGTCCTCTTGACCCGGGCGGCCCCGCTGCCCGCACTATGTGGACTATGCGGGTGGTTGATCAACAGGCGGGCTCCTACGCGGAGTTCGAAGCCTTCGTCGCGGGCGCGGCCGGGCGTCTCCTGCATGTCGCGCTCCTGCTGACCGGTGAACCGGAGTCGGCCCGGCGGCTGCTGGCGGGCGCGCTGGCCCGTACGTACGCGAACTGGCGGCGCCTGCGCGGGGACGATCCGTACGACTTCACCCGCCAGGAGCTGTGCGAGGCCTTCGCCCGGACCGGCTGGCGCCATCACGGCGGCGCCGGTGTACTGGCGCGGCTGAGCCCGCCGGAGCGGCTCGTCCTGGTCCTGCGGCTCTACGAAGGGGTCGCGGAGGAGGTCACGGCGGCGCAGCTCGGGATGCCGGTGGAGCGGGTACGGGTGCTGTGCAACCGGGCCGTGGAGGCGCTGCGGAACCGGGAGGCGGCGTGAGCGGGGGCCCGGACCGGAAGGAAGCACAGGTCAGACGACTCCTGGAGGGCCCGTACCCGCCGGTGCCGACGGGGCTCGCGGCGGGGGCCGCGGCCCGGGGCGACCGCCTTCTGCGGCGGCGGCGGGCCCTGCGGCGGTTCGGGTGGGCCGTGCTCTTCGCCGCGGCGGTGGCCTTCGCGGTGTGGGCCTCCTTGACCCACCCCTGGACCACTCCCCCGAGCGGCATCTCCCCACCCCTGCAGGGCTGGTAGCCCCCGACCCGGCTTCGCCGAGCCCATTCCGGCTGCGCCGGGCACATCCGGCCCTGCCGGCCACCTCCAGCTTCGCCGGGGCCGCATTCAGCTTCGCCCGGGGCACATTCAGCCTCGCCGGCGTTCGAGCAGGGGGCACCTCCCAGCGGTAGCTGGGGGAGGGTCCGGGCGGAGCCCGGTGCCCGGCGGAGCCGGGTTTCCTGGGGCTCCGCCCCAGACCCCGCGCCTCAAACGCCGGAGGGGCTGGGGACCGCCGGGCCCGGGAGTTGCCCGGCGGAAGCCGGAACGACCGGGGGGCCCGGCGGGGGCGGCTAGCCCAGGGCCTGGGTGAGGTCCGCCACGAGGTCGTCGGCGTTCTCGATGCCGACCGACAGGCGGATCAGGTCCGCCGGAACCTCCAGCGCCGAACCGGCCACCGACGCGTGCGTCATGCGGCCCGGGTGCTCGATCAGGGACTCGACGCCGCCCAGGGACTCGGCCAGGGTGAAGATCTTGGTGCGGCCGCAGACGGCGACGGCCTCTTCCTCGCCGCCGGCGACCTGGAAGGAGATCATGCCGCCGAAGTTGCGCATCTGCTTGGCCGCGACCTCGTGGCCCGGGTGCTCGGGCAGGCCCGGGTAGAGGACGTTGGTGACCTTCGGGTGGCGCTTGAGCAGCTCCACGATCTTGCCCGCGTTCTCCGCGTGCCGGTCCATGCGCACGGCCAGGGTCTTGATGCCCCGCAGCACGACCCAGGAGTCGAACGGACCGGCCACCGCACCCATCGCGTTCTGGTGGTAGGCCAGTTCCTCGCCCAGCGCCTCGTCCGCGGTGACCAGCGCGCCGCCGACCACGTCGGAGTGCCCGCCCATGTACTTGGTCAGCGAGTGCACGACCACGTCGGCGCCCAGCGCCAGGGGCTGCTGGAGGTACGGCGAGGCGAAGGTGTTGTCCACGACCAGCTTGGCGCCGGCCGAGCGCGCGATGCCGGCGACCACGGCGATGTCGGTGATGCCGAGCAGCGGGTTGGAGGGGGTCTCGACCCAGATGACCTTCGTCTTCGGGGTGAGGGCCGCCCGTACCGACTCGGGGTCGGAGGTGTCGGCCACCGACCACTCCACGCCCCAGCGGGAGACGACCTTCGCGAAGAGGCGGAAGGTGCCGCCGTACGCGTCGTTCGGGATGACCACGTGGTCGCCCGGGGCGAGCAGCGTGCGCAGCAGGCAGTCCTCGGCGGCGAGTCCGGACGCGAAGGCGAGACCGCGACGGCCGCCCTCCAGGGCCGCGAGGTTCTCCTCCAGCGCGGTCCGGGTCGGGTTGGCGCTGCGGCTGTACTCGTAGCCGCCGCGGAGCCCTCCGACGCCGTCCTGCTTGTAGGTGGAAACCTGGTAGATCGGGGGCACGACCGCGCCGGTCAGCGGGTCCGCCGTGTTGCCCGCGTGGATCGCGCGGGTCTCGAAGCTCTGGTGCTCGTGGCTGTCGTCGCTCATGGTCCGATGCTATGCCCGCCCGGCGCCCGCCCCCCTATTGGCCTGCTCCCCCCTCTGTCTGGTTCGCTGGAGGCATGGAGATTCTGTGGTTGGTGTTCGCGATGCTCATGATCGTGATCATTCTCGGTCCGTACATACGGCGGCGGCGCGGTGCTATCCGCCTGGTCCCGCCGGGCAGCCCCGACGCCGCCGACCCGGCGAACTACGGATTCGACCGGCAGGAAGAGCTCGAGATCCGCATTCCCGGGCCCGACCAGGACCTGATGGACGCCCTCGACAACGTACGGCTCACCGGCCGGTGGGAGGCGGCCTCGCAGCTGCTCGCCGGGACCCCGCGGGAGGGCGAGCGGCGCTGGCAGCGCGTGCAGGCCTTCGGCGGGGCCGCGGCCCTGGAGCTGATGGCGCAGCCCGGGAAGGGCGCGCAGTGGCTGAGGGCGTGGCGGCTGGAGGCGGAGAAGGACCCGGGCGGCGCGCAGGTGCACGCGGAGCTGCTGGTGCAGCAGGCGTGGCGGCACTCGGGCGGCGTCGGTTCCGAGGACCACCGGATCATCCTGGAGGAGGCCCGGGACGCGTGCCGCAAGGCCGCGCTGCTGGCCCCGGGGGACCCGGTCCCGTACATCACGGAGCTGGCGATCGCGCGGGGACTGGCGTACCCGGAGGCGGAGTTCGACGAGCTGTGGGCGAAGGTCGTCGACCGGGCCCCGGAGCACATGGGCGCCCATCTCGCCGCGCTGCACTACTGGGGCGCGAAGTGGCACGGCTCGCGGGAGAAGGCCGACACCTTCGCGCACGCGGCCGCGGCGCGCGCCCCGCAGGGCTCGCTGCTGGCGGCCCTGCCGATGTTCGCGCTGCGCGAGAACCAGCCGGACATCGTGCTGAGCCCGAGCTTCTACCGGGGCGCGGTCGTCACGCGGGCGGTGGAGGGCGCACTGTACGCGGTGCACACGGCGCGTGAGGACGACCCGATGGTGGTGCACGTACGGCACATGCTGCTGATGTTCCTGGTCTTCATGGAGCGTTGGGCGGAGGCGATGGAGCAGGTCCGGCACGTGGACGGGTACGTGGGCGCGCTGCCGTGGTCGGAGGCGGACGACCCGGCCGCGATGTACGCGGTGTACCGGGCGATGGCGGTGGCGGGGTACGAGGCGAACGGCGGGTCGCCGGCGACCCTGGCGCGGTAGCCCTCCGGGCCGGCCCGCGGATCCACGGTCCCGGCCGGCGGATCGGTGGTCCGGCCCGGTGCGTCCGGCCCGGAGCTCCAGCGCGTCCGGCCCGGTGCGTGCGTCCACCCCGGCCGCCCCGCGGGGATCCTTGGCGAATAAAGTTGCTGTAAGTAACCACAGGCCGCATGATGCGGCGGTGGCCGTGGCCTTCTGCCCTGCCACCCGTTCTTTTTCGTTCCCGTGGGGGGATCTGTCCATATGGGCGCTTCACTGCGCGCCTTGCGCGCCCTCGTCCTGCTCGCAGGCTTCTACCTGCTCGGCGTGTTCCTGCTCGCCGCGCTCGGCGGCATCGACTACGCCGTCGTCACCACCCTGCACGGCCCGATCGTGGCCAAGCTGGTCATCGTGTCCCTCGTCCTCACCGTCCCGATCGTGCGCGGCATGTTCATGCTGCGCACCCCCCAGGGCGAGCCCCCGGCCGGTGTCACGGTCGGCGAGGCGCAGGAGCCCGAGCTGTGGGCGGTCGTGCGTGACATCGCGCAGCAGGTCGGCACCCGCGCCCCCGACGAGATCGTGCTGATCGACGAGGTGAACGCGGCCGTCGGCGAGGACGCCAGGCTGCTGGGCCTGCGGCCCGGCACCCGCCGCCTCTACCTCGGCCTGCCGCTGATGACGGGCCTGGACGAGATGCAGCTGCGCGCCGTGCTCGCCCACGAGATGGGCCACTACGCCAACTTCGACACGCGTCTCACCCCGCTGATCGCCCGCGGCCGCGCCCAGCTGATCCGCACCATCGGCTACTTCCACGACCGCGCCGACAAGAAGGTGGCCAAGGAGCGGGCGAAGCAGGAGCGCAAGGACGAGAAGCGGATCGCCAAGGGCAAGAAGGCCAAGGGCGTCGACACCGCGGGCGAGGGCGCGATGTACCGCGCCATGGCCAAGATCTACATCGCGTACGGCAACTTCTACATGCGTGCCACCCGCTCCACCTCCCGCCGCCAGGAGCTCGCCGCCGACCTCGCCTCGGTCCGGGTCGCCGGCCGCGACTCCGCCGCGTCCGCGCTGCGCGAGCTGAACGCCCTCGACTCGGCGCACGACTTCTACATGGGCTCCTACGCCACCCTCGGGGTCGGCGCCGGCCTGCTGCCCCGCCCGGGCGAGGTCTTCGGCGGCCTGCGCCGCCTCCTGGACGCGCGCTCGGCCGACCTGGACGAGCTGCGCCGGGAACTGTCGACCGAGCCCACCTCCCCCTACGACTCGCACCCCGCGCTCGCCGAGCGCGTGGCCCGCATCGAGGCCCTGCCCGACGACGGCCGCTCCGGGCAGGCCGCCCGGCCGGCCCTGGAGCTGCTGGCCGACGCCGGTGCGGCGCTGACCGCGCTGGAGCAGGCCGTCCTCACCCCGGAGGCGCTCGCGCTCAAGCGGGTCGACTGGGAGGACCTCGTCCACGACTCCATGACCGTGTACGTCGGCCAGGGCGCGGAGGACATCCGTGAGGCCTTCGCCGCCGAGGGCGCGGGCCCCGGGCTCGACGCCGTGCTGGACGCGTTCGACGCCGACCCGGCGGTGCGCTGGCGCATCGCCGACCGTTTCCCGAAGTCGGAGGAGGCGGCGGCCGCCACCGGCCGTACGGCCCGCGAGTTCGCCCGCCCGGTCGTCCGGCGCGCGCTGAACCAGCTGGTCACCGTCGAACTGACGGCCCGCGGCGCCGCCCGCTGGCAGCTGTCGTGGTCCGACTCGGCCTCCCTGAGCTACCCGGCCGACGGCTTCGAGGAGCGCCTGGGCGCGGCCCTGGACGCGGCCGTCGCCGACCTGCCCGACACCGAACCCCTGCGAAAGCTGGTGCTTGCCCCGTGATCGGCCTGTACATCCTGGGCGCCATGCTGCTCTTCGGCGCGTTCAAGGTTCTGCGCGGCGTCTACTACATCCGCAAGGCGAAGCGGCTGGAGGCGGAGATAGCCGTCATCGAGGGCCGGACCGAGGCCACGAACGCCGGGACGGCCGCCGTCAAGGCCGAGCGGAAGGCGCGGCAGGCCGCGGCGGTCGTCGCGCTGGGCTTCGTGCCGGAGGACGAGCTCGACACGGACAACGTGCTGCCCGTGCCGCCCGAGCGGACCGCCGCCGTCGCGGCGGTCAAGGCCGGCGACTGGGAAGCGGGCGCCGCCTATCTCGAGGCGGCCGGGCAGGACTGGGAGGAGCGCTGGCAGCGCGTCCGCGTCCTGTCCGAGCTGGCTGCCGAGGACGACGTCTGGCTGCTGGCGTGGCGCGCGGCCAGGCCGTCGGACGCGTCCGCGGCGCTGGTGACCGCGGACACGGACATCATGGTGGCGTGGAACGTGCGGGGCTCCGCGCGGGCCAGCCACACCACTCAGGAGCAGTTCCGGATCTTCCGCGAGCTGCTGGTCAAGGCGCAGGAGCAGACGCACGAGGCCCAGCGGCTGGCGGACCCCGCGGACCCGGTCCCGTACATGGTGGAGCAGAACATCAGCCTGGGCCTCGGTTACCCGCACGAGCGGTACGAGCAGCTGTGGTCGCAGATCATGAAGCGGGACCCGAAGAACCTTTCGGCCCACACGAACGCCATGCAGTACTGGAGCCAGAAGTGGCGCGGCTCGCACGAGCTCGCGCTCGCCTTCGCCCGCGAGTGCGCCGCCGGGGCCGAGCCGGGTGAGCTGCTGTCCGTACTGCCGCTGATCGCCTACATCGAGCAGGAACTGCACGAGTCGGAGCTCAAGCCGGAGACCTTCTTCAAGGAGCCGGAGGTCGTCGCGGCGGTCGATGCCGCCCTCGCCGACCTGGCAGCGGCCGATCCGGGCGACTGGCGGTCGATCCGGCTGCGTCACCCGCTCGCGTGGTTCCTGTTCTGGCAGGACCGGGACGCGGAGGCGGTCGAGCAGTTCCGCCACATCGACGGACACATCGGGGCGATGCCCTGGTACTACTGGCCGAAGTCCCGCTACGTGCACGCGCGGGACTGGGCGGTACGCGAGGTGACGCCGGGTCTGTGACCCGTGCGGCGGCGGAGGGCGGGTCGGGGAATCCCGGCCCGCCCTTCGCACGTTGTCACTCCCACAAGGAGGGAATCCATGTTCTCGTACCGCCGTACGCCCGAGCTCCCCACCCGCGAGGAGGCCCTGACGGGCCGCGCGGAGCCGCTGTTCGCCGTGCCCGACCGGCACACCGTGCTGGGCAACCCGCTGTCCGGCCCCTACCCCGCGCACCTGGAGGTCGCCGACTTCGGTCTGGGCTGTTTCTGGGGCGCGGAGCGCAAGTTCTGGCAGACCCCCGGGGTGTGGACCACGCTGGCCGGCTACCAGGGCGGCTTCACCGAGAATCCGACCTACGAGGAGGTCTGCTCGGGTCTGACCGGCCACACCGAGGTGGTCCGCGTGGTCTTCGACCCGTCCCAGGTCTCCTACGCCGCGCTGCTGAAGCTGTTCTGGGAGTCCCACGACCCCACCCAGGGCTTCCGCCAGGGCAACGACGTCGGCACCCAGTACCGCTCGGCGGTCTACACCCACTCCCCCGACCAGCAGGAGACGGCGGAGGCCTCCCGCGCGGCCTACCAGCAGGTCCTGGCCTCCTCGGGCTACGGCCCGATCACCACGGCGGTGCTGCCGGCCGCGGAGCGCCCCTTCTGGCCGGCGGAGGCGCACCACCAGCAGTACCTCGACAAGAACCCGGGCGGCTACTGCGGCATCGGCGGCACGGGCGTGTCCTGCCCGATCGGCGTCGCCAAGGCCCCCGGGGCGTGAGTGCCCCCGTCGCCGACCCCGCACACGAGGGGCTGACCCGTCTGTGGCGGGAGCAGAGGCCTCCCGGCCCGCTGTTCCCGCACGAGCTGAAGACGGTGTACGCCCACCGGTGGGTGCGTTTCCACAGCCTGCCGGAATCGAAGCGCTACCCGGACGGCGAAGCGGAGTACGCGGTGCTCCTGGACCGGTACAACACGGTCCTGGAGGAGCTCTTCGCGGGCGACGAGGTGTACGTGGTGACCACCGGCCGGTCCGAGGTGTCCGAGCACACGGACCGGTCGGTGGAGCGGCGTGCCTTCCACCCGGAGGGCACGCTGTGGACCACGGTGGACGACACCTACGACCCGGATCCGTTCTGCCATCTGCGCTGGTACTTCTACGCCGACCGCCGCCCCTGGCGGCGGGGCTGCATCGACCCGTTGCTGCGTGCGGTGGCCGACGACACGCTGTCGGGTGTCTTCGTGACGGAC
Organism: Streptomyces xanthophaeus; assembly: GCF_030440515.1. Lineage (GTDB taxonomy): Bacteria > Actinomycetota > Actinomycetes > Streptomycetales > Streptomycetaceae > Streptomyces > Streptomyces kutzneri. Next base: position 3,233,279 of record NZ_CP076543.1, read on the forward strand.
CCCGGGCTCACCCGGATGTACCACCCGTACGACGGCGGCGCCGATGTCGTCCTCCCCACGCGGCAGGAGCGGGACCGGATGCGCGAGCGGCACGCCGGCTGGCTTTCCGCGCATCCTCGGGGGTACTGAGGCCGGACGGGGCAGGTCAGACGACCGTCACGTAGGGGCGGGCCCATGAGGTGTGGTCGAAGGAGGAGCGGGCGTTCGCGTCCTCGACCAGCAGGTGGAGGAGGCGGACGCCGGTCACGTCGAGGTCGATGGCGGTGGGGCCGGTGGCTCCGGTCAGGGTGGCGGTGGTCAGCAGGGTCCGGCCGTCGGCGCGGACGATCGCCCGGGTGGCGCCGGTCGGCGACTGCTTCGTGGAGAAGTCGTCGATGCCGACGAGGGCCGTGAAGCGGGAGGCGCGCCCGCCCAGGTGGTAGACGATCTCCGAGGGGGCGTGGACCCCGAGGCCCTTGGCGTAGGTCACTCCGCCGAAGGCGATCGGTGTGCCGTCGCCCGCCGCCTGCTTGCCGTTGGAGCGGTCGATCTCCACCGGGCCCCAGCCGTTGGTGGCCGTGACCCACGGGAGGTCGCTGAGGTGGCTGTCCCGGGTGGGCGGCGCCGGGAGCGGGGTGAACCGCGTCGCCGCCGTGAAGCGCAAGGACGAGGACGTGGTCGCCTGCGGGACGAGCACGGCCGGGGCGGTCGAGGGCGCGCCCACCCGCCAGGTGGTGGTCAGGGCCTGGCCCGGGGCGAGGGACGCCGTGGCCGCCGGGCCGGTGGGCGTGGCCGTCCAGCCGGACGGGAGCGGGAGGGTGACGCGTACGTCGGGCCAGGGGCGGGCGCTGCCGTTCGCGACGGTGGTGGTGAGCGTCGAGGCCGACGGGTCGGCGACCGCGGTCAGGCCCCACGGGCGGCGTACGTAGGTGTCGGTCCACGAGGCGCGCAGCAGGGCGGTCAGCGAGGCGACCACCGAGGGGTTCCCGGCCGCCACGTCGTTCTTCTCTCCGGGGTCGGCGGCCAGGTCGTAGAGCTCGAACGCCCATGCGGAGTCGGCGACCGTGCGGTCCCGCCCGGGGGCGAACCGTACGGCCTTCCACTGGTCCTTGCGGAGGGCCTCGGCGACCTGCTTGGCCCGGCCCCCGTCCTGGGCGTCGGCCCGGCCGGTGACGCCCTGCTCGTCGCGGTACCAGTACAGGTGGCCGTGGAGGGGGGCGTCGGCGGCCGCGCCGTCCAGGACCGGAGCGGCGGAGAGGCCGTCGATGTCGGTGGGGGCGGGGGCCGCGGCGAGCTCGGCGAGGGTGGGCAGCACGTCGTACAGGGGGGTGGGCCGGGCGCTGGTGGTGCCGGGGGCGATGCGGCCCGGGGACCAGGCGATCAGCGGGACCCGGACGCCGCCCTCGTAGAGGTTGCGCTTGTAGCCGCGCAGCGGGCCGTTGGCGTCGAACAGGTCGGGGTCGACCCCGCCCTCCTCGTGCGGGCCGTTGTCGGAGGCCACCAGGACCACGGTCCGCTCCGCGATCCCGTGTGCGCGCAGCCGGTCCACGACGGCGCCGACCTGCGCGTCGAGGAGGCCGATCTGGGCCGCGTGGGCCTGGTTGGCCTGGGTCCACGGCCGCGCGGCGTAGGCGCCGACGTCGGGGATCTCGCTGGGCGCGTGCGGGAGGTTGGGGGCGAGGAGCAGCAGGAAGGGGTCGGGTCCGGCCGCGTGGGTGTCGATGAAGTCGAGGGCGCGCGCCGCGATCGCGTCGGGGGCGTAGGTGCCCGCGGGGAGGGTTTCCTTGGTGCCGTTGTGCCACAGGTACGCGGGGCGGTACTGGTGGGCGTGGCTGTGGTCGATGTACCCGTAGAACTCCTCGAAGCCCCGCGCGCCCGGGTGGCTGGGCTGGTCCGCGGCCTCCGGTCCGAAGCCCCACTTGCCGAACAGGCCCGTACGGTAGCCCCGCGCGCGCAGCACTTCGGCGAAGGTGGTGTCCCCGGCGGCGAGGCTGCCCTGGCCGCCGGCGGCCGGGTTGGCGCGGACGGCGGCGTGGCCGGTGTGCAGGCCGGTGAGGAGCGCGGCGCGCGACGGGGCGCAGACGGCGGCCGCGGAGTAGGCGTCGGTGAAGCGCAGGCCCTCGGCGGCGAGCCGGTCGATGTGAGGGGTGGTGATCAGCTTCTGGCCGTACGCGCCCAGGTCGCCGTAGCCGAGGTCGTCGGCCAGGATCACCACCAGGTGGGGCGGCGGCGCCGCGCTCCCGGCGGCGGACGCCTGCGCGGGGGCGGCCAGTTGGGGCAGGGCCGCGAGGCCGGCGGCGGCCGCCGCCGATCCGGCGAGGAAGTGGCGGCGGGTGGGCATGGCGGACTCCTGCGCGGTCGCGGGTGGCGGTCGGTGTGTGGAGATCATCCGCGGCCGTGCGCCGTGGAGGCCATGCACGCGGCATGAAGAACGTGTGACAGCGCAGGCGGCCGCCGCCGGCCGCCCCCGGTCCCGCTCCCGCTCCCGCTCCCGCTCCCGCTCCCGCTCCCGGGGTCAGATCGTCGACGCGTCGATCACGAAGCGGTAGCGCACGTCGCTCGCCAGCACCCGCTCGTACGCCTCGTTGATCTGCCCGGCGGTGATCAGCTCGATCTCCGAGCCCAGTCCGTGCTCGGCGCAGAAGTCCAGCATCTCCTGGGTCTCGGCGATCCCGCCGATCATCGATCCGGCGAGGGTCTTGCGGCCGCCGATGACGGAGAAGAGGTTGAGCGCGACGGGCTCCTCCGGGGCGCCGACGTTCACCAGCGCGCCGTCGACCTTCAGCAGACCCAGGTAGGCGTCCAGGCCGAGGGGTGCGGAGACGGTGGACAGGATCAGGTCGAAGCGGCCGGCCAGTTCCTCGAAGGTTGCCTCGTCGCTGGTGGCGTAGAAGTGGGAGGCGCCCAGCTTCAGGCCGTCCTCCTTCTTGCGCAGCGTCTGCGACAGGACGGTGACCTCCGCGCCGAGCGCGTGCGCGATCTTCACACCGATGTGGCCGAGGCCGCCGAGGCCGACGACGGCGACCTTCTTGCCGGGGCCCGCCTGCCAGTGCCTGAGCGGGGAGTAGAGGGTGATGCCGGCGCACAGCAGCGGGGCGGCGACGTCGAGGCCGAGGCCGTCGGGGATGCGGACGGTGTACTTCTCGTCGACGACGAGGTGGGTGGAGTAGCCGCCGTACGTGGGCTCGCCGCTGCGGTCGAGGGCGTTGTAGGTGCCGGTCATGCCCTCGGAGCAGAACTGCTCCTGGCCGCGCAGGCAGTACTCGCAACGGCGGCAGGAGTCGACGAAGCAGCCGACGCCCACCCGGTCCCCGACGGAGAACCGGGTGACGGCCGGGCCGACTTCGGAGACGACACCGGCGATCTCGTGGCCGGGGACCATCGGGTAGATGCCCTCGCCCCAGCCGTCGCGCACCTGGTGGATGTCGGAGTGGCAGATGCCGGAGTACTTGATGTCGATGAGGACGTCGTGCGCACCGACGGGCCGGCGCGTGATGGTGGTGCGCTCCAGCGGGGCCTTGGCGGCGGGGGCGGCGTACGCGGCGACCGGCGTACCCTGGACGGCCTGCGCGGCCTGCGTGACGTGGGTGGCCTGGGTGACGGACATGGGGTGCTCCTCGAACGGGGTCGTGCCTGAGCGGTGGCCCCCACGCTGCCGGTTCGCCCGGTGGGCAGCCATCCCCCTGTCCGGCCTACGTCCGGTGAACCTACTCCTGGCGGGGTCAGGCTCAGGCCTGCTCCGGGATGCGCCGCCCGGGGATACTGACGGGATGGACCAGCTTGATCAGCGAGCCTGCCTCGGCGAGTTCCTCCGCTCCCGCCGTGCGCGGCTGCGCCCCGAGGACGTGGGTCTGCCCGACCACGGGCGCCACCGGCGCGTTCCCGGGCTGCGCCGGGAGGAACTGGCGCAGCTGGCAGGGGTGTCGGTCGCGTACTACACGCGGCTGGAGCAGCGCGACGGTCACAACGTGTCGGTGGAGGTCCTGGACGCGCTCGCGCGGGCCCTGCGCCTCGACGGGAGCGAGCGGGCGCACCTGATGGACCTGGCGCGGCCGAAGGCGCACCGGCGCCGCCACAGCCGGCGCCCGCAGCAGGTGCGGCCGGAGCTGCGCACGCTGATGGACGCGATGGACGGGGTACCGGCGTACCTGGTGGGGCACCGGCAGGACGTCATCGGCTGGAACCGGCTGGCGGCCGCGGTCTTCGGGGACTTCGGGGCGCTGCCGGCGGCCGAGCGGAACCTGGTGCGGCTGGTGTTCCTGGACCCGGCGACGGCGGAGCTGTACGGGGAGTGGGAGTGCCGGGCGTGCGAGGTGGTGAGCAATCTGCGGATGTACGCGGGCCAGCACCCGGACGACGAGCAGCTGTCGGCACTGGTCGGGGAGCTGTCGGTGAAGAACGAGGAGTTCCGGCGGCTGTGGGCGGCGCACACGGTGGCGGACAAGACGCACGGGGAGAAGCTGCTGCGGCACCCGATCGTGGGTGAGCTGCGGCTTTCCTTCGAGACGCTGAAGCTCCCGGACGACCCGGCGCAGTCGCTGGTCACCTTCCACGCCGCCCCCGGCTCCCCGTCGGCGGACGCCCTGCGTCTGCTGGCGTCGTGGTCGGCCCCGTCGGAGGGGGCCGGGGCACGGAACCCGGCGGCTACAGGCTGAGCTGGTAGTACGCGGCGGGGCGGTCGAGGCGGTAGCCCAGGCTCTCGTTCACCGCGCGCATCGGGGTGTTCTCGTCCGCCACCGTGGTGGCGATCCGGCGCAGGGCGGGGTACCGGCGGCGGGCCAGCTCCAGCATGTGCAGCTTGACCGCGCGGCCCAGGCCGTTGCCCCGGTGGGCGGGGGCGACCACGGTGTCGTACTGGAGGGCGCGCGGGCCGGCCGGGTCGGGCAGGACCAGTTCGGTGTACGCGGCCACCTCGCCCGCGGTGGTGACCGCGGCGACGGTGGTGATCTCGCCGCCGCGGTCCAGGATCAGCCGGTGTGCGGCGTGGAGCTTGTCCGGCGTCCAGGTCTCGGTCTTCTCGTCGATGTCGCCGGTGGGCGCGTCCTCCATCGCCGCGTGGGCCGTGGCCAGCGGCCCGGCCCAGTCGTCCGGTACCAGGCCGTGCCAGGCGCGCAGCGCGTACCCCGGGGCGATCTCGGTGCTCGCCGGGGACGTGGCCCCGGCTGCGGCCTGCGGCTGCCGCGTCACGTCCTGCTCGTACCAGGCCATGGGCAGGACGTTCTGGAAGCCGAGCGAACGCGCGAACCGCTCGCCCGGCCCGCCCAGGTCCACGAGCGTCATGACGGAGGACCGGCCCTGCGCGAGCAGCTCGGCCCGGACCTGCTCCCACAGGGCCCGGCCCAGGCCGCGGCGCCGGGCGTCCGGGCGTACGGCGAGCACGTCGAGGTAGGCGGTGTGCGCGTTGGCCTCGTCCGTGAACAGCAGCAGTGCGGCCACCCCCGCTCCCCCGTCCGCCGCCCAGAGCGCGGCGCGGCCGCGTGCGGGTGTCACGCGCAGCCGTCCGGCCACCTCCGTACGGGCGGGCGGCGGCGCCTGCGGCAGGTCGACGGCCTGGGCGGCGGTGAGGACCGCGATCCAGGCGTCCACCTCGGCGTCGGTCGGGGGCAGCGGCAGCACGCGAATGGTCATACCGGGGACCCTAGATGATCACGTGCGGGAGGACCCGGCCGTTTTCACGCCGAACGGCGGGGACCCCGTGAGGGATCCCCGCCGTTCGTGGTGTGCGGTCGGGAGGTCAGGCGGCCGATCCGGCCTTCCACTCCGCCCAGCCCATGTTCCAGCCGTTGAGGCCGTTCTCGGGCTTGATGGTCTTGTCCGGGGAATTCTTCACGGTGACCACGTCGCCGATGAGCGAGTTGTCGAAGAACCACGCGGCGGGCTGGTTCGGGTCGCCCGCGCCCTTGGCGTCGTTCAGGCCGACACAGCCGTGGCTGGTGTTCGCACTGCCGAAGACCGAGTCGGCTCCCCAGTAGTTGCCGTGGATGAAGGTGCCGGACTGGGACAGCCGCATGGCGTGCGGCACGTCCTTGATGTCGTACTCGCCCTTGCCCTCACTGTCCTTGAAGCCGACGGTGGAGCCGTCCATCCGGGTCTCCTTGAACTTCTCGGAGATCACCATCTGACCGTTGTAGGTCGGGTTCTCCGGGGAGCCCGCCGAGATCGGGATGGTCTTGATGACCGCGCCGTCCCGGGTGACCGTCATCTTCTTGCTCTTCACGTCGACCTCGGAGACCTGGCTGCGGCCGATCTTGAAGGTGACGGTCTTGTTCTGGACGCCCTGGACGCCGGGAGCGCCCTGGACGCCCTCCAGCGCCAGCTTCATCGTGACGGTGGAGTTCGCCTGCCAGTAGTTCTCCGGGCGGAAGTCCAGGCGCTGCGTGCCGAACCAGTGACCGACGACCTCCTGGCCGCTGCTGGAGCTGACCGAGATGGCCGCCTGGACGGCCTTCTTGTCCTGGATCGGCTTGTTGAAGGTGATCGAGACCGGCATGCCCACGCCGACCGTCTGGCCCTCGTCCGGTATGAACGAGCCAACGAAGCTGTTCTCCGGGGAGATGGTGGTGAAGGAGGCGTTCTCGTGCGCTTCCTTGCCGTCCGCGTCCTTGGCGGTCGCCGCCAGGGCGTACTTCGTGGAGCGCTTCAGCGCGGCGTCCGGCTTCCAGCTCTTGCCGTCGGCGGCGATCTTGCCGGCCACGGCCGTGCCCTCGCTGGTCTTCAGCTCGACCAGGGTGAGGGTGCCGTCGGCGACGGCCACATTGGCGGCGTCGTTGAGGCCGACGTTCGTGGCCCCGTCCTTCGGCGTGATGGTTATTTTGGCCTTGGAGGTGTCCTTGGCGGCTGCCGCGTCGGCCTCCGCCTGGGCCTTGCCGGCCTCGGAGCCCTTCGGCTTCGCGTCGTCTCCGCCGCCGCATGCCGTGAGCATCAGTACCCCACCGAGCACGGCGGATATGGCCACCAGGGACCTTCTCCGCCGCATACTGTCCGTCCTCACACGCCACTCCATCGTTGCCGGATACCCCGGAGGCTGGCCGTCCCCGGGGTTGGCCGGGCAGGGGGCAGACCCCCTGCCTGGTCCTGACAACGCGTTAACGGCACCGGCCGGTTCCACATTCCGTTCGGATGTGGTCCACCACACGGTCAGGCGTTGTCGGGTTCCTCGTCGAAGTCCCCATCTTCCTCGTCCAGGTCCCACTCCATGGACTCGGGGTCGTATTCGACGGGCTCGCTGCTCCAGGAGGCCTGGGCGAGCTCCACGCCGGGGATGTCCGCGACCAGGTCAGTGGGGTCGACGAGGTAGGCGAGGGCCTCCGACTCGTCCTCGCGGACGGCGGACTCGGCGTGGCCGCGCTCCTCGTCCGGCATGAACTCGTCGGCCTTGATGTGCGCGAGCGCGGCTCCGGTGAGTGCCTGGACGTCCGGCACTTCCAGCACCAAATCCACCCGAAGTCGTACGTAACGTGATGTCTCAGAAGCGTTCATACGACGGAGAGTAAGCCCGCGGAAGCCCCGACTTTCCCACGACCCGCCCCTTTCCGTAGCATCACCGCACACGGCCAATTCGCTGCTGCCACAAGGGGGATCGCACCGTGTCCGCACGCCGACCGCTGCTCACCGCTCTCGGAGCGACCACCCTCCTCGCCGCCCTGTGGTTCGTACCCTCGGCGGGCGCCACCTCAGCCGGTGCCGAGGAGACCCGTTCCGGCGTGCCCGCGGGCGCGAACGCCGCCCAGGCGGCCACCGACGCGCCCGGATCCACCGACTCCGACGCCCCCGGGACGGTCACGGGAACGGCCTCCGGTCCGGCCGCGCGCCCGCAGCTCCTGCTCGCCGACACCGGATCCGTGGACACCACCCCCTACCTCCTGGGCGGCACCCTCTTCCTCGGCGTCGGGGCCGGCTTCGTGGCCTTCTCGGTCCGCCGCTCGCACGCGCTGTAGACACGGCGCTGCGGACACGGCGCTGCGGACCCCCGCTGCAGACACGCGAAGGGCCGCCCCGGGAGCTGATCCCGGGGCGGCCCTTCGTCGCGTACGCGGCCTGCCGTCAGGCGAGCGGACCCGTCACCGGCTCCACCGCGGCCAGGAGGCCTCCCGTACGGACGAACTCGTCGGCGGCGGCCAGGTCCGGGGCGAGGAAACGATCCGGCCCGGGACCCTGCACACCCGCCGCGCGGGCGGCCGCGATCGCGGCCTGGCTGGCCGGGGCCGGGGTCAGGCCGTGGCGCAGCTCGATGGCGCGGGTGGCCGCGTAGAGCTCGATCGCGATGATCCGCGTCAGGTTGTCGACGGCGGTGCGGAGCTTGCGCGCGGCCGACCAGCCCATCGAGACGTGGTCCTCCTGCATGGCGGAGGAGGGGATCGAGTCGGCCGAGGCCGGCACCGCGAGCCGCTTCATCTCGCTGACCAGGGCGGCCTGCGTGTACTGGGCGATCATCAGACCGGAGTCCACGCCGGCGTCGTCCGCGAGGAACGGCGGCAGGCCGTGCGAGCGGTTCTTGTCGAGCAGCCGGTCGGTGCGGCGCTCGGCGATGGAACCGAGGTCGGCGGCCGCGATGGCGAGGAAGTCCAGCACGTAGGCGACCGGCGCCCCGTGGAAGTTGCCGTTGGACTCCACGCGCCCGTCGGGCAGCACCACCGGGTTGTCGACGGCGGCGGCCAGCTCGCGGGAGGCCACCAGGGCGGCGTGCGCCATGGTGTCGCGGCCGGCGCCGGCGACCTGCGGGGCGCAGCGCACGGAGTAGGCGTCCTGCACGCGCGGGGCGGTCTCCTCCTGGTAGTGGCGGACGAGCCCGGAGCCCTTCAGGACGGCGGCCATGTTCGCGGCGGAGGCACCCTGGCCCGGGTGCGGACGGATGGCGTGCAGCTCGGGCTGGAGCACCTTCTCCGTGCCGAGCAGCGCCTCCAGGGTGAGGGCGGCGGTGATGTCGGCGGAGGTGTAGAGCTTGCCGAGGTCGGCGAGGGCCATGACCAGCATGCCGAGCATGCCGTCGGTGCCGTTGAGGAGGGCGAGGCCCTCCTTCTCGCGGAGCACGACGGGCTCGATGCCGGCTTCGGCGAGCAGTTCACCGGCGGGGCGGACGGTGCCGTCCGGGCCCTCGGCGTCGCCCTCACCCATGAGGGCGAGCGCGCAGTGGGACAGCGGCGCGAGGTCGCCGGAGCAGCCCAGGGAGCCGTACTCGTGGACGACGGGGGTGATCCCGGCGTTGAGCACGTCGGCCATGGTCTGCGCGACGGAGGGACGTACGCCGGTGTGACCGGAGGCGACGGTCTTGAGGCGGAGGAACATCAGCGCGCGGACGACCTCCCGCTCGACGCGCGGGCCCATGCCGGCGGCGTGCGAGCGGACGATGTTGCGCTGGAGCTGGGCACGCAGCTCGGGGCTGATGTGCCGGGAGGCGAGCGCACCGAACCCGGTGGACACGCCGTAGACGGGCTCGGGCTTGGCGGCGAGGGCGTCGACGATCTCGCGGGCCCGGGCGAGTGCGTCGAGCGCCTCCGCGGAGAGCTCGACGCGTGCGTTGCCGCGGGCTACGGCGATGACGTCCTCGGCGGTGGTCCCGGACGTCCCCACCACGACAGTGTGCATATCCATATTCAGCACCCTACGGATTGAATCGCTTCATGTCACTAGCTGGATCTGTCACGATCGCGACGCGGCTGGACCCCTTACGGGCCGGTAGCGCGAGCGGTCGGTCACTGACGGCCGCGGAAGCGGCGCCGCTCCCCGGGAGCCTCCTCGGCGGCGGCGTCCGCGAGCCGGACCACCGCGGTGTCCCGGCCCGCCACGACGGGCTTCGGCGAGCGAGCGGCCTTCGCCTTGTACTGGGCGGCGTCCGCCAGCCGGAACAGCCTCCGGGAGGACTTCACCAGCCCGATCGGGTCCCCGGTGGAGGCCACGCCGCAGGCCACCCCCTCGCCCAGCTCCAGCTCGGCCGCCCGGGTGCACACCTCCTCGGTGACGCGCACGATCTCGTCCGCCGTCGGACCGACCCCGACCAGGCAGAACTCGTCGCCGCCCAGGCGCGCCACCAGCGATCCGGGCAGCATCGCCCCGCACAGGCTCAGGACCGACCCGAACCGCTCCAGGAGCCGGTCGCCCATGGCGTGGCCGAGGGTGTCGTTGACCTTCTTCAGCCCGTTCAGGTCGCAGACGACGAGACTGACGACCACCCCGGTCCGGCGGTGCTCCTCCAGGGCCTCGTCGAGCCGCATGTCGACCGCCCGCCGGTTCGCGAGCCCGGTCAGCGGGTCGGTGAAGGCGAGCCGGCGCGCCTCCTCCAGGCGCTCGTTCTGCGCGAGACCGGCCGCGACCACGGCGGCGAGCACGGTGGCGAAATCGGCGTCGTCCTCGTCGAAGTCGGGCAGCCCCTCGTCCCGCGCGACGTACAGCTCGCCCCAGGCGCGGCCGCTGAGCACGATGGGCGCGACCACACAGGTCCCGCGGCCGCGGCGACGCAGGGCCTCCCCGCGCCGCCCCGGCCGGTCGCCGACCGCGCTCTCGACCCAGGCGTGCGGACCTCCGCCGCCCACCCAGAGCTCGTGCAGGAACTCGGTGATCTCGGGGAAGTCGTGCACGGGGTAGGACTCGTCCTCGGGGAACTCCTCTTCGCCGGCCCGCCGCTCGCCCTCGTTCACGAGCACCCGCAGGCGCCCCCGCTCGCGCTCCCACGCGGAGATCGCGGCGAACGAGCCGTCGAGCGCCACGCGCGCCCCCCGCGCGGCCGCCCGCACACTGTCCCGCGGCGCGCACGCCGCGGCCATCGCCTGAGCGAGTCCCACCACGGCTCGTAGCCGCCCGTCAACTCCCATCACCCCAGGCTAGGGACTTTTGTCAGATTTGGAGACAATTGGCGCGACTTTCGGTGCCGCCAAGATCACCAAGGGTGATCGGCGGCGCCGGGGCGCCGGGCGGCTACTCCCCCGGCCAGTTCGGCTTGCGCTTCTCGTTGAACGCCGCGACGCCCTCCACCCGGTCGCCCGAGAAGGCCACCGTCCGCCAGGCCGCGTCCTCGATCTCCAGACCGGCCTCCAGGTCCATCCCGTGCCCCAGCCGCAGCGCCCGCTTGGCCGCCCGCAGACCCACCGGGGAGTTCGCCGCCATCCGGGACGCCAGCGCCAGCGCCTCCGCCGTGTCCTGGCCGGCCGGGACCAGCGAGTCCACCAGCCCCAGCGACAGCGCCTCGGCCGCCTCCACCCGTCGCGCCGTGAAGATCAGCTCGGCGGCCCGCGCCGCACCCACCCGGCGCGGCAGCAGCTGCGTACCTCCGCCGCCGGGGATCACGCCCACCGACACCTCGGGCAGGCCCACCACCGCGGTCCCGTCGGCGACGATCACGTCGCAGGCCAGGGCCAGCTCGAAGCCGCCGCCCAGCGCGAACCCGTGCACCGCCGCGATCGTGGGCATCGGCAGCGCCAGCACGCCCCCGTACGCGCCCCGCGTGGTCGGCCGCTGCCGGACCAGCTCGGTGTCCGAGAAGGAGTTCCGCTCCTTGAGGTCCGCGCCGACACAGAAGGCCCGCTCCGCGGTGGAGGACAGCACCACCACCCGCACCGACGGGTCCGCCGCGAGCGCCGCGCAGGCGGCGCCGATCGACCGGGCCATCTCCGTCGACACCGCGTTCATCGCCTTGGGGCGGTCCATCGCCAGCTCCGCGACGTGCCCGTCGCCCTCCCGACGTACCGCGACGAACTCTCCGAAGCGCTGCTCAGACATGCCTGCGACCCTCCCGGTTAACGAGCGTTATCGCCGCACTCTAGTGCGCGGGGAGGCCACCGGGTCAAGGCTGCGCCGCTGCGGGGCACGGCTGCGCCTCGGCCTGTCGGCAGGAGGCACGGGGCCGCCCGTCCGCTCGGGCGAGCCCGGCCTGATCGGCAAGACACGGCCTGGGGCCGTGCGGACACGGCCTCAGGGCCCGCAGTCGCGTCAGGCGGGGTTCTTGGGCTTCCTGCGCGTCAGCGACCAGGGCTCCACGACGCCGAGTCCGCGCACCGGCCGCTGCCACATCGGCTGCAGCGCGAACCGGTAGGACGCGCCCTCGTCGGGGGCCGTCTCGGCCTCCTTCTCCGACACCGGGGCGGCCCCGGTCCGGGAGAGCTCCTCGGCCATCGCCCCGTCCACCAGGACCGCGTCCTTGGGGGCTATGGACGTGAGCCGGCTGGCCAGGTTCACCGTGGTCCCGAAGACATCGCCCATCCGGGTGGTGACCGTGCCGAAGGCGATCCCGACCCGCAGCTCGGGCATCTGCGCGTCGAGCTCCATCGTCTCGATCAGCCGCAGCGCGATCTCCGCCGCCGTCGCCGCGTCGTCGGCGCAGTACAGCACCTCGTCACCGAGGGTCTTGATCAGCCGGCCGCCGTGCGCGGCCACCAGGTCCGCCGCGGTCGTCTCGAAGGACTCGACCAGCTCGCCGAGCTCCTCCTCCTCCAGCCGCCGCGTCAGGCGCGTGAAGCCCACCAGGTCGGCGAAGCCCACCGCGAGCCGCCGGTCGACCATCTCGTCGTCGTCGGCCACCTGCACCACGCGCCCGGTGGCGGCCGCCAGCTGCCGCCGCCACACATAGACGAGGAACTCCTCCAGCTCGGGCAGCAGCAGCTCCACCAGGGGGTACGTGACCTCCGTACGGGTCATGCCCGGCTCCGGCGGCTCCGTCAGCCCCTCCAGGAACGAGTCGATCTGCCACTCCGCCAGCCGGGCCGTGGTCTGCCCGGTGGACCGCGCCACCTGCACGGCCATCGGCTCGGACAGCAGCCCGGCCTCCACCAGGCCGGCCAGCCGGCGCAGGGCCAGCACGTCGGCCTCGGTGAGCGCCCGGGCCTGCCCGATGTCGGCGAAGCCCATGGCCCGCCAGAAGCGCGAGGCCAGCTCCATGGACACGCCGGCGCTCCGGGCGGCCTGGAAGGGCGTGTACCGGCGCTCGGCACCGAGGATCAGCTGCTCCAGCCGGATGGCCAGCGGATCCGCCGTCGGCTGGGCCGTGTGATCGACCTCGTGGTGCGGAGTGTGCTGGTCACGGCCGATCGGGGTGCCCGGGCCGGACGCGGAGCCGCCACCGGCGGACGCGCTGGACGTAGGGTCGTCGACGGTCAAGGGCCGCCTCCTGTCCATTCCGTGCGCACTGCCCTGCGAACCGGTTGATCACCACGAGCACCGGGATCGCCTAAACCATACGGCAGGTGTGCCGTAGCTCACTCCCCCTCCCCACTTCCGGCCCGCCCGCGACCTGGGTGCGGGGTCCGGGGCCGCGGCCCCGGGGTGGCACCGCACCCGCCGCCCGCGCCCCTGTCAGTGCACGGAACGGAGGTGGATGACGTCGCCCGCGCCCACCGTCTCGTGCCGGTCCTCGGCCGTACGGATCACCAGGCGGCCATCGGTGTCCACCGCTTCGGCCGTTCCGGTGAGGGTCCGCCCGCCGGGCAGTTCCGCGCGGACGTGCCGGCCGAGGGTCGCGCAGCCCGCCGCGTAGGTCTCCTGGAGGCCGCTGGCCGCCGGGTCGCCGCCGGCCGCGCGCCAGTTCCCGTACCACTCCTCCAGGGACCGCAGGACGGCCCGCAGCAGCGGGTCACGGTCGGTCACGGAGGCCTTGGCCAGCGCGAGGGACCCCGCGGCCGGTACGGGCAGCTCGTCCTCGGTCAGGCTGACGTTGAGCCCGATCCCGAGGACCACGCCGTCCTCGACCCGCTCGGCGAGGATCCCGCCGGTCTTGCGCTCCTCGCCGTCCACACTGACCAGCAGGTCGTTGGGCCACTTGAGGGCGGTGTCCACGCCGGCCGCCCGGGACAGCCCGGTCGCGGTGGCCACGCCGGCCAGCAGGGTCAGCCACCCCCACCGCTCCTGCGGCACCGCGTCGCCCGGCTTGAGCAGGACGGAGAAGAACAGCCCCGACCGCGCGGGCGCGACCCAGCTCCGGTCCAGCCGCCCACGGCCGGCACTCTGCTCCTCGGCGACGAGCACCGCCCCCTCGGGCAGCTCCGCCGCCCGGGTGGCAAGGTCGGTATTGGTGGACCCGGTACTGGCGACGACCTCCACGGAGGTCCACAGCCCGTCCCCGGTGACGAGGGCCCTCTGGAGGGCGGCGGCATTGAGGGGCGGCCGGTCCAGGCTCGACCAGCGACCGGCGGAAGCACCTGCTGAGGCATCTGATGGCGTCATGCAAGCCACATTAGGTGTGTCAAACGCCGCACTGCCGAGCGCCATGCCCGCCGATACGCTACGCACCAGTAGCCAGCAGTAGTCAATCAATTGACCAGGCAGTTGACACCACGCAGGGAGCCGCGACCCCGATGTCACATCCGTCAGAGCCGATCGACATGCACACCACCGCGGGCAAGATCGCGGATCTGCAGCGCCGCATCGACGAAGCCACCCACGCCGGGTCCGCGCGTGCCGTGGAGAAGCAGCACGCCAAGGGCAAGCTGACGGCGCGTGAGCGGGTTGCCCTGCTGCTGGACGAAGGATCCTTCGTCGAGCTCGACGAGTTCGCCCGCCACCGTTCCACCAGCTTCGGGCTGGAGAAGACCCGCCCTTACGGCGACGGCGTCGTCACCGGCTACGGCACGGTGGACGGCCGCCCGGTGGCCGTGTTCTCGCAGGACTTCACCGTCTTCGGCGGGGCCCTCGGCGAGACCTACGGCCAGAAGATCATGAAGGTCATGGACTTCGCGCTGAAGACCGGATGCCCGCTCGTCGGCATCAACGACTCCGGCGGCGCCCGGATCCAGGAGGGCGTCAGCGCGCTGGGCATGTACGGGGAGATCTTCCGCCGCAACGTCCACGCGTCCGGCGTGATCCCGCAGATCAGCCTGGTCGTCGGGCCCTGTGCGGGCGGCGCCGTGTACTCCCCGGCCATCACCGACTTCACGGTCATGGTCGACCAGACCTCGCACATGTTCATCACCGGCCCGGACGTCATCAAGACGGTCACCGGCGAGGACGTCGGCTTCGAGGAGCTGGGCGGGGCGCGCACGCACAACAGCACGTCCGGCGTCGCGCACCACATGGCGGGCGACGAGAAGGACGCCATCGAGTACGTGAAGTCACTGCTCGCGTACCTGCCGTCGAACAACCTCTCCGAGCCGCCCGCCTTCCCGGAGGAGGCGGACACCGAGGTCTCCGACGCCGACCGCGAGCTCGACGTACTGATCCCGGACAGCGCCAACCAGCCGTACGACATGCACACCGTGATCGAGCACGTGCTCGACGACGCGGAGTTCCTGGAGACGCAGGCGCTCTTCGCGCCGAACATCCTGACCGGCTTCGGCCGTGTCGAGGGCCACCCGGTGGGTGTCGTCGCCAACCAGCCGATGCAGTTCGCCGGCTGCCTGGACATCGACGCCTCCGAGAAGGCGGCGCGGTTCGTGCGGACCTGCGACGCCTTCAACATCCCGGTGCTGACCTTCGTGGACGTCCCGGGCTTCCTTCCGGGCACCGACCAGGAGTACAACGGAATCATCCGACGCGGCGCGAAGCTCATCTACGCGTACGCCGAGGCCACCGTTCCGCTGATCACCGTCATCACCCGCAAGGCCTTCGGCGGCGCGTACGACGTGATGGGCTCCAAGCACCTCGGCGCGGACCTGAACCTGGCCTGGCCGACCGCGCAGATCGCCGTCATGGGCGCGCAGGGCGCGGTGAACATCCTGCACCGCCGCACCATCGCGGAGGCGGAGAATGTGGAGGAGACCCGGGCGCGGCTCATCGCCGAGTACGAGGACGCGCTGCTCAACCCGTACACGGCGGCCGAGCGCGGGTACATCGACGCGGTGACCATGCCGTCCGAGACCCGGGCGCACGTGGTGAAGGGGCTCCGGCAGCTGCGTACCAAGCGGGAGTCCCTGCCCCCGAAGAAGCACGGCAACATCCCGCTCTAGCCCCTCCAGGAGGACTCTGTGGTGATCAAGGTCGTCAAGGGCAACCCGACCCCGGAGGAGCTGGCCGCCGCACTGGCGGTGGTCCAAGCGCGCGCGGCGGTGCTGGCGATGGCTCCGTCGGGCGCTCCGCCGGTCGCGGACGAGTGGTCGGCGCCGGCCCGGGTGGCCCGGCGCCGGGTTCCGCATCCGGGGCCGCGGGCCTGGGGCCGTACGTACTGGCCCGCGTAGCCCGACTTGATATGAACGGACGGTGGCGCCTGAGTACCCGTACTCAGGCGCCACACCCGTTCCCGGGCCAGGATCGAGGCATGCTCTGGTCCGACCCGAAGAACGAGCCGCCCAAGGACATGCGCGACGCGCAGGCGATGATCCGGCGGCTGACCCTGGTGCTCGCCGTCGCCATGCTCGTGGTGGTGTACGTCCTGGGTGTGGGCCACTTCTAGACGCTGTCCGGGGGGTGCGGGCAGACGCTGTCCGGGGTGTGCGGGCCGCGCCTACGATGGCCTCCATGACTGCGACACCTGAGCCCTCGACGACCGGGCGCAAGCTCGTCCTCGCCTCCGCCTCCCCCGCCCGGCTGAACCTGCTGCGGCAGGCCGGGCTCGCCCCGCACGTGATCGTCAGCGGGTTCGACGAGGACACGCTGAACCACGACGAGCCGGCCGCCCTGGCGCTGGCCCTGGCCGAGGCGAAGGCCGCCGTCGTGGCGGGGCTGGACGAGGCCGTGGGCGCCCTGGTGATCGGCTGCGATTCGGTGCTGGAGCTGGACGGCGAGGCGCTGGGCAAGCCGGCGGACGCCGAGGAGGCCACCGCGCGCTGGAAGTCGATGCGCGGACGGTCGGGCGTGCTGCGCACCGGGCACTGCGTGATCGACACGGCGGACGGCCGTCAGGTCTCGGCCACGGCGTCGACGACGGTCCGGTTCGGTGAGCCCACGGACGCGGAGGTGGCGGCGTACGTGGCGAGCGGGGAGCCCCTGCACGTGGCGGGGGCGTTCACCCTGGACGGGCTGTCGGCGCCGTTCATCGACGGCATCGACGGGGATCACGGCAACGTCATCGGACTGTCGCTGCCGCTGCTGCGTTCCCTGCTGGGCGAACTGGACGTGTCCATCACGGACTTGTGGGCTTGAGCTCCCCGTACGGCGGCGGTGGCGGCAGGGGTGGGGTGTCCCCGCCCGCATCGCCCTCGCCGCCGCCGCTCCCGCCCGTCCGGGGGGCGTAGGACGTCAGGGTCAGGACGAGGAGGCACAGGATCAGCATCATCGTCGCGAAGGCGGCCCAGGTGACCAGGACGACGCAGAGGATGCCGAGCACCCCGTGGACGACGGCGCCGCCGATGAGCACGACGCGGCCGAAGCGGCCCGGGGAGCGGTCGCGGAGCGCGGTGACGGCGGCGAGCACGGCGCACAGGACGAGGAAGGCGCCCATGCCCGCCCCCATGGCGTAAGTCGCCTTGGACATGACATCCGGATCGCTGCCCGCGATCGACATCGACTGGTTCGCCGTGGTCCGGCCCAGCACGATGTGGACGAGCACGAGCACCGCCGCTTCCACGACGAGCACGATCGCAGCCAGTCCGGCCACGAGTCTTCGCAGCACGATGCCCCACCCCCCACGTGTCACAAGCCCGTTCGACGCCCTGGAGGCTACTAACGGGTAGCCCGGCGGGCAAGACATCCGCGCACCCGGCTTGCGGACGCCTCCGGCCCCACGACACGCCGTACGGCGGGACTACGACGACGACTTCGGCTTCTTCTCCCGCGGCCAGACGGTGTACGACCAGGACCAGATGGTGTCGATCACCCAGATCGTCAGCCAGATCCGGCCGACCCAGACCAGCGGTCCGCGCTGTTCGCCGGGCACGCCGCCGTCCGTGATCTGCCATACGAGCCAGCTGGAGTCCAGGGCCCACAGGACCAGCTGCCCCAGCGCGAACGCGGCCGTGTGGACGTACCACTCCCGCCGCTCCTTGCGGGCGTGGGCCTTCGGCCCGGGGCCGGTCTCCGCCGAGGGCTGCCGCGCCGCTTCCCGCTCGCTCATGTCCGTCTCCGTCTCCGTCTCGGTGTCCGTGTCCGTGTCCGTGTCCTTGTCCGTCTTCGTGTCCGTGCCGGTCTTCCGGGGCTGCTTCCCCTCCTGCGCCAGGCCCAGGGTGCGGACCGCGTACGGCACCACGAGCGCCCCCACGGCCGAGGTGGCCGCGGCGGCCCAGCAGGCGGCCGCCCAGCCGGCCTCCTCGTAGAGCAGGCCCATCACCAGGGGGCCGACCACCACACCGGCCAGGCGGGCGCTCTCGTACAGGCCCATGGCCCGGCCGGTCCGCCCCCCGGAGGCAGCAGCCACGGTCGCCTGCTCCACCGGGATCTGCGCGGCGAAACAGGCGGCGGCCACGGTCCACAGGACGGCGATGGCCGGCGGCGTGGAGAACACCGCGAGCCCTGCGGCGAACAGCGCGCTCGCCGCGAACGAGGCGACCATGGCCGGCGTACGGCCCAGCCGGTCGGTGAGGTGGTGCGCGTGCGCGGGCAGCAGGACGAACACCACGAATCCGGGGGTGAAGACCAGCGCGATCTCGTTCGGGGACAGCCCGAGGTCCGCCTGCAGCCGGAGCAGCAGGAGCATCCACAGCCCCGCCTCGGCGGCGGCCGTCACCGCGGACACCACCATCAGCGGCAGCAGCCTGCGCTCCGCCGCACCCCGGCGCTCCCCGCGCCCGGTCACGGCGCCCGCCCGCTCCTGGCGGGGTCCGCGCAGCAGCGAGGCCATGGCCACCGCGCAGGCGGCGCTGCCCAGCCAGAACAGCAGCGGGTAGCCGCCGCGTTCCAGCAGGGAGAACGCCACCAGGTAGCCGACGAAGGCGCCCTGACCCTCCGCCGACAGCAACTTGCCGTACGCGGAGGTGGCGTCACCGCCCTGTGCCCGCTGCCCGGTCCAGGCCCGCAGCGCGACCCAGAACAGGGCGCCGCCTGCGCCGCCCAGGCCCGCCGCGACGAAGGCCACCACCAGCGAGTCCGCGAGCGCGTACCCCGCGAACGACAGGGCGTACAGACCCGCACCGGCCGCGGCCACCCGCCGCTGGTCGAAGCGGTCGGCCAGCTCCCCGGCCGGCGGGCGCACGATCAGCGACAGCACCGCCTCGAAGGCGATCAGCGCGCCGACCACGGAGGCCCCGGCGCCCAGCGTCGACCCCGCCCACAGCGGCAGCAGGAAATCGAGCACCTCCGCCGGGGCGCTCGCGAACAGCGCCGCCGACAGGACCCGGCGCCCGGCCGGATCCGCGGGCGCCCGCGTCCCGGCGCTCACGCCTGCACGGCCGGTGGGCAGCACCCGGCCCCTGCCGCGCCGGACCGGGTGGGAACGGGCTCCCGGGAGGAGTCCTGTAACGCCATGTGCCTCGCCCTCGTCTCGCCGTCGTCTCGCCGCGGTCGCGTCCTCGCCGTTCGCGCGCCGTCCGTAAGACGCCGTTCGGCCCGCCCGGGTTGTCAACTCGCCGGTATCACCGCCGCCGCGCGGTCGCGGGCCCCGATGTCGTCCATCCGTAGGACACGCCCGGCGCGCTGCGGCCCGCCCGGGCCCGTGCGGGCCGCATCGCTGTGGGTACGGTGTTGTCCCTGTTCGCCCTGCGGGACGACCGGGCTACCAATCAGTAAACAAGGGGACAACTCCTCTCACGACCGCAAAGAAACTGTGGGCCGTTCGTAGGGACTCGACAAAGAATCACCCGGGGCCGCTGACCGGGGGGACAGAGACCTTGGATACACGACGGGGTTACTGTGCAGTCGGGGATCCCCCTGACCTGGGGCGCCACAAGGGTTCCCCGGCGGTTCGGCCCTCGCATCACACTCTGTGTGGGCAAGGTCACCACCGGGGAAGGGTCGAAAGGCCGTGTGGGCTGTCCCTAAACTCAGCTTGTTTCAAGGAGGGAGCCATCGTGCGCAAGGTGCTCATCGCCAACCGTGGCGAAATCGCTGTCCGCGTTGCTCGGGCCTGCCGGGACGCCGGGATCGGGAGCGTAGCCGTCTACGCCGATCCGGACCGGGACGCTCTGCACGTCCGCGCGGCCGACGAAGCTTTCGCGTTGGGCGGTGACACCCCGGCCGCCAGCTACCTGGACATCTCCAAGGTCCTCCAGGCCGCAGCCGACTCCGGTGCGGACGCCATCCATCCCGGATACGGCTTCCTCTCCGAGAACGCCGACTTCGCCCAGGCCGTGATCGACGCCGGCCTGACCTGGATCGGCCCGCCGCCGCAGGCCATCCGCGACCTCGGCGACAAGGTGGCCGCCCGTCACATCGCCCAGCGCGCCGGGGCGCCGCTGGTCGCCGGCACGCCGGACCCGGTCTCCGGGTCCGAGGAGGTCGTCGCCTTCGCCAAGGAGCACGGCCTGCCGATCGCCATCAAGGCGGCCTTCGGTGGTGGCGGTCGCGGTCTGAAGGTCGCCCGCACCCTCGAAGAGGTGCCGGAGCTCTACGACTCCGCCGTCCGTGAGGCCGTCGCCGCCTTCGGCCGCGGCGAGTGCTTCGTCGAGCGCTACCTCGACAAGCCCCGCCACGTCGAGACCCAGTGCCTGGCCGACTCGCACGGCAACGTCGTCGTCGTGTCGACCCGTGACTGCTCGCTCCAGCGCCGCCACCAGAAGCTCGTGGAGGAGGCCCCGGCGCCGTTCCTGACCGACGCTCAGAACGCGGAGCTGTACGCCGCCTCCAAGGCCATCCTGAAGGAAGCCGGCTACGTCGGCGCCGGCACCGTCGAGTTCCTCGTCTCCGCCGACGGCCTGATCTCCTTCCTGGAGGTCAACACCCGCCTCCAGGTCGAGCACCCGGTCACCGAAGAGGTCTCCGGCATCGACCTGGTCCGCGAGATGTTCCGCATCGCCGACGGCGAGGAGCTCGGCTACGGCGACCCGGTCCTGCGCGGCCACTCCATCGAGTTCCGCATCAACGGCGAGGACCCGGGCCGTGGCTTCCTCCCGGCGCCCGGCACGGTGACGAAGTTCGCCGCGCCGTCGGGCCCGGGCGTCCGCCTCGACGCGGGCGTCGAGTCCGGCTCCGTGATCGGCCCGGCCTGGGACTCGCTCCTGGCCAAGCTGATCGTCACCGGTGCCACCCGCGAGCAGGCCCTGCAGCGCGCCGCCCGCGCGCTCGCCGAGTTCGAGGTCGAGGGCATGGCCACGGCCATCCCCTTCCACCGTGCGGTCGTCGCCGACCCGGCGTTCGCCCCCACGGACGGCAGCCCCTTCACCGTCTTCACCCGGTGGATCGAGACCGAGTTCGTCAACGAGATCCCGGCGTTCACGGCCCCGGCCGCGGAGGACACCGAGGACGAGCCGGGCCGCGAGACGGTGGTCGTCGAGGTCGGCGGCAAGCGCCTCGAGGTCTCGCTCCCGTCGTCCCTGGGCATGACCCTGGCCCGCACGGCCGCCGCCGGTGGCGCGAAGCCGAAGCGCCGCGCGGCCAAGAAGTCCGGCCCGGCCGCCTCCGGCGACACCCTCGCCTCCCCGATGCAGGGCACGATCGTCAAGGTCGCCGTCGAGGAGGGCCAGCAGGTCAACGAGGGCGACCTGGTCGTCGTACTCGAAGCCATGAAGATGGAGCAGCCGCTGAACGCGCACCGCTCCGGCACCGTGGTCGGCCTCACCGCCGAGGTCGGCGCGTCCGTCACCTCGGGCGCCACGATCTGCGAGATCAAGGACTGACGTCCCGCTACGGGGTTCCCGGGGCTCCCGCCCCGGGGGCCCCGTTTCGCATGTGCGGCGCCGTTCCGGGGGCGCTGCCTCCGGAACCTCGATCGCCGGCGGGGCTGATCTTCAGCCCCGCCGGCGATTGAGGCGCGGGGTCCGGGGCGGAGCCCCGGCACACGGCCCGCAGGACCTAGCGGCGGCGCATGTCGGCCACGCGGGCCCGCTCCGCCTGCGGCTCCAGCATCCCGCCGGCGGCACTGCGCAGCTGCGCCGTCGGCCCGCCCCGGCGCTGCACCGGCAGCGGCGACTCGCGGCGCGGCCGCCGCCCCTGCATCCCGTCCACACCGCCGGAGGCCACGGCTCCGCCGGCCACGGTGATCTGCACGCCCTGGTCCGCCAGCGCCTGCAGCTCCGTACCCGCCCGGTCGTCGTGCGGTGGCGGCTCGTCCGTCACCAGCCGCGTCATCACATCGGTGGGCACGGTCTGGAACATGGTGTCGGTACCGAGCTTCGTGTGGTCGGCCAGCACCACCACCTCCGCCGCCGCCTGCACGAGCGCCCGGTCCACGCTGGCGGACAGCATGTTGGACGTGGACAGCCCGCGCTCGGCGGTCAGACCGCTGCCCGACAGGAAGGCCCGGGAGACCCGCAGCCCCTGGAGGGACTGCTCGGCTCCGCTGCCCACGAGGGCGTAGTTGGACCCGCGCAGGGTGCCGCCGGTCATGACCACCTCCACCCGGTTCGCGTGGGCCAGGGCCTGGGCGACGAGCAGCGAGTTGGTGACGACGGTCAGTCCGGGCACGCGGGCGAGCCGGCGGGCCAGCTCCTGGGTCGTGGTGCCCGCGCCGACGACGACGGCCTCGCCCTCTTCCACGAGGGAGGCCGCGACATCGGCAATGGCGGTCTTCTCCGCCGTCGCGAGATGGGACTTTTGCGGAAAGCCGGACTCCCGCGTGAAACCGCCCGGCAAGACCGCACCGCCGTGCCGGCGGTCGAGGAGTCCTTCTGCCTCCAGTGCCCGCACGTCCCGCCGTACGGTCACTTCGGAGGTCTGGACGACGCGGGCGAGCTCCCGGAGCGATACTGCTCCGTTGGCCCGCACCATTTCGAGGATCAATTGGCGACGTTCTGCAGCGAACACGAAACTGACAGTAACCCCAACGACCGTCTGCTTTCAGCTCTTTACGCCGGAATACCGAAGTTGTCCATAAAGCGGGGCGACTAGTGGTATACGCAGCCCGAGAGTTGCGTGAACTTCTCACCACGAATCAGCGCCCCGCCCCAAACCCCTTACGGCATGCGGCGGTTAGCCGGGATCAGGCCTCCCCGGCGGCCTTTCGCGTGTGCAGCTGGCGGGCCACCTCTGCGATCGAGCCGGAGAGCGAGGGGTACACGGTGAACGCGTTTGCGATCTGCTCGACCGTCAGGTTGTTGTCGACGGCGATCGAGATGGGGTGGATCAGCTCGCTCGCACGCGGGGAGACGACCACACCGCCGACGACGATGCCGGTGCCCGGACGGCAGAACATCTTCACGAAGCCGTCCCGGATGCCCTGCATCTTGGCGCGCGGGTTGCGCAGCAGCGGGAGCTTCACCACGCGGGCGTCGATCTTGCCGGCGTCCACGTCCGCCTGGGTGTAGCCGACGGTGGCGATCTCGGGGTCGGTGAAGACGTTCGAGGAGACCGTCTTGAGGTTCAGCGGGGCCACCGCGTCACCGAGGAAGTGGTACATCGCGATGCGGCCCTGCATCGCCGCGACCGACGCGAGCGCGAAGACGCCCGTGACGTCACCGGCGGCGTACACGCCGGGCGCGGAGGTGCGCGAGACCTTGTCGGTCCAGATGTGCCCGGAGTCCTTGAGCCGGACCCCGGACTCCTCCAGGTTCATGTTCTTGGTGTTGGGGATCGCGCCGACCGCCATCAGGCAGTGCGTACCGGTCAGCACGCGGCCGTCGGAGAGGGTGACCTCGACCCGGTCGCCCACCCGCTTGGCGGATTCGGCGCGCGAGCGCCCCACGACGTTCATGCCGCGGCGCCGGAAGACGTCCTCCAGCACGGCGGCGGCGTCCGGGTCCTCACCGGGCAGCACGCGGTCGCGGGAGGACACGAGGGTCACCCGGGAGCCGAGGGCCTGGTACGCGCCGGCGAACTCGGCGCCGGTCACACCGGAGCCGACCACGATGAGCTCCTCGGGGAGCTCGTCGAGGTCGTAGACCTGGGTCCAGTTCAGGATCCGCTCGCCGTCGGGCATGGCGTCGGGGATCTCGCGCGGGGTGCCGCCGGTCGCGATCAGGACGGCGTCCGCGGTCAGGATCGTCTCGGACCCGTCGGCGGCGGTGACGATGACGTCCCGGGTGCCGTCGATGCCCTGCGGCCCGCCGAGCTTGCCGCGGCCGCGCACCACGCGGGCGCCGGCCCGGGTGACGGAAGCGGTGATGTCGTGCGACTGGGCGAGCGCGAGGCGCTTGACGCGCCGGTTCACCTTGCCGAGGTCCACGCCGACGACGCGCGCGGCCTGCTCGATGTGCGGGGTGTCGTCCGCGACGACGATGCCGAGCTCCTCGTACGAGGAGTCGAAGGTCGTCATCACCTCGGCGGTCGCGATCAGAGTCTTGGAAGGTACGCAGTCGGTCAGGACCGAGGCCCCGCCCAGACCGTCGCAGTCGACGACGGTCACCTCCGCGCCGAGCTGGGCCCCCACCAGGGCTGCCTCATACCCGCCGGGTCCGCCGCCGATGATCACGATCCGGGTCACGAAAAGTCCGCCTCACGTCTTTCCGGCCGGCTGCCGCCCCGGCCGGTGTTCCGGGGGGTCTCCCCGGGGGATGCATTCCGTGCTCCATTGTCCCGCACGCTTCAAGGTGCTTCGCGCCCGGTCCCGCCATCCGGGCACGCGTGCACCGGCGCCCCTCCCGTACTCTCGACCACATGTCGCTCTACGCCGCGTACGCCGGCAACCTCGACCCGCGGCTGATGACGCGCCGCGCTCCGCATTCGCCGCTGCGCGGCACGGGCTGGATCAACGACTGGCGGCTGACCTTCGGCGGCGAGCAGATGGGCTGGGAGGGCGCTCTCGCCACGATCGTCGAAGCCCCGCGCCACCAGGTCTTCGTCGCGCTGTACGACATCGCGCCGCTGGACGAGGACTCGATGGACCGCTGGGAGGGTGTCGGACTCGACATCTACCGCCGGATGCGGGTGCGTGTGCACACGCTGGACGGCGAGGAGGCGGCCTGGGTGTACGTCCTGAACGGCTACGAGGGCGGCCTGCCCTCGGCACGCTACCTCGGCGAGATCGCGGACGCCGCCGAATCCGCGGGCGCCCCCCACGACTACGTGATGGAAATCCGCAAGCGCCCCTGCTGATCCCCTGCGGGGCCGCTCGACCAATCCAGCCCCACCACGGCACGGCTCCAGGGGCAGAGGCCCCTACTCCAGCCCCGCCAGGGGGCACCTCCCAGCGGTAGCTGGGGGAGCTTGAGGCGCGGGGTCGCGGGGCGGAGCCCCGATCTTTCGGCTCTGCCGACACCCACCGCACGAGGCCCCCGCCACCCCTTCGGGGACGTTTCGGCGGAAACGACAAGGCAACGATCCGAACACCGTGAGCTGTGCCATCTACGCGCGTAGGCCCGAAGGAGTTACGCTCGTCCGCGTGAACGCATCTGTTACCGACCCCTTCGCCGCCGCCGACGCCGCAGCCGCCCGCCTGCGTGAGCTGACCGGCGTGGACACCCACGATGTCGCCCTCGTCATGGGCTCCGGATGGGCCCCCGCCGCAGAGGCGCTCGGCGCCCCCGAGGCCGAGTTCCTCGTCACCGAGCTGCCCGGCTTCCCGCCCGCCGCCGTCGAGGGCCACGGCGGCAAGATCCGCTCGTACAAGATCGGCGACAAGCGCGCCCTGGTCTTCCTCGGCCGGACCCACTACTACGAGGGCCGAGGCGTCGCCGCCGTCGCCCACGGCGTGCGCACCGCCGTCGCCGCCGGCTGCAAGACCGTCGTGCTGACCAACGGCTGCGGCGGTCTGCGCGAGGGCATGAAGCCCGGCCAGCCCGTCCTGATCAGCGACCACCTCAACCTGACGGCCACCTCGCCGATCGTCGGCGCGAACTTCGTCGACCTCACCGACCTGTACTCGCCGCGCCTGCGCGCGATGTGCAAGGAGATCGACGCGAGCCTCGAAGAGGGCGTCTACGTCCAGTTCCCCGGCCCGCACTACGAGACCCCGGCCGAGATCAACATGATCCGCGTCATGGGCGCCGACCTGGTCGGCATGTCCACCGTCCTGGAGGCCATCGCCGCCCGTGAGGCCGGCGCCGAGGTGCTCGGCATCTCCCTGGTCACCAACCTGGCGGCGGGCCTGTCCGGCGAGCCGCTGAACCACGAAGAGGTCCTCCAGGCCGGCCGCGACTCGGCCGCCCGCATGGGCACGCTGCTGACGCAGGTCCTCGCCCGCATCTGATCGACGTACGAGAGCTAAGGCGGAAGCAGTGCAGGAACAGGCACAGTCACAGGACGACCTGATCATCCGGGCGCAGGCCTGGCTGGCCGAGGACCCGGACCCGGAGACGGCCGCGGAACTGGCCGCGCTCATCGAGGCCGGCGACACCGCGGAGCTCGCGGACCGTTTCTCGGGCACCCTGCAGTTCGGCACCGCCGGACTGCGCGGTGAGATCGGGGCCGGCCCGATGCGGATGAACCGCGGTGTGGTCATCCGGGCCGCGGCGGGCCTCGCGGCCTACCTGAAGGCCCAGGGCCACGACGGCGGCCTGGTCGTCGTCGGCTACGACGCCCGCTACAAGTCGGCGGACTTCGCCCGCGACACGGCGGCCGTCATGACCGGCGCCGGGCTGCGCGCGGCCCTCCTGCCCCGCCCCCTGCCGACGCCCGTCCTCGCGTACGCGATAAGGCACCTCGGCGCCGTCGCCGGCGTCGAGGTGACCGCGAGCCACAACCCGCCCCGGGACAACGGCTACAAGGTCTACCTCGGCGACGGCTCGCAGATCGTCTCCCCGGCCGACAGCGAGATCGCGGCGCAGATCGCGGCGGTCGAGAAGCTGGCCGACGTACCGCGCCCCGAGGCGGGCTGGCAGGAACTCGGCGACGAGGTCCTGGAGGCCTACCTGGCGCGCACGGACGCCGTCCTGACCCCCGGCTCCCCCCGGGGCGTGCGGACCGTCTACACGGCCATGCACGGCGTCGGCAAGGACGTCGTCATGGCGGCCTTCGCCCGGCACGGCTTCCCGGAGCCGGTGCTCGTCGCGGAGCAGGCCGAGCCCGACCCGGCCTTCCCGACCGTGGCGTTCCCGAACCCGGAGGAGCCGGGCGCGATGGACCTGGCCTTCGCGAAGGCCGCCGAGGTCCAGCCGGACATCGTGATCGCCAACGACCCGGACGCGGACCGCTGTGCCGTGGCCGTGCCCACCGTGGACGGCTGGCGGATGCTGCGCGGCGACGAGGTCGGCGCGCTGCTGGCGGCCCACCTGGTGCACAAGGGGGCCCGCGGCGTCTTCGCCGAGTCCATCGTCTCCTCCAGCCTCCTGGGCCGGATCGCGGAGGCGGCGGGCGTCGGCTACGAGGAGACCCTCACCGGCTTCAAGTGGATCGCCCGTGTCGAGGGCCTGCGCTACGGCTACGAGGAGGCGCTCGGCTACTGCGTGGACCCCGAGGGCGTCCGCGACAAGGACGGCGTCACCGCCGCCCTGCTGGTGGCGGAGCTGGCCTCGGTGCTCAAGGAGCAGGGCCGCACCCTGACCGACCTGCTGGACGACCTGGCGATGGCCCACGGCCTGCACGCCACGGACCAGCTGTCGGTGCGCGTCTCGGACCTGTCGGTCATCGCCGACGCGATGGCGGCGCTGCGCGCGCAGCCGCCGGTGTCGCTGGCGGGTCTGCGGGTGGTCTCGGCGGAGGACCTGTCCAAGGGCACGGAGAGCCTCCCGCCCACGGACGGCCTGCGCTACTACCTGGACGGCGCGTACAAGGCCCGGGTCATCGCCCGCCCGTCGGGTACCGAGCCCAAGCTCAAGTGCTACCTGGAGGTCGTGGTCCCGGTGGCCGAGGCCTCCGACCTGGCGGCGGCCCGCGTCCGCGGCCAGGAGGTCCTGGACGCGATCAAGAAGGACCTCTCGGTGGCCATGGGCATCTAGCCCTTCCCGCGCCGCTCGCGCGCCTCGGCCCAGGGGGCCTCACCGGCTTCGCGCCGCTGCGCCGGACTCCGTCCGCCGGGCACGAAGCCGGGGCTTCGGCCCCCTGCCCGGCCCGGTCCCGCCCCGTCCGGCGGGACCGGGCCATCAACTCCTCTCGGCCCCTTGAGCTCCGGCTCGGGGGGCCGGTTGCGTGTGCGGCGCGTGGACGCGTGGAGAAGGAGTGCGGCGCGTCAGGAAGGCGTGGGGGTCGGGCGGACCAGTTCGCCCAGCGTCGGCACCGACTCCGGCCGCGAGCGGACCGCCTCCGTGCATTCCCACGTCCGCGGCGGATCGGCGTCCGGCCCGCCCAGGGTCACGGGGCCCGGGGTCGCCTTCAGGGCCTCGCTGCCCGCGAGCGTGCACACGATCTGCGAGAGCGCCACCGGCGGCAGGTCCTCCGGCTTGCGGCTGAGCCGCACCGTGCCCGCCGGGTCGCCCGCCCTCGGTGCTCCCGCCGACAGCCCGACCGGGACCTCGCTCGTGAAGCCGGCGTCCCGCTCCTCCGTGGACGGCGTCCGCTCCAGCGCTTCCAGCAGCGCCTGCGCGACCATCGCCAGGGGGTCCCGTACGGGCATCTTCTCGGGAACCGGAACCACTCGCTCCACGCCCACCAGCTGAGATCCGCAGACCAGTTCCACCGTGGCCCGGAAGCCCTGCACCCCGCTCGGCTGCTCCTGCGTGTCGCAGGACACCCGGGACGGTGCCGGGCCCACGTCCACCGGTACGGTCGTCGCCCGGATCCCGCAGGCCGACGTCGCGAGCAGCAGGGCCCCCACGAACGGGGCCAGCACCGCCGGTAGCACCGGCAGAGCCCTACGCATCCTCGTCACCCGCGATCACCCTTCCCACGTCCACCGGCAGCCGCAGCGTGAACAGCGCCCCGCCGCCCGCCACGTTGGCCGCCGTGATGTCGCCGCCGTGGATGTGCGCGTTCTCCATGGCGATCGACAGGCCGAGACCGCTGCCGTCCGACTTCGGCCGCGACGCGCTCGCCTTGTAGAACCGGTCGAAGACGTGCGGCAGGACCTCCTCGGGGATGCCCGGGCCGTTGTCCTGGACCGCGATCACCAGCCACTCCCCCTCCACCGTCACCGACACCCGTACCGGCGAGCCGCCGTGCTTGAGCGCGTTGCCGATCAGGTTGGCGAGGATGACGTCGAGGCGGCGCGGGTCGAGGCGGGCCACGATGCCCCGCTCGGCGTCGAGTTCGACGGCGTCGAGCCAGGCCCGGGCGTCGATGCAGGCCGTGACCTGGTCGGCGACGTTCACGTCGTCCAGCACCAGCTTGGCCGTACCCGCGTCGAAGCGGGTGACCTCCATCAGGTTCTCCACCAGGTCGTTGAGGCGGCGCGTCTCGCTGACGACGAGCGCCACGGCCGGTGCGATCATCGGATCGAGGTCGTCGACCTCCTCCTCCAACACCTCGGCGACCGCCGTCAGCGCGGTCAGCGGCGTCCGCAGCTCGTGGGACATGTCCGCGACGAAGCGCCGGCTCGACTCCTCCCGCGCGCTCATGTCGGCGACCTTCTTCTCCAGCGCCTCGGCCGTCTTGTTGAAGGTGTGGGACAGGTCGGCGAGTTCGTCCGTGCCCGACACGTCGAGGCGGTGGTCGAGCTCGCCCTCGCCGAGCCGCCGCGCCGCGTCCCCGAGCCGCTGTACGGGCTTGAGCACGGTACGGGCCGCGGCCTGCGCCAGCAGGGCGGAGCCGAGCAGCGCGAGACCGGTGGCGATGGTCAGCGACCAGCCGAGCGCGTTCAGGTCGTCCCGCTCCTGCGCGAGGGACTTGGACATGTAGCCGGTGAGCCCGCCGCCCACGATCCGCGTCCCGCCGACGAGGTAGGGATTGCCGTGCGGCTTCGTCCGCTGCCAGTACACGTGGTACTCGGAGTCGTTCGCGGCGGTGGTCTTCTGCCGGTCGTTCACCGCGTTCTGCAGGGACTTCGGTACGTTGGCCAGCCCGAAGGAGTCGGGCCCCGCCGCGCCGAAGATCTGCCGGTTGTCCTTGCCCACCTGCACCAGCAGGACGCTGTATCCGGGGCTGCTGCCCGCCATCAGTTCGGCGGTGCGCTGCAGTTCCTCGGCGGTGGGATCGGCGGGCAGCGCGGCGGCCCGGTTCTGCATCTCCTGCCGGAAGTCGCCGAGGGCCGCGTCCTGGACGCGGGTGAGGACGGCCTCGCGGTTGAGCCAGTAGGCGATCCCGGAGGCCGAGACCGCAGCCGTGAGCGCGACCAGGCAGAACACCATGAGGAGCCGCAGCCGCAGGCTGGTCCAGCGCCGGCCCGCGAGCAACGCGCGGATCACTGCGGTGAGTCCAGGCGGTAGCCGACGCCCCGGACGGTACGGATCAGGGTGGGCGAGGACGGCACGTCCTCGACCTTGGCGCGCAGCCGCTGCACGCAGGCGTCCACGAGGCGCGAGTCACCGAGGTAGTCGTGCTCCCAGACCAGCCGCAGCAGCTGCTGGCGGGAGAGCGCCTGCCCGGGCCGGCGGCTCAGTTCGAGCAGCAGCCGCAGCTCGGTCGGCGTGAGCTGCAGGTCCTCCCCGTTCTTCGTCACGGTCATGGCGGCCCGGTCGATGACCAGGGAGCCGAAGCTCGCCGAGTCGCTCGACTCGCGCTCGCCGCGGCGCAGTACGGCCCGGATCCGGGCGTCGAGGACCCGGCCCTGGACGGGCTTGACCACGTAGTCGTCGGCTCCGGACTCCAGGCCGACGACCACGTCGATGTCATCGCTGCGCGCGGTGAGCAGGATGATCGGCAGCTGGTCGGTGCGGCGGATCCGCCGGCACACCTCGAAGCCGTCGATCCCGGGCAGCATCACGTCCAGCACGATCAGATCCGGCCGCTGCTCGCGCAGCAGTTTCAGGCCGTCCTCGCCCGTCGCCGCGGTGGCCACACGGTGGCCCTGGCGAGACAGGGAGAGTTCGAGGGCCGTGCGGATGGCGTCGTCGTCCTCGATCAGCAACAGGAAAGGCACGGGCTCATTCTGTCCCATCGGTAGTCGGGAGTTCGACCGTCGCGCGACGTGATCCTGTCGCGGTCCTGTCAGAAGTCGCTGTGACACGGCTGTGACAGTCGACGGACACCCCGGTTAAGTCGGCGGGGCAATCTTCTATCAACGCACAACGGACCGAAGCAGACACACTCCACGACGGGGGGCGCGAGATGAACACGCTGCACAGCACCACGACCAGCGCGGTTGTCACGCGGCTGCACGATGTGAACCGCCGGGCGGGTGTCCGTACGGTGGCGGTCGCCCGTCCCCGGCCGGCCCACGTCGTAGCCATTGACGCAAACCAGTACCAGGCGGTTCCCGCCGCCGAGCAGACTCCTTCCTCCACCTCGGAGGCGGAGTTCACGGCGTACGTCCAGGAGCGGCGTGCCGCCCTGTACGCGACGGCCTTCCACCTCACCGGCGACCGGTACGAGGCCGAGGACCTGCTGCAGAGCGCGCTGTTCTCCACGTACCGCGCCTGGGACCGGATCAGCGACAAGGCGGCCGTCGGCGGCTACCTGCGCCGCACCATGACGAACCTGCACATCAGCGCGTGGCGTCGGCGGAAGCTGAACGAGTACCCGACGGAGGAGCTGCCGGAGACGGCCTCCGACACGGACGCGATGCGCGGTACGGAGCTGCGCGCGGTGCTGTGGCAGGCGCTGACCCGTATCCCGGAGCCGCAGCGCACGATGCTGGTGCTCCGTTACTACGAGGGCCGCACGGACCCGGAGATCGCGGAGATCCTCGGCATCAGCGTCGGCACGGTGAAGTCGAGCATCTGGCGCTCGCTGCGCCGCCTGCGGGAGGACGAGGCGCTCAGCTTCGGCCGTGACGAGGCGGAGTCCTTCGGGGAGCTCGTCGCGTAACGCGGCACACACAGAAGCCATCGGGCCAGGGGGCCCGTCCTACGGGGGTGGGGCGGGGGCCGCGGGGGGAAAAGGCGGGATCGAGCGGACGGGGGTCCGCCTGATCCCGCCTTTTCATATGTCCGGTGCGTCCGCGGGCCGCGCGGACGGGCGGGTCACAGGCGTTTGGCGCTGCGCAGGGCGGCGGCGTAGTAGCCGTTGCCGTCGAGCCGGGAGGCACCGCCCTTGTCGCCGATGGTGGGGCCGTTGGCCTCTTCCCGGCTCGATATGAAGATCTTGTGCCCCTCGGTGTCGTTGCCGAGGTACATGCCGGTGTGGTCCAGCCGGTCGCCGGTGCGTGCGTCGAGCTTGAAGAACACCAGGTCGCCCGGCTGGAGGACGTCGACGGAGGCCGGCCGGTCCTGCGGGCCGACGCCCTTGAGGGCCAGGATGTCCACGCCGGCCTTCGAGCGGGCCATTCCGTTGGCGGTGCGCGGGAGTCCGTTGCCGCCGGTGTCGGAGGCCATCAGGGGGAAGCGGCCGCGGTAGCCGAAGACCGTGCGGATGAAGCCGGAGCAGTCCAGGGCCCGGTGCTTGGCCTTCTCCGGCTGTTCCGTGGTGCCGTTGCGGAAGGTGTAGGGGATGCCGAGGTAGTCGTAGAAGTCCGACTGCTCCAGGCGGAGGTCGTTGCCCTCGGAGCCCTTCGGGTTGAGCGGTCCGAAGGCCGCGTCGCCCGCGTACTGGACGCCGGCCGCGTCCTTCTTGACCGGTGCCTGGTCCCCGTACTGGAAGGCGATGGCGAAGAGGTCGTCCTCCTCGCTCCCGTAGTACTTCTTGAACCAGTCCTGGAACCACTGCTCGCGCTCCGCGCCGCTGCGCCAGCTCTCGGGGAGCAGGCGGACCCAGTTGTCGGTGACGACGCGGGTCTTGGTGGTGGCCGGCTCGGTGAAGGTACGGCTCTTGCCGGTGAGCGACGCGGTGCGCGCTCCGTCCGTGAAGGTGGCGAGGACGGCACCGTCCGCGCCGCGCAGGACCGAGCGCTCCGGGTTCTTAAGCCGCTCCCACTTCTGGGCGCCCTCCTGGGCGCCGGCCTTCTGCACCTGGTCGGTGACGCGCAGCACCTCGGGGGCCTTGGCCTGCTCCTCCTTGCGCAGCTCGTAGGTGAAGTACGCGCTGCCGGCCAGCAGGATCCCCACGACGGCGGCGTGCAGGACGGGTCGGGTGCGGCGGGCGGGCTTGGCGGTCATCGGTGCGCTCCGGGCGGTGCGGGTGGTCGGGCCGGCGTCGGTCGGGCGTGGGTCAGGCGTGCGGCATGAAGCCGAGGAGGATGCCCGAGGTCAGGACGACGTACGTCATGAGGGTCGCGGAGCCGGTGGCGAGCAGGGTGGCGCCCTTGGGCTGGCGGACGAGCTGATAGGCGATCAGTCCGGGGACGATGAAGCCGAGGGTCTGGTTCGCGTACAGCAGGGGGAACTTCATCTGGAGCACGATCACCACCGTGGCCTGGAGGAGCACGCCGATGAGGACGACGGCGGCGAACAGGCGCTTGCCGTAGAGGATGACGAACTTCTGGGTGACGAGGGTGAGCGCGTACGTCAGGGCGGTGATGCCGACGACGAGCGCGGCGCGCTGCAGGTCCTCGATGAGGGTGAGCGCGAGCCAGCCGGGGGTGATCATGCCACCGGGCGAGAGGTTCGTCGTCAGGTAGCAGAGCAGGGAGAACAGCAGGCCCAGCGCGATGCCGATCGCGGCGATCTCGGGGGTGAGGACTGCGGGGATCAACGGGGGTCTCCTGGGCTCTGCCACTGCGGGTTCGGGTCGGGCTCGTACGGGTCGGGCTCGTACGGGTGGGGTGGCCAGGGCTGCCCGTGCGGGTGCGGATACGGGTGCGGCTGCTGCGGGTAGGGGCCCTGCCGCCACGGTCCGTCCGGCTGCTGCGGGTACGGGCCCTGCGCCTGGTACGGCGGCCGGCCCTGGGGGGCGGTGGGCTGCTGCGGCGGGTGGACGTACTGCCGCGGCACGGGAGGCCGGGCGAACCTGGCTTCCTGGGCGGCGGTGAGGTCGGCGTACGGGTCGAGGTGCGGAACGTAGCGCGGCTGGGCGGGGGCGGCCTGCCGGGGTACGGCGGGCTCGCGGTCCGGGGCCACCGCGCGGGGTTCCTCCCGGTCGGGCTCCTCCCGGTCGGGCTCGTCCTCGAAGCCGGGGAGTTCCGCCAGGTGTTCCAGGAGGATCTCGCCCTGGCCGTGGATGTTGCCGATGGCGACCAGCGAGGAGCTCTCGCCCAGGTGGCCGAGCAGCTCGTTCATGAACTCCTCGCCGTCGCGCTGGTCGCCGCCGAGGTCGACGGCGCGCCCGCGCCACTCGGCCGGGATCGCGTCGATGGCGCTCTTGGCCGGGTGCCCGATCACGAAGACCTTGTCGGGCATCAGGTCCGGGACGATCGCGCCCATCTGGCCGTTGCGCTCGACGCGGTCAGGGCGGCAGTTGATCACGACGTTGAGGGGGCGGTCGACGGCGCCGAGGTCGAGGAGCTGGTTGATGTTCATCAGCGTCGACTCGGGGTCGTTCGCGGCGAAGACGTTGGCGAAGCGCACCCGCTTGCCGCCGGGGGCCACGTACCGCTCGACGGAGAGCACGCCGGGGTCCGGCGGGGCGTCGTACATCCCCTGGAGGGCGGTCTCGCGGTCGACGCCGAGGAGCTCGGCGACGGTGAGCGCGATGGCGACGTTCTCCTTGAACGTGAACCAGCTGAAGCCGCGCAGCTCGTCGTCGCTCACCGTGTCGGGGTCGGCGTAGACGAGCGTGCAGTTCCTCGCGTCGGCCTCCTCCTGGAGCACGTGGAAGCGCTCCTTCTCGGCGGTGACACAGATTCCGCCGTGCGGCATCGAGCGCGACAGGGAGCGCGCGATGTCGTCGAGGGTGGGGCCCATCTCGGCGACGTGGTCCTCGCGGACGTTGCACAGCACGCCGATGGTCGACTGGATCAGCTTGGACTGGTTGATCTCCTGGAGTGCGGGCATGACCGCCATGCACTCCATGACCAGGGCGTGCGGCCGGTAGGCGGCGGCGCGCCGGACGATGCCGATCTGTTCGACGACGTTGGCGATGCCGAACTTCCGGTAGACGGGCTCCTCGGTGGCGTCCGGGTGGATGAAGCGGGCCGCGGTGCCGGTGGTCTTGGCGACCGTCACCAGCCCGCCGCCGCGCAGGGCCCCCGCGCACAGCCGGGTGATGGAGCTCTTGCCGCGGATGCCGTTGACCAGCACCCGGTTCGGTATGTGCGCGAGGTTGGCGTAGTGCCGGCGCTGCTCGACGACGCCCGCGACGAGCATGACCAGGCAGCACAGCAGCAGCACGCAGTAGAGGAAGAGCACGGTGGATCAGTTCCTTCCGGCCGGGGTGGCACGGCCGGGCGTCCGGCCGGAGCTGCCGTCGGCGGCGTCCCGTTTGCGCTGCTCCAGCAGCTGGAGGCGGATGACTTCGAGGCTGCGGGTGACGGCGCCGACCTCGTCGTGGTGGGTCGGGTAGACGACGGTGCGGCGGTCGCCGCCGGCCAGGGCCTCCGCACGGCGGGCGAGGTCGCGCAGCGGCCGCACCACGATGATGTGGATCCAGCCGAGGCAGGCGACGGCGCCCGTGAGGCCGAGCAGTCCGGCCAGGACGGTGCGGTTCTGCGCGGTGTACGCGGGGATCTCCAGGCCCTTGGCCGGCTGCCGGGTGACGACGGTCCATTCCAGGGGCTGGGCCACGCCTCCGCCGGTCATCGGCGCCGCGGCGGCGATGGCGACGCCGCCGTCGCGGAGCAGGGCGCTCTTGGCGCGCGGGCCCTTGTCCGGCTTCTGATCGGCGCCGCTCTTCTCATTGGCGGCGCTCACGAGGGCGTCGAGCTTGTCGTCCGACAGCGGTGCGAAGGCCAGGTAGCCGTTGTTGCCGCCGATCACCCGGTGCTTGGCGTCGACGACGCGGACCTCGCCCAGGCCGGGCCGCTTGAGCAGGGCGTTGAGGAAGTCGATGCGCAGCTCGCCGACCACGGCGGCGCCGGCCAGGCCGGTCGCCTCGGCGTACTCGGTGATGACGGGCTGGTTGCCGCTGTCGACCAGGGTCACGGGCTGCTTCGAGGGGCCTTGGCCGGCAGGGTGGCGGGGCTTGCCGCCGGCGCGGGCCAGGACGGTGCCGTCGGCCTTCAGGACGTAGAGGGATTCGTAGCGTCCGTGCTGGTTGCGGGTGCGCTCCAGCAGCTCGGTCAGGTCGCCGGGGGTGGTCCTGTCGCTGATGACGGAGGCGACGGAGGTGAGGTCGGCGTGTCCTTCGTTGAGGGCGCGGCGTACCCGGTCGGCCAGGGTGTCGGTGCGTTCGCGCTGGTCGTCGACGATCGTTTTGGGGACGGCGACGGAGGTCCCCGCGCGGTTGAGCGTCAGCAGGAGCGGCGCCGACCAGACCAGGAGCAGGATCCCGCACACCCCGAGGAGGGCGCGGGTCCCGATCCGGGAGCGGCGGCCCCCGCGGGGGCCCTCGGTCTCCGCTGCGGGCTCGCCGAGGAGCTGGCGGCGCAGGCGGTCGAGGGCGGCGCCGATGCGGGCGGCCTCGCCGTACTTCGGCACGGTGACGGGCCGGTTCAGGTCGCCGCGGCCGATCCGGCGGCTCTCCAGGAACAGCCGGAGCAGCGGGCGCTGCACCGTGGTCACGAGCAGGGCGACGGCGAGCGCTCCGAGCACCAGCAGGGCGGCGGACGCGGCGGTCCAGAAGAAGGAGTCGACGGCGGCGGAACGTTCCTCGGCGACGCCGACGAACGAGACGACGGTGAGGCCGAGGGCGGTCGCGTCGGTGCCCACACCGGGCTGCGAGCCGGTGAGCTTCGCATAGCCGGCCACGGAGCGGTGGCCGTCCTTGGAGTCCCCGAGGAGGCTGCCGCTGACGCCCGCGAAGCCGCCGGAGCCGGGCTCCTTGGCCTGGAGGGGGTGCCGTCCGGCCTTCTGGGCGACGGTCTTCGCGAACTTCGCGAGCTGTTTCTTCTCCTGCCCGGAACCGCCGACGCCGTCGCTGCCGAGGACCTGGCCGGAAGAGTCGAGGACGGCGATGGCGCGGGATTTACCCAGGCTGACGCCCGGGACCTTCAGGCTGCTGGAGGCGACCAGGAGCTGCTGGGGGCGGTCGGGCCAGGACAGCAGGGCGAGGGTGAGCAGGCGCGTCTCGCCGTTCTCCAGCCGGACCATGCGGGGGGCGAGGCCGTTCTCCCCGTCGAGGGCGGTCAGGTCGAGGACGGTCAGCGGGAGGTTCTCGCCGCGCTGCGCCTCCAGCCGGCCCGACTTGATCTCGATCACGGCCGTGCCGCGCCACTTCTGGTAGACGCTGCCGAGCTTGTCGAGCACGGAGTCGGGCGAGACCGGTTCGCCGGAGCTGAACAGGGAGGCGGTCCTGCCGATGTCCGTGATGCTCTCGTCCAGGGAGGCGCGCAGGGCGATGGCGCCGTCCTCCGCGAAGTACTGCTGGGAGGTGAGGACGGCGGGCGGTACGGTCTCCCTGCCCACGTGTCCGAGCTGGAACGCGGTGAGGGCGGCGAGGGCCAGCAGCAGGGCGGACAGGGCCGCGATGGGCGGACGGATGCCGCCCAGCAGCGACATGTCGGCCCGACGGCGGTTCCGGTGCCGCCGCTGCGGTCGCGACGCGGCCAACGCGGGCTCCTCTTCGTTCATGTCCTGGAGCCGGTGCGGCCTAGGGAGTGTGATGATCTGGGCTTGCGGGGCGCGGCGGGTGCCGCGAGGACCTCGGGGCGTCCGGTCAGCACGGGCCGGTCGGCCGGCGGCGCCCGGTGAGGGGCGGGCCAGGACGAAGAGCGGAGGGACGGAAACCGGAGTGCATCACTCCGTTATTTTCGTATGACTATGAGCGCTCCACCGACCAGGCGAATAACGATTGCGGTTCTGTGCGGCGTTTTCATCGCCCTTTGTGCCGTTTTGACGCTTCGGCCGGAGAGCTCGGACAGCGCACCGCCGGCCCGCCCGGCCGGCCCCGCTCCCCAGCGCTCCGCCGACCCCGATCTGGAGCGGCGGATCGCCGCCTTCACCGCCGGCTTCAGCGAACGCGGGGGGTACCGCACCCCCACGGACCAGGAACGACTGGCGTTCACCCAGGCGTTCGCCCACCTGCTCGACGGCGATCCGGAAGCGGCGCGGACCGGCTTCTCCGAGATCGACTTCACCCTCCGCACCGTCACGGACGGCGCCGGCGGACACCGGTACGCCGAGGTGGCGGACGGGGTGAGTGAATCGGGCCACACCAGCCGCGGCTGGGGCCGGGTCTACGTCGACCTGGACCGGCCCGCACGCTGGTCGGTCCAGGTCCCCCACCCCGTCGCCGACAGCCGTACCGAACTCCTCGGCGCACGGGTGCTGCGCGGCGCACCGGGCGGGGTGCTGGTGCTCGCGGGCGCCCACCGCGATGCGGGCGAGGACGGGTCGGCGGACGTGGCACACCGCGACGACTCGGTCTTCCACGCCGCGGTGGAGGAGCTGGCACGGCGGAACCTGCCCGGAGTCCAGCTGCACGGGTTCGCCGACGAGTCGTTCCGCGGGCGCGACGCGGTGGTCTCCACGGGAGCGGGCGACAGCGCCCTGGCGGACGCGGAACGGCTGACCGCCGCGCTGCGCGGCGACGGCCTGGAGGTCTGCACGGCGTACTCCGCGCGCTGCAAGCTCGCCGGCCGGGAGAACGAACAGGGCCGGACCGCCGCCGACCGGCAGTCCCGCTTCCTCCACGTCGAACTGAACAAGACGCTCCGCGGCGACGACCGCGGCCTCGACCGGGCCGCGGCCGCGATCACCACCCTGACGGAACGCTGGTCCCGCCGGTGAGACTGGTCCCGCCGGTGAGAAAGGCCCGCCTACGCCGGGGTCGTCGTGCGGTGGCGGCCCGCGGCGGCCGCCGCCAGGCGGCCGAGTGCCTCGTCGCCGGCGCAGGCGTGCGCGCCCAGCGCCACATGGCGGGCCACGATGCCGCGTTCGGCGCGCATCAGCCGCAGGCCCCGGCGCAGCAGGAACGGCACCGACTTGCGGCCCTCCCGCAGGTCACGGGCCAGCCTGCGGCGGAAGGTCGTCGAGGGGCGCCCCCGCAGGCAGATGGCGTCCGCGAGGAGGCCGAGCTCCTGGCAGCGGGCGGCCACGTCGGCGGCGAAGATGCCCTCCGCGATGAACAGCGGGGTGCGGGCGATGTCCAGGCTCTCGGTGCCCGTGCGGGCACTCGTCGCGATGTCGTAGACGGGGACGTCGGTCCGCCCCGCCGCGCACAGTTCGGCGATCGCGGCGACCGCCGCGTCCGCGTCCCAGGACAGCGGGGAGTCCCAGTCGATGTCGGAACTGCCGTCGACGAGCGGGAGGGTGGGGTCGACGCCCTCCTTGTAGAAGTCGTCGAGGCGCAGCACGGGCAGCCCTGAGCGGGCGGCCAGCGAGGATTTTCCTGAGCCCGACGGACCGGTCAGCAGGACGACACGGGTCGGCGAAGTAGAGGGGGAGCTCACGGGACACCAGTCTGAACCATTCCCCCGGGTAGGGGATCCTCCCGGTGACCGGTTGGTGTCCAGGAACACACCTCAACTACGCTGCGTGCGCACGCGACCACGACCTCAGGCGGGATCTTCATGGCACGTCACGCAGCCCCTTCCCTTCCGAACCGGCTCCGCAGCGCCGGACTGACCGTCTCGATGGCCGGTGCGGCCCTGGCGATGGCCGCGGGCGGCGCGCAGGCCGGTGAGCTCGACGTCCCGGCGGCCCTGGCCGGGGTCACCGACCCGATCGCGAACCTCAAGGTGAACCCGCTCGCCCACACCGGCGTGGACCCGCTGGACAACGGCGTCGCCACCCAGGTCGCGGACTTCCCGTCCGTCGGGACCGGGATGGTCACCGGCATCCTGACCCAGGGGCCCTCGGTGGGCGAGCTGCCGACCGCCGCTGCGTCCTCGCTGCTCGGACCGGTGCTCCCGAAGAAGTAGGCACGGCGAAGGGCACGGCGGGCAGGCCCTGCGCAGGGCGCGAGAAGGCCCCGGCAGCGCGGGGGACGCTGCCGGGGCCGGTCTCGTACGGGGGCCTGTCCCAGGAGGACTAGTAGGACGAGCCGCCCGCGCCCAGCGACCCGGTGGGGTGCCAGACGGTCTTGGTCTCCAGGAACGCCGTCATGCGCGACGTGCCCGGGTCGGCGCTCCAGTCGTCCACAGGCTGTGGACGCAGCACGCGCTTGAGGTTGTCGGCCGCCGCGATCTCCAGCTCCTTGGCCAGCGCCGTATCGGCTCCGGCCAGGTCGATCGCGTTGACGTCCTGGTGGGACGCCAGGTGCGGGCCCATCTCGCCGGCCTTGCCGGACAGGATGTTGACCACACCGCCGGGCAGGTCGGAGGTGGCGAGCACCTCACCCAGGGAGAGGGCCGGCAGCGGGGACTTCTCGCTGGCGATGACGACGGCGGTGTTGCCCGTCGCGATCACCGGGGCGATCACCGAGACCAGGCCCAGGAAGGACGACTCCTGCGGGGCGACGACCGTGACGACACCGGTCGGCTCCGGGGTGGAGAGGTTGAAGAACGGGCCCGCGACCGGGTTGGCCCCGCCCACGATCTGGCCGATCTTGTCGGTCCAGCCCGCGTACCAGACCCAGCGGTCGATGGCCGCGTCGACGACCGCGCCGGCCTTCGACTTGGACAGGCCCTCGGCCTCGCCGACCTCGCGGACGAACTGCTCCCGGCGGCCCTCCAGCATCTCGGCGATGCGGTAGAGGATCTGCCCGCGGTTGTACGCGGTCGCGCCGGACCAGCCGCCGAAGGCCTTGCGGGCCGCGACGACGGCGTCACGCGCGTCCTTGCGGGAGGACAGGGGGGCGTTGGCCAGCCACTTGCCCTTGGAGTCGCTCACCTCGTACACCCGGCCGCTCTCGGAGCGGGGGAACTTGCCCCCGACGTACAGCTTGTAGGTCTTGAAGACGTTCAGACGGGTCGCAGAAGACTCAGACATCGAGGTAGCCCTCCAGGCCGTGGCGGCCGCCCTCGCGGCCGAAGCCCGACTCCTTGTAGCCGCCGAAGGGCGAGGTCGGGTCGAACTTGTTGAACGTGTTGGCCCAGACGACTCCCGCGCGGAGCTGGTTCGCGACCGCGAGGATGCGCGAGCCCTTCTCCGTCCAGATGCCGGCGGACAGGCCGTACTGGCTGTTGTTGGCCTTGGCGACGGCCTCGTCGGGCGTACGGAAGGTCAGCACGGACAGCACCGGGCCGAAGATCTCGTCGCGGGCGACGGTGTGCGCCTGGGTGACGTTCGTGAAGAGCGTCGGGGCGAACCAGTAGCCGGAGGACGGCAGCTCGCACGCCGGGGACCAGCGCTCGGCGCCCTCGGCCTCGCCGGTCTCCGCGAGCGCGGTGATCCGGGCGAGCTGCTCGGCGGAGTTGATCGCGCCGATGTCGGTGTTCTTGTCGAGCGGGTCGCCCAGGCGCAGCGTGGAGAGGCGGCGCTTGAGGGAGTCCAGCAGCTCGTCGTGGATCGACTCCTGGACCAGCAGGCGGGAGCCCGCGCAGCAGACCTGGCCCTGGTTGAAGAAGATGCCGTTGACGATGCCCTCGACGGCCTGGTCGATGGGGGCGTCGTCGAAGACGATGTTGGCGCCCTTGCCACCCAGCTCCAGGGTGACCTTCTTGTCGGTGCCGGCGACGTGGCGGGCGATCTTCTTGCCCACAGCGGTCGAGCCGGTGAAGGCGACCTTGTTGACGTCCGGGTGCTCGACGAGGGCCGCGCCCGCGTCGCCGTATCCGGTGAGGATGTTGACGACACCCTTGGGCAGGCCCGCCTGGCGGCAGATGTCCGCGAAGAACAGCGCGGAGAGCGGGGTCGTCTCGGCGGGCTTCAGCACGACGGTGTTGCCGGTGGCGAGCGCCGGGGCGATCTTCCAGGCCAGCATCAGCAGCGGGAAGTTCCACGGGATGACCTGGCCGGCCACGCCGAGAGGGCGCGGGTTCGGGCCGTAGCCCGCGTGGTCGAGCTTGTCGGCCCAGCCCGCGTAGTAGAAGAAGTGCGCGGCGACCAGGGGGAGGTCCGCGTCGCGGGTCTCCTTGATCGGCTTGCCGTTGTCCAGGGTCTCCAGGACGGCGAGCTCGCGGCTGCGCTCCTGGATGATCCGGGCGATGCGGAAGAGGTACTTGGCGCGCTCGGAGCCCGGCAGCGCGGACCAGGAGGCGAAGGCCTTACGGGCGGCCCTGACGGCACGGTCGACGTCGGCGGCGCCCGCCTGGGCGACCTCGGCGAGGACCTCCTCGCTGCTCGGCGAGACGGTCTTGAAGACCTTGCCGTCGGCGGCGTCGGTGAACTCACCGTCGATGAAGAGCCCGTAGGAGGGGGCGATGTCGACGACCGAGCGGGACTCGGGAGCCGGTGCGTACTCGAATACAGATGCCATGGTGATCAGTCCACCGTCACGTAGTCGGGACCGGAGTAACGGCCGGTGCTCAGCTTCTGGCGCTGCATCAACAGGTCGTTGAGCAGGCTGGAGGCGCCGAAGCGGAACCAGTGGTTGCTCAGCCAGTCCTCGCCCACGGTCTCGTTGACCAGGACCAGGAACTTGATCGCGTCCTTGGTGGTGCGGATGCCGCCGGCCGGCTTCACGCCGATCTGGATTCCAGTCTGCGCGCGGAAGTCGCGAACGGCTTCGAGCATGAGCAGGGTGTTCGCCGGAGTGGCGTTGACCCCGACCTTGCCGGTCGACGTCTTGATGAAGTCGGCGCCCGCGAGCATGCCGATCCAGGAGGCGCGGCGGATGTTGTCGTAGGTCGACAGCTCACCGGTCTCGAAGATGACCTTCAGACGCGCGGCGCTGCCGTCCTCGCGGACGCAGGCCTCCTTGATGACCTTGATCAGCTCGTACGTCTCCAGGTAGCGGCCGGCGAGGAAGGCGCCACGGTCGATGACCATGTCGATCTCGTCGGCGCCGGCGGCGACGGCGTCACGGGTGTCCGCGAGCTTGACGGGCAGGGCGGCGCGGCCGGCCGGGAAGGCGGTCGCGACGGAGGCGATCTTGACGTCGGCGCCGTTCAGCGCGGCCTTCGCCGTGGCCACCATGTCGGGGTAGACACAGACGGCGGCCGTCATCGGGGTCGTACGGTCGGTCGGATCGGGATTGACGGCCTTGGCGGAGAGCGCCCGGACCTTGCCCGGGGTGTCCGCGCCTTCCAGCGTCGTCAGGTCGATCATCGAGATGGCCAGGTCGATGGCGTACGCCTTGGCCGTCGTCTTGATCGAACGGGTGCCGAGGGAGGCCGCGCGGGCCTCCAGGCCGACAGCGTCGACGCCGGGCAGCCCGTGCAGGAAGCGGCGCAGCGCACTGTCGGACGTCGTCACGTCAGCGAATGCGGTGAGGGTGGTGGGCATGGTCACCAGATGAGCATATCTACGCGCGTAGCGACCTGTCACCCCCGCACCCGGATCCGCTATGGAATCGACACCTCCACTCTCCGTTACGAGTCCATGACAGGAGCAAGATCTTCCGCGCTCACAAGATCCGTAACTTTGTTCTCAGCAGCCCGCCAGACACTCAACCGGCTCTCACCGAAAGAGAAAACCGCGGCATGCGACTCTCCTCCACTTTCCCGAGACCACGCTTCAAGGAGTCGTTATGCGTACCGCCCTCCGTGCCTCCATCGCCACCGCCGTCCTGGCCGGTGCCCTTCTCGCCCCGGTCGCGGGCACGGCGTACGCCGCCGCGG
Source organism: Streptomyces xanthophaeus (assembly GCF_030440515.1). Lineage (GTDB taxonomy): Bacteria > Actinomycetota > Actinomycetes > Streptomycetales > Streptomycetaceae > Streptomyces > Streptomyces kutzneri. The sequence continues at coordinate 3,276,555 of NZ_CP076543.1, forward strand.
CCACCGCGCCGGCCGCGGCGGCCGTCGCCGGAACCGTCACCGACCGGTATGCCGGCACCCCTGTCCTGATCGACACCGGCGTCGTCGCGGTGCTGCGCAACAAGTCCGAGGGTCCCGAGGTCTGGATCCGCGCCGTTTCCGACAGCTGGAAGCCGGGCGACGACTACACGGGCCGCGTGCTCACCACGCTGGACGTCACGCACCTCAAGGCCTCGGTGAACGGCCTGGAGCTGGAGCTCGTCAGGTCGGACTCCCCGCGTCCGTCCCTCTCGGTGGCCAAGGGCGGCACCACCAAGTCCTACCCGCTGCCGCAGGCGGCGACGGCCCCGGCCGACTGCGTCTCCAAGGTGAAGCAGGTCGCCCTCGGCGCCGGGCTGCTGGCCGACCTGACCATGTCCCCCAAGGGCCCCAAGGTCGTCATGCACGGCAGCGACCCCGCCGACACCTGGACCCAGACCCTCACCCGCACCAACCCCCAGGGTTCGCCGGAGTACTTCTCCCGCATCAACAACCCCAGCGGCGCCAAGCCCGTCTTCGAGTGGAAGACCCAGGGCGGCCTGGACGTCCCCTCCGGCTTCGCGACCTTCCCCGCCCTCCCCAAGGGCTGCACCCCCGAATACCCGGTCCACGACGACGAGTCCACCTCGTGCGTCTCCAAGGTGAAGCAGGTCGCCCTCGGCGCCGGCCTGCTGGCCGACCTGACCATGTCCCCCAAGGGCCCCAAGGTCGTCATGCACGGCAGCGACCCCGCCGACACCTGGACCCAGACCCTCACCCGCACCAACCCCCAGGGTTCGCCGGAGTACTTCTCCCGCATCAACAACCCCAGCGGCGCCAAGCCCGTCTTCGAGTGGAAGACCCAGGGCGGCCTGGACGTCCCCTCCGGCTTCGCGGCCTTCCCCGCCCTCCCCAAGGGCTGCACCCCCGAATACCCGGTCACGGAGGAGACCCCGGCCCCGAAGCCCGAGCCCTCCACCGCGAAGCCGGTGACCGCCACGAACGTCTCCGCCCAGACCACGGGCCAGACCACCGTCGTCCCCCAGGGATCCGTCGCCGCGGGCGCCGAGATCGCGTCCGAGGACACCGACAACAGCACCACCGTCGCGGCCGGCGCCGGCCTCCTCGCGGTCTTCGCCCTGGTCGGTGCGACCGTCCTGCGCCGTCGGCGCAGCCACAGCTGACCAACGGCCGCCCCGCGGCCCCCGCACCACCCGACCTCCAGGCGGGCCACCCTCGTGGTGGCCCGCCGGTCCCCGTTCAGGAGCCCCGCATGTCCCGCACCGCCCTCCGCGCCACCGCCCTGCTCGCCCCGCTCGCCCTCGCCGCCCTGACCGGCTGCGGCGGCGCCCCCGCCGCGGACCCGGCGCCGGCCGCCCCGCACGTCACCCCGGCCTCCGCCGCCCCGGCCGAGGCCCCGGCCGCCGGCCCGATGCCCGCCTCGGAGCCCGTACGCGTACGGATCCCCTCGGCCGGGGTGGACGCCTCCCCGGTGCTGGGGCTGGGGCTGGCCGCCGACGGCACCGTCGAGGTGCCCTCCGTGGCCGACGCCGACAGGATCGGCTGGTACACCAAGGGCGTGACGCCCGGCCAGACCGGTCCCGCCGTGCTGATCGGCCACTTCGACACCGAGCGCGGCCCGGCCGTGCTCAAGGACGTCTCGCACGTGCGCACCGGCGAGGAGATCACCGTCGACCGGGCGGACGGCACCACTGCCGTCTTCCGCGTCCGGGAGCTGGAGCAGGTCGGGAAGAAGGCGTTCCCGACCGCCAAGGTGTACGGCGACACCGCCCGCCCTGAGCTGCGCGTCATCACCTGCGGCGGCGAGCTCACCGACGGCCACCGGCCCGACAACATCATCCTGTACGCCGATCTCGTGGGCTGATACACCCAGGCGGCGCAGTGGGGCAGAATCGACCCCATGAGCAGCCAGCAGCCGACCGACGAACCGGTGTACGCAGACCGGGTCTACCGATCCTCCATGGGCGTCGTCTCGGGGGTACTGCTGCTCGCGCTGACCGCCTGGCTCTGCGGCGACGCCGTGCTGCGGGGCTCCGGCAACACCCCGTGGATCGGACTGGCGGTGGCGCTGTGCGCCGTACCGCTGATCGTCGCGTTCACGATCCGCCCAGCCGTCTTCGCCAACGAGGACCGGATGCGCGTGCGGAACCCCTTCCGGATCATCGAGCTGCCCTGGGCGGCCGTGGACGCGGTGCGCGCCGGCTACTCGGCCGAGGTGCTGGCCGAGGGGTCGAAGTACCAGCTCTGGTCCGTGCCGGTCTCGCTGCGGGAACGGAAGAAGGCCAACCGGCAGCAGATGCGCCGCAACGCGATCGACCGCCGCGACCCGGGCAGCACGGGTGAGCCCGGCGCCCGGTCCCGTACCTCCGCCGCCGCCTCCGAACCGATGCGGGCCAATGCCGACCGGATCGTCGACGAGCTCCAGGGACTGGCCGAGCTGAATGCCGCGCGGCCGGGCGCGCAGGGCAGTGTGCGCGTGCGCTGGTCGTACGAGATCATCGCGCCCGCCCTGGTCGGCGCGCTGCTCCTGATCGTCCTCATCGCCACGCGCTGACCGGCCAGGACGCCGGGCACGACCCCGTCGGGTGCTCCCCGCCACACCCCCCTCCGGGCCGGAACCGGGGCCACCGGGTGATGCGTCCTCGCAGGTGTGCAGCGTCATGAGGCCGGCGAAAGCGCCGCCACCGCGATCCACCTCCGTCTCCGACTTCTGGCCGGGGTCCTGCTCGCCGCCCATTTCGTGGTCGTCGGCTGGCTGACTCTGCGGCCGCTGGACGTGCCCTGGGCCGCAGCGGCCAATCTGAGCCCGCTGGAGGGGATCGCGGCGGACCTGGCCCTCGGGCCGCTGGAGGCCGCCCGGCAGATCGGCGAGGGGCTCGCGCTGCTGGCCCCGCTCGGGGTCCTGCTGCCGTTGATCAGCGGACGGCTCGCGCCGTCCGCCCTGTCCGCGTGGTCCTCGCTGGCCCGGACGGCCGCCGCGGGCGCGCTGGTCTCGGTGTGCATCGAGATGCTGCAGACCGCGGTTCCGGGGCAGGTCGTGGACGTGGACTCGGTGCTGCTGAACACCGTCGGTGTGGTGCTGGCGCACGTGGCCGTCGTACCGGCGCTGCGGGCCCGGCTGAGGCGCTCACACACCGTTTATCAGGGGGATACCCCGAAGATTTCCAGGGTCGGGCTCGGCCCCTGGACCGACGTTCTGTCGGCGGTCCAGCGGGAGTATTGAGTCATCGCAGAAAGCGATACCGACGAAGGAGAATCTCATGAGCGCCCTGGTCCGCCCCCGTGACGGCCGCTGGATCGGCGGAGTCTGCGCCGGACTGGCGCGGCGTTTCGGAATTTCGACGAACGCGATGCGCGCCATTTTCGTCGTCTCGTGCCTGCTGCCGGGCCCGCAGTTCCTGATCTACATAGCGCTGTGGGTGCTGCTGCCGAACGAGAAGCCCGCTTCGGCCGCCTGGTAGTCCGACGGTCGGCGGCCGGCGGGTCGTCCGGTCAGCCGGCCCGCCGGACCTTCTGGATCTTCTCCAGCTGCTTGTCGGCCACTTCCTGCGGCACCTGCGCCTTCTGCTGGGCCGCCGCCACCACATTGAGGGCCGTCAGCCGGGCGACGGTGTCGCCCTCGCGTACGACGACCAGGTGGACCTGCGCCGACACGCCCTGGGCGGCAGCGGTCATGGTCCAGCTGACGCTCTCGTCGCCGCCCGTGCGGTAGTCGGCGGGGCGCACCTCGCGGTAGGCGCCGGTCTGCTTCCCGACCGTGGCCGAGAAGCCCGAACCGCAGGCGGCGACGGCGGCCTTGAGCCGGGCGATCAGCGCCTTGGCGTCGCTCTCGGAGTAGGAGCTGACGGTGGCGGAGACGGCCAGCCCGACCTGCTTCTGGGAGCCGACGCCGCGGCTGAGGACCTCGCGCGCGGACGGGTCGGGCTTGTCCCCCATGATGTCGGCCAGCGGCTGGCAGGCCTTCTTGTCGGCCTGCGGCTGGCCGTCCGGGGCATTGGGGTTCTTGCCCTGGGCGGAGACCTGGTAGCCGGGCAGGTCGCCCTGTGCCAGCGCGGACCGCTCAAGCCTGCTGCCACCGGTCTTCGGCGCGACCGATCCCGACGCCACGGCGGAGGGCGCCGGGACTCCGGGTGCGGCGGAAGCGCTGCCCGCGGAGCCCTTGGGATCGGGGGCCCCGCCCGTCGCGGGGGTGTGCGTGGTGCTGCACCCCACGGCCGCGAACAGCAGGGTGGGGACCAGCGCGACCATCGTCGCTCGTGCCTTCATGCGCATGACCGAGAACCTCGTACCCAAGACGTCGGCGGGCAGTTGGTGGCGATCGTGGCACACGGCGCGGCGGGACACATGCCCGATCGAGGAGCATGCACCCACCGCACGCGCGTACGAATCCGCGGCTGGGGCAGCGTCAGCTACCGAGGCCGTTCAGGGCGCCGGTGAGCGGGGTCAGGGCTCCGGTGATCTGGGTGGTGGGGTCGCTCGACTGCTGGGCCCCGCCGCCCACCTGCTGCTGGCTGGTGGCACCCTGGAGCATGCCCGTGGCGGAGCCCAGCGCGTCGGTGAGGCCGATCGCCGGGACGGCGGCGGAGGCGGTACCGGCGGCGACCGCGGCGAAGGCGGCACCGAGAACGGCGGTACCGAGGGTCTTGGCAGCTGACTTCTTCATGAAAAGTTGTCCTTGCGACGGGGAATTGAGCGGCTCCGCAAACTAGTCACTTCAAACCCCCGTCCGCAAACATCCGTAAATACGAGAAAGCGCCCGGGGATTATCCCTCCCGGGCGCTTCCGCTCTGTCATGCCGTGGCCTAGGCCGAGACAGAACCGCTGGTGGAAGCGGTCTGCTGGAACAGCCACTCCGACTTCAGCTCCGCATAACCGGGCTTGATCACTTCATTGATCATGGCCAGTCGTTCATCGAAAGGAATGAACGCGGACTTCATCGCATTGACGGTGAACCACTGCATGTCGTCGAGGGTGTAGCCGAAGGTGTCGACCAGGTGCTCGAACTCGCGGCTCATGCTGGTCCCGCTCATCAGGCGGTTGTCCGTGTTGACCGTGAGCCTGAAGTGCAGCTTGCGCAGCAGACCGATCGGGTGCTCGGCGTACGAGGCGGCCGCGGCGGTCTGCAGGTTCGAGGTCGGGCACATCTCCAGGGGGATGCGCTTGTCCCGGACGTACGAGGCCAGGCGGCCCAGGGTCACGGAACCGTCCTCGGCGACCTCGATGTCGTCGATGATCTTCACGCCGTGACCGAGGCGGTCGGCGCCGCACCACTGCAGGGCCTGCCAGATCGACGGCAGGCCGAAGGCCTCGCCCGCGTGGATGGTGAAGTGGTTGTTCTCGCGCTTGAGGTACTCGAAGGCGTCGAGGTGGCGGGTGGGAGGGAACCCGGCCTCGGCGCCGGCGATGTCGAAGCCGACCACGCCGTTGTCGCGGTAGCGGTTCGCCAGCTCGGCGATCTCCAGCGCGCGGGCGGCGTGGCGCATCGCGGTCAGCAGGGCACCGACGCGGATGCGGTGGCCGTTGGCCTTCGCGCGGCGCTCGCCCTCGCGGAAGCCGTCGTTCACGGCCTCGACGACCTCTTCGAGGGAAAGGCCGGCTTCCAGGTGCTGCTCGGGCGCGTAGCGGATCTCGGCGTACACGACGCCGTCCTCGGCCAGGTCCTCGGCGCACTCGGCGGCGACCCGGAAGAGGGCGGCCTTCGTCTGCATGACCGCGCAGGTGTGCGCGAAGGTCTCCAGGTAGCGAGGCAGGGAGCCGGAGTCGGCGGCCTCGCGGAACCAGATGCCGAGCTTGTCGGCGTCGGTCTCGGGAAGGTTCTCGTAACCGACCTCACGGGCCAGCTCGATGATGGTCCCGGGGCGCAGTCCACCGTCGAGGTGATCGTGCAGCAGCACCTTCGGGGAACGACGGATCTGATCCGGGGTCGGCAGGTTGGGGGTCTCGCTCGTCATCTGCGCACTCTACTCCTACGCGCGTAGAGCGGAATGTCCCCGGCGGGCGTCGATATGTAACAGAGACCGCGCGGACGGATGGCGTACACCTCAAGGTCTGAGACTGTTCCGCCATGGCACAGCATGCGCCGCCGGCGCGCGGGGCCCGCCTGGGGCGGGCGGCCGGCGCGAGAACCGGCTCGGGTTCGACGGAAAGTGCGGTCAACGGGGTGGTGCTCCTGCTCCCCGGGGCCTCCAGATTCTCGCCGGGTCCCATGCGTCCGCTCGCGCGGGCGCTGGCCCGGGCGGGCGGGGCGGAGGGGCTGGTCACGCACATGGTCATCCACGGCGGGGACTCCGCCCGGGAGGAACAGGCGGGGTGGGCCGCGGACGAGGCGGTGCGGCGGTACGGGGACGTGCCGGTGTGCCTGGCCGGCTATGACGCCGGGGGCCTGGCCGCGCTGCGGGCGGCGGGGCACGCGGCCGTCAACTCGGTCGTGGTGATTGCCCCTTGCTTAGACGCAGCGGCCCGGGCCGACTCCCCTGAACCGGTGAAACAGCTGTCGGGACGGCAGGTGTTGATCGTGCACGGCACCAACGACGCGCGCAGCGACCCGGAGGCCTCCTTCCGGCTGGCGGCGCGCGCGAAGAAGGCGAATCGTTCGACCTGCCGCTTCGAGGTGCATTCGGACGGGCACGGGCTGCGCGAGCACCAGCCGGAAGTGGTGGCGCTGGCCGTGGACTTCATCCTGGGCGCGGTCTCCTCGGGGCGGTACTCACGGCCGGTGACCGACGCCCTGGCCGCGCCCCCGCCGCTGGGCCTGCGGATGCCGCTGGCCTCGGGCTTCGGAAGGTCGCTGAGGCGGTGATCCACGGGCCGGTGATCGACGGGCCCGGCGCGGCGCGCGTACCGTGGGAAGCGGACTCGGGGTGCTGCTCGACTCCCGGAGGCGACCGGCCATGGGCGGATTGGTCTACAGGAACTTCGACAAGCCCGACGAGACGCGGCCCTTCGAGGCCGGCACGGGCAGGCTCGACCTCTTCAACACCGAGGGCGGGGCGGTGGGGCGCGCGGTCTTCGAGCCGGGCTGGCGCTGGTCGCTGCACATCAAGCCGCTGGCCGGCACGGACAGCTGCCGCTCCGCCCACACCGGGTACGTCGTGAGCGGCCGGATGAAGATCGTCATGGACGACGGGGAGAGCGGCGAGATCGGTCCCGGCGACTTCATCCAGATCGCCCCCGGGCACGACGCCTGGGTCCTGGGTGACGAGCCGTGCGTCGCGCTGGACTGGACCGGCTACACGGACTACGCGAAGCCGGCCTCCGACTGACGGCTGACGACTGACGGCTGACGGCTGACGGCTGACGGCTGACGGTTTCGGGGTCGCGCCAGTCCGTCCGCACCTGCCGCTCCGCCCCCTCACGGTCGGATGGCACCGATGGATCTGGCGCGACCACCACGGCGGGCCGCGGGCTCAGCAGGACACGGGCCCCCGTGCTCGCCTGGGTGTCCGCTGCCGCATACCGCGCTTCCCTCTCACGCCGTGCTGCCACTGTGCCTCTTCGGCATATGCCGGTGGTGGCCGTCCAGGCGTCGTCTTGCCGCCTTGCGGGAACACGAGGGGTTTATAAATGGGCACAACTCGGGACGCATACGCATATGTCTCCCGAGGAATCCGGGCCGGCCGCAGCGGCCGGGGAGCTGAGCCCCGCCGCCCGGCGCCTGTACGCGTACGCCGTCGAGCGGCACGCCTTTGACCTGTGCGAGGCCACCGGGGCCCTGGGGGTGCGCGCGGCCGCCGCGATCACCGAGCTGGCCGCCGCGCACCTGCTCCAGCGGGCCCCGGGCGACGACCCGGACCGCTGGAGCGCGGTGGCCCCCCGGGCCGCGGCGGCCCGGGCCCTGGCCCCGCTGGCCCTGCTCGTCCGGGAGACCCACGACGAGATGGACCGGCTGCGCGGGCGGCTGGAGGCGCTGGTGCCGGCGTACGAGGCGGGGACCGCGCACCGGGACCTCAGCGCATCGGGCCGGCTGGAGCTGGTCACGGACCTCGGGGCGGTACGGGGGCTGATCGCGGAGCTGGTCGCGGCGTGCGAGCGGGAGCTGCTGACCTCGCAGCCGGGCGGGGGCCGCCCGCTGGAGACGCTGGAGGAGTCGATCGGGCGGGACGAGTCACTGCTGACGCGCGGGGTCCGGATGCGCACGATCTACCAGCACACCGCCCGCTACTCACGGCCCACGGCGGCGTACGTCGAGCGGGTGACGGCGCTGGGCGCCCAGGTACGGACCCTGGGCGACGGCCTGATGCGGATGCTGATCTTCGACGAACACACGGGCCTGATGGCGGTGCCGGACCGCAGCGGGGCGGCGCTGGTGGTGCGGGAGCCGGGTGTCGTGCACTTCATGACGACGGCCTTCGAGCGCTCCTGGGTGGGCGCGGAGCCCTTCCCCACGTCGGTGAGCCCGGAGGCGGCCCGGTCGATCTCGGACGAGCTGCGGCAGACGATCGTCCGGCTGCTGTCCGAGGGCCTGGAGGACAAGGTGATCGCGCGCCGGCTGGGCATGTCGGAGCGGACCTGCCAACGGCACATCGCCGAGATCATGCGAGCGGTGGGCGCCAAGTCCCGCTTCCAGGCGGGCTACTTGCTCTCCTCACCCCCGCCCCCGCCGGACCCGGACGGCCGCAACTAGGTCCTGGCGTACCGGTCGTGGTAGGCGCGCAGCTCCGGACGGCGGATGCCGGGGAGGCGCGCCAGGGTGTTCCGGAAGGCTCGGTCGTGGGGCAGGAACCCGCACCACGGGTGCAGCGGCAGGGGGTAGTCGTCACGCAGGACGCCGTCCGGCAGCGTGCCGGACACGGGCAGCGGCGAAGTCTCGCCCGGGAGTACGAGCCGGGCCCAGACCGCGATGTCCAGCGGGACCACGGGCGCCGTACCGTTCGGGGGCCGCCACGGCTGACCCGTGACCGGATGGCGGGGTACGAGGAGGACGTCGCCGCCGGGGTGGAGCACGGGCGTCCCCGGCCCGGCGAGGCTCGCGGTGAGGGCCGGGGGCCCGACGGGCAGGTAGCCGGCGACGGTGTCGCCGAGCAGCTCGGCGAGGGGACCGGGCAGCGCCACGGGGCGGCCGTCGCAGGCCACCACCAGGTGCGCGAGGGCCACCATGACCGCGGCCTCCCAGCGGCGGCTCCAGGAGCCGTCGAGTTCGACGGGCGCCACGGCGTACGACTCCAGGTCCAGCTCGTCCCAGTCGGGGACCGGGACGGCGGGGCTGCCCGAGGGGAGGCGGCGGACGGCGCCGGGCTCCAGCCACACCGTCTGCCACAGCCCGCAGTCGTCCATCCGCGTCGCCACCGCGCGCCCGCAGCCCTCGCACGCCAGGTTGGGGCCGTCACGCCCGTCGATGCCCATGCAGTAGCCCGCGCACTTCTCGGGGACGAGGACCATGCGTCGGGAGTCGCCCGGCGCGATGACGATCCTGTCCCGCGGCCCGAACGACACGAAGTGCTGCGGCAGGTACACCCCCTGCTCGGCTGCCCGTTCCTCCCCGACCTCGTCCCACGGCCGCCAGGGCGGTCCGGTGGGTCGGGGTTCGACGGCGTACGTCGCCGGCTCCATCAGCGGGGGATGCAGTTCCTCCCACGCCCCGTAGTGGGTGTGGACGGGAAGGGCGACCCGGGAGACCGGCGCCGTCAGCTCCGCACCGCACCCGGCACACGCGAACACGTCCAAGCAGCATCCCCCTCGCCCCGGCAACCTCGGTGATTGTGCTCGCCGGAGCGGCGGACGGCCATCAGTTTTCGGGGGGGCAGGACACCTCCTAGGCCGGCGGCTCCAGTTCGGGGATCAGGCGGCCGCGGCGGGAGAGGAGGAAACGCTTGAACTCCGCCACCGGCGGGGTGTCGGGGTGGCCGTCGAGCCAGGCGAGGCCGATCTCGCGGACGGCGCGCGGCGCGGTGACCGTCAGCTCGACCACGCCGGGGCGGGCCACGGCCGGGGGCGGCAGGAGGGCCACGCCGAGGCCGGCGGCGACCAGGCCGCGCAGGGTCTCGGCCTCCTCGCCCTCGAAGGCGATCTTCGGGGTGAACCCGGCCTCCGCGCACAGGTCGTCGGTGATGCGGCGCATGCCGTAGCCGGGCTCCAGGGTGACGAAGGTTTCCTCGGCTGCCTCGGCGAGGCGGATGCGCTTGCGGGTCGCGAGCCGGTGGTCGTCCGGGACCACCAGCCGCAGCCGCTGTTCGTCGAGGCGCCGGGCGACCAGGTCGGGGGCGTCCGGCAGCGGGGACGTCAGGCACAGGTCGAGTTCGCCGGCCCGGAGCTTCTCCAGCATGGCCTCGCCGTAGTTCTGGACGAGGGAGAAGCGGATGCGCGGGTGGTCGGCGCGGAAGGCGCGGATGAGGCCGGGCACGGTCTCGGACCCGAGGGTGTGCAGGAAGCCGAAGGCCACCTTGCCGGCCGCCGGATCGGCGTCCTGCTGTACGGATTCGGCGGCGCGGCCGATCTCCGTCAGGGCCTGCTCGGCCGAGGCCAGGAAGGTGCGGCCGGCCGTGGTGAGGGCGACCGTACGGCCCTTGCGGGCGAACAGCGTGACGCCGAGGTCCTGTTCGAGGCGGACCATGGCGCGCGACAGGGTGGACTGCGGGACGCCCAGGTCGTGGGCGGCCCGGGTGACGTGCTCGTGGCGGGCCACGGCAACGAAATACGCCAGCCGCGGCGCGAGCAACGTTGTCACAGCCATGTCTTCTACGTAACGGTTCATCGACATCCACGCCTCTGAGCTGGGTTGATGCAGCAGTGGATCGATTATCGCGATTCCATGCATTGGACGCATGAAAACGACAGGCCTACCGTCGAAGCATGCCTCCCGTTCATACCGGGGCACCCGTCATCCCGGGTGCCTCCACCCCGTCGTCCCCCGCACCGCAGCCCCTCTCCCCCGGCCGCCCCGGCTACCGCCGGATGAGCCTCGCGCTCTTCGCCGCCGGACTCGCGACGTTCGCCCTCCTCTACTCCACCCAGGCGCTGTTGCCCGCGATCTCCGCCGGCTTCGGGGTGACGGCGGGCCAGGCCAGCTGGACGGTGTCCGCGGCCACCGGCGCGCTCGCGCTGTTCGTCCTCCCGCTGAGCGCGCTGTCCGAGCGGTTCGGCCGCACCCGGATGATGACGTACTCGATGGTGATCGCCGTCGGCGTCGGTCTGCTGGTGCCGTTCGCGCCGAACGTGGAGTGGCTGGTGGCGCTGCGCGCCGTCCAGGGCGCGGCGATCGCCGGGATCCCGGCCTCCGCGATGGCGTACCTGGCGGAGGAGGTCAAGCCGAAGGCCCTGGTGGCCGCGATCGGCCTGTTCGTGGCGGGCAACTCCATCGGCGGCATGAGCGGTCGCCTCGTCACCGGCTGGGCGGCGCAGCTGTGGGGCTGGCGGGCGGGCCTGCTGGCCGTCGCCCTGATGGCGCTGGCGTGCGCCGTGGCCTTCCTGGTGCTGCTGCCGCGGGCGCGGTTCTTCCGCCCGGCGTCGCTGAACCCGCGCGCGGTGGGCGCCACCGTCGCAGGGCACCTGCGCGATCCGCTGCTGCTGCGCCTGTACGGGATCGGCGCGCTGTTCATGACGGTGTTCGGCGCGGTCTACACCGTGATCGGCTACCGGCTGGTCGACGAGCCGTTCTCGCTCGGGCAGGGCGTGGTCGGGTCGATCTTCCTGATCTACCTGGTCGGCACGGTCTCCTCGGCCGCCGCCGGCAAGCTGGTGGCCCGTACCGGGCGGCGCGGCGCGCTGTACCTGGCCGTGACGACCACGGCGCTCGGGCTGCTGCTGTCGCTGTCCGATTCCCTCGCGCTGATCGTGCCCGGGCTGGTCCTGATCACCGCGGGCTTCTTCGCGGGGCACGCGGTGGCCTCGGCCGCGGTGAGCCGGACGGCGAAGACGGGCCGGGCGCAGGCCTCGGCGCTCTACCAGTCCGCGTACTACCTCGGCTCCAGCGCCGGCGGCACCCTGGGCGCCCTGGCCTACCACGGCGCCGGATGGGCGGCCACGGTCGGCATCGCGCTGCTGGCGGTGCTCGGCGTCGTGTCGATCACCCTGTACGGGTCCCACGCGGCGCGCGCGGAGCGACGGATGCCGGCGTCGGCCATGGGCGCACGCTGACGAAAACTACGCCCCCGCCGTAGGCAACCCCTGCTTGTTTTCCGGGCATTCAACACGGAGGACGTGCTGTGCGAGCAGGGGAGGACCGGATGGGTACGAGGTTCGGGGCGCGGGCGGCGGTGCTGGGCGGGGCGGTCGCGCTCGCACTGCCGGTGGTGGTCACGGGAGGCGGGGCGGCGCAGGCCGCCGCCTCCTGCAACCTCACCACCGGGCCGTACCAGCGGCAGGTCGAGCAGTTCCTCGGCCGGCCGGTGGACGGGAAGCAGTCGGCGGCGGACTGCACGGCGATCCGGTCCTTCCAGGCGAGCCACGGGATCACCCCGACCCAGGGCTACGCCGGGCCGCTGACCTGGCAGACGATGAGCACGATGCTGGCCCAGCGGGCGGCCGGCAGCACCCCGAACAAGGCGGGTGACTGCCCGGTGGACCGGGGGCGGATCGCCTGCGTCGACCTGACGCGGCAGCTCAGCTGGATCCAGGACGGCGCCGCGCTGACGTACGGGCCCGTCCCGGTCCGCACCGGCAAGGACGGCACGGAGACGCGCACCGGCCTGAAGAAGATCTACTACCGGAACATCGACCACTGGTCGACGCTCTACAACGTCTCGATGCCGTACGCGCAGTTCTTCGACGGCGGCATCGCCTTCCACTCGACCACCAAGAGCATGTGGAATCCGCCGGGTTCGGGCGGCTGCGTGAACATGCGCTCCGCCGACGCCAAGGCGTACTGGAACCTGCTGGGGCAGGGCGAGGACGTCTACGTGTACGGGCGCAAGCCCGGCACCTAGGCCGTCGGCGCGGCGGGCGTGGGCGTGGCGGACGAGGGCGCGGGCGCGGCGCTCAGGTGGTCCAACCGCCGCAGGGCGGAGCGGCGTTGGACGAGGGACAGGCCCGCCACCCCGGCCCCGAGGGCCAGCCAGCCGGCCGGGCCGGCCGCCATCACCGCGCCGGTGAGCAGCAGCGGGCCCGCGGACTTCTGGACGGACTGAGCCATGCCGGCCACCCCGAGGTACGAGGCGCGCGCCTCCCGGGGTGCGAGGGAGACCGCCAGTTCCCAGGAGCTCACCGAACGCATCAGCTCCGCCGCGGTGGCCAGCACGGCCGCGGCGAGCAGGGCCGCCGAGGCGGCCCAGGCCCCGCCCGCGGGGGCGGTGGCCAGGAAGAGGCAGCAGGCGAGCGTCGTCAGCCCGTACAGGCCGGCCGCGCCCGCCGCCTGGCGGGCGTCCCGGACCCGCGCCGACACCCGTAGCTGCAGGGCGACGACGAGCACGGTGTTGATGACCAGGAAGGCAGGGATCAGGGCGTGCGGGGCCGCGGTGTGGCCGACGAGCCACAGCGGCACGCCGACGCCGAGGATCGAGTCGTCCAGGTTCATCGGGATGTCCAGCAGGACGAACCGCAGGTAGCCGCGGTCCCGCCAGGGGCTGGGCCCGGCCGCCGGAGGGCCCTCCTCCGCCCCGGGCCGTGCGACCACGAGCCCGCGGCCGTGCGGCTCCCGGGTGCGCCACACCAGGGCCGCGGCCACGAGGAACGACAGGGCGTCGGCCAGGATCAGCACCTGGTAGGCGCCGCGGGTGCCGACGGCCAGTCCGACGGCGGCGAGGCCCGCGCCGAGGGCGTATCCGGCGTTCGCCGAACTGCGTGACAGTGCCTGGTAGGTGGAGCGCCGCTCGCCCGCGACCCGGGTGGCGAAGAGCATCTCCAGCGTCTTGGCCGCCCGGTCTCCCAGGTGGGTGACGGCGAACAGGAGCAGCAGCAGGCCGAAGTCGGTGACCACCAGCAGCACGCACAGGGCCCCGAGGCGGATGAGGTGGCAGCCGATCAGCAGGGTGCGCACCTGGAACCGGTCGGCGAGGTGGCCCGCCAGCGGCGATCCGGCGATGCCGGCCACCCCGGCCGCGCCCAGCAGCAGGCCCAGCTGCCCGGCGTCGAGGCCGACGACGAAGGTGAAGTAGAGGACGGAGGACGCGGCCCACACGCCGGTACCCGCTCGGTCCAGCGCCTGGGTGAGCAGCATGATCCGCGCATCACGGCCGCCGGGCGGCCGGCGCAGTTGCGCCAGCAGACCGCCGTCCCCCTGCCGTGCCGTCCGGGTCCGCCTGCCGCGCCGCATCCCAGTCCCCCGTATCGACCGCGTCCACCGTCATATATCTCGACGTCGAGATACATGACGGAAGCCTGCCGCAGATTAATCTTGACGTCAAGAAACTTGATGACGACATATATAGGAGGTCCGGCGCTTCCGGCTGCCGTTGTCAGACCCCTCCGGTAGGTTCCGAAGGAGCGGAACGACCAGGGGGATGGACGGACATGAGCGACCTCGCCACGGATGTGGACCTCGACACCGCGATGGACCGGTACCGGGTCGAACTCACCGGCTACTGCTACCGGATGCTCGGCTCGTCCTTCGACGCCGAGGACGCGGTGCAGGACACGTACATCCGCGCCTGGCGCAGCTACACCACGTTCGAGGGCCGCTCCTCGCTGCGGTCGTGGCTGTACCGGATCGCCACCAACGTCTGCCTGGACCTGCTGAAGGCCGGGAACAGGCGGGCCCGTCCGATGGACCTGACCGCGCCGCAGCACCAGGCCTCCGCCGTGCTCAACGAGCGCCCCGAGGTGACCTGGCTGGAGCCGGTCCCGGACGGCCGGGTGCTGCCGCAGACCGCCGACCCGGCGGAGATGGCGCTGGCGAAGGAATCCGTCCGCCTGGCCTTCGTCGCGGCGCTCCAGCACCTGCCGGCGAAGCAGCGGGCGGTGCTCATCCTGCGCGAGGTGCTGGCCTGGAAGGCCGACGAGGTGGCCCAGCTCCTGGAGACCACGACGGCCTCGGTGAACAGCGCCCTCCAGCGGGCGCGGGCCACCCTGGCCGGGCAGTCGCTGCGCGACAGCGACCCCGCGGATCCGCTCGACGCGGACCAGGCGAAGCTGCTGGAGCGGTACCTCTCCGCCTTCGAGGCCTACGACATCGCGCGGCTCACCACCCTCCTCCACGAGGACGCGGTGCTCTCGATGCCGCCGTTCGACCTGTGGCTCCGGGGCCACGAGGACATCGCGGCCTGGCACCTGAACCAGGGCATCGGCTGCAAGGGCTCCCGGCTCGTCCCGACGACGGCGAACGGCCTGCCCGCCTTCGGCCAGTACCGTCCGCGCGAGGACGGTCGGCCGGGCCACACCCCGTGGGCGCTCCAGGTGCTGGAGATATCAGACGGCAAGATCGTCGGGCTCAACGCCTTCCTGGACACGGCGCGGTGGTTCCCGCTGTTCGGCCTCCCCGAGCAGCTCGACGAGGCCTACGAGGTCCAGTAGGGCCCGCAGGGCGGGCGCGGCCCCGGTCACCCGCAGCGGCCGCCCCCGGGCGGCCAGCCGCAGCCGGGCCAGCACCTCGACGTCGGCCAGCCCGGGCGCGGTCACCGCGGCGGCGTCGCAGACCACCGCACCCGCCCCGCCGTCGTAGAGCCTGGCCAGCCGGGCACACAGCAGCGCGGCGTCCTGCGGGTCGGCCGGTCCGGGTCCGGGCAGCACGAGTCGTCGGATCTCCACGAGAGGATGACCGCCCGGCCCGCCGGAACTCATCGGCGGCCGCGCACAATGACGCGATGAAGCCTGCCTACTGGGATCCGCTCCCCACCGCCCGCCGACTCGCCGAGACCGGGTCCCCCCTGCGGCCCGAGACGTTCCGGGGGGTGTGGGAGGAACGGAACTGGCGCAACGTGCCCGGCCCGTTCTACGCCGGCGAGACCGACGAGATGGCCCTCGGGCGGATGGACGCCCCCGACCACATCTGTTACGACGACGATCACGGCGGCGGCTTCGGCGGGGTATTCGTCTTCCGCCAGCCGACGGACGAGGCCCAGGTCCTCGACCTGCTGTGCGGGGCCTCGCTGGATCTCTGCGAGGGCTACAACTGGGACGGCGACGAGCACTGGACCACCGCAGCGGTCCGCGACTGGTGGGCGGACCGGGGCCGGGTCCGCGCCTGGGCGGTCGAGATCGCCGCCGACTGGGGCGCCGACACCCACCCCCATTGGGGCTACAACAACGACCCGAAGTACCTGGGCCACTACCACGACGCCGCGCAGGGCCACCGGGAC
This sequence comes from Streptomyces xanthophaeus, assembly GCF_030440515.1. Taxonomy (GTDB): domain Bacteria; phylum Actinomycetota; class Actinomycetes; order Streptomycetales; family Streptomycetaceae; genus Streptomyces; species Streptomyces kutzneri. The sequence continues at coordinate 3,292,739 of NZ_CP076543.1, forward strand.
TTCATCGCCTACATCGACGACGGCCTGGAGTCCTACCTGCGCGGTTACCTGTTCTGGCTGGAACAGCGCCGGGAGCCGCGGCCGGGCGAGGCCCTGCCACGGCTCTGAGGCCAGGGGCGGGGAAGCTCTCAGCATGCCGAACGGGACCGGCGGGGGTCCACCGGTCCCGTTCACACGCAAGGGAAGCCGCAGGTCAGGCGATGCGGTCCAGGACGATCGGCGTGGCGGAGAAGGCCGTGCCGGCCGGGGCGATGTCGTACGTGCCCGCCAGGGAGGCGAGGGCGTAGTCGAACTTCTCCGGGGTGTCCGTGTGCAGGGTCATCAGCGGCTGGCCCGCCGTCACCGTGTCGCCCGGCTTCGCGTGGAGCTCGACGCCCGCGCCCGCCTGCACCGGGTCCTCCTTGCGCGCACGGCCGGCGCCCAGGCGCCAGGCGGCGACGCCGACCCCGTACGCGTCCAGGCGGGTCAGGACGCCCGACTCGGGGGCGGTGACCACGTGCTGCTCGCGGGCCACGGGCAGGGTCGCGTCCGGGTCGCCGCCCTGGGCCGCGATCATCCGGCGCCAGTGGTCCATCGCGGAGCCGTCGGCCAGGGCCTTGGCCGGGTCGGCGTCCTTGATGCCCGCCGCGTCCAGCATCTCCTTGGCCAGCGCGATGGTCAGCTCGACCACGTCGGCCGGGCCGCCGCCTGCGAGGACCTCGACCGACTCGCGGACTTCGAGGGCGTTGCCGGCGGTCAGGCCGAGCGGGGTGGACATGTCGGTCAGGAGCGCGACGGTCTTGACGCCCGAGTCGGTGCCGAGGCCGACCATGGTGCGGGCCAGCTCGCGGGCGTCCTCGATGTTCTTCATGAAGGCACCGGTGCCGACCTTGACGTCCAGGACGAGCGAGCCGGTGCCCTCGGCGATCTTCTTCGACATGATCGAGGAGGCGATCAGCGGGATGGCCTCGACCGTGCCGGTGACGTCGCGCAGCGCGTAGAGCTTCTTGTCCGCGGGGGCCAGACCGTCGCCGGCCGCGCAGATGACCGCGCCGGTGGTGTCCAGGACGTGCAGCATCTCCTCGTTGGAGAGCAGCGCGCGCCAGCCGGGGATGGACTCCAGCTTGTCGAGGGTGCCGCCGGTGTGGCCGAGGCCGCGTCCGGACAGCTGGGGCACGGCCGCGCCGCACGCGGCGACGAGCGGGGCGAGCGGGAGGGTGATCTTGTCGCCGACGCCGCCCGTGGAGTGCTTGTCGGCGGTCGGGCGGGAGAGGGAGTCGAAGTTCATGCGCTCGCCGGAGGCGATCATCGCCGCGGTCCAGCGGGCGATCTCGGTCCGGTTCATGCCGTTGAGCAGGATGGCCATCGCCAGCGCGGACATCTGCTCGTCGGCCACGACACCGCGGGTGTACGCGTCGATGACCCAGTCGATCTGCTCGGGGCTCAGCTCACCGCGGTCCCGCTTGGTCCGGATGACGGAGATGACGTCCATGAGGTGCTTCCTTCTACGCGCATAGAGAGGGGGGATGGGAGGTTCGGGAACGGAAGGACGACGGCCCTCCGCCCCGGCAGGGGCGAAGGGCCGTCGGCACGGCTATCTCAGGTGGTCGGGCCCGAAGGCCTGCGGCAGCATCGCCGCCAGCGGGAGGATCCCGTCCGGGGTCTCCACCAGCAGCTCGTCGCCGCCGAATTCGTAGAGCAGCTGACGGCAGCGGCCGCACGGGACGAGGATGTCGCCCTTGCCGTCCACACACGTGAAGTGGGTGAGGCGGCCGCCGCCGGTGGCCTGCAGGGAGGAGACCAGCCCGCACTCGGCGCACAGGCCCAGCCCGTAGCTGGCGTTCTCGACGTTGCAGCCGGTCACGACGCGGCCGTCGTCCACCCGGGCGGCGACCCCGACCGGGAAGCCCGAGTACGGGGCGTACGCCCGGGTCATCGCTTCCCGGGCGGACGTCCGCAGGGCTTCCCAGTCCACCGTCGGGCCGGAGGTCACTTGCCCTGACCCTTGCGGTACGGCATGCCGTCCGCCTTGGGCATGCGCAGGCGCTGCGCCGACAGGGCGAGCACGAGCAGCGTGGTCAGGTACGGGGCGGCGTCCACGAACTGGCTCGGCACCGAGTCCGTCGTCGCGTACCAGAGGAACAGCAGCGCGGCGAAGGCCGCCGCGACGCCGGCCTGGATGTACTTCTTCTTGTACAGCTGCCAGACGCAGACGAGCACCAGCAGGATCGCGATCAGCAGCAGCATCGCGTGGACGTTCTCGGCGCCACCGCGCAGCTTGAGGCTGTCGATGAAGCCGAACAGGCCCGCGCCCAGCGCCATGCCGCCCGGCATCCAGTTACCGAAGATCATCGCGGCGAGACCGATGTAGCCGCGGCCGCCGGTCTGGCCCTCCTGGTAGATGGGGCTCGCGACCTCGGACAGGTACACGCCGCCGAGGCCCGCGAGGGCGCCCGAGACGATCACGGCGATGTACTTGTACTTGTAGACGTTGACGCCGAGGGACTCCGCGGCGATCGGGTTCTCACCGCAGGAGCGCAGGCGCAGACCGAAGGAGGTCCGCCACAGCACCCACCAGGTACCGGGGATCAGCAGCAGGGCCACGATGGTCAGCAGCGAGATCTCGGTGACCAGACCGCCGATGACGCCGGCCAGGTCCGAGACGAAGAACCAGTGCTTGGCCTGGAGGTCGGCCATCCAGTCCGACAGGCCTGGAATGGTGATCTTGGCGATCGGCTCGACCTGCGGGGACTGCTTGGAGGAGCCGCCCGGGGCCTCGGCGAACGTGAAGTTCGAGAGGTACTGGGTGAAGCCCAGCGCCAGGATGTTCACGGCCACACCGGAGACGATGTGGTTGACGTTGAAGGTCACCGTGATGATCGCGTGCAGCAGGCCGCCGACGGCGCCGCCGGCGATGCCGACGAGCACACCGGTCCACGGGCCCCACTGGTAACCGGCCCAGGCACCGAACCAGGTGCCGAGGATCATCATGCCTTCGAGGCCGATGTTGACGACGCCCGCGCGCTCGGCCCACAGACCGCCGAGACCGGCGAGGCCGATCGGCACGGCGAGGGAGAGGGCGCCGGAGACCTGGCCGACGGAGGTCAGGTCGTTGGCCCCGGAGATCAGGCGGACCAGCGAGACCAGCGCGAGGCCACCCGCGACGATCAGCAGGATCCAGGGCAGGGTGAGCTTCTTGCGGCCGCCCGTGGCGGGTGCCGCCTTCTTCGTGGAAACGGTGCTGGCGCTCACGCCGCGACCTCCTTCTCGGTCTTCATGGCGTGGCCCGCGGCCAGTTCCTCGCCGACCTTCTGCTGCTGGCGGCGCAGGCCGTAGCGGCGGATCAGCTCGTAGGAGACGACCACCGCGATCACGATCAGGCCCTTCATGATCGTGCCGATCTCCTTGGCGTAGCCGGCCGTGTCGAGGCCGGCGGACGCCTTGTCGATGAAGGCCATCAGGAGTGCGGCGAAGAAAATGCCGACGGGGCTGTTGCGGCCGAGCAGGGCGATGGTGATACCGGTGAAGCCGACACCCAGGGGGAAGACGAGGGTGTACGTGTGGCTCTCACCGAGCAGCACCGGCATGCCGGACAGGCCGGCGACGGCGCCGGAGATGAGCATCGCGGTGATGATCATCTTCTTGGAGTCGACACCGGAGGCAGCGGCGGCGGACTCGCTCGCGCCGCTGGCGCGCAGGTCGAAGCCGAAGCGGGTGCGGTTGAGCACGAACCAGTAGACGAAGCCGAGGGCGAAGGCCACGAAGGTGAAGCCGTAGATCTCGCCCGAGTCGCCGAGGGAGAGGGCGGGGAACCAGCCGGACTGGGCGATCTCACCGGTGGTGAGGTCGTTGGAGCCCTCCGCCTGGACGCCGAGGTTCTTCGGCAGGAGCAGGTAGGCGATGAGGCTGGTCGCGATGGCGTTCAGCATGATCGTGGAGACGACCTCGCTGACCCCGCGCTTGGCCTTCAGGACGCCCGCGATACCGGCCCAGGCGGCACCGGTCAGCATCGCTACGACCACGATCAGCAGGATGTGCAGCGGGCCGGGCAGCGCGATGGCGCCACCGACCACGGCGGAGATCATCGCGGCGAGGCGGTACTGGCCGTCGACGCCGATGTTGAAGAGGTTCATCCGGAAGCCGATGGCGACGGCCAGGGCTGCCAGGTAGTACGTGCCGGCCTGGTTGACGATGAGGACCTGGATGTCCTCGTAGCCGCCGTTCTCGACCATGATGCGCAGCGGCTCGATCGGGTTGATGCCCGTCGCCGCCAGCACGATCATGGTCAGTGCGAACGCGCTGACCAGCGCGAGCAGGGGCCCGGCGATGGCGATCATCAGCCGGTCCTTGTCGAATGTCTTCATCGGGCCTCGTCCTCCGTCGTGTCACCGTCGGCAGCGGCGGAGTGGTTGTCGGTTGCTTCCAGGTGCCCCGAAGCGGCGCCCGTCATCGCGGTGCCGAGCTCCTCGGGGGTGACGGTCGCGGGGTCGGCGTCCGCGACCAGGCGGCCGCGGTAGATCACGCGCAGGGTGTCGGACAGGCCGATCAGCTCGTCCAGGTCCGCGGAGATCAGCAGCACGGCCAGGCCCTCGCGACGGGCCTCGCGGATCGCGTCCCAGATCTGCGCCTGCGCACCGACGTCCACACCGCGGGTGGGGTGGGCGGCGATGAGGAACTTCGGGTTGTGGCTCATCTCGCGGCCGACGATCAGCTTCTGCTGGTTGCCGCCGGAGAGCGAGGCCGCGGTGACGTCGATGCCGGGCGTGCGGACGTCGTACTCGCGCACGATCCGCTCGGTGTCCTTGCGGGCCGCCTTCGGGTCGAGGATGCCCTTCTTGGAGTTGGGCGCCTCGGTGACGTGGCCGAGGATCCGGTTCTCCCAGAGCGGGGACTCCAGCAGCAGGCCGTGGCGGTGGCGGTCCTCGGGGATGTAGCCGATGCCGCCCTCGCGACGCTTGCGCACCGAGGTCTTGGTGATGTCCTCGCCGTCCAGCGTGATCGCGCCCGTGGCGGGGCTGAGCATGCCCATGAGGGCCTCGATGAGCTCCGTCTGGCCGTTGCCCTCGACACCGGCGATGCCGAGGATCTCGCCCTTGTGGATCGTGAGGCTGACGTCGTCGAGCAGCCGCCGGCCGACCAGCGCGCCATCGTGCACGTAGGAGTCCGTCGGCATCACGAAGCGCGCCGAGGTCTCGGGCGCGAGCGCGACGACTCCGGTCTCGAGCACGGTCAGGCCTTCGACCTTCAGCATCGGCGTGGTCGTCACGGTGGACTCGCGGGTCTCCGGCGACGGCAGCTCGGAGCCGACCATCAGCTCGGCGAGCTGCTTGGTGGTGGCGGTCTTCGGGTCGGCGGTGCCGACCGTGGTGCCGCGCCGGATGACGGTGATGTCGTCGGCGACCTTCAGGACCTCGCCCAGCTTGTGCGAGATGAAGATGACGGTCAGGCCTTCGGCCTTGAGCTCGCGCAGGTTGTCGAAGAGTGCGTCCACCTCCTGCGGCACGAGCACTGCGGTCGGCTCGTCGAGGATGAGGATCTTCGCGCCGCGGTAGAGGACCTTGAGGATCTCCACGCGCTGCCGGTCGGCGACACCGAGGTCCTCGACCAGGACGTCGGGGCGTACGCCGAGGCCGTACGCGTCCGAGATCTCCTTGATCTTCTTACGGGCCTTGGCACCGATGCCGTACAGCTTCTCGCCGCCGAGAACCACGTTCTCCAGGACGGTGAGGTTGTCGGCGAGCATGAAGTGCTGGTGCACCATGCCGATGCCGCGGGCGATGGCGTCGCCGGGGGTGCTGAAGGAGACCTGCTCCCCGTCGATGGCGATGGTGCCCTCGTCCGGCTTCTGCATGCCGTAGAGGATCTTCATCAGAGTCGACTTGCCGGCGCCGTTCTCACCGATCAAGGCATGGACCGTGCCCTTGCGGACGGTGATCGCGATGTCCTTGTTGGCGACGACGCCGGGGAAGCGCTTTGTGATGCCGTGCAGTTCTACGGCGTGGGGCGGGCTGGACGCGTTGATGACGCACTCTCCTTGGCGCGGAAGGAGCGGAAGGCAGGGGGGACAGGGCGGGGAGAGAAAGTATCGCGTCCACGATGCTTCTACGCGCGTAGCACTGTCGGAAGTGAAAACTTGCGGCCAGGCAGGCCGCGTGGTCACAGACTAATGATCACAGAACGTGGCACGGGGCCCGGGAGCGATAACGACCGCTTCCCGGACCCCGGAGACCAGGACTACATGTCAGGAACTGCCTTACGGCGTGGTCTTGACGATGATCTTCTTGGCGATGATGTCGGCCTTGGCCTTCTCGACCGCGGCGACGACGTCAGCCATCTCCTTGTACTTCGGGTTGGAGTCGGCCAGGCCGACGCCGTCCTTGTCCAGGCCGTAGCGGATCTCACCGGTGGTCGGCTTGCCGTCCTCGACCGACTTGATCAGGTTGAAGACCGAGTCCTCGACGTCCTTGGTGACCGAGGTCAGGATGGAGTCCTTGTACTTCGCCAGACCGGCCTGGTTGTACTGGTCGGAGTCGACACCGATGGCCCACTTGCCCTTGGAGGAGGCGGCCTCGATGGCGCCCGAGCCGGCGAGACCGGCAGCGGCGTAGACCACGTCGGCGCCGCCCGCGTCGAGCTGGCCCAGCGCGGCGGCCTTGCCGAGGTCGGGCTTGGCGAAACCGTCGAAGTTCGGCGGCTGCGTCAGGTACGCGGAGAGCACCTTGGCGTTCGGGTTGGTGTCCTTGACGCCCTGGGTGAAGCCCGCCTCGAACTTCTTGATCAGCGGAACCTCGACACCGCCGATGAAGCCGACCGTGCCGGTCTTGGACGCCTTGGCGGCGGCGACGCCGGCCAGGTAGGAGCCCTGCTCCTCGTTGAAGACGAGGTTGGCGATGTTCGGGCCGGTGACCGAGGTGTCGTCGATGATGCCGAACGTGGTGTTCGGGAACTTCGGCGCGACCTTCTTGATGGCCGGGGCGTAGGCGAAGCCGACGCCGATGACCGGGTTGTTGCCCTTACGGGCGAGCTCGGTGAGGCGCTGGACCTTGTCGGCCTCGCCCTCACCGTCGGTGGGCTCGGCCTCGGCGGTCTTGACCTTCAGATCCGTTTCGGCCTTCTTCAGACCGGCGTAGGCGGCATCGTTGAACGACTGGTCGCCGCGGCCACCGATGTCGTACGCGATGGCTGCGGACTTCTGGCCCGACTCCGAGGGGGAGGCGGCGGCGTCCGACGACTTCTTTCCGCCACAGGCGGTGGCCGAGAGGGCCAGCGCCGCGGACGCGATGCCCACGGTGGCGATCCTGGTGATCCGGCGCAAGGGGAGGCTCCTTCAAAACCTGACCGAAGCGCCACGACCGGCGCTGGTTTCGCGGCGATCGTAACGCGCGTAGATGTCAGTTAAAGGCCCGTTCATGAGTCGTTATCGGATCGTCGCGAACCGGACAGTGACCGATTGGTGACTCATTCCGCGCCCAGCCCTTGTGTACCAAGGGCTGGACACGCCCGCCAGGAGTTCTGCGGATGTTGTAAGGAGTTCGCTCCGGCCGGCTACCTGGAGGGCACGGCGCGACGCCCGTCGATCAGTGCGGCGGCCGTGAAGAACTCCACGCCGACGCCGATCGCGGACTCGTCCACGTCGAAGTCGCCGCGGTGCAGATCACGCTTGGCGGTGTCACCGGGCGCGCGGACCCCCAGCCGGGCCATCGCGCCCGGAACGTGCTCCAGGTACCAGGAGAAGTCCTCCCCGCCCAGGCTCTGCTCGGTGTCCTCGACCGACTCCGCTCCGCAGCGGATCCCCATCGCCTCGCGCAGCAGCTCGGTGATCACCGGGTCGTTGACCACCGGGGGCACCCCGCGCACGTGGTTGATCTCGAACTTGGCCCCGTGCATGGTCGCGATCTCGTCGATCGCCGCGTGGATCATGTCCGGCGCCTCGTGCCAGGCGTTCAGGTCCAGGCAGCGCACGGTTCCCGAGAGCTCGGCGTGCATCGGGATGACGTTGCAGGCGTGCCCGGCCTCGATCCGGCCCCAGGTGACGGACATGCCCGAGCGGGCGTCCATCCGGCGGGCCAGCAGGGCCGGGGCGTCGACGGCCACCCGCGCGGCGGCCGTCACCAGGTCGGTGGTCAGGTGCGGCCGCGCGGTGTGCCCGCCGGGGCCGGAGAGGGTGACCTCCAGCCGGTCGCAGGCGGAGGTGATGGGGCCGGCCCGCAGCCCGATGCGCCCGGCGTCGACCCGGGGGTCGCAGTGCACGGCGACGATCCGGCCGACGCCGTCCAGGACCCCGGAGTCGATGGCGTCGGTGGCCCCGCCCGGGAGCACCTCCTCGGCGGGCTGGAACAGCAGCCGCACGGGGCGGGGCAGCAGCCCCTGCCGGTCGAGCTCGGCGAGTACAAGGCCGGCGCCGAGGACCACCGTGGTGTGCACGTCGTGGCCGCAGGCGTGGGCGCGGTCCGCGAAGGTCGAGCGGTACGGGACGTGCGTCTTGGCATCCGGGATGGGCAGGGCGTCGATGTCCGCGCGCAGGGCCAGCATCGGCCGGCCCCCGTCCCAGGTGCCCACGTCACAGATCAGGCCCGTGCCGGACTTCAGCACCCGTGGTCGCAGGCCGGCTTTCTCCAACCGGGCCTTGATCGCCGCGGTGGTCCGGAATTCCTGGTGTCCGAGCTCCGGGTGCATGTGCAAGTCCCGGCGGAAGGCGATCAGTTCGGTACGCAGGTGGTCCGGAAGCTTGCCGGGCAGCTCGGGCCGGTCGGACGCGGCGGGCTGGGCGGTCTGGGACTCGCGGGACATCAACTGGTTCACCCGTTGAAGGGTAGGCGCACGGACGGGTCAACTGGCCGGGGATCACGAAAAGTTCATGCCGTTAGGGGAAAGAAACCCGGCCTCTGGACGCATGACCGGATGCACCCGGGGGTAAACTCGCGCGCTCATCCGGCCGTGGGAGCCGCCTGGGCAGGCAGTCTGCGCACATCACGGGCGGTGTCGGTGACCCCCGCGAGGAAGCTGCGGGCGCGCGGGGAGGCGGACCCGGTGAGCCAGGCGGGGTCCACATCGCATACGGCGACCGTGACACCGGTACCGGTCAGGGCGTACGGCAGCGTGTGGACGACGGTGGACGGAAAGCTGACGATCGTCCGGCCGACCGGACCGCGCCGGGCGATCAGCTCCAGCGGCAGGTCCGGGCGCACGATCTCCAGCCCCGTCGCCCGGCTCAGGGCGCGCAGCTTCTCCGGGGACTCGCGGCGGTGGGCGAAGTAGCGGGTGGCCCCGTGCTCCAGGGTCAGGGCGCGCACCGCGTCGAGATAGCGGTCCGGGTCCACCACCCCGGTCTCCACCAGCGAGGTGCCGACCAGGTCGGTGCCCTTGGTCAGCCGGGGCGGGCCGAACCGGGCGCGGGTCCAGGCGAAGTCGTTGACCCGCAGCGTCATCCCGCCGTGGGCGGTGACGGGCATCGAGCTGAACACCTCGACGCGGTGGCCGCGGTGCGCGGCCGGGGTGAAGCGGCGGCGCGCGGTCGCCGAGACGGGTGCGTACGCCAGCTCGCGGACCCGGCCGGGCAGTCCGCCGCCGCCGACCCGGTGCCACCGTACGAGGCGTTCGCCGCGGGCGGTCTGGGCCATGAACTCCATGGTGGCGGTGCCGTCGTCGACCACCACGAGCTCCTCGGCGCGCACGAGGGTGAGCAGCAGCTGGACGTAGCGCGAGAAGGGGTCGCCGACGACGACCGTGCGCGCGGCGCGCACGTCGTGCGCCAGCGCGGCGAGCGCTTTCAGCGGCGCGAACCGGCTGCCGCGCGCCTCCTGCCACCGGACCTCGTGCCCCTCGTCCCGCGCCAGCGCGGCCACCCGGCGCAGCTGGCCTCGGGACATCGGGTCGGTGGGCGGCAGGACGACGATCCGCAGGGGTGACGCGGCGCCCGCCGGCCGGGGGGCGGGGCCGGGCAGGTCCCCGCCGGCGGCGCGGCGTCCCCGCTGGCGCGGGACGCCGTCCAGCTGCGGCTGCACTCCGGGGCGCGCGTACGCCCACTCCAGCACGTTCAGGAGCTGGACCGGACTCTCGACGAACGCCAGCGTGGAGGCGGAGGGGCTGGAGGGGGTCACCACGTGCTCCTTGTCGGGGGACGGAACGCGTACGCGCCGGGCGGAAGGTCGGACGAGGTCAGACGGCTGCCAGCTCGCCCCGCACGCGGCGGAGCTTCTTCATGGGGCCGAGCTCGGACTCGTAGACGCGCTTGACGCCGTCGCCGAGGGCGGTCTCGATGGTCCGGATGTCGCGGACCAGACGGGTGAGGCCGCCGGGCTCGACGGAGGCGGCCTGGTCGGAGCCCCACATGGCGCGGTCGAGGGTGATGTGGCGCTCGACGAAGGTGGCGCCGAGGGCGACGGCGGCGAGGGTGGTCTGCAGGCCCGTCTCGTGGCCGGAGTAGCCGATCGGGACGTTCGGGTACTCCTCCCGCAGGGTGTTGATCACCCGCAGGTTGAGCTCCTCGGCCTTGGCCGGGTACGTCGAAGTCGCGTGGCACAGAAGGATGTTGGCGCTGCCGAGCACCTCCACCGCGTGGCGGATCTGCTGCGGGGTGGACATGCCGGTGGACAGGACGACGGTGCGGCCGGTGGCGCGCAGGGCGCGCAGCAGCTCGTCGTCGGTGAGGGAGGCGGAGGCCACCTTGTGGGCGGGGACGTCGAACTTCTCCAGGAAGGCGACGGCCTCGGTGTCCCACGGGGAGGCGAACCAGTCGATGCCGCGCTTGGCGCAGTGGTCGTCGATGGCGCGGTACTCGTCCTCGCCGAACTCGACCTTGTGGCGGTAGTCGATGTAGGTCATCCGGCCCCAGGGGGTGTCGCGTTCGATGTCCCACTGGTCGCGCGGGGTGCAGATCTCCGGGGTGCGCTTCTGGAACTTCACGGCGTCGCAGCCGGCTTCGGCGGCGGCGTCGATGAGGGCGAAGGCGTTGCCGAGGTCGCCGTTGTGGTTGATGCCGATCTCGCCGACGACGTAGACGGGGCGGCCGGGGCCCGCGGTGCGGGAGCCGAAGGTACGCAGGTGGGAGTCGGGGGTGGTCGTCATGGCAGGAGGCGTCCTTCGGTGCGGGGGTGTACGGGGTGTGGGCTGCGGGTCGGGGTGCGCGTCGGGGTGCGCGTCGGGGTGCGCGTCGCGGTCCGGGGCGGGCGGTGCGGGGTGTGCTCCAGGGCGCGGGTCGAGCAGGGGTGCGAGCAGTCGGGCGCGGGCCAGGTCGTGCGGGTCGTCGATCTCCAGCACCCGCGCGGGGTCGGTGGCGACGGGGAGGGTGCGGCCGAAGAACCGGTGCCGGGCGGTGCGGAAGCCCGCGGCGTCCATGGCGTAGGCGGCGCCCGTCTCCAGCAGGTCCTGGGGCCGGTCCTGGCGCCGGGGGCGGTACGCCGCGTCGTGGTTGACGCCGGCGGCCGAGCCGTCGGCCCCCTCCCGCCAGAGGAATCCGTGGAACGGGGCCACGGTCAGGGCCGAGTCGGCCGCCCCGGAGGCGACGGCCACGGCGACCGACTCGACGTCGGAGGTGGCGAGGAAGGGGCTGGTGCACTGGACGAGGAGGACCACGTCCACGGCGAGGGAGTGCAGTTCCTCGAAGGCGGCGAGCGCGTGCAGGACGGCGGCCTCGCTGCTCGCGGTGTCGCCGGAGATCGCGGTGGGGCGGGCGATGACGTCGGCCCCGGCGGCACGGGCGGCGGCGGCGATCGCCGCGGAGTCGGTGGAGACCACCACGTCGGTGACGGTCGGCGCGGCCCGGCAGGCCAGGACGGCGCGGGCGACGAGCGGGGTGCCGGCGACCTCGGCGAGGTTCTTGCCCGGGACTCCCTTGGAGCCGCCGCGGGCCGGGATGACGGCGAGGACCCTCACAGCTCCCCCAGCCTGCGGATCACCGGGGCCACGCGCTGCACGCCGTGCCGGTAGGCCCCGCGGGCGGCCTCGCGCAGGTGGGCGCGGAGCCTGCGGCGCAGCCGGGACTCCCCCGCGGCCGGGCGCACCGCGCCGGGCAGCGGGGTGCCGTCGGGCGCGAGGTGGTGGCGGGCGAGGATCCCGGGGAGGTATCCGGGGGCGGTGGTGCGCGTGTAGTACGGGGCGGGCGAGGGCAGCCGGGCCGCGGTGAGCAGCCCGGCGACCTTGGCCCGGGCGACGGCGTAGGCGTCCGGGCCCGGCGCGGGGTCCGCGCCCGTCCCCGGCACGGCGTCCGGCGCGGGCAGGACGCCCTGCGCCGCCAGCCAGACCGGATCCCCGGCCGGGAGGAGACCGGAGTCGATCTGGTCCCAGGAGGCCAGACAGCCGGAGCCGAGGAAGTGGTGGTTGCCGAGGGCCTCGCGGATGCCGAGGTCGGTGAGGATCGCCGTCGGGATGGACCGGTGCAGGGATTCCAGGGCGGCCGTGGAGGAGACGGTGACGAGCAGGTCGGTGCCGTCCAGGACCTCGCCCATGTTCCCGTAGACCAGGCGGCAGTTGGCGGGCAGTCCGCCGGGGAGCCGCTCCGCGAGCCGCTGGTACGGCTGCTCCTCCAGGTGCGTGGTGTGCTCGCCGGGCTTGCTGCGCAGCTTGATCAGCACTTCCCGGTCGGGGTGCAGCCGGGCGTGTCCGGCGGCCCGTTCCAGCAGGTAGGCGCGGTCGGCGCGGCTGTCGGGCACGGAGGGCTGGACGGCGAAGACCACCGTGTGGGCCCGGCTCCCGGCCGGCTCGTACGGCGCCCCGCCCAGGAAGGGCAGCGCGGTCTCGGTGACGGCGGCGGCGTCCGCGCCGACACCCTCGTACACGGCGCGGAAGCGCTGCGCGTCGTGGCGGGAGTTGGCGAGGACGAGGTCGGCGCCGTGGCGCAGCAGCAGCCCGTCGGCGAGCTTCTCGTACACGACGCCCACGTAGCCGGTGACGAGCACGGGGCGCCGGGCCGGGGCGGGCCACAGGGCGCGGGCCCCGTGCAGGACGGCCTGGACGGCCCCGCCGACGAGCGCGAGGACGACCACGTCGTAGCGCTCGCGTTCGATCTCGGCGAGGAACTCGGCGCAGGTCACCTCGGTCAGCCGGTCGGCCCGCACCCCCACCTCGCCGAGCTGGCGGGCGGTGGGCGTGGCCCGGCCGCGCAGCAGGAACCCGGTGAGCTGGTGGTCGGGCACGAGACGGCGGGCGGTGAGTGCGCCCCATTTCCATCGCGTATCGGAATCGGCGAGTACGGCGACGCGTTTGCGTTCTGGCACGCGGCAGAAGCTATTCCGCAATTTCGGTGATCGGCCCAACGACCGCACAACAGCGGGTTAACAACGCGTCGACTGAATGCGAAAGCGCACGGGTTAACTCGCCCGCCCCGCGCCGTTCACATGGAATCCGCATCCGGGCCACAGTGAATGACGGGCGGCGCCCTAATGTCTCGCAGGTGCCCAAGCTCTCTGTTGTCGTGCCGTTCTACAACGTGCAGACATACGCACCGGACGCCCTGAAGAGTCTCGAACTCAACGCCCGGGAGGATTTCGAGTTCCTGCTCGTCGACGACTGCTCGACGGACGGGACGCCCGGCCTGCTGGAACGGGCGGCGCGCGAGCTGCCGGGGGCGGTGCACCTCAGACACGAGCGCAACGGGGGCCTGGCCACCGCGCGCAACACCGGTCTGAACGCGGCCCGTGGCGAGTACCTGACCTTCCTGGACGGGGACGACTGGCTGGCGCCGGGCCACCTGGCCCGGACCCTGGCCGCCATAGAGGACCTGAACTGCGATTTCGTCCGTACCGACCATGTGCGGTGCACGGGCCGGACGCGGAGCGTGCAGCGCGTCCCCTTCGGCCCGCAGTCGGTGGTCGCCGCGCCGCGCAGCGCGATCCTGCCCGCCGACCGGGCCACCTCGGTGGACTATCCGTACGCCTGGGCCGGGATGTACCACCGGCGGCTGCTGGACCGCGGGGTGCTGCACTTCACCGACGGGCTGCGGACCGCGGAGGACCGGCCGTGGATCTGGCGGCTGCACCGCGAGGCGGAGTCGTTCGCCGCGGTCGGGCTGCCCGGCATCTTCTACCGGCGCGGTATTTCCACCTCGTTGACGCAGGTGGGGGACGAACGGCAGCTCGATTTCATTCGCGCATTCGATCAAGTGCTCGCGGAGGTCATCGCCGACCGGGAATGCGATCGACTGCTCCCGAAAGCCGTCCGAACCTATTGTGCAATTATCGCCCACCATTTCGGGTCCATCGAAAGGTTCGAGCCGGACGTGGCCAAGAAACTCCGCCTCATGAGCGCGGCCGCGCTCGGCCGCATGCCGCAGGACGTACTGGACCAGGTCCTGGACTCGATGGACGCCGAACGCTCCACCGTGCTGCGCCGCCTGCGCACCGGCCGCCGCGCCGCCCCCTCGGGAGCGAGTGCCTGATGCCCACCCAGATCTTCCTGGCCTCCACCCTCTACGGTGCGGCCACGCTCGCGGCGGGCATCGACGCGGGCTCCTTCCCGCCCGCCGGCCGCCGCATCCTGCTGACCAGCAACCACGCCGTCACCGCCGAGGTCACCCCGGGGGTCACGGACATGCCGGGCTTCGCCGCCCTGCGCCCCCGCTTCGACGAGGTCCTCGACTGGAACCGCGTCATCGAACCGCAGCACCCGAGCACCTGGGCCCCGCGCGCGGAGGACGTCCCGATCTGGGAGCGGCAGCTGCGCACGCTGTGGAACCTGGGCGAGGACCGGGTCGAGCTGATCGTGGAGTCCCTCCAGGTCCCGCCGGCCCAGAGCCTGTGCCGGCTCTTCCCGGGCGCGGCCGTCGACGTGTACGCCGACGGGCTCATGAGCTACGGGCCCACCCGCTTCCGCCTCGACCCGCAGCTCGGGATGCGGGTACGGCGGGTGCTCCACCTGGACCTGGTGCCGGGGCTGGAGCCCCTGCTGCTGTCGGAGTTCGGGGTGCGGGTGGAACTGGTGCCGACGGAGCCGTTCCTGAAGGTCCTCGCCGAGCTCGCCGACGCCACCCCGGACGCGGTGGCCGGGCCCGCCGGGCCCCCGGCCCTGCTGCTGGGCCAGTACCTTTCCGCGCTCGACCTGATGACCCTGGCCGAGGAGGAGGAGCTGCACGTGTCGATGGTCCGGGGTGCGTACGCCCTGGGCCACCGCGAGCTGGTCTTCAAACCGCACCCGGGCGCTCCGGCCGCGTACTGGCGCCGGGCCGAGGAGGAGGCCGGGCGGCTGGGCGCCCGGCTGACCGTGATCGCCGCCCCGGTCCTGGCCGAGACCCTCTACCAGCGGCTGCGCCCCGCGCTGGTCGTGGGCTGCTTCTCCACCGGGCTGCTGACCGCCGCCACGCTGTACGGGCTCCCGGTGGCCCGGACCGGCACCGACGCGGTGCTGGCCGCGCTGACCCCGTACCCGAACAGCAACCGGGTCCCGCTGGCCCTGGTGGACGCCCTGCTTCCGGACCTCGCCGACGCCGAGGCGGTCCGCACCTGGACGCCCCCGACCCCCGAGCAGGTCCGGGCGGAACCGGCCGCGCTGCTCACCGCAGTCGGGTTCACCATGCAGCCGCAGATCCTGGCCGCGCGGCGCCCGGCGGCCGAGGCCTACCTGGCCAAGCGGCTGACCCGGCACACCTGGCGGTACTTCACGCGCCGCCGGCTGACCGCGCTCGGCCTGCCGGGCGGCATCCCGGCGCAGCTGTCGTTCCTGCCGCGCAGCCGGGCGGTGCGCCGGGCCGTGCGGCGGATGGGATGGCTGCGCCGCGTCGTCAGCTGAGGGGCCTCAGCTGACGGCGAGCTTGGCCGCGAAGCCGAGGAAGAGCACGCCCGCCGCCGAGGTGGCCCCGGCCGACAGCCGCTTGCGACGCCGGAAGGCCGCCGACAGGCGGGTCCCTCCGAAGATCAGCATCGTCAGGTACAGGAAGCTGCCCGTCTGCAGCAGACCGCCCAGGAGCAGGAAGGACAGCGCCGGGTAGGCGTAGGACGGGTCCACGAACTGCACGAAGAAGGACATCAGGAAGAGGATGGCCTTCGGGTTCAGGAGGCTGATCAGCAGCGCCCGCCGGTAGGGCCGCTCGTTCTCGGCCGGGTCGGCGGGGACGGCGGCCTCCGCCTCGGCCCGCTCCGCGCGCGTGCGCCACAGCGCCCAGGCGCCCCGCATCATCCCCACGGCCAGCCACGCCAGGTAGCCGGCTCCGAGGAACTTCACCACGGTGAACACCAGCGGGCTCGCCCGCAGCAGCGCGCCGGCGCCCACGGCGGTCAGCAGCATGAGCACGGCGTCGCCGGTGAACACCCCGGCGGCGGCCTTGTACCCGGTGCGCACCCCGCGGCGGGCGGCCACGGAGAGCACGTAGAGGGAGTTCGGTCCCGGCAGCAGAATGATCAGCACCAGGCCGGCGAGATAAGTCGGAAGATCTGTCACACCCAGCATGCGCAGGAGTGTCCCACAAGGTTGCACCTGTCGCGCCAGTGTGTTTCACCAGGTGGAACCGGTGGGCTCGTAGGTCCCCCAGACCTCCCGCAGCGCCCCGCACACTTCCCCCACCGTGGCCCGGGCGCGCAGCGCCGCCTTCATCGGGTAGAGCACGTTCGCCGTACCCGCCGCCGCCTCCTTCAGGGCCGCGAGCGCCGCCGTCACCGTCGCCCCGTCGCGCTCGGCCCGCAGCCGGGCCAGTGCCGCGCACTGCCGTGCCTCGATCGCCGGGTCCACGCGCAGCGGCTCGTAGGGTTCCTCGCGCTCCAGCGTGAAGCGGTTGACCCCGACCACCACCCGCTCCCCGTTCTCGGTCTCCTGCGCGATGCGGTAGGCGTTCCGCTCGATCTCGGCCTTCTGGAACCCGGCCTCGATCGCGGCCACCGCCCCGCCCTGGTCCTCGATCCGGCGCATGAGCGCGAGGGCCGCCGCCTCCAGTTCGTCCGTCATGCGCTCCACCGCGTACGACCCGGCGAAGGGGTCCACGGTGTGCGGTACGTCCGTCTCGTACGCGAGGACCTGCTGGGTGCGCAGCGCGAGGCGGGCGGACTTCTCGGTCGGGAGCGCGATCGCCTCGTCGAAGGAGTTGGTGTGCAGCGACTGCGTGCCGCCGAGGACGGCGGCCAGGGCCTGCACGGCCACCCGTACGAGATTGAGTTCCGGCTGCTGTGCGGTGAGCTGGACCCCTGCCGTCTGGGTGTGGAAGCGCAGCATGAGCGACTTCGGATCCCGGGCCCCGAACGTCTCCCGCATGACGCGGGCCCAGATCCGCCGGGCCGCGCGGAACTTCGCGACCTCCTCCAGCAGGGTGGTGCGGGCGACGAAGAAGAAGGAGAGCCGGGGCGCGAATTCGTCGACCACCATGCCCGCCGCCAGGGCGGTACGGACGTAGGCGATGCCGTCGGCGAGGGTGAAGGCCACTTCCTGCGCGGGCGAGGCGCCGGCTTCGGCCATGTGGTAGCCGGAGATGGAGATGGTGTTCCACCGGGGGATCTCGGCCCGGCAGTAGCGGAAGGTGTCGGCCGTCAGCCGCAGCGAGGGGCCGGGCGGGAAGATGTACGTCCCGCGCGCGATGTACTCCTTCAGCACGTCGTTCTGGACCGTCCCCGTCAGCTGCGTGCCCAAGATGCCCTGTTCCTCCGCCACCAGCTGGTAGAGCAGCAGGAGCAGCGCGGCGGGCGCGTTGATCGTCATCGAGGTGGAGACCCGGTCGAGGGGGATCCCGTCGAAGAGCGTCCGCATGTCGTCGAGCGAGTCGACGGCGACGCCGACCTTGCCGACCTCGCCCCGGGCGAGGGGAGCGTCGGAGTCGTGCCCCATCTGGGTCGGCAGGTCGAAGGCGACGGAGAGCCCGGTGCCGCCGCCCTCGATGAGCTGCCGGTAGCGGGCGTTGGACTCGGCGGCGGTGCCGAAGCCCGCGTACTGCCGCATCGTCCACGGCCGACCGGTGTACATGTTCGGATAAATCCCCCTTGTGTAGGGGAAGTCGCCCGGCTGCCCGAGCTCGTCCGCCGGGTCCCACCCCGTCAGGTCGCCGGGCCCGTAGACGGGTTCGATGGGGATTCCGCTCTCGGTGTTGGCCATGTGACGTAGTCCTCCATGGAGCAAGCGGGCCCGTGACCGGTAGAACCTGAGCCGCCGCTGGGGCGCCCCCAGCCGCGCATCGCCCCGTAAGGCTGCGGACGGCTGCCGGTCACAATGGCGCAACATCCCGGAGCCGAGTGCAACTGTCCACGCACGCGGAGCATCACCTAGATACACGACATAGAGACCGGGGGGACTGCAATGCAGCGCCAGAGAGTCATAATCCGCACGATCGGGGTGGCAACCGCCGTCGCGCTCGCCGCGACCGCCTGCGGACCGCAGAAGACGGAGCCTGCCGCCTCCGCCTCCTCGGTTTCGTCCTCGCCCACGGCGGGCGCCTCCCCCGAAGCCTCACCCTCCACCGACAACAAGCCCGGCGAGGCCTCGGCGTCGCCGTCCGCCTCCGCCTCCGCTTCCGCGTCGGGCTCCCCCTCGGCCTCCCCTTCGCCCTCGGTGAAGCAGATCATGGCCAACGGCGACGAGAACGAGCAGGTGCGCGAGCTCCAGGCCCGGCTGCGCCAGCTCAAGCTGATGTCGGTCGCGCCGACCGGCTTCTACGGCTCCAAGACGACCGCCGCGGTCAAGACCTTCCAGTCGAAGCACGGCCTGAACGCGACCGGCTCGGTCGACGAGGCCACCTGGAAGAAGATCGAGGGCGCCAGCAAGAAGCCCACCGCCGACGAGCTGCGTCCCTCGACCGTCAACGAGGTCGACGCCCCGGACCCGCGCTGCATGCAGGGCCGCGTCATGTGCATCAGCAAGGAGAGCCGCACCCTCGCCTGGATGATCGACGGCAAGGTCGTCTCGACGATGGACGTGCGCTTCGGCTCCGAGAACACCCCGACCCGTGAGGGCGTGTTCAACGTGGGCTGGAAGGCCAAGGAGTGGACGTCGACGATCTACCACACGCCGATGCCGTACGCGATGTTCTTCAGTGGCGGCCAGGCGGTGCACTACTCGGCCGACTTCGCGGCCCGCGGCTACAACGGGGCCTCGCACGGCTGCGTGAACGTCCGGGACAAGGGCAAGCTCTCGGCGCTGTTCGACGCGGTGCAGGTCGGCGACAAGGTCGTCGTCTACTGGTGATGCCGCCGGGGGCCGGGGGCGGGACCGGTGTCCGGTCCCGCGAAGCCTCGTGCCCGGGGCCAGGAGGTGTCTTGTCGGCCGAGCCCGGCCTGACCGGCACGGCGCTCTCCAGAGGTCCGACAGCGGTCCGAAGTAATGGGCGCGGGCAGGGCCGGGGGAACGTGCCCCGCCCGCGCCGGTTGCGCAGAGCCCAGGGGTACGGGGGGAACCCCGGCTCATGCGCGGCCGATGACCAGTCGGCTCGATATGTACTGCGCCGCCGGTTCGAAAAGTGTTACAGGCAGGTCAGCACATGTGTCAGCGGCCGGTGCGCACGTCGGCCGAACCCCGCGGAACCGACGGCGTCAGGGTCGGCGCCCTGAGCGTCCCGCCCAGCTGGCTGTCGCGCTTGCCGCCGCCGGAGCCCCCGTCGTCGAGGACCGACTTGCAGTAGTCCGGGATCCGGGTGAGGCCGTTGGCCAGGCGCGAGAGCCGCTCACGGCGGGCCTCGTCGAGCCGGCCCGCCTTGAACTCCGTGCAGAGGTCGGCGACCTTGAGACGGGTCTCGCCGTCGCGGTCGCGGTCCTTGCCGCCCGTGTCGCCGCCGCCGAAGGTGTCCCGGTCGCCGTCCTTGCCGCCGATGCCGCCCGTGGCTCCCGTGCCGCCCTGGAGGTCCTTGCCCGGGCCTGCCGTCGCCGACGAACCCGAGGAGGTGCCGGCGCCCGCGCCGGTCCCGGGTGTCGCGGCACGTCCGTCCGTACCGGGCGGCTGCGCCGTACCCGTGGCGGCCGTCGCATTCGAGCCACTCGGCAGCGGGGTGGGCGTCGGCTTCGGACCGGCGCTCGGAGCTCCGCTGCCGATGCCCGGGGCCGGGTCCTCGCCGGCGCTCACGGACATCGCAGGACCGGGTCCCGCGCTGTCGTGCCGGGACCGCTCCAGCAGTCCGGCGCCCGCCGCGGCGGCCAGTCCGCCGACGGCGACACTGGCCAGGGCCGCCGCCAGACCGAAGCTCACGGCCCGGCGGCGCCGGGGGGCGGGCGCGGGGACGACGCGGCCGAGGTCGATCAGGGGTTCGGCGAACGCGGCCGCCACAGGAGGCGCCGCGGAAGGGCGCGCGCCACCGCGCGCCGTACGGAAGGCAGCCATCGCCGCGGCTTCACCGGGCAGTTCCGTGCCCGCGTGCAGCGATCCGTTCACGCCACCCAGGGCGTCCAGGGCGGCACGCAGCCGGGCGGCCTCGTCGCGGGCACGCTGATCGGCGGCCGGTCCCACAGGTTCCACCGGTTCGCCGCGCAGCAGTTTTTCCGCAGCGGCTTCGTCCAGCCACCTGTTGCGCTCGTCGGCCATCACATGTCCTTCTGCGTCCGCCAACGTGAATCCGTCACACCGGTTTGTTCTGCGAAGCCCCCGCTCCGGCCACGCTGCGCGGGTACGGCGTCGAGATCCCTCCCGCCCCCGCCGCCCCATGCCTGGCCACGGGCATTATGGCCGACCGCCGGGCCCGCATCGGAGCCGGTGTCCGGGTCCGGCTCGGAGCCGCCCTCCGGGCCGAGCAGCTCGGCCAGCTTCTTCAGGCCCCGGTGGGCCGCGGTCCGTACGGCGCCGGGCCGCTTGCCCAGGGTCTCGGCCGCGCTCTTGGCGTCCAGCCCGACCACGACGCGCAGGACGACGGCCTCGGCCTGGTCCTGCGGAAGCTGCGCGATGAGCGCCATGGTCCGCCCGGTGGAGAGGGACTCCATGGCCGCGCCGGCGGTGTCGCACTCGGCGGCCCAGCTCGTCAGCTCGGTGTCGTCGCCGCCGATGGCGGGGCGGCGGCCGCGCATGCGGATGTGGTCGAGGGCACGGTTGCGGGCGATGCGGGCCGCCCAGCCGCGGAAGCGGTCGGCGTCGCCGGTGAAGGAGTCGAGGTCGCGGGCGATCTGCAGCCAGGCCTCCGAAGTCACGTCCTCGGCGTCGCCGTCCCCGACGAGCGTGCGTACGTATCCCAGCAGCCGTGGGTGCACGGCGCGGTACACAGCACGGAACGCGTTCTCGTCGCCGTCCTGTGCCGCGAGCACCGCGGCGGTCAGCTCCGCGTCGTCCCCCAGCAAAGTCCCCAACCCGTTCACTGTCCTGTACGTGTGGCGCAAATCAGCACGTTACGGCTTTCAAGCACCTCTCGTCCACGAGTGATACAACGCGCAACCAATCCTGTGCGGAGCGAGGTGTGACACAAAACGCACCCGAGGCGCTGACATGGGTACGGGCTTGTCGCACGAGCCCGTGACGGATGGCGGCCGGGGCCTCTCCTGTGGGGGGTGGCGGCCTCGGTCGCCCTCCCCTTCCCGGGGCCCTCACCATGCCTGCCCGTGGCGCTCACGTCATCCTTTCGGCTCACTTCCGGGTGAAATCCCCGAATCGGTACGACACACCCTGCCCTGCGTCGATAGCGTGGCGGTACACCCCCGCCGCGCCCCGAGGAGCCCCCTGCTGTCCAGCCACCTTCCGGCACAGGCCCCAGGGCGCACCTCCCGGACCGGAACCGGGGGAGGTCCCGGCCCTTCCCACGGCTTCGGACTGGCCCGTTTCAACGCCCTGTCCCCCGAAGCCGCCCGGGCCGTCCTGCTGCACTGCTGCGGAAGCCGACGCTGGGCGCACCGGGTGGCGGCCCACCGCCCCTACCCGGATACCGGGTCCCTCATCGCCGCCGCCGACGAGGCCTCGTACGACCTCTCGCAGGGCGATCTGACCGAGGCGCTGGCCGCGGAGTGCTCGGCGGAGCTGGACCACGGGGCTCCGTACGCCGCACTGCTGGCCCTCGACGCGGCCCACGCGGAGTACGAACGGAAGTTCGGCCACGCCTTCGTGATCTGCCTCGACGGACACCCTCCGGAGGAGCAGGCCGACCAGCTGCTGGGCGCGATCCGCCGGCGGATGGGCCACGAGGTCGACGAGGAGCGCTCGATCTCCGCGGACGAGCTGCGCCGTGTCGCACAGTCCCGGCTCCGGGATCTGACACGCTGGCTGACCTCGCCGGATGGGCTGACTGCCACGGAAATCGGGCTATTCGCCCCTGTGGGATAGCCCGTACGTGCCTGTTTGATCACACCGATGGCCCCCGCGCAAGGGAACCGACAAAGCGTCGCTACGATGTCCGGGGCCGGAGGACCGTACCCGGCCGGGCCCGACCGACAAAGAAGCCGGCTGGCCCCCGCCCCGCTTCCGGAGGGTTTTCCGTGCCGGCTGGAACGTTGTACCGCGGCCGGGAAGGAATGTGGTCCTGGGTGGCTCATCGAGTCACCGGCGTCCTCATTTTCTTCTTCCTGTTCGTACACGTCCTCGACACCGCTCTCGTTCGCGTCTCCCCCGAGGCGTACGACGATGTCGTGGCTACCTACAAGACTCCGATCGTCGCGCTGCTGGAGTACGGCCTCGTCGCCGCCATCCTCTTCCACGCGCTCAACGGTCTCCGTGTCATCGCCGTGGACTTCTGGTCCAAGGGCCCGCGCTACCAGAAGCAGATGCTCTGGACCGTCGTGGTCACCTGGATCGTGCTGATGGGCGGGGCTCTGTACCCCGTCCTGGGCCACGCCTACCTTGAACTGTTCGGGAAGTGACACGCATGTCTTCTGACACTTCTTTCGAAAAGGGCGTCGGTGACGTGGAGGGCGTGTCCCTCTACGACGTCGACAACCCGGCGCCGTACATCGAGGCCCCGCGCAAGCGGACCGGCAAGACCCCGCGCTCGACCCGCGGGAACTTCGAGATGGTCGCGTGGCTCTTCATGCGCCTCTCGGGCATCGTGCTCGTCGTCCTGGTCATCGGCCACCTGCTGATCCAGCTGGTGCTCGACGGCGGCGTGTCCAAGATCGGCTTCGCCTTCGTGGCCGGCCGCTGGGCGTCCCCGTTCTGGCAGGTCTGGGACCTGCTGATGCTGTGGCTGGCCATGCTGCACGGCGCCAACGGTCTGCGTACCGTCATCAACGACTACGCGGAGCGTGCCAACACGCGGCTGTGGCTGAAGGGCCTGCTCTACACCGCCACGGTGTTCACCATCCTTCTGGGCACGCTGGTGATCTTCACCTTCGACCCGAACATCCGCTAGGCAACGGGGCTGAGGCGAAACCAATGAAGATCCACAAGTACGACACCGTCATCGTCGGCGCGGGCGGCGCGGGCATGCGCGCCGCCATCGAGTCGACGAAGCGCAGCCGCACCGCGGTGCTGACGAAGCTCTACCCGACCCGCTCCCACACGGGCGCCGCGCAGGGCGGCATGGCCGCCGCGCTGGCCAACGTGGAAGAGGACAACTGGGAGTGGCACACCTTCGACACGGTCAAGGGCGGTGACTACCTGGTCGACCAGGACGCCGCCGAGATCCTGGCGAAGGAGGCCATCGACGCGGTCCTCGACCTGGAGAAGATGGGCCTGCCGTTCAACCGCACCCCGGACGGCACCATCGACCAGCGCCGCTTCGGCGGTCACTCGCGCAACCACGGCGAGGCCCCGGTCCGCCGGTCCTGCTACGCCGCGGACCGCACCGGTCACATGATCCTCCAGACGCTGTACCAGAACTGCGTCAAGGAGGGCGTGGAGTTCTTCAACGAGTTCTACGTCCTGGACCAGCTCCTGGTCGAGGAGGACGGCGTCAAGAAGTCGGCCGGTGTGGTCGCGTACGAGCTCGCCACCGGCGAGATCCACGTGTTCCAGGCCAAGGCCGTCATCTACGCCTCCGGCGGCACCGGCAAGTTCTTCAAGGTGACCTCCAACGCGCACACCCTCACGGGTGACGGCCAGGCGGCCTGCTACCGCCGCGGCCTGCCGCTGGAGGACATGGAGTTCTTCCAGTTCCACCCGACGGGCATCTGGCGCATGGGCATCCTGCTGACGGAGGGCGCCCGCGGTGAGGGCGGCATCCTCCGCAACAAGGACGGCGAGCGCTTCATGGAGAAGTACGCGCCGGTCATGAAGGACCTCGCGTCCCGTGACGTCGTCTCGCGCTCCATCTACACCGAGATCCGTGAGGGCCGCGGCTGCGGTCCCGCCGGTGACCACGTGTACCTGGACCTGACGCACCTGCCGCCGGAGCAGCTCGACGCGAAGCTCCCGGACATCACCGAGTTCGCGCGCACCTACCTGGGCATCGAGCCGTACACGGACCCGATCCCGATCCAGCCCACCGCGCACTACGCCATGGGCGGCATCCCGACCAACGTCGAGGGTGAGGTCCTCAGCGACAACACCACCGTCGTCCCGGGCCTGTACGCGGCCGGCGAGGTCGCGTGCGTGTCGGTGCACGGCGCGAACCGCCTCGGCACCAACTCGCTGCTGGACATCAACGTCTTCGGCAAGCGCTCCGGCATCGCCGCGGCCAGGTACTCCCAGGAGAACGACTACGTCGAGCTCCCGGAGAACCCGGCGCAGCAGGTCGTCGACCTCGTCGAGCACCTGCGCAACTCCACGGGCAACGAGCGGGTCGCCGACCTGCGTCTGGAGCTCCAGGAGACGATGGACGCGTGCGTGATGGTGTTCCGTACGGAGCAGACCATCAAGACCGCGGTCGAGAAGATCGCAGAGCTGCGCGAGCGCTACAAGAACGTGTCCGTCCAGGACAAGGGCAAGCGCTTCAACACGGACCTGCTGGAGGCCATCGAGCTGGGCAACCTGCTCGACCTGGCCGAGGTCATGGCCGTGTCCGCGCTGGCGCGCAAGGAGTCCCGCGGCGGTCACTACCGCGAGGACTACCCGAACCGCGACGACGTCAACTTCATGCGCCACACCATGGCGTACCGCGAGGTCGGCGACGACGGCAAGGACTCCGTCCGGCTGGACTACAAGCCCGTCGTCGTCACCCGCTACCAGCCGATGGAGCGTAAGTACTGATGGCCACCCCCACCCTGGACAAGATGGAGGCGGCGGCCGCCGCCTCGCCGTTCATCACGGTCACCTTCCGGATCCGCCGCTTCAACCCGGAGATCTCCGAGGAGTCGACCTGGCAGGATTTCCAGGTCGAGATCGACCCGAAGGAGCGCGTGCTCGACGGTCTCCACAAGATCAAGTGGGACCTCGACGGCACGCTGACCTTCCGCCGCTCGTGCGCGCACGGCATCTGCGGCTCCGACGCGATGCGGATCAACGGCAAGAACAGGCTCGCCTGCAAGACGCTGATCAAGGACATCAACCCGGAGAAGCCGATCACCGTCGAGGCCATCAAGGGCCTCACGGTGATGAAGGACCTTGTCGTCGACATGGAGCCCTTCTTCCAGGCGTACCGCGACGTCATGCCGTTCCTGGTCACCAAGGGCAACGAGCCGACGCGCGAGCGTCTGCAGTCCGCCGAGGACCGCGAGCGCTTCGACGACACCACCAAGTGCATCCTGTGCGCCGCGTGCACGTCCTCGTGCCCGGTGTTCTGGAACGACGGCCAGTACTTCGGCCCGGCGGCGATCGTCAACGCGCACCGCTTCATCTTCGACTCGCGTGACGAGGCCGGCGAGCAGCGGCTGGAGATCCTGAACGACAAGGACGGCGTGTGGCGCTGCCGCACGACCTTCAACTGCACCGACGCGTGCCCGCGTGGCATCGAGGTCACGAAGGCGATCCAGGAAGTCAAGCGCGCACTGATCACGCGCCGCTTCTAGCCTTCTCGACGCGCTCCGTCCGTCGGTCTCGGCCCCGTCCCCGGTTCTTCCGGGGGCGGGGCCTTCGCCGTTCCCTCAGGGCATCGGCGGCGGAGCCGGCCGGTGATCGGGGACGCCGGGGCCGCCGTCGTCGGCCCGGGCCGGATCGCTGCCGATGCCGGCCACGCCGACGAAGAGGCCGACGTCCCGCAGCACCTCGCTCAGCACCAGCGCCGGTATCTCCGTGAGCGCCAGCGGGCCGACGGGGCCTTGGCCGTCGCGCACGCACATCGTGTACGCGCCGCCGTACGCGCCCTCCTCGTTCTGCGGGGCGCCGATCGGGTAGAAGCGCACCTGGTCGGTCCGCAGCCGCAGGTAACTCCCGGACTCGGTGGTGTCGACCCCGTACTCCTGCCCGTCGCCCTCGATCCAGTACTCGGCGCGCAGTCCCCAGTGCGGCAGCTCCCGGGTGGCCGGCGGAGCTCCGTCGTCCACGCACAGGCGCAGCTTGTTGCGCCACCCCCGGGCCGCTGCCAGCGAGTGGAACTGGTGCTGGCGCAGGACGTGCGCGGCGAAGCGGTCGGAGTGGGTGCCCGTGCTGCGCTCGGTGTCGGTCAGCAGGTACACCTCGCGGTGGGCCTGCTTGAAGGGCTGCGTCACGGCGTACCGCTCCAGCCAGTGCCGCCAGGCGACCACCTCGGCGGGCTCCCGGCCGACGGGGTGCCACAGCTCGACGGTGGCGTGCGCGGTGTCCTGGTCCAGGGGGGCGCCCGTGAGCGTGCGCAGCCGCCCGTCCGCGAAGCCGACGGCCGTGCCGTCCACGGTCCAGATCAGCCGCCGCGCCAGGGTTCCGACCAGCGGGTGGTCGAGGTACCGCACGCGCCAGTGCCCGTACTCCCACCGGCGCAGGGCCAGGAACTGCCCGTCGAGCCGCTCCGCCTGCGCCGACAGTGCCTTGTCGATGTCCTTGGCCGTGGTCTTGAGCTCCTTGAGCTCCTCGGCGTGGTCCCGGCGCACGGTGGCGGGGACGCTCTTGACCTGCTTGCCCGCCGCGTTGCGCCAGCCGACCACGGCCCGGCTCCCGCGCACCTCCAGCAGCGCGGTGGCCTCCCCCAGCCGGAACGCGGCCCGGCCCACCTCGGTCAACCCGTGTGCGGGGACGGCCAGTTCCTCGATCTCCTCACGGCTGAGGCCGAGCGTGGCGGCCCGCGCACCCAGGGCCGCGTCGATGAGCTTGGCGGTGCCCTTGTACGTCACCCGGGTACCCAGGCGGGCGAGTTCGGCGAGGGCGGCGTCACCCTCCATGCGGGCCAGGGAGTTGACGGCGGCGTTGGCCACCTTCGGGTTGCGCGGCCCCATCCCGGCGACCTTGCTCAGCGCGCTCTGCGCCAGTGCGCCGAGCGCGCGGACCGTGCCGGGGTGCGGCGGGAGGAAGGACAGCAGCCATGCCAGGCCGCGCAGGGCGTTGGCGTTGAAGGGGTCGAAGGCGTTGTTGACGTCCGGTTCGTACGGGCCGCGCTCCAGCTCGACGGTCCGCGGCCGCCCGACGAGGGCCAGCCAGGCCACCACGGCCTCGCGGGCGTCGTCGCCGCCGAGGCGGCCGAGGAGCGCGCGGCCGCCTTTCTCCCACGCGGCGGAGGGCTTGGCGGCCCTGGCGGTCAGCGCGTACGCGAGCAGCTCGTGCCACCGCTCGTCCGCCATCGCCCGCTCCGCCCATTCCTCACCGGCGTTGAGCACGGGCGTGGTGAGCTGTCCGGCGAGCCGGGCGAGGGTGCCGGCGCCGTCCGCGCCCATGGCGCTGCGCCGGACGGCCGCGACGACGGCCGGGGCAATCGTGCGCCCGGTGGCGATCTCGGCCATGGCGAAGGCCTCGTACCGGTCCGCCCACCACAAGCAGTAGGTCCGGGAGATGCGCTCCAGCTGGGCGGCCCGCTCCTGCGGCAGCGGCAACGCGTCCAGGCCCTCGCCGACGAGCACGATCTGCGTCAGCAGCTTCACCCGCACCGGCTCCGTGTCGCACTGCCGCCGGTAACGGGCGGCGAACTCCTCCACGAGCAGGCGCCGGTCCCGCTCCGGAAGCCGCCGCATCGCGTCGAGCTGCTCCTCGTAGACGTAGTTCGGGGTCGAGCGGGCCAGGGCCGTACGGAGGAACCTGCCCGCCACCACCGCGGCGTCCTGCGCGCTGCCGGCGGTCGTCCGCGAGCGGGCCCGGCCGGTCGGCCCGTCGATGAAGGTCACCATTCCCATACGGCCGACAGTAGGGGTGACCACCGACAACGGGCCGTGCGTGCCACCGGCGGCGCTCAGGGGCCCCTCAGGGTCCGGTGGGGGGCTTCACCCATGGCCGGTGGATCTCGACCGCAGCAGACTCACAGGCATGACGAAGACCCCGTACGCCGCTCCCGCCGCCGCGCGCCCGAACCGCTGGACCACCCTGGTCCTCGCGGGCGCGGCCCTCGTGTCCGTCACCGCCGGCGCCGTCCTGCCGGCCTCGGCCGCCGAGCCGCAGGGCGCGGCGGCGGCCGGCACCGCCCGCGCGCACCACGCCGTCGACACGGCCGCCCTGACCGCGTTGATGAAGCCCGGCGCCATGGCGAGCGGCACCATGGTCCGGGTGGGCGGGACGGGCCCCGGATGGACCGGGGCCACCGGCCCGCTCTCGCAGGACCCGGCCGCGAACTTCCGTATCGGCAGCATCACCAAGCTGTTCACCTCCACCCTGGTCCTCCAGCTCGCCGGCGAGGGCCGCTTCACCCTGGACACCCCCGTCCAGGAGCTCCTCCCGGGGACCCTCCCGTCGCACTGGAAGCCGATCACCGTCGGTCAGCTGCTGAGCCACACCAGCGGCATCCAGGAGCCCTGCATCGGCTTCGCGGATGGCAGGGCGCCGACCCCGGAGCAGGTCGTCTCCCACTGGACCGACCCGAAGTGCGCCGCGCCCCGGTACCCCGTGCTCGCGCAGCAGTACAACGGAGCCAACTACTTCCTCCTCGGCATGGTCGTCGAGAAGGTCACCGGCCGCTCCTACGCCGACGAGATCCAGCGCCGCATCGCCCGCCCGCTGGGGCTGCGCCACACGTACTCCCCCGAGCGCGGGGACCGCACCGTCCCCGGCCCGGTGCTCGCCGACGGCGGCGAGATCGAGCCGTGGGCCTGGGCCGAGGGCGGCATGCTCTCCAACGCCCCCGACCTGGAGCGCTTCATGACCGGTCTGCTGCGCGGCCGACTGCTGAAGCCCGCCCAGCAGCGGCAGCTGTTCGCCATGCCGGCGCTCTCCCGGGGCGCGGCGGACCGCTTCAGCATGGGCGGACTGATGCGCGCCGAGATCGGCGGCACCGTCGTCTGGGGCAAGACCGGCTCCATGGGCCGTTCCACGAGCGGGGTGTTCGCCACCGAGGGCGGGCGCCGCACGGTCGTCTACTCCCTCCTTCCGGCAAGCAGCGACCGCGAGTTGATGCGCAGGCACGTCGCGGCTCTGGTCGGCGCGGCGCTCTGACCTGGTTGCGGGACCGGGGGTACAGGGCACGAGTCCCTGTGGAAGGATCGACTGCATGAGCGAGCAGCAGCCGAATCCGTACACGAGCGACCCCGCAGGCCTGGGCGGTCAGCCCGGCATGCCCGCCACCCCCGGCCAGGGCGACTACAAGTGGGGTCCCGGCGAGGCCAGTTACGGCTACCCGCAGCCCTACCCGGCGCCGCCGGCCTACCAGCCGACCATCGGCGGAGCCGGCATCCCCACCCCTGCCTACAACGCCGCCGCCCCGGTCGGCGGAGCCGGCCTGTCCCTCGGCGACATCACCGTGGCCGGGGACCAGATCATCACCCCGTCCGGCAACATGCCGCTCAGGGGCGCGATGTGGAACGCGACGGACTTCTCGCGCACCGAGGAGAAGATCCCGCCGCACGCGATCGTGCTCGCGATCATCTTCTTCCTCTTCTGTCTGCTCGGCCTGCTCTTCCTGCTGATGAAGCAGAAGACCACCACCGGCTACATCCAGGTCACGGTCACCAGCGGCGGCCGCCACCACTCCACGATGATCCCGGCGGTGGACGCGTACACCTACCAGTGGGTGATGTCCCAGCTCAACTACGCGCGGTCGCTGAGCATCTGAGGGACCACGAACACCGGCGGGCCCTCCTCGACGGGGCTCTCCGGATCTGCATCCTCCTGCCCGAAGAGCCGTGCGCGGCAGACCGCACTGCAGCCGAATAGGCCGGCCGCACGTTCCGTCACCGGCTCGGCCCCCGGCGCGCCGGGCACGAATCACACTCGTGGCTCGACCGAAGGGATGAGCATGAGCGAGTACGCCGTAGCCGTGGACTTCGGCAAGACGAGGCTGCGCGTGGCCCTGATGGACGGCCAAGGCAGGACGCACCACGTGCGCGAGGTTGACTCACGGGACTTCACGTCGACCGGCGACATCACCGAGGCGATCGTGGAAGGGGCCTACGACCTCCTGCGCTCAGCTCGGCAGGAGCGGGTCACGGGCATCGGGGTCGGCTCCACCGGGGCCGTGGATCCGGCCACCGGAACGGTGTCGAGCAGCGGGAGCCTCCCCTACCTGCGGGGCTACGACATGGCTGCGCAGTTGTCCGGGCGGCTGGGGCTGCCGGTGACCGTGGTCAACGACGTCAGCGCCCAGGCCCTCGGCGAGGCCGTCTACGGGGGCCACGGCGAGGCCGACCGTGTTGCCTTCGTCAACTTCGGTACGGGGGTGGGCGTCGCGCTCGTCCGGGGCCGGCGTCTGGACTTCGGGGCGCACGGGTCGCTCGGGCTGGTCTCCGCACTGCCGCTGCCGCCCGACGGCCGTACGCTCAACGAGCGGGCCGGGGGCAAGGCCCTCGCCCCCTTCGTGGGTGAGAACGGCGCGGACGGGCCCGAGTGCGACGCCGCCCGCGCCGGCGCGGTGGAAGCGGCAGCGCTGGTGATCGGCTTCGTCGCAGGCCTGTGCGACCCCCACACCATCGCCGTCGGGGGCGGGGTGTGGCTGCGCAACCCGTGGTTCCGCGACCGGGTCCGCGCGAGGCTCCACGAGGTCCTGGGCGGGCAGACGACCGGATTGGCCGTCCCGCACGTGGTGACCGCCCGGCTGGGCGACCGCGCGGGGCTGGCGGGCGCCGGCCACCTCGGCCTGTCGGCCGGGCGTACCGCTGCGGAGAGCCGCCCGCCGGCCGCCATGTGATCTCCGCGCCTGACCCGCAGAGCGGCTTCGTCATCCACGGCCTTCGCCTCGACCCCGGCGGGTCGGCCGACCACTGAGCTGGAGCTGATCGGTTCCGCAGTGATCGCCGAACACCGAGTACCGCGCGAGGGCCGGAGCACCCGCCGAACATCGCTTGAACTTGTTCAAAAAGAGGCCTACAGTCATCCCTGTCAGCAGTTGAACACGTTCAAAGGGGCTGGGGACCATGGATCTCACCGTAGTCACGTACGTCATCTACCTGCTCATCAGCATCGCCCTCACCATCTGGGTGGCCCGCACGCTCAGCCGCAACGGCCGCGTCTTCATCGGTGACGTCCTGCACGGGAACGAGAAGCTCGCGGACGCCGTCAACCAGCTCCTCGTGGTCGGCTTCTACCTCGTGAACATCGGCTTCGTGACCCTCTACCTCCGGTCGAGCGAGGAGATCCAGACCCCCCGCGCCCTCTTCGAGGCCCTCTCGGTCAAGCTCGGCGTCGTCCTGCTGGTCCTCGGCGTCATGCACCTCGGCAACGTGTGGGTGCTGAACAAGATGCGCCGCCGCGGGATCATGGAGCGCCAGCAGACTCCGCCCGTCCCCCCGCAGGCGTGGACCGCACCGGTCGGGGCCTGAGCCGTGACGACCGCCGCCGCGCCCGTGCGGAAGCTGACCGTCCTCTACGACGCCGACTGCCCGCTCTGCGTGCACATCCGGCACTGGCTGCTCGCGCAGCGGTGGCTCGTCCCGCTCGCCCTGGTTCCGGCCGCGTCCTTCGAGGCGCAGCGGCGGTTCCCCCGGCTCGATCACGCCTCGACGCTGCGGGAGATCACCGTCGTCGGGGACTCGGGGCAGGTGTGGACCGGCACCGATGCCTTCATCGTGTGCCTGTGGGCGCTGGCCGAGCACCGGCCGAAGGCGAACTGGCTGGCCACCCCGGCCGGCCGGCCCTTCGCCCGGGCGGCCATGTACACGGCCTCCGCCTGGCGGCAGGCCGTGCGTACCGAGGGTCACCCCGAGGGCGCCGAGGGACCGGCCTGTGACGACCAGTGCCCCGTCCCCCGATAGGCTCATACACCGTGACTGATCAGAAGGCTCCCAAGAGCGAGCAGACCCGCACGCTCATCCTCGAAACCGCGCTCCGCCTCTTCCAGGAGCGCGGCTTCGACAAGACGACGATGCGGGGTATCGCGAAGGAGGCCGGCGTCTCGGTCGGCAACGCCTATTACTACTTCGAGTCGAAGGAACACCTGGTCCAGGGGTTCTACGACCGGATCGGCGCCGCCCACCAGGCGGCGGTCCGGCCCATCCTGGACAACGAGACCGACCTGCAGAAGCGGTACGCGGGCGTGTTGACGGCCTGGCTGGACATCGCGGCTCCGTACCACGAGTTCGCCTCCCAGTTCTTCAAGAACGCGGCGGATCCCGAGAGTCCGCTCAGCCCGTTCTCGCCGGAGTCCGAGCAGGCGCGGCAGGCGGCGATCCGCATCCACCGCGAGGTGCTGGCCGGCGCGAAGACCAAGGTGCCGGCCGAGCTGGCCGACGTACTGCCCGAGCTGATGTGGCTCGCGCAGATGGGCCTGGTCCTGTACTGGGTCTTCGACCGCTCGCCGAACAGCGAGAAGACGCGCCGGCTCGCCGAGCGCGGCGCGCAGCTGACGACGCGGGGCATCGTGCTGGCCCGTTTCCGGGTGCTGCGGCCGCTGGTGCGGGAAGTGCACGAGCTGTTCGCGGACTTCCTGCCGGGCATGGCCCAGACGGCCACGGCCGGGGCCCGGCGCAGGGCCTCGGACCCGGACCCGGAGCCGAAGGCGGACTAGAGCCAGTCGAGTTCCCACAGGCGCCAGACGCCGGTGCCGTCCGACAGGTACTGGGCTCCGGTGACGTCCTCGCGGGACATCACGTAGTCCTTCTTCTGCCAGATCGGCACCATCGGGGCCTGCTGGGCGACCATTTTCTGGAGGTCGCGGAACTCGCCGGCCGCCTCGCTCCGCTCCGCGTGGGACTGGGTGCGGGCGATCAGCTCGTCGACGTGCTTGTCGGAGAAGCCGTTGTTCATGGACGAGTCGGTGCCGACGAGCGGGGCGAGGAAGTTGTCCGCGTCCGGGAAGTCCGCGATCCAGCCGATGGTGTAGGCGTCGAACTCGCCCGCCGCGTACCCCTTCTGGAAGTCGCTCCACTTCTCGACCGGCTTGATCGTCACCTGGA
The DNA here is from genome assembly GCF_030440515.1 of Streptomyces xanthophaeus. GTDB lineage: Bacteria > Actinomycetota > Actinomycetes > Streptomycetales > Streptomycetaceae > Streptomyces > Streptomyces kutzneri. Next base: position 3,325,771 of record NZ_CP076543.1, read on the forward strand.
AGAGGCCGGTGGACTCCAGCTGCCGCTTGACCTCCTCGGCCTCGGGCATGTTCGCGCCGCGTACGTTCACGCCGAGGTTGAGGTGGACGGCGGAGGTGATGCCGGCGTCCTTGAAGAGCTTCTTGGCGGTGGCCGCGTTCGGGGCCGGGTAGGCGTCGAAGAACGGCGTGCTGTGGCCGGCGATGCCCGCCGGGACCAGGGAGTACAGCGGGGTGACGGTCCCCTTGTGGACCTCGGCGGCGACCTTGGCCCGGTCGAGGACGGCGGCGACGGCCTGCCGGACGGCGAGGGGGGCCGCGGAGGAGCCGGGGCGCACGTTGAAGACGACGGAGCGGATCTCGCTGCCGCCGGAGGCCTGGTAGCGGGTGTCCTTCATGCCCGGGTTGAGGCCGGCGAGCACGGCGGGCGGCATGTCCCGGTGGGCGACGTCGATCTGGTGGCCCTTCCAGGCCTGGTCGAGCTGCTCGGAGTCCTTGAAGTACTTGACGGTGACCGGCGTGTGCGCCGGCTTGCCCTGGCCCTTGTACGAGGTGTTGGGCTTGAGCTCGACACTCGTACCGGCCTTGTAGCCGCCCAGCGTGTACGGACCGGAGCCGTCCGCCTTGCCGTCCTCGCGCAGGGCCTTCGCCGGGTACGTGTCCTTGTCGACGATCGAGGCGGCGCCCGTCGCGATCTTGAAGGGGAAGGTGGAGTCGCCGGCGGAGAGGTTGAAGGTGACCGTGCGCCCCTCGGCCTTGACCGACTCCAGGGTGTTGAAGAGGGGGGCAGGCCCCTGGTCGGAGTTGATCGCCTTGATGCGGTCGAAGGAGTGTTTGACGTCCTCGGCGGTGATGGTGCGGCCGCCCGCGAACTTCACGTCGGAGCGGAGTTCGCACTGGTAGATGGTGAGCTTCTGGCCCACGAAACCGCAGGAGGCGGCGGCGTCGGGCACGGGGGCGTCGGAGCCGGGCTTGATGGTCAGCAGCGACTGGTAGATGTTGCTGAACAGGGCCCAGGAACCTGCGTCGTACGCCCCGGCCGGGTCGAGGGAGGAGACGACGTCAGTCGTGCCGACCCGGACGGCGCCACGCCCGCTTCCGTCCTCGGGCAGCAACTGCCAGGCGCCTACGCCGGCCACGCCGAGGACCAGCCCGGCCGCGATTACCTTCGAGCGGACAGACCGCATCCCCTGAACCCCACCCCATGACCCGATGACAGCGACGCGCTGTCCGATTAACGGTCATCCCATCACGGAATATCAGCCACCGGAAGGCGAGTTGACGAGGGCGCTTCGAGGTTTGAGGCGGATCAGGCCTGAAATGAGGCGAGTTCGACGACCGTGATGTCGGAGGGCGCTCCCACCCGGACCGGCGGCCCCCATGCTCCGGCCCCGCGGGACACGTAGAGCTGCGTGTCGCCGTAGCGCTCCAGACCCGCGACGGTGGGGTTGGCGAGCTCCGCGAGGTAGTTGCCGGGCCAGAGCTGGCCGCCGTGGGTGTGGCCGGAGAGCTGGAGGTCGACGCCGTGGCGGACGGCGTCGTGGATGACGACGGGCTGGTGCGCGAGGAGTACGGCGGCCCGCGTGCGGTCCCGGTCACCGAGGGCCGCGCCGAAGTCGGGGCCCTTGCCCTCCCGCTCCCCCTGGATGTCGTTGACCCCGGCGAGGTCGAAGTACGGCAGCTCGCGGCGGGCGTTCTCCAGCGGGTTCAGCCCCAGCTCGCGGACGTGGTCGATCCACTGCTGGGCGCCCGAGAAGTACTCGTGGTTCCCGGTGACGAAGTACGAGCCGTGGCGGGCGGCGAGCCGGCGCAGGGGCTCCGCGGCGGACCCGAGGTCGGGAACGCTGCCGTCGACGAGGTCGCCGACGATGGCGATGAGGTCGGGCTGGGTGCGGTTGACCGTGTCGACGATGCGCTGGGTGTGGGCGCGGCCGAGCACCGGGCCGAGGTGGACGTCGCTGACGACGGCGATCCGGAAACCGTGTGCCGCGCGCGGCAGCTTCGCGAGGGGGACCCGCACCCGCTTCACGCTCGGCCCGCGCAGGACCCCGTAGGTCCCGGCTCCGACCGTGCCGAGGGCCACGGCGGCGGCCGCCCCGCCGACCGTGCGGGCGACGAACCGGCGGCGGCTCAGCCCGTCGCCCGTGGCGGGCCGCTCCGCGGTGGCCGGGGCGGCCGCGGGTGCCGCCGCGGCGGGCACCTCCACGGGCTCCGGCAGCTCCGCCACCGATCCGGCGGAATCACGGTGGGCCAGACGGCGGAGCGACAGCGCGCGGATCGGCTCCGCGACCAGCATCGTCAGGGTCAGGTACAGGAGTACCGCGAGCCAGAGGTACCCGGGCCAGGCCACCGTCTGCTGGAGCCAGAAGGGGGCGCCCGCGCGGCCCGTGGTGAGCGCTGCCACAGAGAGGAGGGGCAGGGTGATGGCCAAGGCCGTGCCGATGCGCCGGGTCCGGCCGCCGGGGGCGGTGGTGTCGCGGACCAGGCGGATCCAGAGCCAGCGGTGGACCAGGACCAGCAGGGCGCAGACCGCCAGGGCGACGAGGGCGAAGACCAGGATCGTCATGCCGGGGTTCCCCCGTCCGGACGGTCGCCGCGGTCCGTACCATCCGCACCGTCCGCAGGCTCCGTGCGTGATTCACGCCGCAGGGCGAGAACGCTGCGCAACCCGATCAGACCGACGGCCGTCCCCAGGAGAAAGGACGTCACCGCGAGCGTCAGGTGCACCCAGAAGTAGGACGTGGGATCGCCGGCCGCATCGAAGGCAAGACCACTGCCGTTCTTCCACAGGTTCCGGACGAAAGACACCCAGATGAACCAGCTCCACACGCCGAAGGCGAGCAGGAACCAGGAGGCGGTACGGCTGAGTCTCATGCCTTCAGTATCGGATTCGTCCCCAGGACGGACGCGCCGGGGTGGGCTGTCCCGGGGTTGGTTGCCTCGAATTGGCCGGTCCGCTGCGCCCTCCAGCTCATCGGGATGTACTTTCACCTGCGTGTCTGCCAAGACGACCGCACTGACGGTCCTTTCCGCCGCGTTGCTGGTCCCCAGCGTGCTGGTGGCTCCCGCGCACGCCGCGCCGACCCCGCCGGCCGACGCGAAGGGCGGGCCGGCCCAGGCCCCGGCCCCCGCACCGCCCGTCTCGATGTCCACGGTCGGCGGATCCCTGCTCGGCCAGCCGGGGACCCAGGTGAACCTGCTGCCGGGCGCGCCCGCGCTGCCCGCGAACCTGACCGGGCGGTCGTGGATCGTGGCGGACGCCGAGTCCGGCGAGGTGCTGGCCGCGCACAACGCGCACTGGCAGCTGCCCCCCGCCTCGACCATGAAGATGCTCTTCGCGGACACCGTGCTGCCGAACCTGCCCAAGGACCAGATCCACCAGGTCACCGACAAGGACATGGAGGGCGTGGGCCCGGGCAGCAGCATGGTCGGGGTCAAGGAGCACCTCGAATACTCGGTCCACGACCTGTGGCTCGGCGTGTTCCTCAAGTCCGGCAACGACGCCGTGCACGTGCTCTCGGCCATGAACGGCGGCATCGACAAGACCGTCAAGGACATGCAGGCGCACGCCGAGGAGCTCCAGGCACTGGACACCCATGTGGTGTCCCCGGACGGGTACGACGCCCCGGGGCAGGTGTCGAGCGCGTACGACCTCACGCTGTTCGCCCGCTCCGGGCTGCAGAAGCAGGACTTCAGGGAGTACTGCGGCACGGTGACCGCGAAGTTCCCCGGGCTGCAGGAGCCCGGGAAGCCGCGCGAGTACTTCGAGATCTCGAACACCAACCGGCTGCTGACGGGCGCGGCCGGGATCACCCCGTACAAGGGGATGGCCGGGGTGAAGAACGGCAACACCTCGATGGCCGGGGCCACCTTCACCGGCGCCGCCCAGCAGGGTGACAGGAAGCTGCTCGTCACGGTGATGAACCCGGACGGGGGCGGGGCGAACCAGGTGTACGAGCAGACCGCCGCGCTCCTCGACTGGGGCTTCGCGGCGGCCGGGAAGGTCAAGCCGGTGGGTGAGCTGGTGCCGCCGAAGAGCGCGGACACCTCCTCGCACGGCTCCCCGGCCCAGTCGCACGAGAACGACCCGTCGGCGGCCGGCAAGGACTCGGGCGCCGGTGCGGGTACCGCGCTGGCCGTCGCGGGCGGCGTGCTGGCCGTCCTGGCGGGTGGCGCCTTCATGGTCAACCGCCGCTGGCCCCGGGGACGCCGGAGCCGCGGCGAGGACCTGGTCTGAGACCGCCGGAGCGGCGTCGGTCCGTCTCTTCCGAGACGGCCTAGCCCGGCCGGCGGGCCGGCGCCACCTATCAACTCACAGGTTCACCACAGGACTGCGGCAGGGTTTGCTCGCTCCCGTCGGCATGACGCCGACGGGAAGGGGGTCCTCCCATGCGGAGGAGATGGTCGGCCGTCGTCGTGGTGGCCTGCGGCGCGCTGCTCGCCGTGGCGGCCTGGACCGCTCTCCCGGCGGACGGCGCCGGGCAGCGGACCCCGGCGCGCTCCCTGGAGACCGCCGAGCTGGACCTGCTCCACACGGCCGGAGAGCTGCTCGTACAGGACTGCATGCGGGCGCAGGGATTCTCGTACTGGCCGGTCCCGCGCGTGCCGCACCCGGACTGGCGGGACTTCCCGTACGGCGTGGACGACGTGGACTGGGCCCGCCGCCACGGGTTCGGGCGCCGGATCGAGCAGCAGCTGGACGAGGAGGCGGCGTCGGGCCCGCGCGGCCGCTACCAGAGCGGGCTCTCCGCGGAGCGGCTGGAGGCTCTGGGGGTGGCCCTCATGGGGCCCGACTCGAAGGGGCTGGCGGTCGAGAACCCGGGCGGCGGCACGCTGAGCCACAGCGACCGGGGCTGCATCACCGAGTCGTGGCGACAGCTCTACGGGGACGTACGCCTCTGGTACGGCTCCAGCGAGACCGTGAAACAGCTCGGCGCGGTGCGCACCGGCCGGGTCGGCCAGGACCCCGCCTTCCGGACGGCGCTGGCCGGGTGGAGCGAGTGCGTCGGCCGGCGCGGTTTCCCGGCCGTGCACCCGGTCCGGCAGCGCGACGAACAACTGGCACGCACCGGACCGGCCGCCGAGGCGCAGGACGTGCCGATGGCCACCGCGCAGGCCGAGTGCGCCCGCTCGACGGGCCTCGCCGATACCGCACAGGACCTGCACCGGCGCTATTCGGACATGATCCGCGCCGAGAACGGGGCCGCCTTCGACGCCATGCGGCGGATGCAGGTGGCGGCCCTGCCCACAGCTCGCGATGTGGTCGCCCGGCACGCCGGGAGCTGACATCGCGTACCGCCGACCGGCGGTGAACCATGTACGGCACTCATTGGGAGGGACCCCAGATGAACAAGCTCAGGACGCTCCTCGCGGGCCTCGCGATCGCCGGTGCGGCGGTCGTGGCCGTTCCGACCGCGGCGCAGGCCGACGGCGGCTGCGGATACACGAACTTCTGTGCCTACTCGGACGATTACAACTACCTCTACCAGAACGCCGGAAACTCCAGCGACTGGCCGTACCAGGTCAAGAACAAGGTCGACTGGGTCCGCAACAGCGGCAGCGCCGGCGGCCGCGACCACGTCAACATCTACTACAACGAGAACAACACCGGCGCCTACGCCTGCATCGGCTACGGCACCGAGTGGAACCTGCGGGGCAACGCGCAGTCGTTCAACTGGACCCGCAACGGCGACGCCAGCGGTCAGTGGAAGGCGGTCCACGACAACGCCGCCTCGCACCGGTGGGTGTACGGCTGCGGCAACGGCACCTGGTAGGACGTCCCGCCGGCAGTACTCCGGTGGCGCACCGGGCCCCACACCGGTGCGCCACCGGCGCGTTCCTACGCCGTCCGCGTCGCCCCGGCGGCCGGAGGGTCTTCGGCGCCGTCGCCGTCCGCGTCGTCGCGCGTGGCCGTCCAGGACGAGACGAAGAGCAGCAGTTTCGAGGTGAAGTTGATCCAGAGCAGCAGGGCGATCGGTACGCCGAAGGCCCCGTACATGCTCTTCCCGGCGACCTCCCGCATATAGCCGCTGAGCAGCAGTTTCAGCAGTTCGAAGCCGGCCGCGCCGATGAGGGCCGCCTGGATCAGGCGGCCGCGCGGCGGTTCGACGCCCGGGAGCAGGGTCAGGACGTAGAGCAGCAGCAGGAAGGCGGCCACGACGCCGACGAGGAAGGCGAAGGAGCGCAGCAGAGCGCCGCCGGCGCCCTCGCGCGGGATGTCCAGCCATTCGGCGGTCTTCCCGACCGCGCTGGATCCGAGGATGGAGGCGGCGGCGGAGGCCAGGCCCACGCCGCCGAGGCCGAGGAGGACGAGCGTGTCCTTGCCCTTGCGGGCGAACGGGTTCCCGTCGTCCTCGTCGTCCTTCTCCCACACGGCGCGCAGGCAGTCCCGCATCGAGCCCACCCAGCTGACACCGGTCACGAGCAGGAGGGCGCCGGCGACGAGACCGACCGTGCCGGCGTTGGCGACGAGCCCCTCGATGTCGAGCTGGTCGGAGATGCCCGGGACCTGTTCGGACAGGTTCTTCTCCAGCCGGTCCAGCTGCTCCGGGCTGAGCAGCGCCGCGCCGACCGCGGCGGCCACGGTGATCAGCGGGAAGAGCGCGAGGAAGCTGATGAAGGTGATGGCGGCGGCGAGGCGGGTCCAGTGCACGCGGTCCAGGCGTTGGTACGAACGCCACGCGTGCGTCCGCATCAGACGGGACGCCAGCGGCCCGATCACCGGGAGTTTCGTCAGCCAGTCCATGGGGTCACCGTAATTCAGCCGCCGGAAATAGCCGGGATTGTCGCTTCTGGCGGCTACGGTCGTCGATTGTGACTTTTCCCGAAACGCGCCCTACGGGTCGCCCGTTCCACACCCTGGTCCTGCGAAGGCTGAGATTCCGTGCCCGGTGCATCGCCCGGCTCCCCATGGCCCTGCGCCTGCCCCTGGCCCCGCCCCTGGCCCCGCGCCCGTCCCGTCAGGACGGTGCTGCGGTCGCCCCGGCGGTCCCGGCCGTGCCCGCCGCCTCGGTGGCCTGGTCGGCGGGTGAGCCCGCCTGTGCCGGGACGCAGTTCGGTCCGATCCCGAACGGGTACTCGCGCAGCTTGCGCCAGACCCCGTCCGAGCCCTGCTCGTAGAGCGCGAAGCCGTCGCAGATCCACTCGGCGGCGTACTCGGCGAGGGTCGTGAACGCCAGGTCCATCTCCTCCTCGGAGATCCCGTGGGCGACCGTGACGTGCGGGTGGTACGGGAACGCCAGATCCCGGTCGAGCGGCCCCTGGGGGTCGCGGACCTCGCTCTGGAGGCGGGTGCAGCCCGCCGCCCCTTCGGCGATCTTGACGAAGACGACCGGCGAGAGGGGGCGGAAGGTTCCGGTGCCGGCCAGCCGCATCCGGAAGGCCCGGAAGGCGGCCGCGACCTCGACCAGGTGGGCCCTGATCGCGGGGAGCCGGTCCGCCTCCACCTCGGTGGGCGGGACGAGGGTGACGTGCGTGGGGATACCGTGCGCGGCAGCGTCCCCGAAGCCCGCGCGCAGCTCCTGGAGCTGGCTGCCGTACGGCTCCGGGACCGCGATCGAAACGCCGAGCGTTACGGTCCCCACGTATCTCTCCTCCGCTTGTCGCTGTGGACTGCTGCCGCCCCAGTGTGGCGGCAGCACCCCCATTCGTGCCAGGGCTCTCTGTCCGTAGTTGCGTTCGTCAGTGCTTGGCGGGCAGCAGACCGAGGCGGTCGTAGGCCTGCGCGAGGGTCTCGGCGGCGACCGCGCGGGCCTTCTCCGCGCCCTTGGCCAGGAGGGAATCCAGCGTCTCCGGGTCGTCCAGGTACTCCTGGGTCCGCTTCTTGAACGGTGTGACGAAATCGACCATCACGCCGGCCAGGTCGGTCTTCAGCGCGCCGTAGCCCTTGCCCTCGTACCTGGCCTCCAGCTCGGTGATCGTCTCGCCCGTGAGGGTGGAGTAGATTGTGAGCAGGTTGCTGACGCCGGGCTTCTTCTCGGAGTCGAAGCGGATCTCGGCCTCGGTGTCGGTGACCGCGCTCTTGATCTTCTTCTCGGTGACCTTGGGCTCGTCGAGGAGGTTGATCAGGCCCTTGGGGGACGACGCGGACTTCGACATCTTGATCGCCGGGTCCTGGAGGTCGTAGATCTTCGCGACCTCCTTGACGATGTGCGCGGCGGGGAGGGTGAAGGTCCGGCCGTAGCGCTGGTTGAAGCGCTCCGCCAGGTCGCGGGTCAGCTCGATGTGCTGGCGCTGGTCCTCGCCGACGGGGACGGCGTTCGCCTGGTACAGCAGGATGTCGGCGACCTGCAGGATCGGGTACGTGAACAGGCCGACACTGGCGCTGTTGACGCCGCCCTTGGCGGACTTGTCCTTGAACTGGGTCATCCGGCTGGCCTCGCCGAAGCCGGTGATGCAGTTCATGACCCAGCCGAGCTGCGCGTGCTCGGGAACGTGGCTCTGGACGAAGAGCGTGCAGCGCTCGGGGTCCAGGCCGGCGGCCAGCAGCTGGGCGGCGGAGAGGCGGGTGTTCGCGCGCAGATCCTTCGGATCCTGCGGCATGGTGATCGCGTGCAGGTCGACCACCATGTAGAAGGCGTCGTGCGTCTCCTGCAGGGCGACGTACTGGCGGATGGCTCCGAGGTAGTTCCCGAGGTGGAACGAACCGGAGGTGGGCTGGATGCCGGAGAGCGCGCGAGGACGATCAGAAGCCATGGCTTCATTCTCTCAGGTGCGGGGGCGGGCCCGTGCCCGCCGGCGGCCGGATCCCTCCGGGTCGCGCCGGGTCCGGCCGCCCCGCGCCGGTGTACCCGGCGGTAGCGGATCGTCCGGATCCCGCCCCGGCCGAGCGACCGATTTCCGCCCCGGGACGGGCCGGTCCAACACCGCTGCGCGGGGCCGGACGGTGCGGCGGCGGCTCCGGCCGAGGGACGCCCTCAAACGCCGGGCGGGCTGGAAATCCAGCCCCGCCGGCGTGTGAGGCGCGGGGGTCCGGGGGCGGCGCCCCCGGCAGCGGTGCCGCAGATCAGGACAGCGGCAGGCCCGGGGCCGGGAAGGCGGCCATGAGGTCCGTGACCTCCGCGCGGATCACGGCGAGCGCCTGCTCGTCGCCCTTCGCGGCGGCGTCGACCGCGCGCGAGATCCAGTCGGCCACCAGCGGCATGTGCTCCGCGGACAGCCCTCGGGACGTCAGCGACGGCGTGCCGATGCGGATGCCCGAGGGATCGAACGGCTTGCGCGGGTCGAACGGCACCGTGTTGTAGTTCACGACGATGCCCGCCCGGTCCAGGGCCTTGGCCGCGATCTTGCCCGGCACGTCCTTGCCCGTCAGGTCGATCAGGATCAGGTGGTTGTCCGTACCGCCCGAGACCAGGTCGAAGCCCTTCTCCAGCAGCGCCGCGGCCAGCGCCTTGGCGTTGGCGACGACCGCGTGGGCGTACGAGACGAAGGACGGCTGCGCGGCCTCGTGCAGCGCCACCGCGATACCGGCCGTCGTCTGGTTGTGCGGGCCGCCCTGCAGGCCCGGGAAGACCGCCTTGTCGATGGCCTTCGCGTGCTCCTCCCGGCACATCAGCATCGCGCCCCGCGGACCGCGCAGGGTCTTGTGCGTGGTGGTGGAGATGACGTCGACGTGGTCCGCCGGGGACGGGTGCGCGCCGCCCGCGATCAGGCCCGCGATGTGGGCGACGTCGGCGACCAGGATCGAGCCCGCCTCCCGCGCGATCTCCGCGAAGGCGGCGAAGTCGATGGTCCTCGGCAGGGCGGTACCGCCGCAGAAGATCAGCTTGGGCCGCTCGGCGAGGGCCAGCTCGCGCACCGCGTCGTAGTCGATCAGCCCGGTGTCGGCGCGGACGCCGTACTGCACGCCCCGGAACCAGGAGCCGGTCGCCGAGACGCCCCAGCCGTGCGTCAGGTGCCCGCCCATCGGCAGGGCCATGCCCATCACGGTGTCGCCCGGCTTCGCGAAGGCCAGGTACACGGCCAGGTTGGCGGGCGAGCCGGAGTACGGCTGGACGTTGGCGTGGTCCACGCCGAACAGGCCCTTGGCCCGCTCGATCGCCAGTGCCTCGACGCGGTCGATGTTCTGCTGGCCCTCGTAGTAGCGGCGGCCGGGGTAGCCCTCGCTGTACTTGTTCTGCAGCACGGTGCCGGAGGCTTCGAGGACGGCCGCGGACACGTAGTTCTCACTGGGGATCAGGCGCAGGGTCTGTGCCTGCAGCACTTCCTCCGCCGCGACGAAGGACGCCAGCTCGGGGTCGGTGGAGAGAAGGGCGGGATGGCGGCTCGCGGACATGGCGGGCTCCTCCGGGGTCGATGTGATCGGTACCCCGCGAGGCCCAGGCGAGCGGCCCTGTATGCGGTCGAGCGCGCACGACTCCCCCGGAGTTGGTTCCCCGTACGCCAGTCGCCGTGCGTACCGGACACCTTAGCGGGCGCGCCGGGAGAGAGGTTTCTGCGTCCGCGATACGAGCGACGATAAGAAGGTGACGCCACCCTCGTCACCGCTGCACCGGCGCTCACCGCGCCGGACGGACGATCGGAGACCCCGTGTCGACAACTGCTGATGCCATCCGCGCCGCGGACGCCCACAGTGCGCACAACTACCATCCGCTGCCCCTGGTCGTCGCGTCCGCCGAAGGCGCCTGGATGACCGATGTCGAGGGCCGCAGATACCTCGACATGCTCGCCGGGTACTCGGCCCTCAACTTCGGGCACGGCAACCGCCGTCTGATCGACGCCGCCCGCGCCCAGCTGGAACGGGTCACGCTCACCTCGCGCGCCTTCCACCACGACCGCTTCGCCGACTTCTGTACCGAGCTCGCCGCGCTGTGCGGCAAGGAGATGGTGCTCCCCATGAACACGGGGGCGGAGGCCGTGGAGACGGCGGTGAAGACCGCCCGCAAGTGGGGCTACGAGGTCAAGGGCGTCCCGGACGGGCACGCCAAGATCGTGGTCGCCGCGGACAACTTCCACGGGCGGACCACGACCATCGTCTCCTTCTCCACGGACCACGAGGCCCGTGACCACTTCGGCCCGTACACGCCGGGCTTCGAGATCGTTCCGTACGGGGACCTCACCGCGCTGGCCCACGCCGTCACCGAGAACACGGTGGCCGTGCTGCTGGAGCCGATCCAGGGCGAGGCGGGGGTGCTGGTGCCGCCCGCCGGGTACCTGAGCGGCGTACGGGAGCTGACCCGCGAGCGGAACGTCCTCTTCATGGCGGACGAGATCCAGTCGGGGCTGGGACGGACCGGCCGGACCTTCGCGTGCGAGCACGAGGGGGTCGTCCCGGACGTCTACATCCTCGGCAAGGCGCTCGGCGGCGGCGTGGTGCCGGTGTCGGCCGTGGTCGCCGACCGGGATGTGCTCGGGGTGTTCCGGCCCGGGGAGCACGGGTCCACCTTCGGCGGGAACCCGCTCGCGTGCGCGGTCGCCCTGGAGGTGATCGCGATGCTGCGGACCGGCGAGTTCCAGGGCCGCGCCACCGAGCTGGGCGAGCACCTGCACCGGGAACTGAACCTGCTGGTCGGCGGGGGCGCGGTGACCGCCGTACGCGGCCGCGGGCTGTGGGCGGGCGTCGACATCGACCCCTCGCGGGGCACCGGCCGGGAGATCTCCGAGAAGCTGATGGAACTCGGGGTGCTGGTGAAGGACACCCACGGGTCGACGATCCGGATCGCCCCGCCGCTGGTGATCAGCAAGGAGGACCTGGACTGGGGCCTGGCCCAGCTCCGGTCGGTGCTCGGCGCGTAGGGCTTCCCCCCGGTCCGGTCAGAGGATGACGTGGGGCAGGAAGCGGGCGTACTCGTCCGTGACCGGCCCCGCCGATTCCCGGATGCCGAGCCCCGCCGCTTCGTCCTCGACGACCCATGCACCGAGCACCACCCGGTTGCCGTCGAAGTCGGGCAGCGGCGCCAGGCCCTGGAAGCAGTACCGCTCCCCCTCCTCCGGTACGAAGGGTTCGCCGCCGTCGCCCGCCTCGTGCAGGGTGACCCCCGCGCCCTCACGGCCGAGGAGGGGCTTGGCCACGTAGCCGGCGGACCCGGGCTCGGCGAGCTCGCGCGGGCCGTCGAGGTAGGCGGGCAGCAGGTTGGGGTGCTCCGGGAAGAGCTCCCACAGGATCGCGAGCAGCGCCTTGTTGGACAGCAGCATCTTCCACAGCGGCTCGATCCAGCAGGTGGAGCCGGAGCCGCCACCGTGGTCGTAGGTGCCGAGGACCTGCGGGCCGAACTCGTCCGTGGCCAGCCACTCCCACGGGTAGAGCTTGAAGCAGGAGCGGATGAAGCGGAGCTTCTCGTCCACGAACCGGCCGGACAGGCTGTCCCAGCCGATCTGCTCGACGGAGAGCGCGTGCGTGTCCAGGCCGGCCTGTTCGGCGGTCTCCTGGAGGTAGGCGACCGTCATCAGGTCCTCGCCGAGCTCGTCGGTCTCGGAGTGCGCGAAGTGCAGCGGGCCGGGCGGGAGCAGCTCGGCCTGGCGCCGCCAGGCGTCGACGAGGCGCTCGTGGAGGGAGTTCCACTGGTCGGCGCCGGGGAAGCGTTCCTCCATCCAGAACCACTGGGGGCTCGCCGCCTCCACGAGGGAGGTGGGGGTGTCCGCGTTGTACTCCAGCATCTTGGCCGGGCTGCCGCTGCCGTCGTAGCGCAGGTCGAAACGGCCGTAGAGGGAGGGCTGTTCGGCGCGGCGGCGCCAGGACTCGGCGATCAGCGCGGCCAGCTTCGGATCGGTGATGCCGAGGTCGGCGAAGCGGTCGTGCTCGACGATGTGCGCGGCCGCGGCCAGGCACATGGCGTGCAGCTCCTCGACGACGTTCTCCAGGGCCTCGACCTCGGGGAGCGAGAAGGAGTAGTACGCGCTCTCGTCCCAGTAGGGGCGCAGGGAGTCGTCGGGGTAGCGGGTCAGGGGATAGATCAGACCCTGCTCCTCGACGGTCTTCTGCCAGTCGGGACGGGGCTCGATGGTGTGCCGCTGCATGGTCTCGGTCAGCCGCCGCTGGAACCGGAGCTGGAGTGGCCGCCGATGCCGCCGCGGGTGACGGCGGACTTGTCGAAGCTGCCGCCGGCGACTTTGCCGGAGCTGACGTAGCCGCCGTAGTAGTAGGCGCCGGTGCCGCCGGTCTTGCACTCCTTGTTGTTCAGCTGGTTGAGCGTCGAGCGGGAGGCACAGCGCTTGTCCGGTTCGTCGCTGCTGCCGCAGGCCACGAGCGTGGCCGCGAGCAGGCCCATGCCTCCGAGGGCGACGGCGCCGGAGCGCATGCGGCGCTGATTGGTGCTGCTGCTGTCCATGTCTGCTGCTCCCCCTGGGGCCTCGCGTGCTGCCGACAGAGTAGGGCCGGGCCACCGGCCGATGGAATCCGGCCGCCGTGAGATCCGTGACCTAGAGTCAGTTCGTGCTGATTGGGATGATTTGCGCGCTCGGTGCGGCGGTCTGCTTCGGTACGGCCTCGGTTCTGCAGGCGGTCGCGGCGCGGGCCTCGGAGCCCGGTACCGGGTCCGGAGTGGACACGGCACTGTTCCTGCGGGCCGTACGGCAGTGGCGCTACCTGGCGGGTCTGGGTCTCGACGGAGCCGGCTTCGTGCTCCAGATCATCGCCCTGCGGCACGTCCCGATCTACGCGGTGGGCGCGGCGCTGGCGGCCAGCCTGGCGGTGACGGCGGTGGTCGCGGCGCGGCTGCTGCGGGTACGGCTGTCCCGGACCGAGTGGAGCGCGGTGGCGGTGGTGTGCGCGGGTCTGCTGATGCTCGGGCTCTCCGCCGGGGAGGAGGGCACGGGGACCGGGTCGACGGCGCTGGAAGTGGGGCTGCTGCTGGTGGCCGGGCTGGTGCTGCTGGTCGGCATGGTCGCGGGACGGCTCCCGGACGGGCCGCGGGCGCTGGTCCTCGGCCTCGCGGCGGGGACGGGCTTCGGGGTGGTGGAGGTCTCGGTCCGGCTCGTCGACTCCCCGTGGGACCTGCGCAGCCCGGCCCTGTACGCCCTCCTCCTGGGCGGCGGCGCGGCCTTCCTGCTGCTCACCTCGGCCCTGGCACGCGGCTCGGTGACGGTGGCGACGGCGGGCATGGTCCTCGGCGAGACGATCGGCCCGGCGGTGGTGGGCGTGGCCTGGCTCGGCGACAGCACCCGCGAGGGCCTGGCCTGGCTGGCGGTGACGGGCTTCGCGGTGGCGGTGGCCGGCTCCCTGGCCCTGGCCCGCTTCGGCGAACCCCCGGCCCCACCGGCCGGCCCCGGCTCTTTCAGCCCCGCCGGCGATTGAGGCGCGAGGGTCCGGGGGCGGCGCCCCCGGCAACGGCGCCGCAGGTCACGGGAGGGCCGCCGACAGGGCCGCCAGCGTCGGCCCCCACGCACTGTCCGACGGAGTCCCGTAGCCGACGACCAGCGCGTCGCGCCGCGGCAGCCCGGACTCCGGATGCCGGAACCGCCCCAGCCCGTGCAGGGCCAGGTCCTGCCAGGCCGCGGACTGCAGCACCGACCGCTCCAGCCCCTCCGGGAGGTCCAGCACCGCGTGCAGCCCCGCCGCGATCCCCGACACGCCCACCCGGTCCCCCACCGCCGCCACCAGCTCGTCCCGGCGCCGCCGGTACCGCAGCCGCATCCCGCGCACGTGCCGGTCGTACGCCCCGGAGGTGAGGAACTCCGCCAGCGTCAGCTGGTCCAGCGCGCCGCACGCCCACTCCGTGGGCCGTCCTGCGGCCAGCACCTCCTCCAGCAGCCCCGGCGGGACCACCATCCAGCCCATCCGCAGCCCGGGGGCCAGTGACTTGCTGGCCGTCCCGAGGTACACCACCCGGTCCGGGTCCAGGCCCTGCAGCGCGCCGACCGGCTGGCGGTCGTAGCGGAACTCCCCGTCGTAGTCGTCCTCCAGGATCAGCCCGCCCGTGGTCCGGGCCCAGTCGACCGCGGCGGCCCGCCGTGCCGGGGTCAGGGCCACGCCCGTCGGGAACTGGTGCGCCGGGGTCAGCAGCACCGCTCCCGCCGCCGCGGTCAGCTCCCCCGTCCGGGCCCCCTCCCCGTCCACGCCCAGCGGGCGCGGCCGCAGCCCGGCCCGCACCAGCAGGTCCCGGTGGAAGTCCAGGCCGTAGCCCTCCACCGCCACCTCCCGCACCCGCCGCGCCCGCAGTACGCCCGCCAGCAGCGCCAGCCCGTGCAGGATGCCCGCGCACAGCACGATCCGTTCGGGGTCCGCGTACACCCCGCGCGCCCGCGCCAGGTATCCGGCCAGCGCCTGCCGCAGCTCGATCCGGCCGCGCGGGTCGGCCGCGTACCCGAAGGCCTCGTTCGGCGCGGCGGTCAGCGCCCGCCGGGCCGCCGACAGCCAGGCCGCGCGCGGGAAGCCGCCCAGGTCCGGGGAGCCGGGGATCAGGCTGTACGCCGGCCCCTTGCGCGCGGGGCGCCGTACGGGTGCGGCGGCCGCGGGCCGGCGCGGGCGGGCCCGTTCGGCGACGCGGGTGCCGGAGCCCTGGCGGGCCGTCAGCCAGCCCTCGGCGACGAGCTCGGCGTACGCCTCGGCGACCGTGTTCCGGGCGATGCCCAGGTCGGCGGCGAGGGTGCGGGACGACGGCAGCCGGGTCCCGGCCGCCAGCCGCCCGCTGCGCGCGGCCTCGCGCAGGGCCTCGGTGAGCCCGGCCCGCAGGCCGCGTCCGGCGGTGAGGTCCAGATGCAGGTCGGCGCCGAAAGTGGCCCACGATTCCGTCATGGATATGGACCATATCGGTGGGCCGCCTGACTCCTAGGGTGGATCACATGACGACCACACACGAACACGCCCCCGAGCACACCCCGCGCATGCAGATGGCGAAGCTCGCCCCCGAGGTCTACAAGGCCGTCCTCGCCCTGGAGATCGCCGCCAAGAAGGGTCTGGACCCCTCCCTGGTCGAACTCGTCAAGATCCGCGCCTCCCAGATCAACCACTGCGCCTTCTGCCTCGACATGCACACCAAGGACGCGATCGCCGCCGGTGAGAGCGTCGAGCGCATCGTCCAGCTGGGCGCCTGGGAGGAGTCCCGGCACTTCTACACCGAGAAGGAGCTCGCCGCGATCGAGCTCACCGAGGCCGTCACCGTCCTGACGGACGGCTTCGTGCCCGACGAGGTCTACGAGAAGGCCGCCAAGCAGTTCGAGGAGCGCGAGCTCGCCCAGCTGATCGCCGTCATCGCGACGATCAACGTCTGGAACCGCATCGGCGTCACCACCCGCCTGGTGCCGGGCCACTACACCCCGGGCATGTACAAGTAGGACCGGTCGTCGCGGTCATTCCGTCCTGAACGACTCCACGGCCGCCGTCAGGTTCGCGCGCACCGCCGTGCCGTCGGCGGCCGGGCCGGCCGCCAGCAGCGCCCACCGCCTGCCGTCCGGGGCGACGGTGATCCGCTCGATCGCGCGGCGGCGTCCGTGCGATTCCTGGTTGTCGTACTCGTACACCAGCTCGCAGGACCCGCCGGGCGCCGGATCGATGGAGACCTCCTGGTAGCCGGGACGGCTGCCGAGGGCCTGCGAGGAGATCCGCAACAGCTCGCACGCTCCGACACTGTCCGCCTCGGTGACGCGGAAGAACTGCATCAGCGCGCTGCGGTCCCCGGGCCGCCGGTAGAAGGAGCCGCTGCCGTCCTCGTCGCGGCTGCGCTCCCAGCCCGTGGGCACGGCGACCGAGAAGCCGCCGTCGTCGCGGACCACCGTGTACGGCGGCGGGACCGAGGGCGACGCGGAGGACGGCGAGGGGGAGGCTGCGGACGGGGCCGCGGCCGGACCCGTACCGGACGGCGGGGCCGCGGTACCCGAAGCCGGCGGGGCCGCGGCGGGTGCCTTCGGCTCCCCGCCGCCCAGGACGAACCATCCCGCCACGGCGCAGCCGCCCACCACCACGGCCCCGAGGACCACCAGCAGCGGGACCTTCCACGACCGCTCCCGGCCCGGACCGCCCTGGCCGCCCGAACCGCCCTGGCCGCCCCCTTGCGGGCCGGGCGGGTACGAGGGCGGGGCCGGAGGCGGGTAGGACGGCGGGGGCGGGGGCGGCTGATCCGCCCACTCCCAGCGCTGCGACTGCGGGTTCCAGTGGGCACCGCCGCCCGTGGCCACCGGTCAGCTCCCCAGCGAGGCGAGCAGCCCGCCGAGGGCGGCGGCCGCGTTCACCGAGTCCACCACCGGGGCCCAGCGCCGGAGCGCAGCCCGCAGCCGGGCGGGCAGGCCGGGCCGGATCTCCCCGGCCTCCTCCAGCTCACCGGCGGCCTCGTCCAGTTCGGCGTCGAGGGCCGAGCGGTCGGCGCTGCGGGGCAGGTGGACGAGGGCGATGCGCAGCTCCCGTACGGCCTCCAGCAGTTCGGCGGCACCCGGGGCGCCCGCCCCCGTACCGCCGTGGTGGACGGTGGTGTTGGTGATGTCGGTACCGCCGATGCTGAAGGTGCTGCCTTCGATGCGGTTGATCCGCACCTCCCCGCTTCCCCCGTCGTGCGTCACTGCCGGTCTCCTCTGCTCGTGTGGTGGCTCGTGTGGTGGGTCGTCCGATTGTGGTGTCCGCTGCCGCCCACGCTGAACGCGCTGTGGCTCACCGACTGGATGTACACCCCGCCCTCCGCCACGGTGACCGCGCGCTGCGCGAACTCCTCCGTGTGCCAGCCCGCTTCGTGCAGGGCCAGGGTCACGCCGGCGACGATCCGGTCCTGGATGGTCTTCAAGTACCGGTCCAGGTCCATCAGCTGGAACAGCGAGGCGTCCTCCTGCGCCGCCAGCTCGCGTACGGACACGGCCGGGCCGGCCGGGAGCGCGCCGCCGTGGCCCTCCGTGGCGATCTGCCACGGGCCGCGGCCGCCGCCCGACAGGGTGGCGAGCGCCTTGGAGAGCGAGCGCGGGGCGTGCCTCAGCGCCCAGACCGCCTTGGCGAAGGGGTTGTTCCGCAGGTGGCGCCGGGCCACGTCGTCGGCCTCCTGGAACTGCGGCCGTACGGGCAGCAGCACGTGCGGCGCCACCTCCAGCATCAGCATCCCGCCCTGGGTGTGGACGCGTACGAAGACGGTGATGACGAGGTTCTCGTCCCAGCCGCCGACCCGTACGCGCAGGAAGTGGCGGCGGCGCTCCCCGCCTTCCTCCACGGCGCCGGCCCGGTGCGCGGCGAAGGCCCGGTCCGAGAGGTCCGGCTCGTGCGCCGCGGGCAGTCCGGAGGCCGGCAGGAACACGCACTCGTCGACGACCAGTTCCCGCAGCCGGTCCAGTACGGCCTGCTCGGCCTCCGGTGAGCCGTGCGGCGACGGGACGCGCAGGGCCTCCAGCCGCGGCCGGATCCGGGCCACGATCCGCTCGTTGTCCAGCGGTTCGGGCTCCACCCCGTCCGTGCGGGGGCGCAGCTCGACCGACAGGTGCCAGGGGCGGTAGGCCGCGCCGGCGCCGCAGAACGGACTGTCGACGTTGTAGATGACCAGGCGGCTGTGCTGGGTCCGCAGGATCCGGTCGCGGGTCCGGGCGAACCGGCTGCCGGAGGCGGGGTCGGCGTTCGGGTCGGCGTACCGCGTGCGGCTGAGGGAGGTGCTGATGACGCGGGCGAAGTGGCCCCGCTGGAGTCCGACGACCAGGGTGAGCAGGGCGAAGACGATCAGGGCGGTCCATGCGTATTGCCCTGCGATCAGGTAGCCGAGTTTGGGCAGCCCGAAGATGACGGTGAACGGTTCCCGCTCGATCCCGCTCAGGATGTGCTCGTAGATCACGAGCGAGTCGTCGGCCCCTCCGACGTTCGTCTCGCCCTCCAGTGCGCCCTGCAGTACGCCCAGGCCGACGCCGATGAGCAGTACGTAGCCGCAGCCGCGCAGGAGGAGTTCGAGGAAGCGGCTGCCGCGTGCCGTCGCCGCCCGGCGGCGCGCGATCCGTCCGGCGCCGCTCAGGAAGGCGGCCGGGAGGAGCAGGAAGAGCAGGAGGGGCTGGGCCAGCAGCAGCCCGAGGCCCCACACCGCCAGGACGGCGAAGGCCCAGGCCACTTCGGCGCGGCGGGCCTGGAGTGCGTGGGCGAGGACGCGGGCGGCGTCGAAGCCGTAGGAGGGCGCCACGTAGCGCTCCTCGTGGACATAGAGCTCCTGGATCACCCGGTCGCGGTACGAGGCGTCGAGATAGCTGCCGGCGCAGAGCAGCCGGCCGGCCTCGCTGAGCGAAGGGTGCACAGGCGTTCTGTCGTCCGCGGTGCTTGTCACCGAATCCCCCTTTCGGTGTGCGGAGGGAAACGATAAGGCGATCATCAGGAACGCGACAGGCGCGATCACGCCAAAAGGCCCCGGCGCAGTGCGCCGGGGCCTTCCGGAAGAGCGGATCGGGTCGGGAGACCGGATCAGATCAGGCCGAGCTCACGAACCGCGTCGCGCTCCTCCGCCAGCTCCTGGACGGAGGCGTCGATGCGGGTGCGGGAGAACTCGTTGATGTCCAGGCCCTGGACGATCTCGTACTTGCCGTCCTTGCAGGTGACGGGGAAGGAGGAGATCAGACCGGCCGGGACGCCGTAGGAGCCGTCCGACGGGATACCCATCGAGGTCCAGTCGCCCTCGGCGGTGCCGTTGACCCACGTGTGCACGTGGTCGATGGCGGCGTTGGCGGCCGAGGCGGCCGAGGACGCGCCACGGGCCTCGATGATCGCGGCGCCGCGCTTGGCGACGGTCGGGATGAAGGTGTCGGCCAGCCACAGCTCGTCGCTGACGACCTCGGCGGCGTTCTTGCCGGCGATCTCCGCGTGGAAGATGTCCGGGTACTGGGTCGCCGAGTGGTTGCCCCAGATGGTCAGGCGCTTGATGTCGGAGACGGCGCTGCCGGTCTTGGCGGCCAGCTGCGAGATCGCGCGGTTGTGGTCCAGGCGGGTCATCGCGGTGAAGCGCTCGGCCGGTACGTCCGGCGCGGCGGCCTGCGCGATGAGCGCGTTGGTGTTGGCCGGGTTGCCCACGACCAGGACCTTGATGTCGTCCGCGGCGTGCGCGTTGATGGCCTGGCCCTGCGGCTTGAAGATGCCGCCGTTGGCGGCGAGCAGGTCGCCGCGCTCCATGCCCTTGGTACGCGGGCGGGCGCCCACGAGCAGCGCGACGTTCGCACCGTCGAAGCCCTGGTTCGGGTCGTCGAAGATGTCGATGCCGGCGAGCAGCGGGAAGGCGCAGTCGTCGAGCTCCATGGCGGTGCCCTCAGCGGCCTTCATGCCCTGGGGGATCTCCAGAAGACGGAGCTTGACCGGCACGTCCGCGCCGAGCAGGTGACCGGAAGCGATGCGGAAGAGCAGCGCGTAGCCGATCTGGCCGGCGGCGCCGGTGACGGTGACATTCACGGGAGTGCGGGTCATGGCCTTCTCCGTTAGACAGCTGGCGGTGGGGCGTCCCTGCCCCATGTGCTGGAGGACGCCGCTCCCCAGTAAATCTTGACGTGAAGAGACATCCGCGGTCAGGCTATCCGACCCGGGACCGGGCTAATCCCCGGGTCCGTGTGGTGCACGGCACACGGACCCTGATGTTCGAAGGTCCGACCGGCCCCCGGACCGCTATTCGACCAGGAAGATCTGGCCCGTCCGGTGCCCCTCGATCGACTTGACGTAGGCGTTCGCCGCGCGCGCCACGGGTACGGCGTCGAATCCCGCGAAGGTGTCCCCGTACGCGTCGAAGGATTCCTCGAAAACGGTCGGACTGACGGCGTTGATCCGCTGACGGCCGGGCAGTTCGACGGCTGCGGCGCGCACGAAGGCCTCTACGGCGCCGTTGACCAGGGCGGCCACCGATCCGGTGAGCAGGGGCTCGCGGGCCAGGATGCCGGTGACCAGCGTGTACGAGGCGTGCGCGGGCAGGTGCCGGGCGCCCTGGCGGACCAGCTCGATCTGGCTGACGGCCTTGCCTTCGAGGCCGGCGCGGACGTCGTCCGTGGTCAGCTCGCCGAGCGGGCGCCAGGGCACGCTGCCGGCGGCGCTCGCGACCGCGTCGATCTCCCCCACCTGTTGCGCCACCTGGGTGTACATGGCGCGGATGGACTCCGGGTCGGTGATGTCGACGTGGACGTCGGCGCCCGTGCGGGAGGCGGTGACGATGTGGTGGCCGCGCTCGCGCAGGGCCTCGTGGACCGCCCGGCCGAGGGTTCCGTGCGCGCCGATCAGTACGACCTTCTTCGTCTTCGCGTTCATGGCAACGAGCATCGCCGGGACACAACCGTTAAGTCCAGCTACCTCAGCTACAGCCATCGTTAAGATGAACTCATGCTTGATGTGAAGCGCATGGTCATCCTGCGGGACCTGGCGGAGCACACCCGGGTGACCGCCGTCGCCGACCTGCACGGCGTGACCCCCTCCGCCGTCTCCCAGCAGCTGCGCGCCCTGGAGGCCGAGGCCGGGGCCGCCCTGGTCGAACGGGACGGGCGCGGGCTGCGCCTCACCCCCGCCGGAGTGGCACTGGCGGCCGCCTGCGAACCGGTGCTCGCCGCCCTGGAGCGGGCCGAAGGAGCCGTACGCGCCCTCGACGCCGAGCTGAGCGGGGAGCTGGCCATCGGCTGCGCCCCCAGCGCCCTGGCCACGGTGGCCGCCCCGCTCGTCGCCGAGCTCGCCGTACGCCACCCCCGGCTGCGCCCGCACATCGTGCAGGCCGACCCCGAGGATGCCGTGCCGCGGCTGCGGCAGCGCCGCCTGGACCTGGCGGTGACCTACGCCTACCCGCTGCTCGGGGCCCCGCCCGCGGCCGGGACCACCGCGGTGCCGCTCTTCGACGACCCGCTGTGCCTGGCGCTGCCGACGGCCCTCCTGCCCGCCTACGAGCGGGACGGGCTCGCCGCGCTGCGGGAGGGCGCCTGGGTCTCGGCCCCCGCCCCGAGCAGCTGCCGCAAGATGCTGCTGCACGCCTGCCGCAACGCCGGATTCACCCCGCACATCGCGCACGAGTGCGCGGACCTGCGGTCCGGGCTCTGGCTCGTCGCCACCGGGCAGGCCGTGTCGATCCTGCCGAAGCTGCTGTGCGACGCCCCGCCGCCCGGCGTCGCCGTACGGGAGCTGCCGGGCCCGGGACGGACGCTGGACGTCCTGGTCCGGGCGGGCACGGAGACCCGGCCGGCCGTCGCGGCCACCCTGGCCGCACTCACGTCACTCACGTCGCTCGCGTCGCTCATGCCACCTACGCCGGCCGCACCGGCCGCACCGCCGGCGCCGCTCACCGCACGGTGAAGCGGACCGCACTCTCCATGAACGGGATCACCAGCCACGGCTTGGGCGCCGCCATCACCAGCGCGAGCAGCGTGATCGACACGCCCAGCAGCCCGTACGTGATCATGTCCGTGAAGCGGGAGCGCACCGCGAGCATCCCCACCGAAGGCAGCACGCGCCGCATCACCGAGGCCGCGATCAGGGCCACGCCGATGGCCAGGCAGCCGACCCGCGGGTGCCCGAAGGCCGTGGCCAGCAGCCCGACCGCGGTCGCGGTCAGGACGCTGAGCA
Source organism: Streptomyces xanthophaeus (assembly GCF_030440515.1). Lineage (GTDB taxonomy): Bacteria > Actinomycetota > Actinomycetes > Streptomycetales > Streptomycetaceae > Streptomyces > Streptomyces kutzneri. The sequence continues at coordinate 3,348,139 of NZ_CP076543.1, forward strand.
TCGGCCACTGACGGGCCGGCGTGGACACGGCCCCGGGAACGGCACGGCCGCTGCCCTCCGGGCGGGCCGTGTCCCGGGTGATGGAGGGGAACCGGCGGGACCTGGCCACCGGCTCGGCCCCGGCCTCGGCGGGACCGGCCTGCGCGCCGGGCACGACGGGCTTCGCGGGCACGACCGGAGCGACGGGGGTGCCGTTCGCCCGGGCCGCGCCGCCGCCCGCCGCGTTCTCCGCGTCCGGTTCAGCCTGCACTGGTGGTCCGTTCCGCCGCCTCGACGACATTGACGAGCAGCTGGGCACGGGTCATCGGCCCGACCCCGCCCGGGTTCGGCGAGATCCACGCGGCCACCTCGGCCACGCCGGGGTGCACATCGCCGACGATCTTCCCTTCCCCGTCGCGGCTGACGCCGACGTCGAGCACGGCCGCGCCCGGCTTCACGTCCTCCGGCTTGACCAGGTGCGGGACACCGGCCGCCGCGACGATGATGTCCGCCTGGCGCAGCTGCGCGGAGAGGTCGCGCGTACCGGTGTGGCAGAGCGTCACGGTGGCGTTCTCGGACTTGCGGGTCAGCAGCAGGCCGATGGAGCGCCCGACGGTGATCCCGCGGCCGAGGACGACGACGTGCGCGCCGTTGATGCCGACGCCGTGGTGGCGCAGCAGTTCGACGATCCCGTACGGGGTGCAGGGCAGCGGTCCCGGCTCGTTCAGCACCAGCCGGCCGAGCGACATGGGGTGCAGGCCGTCGGCGTCCTTCAGCGGATCCATCAGCTCCAGGACCCGGTTGGTGTCGATGCCCTTGGGGAGCGGGAGTTGAACGATGTAGCCGGTGCACTCCGGGTTGGCGTTGAGCTCCCGGACGACCGCCTCGATGTCTTCCTGGGAGGCCGTTCCGGGCAGTTCGCGCTGGATGGAGGCGATGCCGACCTCGGCACAGTCCTTGTGCTTGCCGTTCACGTACCAGCGGCTGCCCGGATCGTCACCGACCAGGAGGGTGCCGAGGCCGGGGGTGATGCCCCGGGCCTTCAGGGCCGCCACGCGGGCGGTCAGTTCGGACTTGATCGCGGCGGCGGTGGCCTTGCCATCGAGAATCTGGGCAGTCATGCCCCCATCCTCCCGGATGAGGTGGCCCCGGTTCCAGTCAAGGCACTCCCAGGGGCTCAGGGTTCATTGCACTTGCACAACAAGTCACCGGCCGTCCCTCAACCAACTGGACAAGCCCGGGCCCGTCGGACCACGATGAAACGACTGATGTGCCGCGGGCAGTGCCGGGGGGCGGGACCGCACCGTGCAGGATTCCTCCGTGCTCATGCCGTGCGTCCCCGCACTTCCACGGAGGAACACCCCAACATGAGCTTCGGCGAACCGCACAATCCGTACGGTCAGCAGCCGCCCCAGGCCCCGCAGGGCCAGCCCGGCTACGGCTACCCCCAGCAGGCACCCCAGGGCATCCCGCCGCAGGGCGGCTACGCCTACCCGCAGCAGGCTCCGCAGGGCTACCCGGGCGGGCCCGGCGGCTACCCCGGCGGTCCGGGCGGATACCCCGGGGCCCACATGGAGATGCCGGGCGGTGCCAAGGCCGCCCGCGTCATCCTCTTCATCCTCGGCAGCCTGCAGGCGCTGCTCGGCCTGCTGGTGATCATCGGCGGCGCCGTGTTCGCCTCGGCCCTCTCGGGCTCCTCCAGCTCTTCGGCGGAGGAGGCGGGCGCCGCCGTCGGCATCGGCTTCGTCGTCGGCGGTCTCGTCCTGATCGGCCTGGCCCTGTGGCCGTTCCTGACGGCGGCCAAGATGGGCAAGGGCCGCAACGGGGTGCGCGTCTCCGGCATCGTCTACGGCTCGCTCCAGACCTTCTTCGCCGTCATCAGCGTGCTGGTCAACCTGGCCGCGCTCGGTGCCAGCGAGCACTCGGGCGGCCCCACCGCCATCGCCGTGCTGCCCGCCCTGGTCTCCCTCGCCCTCGGTCTCACGATCGTCATCGGCCTCGCCAAGGCCGGCGACTACTTCAAGCGCCCGAGCTACTGACGCAGCCCGTCCGCAGAACCGGCGAAGGCCGCGCCCCGCAGTGCGGGGCGCGGCCTTCGCCGTAGGTTGGGCCGTGGGCCGGGGCCGTGGGCCGTGGGCCGGACTCAGTGGAAGAAGTGCCGGGTGCCGGTGAAGTACATGGTCACACCGGCCTTCTGCGCGGCCTCGACGACCTGCTCGTCACGGACCGAACCGCCCGGCTGGACCACGGCCTTGATGCCCGCGGCCGTCAGGATCTCCAGCCCGTCCGGGAACGGGAAGAAGGCGTCGGACGCGGCGTACGAGCCCTGCGCGCGCTCGGCGCCCGCCCGCTCGACGGCGAGCTTCGCCGAGTCGACGCGGTTGACCTGGCCCATGCCGACGCCGACCGAGGCGCCGTCCTTGGCGAGCAGGATCGCGTTGGACTTGACGGCCCGGCAGGCCTTCCACGCGAAGGCCAGCTCGGCGAGCTCCGCCGGGGACAGGGCCTCGCCGGTGGCCAGGGTCCAGTTCGCCGGGTCGTCGCCCTCGGCCTGGAAGAGGTCGCTCTGCTGGAGCAGCGCACCGCCGGAGACGGGCTTGAGGTCACCCGGCTGGTGCGGGGTGCCGTCCACCTTCAGGACGCGGATGTTCTTCTTCTTGGCCAGGACCTCGACCGCGCCGTCCTCGTAGGCGGGGGCGGCGATGACCTCGGTGAAGATCTCCGCGACCTGCTCGGCGAGCTCGACGGTCACCGGGCGGTTGACGGCGATGACGCCGCCGAAGGCCGAGAGCGGGTCGCAGGCGTGCGCCTTGCGGTGGGCCGCGGCGACATCCGTGCCGACCGCGATGCCGCACGGGTTGGCGTGCTTGATGATCGCGACGCAGGGCTCGTCGTGGTCGTAGGCGGCACGGCGCGCGGCCTCGGTGTCCACGTAGTTGTTGAAGGACATCTCCTTGCCGTGCAGCTGCTCGGCATTGGCGAGTCCGCCCGGCTGCCCGTCCGTGTAGAGGGCGGCGGCCTGGTGGGGGTTCTCGCCGTAGCGCAGGGTCGACTTGCGCTCCCAGGCACCGGCCAGGAACTCCGGCAGGACCGCCTCCGGCTCCGGCGCGTACGCGTTCGTGAACCAGGAGGCCACGGCCACGTCGTAGGCGGCGGTGTGCTGGAAGGCCTCCGCCGCGAGCCGCTTGCGGGCGGTGAGGTCGAATCCGCCGCCCTGGGCCGCCGCGATGACGTCGGCGTAGCGGGCCGGGCTGGTGACGACCGCGACCGAGGGGTGGTTCTTGGCGGCGGCGCGGACCATTGACGGGCCGCCGATGTCGATCTGCTCCACGCACTCGTCGGGGGTGGCGCCCGACTGGACGGTCGCCAGGAAGGGGTAGAGGTTGACGATCACCAGGTCGAAGGGCTCGACGCCCAGCTCGGCGAGCTGGTTGCGGTGGTCCTCGAGGCGCAGGTCGGCGAGGATGCCGGCGTGCACGCGCGGGTGCAGGGTCTTGACCCGGCCGTCCAGGCACTCGGGGAAGCCGGTCAGCTCCTCCACCTTGGTGACGGGCACACCGGCGGCGGCGATCTTCGAGGCGGTGGAGCCGGTGGAGACGAGCGCGACGCCCGCCTCGTGCAGGCCGCGGGCCAGCTCTTCCAGTCCCGTCTTGTCGTAGACGCTGACGAGCGCACGCCTGATCGGCCGCTGGGTCGTGGTCGGGTCGTTGCTCTCTACGGCGGTCACTGGATTGTTACCTTTCGTCCCTCAATGCGGTAGCCGTGCCGGGCCAGACGCCCCACGACATCGACGAGCAGCTGGCGCTCGACTTCCTTGATGCGCTCATGGAGAGCGGCTTCGTCCTCCTCGTCCCGGACCTCGACCACACCCTGGGCGATGATCGGACCGGTGTCCACGCCGCTGTCCACGAAGTGGACCGTGCAGCCGGTGACCTTCGCGCCGTAGGCGAGGGCGTCCCGTACGCCGTGCGCACCCGGGAAAGCGGGGAGGAGGGCGGGGTGGGTGTTGATGAACCGGCCGCCGAAGCGGTCGATGAACACCTTGCCCACGATCTTCATGAATCCGGCGGACACGACGAGGTCCGGCGCGTACGCGTCGGTCGCCTCGGTGAGGGCGACATCCCATTCCGCGCGGCTGCCGTAGCTCTTGACCGGGCAGACGAAGGTGGGGATCCCCGCCTTCTCCGCCCGCTCCAGGCCGGCGATGTTCTCGCGGTCGGCCCCCACGGCGACGACTTCGGCGCCGAAGCCCTCGGATCCGCCGGGGTGGGCGTCGATGGCGTCGAGCAGGGCCTGGAGGTTGGTGCCGGAACCGGAGACCAGCACGACCAGGCGGGAGGCGGCCATGGGAGGCCCTTTCTCGCGGGATTGCGGTGTTCGTCTTGTGTGGTCATCCGAAACTTCGGGGTACCGGTATATGGGGAACCATACGAAGCCACCGACCGCCTGCAACGATACCGGTACACCGGACAGCCCCCGAGGGACGGGGGGACGGCCGGGCGGTAGCGTCTGGCGTACAAGCCGCAAACTGGCCTCACCTCGCCACGACGTCACCGCGACGTCCATGACACAGGGGAAGAAACACACCCGATGCCGGACCGCCGTCAGCCCGACTCCCCCACCGACGACAACCCCTTCGCGGCTCCGCCGGAAGGCCGGCCCGACCAGCCGTGGCAGCCGCGCAGCGGTGGTGGCGGGAACGGCGACGGCCCGAAGGACTCGGACGGCCAGCGGGGACCGGCGCGCTGGGACCCGACGGACCCCATCCAGCGACGCGCCCGCTACGCGCTGCTGGCCGGCATGTGGGGCTTCTTCTTCGGGATCTTCGGGATCCCCTCGGTGGGGCTGCTGCTCGGGGCACTCGCCCTCTACTGGGGCATCAGCGCGCTGCGCGGCAAGCCCGCACCGGCGACCGCCGAGGGCGCCCCGGCGGCACCGGCCGGCCTGGACGCCCTGGGCCCCGCGGCCCGCCCCCAGCGCACCGCGGCGGTGAGCGGCCTGGTCACGGCCTCGCTGGCGATCCTGCTGGCGTTCAGCTCGTACGCCCTGCAGCTCGCCTACAAGGACTTCTACGTCTGCCGCGACGACGCCCTCACCAAGTCGGCGGAACTCCAGTGCAACACCCTCCTCCCGGACAACCTGGTGGGCGACGTCCTGAAGGTCCGCCAGTAACCCTCCGACCGGGGGCCGTTCCAGCCCCCGCCGCGCCTTTCAGCCCCGCCGCGCCTTTCAGCCCCGCCGCGCCTTTCAGCCCCGCCGGCGTTTGAGGCGCGGGGTCTGGGGCGGAGCCCCAGCAACGGCGGCGCACCCGAACGGCCTACTCCGGTGGCGGCTTCCGCCGAGCCAACACCCGCGCCCCAACCACCGGCGGAGCCAACGGCACTGACACCGCCTCGGCCGGCTCGGCAGCCTCGGCCGGCTTCGCCACCAGCAGGCCCGGATCCAGATCCAGCCCGGACACCACGGTCACGGCCCGCCGCCGCCCCACCACCGCCGCCGGAACCGGAGGCACCGGCGCGATATCCGGAATCAGCGCCCCCGCAGCCTTCCGCATCGCCGCCCACCGGATCTCCCGCACCCCGCTGTCGTGCCACCTGTCGTCCACAGCCACCGCGTCATCGGCATCCAGGGCGGACGGCCCGATGGCCGGGCGGGTCCGCCACGCGTGCACCGCCACCGCCAGCGGCACGGCCAGCACCGCCGTCCAGGCGAAGGCCGCCACCCCGGTGGTCCACCACACCGGCCCGAATTCCGACAGCCGCCGCGAGCCCAGCGGCCCCGCCGAGGCCGCCGCGAGCCCGGTCATCGTCAGGCCGCACACCACCGCGCCGAGGGCCGCGGTGAGCGCGGTCTCCCCGTACGAGACCTCACGTGCCCGGCGTACCGCGAACCAGCCCACCGCGAGCCCGGCGACCACCGGAACCCCGGCGACCGCCCAGGTCAGCGGGGTACCCGGCCCCTCGGCCGGGAGCGCCGCCAGCAGCGGGAAGCGGGGCAGTCCCGGCGCGCCCGGGAAGCCGAGCGGGGTGGCCGTGGCGTCGGCGCCCAGGGCGAAGCCGGGCCCGAGCGCGTAGGCCGCGCCCCAGACCATGGCGTTGGGGATCAAGGTGAGCGCGAGCAGCAGGACGGCGAAGCGCCCCGACCAGACCCCGGTCAGCGACAGGAAGGAGGCCTGGACCTCGGCGCCGTGCCATGCGAGCGAGGCGCCGACGACGAGTGCGCCGCCGCCCAGCAGCACCAGGGCACCGCCCGCGCCCGCCCGGAGCGCCAGCGCGTAACGAGGGCGCACGACAGCCTTCCGTACGCCCTTGGGCAGCCAGGACGGCAGCGGCCCGAGCGGACGCCCCCGGGCCCCCCACACCCCGGCTGCGGCGGCGAGTACGGCCACCAGCGGGATGTGCCAGGCGGCGCTGATGGGGTCGGCCGACATGGGGCCGCCGGCGGCATACACCGTGACGAGGGCCCCGACCGCGAGATATCCGCAGAGCACGGCCGAGAACACGGCTCCGGCGGGCAGCACCTCCTCGTCGTCCTCCTCGGCGGCGCTCCCCAGCCGGGCGGCCCGCCGCATGAGCAGCACGGGCAGCACGACGAGGAGCAGGGGCGTCATTCCCACGGGTGCGGGGACGCCGGACAGGGTGTCGTAGCGCACCAGCTCGGTCCCGTGGGCGAGCAGCCACAGCCCGGCGGCCAGGTGCAGGGCCCCACCGGGGCCGCTGTCGGGGTAGGGGGAGCTGATCCACAGCACGATGACGAGCACGGCGAGGAAGCCGAGCCCGAGTCCGGCCGCCACGGCGCCGCCCACGACGCATGCGGCGGCGGCCGGTGAACGGCGCCGCACGCCGGCTCGCGGGGCCGCTGACAACGGGGTCCCGCGTTCGGTCACTTGGGTCACCCCGCCATGGTGCCAACGACACGCGCTATGGACGGGTAACAGGCGAATGCCCGTGGTGTCGCTCAATATACGTTTATGTACTTTTTCGCCCAGAGCGTCAGGTTCGCGGGGAGTGTGGCATGACACCAAGCGTCGAGACGACCTCCTCAGAGGACTCGGAGCTGAGCCTGCCCGCCCCCAAGGAGCGCCGCAGACTGCGCGAGGCGGCGGAACTGACGCACGATGAGGTCGCCGCGGCCGTGGGGGTCACCGCGGCGACCATCCGCTCCTGGGAATCGGGCCGCACGGCCCCCCGCGGGCGCAAGCGCGAGCTGTACACGCAGTTCCTGGCGCGCCTGGCGGCCCCGCCGCAGGACGCCGGTCCCGCCGGGGCGCCGGGCGAGGCGAAGACGGCCCGGGCGTCGGAGGAACCCGCCGCGGACCCACCCGTCCCGGCCGGACCGACCACGGCCGGAACGGCCTCGGACGGACGGGCACCGGACGCGCAGGCCACGGACGCACGGGCCGCGGACGGGCGGACCGAGCCCGACGAGCTCCCCGACGAGCTCCCCGCCGAAGGCCCCGCCGAGAGCCCCGCAAGGGTCGCGGTGGCGGGACCGGCCGAGGCCTTCGACGCCCTCTACGCCCACGCCGCCCGCGACCTCGCCCGGCAGGCCTACCTGCTCACCGGCCGCCGGGCGCTCGCCCTGGAGGCCGTGGAGAAGGCCTTCGTCCAGGCCTGGGACCGGTGGCCGGAGGTGGCAGCCGACCCGGACCCGGTGGGCTGGGTGCGCGCGATCGTGTACGAGTACGCGCTCTCCCCCTGGCACCGGTTCCGGCGCGCCCACCGCCATCCCGACAAGCCGCCCGCCGAGCCCGCCGACCGGATCCTGCTCGACGCCCTGCTCTCCCTGCCCCCCGCGAACCGCCGTACGGTCCTGCTCTACGACGGCGTCGGCCTCGACCTCCCCGACACCGCGGCCGAGACCGAGGCCACCACACCCACCGCGGGCCACCGGCTCGTGCACGCGCACGCCGACCTCGCCGACCGGATCCCCGAACTGGCCGACGTACCGCTCGAAAAGCAGTCCGCGCTGCTGCGCGACCTGTTCACCGCGCTGCAACCGGCCGTCGACCTCGATCCGCGGCCGGCGGCCGTCGTACGCGGCGGCGGCGAGCGGCGCACCCGGCTGTGGACCCGCGCGACCCTCAGCCTGACGGCGATGATCGCCGTCTCGACGGCCTACACGCTCATGACCGCGCCCACCCACTACGAGCCCCCGCTGGCACCCGGCGAGAGCGTCTCCGGCGTGCCCCCGCTCGCCGGCCCCCAGCAGCTCACCGAACGGAGCAGGAAGCTCCACGACAAGCTGCTCGCCGACCCGGAGGCCGGACCGGCGCGGATCGCCCCGAAGGTCGAATGAGACCCGGCATGGGAACGGGCGTGGCCCGCACCCCCCGAGGGGTGCGGGCCACGCCCGTGCGATGTCGCGCTTACTTGGCGGCGAGGATCTCGCGCGCCAGCTTCGCGGTCTCGGTCGGCGTCTTGCCGACCTTCACGCCGGCGGCCTCGAGGGCCTCCTTCTTGGCCTGCGCGGTGCCGGAGGAGCCGGAGACGATGGCGCCCGCGTGGCCCATGGTCTTGCCCTCGGGGGCGGTGAAGCCCGCGACGTAGCCGACGACCGGCTTGGTGACGTTCTTCGCGATGAAGTCCGCCGCACGCTCCTCGGCGTCGCCGCCGATCTCGCCGATCATGACGATCAGCTCGGTGTCCGGGTCGGCCTCGAAGGCCTCCAGGGCGTCGATGTGCGTGGTGCCGATGACCGGGTCGCCACCGATGCCGACGGCGGAGGTGAAGCCGATGTCACGGAGCTCGTACATCATCTGGTAGGTCAGCGTGCCCGACTTGGACACGAGACCGATCTTGCCGGGCTTGGTGATGTCGCCCGGGATGATGCCGGCGTTGGACTGGCCGGGGGTGATCAGACCCGGGCAGTTCGGGCCGATGATCCGGGTCTTGTTGCCCTTGGCGGTCGCGTACGCCCAGAAGGCGGCGGAGTCGTGCACCGCAATGCCCTCGGTGATGACGACGGCCAGCGGGATCTCGGCGTCGATCGCCTCGACCACGGCGGCCTTGGCGAAGGCCGGCGGGACGAAGAGGACGGAGACGTTGGCGCCCGTCTTCTCCATCGCCTCGGCGACGGAGCCGAAGACCGGGACCTCGGTGCCGTCGAAGTCGACGGTGGTGCCGGCCTTGCGCGGGTTCACGCCGCCGACGATGTTGGTGCCGTCAGCCAGCATCAGCTTGGTGTGCTTCATGCCCGTGGCACCGGTCATGCCCTGGACGATGACCTTGCTGTCCTTGTTGAGGAAGATAGCCATGTGAGTCTGTGACCTCTGCCCTTACTTCGCAGCCGCGAGCTCGGCGGCCTTGTCGGCCGCGCCGTCCATGGTGTCCACGCGCTGGACCAGCGGGTGGTTGGCGTCCGAGAGGATCTTGCGACCCAGCTCGGCGTTGTTGCCGTCGAGACGGACGACCAGCGGCTTGGTGACCGCCTCGCCCTTGTCCGCGAGCAGCTGCAGCGCCTGGACGATGCCGTTGGCGACCTCGTCACAGGCGGTGATGCCACCGAAGACGTTGACGAAGACGGACTTGACGTCCGGGTCGCCGAGGATGATCTCGAGACCGTTGGCCATGACGGCGGCGGAGGCGCCACCGCCGATGTCCAGGAAGTTGGCGGGCTTGACGCCACCGTGGTTCTCGCCGGCGTAGGCGACGACGTCGAGGGTGCTCATGACGAGACCCGCGCCGTTGCCGATGATGCCGACCTCACCGTCGAGCTTGACGTAGTTGAGGTTCTTCGCCTTGGCGGCGGCCTCGAGCGGGTTCGCGGCCGCGTGGTCCACGAACTCCTCGTGACCCGGCTGGCGGAACTCGGCGTTCTCGTCGAGCGAGACCTTGCCGTCGAGCGCGATGACGTCGCCGTTGGCGACCTTCGCGAGCGGGTTGACCTCGACGAGGAGCGCGTCCTCGGCGATGAAGGTCGCCCACAGGGTCACGAGGACCTCGGCGACCTTCTCGGCGACCTCGGCCGGGAACTGCGCCAGCGCGACGATCTCGCGGGCCTTCTCGATGGTCACGCCCTCGTTGGCGTTCACCGGGACCTTGGCGAGCTTCTCCGGGGTCTCCTCGGCGACCTGCTCGATGTCCATGCCGCCCGCGACGGACGCCATGGCGAGGAAGGTGCGGTTGGTCCGGTCGAGGAGGTACGAGACGTAGTACTCCTCCAGGATCTCCGGAGCCGTCTCGGCGATCATCACCTTGTGGACCGTGTGGCCCTTGATGTCCATGCCGAGGATGTCCGTCGCCCGGGCGACGGCCTCGTCCGGGGTGGCGGCCAGCTTCACGCCGCCGGCCTTGCCGCGGCCGCCGACCTTCACCTGCGCCTTGACGACCGACTTGCCGCCCAGCCGCTCGGTGGCCTCGCGAGCCGCCTCAGGCGTGTCGATGACTTCACCGGCCAGCACCGGTACACCGTGCTTGGCGAAGAGGTCCCTCGCCTGGTACTCGAACAGGTCCACGCGCGTCCGTCCCTTGTCTTTTTAAAGATTCGCAGTGATTCGCGGTTGTCTGCTATCTGCGTGGGCGTGCCGCGGAGGGCAACGTGACGGCGCTGTCACAAGGAAGGCGCACACGGTGACCGTGGACGCGGCATGTCCGTCCCGCAGGTTATCCCCGAGGGACGTGGGACCCTAAATCGCAGATCACACCTGAGCGGTGATACCTGTCACAGATCGCCTCACGGTTGAACTGGAAGTTCGTGTGATTCACCGATTCACAGCAAAGGCCGGGACGCGGCCGTCAGGGGATCGGCAGAGGGCGCTTCTCCAGCGCCGCGGCCATCACATCCGGGAACAGGTCGGGAGTGCAGGCGAAGGCCGGGGCCCCCAGCGCCGCAAGGGCTGCGGCGTGCTCGCGGTCGTAGGCCGGGGCCCCCTCGTCGGACAGGGCCAGCAGGGTCACGAACTCGACGCCCGACGCCTTCATCGCGGCGACCCGCTTCAGCATCTCGTTGCGGATACCGCCTTCGTAGAGATCGCTGATCAGGACGACGACGGTGTCGGCGGGGCGGGTGATCTTCGACTGGCAGTAGGCGAGCGCGCGGTTGATGTCGGTGCCACCGCCCAATTGGGTGCCGAAGAGGACGTCGACCGGGTCGTCGAGCTGGTCGGTCAGGTCGACGACCGCGGTGTCGAAGACGACCAGACGGGTGGCGATCGAGCGCATCGAGGCGAGGACCGCCCCGAAGACGGAGGCGTAGACGACGGAGGCCGCCATCGAACCCGACTGGTCGATGCAGAGGATCACCTCCTTCTTCACCGATTGCGCCGCCCGGCCGTAGCCGATCAGCCGCTCGGGGACGACGGTGCGGTACTCGGGCAGGTAGTTCTTGAGATTGGCCCGGATCGTGCGGTCCCAGTCGATGTCGTGGTGGCGCGGGCGGCTGATGCGCGCGGACCGGTCCAGGGCGCCGGTCAGCGTCGCCCGGGTCCGCGCCGCGAGCTTCTTCTCCAGCTGCTCCACGACCTTGCGGACCACGGCCCGCGCCGTCTCCTTCGTCGTCTCGGGCATCGCCTTGTTGAGGGAGAGCAGGGTGCCGACGAGGTGCACGTCCGGTTCGACGGCCTCCAGCATCTCCGGCTCCAGCAGCAGGGCGGCCAGGCCCAGCCGCTCGATGGCGTCGCGCTGCATGACCTGGACCACGGAGCTCGGGAAGTACGTACGGATGTCCCCGAGCCAGCGGGCCACGTTCGGCGCGGACCCGCCGAGCCCGGCCGACCGCGCCCCCGATGTCCTGCGGGACCCCGCCTCGCCACCCCCGCCGTACAGCGCGCCGAGCGCGGCGTCCATCGCCGCGTCCCGCCCGGCCAGCGCGCACCCGGTGCCATCGGCCTCACCCCCGCCGAGCACCATCCGCCACCGCCGCAACCGCTCGCCTCCGGCCGTGCCCGTGTCCGTACCGCTCATCCGTCCGTCCCCCTCCACTCGTCGTACTCGTCGCTCTTCGATTCGGCCCCGCCCCATCCAGCCCCGCCGGCGTTCGAGGCGCGGGGTCCGGGGCGGAGCCCTGGCAGCGGCGCCGCGCCTCAAACGCCGGCGAGCAGCATCCGCACCAGCCCCACCACCGCGTCCGCCCGCGCCGGATCCAGCTCCGGGGCGAAGCCCTCGGGCGCCGAGCCACCGGGCACCGCCGCGGCGGAACCGCCCGGCCCCCTCCGCACCAGCTCGCCCAAGGTCCGCTTCACGCCCGGCTCGTACGCCCCGAACGTCCGCCGCAACAGCGGCAGTACGTCGGTGAACGCCCGCTCCGGCACCCCCACCAGCCAGGCGTCGATCAGGCCCAGCAGCCGGTCGTCGTGGACCAGCAGCGTGCCCCCGCCCGAACTGCCGCCCGCGAAGCCCTCGATCCAGCCCGCGGCGTCGGCCGGGGAGGACGCCGGGGACAGGGCGAGCCCCATCAGCCGGGCCGTCTCCTCGGCCGGCAGCCGCCCGTCGTCGAGGAGCAGCCGGGCCGCCCGGCCGCGGATCAGGCCGGGCACGGTGTCCCGGCCGGCCAGCGTGGCGAGCACCGCGGACCAGCGCTCCCGCAGCCCTTCACCGGCGTCCGCCAGCAGGCCGACCGCCCCGTGCACCCCGTCCACGTGACCGCGCATCTCCGCCGCCGCGTCGGCGTCCAGGCCAGCCGTACAGGCCGACGGCAGTGCGACGCATATCCGCTCGGCGAGCCCGGCCGCCACGGCGCCGAGCGCCGTCGCGTCGGTGCCCCGGACGTCCCCGTACCGCAGCGAACGGGCCAGGGCCGGCAGGGCCTTGGCGAGCCGCGCCACGTCGGTGTCCAGCGCGGCCCGGTCGGCGAGGGCCCGCAGTACGGCGGGCAGTGCCTGCGCGAGCCCGGCCAGCAGGCACTGCTCGGCCAGGGCCGTCACCTCGCCCAGCTCCTCGGCCCCGGCGGCGTCCGCCTCTGCCTTGGCGGTGGCCGCCCCGAGGACGGTGGTCCCCCATATGCCGGCCTCGGCGATCCGCACCGACAGCTCCGGCTCCCACCGCAGCCGCCAGGTCTCCCGGAAGGTTCCGGTGCCGGCCCGGGAGGCGGCAGGTGTGCCCCAGCCGACACCGAGCAGCCGCAGCCGGTGCAGCAGCAGGGACTTCGCCGTGTCGGTGTCCTTGCGCAGGTCCAGTTCCAGCTCGCGGTCCTGTGCCTCGGCCTTGAGCCGCAGTGTGCGCTGCTGTCGCGTCAGGTCGCGCTGGAGGGGGACGACGGGGGCTCCGTCCGGGACCTCACCGAGCACGTCGCCGACGACGAGCCGGTCCTCGATCAGTGCGAGCGGTATGTCGGAGCCGTCACACATCACCGCCCGGACCGCTTCCAGGGTCTCCGTCAGGCCGGGCAGCGGCCTGCCCCGCATCGCGGCGAGGGTCTCGGCCAGCCGGACCGCCTCGATGACGTGCGCCGAGGAGACCTGCCGGTCCTCCTCGCGCAGCAGGCCAGCGACCTTCGTCAGCCACCGCTCGACGGGCCGGTCCCGGGCGGAGAAGAGGTGGGCGTACCAGCCGGGCGAGGTGATCCCCGCGCCGTACCCGCCGGCGCGGGCGAGCCTGCGGTGGGTCCAGGGCACCCAGGTGGTCTCCACCTTGACCTTGGGCAGGCCGCTCAGCAGGGCCTTGTCGGCGGCCACGGTGGTCCTGGCCCGCAGCGCGGGGACGTGCCAGGCTCCGCACACCACGGCGTAGGCGTCGCCGAACTCCCGGCGGGCGGCCCGCATCCGCTGGCGCATGTACGCCTCGCGCACCAGGTCGCGCTGGTGTCCCCCGTCGCCGTACGCCTCGCGCAGGGCTCCCATGGCCTCCCCCAGCGCCTCGAAGGCGCCGAGCACGTCCTCCCGCACGCCCCCGGCGCCGCGGTGCTCGACGACGTCCTCCCACCAGCGCTCGGGATCGTCGTACCCCGCGGTCTCGGCCAGCACGGCCAGGGGGTCCAGCCGGACGGCGTCCGGCTCGGTCCCTTCCTGCCCCTCCCCTCCGGCGGCGAGCGAGTGCGCCGCCGGGAGGTCGATGAAACGGACCGGGACGTCGTGCTCCTGGGCCCAGCGGATGGCCACCCATTCGGGTGAGAACCCGGCGAGCGGCCAGAACGCGGCCCGGCCCGGATCGTCCGCCGCGTGCGCGAGGAGCGCGACGGGCGGCCGCATCCCCTCCTCGGCGGCGAGCGGCAACAGCGCGTCCCCCTCCGGCGGGCCCTCGATCAGCACCGCCTCGGGCCGGGCCGCCTCCAGGGCCGCCCGGACGGCACGGGCCGAGCCGGGCCCGTGGTGACGTACGCCCAGCAGCAGCGGGCCCTTCACCGGGCTCGGGCTCATACGGTCACCTCCCGGCAGGCCCGGTAGAAGTCCTTCCAGCCGTCGCGCTCGCGGACCACGGCCTCCAGGTACTCCTGCCAGACCACCTTGTCGGCCGCCGGGTCGCGGACCACGGCGCCGAGGATCCCGGCGGCCACGTCGGAGGGGCGCAGGACGCCGTCCCCGAAGTGGGCGGCCAGGGCCAGGCCGCCGGTGACGACGGAGATGGCCTCGGCGGTGGACAGGGTGCCGCTGGGCGACTTCACCTTCGTACGGCCGTCGTCGGTGACGCCGTCGCGCAGCTCGCGGAAGACGGTGACGACGCGGCGGATCTCCTCCAGGCCTTCGGGCGCGGCCGGCAGGTCGAGGGCGCGGCCCATCTGGTCGACGCGGCGGGCGACGATGTCGACCTCGGCGTCGGCGGTGGCGGGCAGCGGCAGCACCACGGTGTTGAAGCGGCGGCGCAGCGCGCTGGAGAGCTCGTTCACCCCGCGGTCGCGGTCGTTGGCGGTGGCGATGAGGTTGAAGCCGCGCACGGCCTGCACCTCTTCGCCGAGCTCCGGTATCGGGAGGGTCTTCTCGGACAGGACGGTGATGAGGGTGTCCTGGACGTCGGCGGGGATGCGGGTGAGCTCCTCGACGCGGGCGGTCATGCCGTCGGCCATGGCCCGCATGACCGGGCTGGGCACGAGCGCCTCGCGGCTGGGGCCGTGGGCGAGCAGCCGGGCGTAGTTCCAGCCGTACCGGATGGCTTCCTCGGGGGTGCCCGCGGTGCCCTGGACGAGGAGGGTGGAGTCTCCGCTGACGGCGGCCGCGAGGTGTTCGGACACCCAGGTCTTGGCGGTTCCGGGGACGCCCAGCAGGAGCAGGGCGCGGTCGGTGGCCAGGGTGGTGACGGCTACTTCGACGATGCGGCGCGGCCCCACGTACTTGGGTGTGATCACCGTGCCGTCGTCGAGCGTGCCGCCGAGCAGGTACGTGGCGACGGCCCACGGGGAGAGCTTCCAGCGGGTCGGGCGGGGCCGGTCGTCGGCGGCCGCCAGGGCTTTCAGTTCGTGTGCGAAGGCGTCTTCGGCGTGCGGTCGCAGAGCCTCTGCTCGCTGCTCGTTCCCCTGCATGGTCATGGTCCCCCTCCAAAGCTCGGCAGCCGCTCCCGACTGCTGACCCCACGGTGCACCACGCCACTGACAACGAACCCTGCCGATAGCGTTGTTGCTGGTCAGAGCGATTGTCAGTGGCGGTCTCTACGGTGGTTCACATGACTGAGCAGGGGGACCGCTGGACAGCGGAACAGGTACTGGATCTGGCTCCTGACGATGCCTCACGCAAGGCGGGGGGCAGACTCGGCGGGGCGGGGCCGTGGTTGCAGATCGGAGGTTCCGCTTCCGGTTCGGTGTGGGGGTTGTGCAAGGGCAGCGGCAGCAAGCCGTACCGCACGGTCGTGGACCTGACGGGCCCCGCGTACAAGTGCTCCTGCCCGAGCCGGAAGTTCCCCTGCAAGCACGCGCTGGGGCTGTTGCTGCTCTGGTCGGCGGAGGGGGTCGGCGAGCCGGACGAGGCTCCGGAGTGGGCGGCGCAGTGGCTGGCGGACCGGGCGGCCAAGGCCGCCCGGCCGCCCGGCGGGAGGGTCGCGCCGGCCGACGAGGAGGCGGCCAGGAAGCGGGCCGAGCGGCGGGCGGTGCGCGTCGGCGCGGGCGTCACCGAGCTGGAGCAGCGGCTGGCCGATCTGCTGCGCGGCGGCCTCGCGGGCCAGGAGCAGGCGGGATACGCGGGATGGGAGGAGACGGCGGCCCGCATGGTCGACGCCCAGGCACCCGGACTGGCAGGACGGGTAAGGGAGTTGGGGACGATACCCAGTTGCGGCCCCGGCTGGCCCGCCCGGATGCTGGAGGAGGCGGCGCTGCTGCACCTGCTCGACCGGGCGTGGCTGGGGGTGGCCGGGCTGCCGGAAGAGCTGGCGGCGACGGTGCGCAGCCGCGTGGGACTGCCGGCCTCCGGGGAGGGGGAGGCCGTACGGGACCGCTGGCTGGTGCTCGCCCAGTACGACACGGTGTCGCCGGACGGCCGGCTCACCACCCGCCGGATATGGCTGCGCGGGCTGGCGGGCGGGCGGCCCGCTCTGGTGCTGGACTTCGGACCGCCGGGGCGGCCACCGGGGCTGGCGCTGCCGGTGGGGCTGGTGCTGGAGGCGGAGATGCGCTTCCGGCCCGGGTCGGCGGGGCTGCGGGCGGACCTCGGTGAGAGGTTCGCGGCAGCCGTGCCGTGCGCGGAGGTTCCGGCCGGGGTGAGCACGGGGGCGGCTCTGGAGGCGTACGGGGCGGCGCTGCGGCAGGACCCGTGGCTGGAGTCCTGGCCGGTGGTGCTCGGTCCGGTGGTTCCGATACCGGGAGAGCTCGGCTGGCAGCTGGCGGACGCGGAGGGCACCTCCTCCCTGCCGGTGCCCCTCACCGGGGGCGGCGGCCGCTCCCGCGGGGGGCTGTGGCAGCTGGCGGCGTTGTCGGGCGGGGGGCCGGTGACGGTGTTCGGCGAGTGCGGCCACCGCGGCTTCACCCCTCTGACGGCCTGGCAGCCGGACTCGACCGAGCCCGTCGCCCTGTCCTGATCAGGAGCGGAAACAAGCAGACACATCGCAGGGGGCCTGGGGGGACCTGTGCCGTCACACAGGGCGGCGAGGAGTCGTACGGCGCCGGGGGGCGCCGTACGGGAAACGACGACGAGCCGGGGGGCTTGCATGAACGACAACCACGCCAGCTGAGCAGGCGGACGGGGACATCGACAGCTCCGGTCCCGTGGAGGGGGCGGGACCGGAGCCCATGACACGACCGACGACCGACGACCGACGACCGACGACCGACGACGAGCGACGAGGGAGGGGCCCGATGGACGAGGCTGACGAGGGGTACGGGGAGTGGGAGGAGCTGGTCGCCGCCGCGCTGCTGGGCACCGAGCGGCGCCGGGGCGGGGGCCCGGCGGGCTCACCGGAGGCGCTGCTGGACGCGGCGGCCGTGCACACCGTACGGCGCCGGGCCGGACTGCTTCCGGCCGAGGCCGGGCCGCGCCCGGAGCCCGCGCCCCGGGACCCCCGGCCGGCGCCACCGGAGGCGGCCGGCCGCAGGCTCGCGCAGTTGCTGGCCGGCCGCAGCGGCCCGGTCAACGGCGGCGGGCGGCGCGGGACCGCCCCGGACCTGACGGAGCTGCTGCCGCAGTGGCTGGCCGCCGCCGCGCGGCACGGCTACCGCTCCCCGGCCGCGCTCGTACCGGCACTGCTGGACGCGGCCCGGGCCCGTACGGACCTGCGGCCGCAGGCCCTGGCCCTGGCCGGGACGCGCGGGCTGTGGCTGGCGCGGATGAATCCGGACTGGCGGTTCGCCCTGCGCGGCGGTTCGGGCGGCGCCGGGGAACTGCCGGAGGTGACGGACCGGGCGGCGGTGGAACGGCTGTGGCAGGAAGGGCTGTTCGCGGAGCGGGTGGCCCTGCTCGGGGCCGTCCGGGCCCACGAGGCTGCGGCCGCGCCACGGCTGCTGACGACGACCTGGGCCACCGAACGGGCCGAGGACCGGCTGATGTTCCTCGATTCACTGAGGGTGGGGTTGTCGGAGGAGGACGAGCCCTTCCTGGAGGCGGCGCTGGGTGACCGGAGCCGCAATGTCCGCGCCACGGCCGCCGAACTGCTGTCGGCGCTGCCGACCTCGGCGCTGGCCGGGCGGATGGCGGAGCGCGCACTGGCCTGCGTGGGCCCCGAGGGGGTGACTCCGCCGGCCGAGTGCGACGCGGGGATGCTCCGCGACGGGGTGGTCAAGCGGCCGCCCGCCGGGCGCGGGGAGCGGGCCTGGTGGCTCGGCCAGTTGGTGGAGGCGGCGCCGCTGTCGTGCTGGCGGGAGCGGTTCGGGGGGCTCGGCCCGGCGGAGATAGTGGCGCTGCCGGTGGCCGCGGGCGACGGCTGGACGGAGGAGCTGCACGCGGCGTGGTGCCGGGCCGCCGTGCGCCAGCGCGACGCGCCGTGGTCGCGGGCGCTGCTCGGCCCGGCGTCCGCGCCACCCGCGGCGGGTCCGGGCACGGCCTCGCTCGCGGAGCGGGCCAAGCTGCTGGAGACCCTCCCGCACGCGGAGCGGGCGGAGTGGGTCGCGGAGTTCATACGGGCCCACGGCCTGTCGGAGGCCTTCCAGCTGCTCGGGGTGTGCGTCGTGCCATGGGCGGGAGCGCTGGGCCGGGCGGTCGTGGACGCGCTCGACAGCGCCCGCGACGCGGGCAGCTACCCGTGGAGCTTCAGCGGGGTGATGGGCCTGGCCGAGCGCTGCCTCGATCCCACTGAAGCGGGCCGGCTGGAGGCCCTGACCACGGCCGTGGAGGACCTGCCGGACGCGGCCCCCGGCGCGGCCGCGTACTGGGCCGAGGCGTTCACGCGACTCGTCTCGACCCTTCGCCTCCGCGCGGCGATGCTGTCCGAACTGGCCCCGGCCTAGCCCCTGCGGGGGGGCTCGGCCGGGTTGACCCGACACCCCGGGCTCCGCCCCGGACCCCGCGCCTCAGGCGCCGTCGAGGCTGGATCTGCGCAGCCCGGAGGCTACTGGCGGACGTGGGCGCGGACCCACTCCACGATGGCGGTCGTCGTCGCGCCCGGCGTGAAGATCTCGGCGACGCCCTTCTCCTTCAGAGGGGCGATGTCGTCCTCCGGGATGATGCCGCCGCCGAAGACCTTGATGTCCTCCGCGTCGCGCTCCTTGAGGAGTTCCAGCACGCGCGCGAAGAGCGTGTTGTGGGCGCCGGAGAGGATCGAGAGGCCGATGGCGTCGGCGTCCTCCTGAATGGCGGTGTCCACGATCTGCTCGGGGGTCTGGTGGAGGCCGGTGTAGATGACCTCCATGCCCGCGTCCCGCAGCGCCCGCGCGATCACCTTGGCCCCACGGTCGTGGCCGTCGAGACCCGGCTTGGCCACCACCACACGGATCGGACCGGTCACACCCATCGCACTGCCTCCCGAGTGAACGAACGTTAAGTACAGCATCGCGCACGCCACCGTTTCGCGGTCAATCACGAGGGGGAAATCACACGTGGGACGGCATTGCGCCACCGTGCCGACAGCCGCACGGCACGGTGGTGCGAGCGCCGCGGTCCCACAGAGGCTCAGGGGAGGCCGTCGATGGGGCTGCTCATACCCATGTCCATGCCCTTGTCCGGTGCCGCGCTGCGGGCCGGCATGCTCGAGGTGGTGGTGTTCGGCGGACACCTCCTGCTGTATCCCACCGGAGTGTGCCAGGAGAAGGTCACCACCCGCCCGCCCGCGACACGGCCGCCGGTCCTTCTTCTCCACGGGTTCACCGACAACCGGTCCGTCTTCGTCCTGCTGCGCCGCGCCCTCGGGGCCGGCGGCCGGCACGTGGAGGCGTACAACTACTCGCCCTTCACCCTCGATCTGCGCGTCACCGCCCGCCATCTCGCCCGGCGTGTCGAGGAGCTCTGCGAGCGCACCGGACAGGAACGGGTGGATCTGGTCGGGCACAGCCTGGGCGGTGTGGTCGGCCGGTACTACGTGCAGCGGCTCGGCGGCGACACCCGGGTCCGGACCCTCGTCACCCTCGGCACCCCGCATTCCGGCACCCGGGTCGCCCCCTTCATGGACGCGCATCCGCTGATCCGGCAGATACGCCCGGACTCCGAGGTGATGACCGAGCTCGCCGCGCCCGCGCCGGGCTGTGCCACCCGATGCGTGGCCTTCTGGAGCGAGTTCGACGCGATCATGACCCCGGTCGGGACCGCGCGGATCGAGCACCCGGATCTATGTGTGGAAAATGTGCAGGTCACCGGCATCGGACATCTCGCGCTGCCCGCCCATCCCGCTGTGATCGCGGCGGTCCGCCGCACCCTCGAAGGACCCGGCCTGGCCGCCGTCACGGGCTCGGACACCGCCTCCGTCGCCTAGCCGACGAGCGACCGGCAGTCGAACGAATTTCGAACTCAAGGCCAAGGGTCCGCATTTCGGCGACCGAAAGACGGCCGAATGCCCGGTTCCGGAGATCTGAGGACCCGGCGAAGATTGTCGATGCGAGTAACCGCCGGGTACAGTCACGCCACTGCTCTCCTCCGGTGAACCTTGAGTTCCCGGCCACCCAGGCCCCCACTGCCGAGGCGAAAGAGAAGTTGGTGAACGACCGCCCCACGTCGGGCCAGTATCCGGATGCCGGGTACGACAGCCTTTCCACCACCGCTTTCGCTGGTGACTCGACCTACGTTTCCTACGAAACGCAGGGCCAGGGGGTCAATTACGCCGCCTACGGCTCCTACGACACCGGCGCGTACGACACCACCGCGTGGGCCTCGCAGGACAGTTACCTGTCCACGATCCCGACCCAGGCCGCACCCGAGGACACCACCGGGAGCTGGGACGCGAGCGCCTGGAACACGCCGAACGCGGACTACTCCGGCTACGCGCAGTACCAGCAGCCCTCCTTCGGCTACGACACCTCCGGCGAGCAAACCGGTCACTGGGCGATGCCGGGCTACGGCACCACCGGCACCGAGACCGGCGCCTACGACGCCACCGCCTGGAACACCGTCGCCGAGACCCCGGCCCAGCCCGAGGCCGCCTACACGTACGAGTACCAGGCCGCGCCCGAGCCCGAGCCCGCGCCGCAGGAGTACACGTACCAGGCGACCTCCGTCGGCTACGCCTACGAGGCCACCCAGGCCGTCACCATCGACTCCGGGCACCAGAGCGGATTCGGAACCGGTTTCGAGACCGGGACAGACACGTACACCGAGACCGCCGTCTTCGAGTCGCTCTCCGACGAAACGCCGCAGGTCCACGAGGCACCCGAGGTGTCCGAGGCGCCCGAGGTCCACGACCTCCCCACCCAGGCCATGCCCGTGACCTCGGCTCCGCGCTCCGCGCGCCGGACCGCCGCCAAGGGCAACGGCAAGGCCGGCGCCAAGGCGACCGGCAGCACCGGCGCCGGCGGCAGCAGCCGCCGCCGCAACCCGGCGAAGCGTTCCGCCCTGCTGACCGTGGCCGTGCCCTCGGCCTGCGTGATGGGTGTCGCGGGCGTCGCGGCCGCCTCCGTCGGCGGCCTCACCGGCACCGACCGGCCCGCCGAGGAACCCACCACGATGGCCGCGCCCGACCCGGCTTCGGTGAAACCGGTCGCGGCGAACACCAAGCTCGACACCCAACTGGTCGCGCTCAGCGCCGACGCGGGCGACTTCGCGGACCGCGCGAGCCGCACGCAGGAGCGCATCGACCTGCGCGAGCGCCAGGAAGAGGAAAAGAAGAAGAAGGCGGAGGAGGCCGCGGCCAAGGAGGCCGCCCGCCCCAAGTTCGCCATCCCCGTCGAGCAGCACGGTCTGAGCGCCAACTTCGGCCAGGCCGGCGGCATGTGGATGTCGGTGCACACCGGCATCGACTTCCCGGTCTCCTACGGGACGCCGGTCATGTCGGCCACGGACGGCACCGTGCGCACGCAGTACAACAGCGCCTACGGGAACATGGCGATAGTGACCGCCCCCGACGGCACCGAGACCTGGTACTGCCACCTCAGCTCCACCAAGATCCGCGGTGGCAAGGTCAAGGCGGGCGAGGTCATCGCCTACTCGGGCAACTCCGGCAACTCCACCGGCCCGCACCTCCACTTCGAGGTCCGGCCGGGCGGCGGATCCGCGATCGACCCCCTGCCCTGGCTCCGCAGCCACGGCCTGGACCCGACGTAACCGCCCCACGCGTCCCCCGGCGCAGCCGGCCTACGCGTCCCCCGGCGCAACCCCCGGGCGCAACCGCGCCGCACGACCTCCGGCGTGACCGCCGCGCGGCCCGTGGGCCGCGCGGCCGCCCGCCGTCCTACAGCTTCTGCACCGGCGCGTAACGCAGCAGCAGCCGCTTGGGCTTGTCGTCCCCGAAGTCGATGGTGGCCTGCGCGTCGGCGCCCGCCCCCTTGACCTCCATGACGGTGCCGAGCCCGAACTGGTCGTGCGTGACCCGGTCCCCGACCACCAGGGCGATGACCGGCTTGTCGGCGGCCCGCCGCGTCGCGAATCCGGACGGGCCCGACTTCGTACGCGACGAGGACAGGAACGCCTCCGGCGAGGTGCCGAACGTCGCCTTGCCCGATCCGGACGACGACCCGTACCCCGAGCTCCGCATCGGACCGGCAGGCTTCTGCGTCGCGCCCGTCCGCTTCCACTGGAGGTACTCCGCCGGAATCTCCTCCAGGAACCGCGACGGCGGGTTGTACGAGGGGGTGCCCCACGCGCTGCGCATGCTGGAGCGGGTCAGGTACAGCCGCTCGCGCGCCCGCGTGATGCCGACGTACGCGAGGCGGCGCTCCTCCTCGAGCTCCTTGGTCTGGCCCAGCGCCCGCATGTGCGGGAAGACCCCGTCCTCCATGCCGGTCAGGAAGACCACCGGGAATTCGAGGCCCTTGGCGGTGTGCAGGGTCATCAGCGTGATGACGCCCGTGCCCTCGGTGTCCTCGTCCGGGATCTGATCGGAGTCGGCGACGAGCGCGACCTGCTCCAGGAACTCGGCCAGGGTGCCGGACCCGGGAGCCGGGGCCCCGGTTTCCGCGGCCTCGGCCGCCGCGGCCTCCCGCGCCTGCTCGAACTCCAGCGCCACGGCCGCGAGCTCCTGCAGGTTCTCGATGCGCGTCTCGTCCTGCGGGTCGGTCGACGCCTGGAGTTCGGCGAGGTAGCCCGTCCGCTCCAGCACCGCCTCCAGCACCACCGCCGGGCCGGCGCCCGAGTCGACGATCGTGCGCAGCTCCTCCATCAGCACGTTGAATCGCTTCACCGCGTTGGTGGAGCGCGCGGCCATGCCGAAGGCCTCGTCCACGCGGCGCAGCGCCTGCGGGAAGGTGATCTTCTCGCGCATCGCGAGGGCGTCGATCATCGCCTCGGCGCGTTCGCCGATACCGCGCTTGGGCACGTTCAGGATGCGCCGCAGCGGGACGTTGTCCTCGGGGTTCGCCAGGACGCGCAGGTACGCGAGGACGTCGCGGACCTCCTTGCGCTCGTAGAAGCGGACACCGCCGACGACCTTGTAGGGCAGTCCGACCCGGATGAAGATCTCCTCGAACACGCGGGACTGCGCGTTGGTCCGGTAGAAGATCGCGACGTCGCCCGCCTTGGCGTCGCCCGCGTCCGTCAGCCGGTCGATCTCGTCGGCGACGAACTGGGCCTCGTCGTGCTCGGTGTCCGCGACGTAGCCGGTGATGACGGCGCCGGTGCCGGCCTGGGTCCACAGGTTCTTGGCGCGGCGGTTCTCGTTGCGCTCGATGACCGCGTTGGCCGCGGAGAGGATCGTCTGCGTGGAGCGGTAGTTCTGCTCCAGCAGGATCGTCGTCGCGTCCTTGTAGTCCTCCTCGAACTGGAGGATGTTGCGGATGGTCGCGCCGCGGAAGGCGTAGATCGACTGGTCGGCGTCACCCACGACGCACAGCTCGGCCGGGGGCAGGTCCGGGTAGCCGGTGCCGACGAGTTCGCGCACCAGCGTGTACTGGGCGTGGTTGGTGTCCTGGTACTCGTCGACGAGGACGTGCCGGAAGCGGCGCCGGTAGTGCTCGGCGACGTCCGGGAACGCCTGGAGCAGGTGGACCGTGGTCATGATGATGTCGTCGAAGTCGAGGGCGTTGGCCTCGCGCAGCCGTCCCTGGTACATCGCGTACGCCTGGGCCAGGGTCTTCTCGAACCCGTCCACGGCCTGGTCGGCGAAGGCTTCCTCGTCGATCAGCTCGTTCTTCAGGTTCGAGATCTTGGCGTTGAAGGCCTTCGGCGGGAACTTCTTCGGGTCCAGGTCCAGGTCGCGGCAGACGAGCGCCATCAGGCGCTTCGAGTCGGCCGCGTCGTAGATCGAGAACGAGGAGGTGAAGCCGAGCCGCTTGGACTCGCGGCGCAGGATGCGCACGCACGCACTGTGGAAGGTGGAGACCCACATGGCGTTCGCGCGCGGGCCGACCAGGCCCTCGACGCGCTCCTTCATCTCACCGGCGGCCTTGTTGGTGAAGGTGATCGCCAGGATCTGGCCGGGGTGGACGTTCCGCGCGGACAGCAGGTGTCCGATGCGGTGGGTCAGCACCCGGGTCTTGCCGGAGCCGGCGCCGGCCACGATGAGCAGCGGCGAGCCCGCGTGCACCACGGCCGCGCGCTGCTCCTCGTTGAGC
The DNA here is from genome assembly GCF_030440515.1 of Streptomyces xanthophaeus. GTDB lineage: Bacteria > Actinomycetota > Actinomycetes > Streptomycetales > Streptomycetaceae > Streptomyces > Streptomyces kutzneri. Next base: position 3,372,535 of record NZ_CP076543.1, read on the forward strand.
CCGTCCAGGAGCGTCGCCGGGTCGATGACGGGCCTGGGGGCGCCGTCCCGGTAGTACGCGTCCCCGCTCATGGGTACGTCGAACCGCCCCCCGAAGAGATCGTCCGCGCCCGCTTCGGGGGCGGCGTGGTCCTCGGGCGGCGGCGGGACCTCGTCGGAGGGGGTGAGGTCCGCCAGGAAACTGTCGTCAAAGAGGCTGCTCATCGCATTCCGAGTCTAGGGGGCGGGACCGACAGGCCAGCACGAGTTCGAGCAGACCGGGGAAACGGAGCTCCAGGTCCTCGCGGCGCAGCGCGAGGAAGAGCTTGCGGCCCTGAGGGCGCTGGCAGATCACGCCGCTCTCGCGCAGCGTCTTGAGGTGGTGCGTGACGCTGGAGCGGGGCAGGTCGGGGACGACCTCGCCGCAGAACGCCTCCTCGCCGGAGGACAGCTTGCGGACGATCTCCAGCCGGACGGGGTGTCCGAGCGCCGCCAGGACCTCGACCAGCTCGATGCGGTCGGCGGCGGGGTGGATCGGCTCGGCGGCGGCAGCAGGCATGACCCCACTGTACGCAGATCTCGTACGGACGGGTCGTCCGCGTCGACGGCAGCGGCCACCACCTCCCGGAGGAGCGGCCGGAGGCCGTCACGGCCGAACTGACCCGCTTCTTCGGCCGACCGGGCCGCCTCGTACGCTCGACGCCATGGACGTACTCATCGATGTCTTCGTCGGCCTGCACATCATCGGAATCGCCTCGCTCCTCGGCGGCTTCCTGACCCAGATGAAGGCGATGAGCGCGGGTACCGCCCGTTTCACGCCCGCCATGCTGCACGGCGCGCTCACCATGCTCGTCACCGGCGTACTCCTGGTCGGCTTCAACCAGATGGCCGGGGACCCCGTCAACAACGTCAAGGTCGGCGTGAAGCTCGCGATCCTCTTCGTGATCCTCTGCCTCGTCTACGTCAAGCGCGACGACGAGCACGTGGACAAGGCGCTGTTCGGTGCGGTCGGTGGGCTGACCGTGATCAACATCTTCATCGCCGTTCTCTGGCACTGACCCACACCGGAACGATCCACTCCGGTCCTCGGCGGCCAGCTCCGGTCGTATCGGACCACTTACGATCATCTCGTCATCCGCCCGTTACCTCCGGGTCTAGCGTCCTCCTCCAAGCACCGACAGAGGAAGGACGTGAGGCCCTCGTGGCCAGTCATCGAAAGCCCAGGCAGCGCCCGCTCTCCGGCGGCCCGGCACGGACGACCGCCGCCACCCTCGCCCTCGCGGGCGCTGCCACCGCCACCGTCTTCGAAGGCACCTCCCAGGCCGACCCCCGGCCCACCCCCGCCCAGATCAAGTCGGAGGTGGACCGGCTCTACGAGGAGGCCGAGGCGGCGACCGAGCAGTACAACGGGGCGAAGGAACAGGCGGACGAGGCCGAACGCGCGCTGACCGGACTGCGCGAGGAGACCGCCCGCAAGACCGACCAGCTCAACACCGCCCGCAGCGCACTCGGCACGCTCGCCGCCTCCCAGTACCGCAGCGGGTCCCTGGGCACCGCCGTCCAGCTCGCGCTGGCCTCGGACCCGCAGGAGTACCTCTCCCAGGCCGCCTTCGTCGCCCGCGCCGGGGACCGCAACGCCGCCGGGGTCACCACCGTGCGCCGCCGGCTCGACGAGGTCGGCAAGCTCCGCGAGCGGGCCGCCGGGCGGCTCGCCGACCTGCGCTCCCGGCAGGACGAACTCGCCGGGCACAAGGCCGTGATCGAGGAGAAGCTCACCGCCGCCAAGAACCTGCTGGCCCGGCTCACCGCCGAGGAGCGGGCCGCCTACGAGGCACAGTCACCCGGCGGTCCGGCCGCCGCACCCGCCGTGCCCGCCGGAACCGGCGCGTCCAAGGGCGCCGCGCCCTCGCTCCCGGCCGACGGTTCGCGCGCGGCCCGCGCCGTGTCCTTCGCGTACGGGGCGATCGGCAAGCCGTACATCTGGGGCGCGACGGGCCCGGGGTCCTTCGACTGCTCCGGCCTGACCCAGGCGGCCTGGCGCTCGGCCGGAGTCTCCCTGCCCCGCACCACCTACACCCAGATCAACGCCGGCCGGCGCGTGTCCCGCGACCAGCTGGCCCCCGGCGACCTGGTGTTCTTCTACTCCGGTGTCACCCACGTCGGCCTCTACGTCGGCAACGGCCAGATGGTCCACGCCCCGCGCCCCGGGTCGACGGTCCGGCTGGCGCCGATCGACTCGATGCCCTGGGCCGGCGCCTCCCGCCCCGCGTAGTCCCCTCAGCCCGGCAAGGCCCGGAAGGGACGGCCTACGGGGCCTTGACCACGCCGCTCAGCCAGGCGAAGGTCTGCGGCAGCTGCTTGGACCACGATTCGAGGTTGTGACCGCCGACGACCTTCTCCGCGTGCACCACGGTCGGGCTCTTGGCGATCGCCTTGAGGTCCGTGCCGGACAGGTAGCCGTCCTGCTCGGCGCCCGACATCCACAGCGCCACCGGCGGCGGGGTGGGCGCGGCCTGGAGCCAGTTCTTCAGGTTGTGCGTCTTGCGCAGTTCGGGGTCCTTGGCGACCAGCGACGAGGGCTCCTGCCCCGGGTCGTTGTAGCCGGACAGGGAGACGGCCGCGCTGTAGCGGTCGGGATGGGCGATCGCGAGCTTGGCGGCGCAGTAGGCGCCGGCCGAGTAGCCGGCCACACCCCAGGTGCGGGCCTCGTCCGAGGCCCGGAAGTTGTCGACGACCATCTTGCGGACGTCGACGCTGAACCAGCTGTCCGCGTTGACCTTGCCGGGGATGTTGGCGCAGCCCGTGTCGCCGTTGCCGAGCAGCATGGCGCGCGGTGAGACCAGGATGAACGGCTGCACCTTGCCGCTCTTCATCAGCGGCTCCAGCACCTCGTGCGCCTTGAGTCCCTGGAACCAGGACTTCCCGGTCCCCGGTATGCCCGGTATCAGCTCGACCACCGGGAACTTCTTGTCCTTGTAGGCCGGGTCGTCGTACTGCGGCGGCAGCCACACCATGACGTCGCCCTTGACGCCGGAGATCTTGCCGTCGAGCTCGGTCTTCGTGACCCGGCCGCCCAGCCCCTCCACCGGCTGGAACTCCTGCTTGACCTTCGGCGCCTCTTCGACCTTCTTGCCGCCGAGCCCGTCCGGGCCGAGGTCGGGGGCTGCCGTGACGTATTTTCCGGTGCCGAGCAGGTCGCTCCAGGAGGCATAGAAGTGCTCGGCCCGGTTGACCGCGACGAACACCACGGCGACGGCTGTGACCTGGGCGAACACCACCATCAATGCGCGCACGGCGGTGCGTACGGCGGCCGGGCCGCGCACCTTGCTCCACACGGCAAGCGGAAGGACGACGGCGATCACCGTCAGGGCGATCACCGTCGCGAAGAAAGGTGTACCGGTCAAGCTCATCACGTCAGCCTAGAGGGCGGCGTGCGCGCTCCCGGTTGCCAGGTCGGCCTGCGGTGTGGGTCACACCGCAGGCCGGACGCCTGCCGCGGGGCTCAGACCAGGCGGCGGGCCGTCGCCCAGCGGGTCAGTTCGTGCCGGTTGGAGAGCTGGAGCTTGCGCAGGACGGCCGAGACGTGCGACTCGACCGTCTTCACCGAGATGAACAGCTGCTTGGCGATCTCCTTGTAGGCGTACCCGCGCGCGATCAGCCGCAGCACCTCGCGCTCGCGCTGCGTGAGCCGGTCCAGGTCCTCGTCGACCGGCGGCGCGTCCGTCGAGGCGAACGCGTCGAGAACGAAGCCCGCCAGCCGCGGCGAGAACACCGCGTCCCCGTCCTGTACGCGGAAGACCGAGTCCACCAGGTCGGTGCCGGTGATGGTCTTGGTGACGTAGCCGCGCGCACCGCCCCGGATGACGCCGATGACGTCCTCGGCCGCGTCCGACACCGACAGCGCCAGGAACCGCACCGGGTTCTCGGCCGCCGCCATCAGCGGGGCGCAGCGCCGCAGCACCTCGACGCCGCCGCCGCCGGGCAGGTGCACGTCGAGCAGGACCACCTCGGGCCGGGTGGCGGTGATGACGGTGACGGCCTGGTCGACGTCGGCCGCCTCGCCGACGACCTCGACGCCCGTGCGTCCGGTCTCCCCGATCTCGGCCTGCACCCCCGTACGGAACATCCTGTGGTCGTCGACGAGCACCACCCGGACGCGCCTGGTCTCCCCCGCGCCTGCGTTCTCTCCGGCCTCGGTCATGCTGTGTTCGCCGCCCTCTCCATCTCCAGCTCGACTTCCGTGCCGCCGTCGGGCGCGGACCGCAGTCGTGCGGTCCCGCCGTTGCGCTGCATCCGGCCGATGATCGATTCTCGTACGCCCATGCGGTCGCCGGGTACCGCGTCGATGTCGAAGCCCGGCCCCCGGTCCCGTACGGACACGAACACCGTCTGCCCCTCCACCTCCGCGTACACCTGTACGGGCCCGCCGTCGCCACCGTACTTGGCGGCGTTGACCATCGCCTCGCGCGCGGCCTGGATCTGCGCCGCCAGCCGCTCGTCGAGCGGGCAGTCACCGACGACCACGACCTCGATCGGGACGCCGTGGTGGTCCTCCACCTCCGCGGCGGTCTTCTTCACGGCCTCCGCCAGGGTGGCCGGCTCCTCCGCCTCGTCCTTGCCGGTGCCCTCGGGCTTGTAGAGCCAGTTCCGCAGTTCGCGTTCCTGGGCCCGCGCGAGGCGGCGTACCTCGCCCACGTCCTCCGCGTTGCGCTGGATCAGGGTGAGGGTGTGCAGCACCGAGTCGTGCACGTGGGCGGCGACCTCTGCGCGCTCCTGGGCGCGGATGCGCATCAGGCGTTCCTCGGACAGGTCCTGGGTCATCCGGATCAGCCAGGGTCCGGCGAGCAGGGCCACGCCGACGAGGACGGCGAGGGTGGCGGTGAGGACGTTGCCGAGCTGTGCGGCGGAGCCCCGTACGACGATGAAGACGGTCAGGCCCACCCCGACCAGGACGACGCCGGCGAGGGCGCGCGCGACCTGGAAGAGGCGTCCGCGCCGTTCGGCGGCCGTGGACCAGTGGGCGCGGCGGGCGTTGTCGGCCTGCCGCCATACGAGCACGACCCCGGCCCCGACCAGCAGTGTCGGCCACACGTACCGGCCGGAGGCGCCGCCGAGCTGGACCTTGGAGATGAAGATGCCCGCTCCGACGAACAGGGCGATCAGCGCGGTGATCTGCCCCCGGTCGGGTTTGCGCAGCCGGCGGGTGCCGTCGGGGAGGGTCTCGAAGAAGGAGCGGTGTCCGGTCCGGCCGCCGACGCCGAGCGGTACGAAGACCCAGAACGCGGCGTACAGCAGCACGCCCAGCCCGTCGCCCCACATGAACAGCAGCAGGAAGGCGAGCCGGACCCAGCCCACGGGCAGCCCGAGGTGCCCGGCGAGACCGCGCGCGACGCCGCCGAGCATCCGGCCGTCGGCGCTGCGGTAGAGCTTGCGCTGCGGGATCTCGTCGGCGTCCGGTGCGTGCGGGGTTCGGGGAGCGGCGGCTACGGGCATGTCACCAAGGGTCACACGCCCGGCGGGGGCCGGTCATCAGGGCATCCCCCCACATCTGCCGGGGGGATATCAGGGTTGCACCAGGGTAGGGCCCGATGCCGCGCGCTCCGGCGGGCCGTCACCATGGACCCATGACCGGAGTACACGACGCCCCGCCGGCCGAGCCCGGGGCCCCGCGGGCCGCCGACGCCAGGCCGCCCCTGCGCCGCAGCAAGCGCGACAAGGTCCTCGCGGGCGTGTGCGGCGGCCTCGGCCGGTACTTCGACCTGGACCCGGTGGTGTTCCGCGTCGTCCTCGGTGTCCTCGCGGTCACCGGCGGCGTCGGTCTGATCTTCTACGGCTTCGCCTGGCTGCTGCTCCCCCAGGAGGGCGAGGAGGACAGCGAGGCGAAGAAGCTGCTGACCGGCCGGGTCGAGGGCGCCACACTGGCGGCGGTGTTCGCCGCGCTGGTGGGCTGCGCGCTGTTCCTGTCGATGCTGGACAATGGCGGGCTGGCCGCCTTCTCGGTGCTGGTCGTCCTCGCGCTGGGCGGGGCCTCGTACTGGTCGCAGCGCAAGCGGCACACCTACCGGCCCGAGGCGCAGGCGGCGCCCGACCCGGCCGGCAGCGCCTCCCGCGCCGCGCACTCGCCGGCCCCGCCGGAGACGCAGGCACCGCCCACCCCCGGCGGCCCGTCCTGGTGGCGGGACCCGCTGGTCAAGGACGGCACGACCGGCCCGGTCGGCGGGACGGGATACCTGTGGGGGCCCGACGACTCGGCGGACCCGGTGGTGACCGGCCGCACCCCGGCGGCGGCCGCGAAGGCGCCCGCCGCCCCGGCCCGCCCGCGCGGCGGCATCGGCGGCCGGGTCTTCGTGCTGGCGCTGCTGGCCGGGATCGCGGGGACCGCCGCCACCTGGGAGGGCAACCCGCTCGGCGAGGCACTGCAGACCGGGCTCGCCGCCGCGCTGGTCGTCTTCGGTCTGGGTCTCGCGGTCAGCTCCCTGCTGGGACGCACCGGCTTCGGCACGATCGTGCTGGCCGTGTTCACCGCGGGCCTGCTCGCGGGCGCGGCCGTACTGCCCCGGGAGATCGGCACGGACTGGCGGGAGGTCGAGTGGCGTCCGGCCGCAGTGGCCGACGTGAAGCCGGTGTACGAGGCGGGCACCGGGCTCGCCACGCTGGATCTGAGCCGCCTGGACGTGCCGAAGGGCACCACCGTGACCGTCGGGGCCTCCATCGACGCGGGCCGGCTCAAGGTGGTCCTGCCGCGGGAGGTCACCGCGCAGGCCGATGTCACCATCCGGCGTCTGGGCGACATCCAGCTGCCCGGCGACTACGCGGGCCGCATCGAGCGGGTCGGGGAGCAGCACCGTACGGAAACCCTCGCGCCGGCGGCCGGCACCGAGGCCGGCGGGACGATCGAACTGCACCTCGGTGCGGACTTCGGACAGGTGGAGGTGGCCCGTGCGGCGTCATGAGTTCCAGCCGGGACGGCTGATCGCGGGGCTGGCCCTGATGGTGGCGGGCGTGCTCTACCTGCTCGACACCACCGGCGAGGCGGACCTGCCCTGGTTCGCGGTCATCCCGATCGCCATGGGCGGGCTCACGCTCGCCGCGCTGGTCGGGCTGGTGACCTATGCCGTACGCCGGGACCGGCGCGACCGGATCACCGAGTCCAGCGACAGGTAGGGCGCCCCGGCGAGGATCAGCGGGGTCCACGCCATCAGGTAGATCAGGTCGTTGCCGTAGTAGTACGGGGTCACCGCCCACGACACCGTGAGCCACAGGCTGAGCGCGATCAGCGCGCCGCCGACGGCCGCGATACGGGTCAGCAGGCCGGCCAGGGCCCCGAGGCCGACCAGGATCTCCCCGATGGCCAGGGCGACGGCGAAGCCGACGGGCGAGTTCAGCGACAGGTCCACGAGGCCGGGGATCGCGGAGGTGTCGCGCACCCCGCGCATCTGGTCGCCGATGGAGCCGTCGCCGGAGACGGAGAGGAACGCCGGGTCGGTCAGTTTGTCGAGACCGGCGTACACGAAGGTCACGCCGAGGAAGAGCCGCAGGGGCAGCAGCGCGTGCCGGGAGGCCAGCTCGCGCAGGCCCACGACCTCGCGAGGGGCGTCGGTTTCAAGAACATCGGTTCGGTTCACGGAACATGTGTACCCCCATCACTCGGCAACATCGATGGTGCAGCGGTTGGATTCCACCCCTGCGGCCGTGACCACCTGGACCTCGACGCGCCCCGGCTCCACCTCCGCCGGGACCGGCACGGTCAGCACGGCGTCGGAGGGGTTGGTGAATCCGCCCGCCACCGGGACCAGCGGCACGTGGACGTGCACCGCCCCGACCCGTACGACCAGACGGGCCAGCATCTCCGGCGTCTGCGCGCCCGGAGGCACGAAGCCCACGCCCCGGATCTCGATGTCGTCCCCGGGGCGGACGGCCGCGTCCAGATCCCCGGGCTCCCGTCTGCGCACCACCGACAGCACCAGCGGGCGGCTGCCCTCCGCGTACTTCGCCGCCAGGTAGACCGCGGCCGACAGCGCCACCAGCAGGGCCAGCGCCCAGGGCAGCTGCGGGAGCCGGGCCGGGAAGCGCGCCAGCGAGGCCGCGGCGTAGCCGAGCACCACCGTCGAGACGAGCACGTACTGCGCGTCCGGGAAGCTCCCGCGGCCCGCGTCGTCCGTGAGGAGGTCCACGCCGCGCGGCCGGTCGGCCGGCAGCTTCTGCAGCCGCTGGCCCATGATCCGTACGGAGACCACCCGGCGGACCAGCACCGCCACGGCGGAGGTCAGCGAGACCACCGCCAGCAGCGGCAGCGCCCGGTCCAGCGCCAGGCCCGCGTACAGGGCCTGCCGCTCGGGTCCGGGCGCCGAGGCGGCCAGCCGCAGCGCGGGCAGCAGCGTGGCGAAGGCCGTCAGCACCACCCAGGCGCTGGGCACCGCCTTCGAGGTGGACAGCCGGTTGTCCTCGCCGACGAGCGGGGCCAGCAGCCCGCCGCGCACGGACTGGGCGCGGGCCGCGACCGTGAGCAGTCCGGCCAGCACCAGGGCCGCCAGCAGCCCGGCGGTGCGCGCCGTGGACCAGCCGGTGCCGAGCGCGGCGGCGACCTGCACCAGCAGCAGGACCCCGGCGGCGATCCAGACGGCGAGGACGGCCCGGCGCGAGAACAGGTACAGCCAGGAGTTCCCGGCCTCCCGGCCCCGGTCGGCGACGGTACGGGCCGACAGGGTCAGCTCGTCGGAGACCCACTGGCGGGAGGCTCCGAGCGAGTGGGCCACGGCGGCCGGCACGCCCTGCCCGGAGGCGAACTCGTCGCGCTTCTCCAGGAACGCCGTGACCGCGCGCCGGTGGCCCTCGCGGGCGCACTCGTCGCAGGCGCAGGCGGTGGTATGGGTACCTCGGGACATCTCTTGGACAGCCACGTACGTACCGCCTCTCTGAACTACGGTGCAATGCCAGCGAATTGTGCACCACTGCGGCAGTGCTCCGGATTGCGCACGATGTCAGAGCAGGTGATTAACGGTTCATGATGTTGACGCCACCAGTTCCCTGAGTGGCTGGTAGCTCACCCAGGCGGCCAGATCGGACCCGAACCGCTCGCGCGTCAGGGCCGCGGCGCGGTGGTCGATGGGCACCGGCTTCCCGGCGGCCCGGGCGATCAGCTGCACCTGCGCGGCCCGTTCCGCCTCGATGAACCACCAGACGGCGGCGTCCACCGAGTCGCCCACCGTCAGCAGCCCCCGGTTGCGCAGGATCAACGCCTTGTACGGGCCGAGCGCCAGCGCGGTCCGCTCCGGTTCGCCGGCCCCGGAGTACTCGTCGAGGAGGGCGTGGTCCTCGAAGAAGGCACAGGCCTCCTCGGTGATCGGGGCGAGCAGCTCGCCCAGCGCCGCGAGGGCCCGGCCGTACGGGCCCTGCGCGCGGACGACGGCGACCACCTCGGGGCGCCGGCGGTGGACCGCCGCGTGCACGGCGAAGGCCAGCTGGTTGACCCGGCGCCCGCCCCGGACCACCCGCCCGTCCCCGTCGACCAGCAGCAGGTCGTCGGCGGTGAGCGCGGTGAAGGCCCGGCCGAAGGGGTTCACCCAGTAGCAGTCCTCGAACTCCGGGTCCCGTGCGGTGATCTGCCCCGCCACCCCGTCCTCGTACCCGAGGCGCCCCAGCAGCCGCAGCGCCTCGGCGAGCCGCTCCTTGCGGTGGGCGCGCGCCGCGTCGACGGTGTCGTGCACGGGCGGCATCTCGAAGCCCAGCCGCTCCACGGGCACGGGTACGGGCTGGTCCGGCATGGGCGCTCCTTCGAACGGCTCGGTTCGCCGCGCAAGGTACCCGGGGCCCTGCCAAGTGGCCAGAGAAACGGCGAAGCCGCCGCCCGCGGGTGCGGGCGGCGGCTTCACAGCGATCCGGGTGGGACCTGGAGGACCTGGGAGGACCTGAAGGGACTACTCCCACTCGATGGTGCCCGGGGGCTTGCTCGTGCAGTCGAGGACCACCCGGTTCACCTCCGGCACCTCGTTGGTGATGCGGGTCGAGATCCGGGCGAGCACCTCGTACGGCATGCGCGTCCAGTCCGCCGTCATCGCGTCCTCGGAGGAGACGGGGCGCAGCACGATCGGGTGGCCGTAGGTGCGGCCGTCGCCCTGGACGCCGACGCTGCGGACGTCCGCGAGCAGGACGACCGGGCACTGCCAGATCTCGCGGTCCAGGCCGGCCGCGGTGAGCTCGTGGCGGGCGATGGCGTCGGCCTCGCGGAGCAGGTCCAGGCGCTCCTTGGTGACCTCGCCGACGATGCGGATGCCGAGGCCGGGGCCCGGGAAGGGCTGGCGCTGGACGATCTCGTCGGGCAGGCCGAGTTCCTGGCCGACCATCCGGACCTCGTCCTTGAACAGCTGGCGCAGCGGCTCGACGAGCTCGAACTCGATGTCGTCGGGGAGACCGCCCACGTTGTGGTGGGACTTGATGTTGGCGGTGCCGGTGCCGCCGCCGGACTCGACGACGTCCGGGTACAGGGTGCCCTGCACGAGGAAGGCGACCGCGGGGCCGTCCTCCTGGAGGATCTCCAGCTGGGCCTGCTCGAAGACGCGGATGAACTCGCGGCCGATGATCTTGCGCTTGGTCTCCGGGTCGGAGACGCCGGCCAGCGCGGTCAGGAAGCGCTCCTGCGCGTCGACGACCTTCAGCTGCACGCCGGTCGCGGCGACGAAGTCCTTCTCGACCTGCTCGGTCTCACCCTTGCGCATCAGGCCGTGGTCGACGTAGACGCAGGTCAGCTGCGAGCCGATGGCCTTCTGCACGAGGGCCGCGGCGACGGCGGAGTCGACGCCGCCGGAGAGGCCGCAGATGGCGCGCTTGTCGCCGACCTGCTCGCGGATCGCCGCGATCTGCTCCTCGACGATGTTGCCGGTGGTCCAGGTGGGGGCGAGGCCCGCGCCGCGGTAGAGGAAGTGCTCCAGGATCTGCTGGCCGTGCGTGGAGTGCATCACCTCGGGGTGGTACTGCACGCCGTACAGCTTCTTCTCGTCGTTCTCGAAGGCCGCGACCGGGACGACGTTCGTCGACGCGGTGACGGTGAAGCCCTCGGGGGCGGCGGAGCAGGCGTCGCCGTGGGACATCCACACCGACTGGTTCTCGGGGGTGCCCTCGAAGAGGGTGGAGCCGGCCTTGGAGACGGCCAGCGGGGTGCGGCCGTACTCGCGGGCGCCGGTGTTGTCGACCTGGCCACCGAGGGTGACCGCCATCAGCTGGAAGCCGTAGCACATGCCGAAGACGGGGACGCCGGCCTCGAAGAGGGCGCGGGCGTCGTCCAGGCGCGGGGCGCCCTCCTCGTACACGGACGACGGACCGCCGGAGAGGATGATCGCCTTGGGGTTCTTGGCCAGCATCTCGTCGACGGGCATCGAGCTCGGCACGATCTCGCTGTAGACCCGTGCTTCGCGGACGCGGCGGGCGATGAGCTGGGCGTACTGGGCGCCGAAGTCGACGACGAGAACCGTGTCCGGGGCGCTGTCGTGGGCGGCGGAGGGTGCTTCTGGCACGGGGCGGCCTTCCGGCGGAAGAGGTGGCTGTTTTGTCGATTCTAACGGGGGACGCAGGGCCCTCTTCGTCTCACCATCCGAATCGGCTTGGCCCCGGGGCCGACGGAAGGTAATAATCCGTCCCATGCGCAAGCAGCTGAGCTTCCTCTTTACCTATGGCACCGGTCGGTCCGGTCGCCATGGGTCCTCGTGATGCTCGCTTGAGCCACTGACTTCCCACAAGCGCCCCGGTCCGACAGGACCGGGGCGCTTGCGCGTTTCCGCTCCTGTCGGCACGACACGATCCACAGGAGAGAACACCATGAGCGTCACCACCACCCCCGAGCAGCTGATCGCCGACTCCCGTACGCGCATCGACGCCCTCGACGACCGGATCATCGGTCTGATCCAGGAGCGGATGGCCGTCTCGACCGTCATCCAGGACGCCCGGATCGCCTCCGGCGGGCGCCGGGTGCACCTGTCGCGCGAGATGGAGGTGCTCTCGCACTGGAGCGATGCGCTCGGGAAGCCCGGCACCGCCCTCGCCATGACCCTGCTGGAGCTGTGCCGGGGGCGCGTGTGACGGCTGTTCGTCACCCGTCCGGACCGTGACCGGCCCCGGGGCCCTTCGTTGGTGAGGGTGTCCGCGTCAGCCAGCCGCGGAACCGTAACACCACGCGTGGATCCGCTGGAGCGATGAGACGCACGCCCCGTGGAGCGTGCGTCGTGGGACCTCGCTCCTTCGCGTGACCGGACGGCAGGGGACAGCAGCCCGGTCACCCCGTAAAGGACGACCGGCCCGGGGGACGCCCCGGGCCGGTCGTTCTGCGTTGTCGCGCCTGCGTGGCGTACGCCGTTACGCGTGCCCGCCCGCCTTGCGGCGGAACGCCAGGAACAGCCCGGCGCCGACGGCCAGGAACACCGCGCCGCCGAGCGCGATCACCTGGGCGGAGCTGCCGGTGGAGGCGAGGCCGCCGTTGGGCGTGACACCCGTACCGGTGGCCGAGGCGCTCGGCGTCGCGGACGCGGTGGGCGTCGCGGAGCCGGTCGGGGCCGGCGTGGCCGAGGTGGTGGCGGTCGGGGTCGGGTTCGGTCCGGTGCCCTTCGCGTTGATCACGAGGGCCGCCGTGTCGTTGCTGTGGTTCGGGTCCCAGAGCTGGCCCGTGGTGCCCTGCGGCTTCTCCCGGCCGACCGTGATCGAGCCCTTGGCGTCCGCCACGACCTTCTCGATCTTCAGCTGGAACGGATAGGCGACCGCCTCCTTCTCCCCGACGACATGGCCGGTGGAGCAGAAGTAGCGCGGCGCACCCAGGGCCTGCTCGCGGTCGCTGCCGTCCGCGGCGACCCCCTTGCAGCCGGCCGGCACCTTCGTGACCCTCGCACCCGCCGGGATCACGATGTCGGTCCGGGCGATGGCGGCACCGTGGCGCAGGTCGGCGACCCACGCGGGGCCGTTGTTGCGGAACCCGAAGTCGACGTCGACCGTGTCACCGGCCTTGCCCGTGAGGGACACGCCCGTGGCCACCAGGTCCGCGGTGTTGCGCGTCGCGAAGTCGAACTCCTGGATGTTGTTCCAGGGGTCGAGGTCGGTCGCCTGCTGGGCGGACCGGGCCGCGGCCTTGGGGGCCTGCTTCGCCGCGGCCAGCTTGTTGCGGGCGGCCGCGGGCGCGCGGTTCTTCGCCGCCTTCGGCTGGTCGCCGGCCGCGTACACCGCGTAGGTCAGGCCGTCGATGAAGGCGTGCGGGGCGGCCTTGAGGGTGAGCGGGCCGTCGACGCCGTAGACCGCGCCCGGCTCGTACTCGCCTTCCAGCAGGCACTGCACCGTGGTCCAGCCGGTGTTCCACGGCTGGTTCGCGCTGGTGTCGTCGGAGTAGGAGCAGTTGTCGTACTGCTCGACCAGGTCGATGCCGTGCGTGGTGCGCATCTCGAGCACGACGCCGTTGACGGGGTCGGTGCCCTCGTTGGCGAAGATGATCGACAGGTTCTGCTTGTCGCCCGGCTTCTGCTCCGCCTTCAGCCGGGCCCGCTCCAGCACCAGGTCGGGGCCGCCCACGCGCACCTTGGTGGTGGCGGGCTTGAAGGTGGCGCCTTCCGCCGCGCCGGTGAGCGTCAGGTCGGCGGTCGCGCCGACCTTGCTGTCCTTGGCTGCGCCGAGGTCCAGGTTCACGACGGTGGTCTCGCCCGTCCACAGCGCCCAGCGCTTGCAGGTCACGGCCGCGGCCGTGAGCTTGCAGTCCGCGCCCCGGTCCTTGGCGAGCGTCACGTCGGCGATGCCCTTGAGGCCGCTCAGGTCGATCGTGAAGGTGCTCGGGCGGTCGAACGTCTTGGTGGAGTCGTTGACGATCCGGAACTCCACCGAGGTCTTCTGCGGCTCGCCGCTCTGCCCGGGGTGCGGGCGCAGACCGATCCCGGCCGGTCCGGCCAGGGTGAAGACGGGGTCCGCGGCGTGTGCGGGAGTGGTGGCGAGCCCCAGGGCCACGAGGGCGCCGGCAGCCAGCAACGAGATGCGCTTTCTCATGCAGCCGTTGACCGTCGAACATCAGTCGCAGTTGCACACTTCACCGTGTGATCGACACCACAGCCCGGCACCGCGGATTCCGGTACAACCATCAAGGCTGAACATCTGTCACGTATGTACCGCGGTGGGTACCGCGCTCGGAGGGGGAGCGCGGTACCCACCGCTGTCACACGACAGATTCCGGATCGCTCAGGACCGGCGCGGCGGAATCTCCGGAACCCCGAGGAACGGCAGCCGCAGCGCGCCGAAAGCCTCCTTGGGGACCGCCGGACGGACCGGCTCCACCGCGTCCAGGCGGACGTACGCGCCACCCTGCTCGGGCCGCGGGTCCCGCTCGCCCCGGTTCGGCCAGTACGACATCGCCCGTTCCGCCTGCGCGGTGATCGTCAGCGACGGGTTCACCCCGAGGTTCGCGGAGACGGCCGAGCCGTCCACCACCGAGATGCCCGGGTGCCCGTAGAGCCGGTGGTACGGGTCCACCACGCCCTCTTCCGGCGAGGCGCCGATCGGGCAGCCGCCCAGGAAGTGCGCGGTCAGCGGGGTCCCCATCAGCTCGCCGATGTTGCTGCCCGGGAAGCCGTTGATCTCCTCGGCCAGCAGGGTCGCGGCCTGCGTGGCCTCCGCGATCTGGACCGGGTTCGGGGCGCCGTGCCCCTGGCGGGCCGTGAGCAGGCCCTTCCCGATCCCGCCGGGCTTGCGGTACGTGGTCAGCGAGTTGTCCAGCGACTGCATGACCAGGCCGATGATGGTCCGCTCCGACCAGCGCCGGTTGGACAGCGAACGTGCCAGCTGCACCGGGTGCCGCACGGTCCGGCCGAGCCAGGCGCGGACCCGGTGCTTGCTGTGGGGGACCTGGAGGACGGTCATGAACCCCATGGCGTTGGAGCCCTTGCCGTAGCGGACGGGCTCGATGTGGGTGTCGGCGTTGGGGTGCACGGAGGAGGTGATGGCCACGCCCCGGGTGAAGTCGGCCCGGCGGTCGCCGCCGTGCCGCTTGCGGTAGCGGCGGTCGTCGGTCTGCGCGCCGACCAGGCCCTCGGAGTTGGTCCGGGTCAGCTCCCCGAGCCGGTGCGAGAGGCGCGGGAGCTCGCCGCGGTCCTTCATGGTGTGCAGCAGGGTCTGCGTGCCGTAGGTGCCCGCCGCGACGACGACGTACCGGGCGCGCAGTACCTTCGCCCGGCCCCGCCGGCGGCCGTCGGTGGGGACGGTGCGGACGCGGTAGCCGCCCTCGGGGTGGTCGGAGAGCGCGGTGACGGTGGTCATCGGGTGGATGACGGCGCCGGCGCGCTCGGCGAGGTGCAGGTAGTTCTCGTTCAGGGTGTTCTTCGCGCCGTGCCGGCAGCCGGTCATGCACTCGCCGCATTCCGTGCAGGCCTTGCGGGCGGGGCCGGCGCCGCCGAAGTACGGGTCGGGGACCTCGTCCCCGGGCCGGACCTTGGGCTGCGCCTCGCCGTCGGCGCCGTCGCCGAAGAAGACGCCGACCGGGGCCATGTGGAAGGAGTCCGCGACGCCCATCTTCTCGGCGGCCGCCTTGAGGTGGACGTCGGAGGGGGTCATGGTCGGGTTGAGGCGCACCCCGAGCATCCGCTTGGCCTGCTCGTAGTAGGGGGTGAGCTCCTCGCGCCAGTCGGTGATGGAGGCCCACTGCCGGTCCTCGAAGAAGGCGGTGGGCGGCACGTACAGCGTGTTCGCGTAGTTGAGCGAGCCGCCGCCCACGCCGGCGCCCGCGAGCACCATCACGTTGCCGAGCAGGTGGATCCGCTGGATCCCGTAGAGCCCGAGGGCCGGGGCCCACAGGTAGTTGCGCAGGTCCCAGCTGTTCTTCGGCAGGCTCTCGCGGGTGAAGCGGCGTCCCGCTTCCAGGACGCCGACCCGGTAGCCCTTCTCGGTCAGGCGCAGCGCCGAGACCGATCCGCCGAAGCCCGATCCGATGACGATGACGTCGTAGTCGTAGGAATCAGATGCAGACTCAGACACGGTGCTGCCCCTTAGCGGAGTCGGAGGGCCTTCATGACCTTGAGGCTGCGGGTCATGAACGCCGCGTACTTCTCGTCGTCCATGCCCAGCGAGGGCGCCATCGGGAGCAGCCGCTGGTGGGCGACGGTCTGGGCCTCGGTGTACTTGAGGATGCCCTCGGAGCCGTGGCGGCGGCCGAGGCCGGAGTCCTTCATGCCGCCCATGGGTGCCTGGGCACTGCCGTAGGCGGGGGCGTAACCCTCGTTGATGTTGACGGTGCCGGTGCGCAGGCGGGCGGCGACGGCGTGGCCGCGGCGGGAGTCCTTGGTCCAGACGCTGGAGTTCAGGCCGTACGCGGTGGCGTTGGCCTCGGCGATCGCCTGGTCCTCGTCGGTGAAGCGGTAGATGGAGACGACGGGGCCGAAGGTCTCCTCGCCGCACACCGCCATGGGGGCCTCGACGCCGTCGAGGATGGTGGGCTCGTAGAAGAGCGGGCCGATGTCGGGGCGGGCGGTGCCGCCGGCGACGAGGGTGGCGCCCTTGGCCACGGCTTCGTCCACGTGCCGCTGTACGGTCTCCAGCTGGCGCTCGCCGACCAGGGAGCCCATGTCGGCGCCGTACGCGAGGGAGGCGCCGAGCCGCATGGCCTTCGTACGGGCGGCGAACCGCTCGACGAAGGCGTCGGCGATCGAGGCGTGGACGTAGAGCCGCTCGATGGAGATGCAGAGCTGTCCGGCGGAGGAGAAGCAGGCGCGGACGGCGCCCGCGGCGGCCTTCTCGATGTCGGCGTCGTGCAGGACGAGCATGGCGTTCTTGCCGCCGAGTTCGAGGGAGACCCCGACGAGGCGGTCGGCGGCGCCCCGGGCGACCTCGCGGCCGGTACGGGTGGAGCCGGTGAAGGAGACGTAGTCCGCGTGCCGGACCACCTCGGGGCCGACGACGGGGCCCTCGCCGAGGACGATCTGGAAGACCTCGGCGGGCAGGCCGGCCTCGATCAGCAGGTCACGGGCCCACAGGGCGGTCAGCGCGGTCTCGGTGTCGGGCTTCATGACGAGCGCGTTGCCGGAGACGAAGGCGGGCAGGGCGTCGCCGACCGACAGTTCGAGCGGGTAGTTCCAGGGGGCGATCTGGCCGACGACCCCGCGCGGCTGGCGCAGCTCGGTGACCTTGGTGAGGGTGGGCATGGCGCCGGTGTGGCCCTTGGGGCGCAGGTACCCGGGGGCCTTGCGCCCGTAGTGGCGGGCCGAGACGGCGACCGCCTGGACCTCCTCGTGCGCGTGCAGGCGGGCCTTGCCGGTCTCCAGCTGGATCAGGTCGAGGACCTCGGCCTGCCGGTCGAGGACCAGGTCGTGGAAGCGCAGCAGGACCGCCGCCCGCTTGGCGACGGGGACCGCCGCCCAGGCGGGCTGGGCGGCGCGGGCCCGGTCGAAGGCCTCGGCCACGTCCTCGGGGGTGGCCTCCGGGAGCTCCGCCAGCCGGTCCCCGGTGAAGGGGGTGTGGTTGGCGGTGCGGCCGGATCCGATCACTCCGCGGGTCAGCCGGGCGACCAGGTCGGGGGTCACCACGTCGGCGGCGGTGCGGGCACCGGCCGGGGCCGGGGCGACCGGGTTGGTGGGCTCCGGTGCGGTCCGGAGGGGGGCGGCGGGGGCCTGCGAGTCCGTCATGCCGGTGAGCGTATTGCGCCGGGCAGCCTTTGGGTACCCGCCGGTAACCGGATTTTGCCATTTCCGCCAGCGATTGCTGGCAGGGTGCCGGAATCAGGGCGGATCAGGGCTTCTTGGCGGGCGGCTCCCAGCCGCTGAGCACGATGTCGAACTGCTGCTCGGTCGTGGCCCAGCTCGCGACCGGGCTGGAGATGTAGATCGCGTACTCCGTGCCGTCCGGCGCGATGTACATCTGCTCCTTGGCGCGGCGCGGGCCCGGGTGGTTCTGCTTCTCCGTATAGGTGAAGTCCCAGAGCGCGGCCCGGGTGCTGTCCCGGAAGGTGTTCTGGTTCAGCCGCACCTTCTTGTAGTCCGTCCGCTTGGACACCTGCGTCTCCAGGTCGAGGAGGTGCGCGTACGGGTCCTTGTAGTCCGGGGTGGCATCGGAGGCGATCCGGATGAAGTGCTTCCCGTCGTCCGGGGTGTAGTCGATCTGGTCACCGTTCGCCTTGCGCGTCCAGCCCTCCGGGACGAACAGCGTGAAACCGGCGATGGGATCGGTGACCTTGTTGTAGCCGGCCGGAGGGGGCGCCGCCTGCGCCTTCCCGTCGTCGCCCGACTGCCCGGCCGTCGAGCTCGCGACCCGGTCCGGATCACCCTCCGTCCCCGAGTCCGCGTTGTACTTGAGCACCCCGAACACACCGCCGCCGCCGAGCAGCGCGGCCACCAGGGCCACCACCGCGGCGCGCCTGAGCCGGCCGCCGTCCCGGTCGGCGGGCGCGGCCGCGGGCACCGCCCCGGAGACCGCGGGCTGCTCCGCCGGCGCGGTCGTCTGCGCGACGTCCCCCGGCGGAGCCGGCACCTCGGATCGTTCCTGCGCCGGGGCCAGTTCCTCCGGGGTCACCGCACGCGTGGGCACGTACGCCTGCGCGGCCTTCGGCTCGCGGCCCTCCATCGCCTCCAGCAGCATCCGCTCGGCCTCCTCGGCCGAGGGGCGCTCCGTCGGATCCTTGCGCAGCAGGGCCGTGATGACCGGCCCGAGCGCCCCGGCCTGGCGCAGCGCCGGCGGCTCGTCGTTGACCACGGCCTGCAGGCTGGAGATGGGCGACGTACGGCGGAACGGCGAACGGGCCTCCACCGCCGTGTAGAGGGTGGCACCCAGCGACCACAGGTCGGAGGACGGGTCGGGGATGCCACCGGTGACCCGCTCGGGCGCCAGGTAGTCGATGGAGCCCACGATCTCGCCGGTGCGCGTGATCGACGAGTCGCCCTCGATCGCGGCGATCCCGAAGTCCGTGAGCAGCACCCGGCCGTCCTTGGCGAGCAGCACGTTGCCCGGCTTCACGTCACGGTGCAGTACGCCGACCGCGTGCGCGGCGCGCAGCGCGCCCAGCACGTGCAGGCCGATCCGGGCCGCCTCACGGGGCTCGATCCGCCCGGCCGCCTTGGCCGCGTCCGCGAGGGAGGGCCCGTCGATGTACTCCATGACGATCCACGGCCGGTCGTCGTGCTCCAGGACGTCGTGGACGGTGACGACCGCCGGGTGCTGGATCCGGGCCGCGGCCCGGGCCTCCTTCTGCGTCCGGGCGTGCATGACGTCCCGGTCGGCCTGGGCGACGTACAGACCCGCCGTCAGTTCCTTGACGGCGACGGTCCTGTGGAGCAGCTCGTCATGCGCGCGCCACACTTTGCCCATGCCGCCCCGGCCGATCGGCTCGACGAGCCGGTACCGGCCCGCCAGCACGGCGCCCCCACCTGTCTGCTGTTCCACGAAATCCCGCCGCTCTCTGCACCTCAGGCCAGATTACGGAGCCCGGAGGGGCTGCCGGAACCGCCCGGGCGCCGAAAGGCGGCACTGTGACGCAATCGCCGTACTGATCAACCGTCAGTATCCGTTCAACCGCCCGCCTTGTAACTCGCCGTGGCCTTCTCGAAGACCTCGGTGACCTTGGACTGCTCGTCCTCCGGACCGGTGACCAGGACGACGTGGTAGCTGCCTCCGAGCGCCACGACGAAGTTGCGGGCGAAGACGTTGCGGCCGGTCCCGTCGATCCACGTGTACCGGCCCGTCGCACGCAGTTGCTGGCCCACCTTGGTGGTCTTCACATCACCGACGGTCGACCAGGTGGACGTCCGGTACGGGGTCAGCTCCGGCTCCTTGTCCTTCTGGTACGCCGCCGGATCCGGATTGCCCTGGACCTTGTCGCGGCCGGGGACGACGGTCAGCACGAACTGGCCGTCGGTGTAACGGACCTGACCGGACTCGTTGATCCCGCGGCGCTCCCAGCCGTCGGGCACCGCGATCTCGAAGTGCTCCGGGTCCTGTTGGGTGGTGTAACCGGCCGGGGCGGGGGCCGGAGCGGCCGGTGATTCGGCGGGCGCCGTCGTCTGCGGGGCGGGCTTGGACTCGGGCGTGCCCGAAGGGACCTGGGAGGGGCTCGGCTTCGCCGGCGCCTGCGCGGTGCCGCCCTGGGAAGCGCCCGCGGGCTCCTGGTCGGCCGCCCGGGGCAGGAACAGCATCGCGTACGCCACCCCGCCGGCGAGGAGGACCAGGATCCCGACGAGCAGGGTCCGCCCGAGGGCGCGCGGCCTACGGGGGCCCGCGGGGTTGCGGTGGCGCCCGTGGACCTCGCCGCGGCGGCGTACGACGGGCAGCCGCGCCGGATCCGGTTCCGGCATCGGAAGCGCCCCGAACCCGGCGTCCGGCTCGGGCGCGGACCGTACGAGCGACCGCAGCCAGCCGCGGAGCTCCTCGAAGTCGGGCCGCTCGGTGGGGTCCTGGCGCAGCAGCGACTCCACGATCGGGCGCAGCGCGCCGCACTCCTCGGCGAAGGCGGGCGGCTCCGCGCAGACCATCTCGACCAGTTCGGCGGCGTTGTCCTCCGGGTACGGGGCATGCCCCTGCACCGCGCGGTAGAGCAGCGCGCCGAGCGCCCAGAGGTCGGTGGCGGGCCCGACGGGGGCAGCGAGCTGCCAGTGCCCGTGCACGGGGCCGGCCTGCTCGGGGGCCCACCGCTCGGTGACGGCCCCGACGACGGCCATCCGGGTCTGCCGCGCGCGCTCGGCGTCCAGGCCGGTCCGCGGCCCGGACCAGCCGTTGCCGGTGGGCTGCGGCCGCTCGGGGGCGGCCGGGGCCGGGGTGTCGGCCTGCCGGTAGCCCTGGGGGAGGGCGAGTTGGGCGGGCAGGGCGGGCCGCTCGGGCTGCGCCTGCCCGGGCTCCGGCTCCGGCTCCGGCTCCGGATGGGGTACGGGCTCGGGATCGGGTACGGGCTCCGGCCCCGGGGCGGGCGCGGACGCGGGAAGCTCCGCCCGGCGGGGGGTCGCGCCGTGCCAGGGGGCGGCGCCGCCGGTCTCCGGGCCGCCGTACGGGTACGAGTACCCCTGCGGGAGGGTCGACCCCTCGGGGCGGCGCTCCGGCGGCGCACCGGCCTCGATCTCGGCCGCAGCCCCGCCCCTGCGCTCCTCGATCACCCGGGCGGCGGCGGCCCGCGCCCCGGCCCGGTAGGCGGCGACGACCCCGGCCCGCGCGGCGGCCTGGACGTCGGGGCGGTCCTGCGGACGGCCGGGGGTGATGTGGTCGGTGTACCGCGGCCCGGTGTCGTATCCGGGGGCCACGAGCGGCGCGTACGCGACGTCCACCGGACCTGCGGTGGCCGGGGTCGGGTCCGGGACCGGATCAGGGGCCGGATCCGGAGCTGCGACGGGCGGCGGAGTCGGGACAGGGACGGCGACTTGAGCCGGAGCCGGAGCCGGAGATGGAGCCTGGGTGGTGGCGGTGGCGGTGGCGGTACCCCATCCCGCTCCTCCGCCGCCGGTGTCCTCCGCGCTCGGGACGGGGTCGTACCCGCACAGGGCCTCCTCCGCCGCGCCGGCCGCGAGGCCCGTCAGCACGACGCGCCCGTCCTCGCACACCAACACCGTCCGGACGGTGATGTTCCGGTGCGTCCAGCCGTGCGCGTGCAGCACCCGCAGCGCGGTCAGCACGTCCGACGCCACCTCGGCGGCCCGGTAGGGGCTCAGCGGTTCATCGGCTATCAGCGCGGCCAGCGGCCGGGCGGGGACCAGTTCGCTCACTATCCACAGCGACTCGCCCTCGGCGAACACGTCGAAGACCTGGTCCAGCCGCGGATGGTCCGGGATGGAAGCCGCGGCCTGCGCCGCCTCGATGGCACGGCGCACGGCCGGCAGATCGGCGGGCGAGCGGCGCGCCGCCGGGACGGCCCGCGGCCCGTCCAGCAGCTCCGCGTCCACGACCTCCGGCAACGGCACCTGCCGTACCAGGACTTCCTGCCCGCTGCGTGTGTCGAAGGCGCGGGTCTCTATCAGTTCGTACTCGTCGGACGGCGGCAGGGGCAGGCGGTAGCGGCCGGCCAGGATCCGGCCCGCGTACTCCTCCACATCGCCTCCCCCGAGTGCGGCGGGCTCCCCATGGCCCCTCCGACACGATACGTCGCCAGGGCCGCCCGCGTCCCGAGGTCAGCCGAGCGGCTGGAAGGTCTCGAAGGCGACGTTGCGCATCTGGGTGCACTCGGGGCCGTCCCACTGGTCGGCGGCGCAGCTGATCATGATCGCGTAGCCGTGCGTCGCGTCCAGCTTGAAGCCGCGGTTGAGCACGCGGACCTTGATGCCCTTCTGCTCCCGCTCGAACTCCCAGTCCGCGACGGTCGGGTAGCCCCGGTAGTCGACCAGGTCGATCCGGATCTGGTGGTATCCCTTGCTGTCGCTGGCGACGCCGGGAACCGACTTGACCCAGGCGAGGCGCGCGTCGTCGCCCGGCTTGCTGGTGTAGTCGACCTGGATCCTGGGGAAACCGCCGCTTTCACGGGCGTAGATGCCGCCGGAGTTGTCGCCGGCTATGGCGATCTGCTTGAAGCCCTCGGGCATCGCCATCGAGAAGTGGAACCCGAACTCCTGGATCATGGCGTATCCCGCCGGGAGTGCGCCCCCGGCCCCGCCGGACGTGGCGCCCTGGCCCGCGCCCGGGGACTGCTGACCCTGGCCCGGCTGACCGCCGGTGGCGGCGCCGGTACCGGCGCTGCCGCTGCCCGCCGTCTCCCCCGTGTTCCCCGAAGGCTTCGGAGAGGTCTCCCCGGTCCCGCCGCTGCCGCTGGCGCCGCCGCTGCCCGGGTCCTTCGGGGCCGAGGCCGCCGGAGTGGGCTTGCCGTCGCCCTTGCTCTCGTTCTTGGTGCCCTTGTCGTCGTCGCCGCTGAAGGCGTAGGCGATGAGCGAGCCGACGACCGCCAGGACCACGACCAGGGCCGTCGCCGCGAGCACGATGGTGCGGCGCTGCATGACGTCCGTGAGCGGAGCCTTGACGGGGGACGGCTTGGACTTCGGCGGCTCCGAGGCGGAGACGGCCGTGGTGGCGGCCGCGGCCGTCGCCGCCTTGCGGGCAGCCTTCAGCGCGGCGCGGGCGCGTTCGCGCTGCTCGCGGTCGCGCCGCTCGCGTTCCTTCTTCGCCGCCCGCTCGGCCGCCTTCTCCGCCTTGTCCGCGGCGGCCTTCTCCACGGCCTGCTTGGCGTCGGCCAGCGATATCTGCCGGGTCTCCTCGGCCGCCGGGGCCGCCACGGGGGCGGGCACGGGCTCGGGCGCCGCGAGGACGGCACTCAGCATCGCCTGGGTGCGGGCTTCGTCGAGCCGGTGGGTCGGGTCCTTGGCGAGCAGGCCGTAGATGACCTCGGTCAGCGGACCGGCGTTCTTCGGCGGGTCCACCGGCTCGGTCATCACCGCGGTGAGCGTGGCGAGCGCGGATCCCTTGTCGTACGGGGGCACTCCCTCGACGGAGGCGTACAGCAGACCGCCGAGCGACCACATGTCGGCGGGCGGGCCGGGCTTGTGGCCGCGGGCGCGCTCGGGGGAGATGTAGGAGGGGGCGCCGACGAGCATGCCGGTGGAGGTGACGGAGGGGTCGCCCTCGACCTGCGCGATGCCGAAGTCGGTGAGGACGACACGGCCGTTGCCGGCGATGAGCACGTTCGAGGGCTTCACGTCGCGGTGCAGGATGCCCTGGCCGTGCGCAGCGCGCAGCACGTCGAGCACCGCGAGGCCGACCTCGGCCGCGCGGTGCGGGGTGAGGGGGCCGTTCTCCCGTATGAACTCCGCGAGCGAGGGGCCCTCGATGAGCTCCATGACGATCCACGGGCGGCCGTCCTCGTCGACGACGTCGTAGACGGTGACGGCGCCGCCGCTGCGGATCCGGGCAATTGCCTTGGCCTCGCGGAGGGTACGGGTGATGAGGCGTCGCTTCTCGTCCTCGTCGACCCCGGTGCTGAAGCGGAGCTCCTTGACGGCGACGGTCCGGCCCAGGGTCTCGTCCTGGGCCCGCCAGACGGTACCCATCCCGCCCTTGCCGAGCACGGCTCCCAGCCGGTACCGCCCGGCCAGCAGCCGTCCCTCGTCCTGCCCGTTCCCGGCTGCCTTGGCCGCGGCGGCCTTGACAGCGGCGGCCATGGCGTCGGCCTTCTCGACGACGGGATTGGGTTTCGCCGCAGGCTCGGCCGCAGCCGCCCCGGCCGCCTTGCCCGACCCGGGCTTCGCGGCCGCGGACTTCTCATCGCCGGACTTCGGGGCAGGCGTCACCGCGGCCTTGCTCAGCACGGGCTTCGCCCCGGGCACGGCGTCAGCCGGCTTGCTCTCGGCGGGCTTCGCCGAAGGCGCCCCGGCAGCGCCGGAGTGCCCGGGCTTCGTCTCAGGAGCGGCGTCGGCTACGAGCGGCCTCGCAGGCGCATCCGAAACCGCGGTACCGGCCTCAGACTTCTCACCGCCGGGCTCCGCCGGGTCCTCGGCGCCGGCCGCGGACTCCTCACTGCGCGCCTTCGCCGCAGGCGACCCCGCGAGCCGGCTCGGCACGGGCTTCGCGTCCGCCGGCGCAGCGTCCGCAGGCTCGCCCTCGGCCGGCTTCGCCGCAGGCGCAGCGTCCGTGGCGGGCTCGGCCTTCGCGGGCGCAGCCGCAGGCTTCCCGCTGCCGGGCTTCGCCGCAGGCGACCCCACAGCCGAAGCCGCGGCGCCAGCCCCAGACTTCTCACTGCTGGGCTTCGCCGCAGGCGACCCGGCAGGCGACTCGGTGTGCTCCGGCTTCGACATGCGTCCCCTCTGCGATCGTGCCGCTGCTCCGCCTGCCCCAGCGGCTGAGCGACCCGGCGGCCGGGGCCCGTGGTAACCCGCCCCGGCAGAACCCTCATTCTTCCTCACTCCGCAACGGACGGGCGCCCCGGGTCCGCGGTTCCCCCTTCCGCATCCCGGAGTTACAACGGAACGATGTCGGGCGCGCCCAGCCGCGCCGCGTCCGCCGTCTGGTCGTCCGGCTGGCGCTGCGATTCCCGCTCCGCCTGGACCCGCTTCTCGTAGTGCTCCACTTCCTTCTCGATCTGCTGCTTGTCCCACCCCAGAACCGGAGCCATCAACTCCGCGCACTCGCGCGCCGACCGCGTCCCCCGGTCGAAGGTCTCGATCGAGATGCGTGTGCGTCGCGTCAGTACGTCGTCCAGGTGCCGGGCCCCCTCGTGCGAGGCCGCGTACACGATTTCCGCCCGCAGGTAGTCGTCCGCCCCGGACACCGGCTCACGCAGTCCCGGATCGGCGGCCATCAGGTCCAGCAGTTCCTCCGTCAGCGACCCGAAGCGGTTCAACAGGTGTTCCACCCGCACCACATGAAGCCCCGTCCGGGCCGCGATCCGCGCCCGTCCGTTCCACAGCGCCCGGTATCCCTCCGCCCCCACCAGCGGCACGTCCTCCGTCACGCATTCCGCCACCCGCTGGTCCAGGCCGTGCACGGCCTCGTCGACCGCGTCCTTCGCCATGACCCGGTACGTCGTGTACTTGCCCCCGGCGACCACCACCAGCCCCGGCACCGGGTGCGCGACCGTGTGCTCGCGCGACAGCTTGCTCGTCGCGTCCGACTCCCCGGCCAGCAGCGGCCGCAGGCCCGCGTACACCCCCTGGACGTCGTCGCGCGTGAGCGGCACGGCCAGCACCGAGTTCACGTGCTCCAGCAGGTAGTCGATGTCCGCGCTCGACGCCGCCGGGTGCGCCTTGTCCAGGTCCCAGTCGGTGTCCGTGGTCCCCACGATCCAGTGGCGGCCCCACGGGATGACGAAGAGCACCGACTTCTCGGTCCGCAGGATCAGTCCGCTGCTCGAATGGATCCGGTCCTTCGGTACGACCAGATGGATGCCCTTCGAGGCCCGGACATGGAACTGGCCGCGCTCCCCGATCAGCGCCTGGGTGTCGTCCGTCCACACCCCCGTCGCGTTCACGACCTGCTTCGCGCGGATCTCGTATTCCCCGGTCGCTCCCCGTCCCCCTTCCACATCACGCACCCGCACGCCGACCACCCGTTCGCCCTCACGCAGGAAGCCGACGACCCTCGCCCGATTGGCGCAGTGCGCCCCGTACGCGGCGGCCGTCCGCACGAGCGTGGTGACGTAGCGCGCGTCGTCCATCTGGGCGTCGTAGTACTGCAAGGCCCCCACCAGGGCGTCCTTGCGGAGCGCCGGCGCCACCCGCAGCGCGCGCCCCCGCGACAGGTGCCGGTGCACGGGCAGGCCGCGCCCGTGGCCGCTGGAGACCGACATCGCGTCGTACAGGGCGACGCCCGCCCCGGCGTAGAGCCGCTCCCAGCCCTTGTGCTGCAGCGGGTACAGGAAGGGCACCGGCTTCACCAGGTGCGGGGCCAGGCGCTCCAGCAGCAGCCCGCGCTCCTTCAGCGCCTCGCGCACGAGGGCGAAGTCGAGCATCTCCAGGTACCGCAGGCCGCCGTGGATCAGCTTGCTGGAGCGGCTGGAGGTGCCCGAGGCCCAGTCCCGCGCCTCCACCAGGCCGGTCGACAGGCCGCGCGTCACGGCGTCGAGCGCGGTGCCGGCGCCCACCACGCCCGCGCCCACCACCAGCACGTCCAGTTCCCGCTCGGCCATCCGGGTGAGGGCCTCGGCCCGCTGCACCGGCCCCAGTGTCGCTGTCCTCACGGCTGCCTCCCGTTGGTGCGGATGAGATCCCGCTCACATGCCCCGTTCCACGATTCTGACCGCCCGCACCCACATCAGCCACCGCCTGTGGACAACACAACGGTGGCGTTCACTCCGGAATGCGACATATCTGTCATATATAAGCCTAGTCTGACATTGCGCCAGCTCCCCTGCCCCCCGGAGAACTTGCGCGGCAGCCCCCTCATGTCAGGGAAGGGACGGCACCCCCATGCCCGCAGATCTCGCCGTCATCGGACTCGGCCATCTCGGCCTCCCACTCGCCCAGGCGGCCGTCGCCGCCGGAATCGAGACGGTCGGCTACGACAGCGGTCCGGTCACGGACTCCACCCTCACCGCCGCCGAGATCCGCCGCATGTCGGCGGCCGGCTTTCGGGTCACCACCAACCCCGCCGAGCTCGGCCGGGTCCGCACGGCCGTCATCTGCGCCCCCACCCAGCTCGGCGCCGATCGTGCGCTGGACCTCTCCGCCGTCGGCGAGGCCGGCCGCACGCTCGCCGCCCGGCTGCGCCCCCACACCACCGTGATCCTCGAATCCGCCGCCCACCCGGGCGTCACCGAGGACTACCTCCGCCCGGTCCTCGAAGCCGGCTCCGGGCTGCGGGCGGGCCGTGACTTCCACCTCGCCTACTCCCCCAGCCGCCTCGACCCGGGCAACCGCACCCACGGCATCTCCAACACCCCCAAGGTGATCGGCGGCCTCACCCCCGCCTGCACGGAGTCCGCACACGCCTTCTACGCCCGCCTCACCGAGAAGGTGGTCCGCGCCCGCGGCCTGCGCGAGGCCGAGACCGTGCAGCTCCTCGAAACGAACTACCGCCACGTCAACATCGCCCTCATGAACGAGATGGCGGTGCTCTGCCACGACCTCGGCGTCGACCTGTGGGACGTCATCCGCTGCGCCGAGACCAAGCCGTACGGATTCCAGGCCTTCCGCCCCGGCCCGGGAGTCGGCGGCCACGGCGTCCCCCTCGACCCGAACTACCTCCCCCACACCACGCGCACCCCCGGCCACCCGCTGCGCATGGTCGGACTGGCGCAGGAGATCAACGACCGGATGCCCCAGTACGTCATCCAGCGCTCGGCCACCCTGCTGAACGAGCACGGCAAATCCGCCCGCGGGGCCCGCGTCCTGCTGCTCGGCGTCACCTACAAGCCCGACCTGGCCGACCAGGAGGGCTCCCCGGCCCGCGAGATCGCCAGCCGCCTCCTCGACCTCGGCGCGCTGATCAGCTACCACGACCCGTACATCACGGGCTGGCGGGTCAGGGACCAGCCGGTCCCCCGCGCCGAGTCGCTCTACGAGGCCGCCGCGAACGCGGACCTGACCATCCTGCTCCAGCACCACCGCACCTACGACCTGCAGGGTCTCGCCGTGAAGGCCCAGCTGCTCCTGGACACCCGCGGCGCCAGCCCGGTGGGCGCCGCCCACCGCCTCTGAGCTCCGGAAAATCCCCCCACCGGATGTCCGGGGCTGCTGCTAGCCTGCGGCGTCACTTATCTCGTACATACGTCCCTACGGACAGTTGTGCGCGCATATCCCTGGGGGGATCTTCCATGAGCCAGAACTTCACGCCGCCCGCGCCCGACTCCTACACCGCGGCTCCCGCACCGGCTCCGGCCCGCGGCGGCAACGTCGTCCTGGCGATCCTCGGGGCGGCCGTCACCGCCCTGGCCGCGGGCGCCGCCTACGGCGGCCTCATGGGCGCGATCGAGTACCAGATCGGCTACGTGGCGGCCGGTGTCGGATTCCTCGTCGCCCTCGTCGCCGTCCGCCTCGGCGGCAACAACCCCGTCCTCCCGGCGGTGAGCGCCCTCCTGACGCTGGCCGGCGTCTACGCGGGCTACGTCCTGGCCGAGGCGATCGCCATCTCCAAGGACTACGCGGTCCCGGTGACCGAGCTGCTCACGAGCGAGATCGCCCAGGTCCACCGGTCGTACGTGGACACGTTCGACCCGATCTCGGTCCTCTTCTTCGCGATCGGCGCCTACGCCGCCTTCCAGACGGCCCGGAAGGCCGGCCACTGACGGCGGCGAAGGCTGATCCGGCCGCACATGCCGAAGGGCCCGGCCCCCGTTTCGGGGGCCGGGCCCTTCGGCATGTGTGGCCGGATCAGCGGCTGTGCTGCGAGTCCGCGATCGTGACCTCGACCCGCTGGAACTCCTTGAGCTCGCTGTAGCCGGTGGTGGCCATCGAGCGGCGCAGCGCGCCGAAGATGTTCATCGAGCCGTCCGGGGTGTGCGAGGGACCGGTGAGGATCTCCTCGGTGGTGCCCACGGTGCCGAGGTCGACCTTCTTGCCGCGCGGCACGTCCTCGTGGACGGCCTCCATGCCCCAGTGGTTGCCCTTGCCGGGCGCGTCGGTGGCACGGGCCAGCGGGGAGCCCATCATCACGGCGTCCGCGCCACAGGCGACGGCCTTCGGGATGTCGCCGGACCAGCCCACGCCGCCGTCGGCGATGACGTGCACGTAGCGGCCGCCGGACTCGTCCATGTAGTCGCGGCGGGCCGCGGCCACGTCCGCGACGGCGGTCGCCATCGGGACCTGGATGCCGAGCACGTTGCGCGTGGTGTGCGCGGCGCCGCCGCCGAAGCCGACGAGGACACCGGCCGCGCCGGTGCGCATCAGGTGCAGGGCCGCCGTGTAGGTGGCGCAGCCGCCGACGATGACCGGGACGTCGAGCTCGTAGATGAACTGCTTGAGGTTCAGCGGCTCTGCAGCGCCCGACACGTGCTCCGCCGACACCGTGGTGCCGCGGATCACGAAGATGTCCACGCCCGCGTCGACGACGGCCTTGGAGAACTCGGCCGTGCGCTGCGGGGAGAGCGCGGCTGCGGTGACGACACCGGAGTCGCGCACCTCCTTGATGCGCTGCCGGATCAGGTCGGCCTGGATCGGCGCGGAGTAGATCTCCTGGAGGCGGCGGGTGGCCGCGTCCTCGTCCAGCTCCGTGATCTCGTCGAGCAGCGGCTGCGGGTCCTCGTACCGGGTCCACAGGCCTTCGAGGTTCAGCACGCCGAGGCCGCCGAGCTCACCGATGCGGATGGCGGTCTGCGGGGAGACGACCGAGTCCATGGGGGCGGCCAGGAAGGGGAGCTCGAAGCGGTACGCGTCGATCTGCCAGGCGATCGAGACCTCCTTCGGGTCCCGGGTACGCCGGCTCGGGACGATGGCGATGTCGTCGAACGCGTACGCCCTGCGGCCGCGCTTGCCGCGCCCGATCTCGATCTCAGTCACGTGTGGTGGCCTTTCCTCTGGGTCTGCCCGTCCAGTATCCCCGAATGCCGGGGGCCCGCGTTCCGCTGACCGCTGTACGGACGCCCGCGCGGGCACGGCGAAGGGGGCGGGCCCGATGGACCCGCCCCCTCAGCTCATACCGTTCAGCCCTTGCGGGAGTAGTTCGGTGCTTCGACCGTCATCTGGATGTCGTGCGGGTGGCTCTCCTTGAGGCCCGCCGAGGTGATCCGGACGAACCGGCCGCGGTCCTGCAGCTCGGGGACCGTGCGGCCGCCGACGTAGAACATCGACTGGCGCAGGCCGCCGACGAGCTGGTGCACCACCGCGGAGAGCGGGCCGCGGTAGGGGACCTGGCCCTCGATGCCCTCGGGGATGAGCTTGTCGTCGCCGCCCACGCCCTCCTGGAAGTAGCGGTCCTTGGAGAAGGACTTCTGCTCTCCACGGGACTGCATCGCGCCGAGCGAACCCATGCCGCGGTACGACTTGAACTGCTTGCCGTTGATGAAGAGCAGCTCGCCCGGGGACTCCTCGCAGCCCGCGAGCAGCGAGCCGAGCATCACCGTGTCGGCGCCCGCGACCAGGGCCTTGGCGATGTCGCCGGAGTACTGGAGGCCGCCGTCGCCGATGACCGGGACACCGGCCGCCTTGGCGGCGAGCGCGGCCTCGTAGATCGCCGTGACCTGCGGGACACCGATGCCGGCGACGACGCGGGTGGTGCAGATGGAGCCGGGGCCGACGCCGACCTTGATGCCGTCGCAGCCGGCGTCGATCAGCGCCTGGGCGCCGTCACGCGTCGCGACGTTGCCGCCGATGACGTCGACGGTGGAGTTGGACTTGATCTTGGCGACCATGTCGCCGACCAGGCGGGAGTGACCGTGGGCGGTGTCGACGACGATGAAGTCGGCGCCCGCCTCGATCAGGGCCTGGGCGCGCTCGTACGCGTCGCCGGCGACGCCGACGGCCGCGCCGACGAGGAGCCGGCCGTCCTTGTCCTTGGCGGCGTTCGGGTACTTCTCGGCCTTGACGAAGTCCTTGACCGTGATGAGGCCCTTGAGGATGCCCGCCTCGTCGACCAGCGGAAGCTTCTCGATCTTGTGGCGGCGCAGCAGCTCCATGGCGTCCACGCCCGAGATGCCGACCTTGCCCGTGACCAGCGGCATCGGGGTCATGACCTCGCGCACCTGGCGGCTGCGGTCCGACTCGAAGGCCATGTCGCGGTTGGTGACGATGCCGAGGAGCTTGCCGGCGGGGTCGGTGACCGGGACGCCGGAGATCCGGAACTTCGCGCAGAGCTGGTCGGCCTCGCGCAGCGTCGCGTCCGGGTGCACCGTGATCGGGTCGGTGACCATGCCGGACTCGGAACGCTTGACCAGGTCGACCTGGTTGGCCTGGTCGGCGATGGAAAGGTTGCGGTGCAGCACGCCGACGCCGCCCTGACGGGCCATGGCGATGGCCATGCGGGCCTCGGTGACCTTGTCCATGGCGGCGGACAGCAGGGGAACGTTCACGCGCACGTTGCGCGAGATGAGGGAAGAGGTGTCGATCGCGTCAGGCGACATGTCCGACGCGCCCGGCAGCAGCAGCACGTCGTCGTAGGTCAGTCCGAGCGTGGCGAATTTGTCGGGCACTCCGTCGGCGGTCATGACACCTTCCCAAATGGTCTTGCTCAGCGCGGATGTCCATGCTAACGGGATCCCGACGCGTCTCATTCCACGACCAAGGTCAAGCAGAAGTTTCGTCGTTTCCTACGACTGCGGCCCGCGACCGGTGCCCACTCCGAGCTACCGGCGTGGTTCTACGCGGACCCGAACGGTCCGCTTCGGACCCGCCCGGACCCGCACGGACCTGTCGGCCCCGCACACGGAGCGCGGTGGGACGGCACGGACCGATGGGCCGGCGGACCGGCGGACCGCGAGGGCCCGCCCGGCCGCCTGCCGCTCTACTGCTCGGCGAGCGCCCGCAGCCGGCTGAGCGCGCGGTGCTGGGCCACGCGCACGGCCCCCGGGGACATGCCGAGCATCTGCCCGGTCTCCTCCGCGGTCAGCCCGACGGCCACACGCAGCACGAGGAGCTCGCGCTGGTTCTCCGGAAGGTTGGCGAGCAGCTTCTTGGCCCAGGCGGCGTCGCTGCTGAGCAGCGCACGCTCCTCCGGGCCCAGCGAGTCGTCGGGCCGCTCCGGCATCTCGTCGGAGGGCACGGCCGTGCTGCCGGGGTGCCGCATGGCGGCCCGCTGCAGGTCGGCGACCTTGTGTGCGGCGATCGCGAAGACGAAGGCCTCGAAGGGGCGCCCGGTGTCCCGGTAGCGCGGCAGCGCCATCAGGACGGCGACGCAGACCTCCTGGGCCAGGTCCTCCACGAAGTGACGAGCGTCACCCGGCAACCGCGAGAGCCGGGTGCGGCAGTAGCGGATCGCGAGGGGGTGCACGAAGGCGAGCAGGTCGTGCGTGGCCTGCTCGTCACCCTCCACCGCCCTGCGTACGAGCGCGCTGACGCCCCCGGCACTGCCGCCTTTGGCGGCGCCAGTCGGGCCTGTGGCCGCGGGTGACCCCAGGGCCTCGTCGTCGCGCATCAATCCATGGTGCCTTGGCGCCGGAGCATCCGCGCCGCCATGGCCCTTGTTGTGCATCGAAGCGTTATGAGCAGGTGCGCCGGAACTCATCATCTGCGCCCTCCCCTCCCGCTCGGCCGAATAGTCCCCGAGAGACTCCACACCCTCAAGGATGCGGCATCGCGCACGAAGCGAGACGTCCCCCGGATTGTGCCCCGCCAATCCCCGGGTGCGCACCGGGTACGGCGGGGGCAGGGATGCCCTCGACAACAAGCGCCGTCGAGGGCGGCGCGCCGCCCCGTCCGCGGGTGGCGGACGGGACCGCTCTCGACGATCCGCGGCCTGCGGCGGACCGGGCCGGGCCCGGCCACGACCGGGAGGTCAGCGGACCAGACCCCAGCGGAATCCGAGTGCCACGGCGTGCGCCCGGTCCGAGGCGCCGAGCTTCTTGAACAGCCGGCGGGCGTGCGTCTTGACCGTGTCCTCGGAGAGGAAGAGCTCGCGCCCGATCTCCGCGTTGGACCGGCCGTGACTCATGCCCTCCAGCACCTGGATCTCGCGCGCGGTGAGCGTGGGCGCGGCGCCCATCTCGGCCGAGCGGAGCCGGCGCGGGGCCAGTCGCCAGGTCGGGTCGGCGAGGGCCTGGGTGACCGTGGCCCGCAGTTCGGCGCGCGAAGCGTCCTTGTGCAGGTATCCACGGGCGCCGGCGGCGACCGCGAGGGCCACGCCGTCCAGGTCCTCGGCGACCGTCAGCATGATGATGCGGGCGCCGGGGTCGGCCGAGAGCAGCCGACGGACCGTCTCCACACCGCCCAGCCCGGGCATCCGTACATCCATCAGAATCAGGTCGGAGCGGTCGGCGCCCCAGCGGCGGAGGACTTCCTCGCCGTTGGCAGCCGTCGTCACACGCTCGACGCCGGGCACGGTGGCAACCGCGCGACGGAGCGCCTCTCGGGCAAGCGGGGAGTCGTCGCAGACGAGGACGGATGTCATGACCGCCCTCCGCAGCTGCTGATGCGCGTCACCTTGAGCCTCCAGGCTGGTACGTATCGTCACCTGTGCGGTCGATGCTCCCGGACACCTGTCCGAGAACTTATTGGTTCAACCGCCTTCGCACTCTCAACGATGGTCACTCGAAAGAGTTACGGGTCGGACGGACACCTTCAGCACTCTACGTGAGGAAGCGATCACGGCGCTGGAGCCACGAGCTGCTTGTCCTCCATCTGGAGCTATGCCCTATTTGGCGGCTTTCCTTCCGTTTGGCACGTGTCTGAGGCTAGATTCCCAATGAGTCATATTTACATCTACTCCGACAGTAGGTGTGGAGACATGGACCGTATCCGCCTCAGTACCGGCACCAAGAGGGACTACCAATGGCAGATTTCTCCCGCCTCCCCGGACCGAACGCCGACCTCTGGGACTGGCAGCTGCTAGCCGCCTGCCGCGGGGTCGACAGCTCCCTCTTCTTCCACCCGGAAGGCGAGCGGGGCGCGGCCAGGAGCGCGCGCGAGGCCTCGGCTAAAGAGGTCTGCATGAGATGCCCGGTGCGTTCGGAATGCGCCGCGCACGCACTCGCCGTCCGAGAGCCCTACGGGGTGTGGGGCGGCCTCACCGAGGACGAGCGCGAGGAACTGATGGGCCGCGCCCGGCATCGCCTGATCCCCGCATCGAGTGCGATCGGACCGATCGCGCCGAACTGAGAGCCGACGAAGCGTCCGAAGGAACGTTTCTTCGAATCACCAGCACGCCCGGGCGTGTCGCCGCCCGGCCTGTGTTTCACCCGTTCGGCCGTACCAGGCCCTGCGAAGTGTGCGCCCCCGGCCGCCGCCGGGGGCGGACGCGGGGCAGCGCGCGGACACGGGTCAGCGCGCGGACACGGGTCAGCGCGCGGCGGCCCGCTCCAGCTCGGCCAGGGTCGCGGCCACGGCCGGCACCCGGGCCAGGTCGGGCAGGGTCAGCGCCACGATCTCCCGCTCGACGGCCGGCTCCACCGCCACCGTGCTCACACCCTTGGCCCGGACGGACTCCACCGCGAGCTCCGGCAGCACCGCCACGCCCAGCCCGGCGCCTACCAGGCCGACCACCGCCGGGTAGTCGTCGGTGGCGAAGTCGATGCGCGGGGTGAAGCCCGCGCCCTCGCACACGTCCACCAGATGGCGGCGGCAGCGCGGACAGCCCGCGATCCAGGGCTCGTCCGCCAGCTCCGCCATGCCCACGCGCTCCGCCCCGGCCAGCCGGTGCCCCTCCGGGACCAGCCCGACGAGCCGGTCGGTCAGCAGCGGCCGCACCACGAGGTCGTCCCACTCCGCGGCGGAATGGGACGCCCCGCCGTAACGGAAGGCCAGCGCCAGGTCGCAGTCGCCCTCGCGCAGCATCTCCACCGAGCGCGGCGGCTCCGCCTCGACCAGCGAGATACGGGTCCCGGGGTGCTCGGCGCGCATCGCCGCGAGCGCGGTCGGCACCAGCGTGGAGCTGCCGCTGGGGAAGGACACGAGCCGGACCCGGCCCGCGCGCAGCCCCGCGATGGCCGCGACCTCCTCCTCGGCGGCGGTCAGCCCGGCGAGGATCCCCGCGGCATGGCGGACCAGGGCCTCGCCCGCCTGGGTCAGCCGCATCTCGCGGCCGGTGCGGATGAGCAGCGGGGTGCCGGCCGACTGCTCCAGCGCCTTCATCTGCTGGGAGACAGCGGGCTGGGTGCAGCCGAGCTCGCGGGCGGCGGCGGAGAAGGACCCGGTCCCGGCGACGGCGCGCAGAACCCGGAGATGGCGTGCTTCGATCACCCTTCGAGCATAAGCCCTACTTTGATTCCTGCGCCAATACCCCGATGCCGCTTTGAGACGGCTCGGTTAGCGTGGTCCCATGGGCTCCATGCAATTGATCTCTGTGAACCTCGGCCGCGCCACGGCCGTCGACTACACGGACGCGGAGGGCGGGGTGACGGGCATCGGCAAGCGTCCCGTCCCCGGACCGGTCCGCGTCGCCGCCCCGGGCCCCAGGTCCACCGGCCTCGGCAGCGGCCTGGAGGGTGACACCGTCTGCGACCGGCGCTACCACGGCGGTGACCACCAGGCCGTCTACGCGTACGCCCGCGAGGACCTGGACCTGTGGGAGCGCGAGCTGGGCCGCGAGCTGCCCGGAGGCCTCTTCGGCGAGAACCTCACCACCTCCGGCATCGACCTGAACACCGCGCGGATCGGCGACCGCTGGCAGGTCGGCGCCGACGTCGTCCTCGAAGTGGCCGCGGCCCGCATCCCGTGCCGGACCTTCCAGGGAGCCATGGGCGAGGCCGGCTGGGTCAAGCGGTTCACCCAGGAGGCCCGGCCGGGTGCGTATCTGCGGGTGATCGAGGAAGGTTCGGTCTCCCCCGGCGACCCGATCCGGATCATCCACCGGCCGGACCACGACGTGACGGTGCAGCTGTGGTTCCGCGCCTTCACCACCGAGCGGGCCCTGATGCCGCTCACCCTGGCCGCGGGCGAGGCGATGGCGCCGGAGGCCCACGAGCGGGTTCGCCTGTACGTGGAGAAGTACGGGGCGGGGGCCGGGGCGAGGTAACGCCGTCACCCCGGGAAGCTAGGTTGCGCCTATGACGACTGCGTTGATTACGGGATCCACGGCGGGCATCGGCGCCGCCTTCGCCCGGCGGCTGGCCGCCCAGGGGCACAATCTGGTGCTGGTGGCACGGGACACGAAGCGGCTCGGCGAGCAGGCCACCGAGCTGCACGACCGGCACGGCATCGAGGCCGACGTGCTGGCCGCCGACCTCTCCACGGAGGAGGGCATCGCGGCGGTCGAGCAGCGCCTGGGCGACCGCACCCACCCGGTGGACCTGCTGGTCAACAACGCGGGCTTCGGCAACAAGGGCCGCTACCTCGAAGTCTCCATGGCCGACGAGCTGACGATGCTGAAGGTGCACATCGAGGCGGTCCTGCGGCTGACCTCGGCGGCAACGGAATCGATGCGCTCGCGCGGCCGCGGCGGCGTGATCAACGTGGCCTCGGTGGCCGCCTTCGTACCGCGCGGCACGTACGGGGCGAGCAAGGCCTGGGTCGTGCAGTTCACCCAGGGGGCGGCGCGGGACCTGGGCGGGTCCGGGGTGCGGCTGATGGCGCTGTGCCCCGGCTTCGTCCGGACGGAGTTCCACCAGCGGGCCGGCATGGGCACGGACAACATCCCCGGCTGGATGTGGCTGGACGCCGACAAGCTGGTGGCCGCGGCCCTGGCCGACCTGGCCCGCGGGAAGACGGTGTCGATCCCGGACCCGCGGTACAAGGCGCTGATGGGCGTGGTGAAGCTGACGCCGCGCGGACTGCTGGGCGGGGTGTCGTCGCGTACGGGCCGCAAGTACGGCCCCCAGTAACCCTGGAGGACGCCCCGAGGGGCCGGCCACAGGCGGCCGATCGGGTGAAATCTCCCTAAACTGGACCTGTCCCATCCAGCGCGGGAGGCGACGCGATGACATTCGTACAAGTGATCGATTATGAAACCAGGCGGTTCGACGAGATGAATGCGCTCATCGACCGCTGGGCGGAGCAGAGCAGCGGCAGGCGCACCGCCACGCACACGATGATCGGCCAGGACCGCGAGGCCCGGAACCACTACGTGGACATGGTGGAGTTCGCCTCGTACGAAGAGGCCATGAAGAACTCCCACCTCCCCGAGACGGACCGGATGTTCCAGGAGATGGTGGCTCTCTGCGAAGGCATGCCGAAGTTCATGAACCTGGACGTGGTCCGCGACGAGCACCTCAACAAGCAGCTCGCCGACCGGGTGTTCGAGGAAGCGGCCATGACCGGGAACATGAGCGTCCTCGACGAATGCTTCGCGACGAACTACATCAACCACGACGTCAGCAGGGCGGAGTCCACCGTCGTCGGACGCGACTCCATGCGGTCGGACATGGAGACGTGGCGCGCGGCCTTCGACATGACCTTCGAGACGACGGCCCAGCTGGCCGAGGGCGACATGGTCACGACGGTGTGGAACTGGACCGGCACCCACAAGGGCCCGTTCATGGGGGTCGCACCGACCGGGAAGACGTACTACATGTCCGGGAGCACCACGTTCCGGTGCGTCGAGGGAGAGATCATCGAGGGTTGGTGGCACTACAACCCCGGAGCCCTGCAGCAGCAGATGGGCGGAACGGGTTCCCCGTACGGAGCCTGAGCCCCCGACACGGGGCAGAGCAACGGGAAGGCCCCGCTCCGCGACTGCGGAACGGGGCCTTCCCGGCGTGGTGCGCGCGATCAGTGGCTGTGGCCGTGACCGTGGCCGTGACCGGCGTCGCCCTCGTCCTCCGCCGGCTTCTCGACGACCAGGGTCTCGGTCGTGAGCAGCAGGGAGGCGATGGAGGCGGCGTTCTCCAGCGCGGAACGGGTGACCTTCACCGGGTCGATGACGCCGGCCTTGACCAGGTCGCCGT
The DNA here is from genome assembly GCF_030440515.1 of Streptomyces xanthophaeus. Lineage (GTDB taxonomy): Bacteria > Actinomycetota > Actinomycetes > Streptomycetales > Streptomycetaceae > Streptomyces > Streptomyces kutzneri. The sequence continues at coordinate 3,410,308 of NZ_CP076543.1, forward strand.
ACTCGCCGGTGGCGGCGTTGAAGCCCTGGCCCTTGTCGAGCTCGGCGACCTTCGAGGTGATGACGTAACCCTCGAGACCGGCGTTCTCGGCGATCCAGCGCAGCGGCTCGACGGCGGCGCGGCGCACGACCGCGACACCGGTGGCCTCGTCGCCCGACAGGCCGAGGTTGCCCTCGAGGACCTTCACGGCGTGGACGAGCGCGGAGCCACCGCCGGAGACGATGCCCTCCTCGACCGCGGCGCGGGTCGCCGAGATGGCGTCCTCGAGACGGTGCTTCTTCTCCTTGAGCTCCACCTCGGTGGCGGCGCCGACCTTGATGACGCAGACGCCGCCGGCGAGCTTCGCCAGGCGCTCCTGCAGCTTCTCGCGGTCCCAGTCCGAGTCGGTGGACTCGATCTCGGCCTTGATCTGGTTGACGCGGCCGAGGACCTCGTCGTGGCTGCCACCACCGTCGACGATGGTGGTGTCGTCCTTGGAGATGGTCACGCGGCGGGCGGAGCCCAGCACGTCCAGACCGGCCTGGTCGAGCTTGAGGCCGACCTCCTCGGCGATGACGGTGGCACCGGTGAGGGTGGCCATGTCCTGGAGCATCGCCTTGCGACGGTCACCGAAGCCGGGGGCCTTGACGGCCACCGCGTTGAAGGTGCCGCGGATCTTGTTGACGACGAGGGTGGAGAGCGCCTCGCCCTCGACGTCCTCGGCGATGATCAGCAGCGGCTTGGAGGCGCCGGCCTGGATGACCTTCTCCAGCAGCGGCAGCAGGTCCTGGATCGAGGAGATCTTGCCCTGGTTGATCAGGATGTACGGGTCGTCGAGGACGGCCTCCATACGCTCCTGGTCGGAGACCATGTACGGCGAGAGGTAGCCCTTGTCGAAGGCCATGCCCTCGGTGAACTCCAGCTCCAGGCCGAAGGTGTTGGACTCCTCGACGGTGATGACACCGTCCTTGCCGACCTTGTCCATCGCCTCGGCGATGAGCTCGCCGACCTGCTGGTCCTGCGCGGAGAGCGCGGCCACGGCGGCGATGTCGGACTTGTCCTCGATCGGGCGGGCGGTCGCGAGGAGCTCCTCGGACACGGCCTTGACCGCGGCGTCGATGCCCTTCTTCAGGGCGGCCGGGGAAGCACCCGCGGCGACGTTGCGCAGACCCTCGCGGACCAGCGCCTGGGCCAGCACGGTGGCGGTGGTGGTGCCGTCACCCGCGATGTCGTTGGTCTTGGTCGCCACCTCCTTCACGAGCTGCGCGCCCAGGTTCTCGTACGGGTCGTCCAGCTCGACCTCGCGGGCGATGGTGACACCGTCGTTGGTGATGGTGGGGGCGCCGAACTTCTTGTCGATGACGACGTTGCGGCCCTTGGGGCCGATCGTCACCTTGACCGTGTCGGCAAGCTTGTTGACGCCGCGCTCGAGGGCGCGACGGGCGTCCTCGTCGAACTTCAGGATCTTCGCCATGGGAGCGGTTCAGCCCTCTCGAAAACTCGGGTTTAACGAGCTGCGCCCCTCGCCGCCCGGCAATCAGCGGGGTGACCAGGGGCGCAGCTCAAAGCAGTACTGATGAAGAGAATTACTTCTCGACGATCGCGAGCACGTCGCGAGCCGAGAGGACGAGGTACTCCTCGCCGCTGTACTTCACTTCGGTGCCGCCGTACTTGCTGTAGAGCACGATGTCGCCGACGGTGACGTCCAGCGGGAGACGCTGGCCGTCCTCGAAGCGACCCGGGCCCACCGCGAGGACGACGCCCTCCTGGGGCTTCTCCTTCGCGGTGTCCGGGATGACCAGGCCGGAGGCCGTGGTCTGCTCGGCGTCGAGCGGCTGGACCACAATGCGGTCCTCAAGCGGCTTGATGGCAACCTTGGAGCTGGCGGTCGTCACGATCCGACCTCCCCCTTCGGAGATCCGGGGTTAACTGTCTGAGGTGGCGACCAGGTCGATCCGTCGTCGCGGGTGCCGGATCTGCCTGTCGCTGTGTTGGCACTCACCGGGGGTGAGTGCCAGGTGCGAGACTATTCCGGCGATTAGCACTCGGTCAAGCGGAGTGCCAATTCCCGACCGCCGGGCGTTGCGCGAAGAAGAACCGGAACGTCGGCCACCGGGGCTCACGGGCGTGGTGGATCGCCCCTCTCCGCGACCTGACCAGGCGAAACACGGTGTCACGCCGACGCGGCGCCGTCTCGCACCGCGGTGGGCCTGCCGATCAGGATCTCCTGCGGCTTCCCTGCCGGGGCGGCGCCTCAAACGCCGGCGAGGCCGGTCCCCTGCGGGGTGCTCGGCAGTTCACGGCGGGTCCGGATCCTCGCCGGGCTCCGCCCGGACCCGCGCCTCAATCGCCGGCGGGGCTGGGTGGTGTGGGGCGGTGCCCCGCACGAGGGTCTCCTCGGCTCGGCGCGTTCGGGCTTGTCACGGCCAGGCGGCCGTGGTCGCGCCTCGTCCTGCGGGGACCCTCCTGCGTGTCCCCGCCCCACGGCGGGCTTCGACGGCGTGAGGGGTGGGGGGACGGGGCGGGGTGTCCCCGCAGGACGAGCGCGCAACCACCGGGTACCGCCGAGACAAGCCCGCACGCGCCGAGCCGAGGAGACACCCCGCCCCGGCACCCCACCCCGACACCTACAACCACCGTCCACCGAGGCCCGGCCCCGCATTTCCAGCCCCGCCGGCGTTTGAGGCGCGGGTCCGGGCAGAGCCCGGCACACGGCAGCGCGCCCGGCACACCGCCGCGCCGTCCACAGGGCCCGAAGGAACCATGGGGAGGGCTCCAACGTCGTAGATGATATGAAGATAAAGCGCCTCATTGCCGAGCAGATCGGACCCAAAGCTTCCGCTGACCCCGGCGCACCGGGCGCCACGTCCTCACCCCCGCCGTCCTTCCCGCCCTCCGCGTCCGCCCCCAAGGACAGCGGCGGCATCCCGTGCGTGGGCTGAAACCCCTGACGTCGGCGGTCGCCCGCCGCCGCACCGAGGCGCTGCTCCTCGTCTTCGTCATCGCCATCGCCGTTTTCGGCCACGCCGCCGCAGGCCTCGCCATGAACGGCGAGCTGCCGCCCAAATTCGTCGACTTCACCATCAGCATGACCCTGCTGTCCCTGGTGGGGCACCTGGGCGTACGCCGTTTCGCGGCCTACGCCGACCCGCTGATCTTCCCGCTCGCCATGCTGCTGACCGGCCTCGGACTGGTGCTGCTGCACCGCCTCGACCAGGGCTACATCGAGCGCTACAACTCGGACGCGAACGCACCCGGCCAGCTGATGTGGACGGTCGTCGGGGTCGCCGCCTGCCTGCTGGTGCTGGCGCTGCTGCGCGACCACCGGCTGCTGCAGCGGTTCATCTACATCAACATGGCCGTCGCGCTGGTGCTGCTGATCGCGCCCGCCTTCTTCGGCGCGGACACCTACGGCGCGAAGCGCTGGATCAAACTGTTCGGTTTCTCGCTGCAGCCCGGCGAGTTCGTGAAGATCATGATCGCGATCTTCTTCGCGGGCTACCTGGTCATCCACCGGGACTCGCTGGCCCTGACGGGCCGTAGATTCCTGGGCATGCGACTGCCGCCGATGCGCCAGCTCGGCCCGATCGTCACGGTGTGGATCGTCTCGATGCTGGTCCTGGTCTTCGAACGCGACCTCGGCACCTCGCTCATCTTCTTCGGGGTGTTCGTGGTGATGCTGTACGTCGCCACCGAGCGCACCAGCTGGATCGTCTGCGGCCTGGTCATGGCCTCGGCGGGCGCCTTCGTGGTCGGCTCGACGGAGCCGCACGTCAAGGCACGCGTGGCTGCGTGGCTCAACCCGCTGTCGTTCTACTGGGAGAACCGGCCGCCCGGAGTCACCTCGGACCAGTCGGCGCAGGCGCTGTTCAGCTTCGGCACGGGCGGCGTCTCCGGCACGGGCCTCGGCATGGGGCATCCCGAGCTGATCGCGTTCGCCGGGCGCAGCGACTTCATCCTGACCACGGTGGGCGAGGAGCTGGGCCTGGCCGGGGTCATGGCCGTACTGATCCTCTACGCGCTCCTCGTGCAGCGGGGGCTGAGGATGGCGCTCGGCGCGCGCGACCCCTTCGGCAAGCTGCTCGCGGTGGGCCTGGCGGCGGCGCTGGCCCTGCAGGTCTTCGTGGTCGCGGGCGGTGTGACGGGCCTGATCCCCCTGACGGGCAAGGCCCTGCCGTTCCTGGCCAAGGGCGGCTCATCCCTCCTGGCCAACTGGATCATGATCGCGCTGCTCCTCCGCATCAGCGACAGCGCGGAACGCCAGCGCGAGGCGGACAGCCACGGCCCGGTGGAAACGACGATCACGCCGGTGGTGCGGGTGTAGGGGCGGCTTCGGTGCGCTTCGCCTCGCCAGGATTCCCGCCCCCTCGGGCCACCACCCCGCGGCGGCGTTTGCCCACCCGCCCCCGGGCGCGGGGACGGCTTCGGTGAACGGGATCCGCTGGGGCGGTAGTCAGTGATGCGTATGGGGGTTTCCCGTCAGTCTCATCGTCTCTCCGGTTCGGGCCGGTCCCTCAAGGGCGCTCCTCCTTCGTCGTCGCGTCGCTACGCGATGGCCTCCGGCCACCCTTGACCGACCGACCCGCCCCGGACATACGAAGACCGCCGGGAAACCCCCAAAGGAACGAGCCGGGCGTTCCTTTCCAGGGACGGGCGCATCAGAGACCTTCGGGCGGGCCGGGGGGCACGACCGAGAGACGGGGCCCATCACCGATCACGGCCCGTGTCGGGGGAGCGCGTCCAATCGCTACGCGCTCCTCATCTCTCAGCGTCCGACGACCGTCCTGGGCTGAATGACCGCTGATACCTCGACTCGGCCGATTTGCAGCCGGGTCTGCGCGACCATGACCGTCCTCTTCTCGCCGCTGTGAGTACTTCCGCGCCCAAGCCCGAGTACACATCGGCTTGGCCGAGTGCAGTCGCCAGACGAACCACGCACCCGCTGGAGAGCCGACGATTCGTCAGTCCGCCGCCTCGACGTTGGCGACCGCGGTGGTGAATTCACGACCGGACGCGCCACGGATGTACGCCAGCTCCATCCAGTACTCAATGTCGGCATTCGAGACGTTCTCGTTGATCACGGCCATCAATTCACCCTCGACGCCCGAAGCGATGTCACGGACGCGCCGGCGCAGGAGTCGGTGCGGCACGTATGCGTAACGCTCACTCATCGGACACCCCTCGCAGGGTGCGGAGGAAGCGCTCCCAGCCGATCAGCGCCCGGCCCAGCAGGTCTTCACTGGGCTCGCGTATGACAGCCACCCTCACAGGGAGGGCGTCGTCCGTGTCGACGGTGAAGACATCTCGGCGCTGCGACATACAGATCACTCCTCACTCGCGAGGCCACCTCGAAGGCTGCCTCTCTAGAGATGTATCCACTACAGTCGACATCACCTCGATCCGTCAATACATCTCTAGAGATCTCACGGATATGAGGCTCGATGCGGGTGCGTGCGGTGCCACACCTCTGGCCCTAGGGTGTCTAGAGAGGAGAAGGAGTGATCGGTTTAATGACCAGCCAGGGCAGCACCCGTCAGCCGAAATACCAGCGGATCGCCGATGCGCTGAGGGCGGCCATTCAGACGGGCGAATACGGCCCGGGCGACCGCCTGCCGGGTGAGAACGACCTCATGGCCACCTACGAGGTCGCGCGGATGACCGCACGTCAGGCCCTCGGTGTACTGCAGAACGAAGGACTCGCGGAGGCCCGAAAGGGTGCCGGCGTCTTCGTCCGGGCGTTCAAGCCTCTGCGGCGGCGCGGTATTCAGCGGCTGGCGCAGGAGCGGTGGGGCTCGGGGCGGTCCGTCTGGTCCGCCGATACCGAGGATCGGGAGCTGGTCGTCGACCAGGTCGACGTGCGAGTGGAGGAGGCGGACGACCGCGTCTGCGACGCGCTGGGCGTCGCGGCAGGGACTCAGGTGTGGGCCCGCAGCCGCCGCTTCGTGCTTGACGGCAAGCCCGTGCTGTTCGCGGTGTCGTACCTGCCGGCGGACATCGTCGGGGACTCCGCCATCACACGGGCCGACACCGGTCCCGGCGGGACGTACGCGCGGCTGGCCGAGCTGGGGCATGCGCCCGTTCATTTCCGGGAGGAGATCCGCTCCCGGATGCCCTCGGCCGGTGAGGCCGAGCGGCTTTCGCTCTCCATGGGCACGCCTGTCATCCAGATCGTGCGCACCGCGTTCGCCGAGGGCGGGCGAGCTGTTGAGGTCAACGAGATGACGCTGGACTCCGCTTCGTACGTGCTGGAGTACGACTTCGACGCCTAGAAGGGCGGCCAGTCGCTGTAGCCGGTCGGCTGGGGTGGCGGGACCTGGGGGCTGGGGGTCCGCAGGAGTGTTATCGCCTCCTCGACGCGGCCCAGCTCCACCAGGAGCGGGCCGAGGGTCCTCCGGTGGTCCAGGCGGTCCGTGTCCAGCAGGGTGAGGGCCTCTTCCGGGCGTCCGGCGTCGATCAGCAGGTGGGCCAGGCTCTCCAGTGCGTAGGGGCTCCCGCCTTCGGGGTGTGCGAGGGCTTCCGCCACGGCGTCGTCGAGTCGGCCGCACGCGGCCATGAGGGGCCCGCGCAGCCGGGACAGCTCCCACTCCTCCCCGCCCCGCCGGGCCTTGAGCGCGTCGAGGTGGGCGAGGCCCTCCTCCGCGCGGCCCTCGGCTGCGAACAGCTTGCACAGCTGGTCCACGATCCAGTCGTCGGCACTGTCCAGCGCGCGCACGATCTCGATGGCCTCGGCGCCCCGCCCGTGCCGGGCCAGGAGTTCCGCGAGCAGGATCGACGTGTTCCAGCGGTCCTCATCCGCGTGCTTCCGGTACGCGTCGACCGCGCCGGCCACGTCGCCGCGCTCCTCCAGCAGCTCCGCGAGCTGCCGGACGGCTTCCGGCGTGCCGGCGTAGGCGCGCAGTTCGTCGATCCGGTCGTGCCGTACCAGCAGTTCGGCCAGTGGGTCACGGTTGTTGACGACGGTGGGGCCGTACGTGTGCAGCACCGCGATCGCTTCGTCCGTACGCCCCTGCTTCTCGTGCACGGACGCCAGCAGGTTCACCGCGTTGAAGGGCTCCCTGTACGGCTGACCGCATTCCGGGCTGCCGCACCGCGGGCACGAGTTCCCGGGGGCCAGGCGGGCCTCCAGCAGTGCAGCGACCTCCTCGGCGCGGCCCAGCCCGACGCCCACCTCGACCAGGGCCTCGGCGAGCAGCCAGTCGGTGGTGTGCGGCAGGAGCAGTTCGTACGCCTCTTCGCCCTGCCCGTGCCGCGCCAGCAGCAGAGCCAGGTCGTGCAGAGCCGACCGCTCCCCGTCCGATGCGAAGGGGCGGACGAGGGTGATGGCCTCCTCGCCCCGGCCGCCGGCCTCCAGCAGCCCCGCGGCCTCCGCGGCCGCCGTCCACCAGCCGGTGCCGACGTAGGGAGCCAGTACCTCAAGGGCCTCGTCCAGCGCGCCCCGGCCGGCCAGCAGGCGCGCCCAGGCGCGGGCGCAGAACCAGTCGCCGTCCTCCGCCAGGGCCTGCCCGCGCACCAGGTCGGCGTGCCCGAGGGCGAGGAGACGGTCGACGAGGTCCGGTGGCACGCACTCGTCATGCATGCCGGTCCTGCGGTGGAGTACGGCGGCGTCCATGGCCGCACCCTAACGGCCGCCCGTTCGCGCCGCCGACGAGGTCTCTTCCGGTGATTGCCGGGCACGGCGCGGGCCGGGCGAGGCCGGTGCGGGTACGTCCTCTTCGCAATGACGACGCCCAGCACCGTTGAGGGGACCAACCATGTACGCAGCAGTCCGGCGCTATGAAGGCGTGACCGACCCGGCCGAGGCCGGACGCCTCGTCGACGAGGGGTTCGTGCCGATCATGCGCCAGGTCCCCGGATTCGTGGCGTACTTCTGGGTCGACGCCGGAGGCGGGGTGATGGTGTCCACGAGCGTGTTCCGGGACCGGGCGGGAGCCGACGAGTCGGTCGAGAAGGCTGCGGAATTCGTCCGCGACCACCTGGCTCAGTTCCTGCCCAACCCTCCACAGGTCACCGCCGGCAAGGTCGTCGCCTCCGCCTAGCTTCTGCCGGTGGCCCAGGACGGGCGGGAGACGCTGAGAGGTGAGGAGCGCGTAGCGATCGGACGCGCTCCGCCCGACCCGGGCCCTGGTCTGGATGGGCCCCGCCTCTCGGTCGTGCCCTACCGGGATCTGCCTGGGCATCTCTGTCCGCCCGTCCCTGAAAGCTTCGACCGGCCCGTTCCTTTGGGGGTTTCCCGGCAGTCTTCGTATGTCCGGGGCGGGACGGTCGGTCAAGGGTGGAGCGCAGCGACATCGCGAAGCGACGCGACGACGAAGGAGGAGCGCCCTTGAGGGACCGGCCCGACACGGAGAGACGATGAGACTGACGGGAAACCCCCATACACATCCCTGATACCGCCCGAGCAGCTCCCGCCCGCCCTACAGGTAGTCCTCCAGGCGGCCTATGCGGTAGCCCTGTTCCTGGATGCGCTGGAGCATGCGCGTCGTCATCTGGGTTTCCGTCGTGCCCTTGAGCTCAGCCGGGCCGCGGAAGTGGGCGAGGATGATGTCGCCGGGTTTGAGGGCGGAGCCCTCGGCGTACTGGAAGTTGTTGATCTGCATCGAGGCCCGCCACAGCACCAGGGACGAGACTCCGCACTCCGAGGCCGCCCGGAGGGTGTCGTCGTTGTAGTTGCCGAAGGGCGGGCGGAACAGCGGCGGGCGCTTGCCGAAGCGCTTCTCCAGGCGTTCCTGCTGGCCGCATATCTCCTTCCTCTGCGCCTCGAAGGAGAGGGTCCGCAGATTCGGGTGCGTCAGCGTGTGGTTGTTTATCGTGCTCGCCGAGCCGTTGTCGCGGAGCTTCTCGAAGTACCCGTAGTCCGACGAGGCCACGCTGTCCGTGAGGAACATGCTGATCGGCAGCTTGAGGTCGGCCGCCATCTTCAGGAACTCGGGGTCCTTCTCCGCGCCGTCGTCGAAGGTCAGGAAGACGACCTTGTCGTCCGCCGGGACGGGTATTCGGTCTATCACCGGGACCTTGCCCGGGCCCGGCTTCGGGAACTGCGGCTTCTGGGCCGGCTTGGGCGCGTACTGGAGGGGGGCCGTGAGGCCCCACTTCTTGTACGCATCGTCGACGGCGCCCCCCGGCGCGGTCGACACAGCCGACGGCGTGGTGCTGCCGGCCTCCGGTGTCGGCTGCGCCGTCCTGCCGGCCAGCCGTTCGGTGGGGGCCGCGCTGTCCCCGCACCCCGTCAGGGACAGCGCGAGCGCGCCGGCGGCCAGAGTTCCGGCTACCAACCGGCGCGCGTGCTTCACAGATAGTCCTCCAGGCGAGCCACGGCGTACCCCTTGTCCGTGACGGTCTTCATGACATGACGGATCATGTCAGGCATCGTGCCCTTCCAGTCGTCCTTGCCCCGGAAGTGCGTGAGGATGATGTCACCGGGGTGCAGATCGCGGTCCCATTCACGGTAATCCATCCGGTTGGTGAACGCCTCCGCGTTCCACAGCGGGACCGCCTTGATGCCGCAGGACTTCGCCGCGCGCAGCGTGTCCTGGTTGTAGTTGCCGTACGGCGGCCGGAAGAGGGTGGGCCGCTTGCCGAACTGCTTCTGGATCGTGTCCTGCTGGCCGCAGATCTCCTCGCGCTGCTGCTCGTACGACAGGCCGGGCATGTAGCGATGGTTGAGCGTGTGGTTGTTCAGGGTGACGCCCGCGGCCTGCATCTGCTTGAAGTACGGGTAGTTGTCCCGGACGACGTAGTCGCTGAGGAAGGCCGTGTACGGGATCTTGAGCTCCTGCATCATCTTCAGGAACTCGGGGTCCTTCTCCGAGCCGTCGTCGATCGTCAGGAAGACGACCTTGTCCTCGGTCGGGACCGTGGTGAAGACGTGCGGGTACTCCTCCTGGTCCTCCACCTCGAAGCCCTCGCGCGTGGTGATCTCGGGCTTCACCTTGGGCGCCGGCGGGGCGGCGAGCGGGGTCTTGCGCAGGCCCCACTTCTTCGCCGCGACGACGCGTGCCTGCTGGGCCGCCTTGGCCTTCTCGGCGGCGCTGAGGGCGCCGGCCGCGCCCGCCTCCGCGGCCTTCGCCTTCGCGCCCTTGTCCGGCCCGGAGTCCCCGGAGCCGCACGCCGTCCCGAGGGCGGCGACGAGCAGGGCTGCGACGGCCACCCCGAACCGGCCGCGCGGACCTGCCGCGTACCGGTGACCTTGTTGCGACTTATTTCCCTTTTGTCGTACTAGCTGCATAGCAGCGCATCCTGGCACCCGACACACGGACTCCCCGGAAGACACCGCGAACGCGGTCGCACCTTCCTTCGACTGGCCCACACCGTCCGGCCCGGGGGCGCCCGCCCGCGCCGCTCCCGGGCCGGCCCGTCGCCGACAATGGACCCGTGACCCCCGAAGACTTCGCCGCCCTCCTCACCCCCGAGGGCCGCGCCCTCCTGGACTCGCTCCGCGACTACGACCCCTCCCAGGAGCTGGCCGTCGCCACCCGGCTGCGCCGCGAGCACCCCGCCGCCCTGGTCTCCGCCGCGCTCGGGCAGGCCCGGCTGCGGCAGCGCGCGGTGGCGAAGTTCGGCGCCGAGGACGCCTTCCGGATGTACTTCACGCCCGGCGGCGGCGAGATGGCCACCCGCGCGTCCGTGGCCTCGTACCGGGCCGAGCGGCTCGCCGCCCTCGGCGTACGCAGCCTCGCGGACCTGTGCTGCGGCATCGGCGGCGACGCCCTGGCCCTGGCCCGGCTCGGCATCCGGGTGCTCGCGGTGGACCACGACCCGCTCACGGTCGCCGTCGCGCGGGCCAACGCCGAGGCACTCGGGCTGGCGGACCTGATCGAGGTCCGGGAGGCGGATGTGACGGAGGTGGACACCTCCGGCTACGACGCCGTCTTCATCGACCCGGCCCGGCGCGGGGGGCGCGGCCGGATCTTCGACCCGGAGTCGTACTCGCCGCCGCTGTCATGGGCGGTGGAGACGGCCCGTGCGGCGAAGTACGCCGCCATCAAGATCGCTCCCGGGATCCCCCACGAGGCCGTGCCGGCGGAGGCCGAGGCCGAGTGGATCTCCGACCAGGGGGACGTCAAGGAGGCCGTGCTCTGGTTCGGAACGGCGCCGGGGACCGTGCGCGCCACCCTGCTCCCCGGACCGCGCGGGCTGCACACGGCCGATCCGCTGCCCGATCCGGCGGCCGGGCCGGTCGGCCGCTGGCTCTACGAGCCCGACGGGGCCGTCATCCGCGCCCATCTGGTCGCCGAGGTCGCCGGACAGCTGGACGGGCGGCTGATCGACCCGACCATCGCCTACATCACCGCCGACGAGCTGCGTGCGACGCCGTACGCGACGGCGTACGAGATCACCGACGTGCTGCCCTTCGGCCTGAAGAAGCTGAAGGCGCTGCTGCGCGAGCGCGGGGTCGGGATCCTGACCGTGAAGAAGCGCGGCTCGGCGATCGAGCCCGAGGAGCTGCGCAGGAAGGTCAAACCGCAGGGGCCGAACTCCGCGACCGTCTTCCTGACCCGGGTGGCGGGAGCCCCCTCGATGCTCATCGGCGCCCCTGTGCCGGCTCCCGCCGACACCCCCTAGCGCCCGGCCTGGCTCCCCGCCCCCGGCCCGGTCAGCCGCCGTCGACCTCCACCGACTCGAACCGCCAGCGGTGCACGGCCCGCGTGATCAGGTCGGCCGCGGGTTCGGGCAGCTCGGGGAGGTCGGCCGCCACGCCTTCGGCGGCCTCCCACCAGGTGATCACGAGGACCCGGTCCTGCGGGGCGCGGAACATCTCGCGACGCACCGGCTCCCGGGCGAGGACCTGGGCGCGGGCCCACTCCAGCAGCTCGTTGCCCCGGCCGTCGGCGGCACGGGCCTCCCACATCAGCGCGACGGTGCTCACGAGTACAGGTTGTCCTTGCTCAGTTCGTGCACGTGGTCGTGATCGTGGGTGTGGCCGTGGCCGTGGTCGTGCGTGTGGGCGGTACCCGGCACGTGCGGGTCCGTCACCGGCAGCGAGGAGTCCGCCGACAGGTCCCAGTCCGACGCGGGCCGGTTCCGCCTGACCATCTCCGCGCCCAGCGCCGCGACCATCGCGCCGTTGTCCGTGCACAGCTTCGGCCGCGGTACCCGCAGCACGATCCCCGCTGCGTCGCACCGCTCCTGCGCCAGCGAGCGCAGCCGGGAATTGGCCGCGACGCCGCCGCCGATCATCAGGTGGTCGACGCCCTCGTCCTTGCACGCCCGGATCGCCTTGCGCGTCAGCACGTCCACCACGGCCTCCTGGAAGGACGCCGCCACATCGCGCACCGGTACGTCCTCGCCCGCGTTGCGCTTCGCCTCGATCCAGCGGGCGACGGCCGTCTTGAGCCCGGAGAAGGAGAAGTCGTACGCGGCGTCGCGCGGGCCCGTCAGCCCTCGCGGGAAGTTGATCGCCTTCGGGTCGCCCTCGCGCGCGAGCCGGTCGATGACCGGACCGCCCGGGAAGCCCAGCTGGAGCACGCGCGCGATCTTGTCGAAGGCCTCGCCCGCCGCGTCGTCGATGGTCGCACCGAGCGGCCGTACGTCGGAGGTGATGTCCGGGGCCAGCAGCAGCGAGGAGTGGCCGCCGGACACCAGCAGCGCCATCGTCGGCTCCGGCAGCGGCCCGTGCTCCAGCTGGTCCACGCAGATGTGGGAGGCCAGGTGGTTGACCCCGTACAGCGGCTTGCCGAGCGCGTACGCGTAGGCCTTGGCCGCCGAGACGCCCACGAGGAGCGCACCGGCGAGGCCGGGTCCCGCGGTGACGGCGATGCCGTCGAGGTCGCGGGCGCTGACCCCGGCCTCCTTCAGGGCGCGGTCGATGGTGGGGACCATCGCCTCCAGGTGGGCCCGCGAGGCCACCTCGGGCACGACGCCGCCGAAGCGGGCGTGCTCGTCGACGCTCGACGCGATCGCGTCCGCGAGCAGGGTGGTGCCGCGGACGACGCCGACGCCGGTCTCGTCGCAGGAGGTCTCGATGCCGAGGACGAGCGGTTCGTCAGCCATTGCTCTCACTGCTCTCAGTTCGTGCTTGTGCGGGGTCGGTCAGTCGCATGACGAGCGCGTCGACGTTGCCGGGCTGGTAGTAGCCGCGCCGGAAGCCGATGGGCTCGAAGCCGAAGCGCTCGTAGAGCTTCTGGGCGCGGGTGTTGTCCACCCGTACCTCCAGCAGCACCTCGGCGCACTCGAACGCGGTGGCGGCGCGCAGCAGGTCGGTGAGGAGCCGGGCGCCGAGCCCGGTCCCCCACTGGTCGCGCGCGGCCGCGATGGTCTGTACGTCGGCCAGGTCGCCGGCGGCGGCCAGTCCTGCGTAGCCGACCAGCCGGCCCGCAGCGTCCTCGGCGACGATGTAGCGGCGCGTGGCCTGCGGGCCGCGTGCGTGGGCGAGTTCGGACCAGAACATCCCGGCGGACCAGGCGTCCTCGGGGAACAGCTCGTGCTCCAGTTCCAGTACGGGCCCGATGTCCCACCAGCGCATCTCGCGCAGCGTGTGGGGGGTCACTGCGGCGTGACCACCTTGTAGTTCTTGGGCACCTGGGCGTCGGGCCGGCGCAGGTAGAGCGGGGTCGGAGGCAGGAACTCCAGGCCCGCGGCCAGTCGTTCCGCGGCCAGCGAGGCCAGCGCGGCGGCCGACTGGTGCTCGGGGCCCCGGGCGTCCTGGAACACCTCGGGGTACAGGAGTGCGCCCTGGCCGACCGCGGGCAGGCCCGCGACCTGCTCGGCGATGTCGGCCGGGCGGTCCACGGCGGGGTCGCCGACGCGCGTGCGCGGGTCCTCGTACCGGGCCCAGTAGACCTCCTTGCGCCGCGCGTCGGTGGCGACGGTGAAGGGGCCCTCGATGCCGGCGGCCCCGGCGGCGTACGCGAGGCCGTCGAGCGTGCACAGGCCGTGCACGGGCACGCCCAGCACGGCGGCGAAGGTGGAGGCGGTGACGAGGCCGACGCGCAGCCCCGTGTAGGGGCCGGGGCCGACACCGACGACGACGCCGGTGACGGCTTCGAGCGTGACCCCTGCCTCGGCGAGGACCTTGTCCACGGAGGGCAGCAGGAGCTCCCCGTGGCGGCGGGCGTCGACCTGGTTCGACTCGGCGACGACGGACTCACCGTCGTGCAGGGCGACGGTGACGGCGGGCGTGGCGGTATCTACGGCGAGCAAGAGCACGCGAACAGCCTACGACTCCGGCGGCCGCACCCCTTGCGGCCGGTCTCGGAGCAGGGCGGCTGCTACCTTTCGACGGGGTACCTGACGTGGTATCGGTCGGCACGGAGAGGTGGAGCAAGGTGGCACGCAGCAGCTCGGGAATCGTGGCCGGGCTCACCGCCGCGGCGGTGGCCGTCGTCGGTTTCCTCGGCTACCAGGCTTCCGCCACGGCGCCCGCGCGTCCTCCGAAGGCCGCCGCGCAGGAACCGGCTCCCGCCGCGAGCCCGGCCGCCAAGCAGGACCCGGCGAAGCCGGTGGCCGTGCCCGAGGGTTCCGGCACCGGGGTGCGCGTCGTGTACTCGGTGGGCCAGAAGCGGGTGTGGCTGGTCGGCGACCCCGCGCAGCCGCCGAAGTCGTTCACGGTGATGCCGAGCACGGTGCACCCGAAGCCGGGCACCTACACGGTGGGGTCGCGCTCGGGTTCGGTCACCGGCTCGGACGGCGTGCCGATCGAGCACGTCGTGCGGTTCGCCAGCACGGAGGGTGTGGCGGTCGGTTTCAGCGCCCGTACGGACGGCGCGCTGCCGGAGCCCGACCCGAACAAGAAGACCGGCGGCATCCGCATGGCCCGTGCCGACGGCGACGCGATGTGGGCGTTCGCGACGATCGCCTCGAAGGTCGTCGTCGTTCCCTGACGGATCGCCCGTGCTTCACCCGACCGGGTGACGCAGCACCACGCCTAGGCCGCTTCGGATTCCGGAGCGGCCTCTTCGTGTGCGGTGTCGGCCGGCCCGCCCGGGGTGGTGGCGTACTCGCGTGCGGGCGGCGTGGAGACGGCGGTGGCGGCCACGCCGGCGGCGAGGAGCGTCCACATGGAGACGGTGGACGGGCGGGGTTCGCGATGTGCTCCTGCTGGTGCCGACATGGCTGCCTCCTGGACCCGGGACACCGTACTTAGGCATACCTAAGAAACTCTCGGTACCATGTCACCACGAGGGCCGCCGACAGCGCAATATCTTGCCGACGAGTTGTCGGTACGTTTACTCCGAGAGGGCGCCGGCCAGGGCGTCCAGCCCGGCCCCGGCACTCCAGCGCGCCCCGACCCCGCGCACGAGGACCTCCCGTACGTCGTCCAGGACCTCCTCGTGGCCGACCGCCCGCGCGATCACCACGTGCAGCCGGTCGTCGGAGAGCTCCTCCACCTTGCCGTCGCCCCACTCCACGACGACCACGGACTCCGGCAGCGAGACGTCGAGGTCCAGGTCCTCCATCTCGTCCAGCCCGCCGCCCAGGCGGTACGCGTCCACGTGCACCAGCGCCGGTCCGCCGGTCAGCGAGGGGTGCACCCGGGCGATCACGAAGGTCGGCGAGGTCACGGCCCCGCGCACGCCCAGGCCCTCGCCGAGGCCCCGGGTGAGCGTGGTCTTGCCCGCGCCCAGCTCGCCGGTCAGCAGGACGAGGTCGCCGGGGCGCAGCAGGCCGGCGATCCTGCGGCCCAATTCCTGCATCGCGTCCGGGGAGTCGATGGTGATCCGGGTCTCCGCGCCGGCCGCGGCCTCAGGTGCCGGCGCCTGGCTGCGCTGTGCTTCCAGCGGTACTTCTTCCATGCCCGCCAACGTTAGTCGCTGCGGGGACGGCCGCCGCCCCGGTGCGCGCCAGCAGCTCGGTGAGCAGCCGCGTCACGGTCTCCGGGCGTTCCAGCATCATGAGGTGCCCGGTGGACTCCAGGACCACGAGATCGGCGCCGGGGAGCGCCTCCTTGATGGCGACGCTGTGCGCGGGCGGGGTGATCATGTCCTTGTCGCCGGCTATGACCGTGACCGGCAGGTCCGCGAACAGCTGGAGCGCGGAGGTCTTGTCGTGGGTCTGGAAGGCCGGGTAGAACTCGGCGACCACGTCGATCGGCGTGGCCTCGATCAGCCGCTCCGCGAACCGCGCGACGCCCGGATCCACGTCCCGGGAGCCGAACGAGTACATCTTGATCATTCCGGCGAAGAGGTCCGCGGTGGCCCGGCGGCCCTTCTCCACCAGCTCCACCTGCGAGCCGAGCGCCTTGAGCACGCCGGGCAGGAGCCGGCGCACGGCTCCCATGCCGGCGGCCGGAAGCCCGTACGTCACCTCGTCGAGGCGGCCGCTGGAGGTGCCGACCAGGGCCACGCCGACGACGCGGTCGCGGACGATCTCGGGGTACTGCTCGGCGAATCCCATGATGGTCATTCCGCCCATCGAGTGACCCACCAGGATCAGCGGCCCCTCGGGGGCGGTCGCGTCGATGACGGCCTTCAGGTCCCGGCCGAGCTGGTCGATGCTCACCGGCTCGCCGTCCGCCTGGGCGAGGCCGCGGGCGCTGCGGCCGTGGCTGCGCTGGTCCCAGTAGACCGCGCGGACCACACCGCGCAGGGCGGCGCGCTGGAAGTGCCAGGAGTCCTGGCCGAGGCAGTAGCCGTGGCAGAAGACGACGGTGGCCTGGGGCTCGGCCTTGCGCCGCAGCCGCCGCCGCTTGCCGTCGTCCGGGAGCTCGTCGACCTCGTAGTAGAGCTCGGTGGCGTCCTCGGCCCGGCAGATTCCCTCGGCGCCGCGCAGGGACCCGTAGTCCCCGGCCGCGTCGAGTGCGAGGCGTGCCTTCATCCGCATGCCGCGCCCTACGGTGATCCGTTCGACCGCGACACCGGCCGCCGCGCCCGCGGCTATCACGCCGATGGCGGCGCCGGCCCAGCCGGCCTTGCGCCAGTTCTCGCTCACGCCGCCGCCCTCACTCCGCTCAGCCGCCCAGGTACACCCGGGGCACACGTGCACCGATACGAGTGACGATCTCATACGCGATCGTGTGCGCCGCTCGTGCCCAGTCCTCGGCGGTGGGTTCACCGCGCTCCGCGTCCCCGAAGATGACGGCCTCGTCACCCGCGCGGGCGTGGTCTCCCTCCAAGTCGACCACGAACTGGTCCATCGCGACGCGCCCGGCGACCCGGCGGACCTTGCCGGCGACGAGCACCGGGCCGAGCCCCGAGGCCTGCCGGGGGATGCCGTCGGCGTAACCGGCCGGGACCAGCGCGAGGGTCGTCTCGGCGTCGGTGACGTAGTGGTGGCCGTAGCTCACCCCGTGCCCGGCGGGGACCGTCTTTACCAGCGCGAGGGAGGCCTTGAGGGTCATCGCGGGCCGCAGGCCCAGCTGGGCCGGGGTGCCGAGTTCGGGGGCGGGCGAGACCCCGTAGACGGCCAGCCCGCAGCGCACCAGGTCGAAGTGGGACTCGGGCAGGGTCAGGGTGGCCGGCGAATTGGCGATGTGCCGGACCTCGGGCTCGACGCCCTCCTTCTCGGCGTACGCGAGCATGTCGCGGAAGGCGGCCAGCTGGAGCTGGATCGAGGGGTGGCCGGGTTCGTCGGCGCAGGCGAAGTGCGACCAGACGCCGGTCACCTGGACGGTCCCCTCGGCCTGGGCGGCGACGGCCGCTCCGACCAGGGCCTCCCAGTCGGCGGGCTGGCAGCCGTTGCGGCCGAGGCCGGTGTCGGCCTTGAGCTGGATACGGGCGGTGCGGCCGGCCGCGCGGGCAGCCTCGCGGACCTCGTCGAGGGCCCACATGCCGCTGACGGAGACGTCGATATCGGCCTCGACGGCCTCCTGCCAGGGCCCGCCGGGCGTCCAGAGCCAGCACATGAGGCGCCCCTGGATCCCGGCGGCGCGGAGCGCGAGGGCCTCGTCGGGCGTGGCCGTCCCGAGCCAGGTGGCACCGGCCTCCTGGGCGGCCTTGGCGCACTCCAGGGCGCCGTGCCCGTAGGCATTCGCCTTGACCACGGCCATCAACTCGGCCCTGGGCGCCCGCTCGCGCAGTGCGCGCACGTTCTCCCGTACGGCATCAAGATCGATCTCGGCGTACACGCGCGTCGCTGTCTCGTTCATCGCCCCCAGTCTCTCAGAATCCCCGCCGGGCCTTGCGGGGGCTGGCCCTTTCGGCCCCGCCGGCGGTCGAGGCGCGGGGTCCGGGGCACAGCCCGGTCTGCGATGCGCGCGGTCGCCGCGGCGTCAGGGGTGGCGGGTGTCGCGCCAGGCGGCCGGGAGGGCCTCGGCCACCTGGTGGGCCAGGAGCGGGCCCCCGACGCGGCGGGCCGCCAGGCCGTGGAGGTACGCGCCCACCGCCCCCGCGTCCGCCCCGGACAGCCCGCCCGCCAGCAGGGAGCCCGCCAGCCCGGACAGCACGTCCCCGCTGCCGGCGGTGGCCAGCCACGGGGTGCCCGTCGGATTCACCCGAACGGCTCCGCCGCCCGAGGCGACCAGCGTCGTCGAGCCCTTCAGCAGCACCGCCGCCCCGTACCGCTGCGCCAGCATCCGTACGGCGTCCAGCCGGCCCGCCTCGACCGCCTCCCGCGACACGCCGAGCAGCGCAGCCGCCTCCCCCGCGTGAGGGGTCAGCAGGGTGGGGGCGCTGCGGGCCCGCAGCGCCGCCGCGTCCAGCCCGCGCAGCCCGTCGGCGTCGACCAGCACCGCCGTGTCCCCCGCCAGCAGGTCCGCGACCTCCCCGGCGCGCCCCTCGCCCAGCCCCGGGCCGACCACCCACGCCTGCACCCGGCCGGGCCCGATCAGCGTCTCGGGGTAGCGGGCGAGCACCGCCTCCGCCGCCGGCCCGACGTACCGCACGGCGCCCGCACCGCCCCGCAGCGCTCCCGCCACGGCCAGCACCGCCGCGCCCGGGTACTGCGCGGACCCGGCGACGATCCCGACCACGCCCCGCCGGTACTTGTCGCTCGTCGCCGTCGGCTCCGGCAGCAGCCCCGCCACATCGGCGTGCTGCAGGGCCTCCACCTCCGGCGACGGCAGTTCCAGCCCGATGCCGACGAGGTGCACCACGCCCGCGCGCGAGGCCCCGGGGTCGATCAGCAGGCCGGGCTTGTACGCCCCGAAGGTCACCGTCACATCGGCCGTCACGGCCGGACCCGCCACCTCCCCGGTGTCCGCGTCCACCCCGCTCGGCAGGTCCACCGCGACCACGGGGACCCCCGGCGGGATCCGCTCCACCAGGGCCGCGGCCGCCGGGCGCAGTCCGCCCCGCCCGCCGATCCCGAGCAGCCCGTCCAGGACGAGGTCCGCCTGCTGCGGGACCGACCGCGCGAGGTGTCCCCCGGCGGCCCGCAGTGCGGCCAGCCCGCCCGGGTGCATCCGCTCGGGGTCCATCGGCACGGCCGTCACCCCGGCCCCGCGGCGGGCCAGCCGGGCGCCCGCGTACAGCGCGTCGCCGCCGTTGTCCCCGGGGCCGACGAGCAGGACGACCCGGGCCCCGTACACCCCGCCGCGGGCTCCGCGCAGCAGCCCCGCGCACGCGGCGGCCAGGCCGGCCGCCGCCCGCTGCATCAGGGCGCCCTTCGGGAGCCGGGCCATCAGCTCCCGCTCGGCGGCCCGTACGGTCTCGACGCTGTAAGCAGTGCGCACGGACTGCCCCTACCCTTCTGCGATCACCACGGCGGAGGCGACACCGGCGTCGTGGCTGAGCGAGATGTGCCAGGACTTCACGCCGAGCGCCAGCGCCCGCGCCTCGACCGTCCCGGACACGCGCAGCCGGGGCTGCCCGCTGTCCTCGACGTACACCTCGGCGTCGGTCCACAGCAGCCCGGCGGGCGCGCCGAGGGCCTTGGCGAGGGCCTCCTTGGCGGCGAACCGGGCGGCGAGCGAGGCGGTCCCGCGCCGCTCGCCGCTCGGCAGCGTCAACTCGGCGTCGACGAACAGCCGCCCGGCCAGGTTCGGGGTGCGCTCCAGCGCCGCTCCGAACCGCTCGATCTCCGCTACGTCGATCCCGACGCCGATAATCACAACGACAACTCCACTGGCCTGGCGGACTACTACTCCACGGTCACCGACTTGGCGAGGTTACGCGGCTGGTCCACCTCGTTGCCGCGCGCCGTCGCCAGCTCGCACGCGAACACCTGCAGCGGGACCGTGGCCACCAGCGGCTGGAGCAGCGTCGGCGTCGCGGGGATCCGGATCAGGTGGTCGGCGTACGGGACGACCGCCTCGTCGCCCTCCTCCGCGATCACGATGGTCCGCGCCCCGCGGGCCCGGATCTCCTGGATGTTCGACACGATCTTGTCGTGGAGCACCGACCGGCCGCGCGGCGACGGGACGACGACCACCACCGGCAGGTCCTTCTCGATCAGTGCGATCGGCCCGTGCTTGAGCTCGCCCGCCGCGAAGCCCTCGGCGTGCATGTACGCCAGCTCCTTGAGCTTGAGCGCGCCCTCCAGCGCCACCGGGTACCCGACGTGCCGTCCCAGGAACAGCACGGTGTCCTTGTCGGCGAGCGAGCGCGCGAGCTCCCGTACCGGCTCCATGGTCTCCAGGACGGTGTCCACCGCCGCCGCGATGTCCGACAGCTCCCGGATCACGGCCTCGATCTCGTCGCCCCACTTCGTGCCCCGGACCTGTCCGAGGTAGAGCGCGACCAGGTAGCAGGCCACCAGCTGCGTCAGGAAGGCCTTGGTCGAGGCGACGGCCACCTCGGGACCGGCGTGCGTGTAGAGGACCGCATCCGATTCGCGCGGGATCGTCGACCCGTTCGTGTTGCAGATGGCCAGCACCTTGGCCCCCTGCTCGCGGGCGTGCCGCAGCGCCATCAGGGTGTCCATGGTCTCGCCGGACTGCGAGATGGCGACCACCAGCGTCCGCTGGTCGAGGATCGGGTCGCGGTAGCGGAACTCGCTCGCCAGCTCCGTCTCGCACGGGATGCGGGTCCAGTGCTCGATGGCCAGCTTCGCGATCATGCCCGCGTGGTACGCCGTACCGCAGGCCACGATCACGACCTTGTCGACCTCCCTGAGCACCGAGACGGGGATGCGCACCTCGTCCAGGGTCAGCGAGCCGCTCGCGTCGATCCTGCCCAGGAGGGTGTCGGCGACGGCCTTCGGCTGCTCGGCGATCTCCTTGAGCATGAAGTAGTCGTATCCCCCCTTCTCGGCCGCCGAGGCGTCCCAGTCGACGTGGTACGCCCGCACCGTCGCGGCCGAACCGTCGAAGTTGGTCACCGTGACGCCCTCGCGGCGGAGTTCGACGACCTGGTCCTGCCCCAGCTCGATCGCGGACCGCGTGTGGGCGATGAACGCGGCCACGTCCGAGGCGAGGAAGTTCTCGCCCTCTCCGACGCCCACCACCAGGGGCGAGTTCCGGCGCGCGCCGACCACCACGTCCGGCTCGTCGGCGTGCACGGCGACCAGGGTGAAGGCGCCTTCCAGGCGCCGGCACACCTGCCGCATGGCTTCCGCGAGATCGCCGGTGGCCGAGAACTGCTCCGCCAGCAGGTGCGCCACGACCTCGGTGTCCGTCTCGGACTCCAGCCGGTGTCCGCGCTCGGCCAGCTCGGCCCGGAGCGCGGCGAAGTTCTCGATGATGCCGTTGTGCACGACGGCCACGCGCCCCGAGTTGTCGAGGTGCGGGTGGGCGTTGGCGTCGGTGGGCCCGCCGTGGGTCGCCCACCGGGTGTGCCCGAGCCCCGTGGAACCGGTCGGCAGCGGGTGCCCGACCAGCTCCTTCTCCAGATTGACGAGCTTCCCGGCCTTCTTGACGGCCGCCAGGCTGCCGTCCGCGAGCACGGCGACCCCGGCCGAGTCGTAGCCGCGGTACTCCAGCCGCTTGAGTCCGGCGATGACCACATCGAGCGCCGACTGCGCTCCCACGTAACCCACAATTCCGCACATAGGCCGCAGCGTACGCCGTAGTTGGCCGTCTGCCCCGTAGCGGAACAAGACGAAAAACCCGCCCCGGCGCGTGCGCCGGAGCGGGTTGACGTGTCGTCGGGCAGACGTCAGCCGAGCTTCTTCACCTGGGCGTCGACGACGTCCTTCGGCTGCTCGGCGGCGCCGGCCAGGCTCAGGGCCGAGAAGGTCGCCACGGTGCTGCCCTTGCGGACGACCACGAGCTCCATGCCCATCGGCTCGCCGTCCGCGTCACCCGTCACGGTGTACGCGAGGGCCTCGTCGCCCGCGGTGACGGCGGCACCCGGGGCCACCTTCGTGATCTTCAGCGAGTCTTCGCCCTGGCCGCCCGTGTAGCCGCCGGCGCAGGCCGTGCCCGCCTTCTTGACGGCGGCGAAGGCCTCCGCGGCGCCCGTGCCCTCGTACGAGTGGAGGGAGACCGAGGTGGCGGTGGCGCTCAGGGCGGCCAGACCGGCCTTGAGCTTCTCCTCGGGGCTGGCGTCGGCGGCCGGCTCCTTGCCCTTGGCGATGGCCTTGGTCCCGGCCGTGCCCAGGGCGGTGCCGATCGGGGCCATCGACTGCGCGGAGACCAGCGGCTGGCACTCCGGCTTGTCGCTCTTGGTGGCGGACGCGGCGGCGAGCTCGGCCGGGGTGGCCGCCTTGACCACGTGGTTGGGCAGGTCGGCCTGGACCACGAGCACGCCGGCCAGCTCGGCGGTGGTCTTCGCCTTGGCGGCCGGGGCGGCCGACGTCGCCGCCGCTCCGGACGGCTTGGCGTCCGCCTTGGTGTCGGCCTTGTCGGAGCCGCAGGCGGTGACGAGCAGGCTCAGGGACACCGCGGACGCGGCCAGGACGGTACGACGGACAAGAACGTTGCGCACGAGAAAACTCCCCCATGAATACGGCTGAGACCGGGCAGCCCGAACCGCGCCCCTGAAACGGGACGTGGAGATGACTGCGGTGATCAACAATGTACGGGGCCGGGGATCGGCCCGTTGCCGCAGGCCTGGATCAAGGCCAATCGTGACCCCAGCGAGACCCCAGGCATTTCCAATCGAAACCACTCGGCGTACAACCGCCGGCGGCCCGGCCGGGCCCGGCCCGGTACCGGCCCCTCCCGTTGCACACGTGACCGACCACACCACCCACAACCGCCCCGGAGCCCCGACAATGGCGGTGTGATCACTTCGCCGCCACGAAGCAACACGCCGGACAACGCAACGGAGCGCACCGGCCGGGACGGGCACCCCACCCGCCCCGCACACCGCCGGGGCCCTGAGGCCTCGCCCTACGTCGACCTCACCCGCGCCGAGTGGAGCGCCCTGCGGGAGCGGACCCCGCTGCCGCTGACCGCCGACGAGGTGGAGAGGCTGCGCGGCCTCGGTGACGTCATCGACCTCGACGAGGTCCGCGACGTCTACCTGCCGCTGTCCCGGCTCCTCAACCTCTACGTCGGCGCCACCAGCAACCTGCGGGGCACCCTCAACACCTTCCTCGGCGACGCGGGCAACGGGCACGGCGCCCAGCAGGGCACCCCCTTCGTCATAGGGGTCGCCGGTTCGGTCGCCGTCGGCAAGTCCACCGTGGCCCGCCTGCTGCAGGCGCTGCTGGCCCGCTGGCCCGAGCACCCGCGCGTGGAGCTGGTCACCACGGACGGCTTCCTGTACCCGATGAAGGAGCTCCAGCGGCGTGGGCTGACCTCCCGCAAGGGGTTCCCGGAGTCCTACGACCGCCGCGCGCTCACCCGCTTCGTCGCCGACATCAAGGCCGGCAAGGACGAGGTGCGGGCCCCGGTCTACTCGCACCTGATCTACGACATCGTCCCCGGCGAGGAACTCGTCGTCCGCCGCCCGGACATCCTCATCGTCGAGGGCCTCAACGTGCTCCAGCCGGCCCTCCCCGGCACGGACGGCCGCACCCGCGTCGCTCTCGCCGACTACTTCGACTTCAGCGTGTACGTGGACGCGCGCCCCGAGGACATCGAGCGCTGGTACCTGAACCGTTTCCGGAAGCTGCGCGCGACCGCGTTCCAGAATCCCTTCTCCTACTTCCGCAAGTACACCCAGGTCTCCGAGGAGGAGGCCATGGAGTACGCGCAGACGATGTGGCGGACGATCAACCGGCCCAACCTGCTGGAGAACGTGGCGCCCACCCGCGGACGGGCCACCCTCGTCGTCCGCAAGGGACCCGACCACAAGGTGCAGAAGCTGAGCCTCCGCAAGCTCTAGCGCACAGTCGCTAGGGTGCCGAAATGCTGCATCTGCGGATGATCACCCCACATCACCTCACCGAACGGGTGGTGGCACTGATCGACCGGACGGTCGGTACCACCCATCTGGTCGTGCTGACCGGCGCCGCCCGCGACCCCGAGGGCGATCTCGTCCTGTGCGACGTCGCCCGCGAGTCGGCCGACGAACTGCTGCAGGAGATGCGCTCGCTCGGCATCGGCGAGAGCGGTTCGATCGCCGTCGAGCACATCGACCTGTCGATCTCCAGGCGCGCCGACGAGGCCGAGGAGGAGGCGCCGGGCGAGGCGGCCGACGCGGTGATCTGGGAGCAGCTCGCCGGGTCGACGCACGAGGAGTCCACCCTCACCATCACCTACTGCGCCTTCATGATCGTGGCGACGATGATCGCGGCCTGCGGTGTGGTCCTGGACAACGCGATCCTGATCGTGGGCGCCATGGCGGTCGGCCCGGAGTTCGGCCCGCTCGCCGGCATCTGCACGGGCCTGGTGCAGCGCGAGCGCAGGCTCGCCGGGCGCTCGCTCCTCGCGCTGTTCGTCGGCTTCACGGCGGCGATCGTGGCGACGACGGTCTTCAGTCTGGGGATGACCGCGCTCGGGCTGTTCCACGAGGGGATGCTGGAGAACCCCCGGCCGAACACCAGCTTCATCTGGCAGCCCGACCCGTTCTCGTTCGTCGTGGCGCTGCTCGCCGGTGTGGCCGGCATGCTGTCGCTGACCTCGGCGAAGGCCGGTGCGCTGGTGGGCGTGGCGATCTCCGTCACCACCGTCCCGGCGGGCGCGAACGCGGCGGTGGCCCTCAGCTACGGCGACTTCTCCCAGATGTGGGGCTCGGCCGTGCAGCTGGCGCTGAACCTGGGCGGGATCATCCTCGCCGGAACGGTCACCCTCATCTGCTGGAAACTGCTGTGGCGCACCCAGCAGGGCCGGATGGTCCGGAAGCCGGGTGCGCCACGCGGGCCGGGCGGAGCCCGGCCGGATTTCTAGGCCGTGTCCGTCTAGCCCAGCGCGGACTTCACGACGTCCGCGAGGCGGCCGGCGACCGAGCGGGCCTGCTCGATGTCGGCGGCCTCGACCATCACCCGTACGAGCGGCTCCGTGCCGGAGGGACGCAGCAGCACCCGCCCGGTGGTGCCCAGCTCGCGCTCGGCGTCGGTGACCGCGGCGGCCAGCTCGGCGGAGGTGGTGACGCGGGACTTGTCCACGTCGGGAACGTTGATGAGCACCTGCGGCAGCCGCTGCATGACGCCCGCCAGCTCGGCGAGGGACTTGCCGGTGGCCGCGACGCGCGCCGCCAGCAGCAGGCCGGTCAGGGTGCCGTCGCCGGTCGTCGCGTGGTCCAGGATGATCACGTGGCCGGACTGCTCGCCGCCGAGCGCGTAGCCGTGCTCCTTCATCGACTCCAGCACGTAGCGGTCGCCGACGCCGGTCTGCACGACCTGGATGCCCTCGGCCTCCATGGCCAGCTTGAAGCCCAGGTTGGACATCACGGTGCCGACCACGGTGTTCTCGCGCAGCTGGCCGGCCTCACGCATGGCCAGGGCCAGCACGGCGAGGATCTGGTCGCCGTCGATCTCCTCGCCGGACCCGTCCACGGCCAGGCAGCGGTCGGCGTCGCCGTCGTGCGCGATGCCGAAGTCGGCGCCGTGCTCGACCACGGCCGCCTTGAGCAGGCCGAGGTGGGTGGAGCCGCAGCCGTCGTTGATGTTGAGGCCGTTGGGTTCCGCGCCGATCGTGACGATCTCCGCGCCGGCCCGGGTGAACGCCTCGGGCGAGACGTACGCGGCCGCGCCGTGGGCCTCGTCGAGGACGACCTTCAGGCCGTCGAGGCGGTTCGGGAGGACACCGATGAGGTGGGCGACGTACCGGTCGAAGCCCTCGGTGTAGTCGGAGACGCGGCCGACGCCGGAGCCGGTGGGCCGGTCCCAGGGAGCGCCCGTGCGGTGCTGCTCGTAGGTCGACTCGATGCGGTCCTCCAGCTCGTCGGCGAGCTTGTGGCCGCCGCGCGCGAAGAACTTGATGCCGTTGTCGGGCATGGCGTTGTGGCTGGCGGAGAGCATCACGCCGAGGTCGGCGCCCAGCGCACCGGTGAGATACGCCACCGCCGGGGTGGGCAGCACACCGACGCGCAGGACGTCCACGCCCGCGCTCGCGAGGCCGGCCACGACCGCGGCCTCCAGGAATTCGCCTGAGGCGCGGGGGTCCCGGCCGACCACGGCGGTCGCCCGGTGGCCCTCGAAGGTGCCCGCCTCGGCCAGTACGTGGGCAGCCGCCACGGAGAGGCCGAGCGCGAGCTCCGCCGTCAGATCCGCGTTGGCAACGCCGCGTACACCGTCCGTCCCGAAGAGTCGTCCCACTGTTGTCCTCCCGAGTTTCCGCTTCGCGTATGACCGCTTGTGACAGGTATTTGCCGCTTGTGGCGGTAAACGAACCGCCCCGACAGCACAGAGAGTGCTGCCGGGGCGGTTTCGTTGCAGAACAGCAGGCGCAGATTAACGCTTGCTGTACTGCGGAGCCTTACGGGCCTTCTTGAGACCGGCCTTCTTGCGCTCGACCGCACGGTCGTCGCGGGAAAGGAAGCCGGCCTTCTTCAGCGCCGGGCGGTTGTTGTCCACGTCCGCCTCGTTCAGCGCACGGGCCACACCCAGGCGCAGGGCGCCGGCCTGGCCGGAGACGCCGCCACCCGAGATGCGGGCGATGACGTCGTAGCGGCCGTCAAGCTCGAGGAGCTTGAAGGGCTCGTTGACTTCCTGCTGGTGCACCTTGTTGGGGAAGTAGTCCTCAAGGGTGCGACCGTTGATCTTCCACTTGCCGGTGCCCGGAACGATCCGGACGCGGGCGATGGCGTTCTTGCGACGGCCCAGGCCGGCGGCCGGCTGGGGGTCGCCGAAGCGACCGGCAAGGGACTCGGAGGTGTAGTCGCCCTCGACGACGACCTCAGACTCGCTGGTGTACTCCTCGACGTTGCCCTCGAACTCGTCGACGGGGGTCGTCTCGGCGGTGGTCTCGGCCACGATGCTCCTCAGAATTTTCTACGTCTTAGGGGGTGGCCGGAACTACTGCGCGACCTGGGTGATCTCGAACGGCACCGGCTGCTGGGCAGCGTGGGGGTGCTGGTCGCCCGAGTAGACCTTCAGCTTCGAGAGCATCTGACGGCCCAGGGTGTTCTTGGGGAGCATGCCCTTGATGGCCTTCTCGACGGCCTTCTCCGGGTTGTTCGCCAGGAGGTCGTCGTAGCGCACCGAGCGGAGACCACCCGGGTAGCCGGAGTGGCGGTACGCCATCTTCTGCGACGCCTTGTTGCCGGACAGGTGAACCTTGTCGGCGTTGACGATGATGACGAAGTCGCCCATGTCCATGTGGGGGGCGTAGGTCGGCTTGTGCTTACCCCGCAGGAGGGCAGCGGCCTGGGTCGCCAGACGGCCGAGGACAACGTCCTGGGCGTCGATGACGAGCCACTGGCGCGAGATGTCGCCGGGCTTGGGGCTGAACGTACGCACGCGTATGCCTTCGCTTCTTCAGTGGTGGTATCCCAAGGGCGTAAGCCCCACGGGAAGGTCCTGACAGGGTCACCACGGACGATCACGACAGCCCTCGTTCACAACGGGGACGCAACCCGCGCGAACTGCTGGTCATCGGTCCGGTGGACCGGCGCAAGGCCCTTTCACGTGAGAATGAGAAAGCCAATACGCATAACAAACCAGCAGGATACCCAAGCAGACCCGTACGGGTCAAAACGCGGTCCGCGATGCCGATTCTGCTGACGTCGCGGCGCACTCCGGTTCGGTCCTGGGTGGGGACCCCGCAGTTGTTACGGGCTCCAGAGTAACCCGCCCGGAGCGCAGTGCACGACGCGCCAGCACGATCACGAGTCCGCAGAGCGTGGCGCAGTCCTTGAAGGCGCGCCGTTTGGCCTCCAGCTCGGACGGCCACGGGATGCCCGCCACCTGGGGCCCCAACGCCGCCCAGAACCAGGGCGAACGCGCCGCCGCGTCCGTCCGCACCACCGACGCCAACAGCAGCGGCAGGACCACCAGCAGGTAGTGGTCGAAGGACGGCCGCGACACCAGGAATGCGGCGAGCATCACCATGCAGGCGGTCTCCACCAGGCGCAGCTCGCCCCCGTCGGTGTCCTCCCGCCGCCACCGCACCCAGGCCGCCCACAGGCCCGCGCCGGCCCCCGCGAAGGCCACCAGCACCGCCAGCGGCACCGGCACCCCCAGCCGCGGCAGCACGGCGATCGGCGAGGCGTCCCACGGCAGCGCGTACGAGTCCTGTCCCTGGAGCAGGAAGGGCAGGGTCTTGGTGAAGAACAGCGACGGGCTCGGCATCACCAGCGCACCGGCCAGCGAGAACCCCAGCGGCACCAGCACGGCCGCGGCCAGCCCGCGCCACCGCCGGGCGACCAGGAAGAGCAGCCCAAGAGGCACGAGCATCGGCTTGCACGCGATCGCGAGCCCCACCACCAGACCGGCCGACCCCCACGAGCGCCGCTGCGCGAGCAGCAGCGCCACCGGCAGGGCGGCCGCCGAGATGGCGGTCCAGTTGCCGATCAGCACGAGGTTGACGTACGGCTTGCAGGCGAGGGCGAACACAGTGAAGCCGCCGACCGCGAAGCGCGAGCGCAGCGGCACCGCGAATATCCGCAGCGCGGCCAGCCAGCCGGCGCCCAGCAGCCCCGACATCCCGATCGGCAGCAGCCAGCGCAGCACCTCACGCGGCAGCAGCGCCTCGGGAACCGCCATGATCACGGCACTGGGCAGGTAGAGGAAGCGCTTGTCCTCGTACGGGGACCCGCCCGCCAGCAGCGTCTCCGCGGCCTTGACCACGAACGCGTTGTCGGAGCCCCAGTTCGCCCGCAGGCTCGTGGAGACGGCGATCCCGAGGAGCACCGCGAGGGAGACCACCTGCCAGGACCGGGCGGCCGGCTGCAGCAGCCAGTCGATCAGCCGGTTCCCGGATCCCCCGCCCCCCGTGTCCCCGTCCCCGGCGCCCCCGACCCCGGCATCCCGGGTCCTGACGGCCTGGTTCTCCCACTTCATCAGCCAGATGCTAGGCCGCAGCCCCACGACGCCTGCCCCTCACTCGACCGAGGGGGCCACGGTCTCCCCCTAGCGCTTGCGTTCGACTCTACGTTCGTCCCAGACGGGTTCCTGAGTCTCCCGCACAACACCGTCCGAACCGAAGACCAGGTAACGGTCAAATGTGCGCGCGAACCACCGGTCGTGCGTGACGCACAGCACAGTGCCGTCGTACGCCTCCAGTCCGTCCTGCAGGGCCTCCGCCGACTCCAGGTCCAGGTTGTCCGTCGGCTCGTCCAGCAGCAGCGCCGTGGTGCCCGCCAGCTCCAGCAGCAGGATCTGGAAGCGCGCCTGCTGCCCGCCCGAGAGCTTCTCGAACGGCTGGTCGCCCTGGCGCTCCAGCTCGTACCGGCGCAGGGCGCCCATCGCCTGCCCCAGGGGCTTCGCCGCCTCCGTCCACAGGATGTCGACGAGGGTCCGCCCGAAGAGCTCCGGGTGGGCGTGGGTCTGCGCGAAGTGGCCGGGAACCACCCGCGCGCCCAGCTTCCACGTGCCCGTGTGCTTGACGTCCTCGCCCGCCATCAGGCGCAGGAAGTGCGACTTGCCCGAGCCGTTCGAGCCGAGGACCGCGACCCGCTCCCCGTAGAAGACCTCCAGGGAGAAGGGCTTCATCAGGCCGGTCAGCTCCAGGTTCTCGACGGTCAGGGCGCGCACGCCCGTCCGCCCGCCCTTGAGCCGCATCCGGATGTCCTGCTCCCGCGGCGGCTCCGGCGGCGGGCCGGCCTCCTCGAACTTCTGGAAGCGGGTCTGCATCGCCCGGTACCGCGAGGCCATGTCGGGGCTGCTCGCGGCCTGGTTGCGCAGCCGCAGCACCAGCGCCTTCAGCCGCGCGTGCTCCTCGTCCCAGCGCCGCTTGAGCTCCTCGAAGCGCGCGAAGCGCTCCTTGCGGGCGTCGTGGTACGTGGCGAAGCCGGCGCCGTGCACCCAGACGTCGGAGCCCGTCGGGCTCGCCTCCAGGCTGATGATCTTCTCGGCGGCCTGCGTCAGCAGCTCCCGGTCGTGGGAGACGAAGAGCACCGTCTTGCGGGTGGCCTTCAGCTGCTCCTCCAGCCAGCGCTTGCCGGGGACGTCCAGATAGTTGTCCGGCTCGTCGAGGAGCAGCACCTCGTCGGGCCCGCGCAGCAGCGCCTCCAGCACGAGGCGCTTCTGCTCACCGCCCGACAGCGTGCGCACCTCGCGGAACTGCGCGGTGTCGTACGGGATCGCCAGCGCGGCCATGGTGCAGACGTCCCACAGCGTCTCCGCCTCGTACCCCTGGACGTCCGCCCAGTCGCTCAGCGCCTGCGCGTAGGCCATCTGGGCGGCCTCGTCGTCCACGGTCAGGATCAGCTGCTCGGCGCGGTCCACCGCCTTGGCGGCTTCACGGATGCGCGGCTGGGCCACCGAGACCAGCAGGTCCCGTACGGTCGTCTCGTCCCGCACCGAGCCCACGAACTGCGACATCACGCCGAGGCCGCCGGAGACGGTGATCCCGCCGCCGTGCGGCTGGAGCTCGCCGGAGATCATCTTCAGCAGGGTGGTCTTGCCGGCCCCGTTCGCCCCGACGAGCGCGGCGACCGACCCCTCCCCCACGCGGAAGGAGACGTCAGGGAGCAGTACCCGCCCGTCGGGAAGGTAGTACTCCAGGTGGCTGGCTTCGAGATGTCCCATGCCGGGCATTGTCCCGGTCCGGCGCCGATCCGCCCAAACGGATTAGCCGGACGCGTACGGGGCCTTCAGCAGCAGCCGGCGCCCGGCAGGGTCCGCATGTTGCGCGCTTCCTTGCTGCGGGCGGCCAGCAGCTCGTCCGCCGGGTAGCCGACCTCCTCCAGGGTCAGACCGTGCGGCTTGACCACGTGCACCGAAGAGTCCCGTACGGCGGCCGCCAGCACCTTGCCGGGCCAGTCGGTGGGCCGGTGCCCGTCGCCGACGTGCAGCAGGGCTCCCACCAGCGAGCGCACCATGTTGTGGCAGAAGGCGTCGGCGCGGACGGTCGCGGTGATGATCCCGTCCTCGGCGCGCTCCCAGCTGAGCTGCTGGAGGGTACGGATGGTCGTGGCGCCCTCGCGCTTCTTGCAGTACGCGGCGAAGTCGTGCTCGCCGAGCAGCGGGGCGGCGGCCTCGTTCATGGCGTCCACGTCGAGCGGCCACTGGTGCCAGAGCACGTGCCCGCGGCGCAGCGGGTCGACGCCGCCCTGGTGGTCGCCGACGCGGTAGGCGTAGCGGCGCCAGACGGCCGAGAAACGCGCGTTGAAGCCCTCGGGGGCCTCGGCCACCTTCCACACCCGTACGTCGTGCGGCAGCCGGCCCGCGAGCCGGCGCAGCAGCTTGTCGTGGTGCTCGGCCCACACCTCCTCGGCGAGGTCGAACTGGGCGACCTGCCCGCGGGCGTGCACGCCCGCGTCGGTCCGCCCCGCCACGGTCAGCTCGACCGGCTCGGACAGCCGCATCACGGTCTGCAGGGCCGACTCCAGCTCGCCCTGGACGGTCCGCAGCACGCGCTGCTTCGCCCAGCCGGAGAAGTCCTTGCCGTCGTAGCTCAGGTCCAGCCGCACCCGGACGTGCCCGGGCTCCACCTCGTCACTCACGTGACCGATCCTCTCAGAAAGCCGATACCGCCAGGCAAAAGCAGAACGGGCCCGCCCCGGAAGGGGGCGGGCCCGTTCAGAGCCGTTCAAGCAAGCGTGATCCCGGGGGATCAGGCCTCCTTGGTCTCCTCGGCGGGGGTCTCGACAGCCTCCGCCTCCTTGACCGCGCGCTTGGTGGCGGCCTCGGCCTCACCGGTGGCCTGCTGGGCGACCGTGAGGGCCTCGACCAGCTCGATCACGGCCATCGGGGCGTTGTCGCCACGACGGTTGCCGATCTTGGTGATGCGCGTGTAACCACCGGGGCGGTTCTCGTAGCGCGGGGCGATCTCGGTGAACAGCGTGTGCACGATGCTCTTGTCCGTGATCGTCTGCAGCACCAGGCGACGGTTGTGGATGTCGCCCTTCTTGGCCTTGGTGACCAGACGCTCGGCGTAGGGACGCAGGCGACGGGCCTTGGCCTCGGTGGTGGTGATGCGGCCGTGCTCGAAGAGCGACTTCGCGAGGTTCGCGAGGAGGTGCTTCTCGTGCGCGGCGGAACCGCCCAGACGGGCACCCTTTGCGGGACGCGGCATGGTGTAACTCCTTCATATCTGCACCGGCCGTGTCAGGTACCGGTGTCAGTTCCCCCGAGGCGGATGCCGCGGGAAAGTTTTCGGTTCAAACCCGGCCGGCGACCCAGGCCAAAGGCCTCAGCCGCCGGCGGCGGGGGTGAATCAGTACTGCTCGGTCTCGACGAAACCGGCGTCCGCGTCGTCGTCGGCGCCGAAGGCGTCGGCGGCGGCGGTCGGGTCGAATCCGGGCGGGCTGTCCTTGAGCGCCAGGCCCATGCCGGCCAGCTTCGCCTTGACCTCGTCGATCGACTTCGCACCGAAGTTGCGGATGTCGAGCAGGTCGGCCTCGGAGCGGGCGACGAGCTCACCCACGGAGTGGATGCCCTCGCGCTTGAGGCAGTTGTACGAGCGGACCGTGAGCTCGAGCTCCTCGATCGGCAGCGCCAGGTCGGCGGCCAGGGCCGCGTCCGTCGGCGAGGGGCCCATGTCGATGCCCTCGGCGTCGATGTTGAGCTCGCGCGCCAGACCGAACAGCTCGACCAGGGTCTTACCGGCGGACGCCATGGCGTCACGCGGGCGCATGGCCTGCTTGGTCTCGACGTCGACGATCAGCTTGTCGAAGTCGGTGCGCTGCTCGACTCGGGTCGCCTCGACCTTGTAGGTGACCTTGAGGACCGGGCTGTAGATGGAGTCGACCGGGATACGGCCGATCTCCTGGCCCAGCTGCTTGTTCTGGACGGCGGAGACGTAGCCGCGACCGCGCTCGACGGTCAGCTCCATCTCCAGCTTGCCCTTGCCGTTGAGCGTGGCGAGGACCAGGTCCGGGTTGTGCACCTCGACACCGGCCGGGGGCGCGATGTCAGCAGCGGTGACCAGGCCGGGACCCTGCTTGCGCAGGTACATCACGACCGGCTCGTCGTGCTCCGAGGAGACGACCAGCTGCTTGATGTTGAGGATGATGTCGGTGACGTCTTCCTTGACGCCCGGCACGGTGGTGAACTCGTGCAGGACGCCGTCCACGCGGATGCTGGTGACAGCGGCACCCGGGATGGAGGACAGGAGGGTACGGCGCAGGGAGTTGCCGAGGGTGTAGCCGAAGCCCGGCTCCAGCGGCTCGATCACGAACCGCGAGCGGTACTCGTCGACGACCTCTTCGGTCAGCGAAGGACGCTGAGCGATAAGCATGTCTGTGTTCCTTCATTCGTGGACGCCCACTATTTGACGCCCGACGGGATGCCGTACCGGGGGTACGGCTACTGCAAGGGTACGGGCGGTACGTCCCCCGAAGGGGTCGTACCGCCCGGACACTCAAGAACGCACAGGTGCGTCCACTACGTCAGACGCGGCGGCGCGGATCATCCCCGCGGAAGCGGGGCGAACGCCGCCCCGGATCAGACGCGGCGGCGCTTCGGCGGGCGGCAGCCGTTGTGCGGGGTGGGGGTGACGTCCTGGATCGAGCCGACCTCGAGGCCGGTGGCCTGGAGGGAGCGGATCGCGGTCTCGCGGCCGGAGCCCGGACCCTTGACGAAGACGTCAACCTTGCGCATGCCGTGCTCCTGCGCGCGGCGGGCGGCCGACTCGGCGGCCATCTGCGCGGCGAAGGGGGTGGACTTGCGCGAGCCCTTGAAGCCGACGTGGCCGGCGGAGGCCCAGGAGATCACGTTGCCCGAGGGGTCGGTGATCGAAACGATGGTGTTGTTGAACGTGCTCTTGATGTGGGCGTGCCCGTGAGCGACGTTCTTCTTTTCCTTGCGGCGCACCTTCTTGGCAGCGCCCTGACGACCCTTGGGGGGCATCTAAATCTCCTACGGGAGGTGGTCGGTCCTACAGCGCAAGACCGCTGAACAGGACTACTTCTTGCCCGGCTTCTTCTTACCGGCGATCGCGCGACGCGGGCCCTTGCGGGTACGCGCGTTGGTGCTGGTGCGCTGACCGTGCACCGGGAGGCCGCGACGGTGGCGGATACCCTGGTAGCACTGGATCTCGATCTTGCGGCGGATGTCGCCCTGGATCTCGCGGCGGAGGTCACCCTCGGTACGGAGGTTGGCGTCCACGTACTCGCGGATCTTGACGAGGTCCTCTTCGGCCAGGTCACGAACGCGGGTGTTCGGGTTCACGCCGGTGGAGGCGAGGATCTCCTTGGACCGGGTGCGCCCGATACCGAAGACGTAGGTGAGTGCGATCTCCACGCGCTTTTCGCGCGGGATGTCAACACCGGAAACGCGTGCCATTCAATGGCTCCTGTGTGTTCGGGGGTCTTCAGCAGAACCGACCCCGACCGCCGACCACCCCGAAGTGGAGTGATGGTACGCCCGGGTCCCCGGCCCCCGCCGGAGGTACCGCCGGCCCGTGCAGGGCTGGGCGGGTTCTGCGTATGTACGTTTTCTTACGTCGCGCGAAGAACTGCGGAAGGCAGGTCGGTCGGCGTGCGTCAGCCCTGGCGCTGCTTGTGGCGCAGGTTGTCGCAGATGACCATGACCCGGCCGTGACGGCGGATCACCTTGCACTTGTCGCAGATCTTCTTGACGCTCGGCTTGACCTTCATGTTGGTGAGGTTCTCCGGGTCAGTGCCACCACCCGCACCGGGACGGATGCCCAGGCAGGAGTGAGAGCAAGATCTACTTGTATCGGTAGACGATCCGGCCACGCGTCAGGTCGTACGGAGACAGCTCCACAACGACCCGGTCATCGGGGAGGATGCGGATGTAGTGCATGCGCATCTTGCCGCTGATGTGCGCGAGGACCTTGTGACCGTTCTGGAGTTCCACCTTGAACATCGCGTTCGGGAGGGACTCGATCACGGTGCCCTCGATTTCGATGGCACCTTGCTTCTTGGCCACGCTTCGCCTTTCGAATCGGCTACCTTGATCAGCTCCGTGCGCCATGCAGGCATGGAAGTGCACGAGAGCCGACGAGTCAGTCTACGTCAGGGCACCCAGAAAGACGAATCCGGAAAGTTTGCCCCAGAGTCTAGATCATTAACCGAGGGGGTCCGGAGCCGTGGTGACTCCGTACTCCGCCAGCTTCGCCTTTCCACAGTCCGGGCTGGTCAGGACGATGGGCCCGGCCTCCGTCAGCGCGATGGAGTGCTCCCAGTGCGAGGACCAGGTGCCGTCCGTCGTGATGACCGTCCAGTCGTCCGAAAGGACCTCCGTCTGGGCGGTGCCCAGGGAGACCATGGGCTCGATCGCCAGGCAGAGGCCCGGAACCAGCTTGATCCCCTTGCCCCGCTTGCGCGAGACGTAGTTCAGCAGGTGGGGGTCCATGTGCATCTCGGACCCGATGCCGTGGCCGCCGTAGTCCTCGATGATCCCGAACTTGCCGAGGCTGTGCTCACCGGTGGAGGGACGGGGCTGGCGCTTGATGTACGTCTCGATCGCCTTGGAGATGTCCACGAGGCGGTTGCCGAGCTTCATGGCGGCGATGCCGGCCCACATGGACTCCTCGGTCACCCGGGACAGCTCCAGGAGCTCAGGGGCGTGCCCGGTGCCCACGAAGGCGGTGTACGCGGCGTCGCCGTGCCAGCCGTCCACGATCGCGCCCGCGTCGATCGAGATGATGTCGCCGTCCTTGAGGACGGTCTTGTCGTCCGGGATGCCGTGGACGACGACCTCGTTCACCGAGGTGCAGATGGTCGCGGGGAAGCCGCCGTAGCCGAGGAAGTTCGACTTGGCGCCGGCGTCCTCGATGACCTTGCGGGCCACCATGTCCAGATCCCGCGTCGTGGCGCCGGGTACGGCCGCCTCACGGGTCGCAGCGTGGATCGCCGCGACGACCAGCCCTGCCTCGCGCATCTTCGCGATCTGCTCGGGGGTCTTGATCTGGACCATGGGAAATGCCTTCCACCTTCGGATCTGCGTTGTTCAGGTCTTCTCAACAGTACGGCCGCGATGTCCTGGGGACACCGCGGCCGTACCTGCGCACAGAGGGTTACTACTTCTTGAGGGCGTCCATCGCGCGCTTCGTGACGTCCGCGACCTCACCGAGGGCCGGGATGGTCACCAGCAGGCCCTGGGCCTTGTAGTAGTCGATGATCGGCTCGGTCTGCGTGTGGTAGACCTCCAGCCGGTTACGGACCGTGGCCTCGGAGTCGTCGCCGCGCTGGTACAGCTCGCCGCCGCAGGTGTCACAGACACCCTCGGCCTTCGCCGGGGCGTACGTCACGTGGAAGACGTGCGAGGAGTCGTTGCGGCAGATCCGCCGGCCGGCGATCCGCTTGACGACCTCGTCCTCCTCGACCTCCAGGTCGAGGACGGCGTCGAGCTTCATGCCCTCGGCCTGGAGCATCACGTCGAGCGCCTCGGCCTGCGAGACGTTGCGCGGGAATCCGTCGAGCAGGAAGCCGTTCACGGCGTCCGGCTGTTCCATACGGTCCTTCGCCATGCCGATGGTCACCTCGTCGGGAACCAGGTCGCCGGCGTCCATGTACGCCTTCGCCTGCTTGCCCAGGTCGGTGCCCTGGCTGATGTTGGCCCGGAACAGGTCGCCCGTGGAGATGTGCGGAATCGACAGGTTCTTGGCAAGGAACGCGGCCTGCGTTCCCTTGCCCGCACCGGGCGGTCCAACGAGGACGATTCGCATCAGCGGAGGAACCCTTCGTAATTACGCTGCTGGAGCTGGCTCTCGATCTGCTTCACGGTTTCCAGACCCACACCCACGATGATCAGGATGCTCGTCCCGCCGAACGGGAAGTTCTGGTTCGCTCCGAAGCCGGCCAACGCCATCGTCGGCACAAGAGCGATGAGACCCAGGTACAGCGACCCCGGCCAGGTGATCCGGTTGAGTACGTAGCTGAGGTACTCGGCGGTGGGCCGACCGGCGCGGATGCCCGGGATGAACCCACCATACTTCTTCATGTTGTCTGCAACTTCCTCGGGGTTGAACGAGATCGCCACGTAGAAGAACGCGAAGAAAACGATCAGGAGGAAGTAGGCCGCGATGTAGTACGGGTGGTCGCCCTTGACGAAGTGCTTCTGGATCCAGGTGGCCCAGCCTGCCTGGGACCCGCTGAACTGCACGACCAGCGCCGGGATGTAGAGCAGCGACGAGGCGAAGATGACGGGGATGATGCCCGCCTGGTTCACCTTGAGCGGGATGTAGGTCGAGGTACCGCCGTACGCACGGCGGCCGATCATGCGCTTCGCGTACTGGACCGGGATCCGGCGCTGCGCCTGCTCGACGAAGACCACGAGGCACACCATCGCGAGGCCGACCAGGATGACCACGCCGAACTCGACCCAGCCGTCCGCGATCTTGCCCTGGAGCTTGATCTGCCAGAGGGCGCCGATGAAGCCGGCGGCGATCGAGATGAACATGAGGATCGACATACCGTTGCCGATGCCGCGGTCGGTGATGAGCTCACCGAGCCACATGACGACGCAGGTACCGGCGGTCATGGTGACGACCATGACGACCGTGGTGAAGATCGAGCGGTCGGGAACGATCTCGCTGGCGGCCTGGCAGCCCTTGAACAGGGCACCGGTGCGGGCCGTGGCGACGAGGCCCGTGCCCTGCAGGATCGCGAGCGCGACCGTCAGATAGCGCGTGTACTGAGTGATCTTCGCCGTGCCGGACTGTCCCTCTTTTTTGAGGGTCTCCAGCTTCGGGATGACCACGGTCAGCAGCTGCAGAATGATGCTCGCCGTGATGTAGGGCATGATGCCGAGCGCGAAGATCGTGATCTGCAGCAGCGCACCGCCGCTGAACATGTTGACCAGGCCGAACAGCCCATTGCTGCTGCCTGCCTGCTCCACACAGATCTGAACGTTCTTGTAGCTCACGCCGGGTACCGGGACGTGGGACCCGAGCCGGAACAGCACGATGATGCCGAGCGTGAAGAGCAGCTTCTTGCGCAGGTCGGGCGTCTTGAACGCCCGGGCGAACGCGGTGAGCACGGTGCCTCCTGCGACCCCCGCGCTACTGCGTCAGAGGTGACGGTCTGAGGGATCGACGAATACGACAAAGCAAAGGTGCACGCCACCTTACCGGCGAGTGTGCCTTCCGTGGAACGACCGACCGGGGATGCCCCATATGTGAGGCATCCCCGGTCGGGTTTCGAGCTATTCAGCCACTGAAATCGTCTTAGACGAGCTCGGTGACGGTGCCGCCGGCAGCGGCAATCTTCTCCTTGGCGGAGGCGGAGACGGCGTCAACCGAAACCTGCAGCGCCACGGAGATCTCGCCCTGGCCCAGGACCTTGACGAGGCTGTTCTTGCGAACCGCGCCCTTGGCGACCAGGTCGGCCACCGTGACTTCTCCACCCTCGGGGTAGAGAGCGCCGAGCTTGTCCAGGTTGACAACCTGGAACTCGGTGCGGAACGGGTTCTTGAAGCCCTTGAGCTTCGGCAGGCGCATGTGGAGGGGCATCTGCCCACCCTCGAAGCGCTGCGGGATCTGGTAGCGGGCCTTCTGGCCCTTCGTACCACGACCGGCCGTCTTACCCTTCGACGCCTCACCACGACCGACACGGGTCTTCGCGGTCTTGGCGCCGGGGGCGGGACGGAGGTTGTGGGCCTTCAGCGGGCTGTTCTCAGCCATGTTAGTCAACCTCCTCAACCGTCACGAGGTGGCGGACGGTGTGCACCATTCCGCGGAACTCGGGGCGGTCCTCCTTGACGACCACGTCGTTCAGGCGCTTGAGCCCGAGCGAACGCAGAGTGTCGCGGTGGTTCTGCTTGCTGCCGATGTACGACTTCGTCTGCGTGATCTTGAGGCGAGCCATTACGCACCCGCCCCAGCACGTGCACGAAGCAGAGCCGCGGGGGCGACGTCCTCGAGGGGCAGACCACGGCGAGCCGCGATCTCCTCGGGACGCTGCAGGCCCTGGAGGGCCGCCACGGTCGCGTGCACGATGTTGATCGCGTTGTCGGAGCCCAGGGACTTCGACAGGATGTCGTGAACGCCGGCGCACTCCAGAACGGCGCGCACCGGGCCACCGGCGATAACACCGGTACCGGGGGAAGCAGGCTTCAGCAGGACGACGCCCGCAGCCTTCTCGCCCTGGATCGGGTGAGGGATGGTGCCCTGGATGCGCGGAACCTTGAAGAAGTTCTTCTTGGCTTCCTCGACACCCTTGGCGATGGCCGCGGGAACTTCCTTGGCCTTGCCGTAACCGACACCTACAGTGCCGTCACCGTCGCCCACCACGACCAGCGCGGTGAAGCTGAAGCGGCGACCACCCTTGACAACCTTGGCGACGCGGTTGATCGCGACAACGCGCTCAACGTAAGCGGTCTTCTCGGCGGCAGGGCCACCGTCGCGACCCTTCCGGTCCCGCCGCTCGCCGCCACCGGCACCGCTTCCGCGGCGCTGGGGTCCAGCCATTGGATTACCTCTCTCTGTTACGTCCGTGAGTCCCGGAACCGGGGCTTAGAACTTCAGCCCGGCTTCGCGGGCGGCGTCAGCCAGAGCGGCAATGCGCCCGGCGTATCGGTTGCCACCGCGGTCGAACACGACGGTCTCGACACCCGCAGCCTTGGCACGCTCGGCGACGAGCGCGCCGACAGCCTGGGCCTGCGAGCTCTTGTCGCCTTCGCCACCACGGATCGAAGCGTCCAGGGTCGACGCCGACGCCAGGGTGTGACCCTGGAGGTCGTCGATGACCTGAGCAACGATGTTGCGGTTCGAACGCGTCACGACGAGGCGCGGACGCTCCGCCGTACCCGAGACGTTCTTGCGGATGCGGATGTGGCGGCGAGCCTTGGCAGCGCGCTTGTACGCGTCGCCCTTGGCGATCTTCACACCGTATGCCATGGCTACTTACCAGCCTTTCCGACCTTGCGGCGGATGACTTCGCCGGCGTACTTGACACCCTTGGCCTTGTACGGGTCGGGCTTCCGCAGCTTGCGGATGTTGGCGGCGACCTCGCCGACCTTCTGCTTGTCGATGCCCTCGACCGTGAACTTGGTCGGCGACTCAACCTTGAAGGAGATGCCCTCGGGCGCCTCCACCAGGATCGGGTGGCTGTAACCCAGCTGGAACTCCAGGTTGGAGCCCTTCGCCAGGACACGGTAACCGACACCGCTGATCTCGAGAGCCTTGACGTATCCCGTGGTCACACCGGTGATCATGTTCGCCACCAGCGTGCGGGACAGGCCGTGCAGGGCCTTGTTCTGACGCTCGTCGTTCGGACGGGTGACGTTCAGAACGCCGTCCTCGCCCTTCACGACGGCGATGGGAGCCTTAACGGTGTGGGAGAGGGAACCCTTGGGGCCCTTCACCGCGACCGTGCTGCCATCGATGGTGACGTCCACACCGGCGGGAACCTGGATGGGGAGCTTGCCGATTCGCGACATTGCTTTTCCTCCGTTCCCGACTACCAGACGTAGGCGAGGACTTCCCCACCTACGCCCTTCTTGCCTGCCTGCTGGCCGGTGAGCAGACCGTGCGACGTGGAGATGATCGCCACGCCCAGGCCGCCGAGCACCTTCGGCAGGTTGGTGGACTTCGCGTACACGCGCAGACCGGGCTTCGAGATCCGCTTGATGCCCGCGATGGAGCGCTCACGGTTCGGCCCGAACTTCAGCTCGAGGACGAGGTTCTTGCCGACCTCGGCGTCCTCGACCTTCCAGCCGGTGATGAAACCCTCCTGCTTGAGGATCTCTGCGATGTGCGACTTGATCTTGCTGTGCGGCATCACGACGGTGTCGTGGTACGCCGAGTTAGCGTTACGCAGACGGGTCAGCATGTCTGCGATCGGGTCAGTCATGGTCATGAAGTGGCCTTCGGCCTCTCTCGCCGGGGTTTCCTGTATGCGCCATCCCTCTCCCCACTCAGTGGCGGGACGGGTGCGGTGCGGGGACCTACGGCGTAGTAAGTCGATAGGGCGGTGGACGCCCAACCCCACAAGCCTACGGCATGCGGTGCTGGGCACCCACCGACCAGATGCTTACCGAGAGTCTCTGGTACTTCCCAAGTCCTTACGGACGGAAGGGAATTACCAGGAGCTCTTGGTCACGCCCGGCAGCTCGCCACGGTGAGCCATCTCACGAAGGCACACGCGGCACAGGCCGAACTTGCGGTACACGGAGTGGGGGCGACCGCAGCGCTGGCAGCGGGTGTACGCACGCACACCGAACTTGGGCTTACGGGCAGCCTTCGCGATGAGAGCCTTCTTCGCCATCTCGCTTACGCCTCCTTGAAGGGGAAGCCGAGGTGACGAAGGAGGGCACGGCCCTCGTCGTCGTTGGTCGCCGTGGTGACCACGGTGATGTCCATACCCCGGGTACGGTCGATCTTGTCCTGGTCGATCTCGTGGAACATGACCTGCTCCGTGAGACCGAAGGTGTAGTTACCACGGCCGTCGAACTGCTTCGGCGACAGACCACGGAAGTCACGGATACGCGGCAGCGCGAGCGACAGCGTACGGTCCAGGAACTCCCACATGCGGTCACCACGGAGGGTGACGTGGCAGCCGATCGGCTGACCCTCGCGCAGCTTGAACTGCGCGATGGACTTGCGGGCCTTCGTGACGGCCGGCTTCTGACCGGTGATCGTCGTCAGGTCCTTGATGGCGCCGTCGATCAGCTTGGAGTCGCGGGCGGCGTCGCCCACACCCATGTTGACCACGATCTTCACGAGGCCGGGGATCTGCATGACGTTCTCGTAGGAGAACTCCTCACGCAGCTTGCCGGTGATGTCCTCGCGGTACTTCGTCTTGAGACGCGGAGTGGTAGCCATCAGATGTCCTCACCCGTCCGCTTGGCAACGCGGATCTTGTTGCCCTCGTCGTCGAAGCGGTAGCCGACGCGGGTGACGACCTTCTTGCCGTCCTTCTCCACAACCAGCTGAACGTTGCTGACGTGGACCGGGGCCTCGGTGATCACAATGCCACCGGCCTGGTTCTGCGCAGCCTTGGTGTGCTTCTTGACCCGGTTGACACCCTCGACGAGGACGCGGTTGTCGGCGGGGAAGGCGACGATGACCTTGCCCTGCTTGCCCTTGTCCTTACCGGTGATGACCTGAACCAGGTCGCCCTTCTTGATCTTCATGCTTACAGCACCTCCGGCGCGAGCGAGATGATCTTCATGAACTTCTTCTCGCGCAGCTCACGGCCCACCGGGCCGAAGATACGGGTGCCGCGAGGGTCGCCGTCGTTCTTCAGAATGACGGCGGCGTTCTCGTCGAAGCGGATGTACGAGCCGTCCTGGCGGCGACGCTCCTTGACGGTGCGAACGATGACCGCCTTGACGACGTCACCCTTCTTCACGTTGCCACCGGGGATCGCGTCCTTGACGGTGGCGACGATGACGTCACCGATGCCCGCGTAGCGGCGACCGGAACCACCGAGAACACGGATGCAAAGGATTTCCTTTGCACCAGTGTTGTCGGCGATACGCAGTCGCGACTCCTGCTGGATCACGTGTATCTCCTGTTTGTCTGCCGGTTCCCGGCGGGGGCTTCACTCCGGAGAGCGTCGCCCCCACCGAGCCTGGCGGAACGAATCTGAGGGAGACCCCTCAGACTGTGTCTGTTTGGAATTCGCTTGCGCGAATTGCCTTACTTGGCCTTCTCGAGGATCTCGACGATGCGCCAGCGCTTGCTCGCCGACAGCGGACGCGTCTCCATGATGAGGACGCGGTCGCCGACGCCGGCAGCGTTCTGCTCGTCGTGCGCCTTGAGCTTGTTCGTACGGCGGATGACCTTGCCGTACAGGGCGTGCTTGACGCGGTCCTCGACGGCGACGACGACGGTCTTGTCCATCTTGTCGCTGACGACCAGACCCTCACGGGTCTTGCGGAAGCCGCGCTCGGTCTTCTCAGTCACGTTGTTCTCGCTCATCAGGCGCTCTCCACCGTCTCGATACCGAGCTCACGCTCGTGCATCAGGGTGTAGATGCGAGCGATGTCCTTACGGACGGACTTGAGCCGGCCGTTGTTCTCCAGCTGACCCGTGGCCGCCTGGAAGCGGAGCTTGAACAGCTCCTCCTTGGCCTCGCGCAGCTTGCCAACGAGCTCCTCGTTGCCGAGCTCACGCAGCTCGGACGCCTTGGTTCCCGTCGCCATCACGACTCACCTGCCTCGCGCCGAACAATCCGGCACTTCATCGGAAGCTTGTGAGCAGCGCGGGTGAGCGCCTCACGAGCAATCTTCTCGTTCGGGTAGGACAGCTCGAACATGACCCGACCCGGGTGCACGTTGGCGATCCACCACTCGGGAGAACCCTTACCGGAACCCATGCGGGTTTCGGCCGGCTTCTTCGTCAGCGGGCGGTCCGGGTAGATGTTGATCCAGACCTTGCCGCCACGCTTGATGTGGCGGGTCATCGCAATACGAGCCGCCTCGATCTGGCGGTTCGTCACGTAAGCCGGGGTCAGCGCCTGGATGCCGTACTCGCCGAACGTGACCTCAGTACCGCCCTTGGCCATACCGCTGCGCTTCGGGTGGTGCTGCTTGCGGTGCTTGACCCTACGAGGGATCAGCATGTCGGTCAGGCCTCCGTTCCGGTGCTCTCGGCCGGAGCGGCGGCGGGAGCGTCGGCCTTGGGGGCCTCGGCACCAGCAGCCTGCTGCGGCTTGCGGCCACCACGGCCGCCGCGCTCGCCACCACGGCCACCACGGCCGGCGGGACGGTCGCCAGCGCCCTGCGCGCCACGGGCCGGGCGGTTACCCGCACGGGCCGCAGCGTTCTCGGCGCGAACCTCGGCGATGTTCTTGACGTCGCCCTTGTAGATCCAGACCTTCACACCGATACGGCCGAAGGTGGTCTTGGCCTCGAAGAAGCCGTAGTCCACGTTCGCGCGGAGGGTGTGCAGCGGCACACGGCCTTCGCGGTAGAACTCGGAGCGGGACATCTCGGCGCCGCCGAGACGGCCGCCACACTGGATCTTGATGCCCTTGGCGCCGGCCTTCATCGTGCCCTGCATGCTCTTACGCATGGCGCGACGGAAGGAGACGCGGGAGGAGAGCTGCTCGGCAACGGCCTGAGCAACCAGCTGAGCGTCGAGCTCGGGGTTCTTGACCTCGAGGATGTTCAGCTGGACCTGCTTGCCCGTGAGC
Source organism: Streptomyces xanthophaeus (assembly GCF_030440515.1). GTDB lineage: Bacteria > Actinomycetota > Actinomycetes > Streptomycetales > Streptomycetaceae > Streptomyces > Streptomyces kutzneri. The sequence goes on from NZ_CP076543.1 coordinate 3,454,524, forward strand.
TTCTCGAGGTCACCGCGGATGCGGTCGGCCTCGGCGCCACGGCGGCCGATGACGATGCCCGGACGAGCGGTGTGGATGTCCACACGCACGCGGTCACGGGTGCGCTCGATCTCAACCTTCGAGATGCCGGCGCGCTCCATGCCGGACGTCATCATCCGACGGATGGCGACGTCTTCCTTGACGTAGTCCTTGTACAGCTTGTCGGCGTACCAACGCGACTTGAAGTCGGTGGTGATGCCGAGCCGGAACCCGTGCGGGTTTACCTTCTGGCCCATTACCGGGAACCTTCCTTGCTGCTGACGACCACGGTGATGTGGCTGGTCCGCTTGCGGATCCGGTAGGCACGGCCCTGCGCACGCGGACGGAACCGCTTCAGGGTCGGGCCCTCGTCCACGTACGCCTCGCTGATGACCAGCGTGGAGGCGTCCGGGTGGTTGTAGTTGTGTGCGGCGTTGGCGATGGCGCTGTCAAGCACCTTGCCAACCGGCACGCTCGCGGCCTGCGGGGCGAAACGCAGGACCGCCTGAGCCTCCGTGGCATCCATGCCACGGATAAGGTCCACCACTCGGCGGGCCTTCATGGGCGTGACGCGGATGTACCGCGCCTGGGCCCTGGCTTCCATGGTTGTCCCTTCGGTGTAAGTCATAGTCATAACCACCCCGCCTTTAGCGGCGCTTCGACTTCCGGTCGTCCTTGACGTGGCCGCGGAAGGTGCGAGTCGGCGAGAACTCGCCGAGCTTGTGGCCGACCATCGACTCGGTGACGAACACCGGGACGTGGGTCTTGCCGTTGTGCACCGCGATGGTGTGACCCAGCATGCTGGGGATGATCATCGAGCGACGGGACCAGGTCTTGATGACGTTCTTGGTGCCGGCTTCGTTCTGGACGTCCACCTTCTTTACGAGGTGGTCGTCGACGAAGGGCCCCTTCTTGAGACTGCGCGGCATCTAAACCCGCTCCTAGCGCTTCTTGTTCGTCTTGCGGCGGCGGACGATGTACTTGCTCGAAGCCTTCTTCGGCGAGCGAGTACGACCCTCCTTCTGACCCCACGGGGAGACCGGGTGGCGACCACCACTGGTCTTGCCCTCACCACCACCGTGCGGGTGGTCAACCGGGTTCATCGCGACACCGCGGACGGACGGGCGAACGCCCTTCCAGCGCATGCGGCCGGCCTTGCCCCAGTTGATGTTCGACTGCTCGGCGTTGCCGACCTCGCCGACCGTGGCGCGGCAGCGCGCGTCGACGAGACGGATCTCACCGGACGGCATACGAAGGTGGGCCATGGTGCCCTCCTTCGCCAGCAGCTGCACGGAGGCACCAGCGGAGCGCGCGAACTTGGCGCCGCCACCGGGACGGAGCTCGATCGCGTGGATCGTGGTACCGACCGGGATGTTGCGGAGGGCCAGGTTGTTACCGGGCTTGATGTCGGCCGTGGGGCCGTTCTCAATCCGGTCGCCCTGCTTCAGAGCCTTCGGCGCGATGATGTAGCGCTTCTCGCCGTCCGCGTAGTGCAGGAGCGCGATGCGCGCGGTGCGGTTGGGGTCGTACTCGATGTGCGCGACCTTGGCCGGCACGCCGTCCTTGTCGTGACGACGGAAGTCGATCACGCGGTAGGCGCGCTTGTGTCCACCACCCTGGTGGCGAACGGTGATCCGACCGGTGTTGTTACGGCCGCCCTTGCTGTGCAGGGGGCGAACCAGCGACTTCTCCGGCGTGGACCGCGTGATCTCGACAAAGTCGGCGACGCTGGAGCCACGACGGCCCGGGGTCGTCGGCTTGTACTTGCGGATACCCATTTCTCAGTCCTCGTCCGATTCCGGACGACTAGACCTCCGTTAGGAGGCCTGGCCGCCGAAGATGTCGATACGGTTGCCCTCGGCAAGGGTCACGATGGCGCGCTTGGTGTTCGCACGCTTGCCGAAACCGGTCTTGGTGCGCTTGCGCTTACCCTGACGGTTGATCGTGTTGACCCCGGTGACCTTGACCGAGAAGACCGCTTCCACGGCCTGCTTGATCTGGGTCTTGTTGGCGCCGGGCGCGACGATGAACGTGTACTTGTTCTCGTCCAGCAGCGCGTAGCTCTTCTCCGAGACAACCGGCTTGATCAGCAGGTCGCGCGGGTCAGTGAAGGTCTTGCTGGTAACGGTCGCCTCAGACATCAGGCGTCGCTCCCTTCGGTCTCATCGGCCTTGGGGCCAGACACGAAGGACTCGAAAGCGGCCTGAGTGAAGACCACGTCGTCAGAGACGATCACGTCGTACGTGTTCAGCTGGCCCGGCTCCAGGATGTGAACCTGGGGCAGGTTGCGGGCGGACAGCCACGCGGCCTCTTCGGCGCGGTCGACGACCAGGAGCAGGTTCTTGCGCTCCGAGATCTTGCCGAACAGCGTCTTGGCGGCCTTCGTGGAGGCGGCACCCTCGACCACGCCGGTGACGACGTGGATGCGGGAGTGACGCGCACGGTCCGAGAGGGCACCGCGGAGGGCGGCGGCCTTCATCTTCTTCGGGGTCCGCTGCGAGTAGTCACGCGGCTGCGGGCCGTGGACAACGCCACCGCCGACGAACTGCGGAGCGCGGGTGGAACCCTGGCGAGCGCGGCCGGTGCCCTTCTGGCGGTACGGCTTGCGGCCACCACCACGGACTTCGCCACGACGCTTGGTCTTGTGCGTGCCCTGACGGGCAGCAGCCAGCTGAGCGACAACGACCTGGTGGATCAGCGGAACGCTGGTCTTCGCGTCGAAGATCTCCGCGGGGAGCTCGACGGTACCGGCCTTGTCGCCTGCCGGCGAAAGGATGTCAATGGTGCTCATTACCTCAAGCCCCCTTGGCCGCGGTACGGACCAGGACGAGGCCGCCGTTCGGACCGGGGACCGCGCCCTTGATGAGCAGCAGACCCTTCTCCGCGTCAACCGCGTGGATGGTCAGGTTCTGGGTGGTGACGCGCTCGTTACCCATACGACCGGCCATGCGCATGCCCTTGAAGACACGCCCAGGGGTGGCGCAGCCACCGATCGAACCGGGGGAGCGGTGCTTGCGCTGCACACCGTGACCGGCGCCGAGGCCCCGGAAGTTGTGCCGCTTCATGACACCGGCGAAGCCCTTGCCCTTGCTGTTGCCCGTGACGTCAACCTTGACGCCGGACTCGAACACCTCAGCAGTGATCTCCTGGCCGAGCGTGTACTCGCTGGCGTCGGAGGTGCGGAGCTCCACCAGGTGGCGGCGGGGGGTCACGTCGGCCTTGGCGAAGTGGCCCTTGAGGGGCTTGTTCACCTTGCGCGGGTCGATCTCGCCGAAGGCGATCTGGACCGACTCGTAGCCGTCGATGTCGTTCGTACGGACCTGGGTAACGACGCAGGGTCCGGCCTTGACCACGGTCACCGGGACGACACGGTTGTTCTCGTCCCAGACCTGGGTCATGCCGAGCTTCTCGCCCAGGACGCCCTTGATCTGCTTTGCCATCTTCTCGACGCCTCTCAGAGCTTGATCTCGATGTCAACGCCGGCCGGAAGGTCCAGGCGCATCAGCGAGTCAACGGTCTTGGGGGTCGGGTCGAGGATGTCGATCAGGCGCTTGTGCGTGCGCATCTCGAAGTGCTCGCGCGAGTCCTTGTACTTGTGCGGCGACTTGATGACGCAGTACACGTTCTTCTCAGTGGGCAGCGGCACCGGGCCCGCGACCGACGCACCAGTGCGCGTCACCGTCTCGACGATCTTCTTCGCCGAGGAATCGATGACCTCGTGGTCGTAGGCCTTGAGCCGGATGCGGATCTTCTGTCCCGCCATGGCTACTCCGTAGTCCTGTCTCTATGTGGAAACGCTCTGGCTCCCGGTCGGCTGCGGGACGGATCCCGCGGCCTCTCCTCCGACCCACGCGGTCGGGCGTGTCGCACTCCCTCTACAGAAAATTCCCATACGGAAATTCCCTCGTCCAAGGGGGTACGGTCCCAGTGACCGCGATTCGGGGGAGAAACACCCACCGAGTGCCTGGTGGGCACCGTGCTGACACTTCCCAGAAGATTCCCGTACGTCCGCCCCCATTGCTGCCCCGAGAGGCAGATTAAGGACGACGAGTACTGTGGGACTCGCTTCCGGTCCTCCCGGCGGGAGGCGCGCAGCATCGGCACTCAGCCGAGCAACTTGAGTAGTCTGCCATACGAGGCACGTACCTGGCCAATCGGGCCGAAGAGAATACCCCGCCACGCTGAGTGGTCAAACTGCACCACGCACATGGCGCGGCAGGGCTCTCCCCCGGTCAGGAGCGGGTGAAGGTCCCGCACCCTTCGCCCTCGATGTCCTTGCTGCGGTCGTACGGGTCCGTGGCGGGCCCGGTGGGTGTCCGGCCGGTCGGCGCGTCCTGCGGGAACTGCGGGTGAAGGTGGCCGTCGGCCACCTCGCATCGCACGTTCGACCACTCCGCGTGGTGCTGGTTCAGCTGGAGCCGGTCCCCCGAGGCCGTCCAGCGCGCCGGGTCGAGCAGGGACAGGGTGATCTGCCGGCGCACGATCGTGCGCTGCACGCTCGTTCCGCCCTTCGTCATCGGGTGGACGAAGGTGTAGTCCGTCACCACGCGCACCTCCCCGGGTTCCCCCTCCTCCACGCGCATGCTGCCGCGCACCTTGACGACGTCGCCGACGGGCTTGACCTCGGCCGGATCGAAGCGGGTGAAGAGCGTCAACGGGCTGTCCTGCTCCGTGGGCTTCGCCAGGTACTGCTCCAGCCGCTGGAGGCCGTCCGGTTGCAGGGGATCCAGGAGCGCCAGGGCTGCGGCGGGACGTTCGCCGCGCAGGGTCGCCGGGTCCAGGTTGGCCGCGACGAGGAACTGCTTGACCTGCTGCAGCGCGTCCGCGACCTTCTCCTTCGGCATCCAGCCCACGGCGGTGGCCTCGGGGACCTCGATCCCGGCGGCCCCGTCGGCCCACTGCAGGGCCGGAGACCCGCGGAAGGGTTCCTTCAGCGTCGGCAGGTCGGGGGCCACCGGGGGCGGCGGCGCGGTCGGCCGGGCCGTCTCCGCGGCCAGCGGCGCCTTCGCGGCCTCCCGGTCGGCGGTCTTGCCCGTGACCCGGTCGATGACCAGCTCGGGCCGCAGCGCGACCAGCGCGAGCCCGGCGATGAAGACGACGGCCAGAGTGGCCTTGATCCGCCGCCCGGCCCGGCCCCGCCCGCCCCGCGCCCCCCGCGGGGCGGGGCCGGTGCGCCAGCCCGCCGGATCCTGCTGGTCACGCAGCCGCTCGGTCACCATCCGGGCCCGTGCCGAGGGCTCCCGCGGCGCCTCCCCGGTGCCCGAGGAGGCTCGTTCCAGGAACGCCGCCAGCTCCTCGTCGGATATGCCCCCGCTGCGCGCGTCCTCGTCGTTCCTGCCCATGCCCCACCCCGTGTCGCATCCGTATGTGTCCGCTACGGCCGAGAGGCCCCGCACCGTGCGGTGCGGGGCCTCTCGGCCACCGATCGGGCGACTGGCCGCGCCGCCGGATCATGAAATCGTACTGCGGGAGGTGCCGGTCTCCGACGGGCCTCAGACCTCGGCGAGTTGCCCGTCGGTGACCGGCTCGGCGCTACGGCGCGGCACGGCGCCGCGCAGGGTCAGCAGCATCGCGGCGGCGGTGGCGAGCGAGCCGACGGCGTAGGCGAGGCCCACGCGCAGCGCGATGTCACCGGGGAGCAGGGTGATCCCGAGCAGGACCGCGGTGCCGAACACCCAGCAGACCAGCTGGGCGCGGTGCTTGTGCAGCACCATCTGGGCCTGGCCGAGGACCATCGCCAGCATGTAGCAGGTCGTCCCGACGGCGAACCACAGGAAGTCGAGATGGCCGAACTGGCCGGCCTTGGCCCGGAACAGGACCTCGATCAGCCAGGGTCCGAGCAGCACGGCGGGCACACCGCCGACCGCGCCGAGACCGAGCACCACCAGGCAGGCCTTGCGGAGCATCCGCGCGAAGCCCAGGTGGTCGCCGGCGGCCACCACCGTGGACAGGCCGGAGAGCAGCGAGGCCTGGAGCGAGCCGAAGACGAACAACGGCACCCGGGCCAGCACCAGGGCGCTGAGCAGGGCCGAGATCAAGGCGATGCGGGTCGGCTCCAGCAGCTGGGTGCTCATCACCGCCGCGTTGACCACCACCTGCGCCAGCAGGGTGGACGCGGTCAGCGGGCCGAGGCCGCGGACCAGCTCCCGGGTGGGGAACGCCCCGCCGGGCCGCGCCGCGCGCAGCGTCGGGGCCAGCGTGACCAGCAGGGCGATGAACGGCGCCACGACGAGGATCAGGCTGAAGGCGAGCGCCGAGTGCAGCCCGGCGGCGGCGCAGGCGAAGGCCAGCACGATCCGCAGGCCGCCGTCGACCGCGAGCTGGGAGCCGTACGCGGTGAACCGGCCGGTGCCGGCCAGGATGCCCCGCGTGAGGTAGCACAGGGCCATCCCGGCGAAGGCGCCGCCGAGCACGGCGACCATCTGGAGGTCACCGTGGAACAGCCGGTCGGCGATCGGCCGGGCGAAGACCGCGAGCGCGCCGAGGACCGCGCCGAGGACGCCCCCGGTCAGCAGTCCCGCCTTCCTGAGCACCGGCGCCGCGCCCTCACCGCGCACCGCGCGGGCGGCGACGATCCGGGTGAGCTCCTGCTCGATCGGGAAGAACAGGCCGATCCCGACGGACATCACCAGGGTCCACAGCACCGACACGCCGGCCTTCTCGGCCTCGGAGAGGCTGTGTCCGGCCACCGCGAGGTGGATGTAGGAGGCGGCGCCGAGTACGGCGGTGCCCCCCGCGACCATGGCGGTCCCGGGGGGCAGGGCTTTGAGCAGTTTCGCGATCGGGTTCATCCCGTAGCTTTCATCGGCCGCACGCTCAGCGCGTGGCGTGGCGGAGCATGGCGCTGACACCGGGCCGGCCGGCGTGCTTCACAGCGCCGGGCAGCAGGGTGATCGCGTGCAGCCGGGAGGAGAGGTGCAGTCGGGAGACCTTGGCGGCGCGCGGCCAGCCGTGCCGGTCCAGGCGGTCGGCGGTCTCCACGAAGAAGCGCTTGGCCTCCTCGAAGCGGTGGCCGGTGTAGGCCTTGGCGGAGGACTCGCTCCCGGCGTGCCGGCGGTAGCTGAAGCAGACCTCCGGCGTGGTGGCCAGGGTCTCCCCCGCTACCAGCAGGTCGACGACCAGGGCGAGGTCCTGGATCACGCCCAGGTCGGTGCGGAAGCCGAAGCGCTTGACCGCCTCGGTGCGCCAGCAGATCGACGGGAAGTACAGCCAGTTCCCGCGCAGCAGGCTGACGGCCAGCTCCTCGCCGCCGAGCAGGGCCTGGCCCGGGCCCTTCGGGGAGTACAGCTTGCGCTTGGTCCGGTCGACCAGGGTGTCGTACTCACGGCCGTCGGTGCCGATCACCAGGACGCCCGGCTGGATCATCGCGGCGGCCGGCTCGCGGTCGGCCGCGGCCCGCACCACCCGCAGGTAGTTCGGGTGCATGAGGTCGTCACAGCCCATGAGCACCAGGTACTCGTACTCGGCGAGCTCGACGCAGCGGTTGAAGTTGCCGGTCACCCCGAGGTTGTGCTCGTTGCGGAAGTAGCGGACGCGGGGGTCCGCCAGCTCCTCGAACCACTCGGGGACGCACGGCTCGCGGCCGTCGTCGACGACCGTGAGGCGCCAGTCGTCGCCGTCCTGGGCCAGGACGCTGCGGACGGCGTCCTGCATCAGTGCGACGTCGCCGTAGTACGGCAGGAGGATCTCGAAACGCGACATGTTCTCCGCCTAGGCCTTGGTCAGCTCGCGGGCGACCAGCTCGGCGGTGCGCTGCTGGAAGGCGGTGTACGCCGGGGTGCCGGGCGTGAACGCCTTGAGCTCGCCGGGCATCCGGCGGATCATCGCGAGCAGCAGCACGAGGCCGGCCCGGGTGAGGTAGACCATCGCCCGGAACGGGGAGGCGCTCGGCCGGCCGGTGGTCCGTTCGCGCATGGCCACGGGGATCTGGCGCACGGTGAAGCCCGAGCGGGCGGCGCCCACCATGGACTCGATGGTGTCCCCGAGGTACTCCACGGGGTACCAGCGGGCGAAGAACTCTATGAGCGGCCGGTTGCAGGCACGGAAGCCCGAGGTGGTGTCGGTGAGCTTGGTCCGGGTGATCCGCGACAGCACCACGGACAGCAGCGACATCGCCCACTTGCGCGGGCCGCGCACCGTGTAGTCGCCGTCACCGGCGAACCGGGCGCCTATGACCAGGTCGGCGTCGCCGACCGCGAGGCGCTCCAGCAGCGCCGGCACGTACGCCGGGTCGTGCTGGCCGTCGGCGTCCACCTGGATCGCCACGTCGTAGCCGTGCTGCTGCGCGTAGCGGTAGCCGAGCCGCATCGCGCCGCCGACACCGAGGTTGAACGGCAGCTGGGCGACGGCCGAGCCGGCGGCCCGGGCCACCTCGGCGGTGTTGTCCGCCGAACCGTCGTCGACCACGAGGGTGTCCACGTACGGCAGTTGCTGCTGGATCTCGCGCAGGACGGAGGGCAGACCGTCCTCCTCGTTCCAGGCGGGAAGAATGATCAGAACGCGACGACCGTCGTTCACGAATTCACCTGTGCCTCGATGGCGCCGGAATCCTCCGCGCGCGGCGACGTACTGGGGTAACCGCCCTGCTGGACGAGGTGCGCGCGGATCAGCGCGACGTCCTCCGCCAGGGTGCGGGTCTCCGCCTCCAGCCGGCTGGTCTCCCAGCTGAGGTGCAGACTCACCAGCAGGACCAGGACGAACCCGATGAAGAACACCAGGCTCACGCCGGATGCCACGCCGAGGCTCCTGGCCACCGGGTCCAGCAGGTCGGGGACGAACCCGAGCGGAGCGGCCAGCAATCCGATGGCGAGCCATATCGCCGCGTACTTCTCCCGCAGTTGCTGGCGGCGCAGCAGCTCGAGGATGTACCCCAGCACCAGAAGACCGGTGATGGAGGTCAGAACGGAGAGTCGCACAGCGGACGGCGCCTTTCGCGCGAAGGGGCCAACATCTTTATAGGAGAAGCATATGGCACGGCACATGACGCGAACGGGGCCCGAAAGGTTGCACCCCGGGCCCCGTGGACGACGCGCGTGTGGAGGCGATCAGCCTCTCCGGCTCACTTCGTGGAGGGCAGTCCCAGCAGATCAGCGAAGGCGGGGCGGGTGATCGCCTCGGCGAGCTGCTCCCGCCAGTCGGGCAGCGGTTCCAGCCCGGCGGCCGACCAGCCGTCGTGAGCAAGGACACTGAAGGCCGGGCGCGCGGCGGGGCGTACGAACGCCTCGGAGGTCGTCGGCCGGATCCGCTCGGGGTCGAGCCCGCTCAGCCGGTACGCCTCGCGCGCCAGCCCCATCCAGGTCGTACGGCCGCTCGCGGTGCCGTGGTAGACACCGGCCGGGGCCTTGCCCGCCAGCGCGGCAAGGCCGAGGTCGACCAGGCGGCGGGCGAGCGCGTAGGACCAAGTGGGCTGGCCGTGCTGGTCGTCGACCACGTCGAGGGTGTCCCGCTGGGCGGCCAGCTTCAGCATGGTGGCGACGAAGTTCGCGCCGTGCTCGCCGTACAGCCACGCGGTCCGCACGATGTAGCCGTCCTGCGGAAGCAGCTCGGCGACGGCCTGTTCCCCGACCAGCTTGGAGCGCCCGTAGGCGTTGACCGGACCGGTCTCGGCGTCCTCGCGGTACGGCTGCGTGGCATTGCCGGGCAGTACGTAGTCGGTGGAGACGTGCAGCAGGCGCGCGCCGGCGTCGGCGCAGGCCGCCGCGAGGACGCGTACGCCGGTGCCGTTGACGGCGGTGGCTGCTTCCTCGGCGGTCTCGGCGCCGTCCACGTCGGTCCAGGCCGCGCAGTTGACGACGACCGCCGCGCCCTCGACGGCGGCCCGGACGGCTGCCGGGTCGGTGATGTCGAGGTCGGCGCGGCCCGCGCCCTCGGCTTCGATGCCGGCGTCCTTCAGGACGGCCAGGACGTCCTGGCCGAGCATTCCGGCGGCGCCGGTGACGAGCCAGCGGCCGGTTCCCGGGGTCGCGGTCACTTCTGCAGCGCCGCCTTCGCCTTCAGCGGCTCCCACCAGGCACGGTTCTCGCGGTACCACTCGATGGTGGCCTTGATGCCGTCCTCGAAGGTGACCTGCGGGGCGTAGCCCAGCTCGGCGCCGATCTTGCTGATGTCGATGGAGTAGCGCAGATCGTGGCCCTTGCGGTCCTCGACGTGCTCGACCATGTCCCAGCCGAGGCCGGCGGCCTCCAGCAGGACACCGGTGAGCTCCTTGTTGGTGAGCTCGGTGCCGCCGCCGATGTTGTAGACCTCGCCGGCCCGCCCCTTGCGCATGGCCAGGTCGATGCCGCGGCAGTGGTCGGAGACGTGCAGCCAGTCGCGGACGTTGCCGCCGTTGCCGTACAGCGGGACCTTCTTGCCGTCCATCAGGTTCGAGACGAACAGCGGGATGACCTTCTCCGGGAACTGGTAGTGCCCGTAGTTGTTGGAGCAGCGCGTGACCACGACGTCCATGCCGTGCGTGCGGGCGTAGGCCAGCGCGAGCAGGTCGGAGGAGGCCTTCGAGGCGGAGTACGGGGAGTTGGGCACCAGCGGCCACTCCTCCGTCCAGGAGCCCTCGGTGATCGAGCCGTAGACCTCGTCGGTGGAGATGTGGACGAAGCGGCCGACGCCGTGCTTGCGCGCGGAGTCGAGCAGCACCTGGGTGCCGACGACGTTGGTCATCACGAACGGGCCCGCGCCGGCGATCGAGCGGTCCACGTGGGACTCGGCCGCGAAGTGCACGACGACATCGTGGCCGGGCATGACCTGGTCGACCGCGTCCGCGTCGCAGATGTCGCCCTTGACGAAGGTGTATCCGGGGTGGTCGGCGACCGGGGCGAGGTTGGCCTCGACGCCCGAGTACGTCAGCTTGTCGAAGACAGTGATCTGCGCCGTGGCATCTGCAGCGAGCTGCTGGCGGACGAATTCTGAACCGATGAAGCCGGCGCCGCCGGTCACGAGGATGCGCATAATACGAAGAGTCTAGCGGTCCGCCCAACGTCACATGTGCGGAACTCTGCTCCCCCACGCCCTCTCGCATAGGGTTCTCCCCATGCGTGGAATCCTCTTGGCCGGTGGCACCGGATCTCGACTCTGGCCGCTGACCCGGGCAGTCTCGAAGCAGCTGCTGCCCGTCTTCGACAAGCCGATGATCTACTACCCCCTCTCCACCCTCGTGATGGCGGGTATCAGCGAGATCCTGATCATCACCACCCCGGACGACCGCGAACAGTTCGAGCGACTGCTCGGCGACGGCTCGCAGTTCGGCCTGCGGCTGGAGTACGCCGTCCAGGAGCGCCCGGAGGGCATCGCCCAGGCGTTCGTCCTCGGCGCCGACTTCATCGGTGACGAGTCCGTCGCCCTGATCCTCGGCGACAACATCTTCCACGGCAGTGGCCTCGGCACCCGCCTCGCCCAGCACACGGACGCCAAGGGCGGCCGCGTGTTCGCGTACCCGGTCGCGGACCCCACCGCCTACGGCGTGGTCGAGTTCGACGAGCACGGCCAGGCCATCTCCATCGAGGAGAAGCCGGAGAAGCCGAAGTCCCGCTACGCGGTGCCGGGTCTGTACTTCTACGACAACCAGGTCGTCGAGATAGCCCGCGGCCTGAAGCCCAGCGCCCGCGGCGAGCTGGAGATCACCGCCGTCAACGACGCGTACCTCCAGGCCGGCGAGCTCAACGTCACCATCCTCGACCGCGGTACGGCGTGGCTGGACACCGGCACCTTCGTCTCGATGGTGCAGGCCTCCGAGTTCGTCCGCGTGATAGAGGAGCGCCAGGGCTTCAAGATCGGCTGCATCGAGGAAGCCGCCTGGCGCGCGGGCCTGATCGACTCCGCGCAGCTGCGCGCGCTCGCCGAGCCGCTGACCAAGAGCGGCTACGGCGACTACCTGCTGATGCTGCTCGCCGAGGAGGACGCCCGATGAAGTTCCGCGAACTCTCCATATCCGGCGCCTTCGAGGTCACCCCGCAGCTGCACGGCGACCCGCGCGGCCTGTTCACCGAGTGGTACCGCTTCGACCGGCTGGCCGAGGTCGTCGGGCACCCGCTGAACCTGGCGCAGGCGAACCTCTCGGTCTCCTCCGCGGGCGTGGTCCGCGGCATCCACTTCGCCGACGTACCGCGCGGCCAGGCCAAGTACGTGACCTGCGTACGCGGCGCCGTGCTCGACGTCATCGTCGACCTGCGGGTCGGCTCCCCCACCTTCGGCCGGTGGGAGGGTGTCCGCCTCGACGACGTGGACCGCCGCGCGGTCTACATCCCCGAGGGTCTCGGCCACGGCTTCTGCGCGCTGAGCGACGACGCGACGCTGTCGTACCTCTGCTCGGAGACGTACAACCCGACCGGCGAGCACTCGGTGCACCCGCTCGACCCCGACCTGGGCATCGAGTGGCCGGCCGACGTCCCGCTGCTGTCCGCCCGCGACGAGGCCGCCCCCTCGCTGGCCGACGCCCTCGCGACCGGCCTGCTGCCCGACCACGCCGCCTGCGTCGAGTTCACCGAGTCCCTGCGCGTGAACTGACCCACCGCCGTACGCATGTGAGGGCCGTACCCCGTCCGGGGTGCGGCCCTCACCCGTACCCGCCGCCCTGCCCGCGAGGGCAGGACCGGACATGCCGAAGGGCCCCGTCCCACCGCCGAGGCGATGGGCCGGGGCCCTTCAGTGCAACTTGGTGCCCGATGGACGGGCTACCAGGTCAGAGCACGAAATTACTTCGTGATCTTGGTGACCTGGCCGGCGCCCACGGTACGACCACCCTCACGGATGGCGAACTTCAGGCCCTCCTCCATGGCGACCGGCTGGATCAGCGCGACCGTCATCTCGGTGTTGTCGCCCGGCATGACCATCTCCGTGCCGGCCGGCAGGGTGACGACACCCGTGACGTCCGTGGTACGGAAGTAGAACTGCGGACGGTAGTTGTTGAAGAACGGGGTGTGACGGCCACCCTCGTCCTTCGACAGGATGTAGGCCTGGGCCTCGAACTCGGTGTGCGGGGTGACCGAACCGGGCTTGATGATGACCTGGCCGCGCTCGACGTCCTCGCGCTTGATGCCACGGAGGAGCAGACCGACGTTCTCACCGGCCTGGCCCTCGTCGAGGAGCTTGCGGAACATCTCGATACCGGTGACCGTGGTGGTGGTCTTGGTCTCCTTGATACCGATGATGTCGACGGTCTCGTTGACCTTCAGGACACCACGCTCGATACGGCCGGTGACGACGGTACCGCGACCGGTGATCGTGAAGACGTCCTCGACGGGCATGAGGAACGGCTTCTCGGTGTCACGCGGCGGGGTCGGGATGGCCTCGTCGACGGCGGACATGAGGCCGAGGAGCTTCTCGCCCCACTCCTTGTCGCCCTCGAGCGCCTTCAGCGCGGAGACGCGGACGACCGGCAGGTCGTCGCCCGGGAACTCGTACTCGGAGAGGAGCTCGCGGACCTCGAGCTCGACGAGCTCCAGGATCTCCTCGTCGTCCACCATGTCGGCCTTGTTCAGGGCGACGACGATGTAGGGGACGCCGACCTGGCGGGCCAGGAGCACGTGCTCCTTGGTCTGCGGCATCGGGCCGTCGGTGGCGGCGACCACGAGGATCGCGCCGTCCATCTGCGCGGCACCGGTGATCATGTTCTTGATGTAGTCGGCGTGACCCGGGCAGTCGACGTGGGCGTAGTGACGCGCCTCGGTCTGGTACTCGACGTGCGCGATCGAGATGGTGATACCGCGCTGGCGCTCCTCAGGAGCCTTGTCGATCTGGTCGAAGGCCGAGGCCTCGTTCAGGTCCGGGTACGCGTCGTGCAGCACCTTGGTAATGGCGGCCGTGAGGGTCGTCTTACCGTGGTCAATGTGACCGATGGTGCCGATGTTGACGTGCGGCTTAGTCCGCTCGAACTTCGCCTTCGCCACGGGGTCCTCCTGGAGAGTGGTTCTGTACGCCTTACTCATCGGCGCCAGGTGATCTTTGCTGGAAAGCCGGTACCCCGGGGCAACGGAGGGTTACTCCTGTTGCCCCAGAGGCTCCGGTGACAAGCCTAAAGCGTGTACTCGGAAGAGTTACTCGCCCTTGGCCTTCGCGATGATCTCCTCAGCGACGTTCCGGGGAACCTCGGCGTAGGAGTCGAACTGCATCGAGTAGCTGGCGCGACCCGAGGTCTTGCTGCGGAGGTCTCCGACGTAGCCGAACATCTCCGAAAGGGGCACGAGGCCCTTCACGACGCGAGCACCGTGACGCTCCTCCATGGCCTGGATCTGGCCACGGCGGGAGTTGATGTCACCGATGACGTCACCCATGTAGTCCTCGGGCGTGGTGACCTCTACGGCCATCATCGGCTCGAGGAGCACGGGAGAAGCCTTGCGCGCGGCCTCCTTGAAGGCCTGCGAACCGGCGATCTTGAAGGCGAGCTCCGAGGAGTCGACCTCGTGGTAGCCACCGTCGAGAAGCGTGACGCGAACGCCAGTCATCTCGTAGCCGGCCAGGATGCCGAACTGCATGGCCTCCTGCGCACCGGCGTCGACCGAAGGGATGTACTCCTTCGGGACGCGTCCACCGGTGACCTTGTTCACGAACTCGTACGCCGGACCGTCGGTCTCGGTGATGGGCTCGATCGCGATCTGCACCTTGGCGAACTGACCGGTACCACCGGTCTGCTTCTTGTGCGTGTAGTCGTGACGCTCGACGGCCTTGCGGATCGTCTCGCGGTACGCGACCTGCGGCTTGCCGACGTTGGCCTCGACCTTGAACTCGCGCTTCATACGGTCGACCAGCACCTCGAGGTGCAGCTCGCCCATACCGCCGAGGATGGTCTGGCCCGTCTCCTCGTCCGAGTGAACGTGGAAGGAGGGGTCCTCCTCCGCGAGACGCTGGATGGCAACACCCAGCTTCTCCTGGTCACCCTTGGACTTGGGCTCGATGGCGACCTGGATGACCGGCGCCGGGAAGTCCATGGACTCCAGGATCACCGGGCTCTTGTCGTCACACAGCGTCTCACCGGTGGTGGTCTGCTTCAGGCCCATGACGGCGACGATGTCGCCGGCGCCCACCGCATCGATCTCTTCACGCTTGTTGGCGTGCATGCGGTAGATCTTGCCGATGCGCTCCTTCTTGCCCTTGACGGAGTTCAGCACCGCAGTGCCGGCCTCCAGGCGGCCCGAGTAAACCCGGACGAAGGTGAGCTTACCGAGGTGCGGGTCGCTCATGATCTTGAACGCGAGCGCGGCGAGGGGCTCCTCGTCGGACGGCTTGCGCTTCACGACGACCTCGGCGTCGCGGACGTCGTGGCCCTCGATGGCCTCGATGTCCAGCGGCGACGGCAGGTAGCGGACGACGGCGTCGAGCAGGGGCTGAACGCCCTTGTTCTTGAACGCCGTGCCACAGAACACCGCGGTGATCGTGGGCTCGCCCTTGCCCTTGCCGGAGTTCAGGATGATCCGACGGACGGCGGCGTGCAGCTGCTCGACGGTGGGCTCGTTGCCCTCCAGGAACAGCTCCATGATCTCGTCGTCGTTCTCGGCGACGGTCTCGACCAGCTTGCCGCGCCACTCTTCAGCAGCCTCGGTGTGCGTGGCCGGGATGTCGACGATGTCGTACATCTCGCCCTTGGTCGCCTCGGCGGACCAGACGAACGCCTTCATCGTGACGAGGTCGACGACACCCTGGAAGTCGGCCTCGGCACCGATGGGGAGCTGCATGACGATCGGAACCGCACCGAGGCGGTCCTTGATCATGTCGACGCAGCGGTGGAACTCGGCGCCGGTGCGGTCGAGCTTGTTGACGAAGCAGATGCGCGGCACGCCGTAGCGGTCCGCCTGACGCCAAACGGTCTCGGACTGCGGCTCGACGCCGGCCACACCGTCGAAGACGGTGACGGCGCCGTCGAGGACGCGGAGCGAACGCTCCACCTCGACGGTGAAGTCGACGTGACCCGGGGTGTCGATGATGTTGATCGTGTGGTCAACGTCTTCGAGGGGCCAGTGGCAGGTCGTCGCGGCAGACGTGATGGTGATACCACGCTCCTGCTCCTGCTCCATCCAGTCCATCGTGGCGGCGCCGTCGTGGACCTCACCGATCTTGTACGACACACCGGTGTAGAACAGGATGCGCTCGGTGGTGGTCGTCTTGCCCGCGTCGATGTGGGCCATGATCCCGATGTTGCGGACCTTGGCCAGGTCAAGCGAAGTGGTAGCCATAAGGCTTCGGTCTTCTCTCGGTCTCGATGTGGGGTGGGACTACCAGCGGTAGTGCGCGAAGGCCTTGTTGGACTCGGCCATCTTGTGCGTGTCCTCGCGCTTCTTGACGGCAGCGCCAAGACCGTTGGAGGCGTCGAGCAGCTCGTTCATGAGGCGCTCGGTCATGGTCTTCTCACGACGGGCGCGGGAGTAACCCACGAGCCAGCGGAGGGCCAGGGTCGACTGGCGACCCGGCTTGACCTCGACGGGGACCTGGTAGGTCGCGCCACCGACACGGCGGGACTTGACCTCGAGGGACGGCTTGACGTTCTCCAGCGCGCGCTTCAGCGTGATGACCGGGTCGTTGCCGGTCTTCTCGCGGAGGCCTTCCATGGCGCCGTAAACGATGCGCTCGGCGGTGGAGCGCTTGCCGTTCAGGAGGATCTTGTTGATGAGCGACGTCACCAGAGGAGATGCGTAGACCGGGTCGATGATGACCGGGCGCTTCGGGGCGGGGCCCTTACGAGGCATTCTTACTTCTCCTTCTTGGCGCCGTAGCGGCTGCGGGCCTGCTTGCGGTTCTTGACAGCCTGGGTGTCAAGCGCACCGCGGATGATCTTGTAACGAACACCCGGCAGGTCCTTCACACGGCCACCACGCACGAGCACGATCGAGTGCTCCTGCAGGTTGTGTCCCTCACCCGGAATGTAAGCGGTGACCTCGATGCCGGAGGTCAGACGCACACGCGCGACCTTACGGAGCGCCGAGTTCGGCTTCTTCGGGGTGGTCGTGAACACACGCGTGCAGACGCCGCGACGCTGGGGCGAAGCCTCAAGCGCGGGGGTCTTTGTCTTCTCGACCTTGTCCTGCCGGCCCTTACGGACCAGCTGCTGGATCGTAGGCACTACTTCTCCGGTTTCTGTGTGCCGTGTAGTGAAACTAACCTGGAACTTCCCCGACCCACGCGGTCGGGTGTGTCGAACACTGCACGCTTTCACCGAAGTGAGTCGGGCGCAGATTGCGGTGTGTTCTTCTCGGCTCTCCGCGGGGTCTTACGCACACGCGGAGGCCAGGGCACACCCCAGGCACAAGGTCAGAGCGTACCTACCTCACAGAGGTAGGTCAAAACAAATGCCCAGCACGAAAACCCGCCGCGCGCAAGCGGGGAGCGGCCCGATCGGCCCTGTGCCCGCCCCGGCGCCCTAAACTGACAGCTTGACCGGGCGCGGGACACCGGCGAGTCGATCAGCAGGGAGCAGGACATTGGGGACCGTGGCACCCGAGCCGACCACAGTCGACGCCCGTCCCACCACCCCCCGCAGACCCGCCCCGCGCAGACCGGCCATCCGCCGGATCACCCGTTTCCGCAGCCCCCTGCTGGCCTTCCTGATCACCTCGGGCGCCTTCTGCGCCGCCTGGGTGGCGCGCGGCACCTATCCCTTCGGGAACACCGGCCGGGCCCTGAACGACCAGGCCAACCAGTACGTGCCCTTCCACCGGGCGCTGTGGGACCTGGTCCACGGGCAGGCCGCCGGCGACGTCCTGTTCACCTGGCGCGGCGGCTTCGGACAGCAGTTCCTCGCCGACTACCACACCTACCTCGGCAACCCCTTCTCCTGGCTGGCCGTCCTCGTCCCCCGCTCCCACGTCGACCTCGCCGTCTTCGCGATCACCCCGATCACGATGGGGACCGCCGCCGCCGTGATGACGGTGTACCTCGGCAAGCTGCACCCCGGCCCGTGGTGGCAGCGGGGCGTGCTCGGAGCGGTGTACGGCCTGTGCGGCTGGGCGCTGAGCGACGCCTCGTACATCCCCATGTGGCTGTGGGGCCTGGTCGCGCTCCCGATGCTCGGCATCGCCGTCGAATGGTGCCTGGAGGAGCGCCGCTGGCCGGGCGTGGCCCTGCTGGTCGCGCTCGCCTGGTTCGGGAACTTCTACACCGCGATGATGGCCACGATGGCCGCCTGCGTCCTGCTGGCCATCCGCATGGTCACCCGCGACATGACGGGCCGGCAGCGGCTGCGCGCGCTGTGGCGGGCCGCGACGGCCACCGGGACCGGCATCCTGCTGACCCTGCCGCTGCTCCTGCCGTCCTTCCTGTCCAGCGGGGCCGCCCAGCCCACCGGGGCGGCCGCCTTCACCCCCGTACGGATCGAGCTCTTCCTCTCGGGCATGCTCCCGGCCACGCATCTGTGGGGCGGCCGCCCGCGGCTCTACGTCGCCTCGCTCGGGCTGATCCTGGCCGGCGCCTTCGTCCTCAACAGCGCCGTCGCCCGGCGGACCCGCCTGGTGTGGGCGGCCGCGACCCTGCTCGTGGTGGCCTCCTTCCAGTTCCCGCCCACGCAGTACCTCTGGCACGGGCTGGCGGTGCCGAACGGAAACCCGTACCGCGAGGCCTTCGTCTTCAGCGGGATGGTCGTGGTCGTGGCCTGGCTGGCGCTGGCCAACCGGCCGCGCCCGCTGCACCTGGCCCTGGTGGCGGCCCTGCTGGTGGCGGCCACCTACGTACTGCGGCGCACCGACGACTTCGGCGGCTGGACCTGGCCGGCCGTGCTCGGCGGCGGTGCGGTCTCCCTGCTGGCCCTGGTCCTGCTGCGGCTCGGCGAGAAGCGCCGGTTCCTGATCCCGGTGGCCGCGGCCCTGATGATCGGCGTCGTGTTCGCCGAGTCCACGGTGGCCGCCGCCAACGCGGACGCCCGCCGGGCCCGCGAGCGCTGGGCCAAGCCGGTCGTCACCTCGAACCGGTCGATCGGCAACCACTTCGAAGCCGTCCGCGGTGTGGCGGGCTGGCCCGCCTACCGGACCGACTCGGGCGCGCCCCAGAGCGCGTACAACGACGCCCTGGCGCTGCGGGCGGAGGGCCCGCAGTACTACAGCAGCTACCTCCCCGAGGCCACCTACAAGGCCCTGGAGCCCCTGGGATACGGCTTCAAGAACGACGGCCGGACCTTCTTCGGCGCCGACAACCCGGTCCTCGACGCGATCTTCTCGATCGGCGCGCGGGTCCGCCCGGGGACCGCCCCCGACAGCTGGACGGCCTCGAAGTTCCCCGCGCCCCCGCTGGTCACCGTCCGCACCGCGCCGTACACCTCCCCCAACCCGGCGGACAGCGTCTACGCCCGCCAGGAGAACGTCCTGGGCGCCACCGTCTACCAGGTCCCGCCGGTCACCCGCGGGGGGAGCACCACCGAGCAGACGTACACCGCCCGGTGCACCCCCGGCTCCGAGGCCTACTGGTACTCCCCCGCCCCCTACGGCACGGTCCGCGCCGGCGGCGGCCCCCACAAGCTCCTGGAGGACCGGATGACCGGCGTGACCCCGCTGGGCACCGTCCCCGCCTCGGGCCAGGTCGACGTCACCCTGCAGACCCGTACGAAGGACGCGGACGCGGGCACGCACCCGCTCGGCTGCCTGGACCGCCCGGCGCTCGACGCGGCCGTCCGCCACCTCACCGCCACCGGCGCCACCACCGTCCGCCCGGGCGGCCACACCATCGGGGCCACCCTCCCCACCGCCGCCGGGGGCACGGCCGTCATCGCCACGACGGCCGTCCCGGGCTGGCAGTGCTCGGCCCCCCTGAAGCCCTTCCACGGCCTGCTGGCCGTGGACCTCCCGCCGGGCACGACCGAGGTCTCCTGCACCTTCACCCCGAAGGGCCTCGCCCCGGGCCTCGCAGGCGCCGCCCTGTCCCTGCTGGCCCTGACGGCAGTCCAGGTCACCACCCTCCGCCGCCGGCGCCGGCGGCTGCACGAGGGGTAATCCCCCGGTTCCAGAGCGCTCATAAGCCGATGTTCAGTACATTGACCGCCTTGATCACCGGGGCGGGGGCGACGGCAGATGACCAGGGATGGGGACCCGACGGGCGGGGGCGGACTCGACGACCGGGTCCCGTTCCTGGCCCGGCTGGAAGAGACGGACGGTGCCGCGTTACGGGCGCTGGGTCGTGAGGTGCTCTACCCACCCCGCAGCACGCTGGTCCACCAGGACGAACCCACCGCCCACGTCTTGCTGGTGCTCCGGGGCTGGACCAAGGTCACCGTGGCCCACCCCAACGGCTACCAGGCCCTGCTCGCACTGCGCGGACCGGGCGACATCATCGGCGAGTCCGCGGCCCTCACCCACCGCCCTCGCTCCGCGACCGTGACTGCCCTCGAACACGTCCGCGCGGTCGTCATCGAGCAGGAGCGCTTCCGCGTCTTCCTCGGTAGCTCCCCCGAGGTCTCCCTCCAACTGCTGGCCCTCGCCTCCGACCGCACACGTGCCGCGGACCGGCGCAACCTCCAATTCGCCTCGGTACCGGTCCGCGAACGGCTCGCGGTGCTCCTGCTGGACCTGGCACACATCCACGGCCGACGCACGGAGGAAGGGGTGGAGGTCGCAGTCCCCCTCACCAAGCAGGAACTGGCGGGCGCCGTGAGCGCCTCCCGCGAGATGGTCCAGCGCGAGCTGAAGGCTCTGCGGGACCGCGGCGTCATCCATACGGGCCGGCGCAGCCTGGTGATCGTGCGACCGGACGTGCTGCTCCGCATCGCACGGGGCCGGCCTCCCACCGCCTGAGACAAGGCCCTGTTCGGTTCAGTGCACACGGTCACACTGGGGTGCGTCATCCTCCCTCACGCCACCGTGGCCGACTGCCCGACGCTGCTCGCATGACGCAGCCGCAGCCCCTCTTCCGCCACCTGCTCCTGATCGACACCGAGCGGTACAGCGACCGCGACGACGTGCAGCAGGCCTACCTCCGCCGCATGCTCTTCGGGATCGTCGACCGCATCCTGCTCTCGGCCGGTGCCGACCAGAGCCTGCGTCGGCGGGCCGACCGCGGCGATGCGGTCATGGAACTCATCGACCCCGCAGTCCCCCTGACCGACCTGCTGCGCGCCCTGCTGCGGGATGCCCCAGCACAACTGCGTGCTGTGAACCGGCTCGCCGCCGACTCCGCGCAGATCCGCCTTCGCGCCGTCCTGGCCACCGGCTACGTCCACATCGACGAATTCGACGGCTGGGTGGGGACGGACCTGAACAACGCCTGCCGACTCCTGGACGGCGACCCGCTGCGTGCTGCCCTGCGTGAGCGCCCGGACGACTACGCCCTCTGTGTTTCGGCGTCCGTGCACGCCGGCATCGTCGCCCACGACCACCTAGGCATCCCAAGGGACGAGTTCCACCCGATCACCGTCCCCAGCAAAAACGGCCCCCTGCCCGCCTGGCTCCACGGCCCCCTCCCGACGGCCGAAGCCGCGTCCGCCTCGCCCGAGTCCGTCCCGCCGCCGGCACCGCGGCCCACCACCGCTCAGCCCCCGTCCCCGACCGGCCTCGACTTCCGGGGCACGAACAACGGTGTCGTCGCGAACCGCGTCGAAGGCGGCATCACCTTCGGGGACACCGGAGGTCGACGGTGAGTACCGAGCCGGCCGCCGCCGGACCGCATGAAGCCGGCTCGGCGAAGCAGGCACCCGGCCGGCCCGAGGAGCCCGAACGACCCGAACCCGCCGAGCAGCCGCAAGCGCAGCAGGCCTGGGACGCCCGACGTGACCTGGACGCCCACGCCCCCCGCTCGATGAGCTTCGACGGCACAAACCACGGTGTCACCGCCCAGCAGATCATCGGCGACGTCCACCAGCACTACAGCTTCGGCGGATACCGAGCCCCGCACGCTTCCGGCGAGATCCCGCAGGAGACTCTGGAGCGGCTGGCCGAGGGCTTCGTCGCCGAGGGGACCGGATTCGACGCCTTGGTGGAACGGCTGCGCCGCGAAAACGTCCTGGTCCTCGCTGGTGACCCGCACACGGGCAGGCGCACCACAGCCCTGATGCTGCTGCGCGCGGTGGGCGCGGTCCCGGTGCAGTCCGTGGACCGCGATGCGAAACCCGAGGACCTCGCCCCCGGCGAGCGCTGCGGACAAGTGCTGTTCGACCTGGAGGCCTCGCGCGCCCAACCACTGCGCGAGGCCCAGGTCCTCTCGGTGCGCGACCGCCTGCGCGCCAAGCACTCCTACATGGTGATCACTACGGGCCACAGCCCGTACATCGAGGACACGGTCCGCCTCGCCTTTTGGAAGCCGCCCCCGGCACGGGCCGTACTGGCGGCCCTGCTGAAGCAGCGCGTCGACACGGTGACCGCAGAGCGACTTCTCGGCCTGCCCGCCGTCACCTCGTTACTGGCCCGGAATCAGCAGCTGCGCGAGGTCGTTCCGTACGCCGACGTCCTCGTCCGGGCGGACTCGGCCGAGATCGAGCAGTACGCGCAGCGCATTCTGGAGCAACAGGTCCGGGAATGGTTCGAGGAATCCGAGAACACGTTCCCCCTTCGGGAGAAAGCCTTCCTGATCGCGCTCGCCGCCTTCAACAACGGCCCTTACGCCCTGACCGCCGAGCTCAGCGACAAGCTGTTCGAGCGGCTGCGCAAGACCGGAGACCCGGATCGCGGCGAACGCATCCCGGTGTTCGGCACCCACATCGGCAAGCGCCTCCAGGTCGCGAGAGCACAGCTCGATGCCGATGACGTGGAGACCGAGTGGGGCAAGGTCCGGCAGCTCAACGCTGCCTTCAACGACGACCGGACCGCCCCGGTCCTGCTGACAGAGGTATGGACCGGCCACCCGGCCGCCCGTCCCGCACTGACCGGATGGCTCGATGAGCTGTCCACGGACGGACGTCCCTTCGTCCGTACCCGAGCCGCAGCCGCGGTGGCCGTCCTGGCACTCACTGATCTCCCCTCCGCAATGGCCCTCGTCATCGAACGCTGGGCCGACTCCCGGAACCCCCGGCAGCAGCTCGTAGCCGTCAGCGCGCTCACCTTCGCCCACCGGATCAAGGCTCCCAACATCCCCCGGATCATCGACGGCTGGAGCGCCGACAGCGAAGCGCCGAATCGCTGCTGGGTCGCCGTCCGCGCCCACGGGCTGATAGGACCCGAGCGGCCGGTGGAGACACTGGCCGCCCTGCGGGCCCTCGCCCGTGCCCAGTACGGCCTCCCGGAGGCCAACGAGCGCATCCGCACGGAACTCCCCGACTCCGTTGCACTGTTACTGCTCTCCGACGCCGGCGACACCTCCCTCCGGGAGCTGCTGCGGACCTTCACCGACCACCCCTCGACCCGCGCCCTCACCCTGGACGGCTTCCTCGCCGCCTGCTCCCGCACCGATGACAACCCGTGCCCGCCCCTCCTGGCCTGGTACGCGCGCACCACGTCCGCCGTTGACGGAATCACGCTCCTGCTGCGCGCCGCCCTCGGCGACCGGGAGACCAACCGCCGCGCCGAGGAGGCCCTGCACGGCTGGATCCGGGCCGCCGACCAGGACCCGCAGACCGAGGAAGTTCTGGCCACGCTGTTGCCCGAGCTGGTGACCGAACCCCGTGAAGGAGCCCGACTCAAGCACTTGCTCGACACCGTGCCGGGCCTCGACGGCCGTCCCAAACCCGCCGCCGCCACCCGGCTGCACGCCCTCGTCCGCCCGCTCATCCCCGCCTGAAAGGAGTCCCATCATGGACAACCCGCTACTCCGCGCGCCCGACTGGGACCAACAGGCCCACCGGCACACCCTGCTCATCGACCCGGTCCTCACCGTGCGCCAGCTCGGCCGACTCGGCCTTGTGCGCCCGGTCCCGACCCGGATCGACCACGCCCTGGTCTGCTCGACCTCGCGCGGCACGTACGACACGTATCTGCCCCCGCACAGGCCGCGTACGGCCCGACGCCGGTACACCGCCGTCTACGAGGTGGACTTGGGCATTCACCCGGTGCGCACACGGATTCTGCTGCCCAGCAGCGATGACGCTCACGAGTTCGATGTAACCGTGGAGATCGACTGGCAGGTCATCGACCCGGCGCTGTTCGTCCGCAGCGGTCATCGTGACGTGCCCCGGCTGCTGCTCGGCGCACTCGAACGAGCGGCCAGGCCGGTCGCCCGCCGGTTCCCGATCTCGGCGAGCGCCGACGCCGAGGCTGCCGTCCTGTCCGCCGTACGGGGAGACAAGCCGCTCGGCGAGGCGGTCGGGCTGCGGGCAGTGTGGACCGTGCGGATCCGCCGGGACGCCGAGAACATCGAGCACGCCCGCCGCCTCCAAGGAATCGAGCACGCGACGGCCGAGGACATCCGGACCAAACTGGGGCAGCTGGAACTGCAGGAGTACGAGGCCAAGCGGATCGCCTTTTACCGCGAGTACCTGGCGCGCGGTGGAGTCGACGCGTGGGCCATGCACCTGGCTCAGCACCCCGAGGACGCCTCCGAGACCCTGGCGAAACTCGACACGGCCCGCCAGGCGGAACTGCAGGTGCAGCTGGCTCTGGTCAAGGAGCTCCTGGCCAAGACCGGAACGGAGGCTTTCGAACTGGAAGGACCGCGGCGGCTCGCCATCGACGCAGTCCACGGCATCCTCGGCCAGTACATGCCACCGACACCCCACGAGCCCGGTCCTCACGGCCCCGACGGCGCCCCGGACACTTCCCGGTGACCGGGAACGTGGACGGGAACACCGCCGCCCGGCTGCTCGTCGACCTCCGGGTCGAGATCGCCCGGGCCGACAGCAAGGCCGCGCTGCTGGTCGGTGCCTTCGGGATGACAGCCGGAGTGCTCAGTGCCCAGCTCGCCGGGCGGCACTGGCAGCCGAGCCTGCTGTCGGGGCTCGGCCAGGCCGTTTGGTGGACCGGGGTGGCGGCGCTCGCGATGGCCCTGCTCGCGCTGCTGCTTGCCGTACTCCCCCGGTCGCTCAGTACCGATTGGCAGGCCGGGGTCCCCCTCTCGTACTTCGGGGACGTCCGCTCCGCTGACCGCCAGGGCCTGCTCGAGGAGGCCCTGGCCACCACAGACGCAGCCCCCGGCGCCGCCCTGCGGGCAGCTCTCGCGGCGAACAGCCGCATCGCCGTCCGCAAGCACCAGTGGATCCGTGCCGGACTGCTCGCCTTCTGCGCGGGCGTGTTCCTGCTGCCCACGGCCCTGCTCATCGGCTGACCGGAGACCCCCATGGACGCGATATCCGACCCCGTCCCGGATCGCCCCACCGACGACCTCGTCTACCGTCACGTCCCCGGCACGCGCATCACCTACCGGGCCCGGCAGCGTGCCGTCGACCTGACTGCCTGGCTCCGGCTCGCCCTGCACCTGCCCGGCTTCCTTCTCGGCCTCGCGCTGGTGGGTGGCACGGCTCTCGTCGTTGAAGCCTTGATCGGCGTGCCCGCCTGGATACCGGTCGTTCTGTGGTCCGGCTCCGGTGTACTCGTCTTCCACCGGCCCACAGAAGAGCGGATCGCCAGGCATCTGCTGCGGCTTCACCGGCCGCTCCCCCACGAACTGGCCGTCCTCGCCCCCGTCTGGTCTGAGGTCACCGCACGGGCGGGCGTCGACGGCCGTCGCTACCAGTTGTGGATCGAGGACAGCGACGACATCAACGCACGCGCCGCCGCCGGGCACATCGTGGGGGTGACCCGGCACGCACTGGAGCAGCTGCCCCGTTCGCAGCTGGCAGCCGTACTCGCCCATGAGCTGGGCCATCACACCGGAGGCCATGCCTGGGCCGGGCTGCTCGGCCAGTGGTACGGGCTCCCAGCCCGAATCGCCTGGCGGGTGTTGGAGCACTTGCGGGTCCGGGCAGCCCGCGCCCTCTCCCCCATGCCCGCCCTGGTGCTCGTCGTCGCCGCCGGCTACGTCACGCACCCCACTCTGGCGGCGACCTACGGACTGCCCCTGCTGCTGTTGGCCCTCCCTTGGCTGGCAGCCGCGGTCGGCCGCCGGGCCGAACTCCGCGCCGACGCGCACGCGGCAGGCCTCGGCTTCGCCCCGATGCTGGCCGCCTTGTTGGGCCGGCTCCTCGCCGAGGAGGAGGGCGACAGCCCGCACGGGCCGCGGCTGCTCGACCGGCTCCTGTCCAGCCACCCCGACCACCGCACGCGGCTCCACCACCTGCAGCGCTACCTGTGACGCGCCCCGGCGCTGCAACGCCGCAGGGCGGCCACCCTCTCGGGTGACCGCCCTGCGGTTACTTCTCTGCTGCGACTCAGCCGTTGTACGGGCCGTAGTCGTAGTCCTCCAGCGGGACAGCCTGGCCGGAGCCGGAGCCGAAGGGCGAGTAGTCGATGTCGTCGTAACCGACGGCCGAGTACATCGCTGCCTTGGCTTCCTCGGTGGGCTCCACCCGGATGTTGCGGTAGCGGGCGAGGCCCGTACCGGCCGGGATGAGCTTACCGATGATGACGTTCTCCTTGAGGCCGATGAGGCTGTCGGACTTGGCGTTGATCGCCGCATCCGTCAGGACTCGGGTCGTCTCCTGGAAGGAGGCGGCCGACAGCCAGGATTCCGTCGCCAGCGAGGCCTTGGTGATACCCATCAGCTGCGGACGGCCGGAGGCGGGGTGACCGCCCTCGGTGACCACACGACGGTTCTCGGTCTCGAACTTCGACCGCTCGACCAGCTCGCCCGGCAGGAGCTCCGCGTCGCCGGACTCGATGATCGTCACGCGGCGCAGCATCTGCCGGATGATGATCTCGATGTGCTTGTCGTGGATCGACACGCCCTGCGAGTTGTAGACCTTCTGGACTTCGCCGACCAGGTGGACCTGGACGGCACGCTGGCCGAGGATGCGCAGCACGTCGTGCGGGTTGGTGGCACCCATGGTGAGCTTCTGGCCCACCTCGACGTGGTCGCCCTCGTGCACGATGACCTTGGCGCGCTTCGAGATCGGGAACGCCGTCTCGTCGCTGCCGTCGTCGGGCGTGATGACGATCTTCTTCGTCTTCTCGGTCTCCTCGATCCGC
Organism: Streptomyces xanthophaeus; assembly: GCF_030440515.1. GTDB lineage: Bacteria > Actinomycetota > Actinomycetes > Streptomycetales > Streptomycetaceae > Streptomyces > Streptomyces kutzneri. The sequence goes on from NZ_CP076543.1 coordinate 3,481,430, forward strand.
ACGCGGCCGGCGGCCTCGGAGATCGGGGCGACACCCTTCGGGGTACGGGCCTCGAAGAGCTCGACGACACGCGGCAGACCCTGCGTGATGTCGTCACCGGCCACACCACCGGTGTGGAAGGTACGCATCGTCAGCTGGGTACCGGGCTCACCGATGGACTGGGCGGCGATGATGCCGACCGCCTCACCGATGTCGACCAGCTTGCCGGTGGCGAGCGAGCGTCCGTAGCAGAAGGCACAGGTGCCGACCGCGGACTCACAGGTCAGGACCGAGCGGGTCTTGACCTCCTCGACGCCGTTGGCGACCAGGGCGTCGATGAGCACGTCACCGAGGTCGACGTTGGCCGGCGCGATGACCTTGCCGTCGATGACGACGTCCTCGGCCAGCATGCGGGCGTAGATCGAGGTCTCGACGTCGTCGGCCTTGCGCAGCACGCCGTCCTCGCCGCGAACGGCGATCTTCAGCTTCAGACCGCGCTCGGTGCCACAGTCCTCCTCGCGGATGATCACGTCCTGCGAGACGTCCACCAGACGACGGGTCAGGTAACCCGAGTCGGCGGTACGCAGGGCGGTGTCCGCCAGACCCTTACGGGCACCGTGCGTGGAGATGAAGTACTCCAGAACGGTGAGGCCCTCACGGAAGGACGCCTTGATCGGACGCGGGATGGTCTCGTTCTTCGCGTTCGACACCAGACCACGCATACCGGCGATCTGTCGCATCTGCATCATGTTTCCTCGGGCACCCGAGTCAACCATCATGAAGATGGGGTTCGTCTTGGGGAAGTTCGCGTTCATCGCCTCGGCAACCTCGTTGGTCGCCTTGGTCCAGATCGCGATGAGCTCCTGCGTGCGCTCGTCCTTGGTGATCAGACCGCGCTCGTACTGCTTCTGGACCTTCTCGTCCATCGCCTCGTAGCCCGCGACGATGGCCTTCTTGGCCTCGGGCACGACGACGTCGGAGATGGCCACGGTGACGCCCGAACGGGTCGCCCAGTGGAAGCCGGCCGCCTTCAGGTTGTCGAGCGTCGCCGCCACGATGACCTTGGGGTAGCGCTCCGCCAGGTCGTTGACGATCTCGGAGAGCTGCTTCTTGCCCACCGAGTAGTCGACGAACGGGTAGTCCTCGGGCAGCAGCTCGTTGAAGAGCGCGCGGCCCAGGGTGGTGCGCAGACGGAAGCTGTCGCCCGGCTGGAACTCCTGCTCGCCCTCTTCGGCGACCGGCGGCACCCAGCCACGCGGCGGGATGGTGCCCACCGGGAAGCGGATGTCGACGGACGACTGCAGCGCGAGCTCGCCGTTGTCGAACGCCATGGTCGCCTCGGCCGTGGAGCCGAACGCGCGGCCCTCGCCCTTGGTGTCACGGAGCTCACCGTCGGTGGTCAGGAAGAACAGACCGAGGACCATGTCCTGGGTCGGCATCGTGACCGGACGGCCGTCGGCCGGCTTGAGGATGTTGTTCGAGGACAGCATCAGGATGCGGGCCTCGGCCTGCGCCTCCGCGGAGAGCGGCAGGTGCACGGCCATCTGGTCACCGTCGAAGTCCGCGTTGAACGCGGTGCAGACGAGCGGGTGGATCTGGATGGCCTTGCCTTCGACCAGCTGGGGCTCGAAGGCCTGGATGCCGAGGCGGTGCAGCGTGGGCGCACGGTTCAGCAGGACCGGGTGCTCGGCGATGACCTCTTCGAGGACGTCGTAGACGACCGTGCGGCCGCGCTCGACCATCCGCTTGGCGCTCTTGATGTTCTGCGCGTGGTTCAGGTCGACCAGGCGCTTCATCACGAACGGCTTGAAGAGCTCCAGCGCCATGGCCTTGGGCAGACCGCACTGGTGCAGCTTCAGCTGCGGACCGACGACGATCACGGAACGCGCGGAGTAGTCCACACGCTTACCGAGAAGGTTCTGACGGAATCGACCCTGCTTGCCCTTCAGCATGTCGCTGAGGGACTTCAGGGGACGGTTGCCGGGACCGGTCACCGGACGACCACGACGACCGTTGTCGAAGAGGGCGTCCACGGCCTCCTGAAGCATGCGCTTCTCGTTGTTCACGATGATCTCGGGGGCACCGAGGTCGAGGAGACGCTTCAGACGGTTGTTGCGGTTGATCACGCGGCGGTACAGGTCGTTCAGGTCGGAGGTCGCGAAGCGGCCACCGTCCAGCTGCACCATCGGACGCAGGTCCGGCGGGATCACCGGCACGCAGTCCAGAACCATGCCCTTGGGCTTGTTGCTGGTCTGCAGGAACGCGGAGACGACCTTGAGGCGCTTGAGCGCACGGGTCTTCTTCTGGCCCTTGCCGGTACGGATGATCTCGCGGAGGCGCTCGGCCTCCTCCTCGAGGTCGAAGGACTCCAGGCGCTTCTGCAGCGCGGCGGCGCCCATGCAGCCGTCGAAGTACGTGCCGAAGCGGTCACGCAGCTCGCGGTAGAGGAGCTCGTCGCCCTCCAGGTCCTGGACCTTGAGGTTCTTGAAGCGGGCCCACACCTCGTCGAGGCGGTCGATCTCGCGCTGGGCGCGGTCACGGAGCTGCTTCATCTCACGCTCGGCACCTTCGCGCACCTTGCGGCGTACGTCGGCCTTCGCGCCCTCGGCCTCCAGCTCGCCCAGGTCGGTCTCGAGCTTCTTGGCCCGGCCTTCGAGGTCCGCGTCACGGCGGTTCTCGATCTGCTGGCGCTCGACGGAGACGTGCGCCTCCAGCGACGGGAGGTCGCGGGTGCGACGCTCGTCGTCGACGAACGTGATCATGTACGCGGCGAAGTAGATGACCTTTTCGAGGTCCTTCGGCGCGAGGTCCAGCAGGTATCCGAGGCGCGACGGGACGCCCTTGAAGTACCAGATGTGGGTGACGGGAGCGGCAAGCTCGATGTGGCCCATCCGCTCACGGCGCACCTTGGCGCGCGTGACCTCGACGCCACAACGCTCACAGATGATGCCCTTGAAGCGGACACGCTTGTACTTGCCGCAGTAGCACTCCCAGTCCCGGGTAGGACCGAAGATCTTCTCGCAGAAGAGTCCGTCCTTCTCGGGCTTGAGGGTGCGGTAGTTGATGGTCTCCGGCTTCTTGACCTCGCCGTGCGACCAGGTTCGGATGTCGTCCGCGGTGGCAAGGCCGATCCGCAGCTCGTCGAAGAAGTTGACGTCGAGCACTGTGCGTCAATCCCTCTTTCGGGGTCGAGTCTCAATCATGGTCTGAACGGTCCCGGGGATGACGGGGGGCTCTTGAGCGAGCCCCCGTCAGGCCCGTCAGACCTCTTCGACGCTGCTCGGCTCACGCCGGGACAGGTCGATACCGAGCTCCTCCGCCGCGCGGAAGACGTCCTCGTCGGTGTCGCGCATCTCGATGGACATGCCGTCCGAGGACAGCACCTCCACGTTGAGGCAGAGCGACTGCATTTCCTTGATGAGCACCTTGAAGGACTCGGGAATGCCCGGCTCGGGGATGTTCTCGCCCTTGACGATGGCCTCGTAGACCTTCACGCGGCCGGTGACGTCGTCGGACTTGATGGTCAGCAGCTCCTGGAGGGCGTAAGCGGCGCCATAAGCCTCGAGCGCCCACACCTCCATCTCACCGAAGCGCTGGCCACCGAACTGCGCCTTACCACCCAGCGGCTGCTGCGTGATCATCGAGTACGGACCGGTCGACCGAGCGTGGAGCTTGTCGTCGACCAGGTGGTGGAGCTTGAGGATGTACATGTACCCGATCGAGATCGGGTCCGGGAACGGCTCGCCGGAGCGGCCGTCGAACAGGCGCGCCTTACCGGACGGGAGGACCAGGCGGTCACCGTCGCGGTTCGGGATGGTGTGCTCGAAGAGGCCGGCGAGCTCATCCTCGCGGGCACCGTCGAACACGGGGGTGGCGACGTTGGTACCGGGCTCGACACGGTCGGCCCCGATGACCTTCAGACGCTCGGCCCACTCCTCGCCGAGCCCGGAGACGTCCCAGCCGCGGCTGGCGAGCCAGCCGAGGTGGATCTCCAGGACCTGTCCCGGGTTCATTCGGGACGGGACACCCAGCGGGTTCAGGATGATGTCGACCGGCGTGCCGTCCTCAAGGAAGGGCATGTCCTCGATCGGAAGGATCTTGGAGATGACACCCTTGTTGCCGTGGCGGCCGGCGAGCTTGTCACCGTCGGTGATCTTGCGCTTCTGGGCGACGTAGACGCGGACCAGCTGGTTCACGCCCGGAGGAAGCTCGTCGCCCTCCTCGCGGTCGAAGACGCGGACACCGATGACCTTGCCGATCTCACCGTGAGGGACCTTGAGCGAGGTGTCACGCACCTCGCGGGCCTTCTCACCGAAGATCGCGCGGAGCAGGCGCTCCTCCGGGGTCAGCTCGGTCTCACCCTTGGGCGTGACCTTGCCGACCAGGATGTCGCCGGCGACGACGTCCGCACCGATGCGGATGATGCCGCGCTCGTCGAGGTCGGCGAGGACCTCCTCGGAGACGTTCGGGATGTCCCGGGTGATCTCCTCGGGGCCCAGCTTGGTGTCACGGGCGTCGACCTCGTGCTCCTCGATGTGGATCGAGGAGAGGACGTCGTCCTGCACGAGGCGCTGCGACAGGATGATCGCGTCCTCGTAGTTGTGACCTTCCCAGGGCATGAACGCGACGAGCAGGTTCTTGCCGAGGGCCATTTCGCCCTCTTCGGTCGCGGGACCGTCGGCGAGGACCTGGGACTCGATGATCCGGTCACCCTCGTTGACGATGACCTTCTGGTTGACCGAGGTGCCCTGGTTCGAGCGGGAGAACTTGGCGACGCGGTACGTGGTGTACGTGCCGTCGTCGTTGGCGACGGTGATGTAGTCGGCCGAGACCTCCTGGACGACACCGTCCTTCTCCGCACGGATCGAGTCACCGGCGTCGACCGCACAGCGGTACTCCATGCCGGTGCCCACCAGCGGGGCCTCCGCCTTGATGAGCGGAACGGCCTGGCGCATCATGTTCGCGCCCATGAGGGCACGGTTGGCGTCGTCGTGCTCCAGGAAGGGGATCATCGCGGTCGCGACGGACACCATCTGGCGCGGGGAGACGTCCATGTAGTCGACGTCGTCGCCGGCGATGTAGTCGATCTCGCCGCCACGACGGCGCACCAGCACGCGGTTCTCGGTGAAGCGCATGTCCTCGGACAGGCCGGCGTTGGCCTGGGCGATGACGAAGCGGTCTTCCTCGTCGGCCGTCAGGTAGTCGACCTCGTCGGTGACGACACCGTCGATGACCTTGCGGTACGGGGTCTCGACGAAACCGAACGCGTTGACGCGACCGTAGGACGCGAGCGAGCCGATCAGACCGATGTTCGGGCCTTCAGGGGTCTCGATCGGGCACATGCGGCCGTAGTGCGACGGGTGAACGTCACGGACCTCGAAGCCGGCCCGCTCACGGGACAGACCGCCGGGGCCCAGCGCCGACAGGCGGCGCTTGTGGGTCAGGCCCGAGAGCGGGTTGTTCTGGTCCATGAACTGCGACAGCTGGCTGGTGCCGAAGAACTCCTTGATGGAGGCGACGACCGGCCGGATGTTGATCAGGGTCTGCGGCGTGATGGCCTCGACGTCCTGCGTGGTCATGCGCTCGCGGACGACGCGCTCCATACGAGCCAGACCCGTGCGGACCTGGTTCTGGATGAGCTCGCCGACGTTGCGCAGACGACGGTTGCCGAAGTGGTCGATGTCATCGGTCTCGACCACGATCGAACGGCCGGACTCGCCGGTCGTCTCGGTCTCGCCGGCGTGCAGCTTGACCAGGTACTTGATCGTCGCGATGACGTCGTCGGTGGTGAGCACACCGGCGTCGAGCGGCTCGTCGGCGCCGAGCTTCTTGTTCACCTTGTAGCGGCCGACCTTGGCGAGGTCGTAGCGCTTCGGGTTGAAGTAGAGGTTCTCGAGCAGCGTCTGAGCAGCCTCGCGGGTCGGCGGTTCGCCCGGACGCAGCTTGCGGTAGATGTCGAGCAGCGCGTCGTCCTGACCCTGGGTGTGGTCCTTCTCCAGGGTGGCGCGCATGGACTCGTACTCGCCGAACTCCTCGAGGATCTGCTCGGTGGTCCAGCCGAGAGCCTTCAGGAGAACGGTGACGGACTGCTTGCGCTTGCGGTCGATGCGGACACCGACCATGTCGCGCTTGTCGATCTCCATCTCCAGCCAGGCACCCCGGGACGGGATGATCTTGGCGGAGAAGATGTCCTTGTCGGACGTCTTGTCGATGGAGGAGTCGAAGTAGACACCAGGGGAGCGGACAAGCTGCGACACGACGACACGCTCGGTGCCGTTGATGACGAAGGTGCCCTTGTTGGTCATGAGCGGGAAGTCGCCCATGAAGACCGTCTGAGACTTGATCTCTCCGGTCTCGTTGTTCGTGAACTCGGCAGTGACGAACAGCGGAGCCGCGTACGTGAAGTCGCGCTCCTTGCACTCGTCGACAGAGTTCTTCGCCGGCTCGAAACGGTGGTCGCGGAAGGTCAGCGACATCGACCCGGAGAAGTCCTCGATCGGCGAGATCTCCTCGAAGATCTCTTCCAGACCGGACTTGGTGGGGACGTCCTGTCCACTCTCAAGCGCCGACTCGACGCGAGACTTCCAGGCGGCATTGCCGAGAAGCCAGTCAAAGCTCTCGGTCTGCAGCGCCAGGAGGTTCGGAACCTCGAGGGGCTCCTTGATCTTTGCAAAGGAGATGCGCAGCGGGGCGGTGCTGGCACCGTTGTTCGTATTGGTCGAGGCGTTGCGCGAGGCGGCCAAGAGGGGGTCCTTCCGAGGGCTCGGACTCACTACGCGCGTACCGGTCCCAGCAGACACAGAAGACAAGCCCCCCGAATCCGACCGAAAAGGCCAGGTCAGGTGGATCGATCAAGTGTGCTCAAGCGTGGGCATGTCCCTGGCGACGGGCAGGGGACAGCTAACAGGCAGCGCAAAGGGTCAGTGTAGCCACTCGGCTCACTGATGTCCAGACCAGGTTTCCGGAAACCGGCAACAGGCCTTCCCCATGTCGTTCAACCAACACTGTGTCCAACGCTGCGGCGCCCGTACTCGTACACAGAGCGCGTATCAGTACTGCCCTCTTCGTAGTCGATCCATGCCTCGGATCTCGGATCCAGGTGGTCGACCTCTCGACGGGACTGAGAATTGCGCGCCGCGTCCCGTTCGTCAAGGCCCCCTGCTCCGAGCGGATCATCTTCGGACCCTGCGTCGGAGCAACGATGATCACCCTACTCCCCAACGAGACCAGGGCAAGTCAGGCACCGCGGGTACGCCAAAGGGCGACCACCCTTACGGGTGATCGCCCTTGGTTGAGGCCCTGGAGGGCCTCAGAGGTGTTACTTGACCTCGACAGCCGCGCCGGCAGCCTTGAGGGCCTCGGCGGCCTTGTCAGCGGCCTCCTTGGCGACCTTCTCGAGGACCGGCTTCGGAGCGCCGTCGACGAGGTCCTTGGCCTCCTTCAGACCCAGGGAGGTCAGCTCACGCACGACCTTGATGACCTGGATCTTCTTGTCGCCGGCACCGGTGAGGATGACGTCGAACTCGTCCTGCTCCTCGGCCGGGGCGCCGGCGTCGCCGGAGACACCGGCGGGGGCAACGGCGACGGCCGCGGCGGCGGTGACGTCGAACTTCTCCTCGAAGGCCTTCACGAACTCGGAGAGCTCGATGAGGGTCATCTCCTCGAACTGGGCGAGGAGGTCGTCCTGAGAGAGCTTCGCCATGATGGGCGATCCTTCCACTAAATCGGCAGGTGCCGGATGTATATAGAGGCGGGCGTAACGGCCCGCTACGACCCGCGCACTAGGCGGCGCGGATCAGTGCGCGAGCCGAATTACTCGGCACCGCCCTGCTCGGCGAGCTTGACGCGAAGCGCTTCCGCGGTGCGGACGAACTTCGACGGCAGCGCCTGGAAGAGCGAGGCAGCCTGAGACTGCTTGCCCTTGAACGCGCCGGCCAGCTTGCTGAGCAGAACCTCGCGGGACTCGAGGTCCGCAAGCTTCTTGATCTCATCGGCGGTGAGCGCCTTACCATCAAGGACACCCGCCTTGATGATGAGGTTCGGGTTCTCCTTGGCGAAGTCACGCAGGCTCTTCGCCGACTCCACCGGGTCACCGGTGATGAAGGCGACCGCGGTCGGACCAGCGAAGTGCTCGTCCAGCGCGGTGATCCCGGCCTGGTTGGCCGCAATCTTGGTCAGCGTGTTCTTCACCACGGCGTACTGGGCGTTCTCACCGAGGGAGCGACGCAGCGTCTTGAGCTGCGCGACGGTGAGACCCCGGTACTCGGTCAGCACGGCGGCGTTCGAGCTCTGGAACGCGTCCTTGAGCTCGGCTACCGATGCAGCCTTGTTGGGCGTCGGCATGGTGCGTTCGCCTCCTTCCGGGTGATGAGGACCGCTCAGAAGGGGCTAAACAAGAAACGCCCCGGCGCAGGCGCCAGGGCGTGGCTCGACCGGAACGAATTCCGGGAACCTTCCACAGTCACCTACGCGGGTCGTCCGTATTCAACGGATCCTTCGGCCACCGAACCCTTGCGGGCACGGCAACGACCAGCGGTCTTTGGCTTCTGGGGAAGACTACGTGAAGGGGTGCAGCCGAGGCAAATCGCCTCAGGAGTCGAGGTCCAGGCCGCCCAGTCCGGCGTCCCGGAGCCTCTGGTCGGCCTCCTTCAGCTTGCGGTCGGTCTCCTTGTTCAGGTCGTCGAGGGAGACGACCTGCTCGGCCGGCGGGGCCTGGACCGGGGCGGCCACGGCGAAGTCGGAGAACTTCGCCGTGATCTTCGTCGTGCCCTCACCGTCCGTTCTGACGGTGTCCGCGCGGACCGGGTAGCCGTCCTTGCCGATCCACAGGTCCACCTCGAAGGCGGTGATGTGCTTCACGGCCTCGTGGAGGTACCGGCGGTTCGCCTCCTCCATGACCTTGGTGGACTCGTCCGCCCTGAGCAGGTCCGCGGCGGTGAAGCTGCCCTTGTAGTGCTCGGCGTCGATGCCGTCGGCCGTCTTCTCGGTGCCGACGTGCGTGAGCTTCTCCTGGCCCAGCAGCATCGCGAGGTACTCGGCCGGGTCGTCGTTGAGCCGGACCCCGGGCTTGCCGTCCTTGGCCAGGTCCATGCTCATCCAGGTCTTGCCGTCCCGGGGCTGGGCCAGGCCGGTGTAGGCCATGTCACCGATCATGATCGAGCGGGTGTCGGGCTTCTCGCTCTTGAGGATCACGTCGTGGCTGGACGGGTACCAGCCCTTGGTCCCGGACTGACCGCTGGTCTTGCCGTCGGCCCCGGAGATGGACAGCTCCGCCTCGGCGAACCTGGCGGCCACCGTCTTCAGGTAGGACGCCTTCACCGCCTCCACGGAGGAATGCGCCTTCGCCTCGGCACCCTTGCCCCCGTCGGCCTTGGCGGTGCCCGCGTCGGCCTTGTCGCCACCGCAGGCCGTGAGGCCACCCACGAGCAGTGCGGTGCCCGCCACCGCGATAACGGCCCGGGTCCGGACAGCCTTCTTCATCGGTTCTCCCCCATGTGCGGATCTTTGCGTGGATCTTCGTTCCGAAGATCGGTACGACTGGCGGCGCGCGGGACGGTCAGGCCCCCGTGCCGCGCTCGCCCAGGTCCTTGAGCAGCGCGAAGACGTCGAAGGTCTCGCTCTCCGGCGGCGTCTCGACCGTGGCCGCGGAGCCGTAGTCGGAGTAGTGGGCGTCCATGTTCAAGGTCCCCTGCGGCGTCCGGACGCCGACCTTCATGTGGACCGGGTAGCCGTCCTTGTTCAGCCAGACGTCCATGTCGTAGCCCTTGATGCCGGCCTTCTTCGTGGCCTCGATCAGCTGCTTGCGCTCGACCTCGGAGAGCACCTTGGCGGATTCGTCGGCCGCCATCATCTCCTCGAAGGTCAGGGTGCCCTTGTAGTGCTCGGCGTCCGCGCCCTCGACCTTCTCGGCCCCCAGGTGCTTCACGTTCGGCGAGCTGAGCAGGAGGGCGAGCTGCTTGGCCGGGTCCTGGTTCTGGTCCATGCCGCTCATGCCGCTGAGCTTCTTGAGCACCTCGGCGTCGCCGGCGGCCTGCGCCGCGGCATTGAGGTCCAGCTTCATCCAGCGCTTGCCCTCCATGCTCCCGGTCATCGGGGAGCCCTTCGGCACCTCCATGAACATGACGTTGTTCGACATGACCATGCGCATGGAGTCGGCGCCCGATCCCGGGCCGGGCGCGCCCTTCACGGTGACGTCCATGACCTGCGGGTCCCAGCCCTGGACACCGGTCATCTCCACGGTGCCGCCGGCGCCCTGCGACGCGGGCATCGACATGGTCATGCGGAACTTGGCCGCCTTGGCCGTGGAGGTCTTCTTGTACGCCGCCTTGAGCGCCTCGGTGGTGGCACCGTCCACCACGGGCCGCTCCGGCGCCGCGGATCCCCCGACGGCGGCCTTCCCGGCGCCGTCCTTCCTGCCGCTCTCGCACGCCGTGACACCGCCGACGAGCAGTACGGCGGCCAGCGCTGCGCCGATGGCCCTCTTCCGGTACGCGGACACGTACATCCCCCACCCCCAGTGATCAATCGCTTGTTCGATCCGACCCTACGTTCCCGCTCTGTCGGGTCGCGCCCCATTAAGCCCCGATCAAGGGGTATGTGGCCCTGAACACGGAAGCGGGCCCCCCGCCACCCTGTGAAGGGGGCGAGGGGCCCGCTGAGCCACTCGATGAGCCGTCAGGCTCAGACAGCAGCCGGGTCTTCCTCGACGAGGAGGTTCCGGGTGCGGTTCGGGTCCAGCTGGATGCCGGGGCCCATGGTGGTGCTGAGGGCGGCCTTCTTGATGTAGCGGCCCTTCGCGGCGGACGGCTTCAGACGAAGGATCTCGTCCAGGGCCGCGCCGTAGTTCTCGACCAGCTTGTCATCGGAGAAGGAGACCTTGCCGATGATGAAGTGCAGGTTCGAGTGCTTGTCGACGCGGAACTCGATCTTGCCACCCTTGATCTCGGTGACAGCCTTCGCGACGTCCATCGTGACGGTGCCGGTCTTCGGGTTCGGCATCAGGCCACGGGGACCGAGCACGCGGCCGAGGCGGCCGACCTTGCCCATGAGGTCCGGGGTGGCCACAACGGCGTCGAACTCGTTCAGGCGGTTGCCCTTGGCGATCTCGTTGATGAGCTCGTCGTCGCCGACAATGTCGGCGCCGGCGGCTTCCGCGGCCGCAGCACGGTCACCGGTCGCGAAGACCAGGACCCGGGCGGTCTTGCCGGTGCCGTGCGGGAGGTTCACGGTGCCGCGGACCATCTGGTCGGCCTTGCGCGGGTCGACACCCAGGCGGAAGGCGACCTCGACGGTGCCGTCGAACTTGGTCGTGGAGGTCTCCTTGGCGAGACGGACGGCCTCGAGCGGGGCGTACAGCTTCTCCCGGTCGACCTTGGCGTCCGCAGCGCGGAGAGTCTTGCTGCGCTTCACTTCTGCTCCTGTGTTTTGGCTTCAGGCATGGAGTCGTGGTGCGGACCAGCGCTTGGTCCTACCACTGATGGTGCTGGGGGTGGCTGGATCAGCCTTCGACGGTGACGCCCATCGAACGCGCGGTGCCGGCAATGATCTTGACGGCGGCGTCGATGTCGTTGGCGTTCAGGTCGGGCATCTTCAGCTCGGCGATCTCCTTGACCTGGGCAGCCGTGAGCTTGGCGACCTTGGTCTTGTGGGGCTCGCCGGAGCCCTTCTCGATGCCCGCGTGCTTCAGGATGAGGCGCGCGGCCGGCGGAGTCTTGGTGATGAAGGTGAAGGAGCGGTCGTCGTAGACCGTGATCTCCACCGGCACGACCATGCCACGCTGCGACTCGGTCGCGGCGTTGTAGGCCTTGCAGAACTCCATGATGTTGACGCCGTGCTGACCGAGCGCGGGGCCGACCGGCGGAGCCGGGTTGGCCGCACCGGCCTTGATCTGGAGCTTGATAAGCCCCGTGACCTTCTTCTTCTTGGGAGGCATTGCTCTCTCCGGGTCCTAGTGAGAGTTTTCAGCCGCCCATCCGGTCATCCGGATGGAGGCATACCGCACCACGATAACGGGTATCGGTGCGGGGCTAAAAACCGAGCAGGTCAGACCGCCCTTCACGGGGCGATCTGACCTGTCCGGAAGCTGTCGCTCAGAAGATCAGTTCTTCTGGATCTGGTCGAAGCTGAGCTCGACCGGGGTCTCGCGGCCGAAGATCTCGACGAGGCCCTTGACCTTCTTCGAGTCGGGGTTGATCTCGTTGATGGTCGCCTGCAGCGTCGCGAACGGGCCGTCGGTGACGGTGACCGAGTCGCCGACCTCGAAGTCCAGGACCTCGATGGTGCGCTTGACGGCGGGCGCGGGCAGACCGGCCTCTTCCGCGGCGGCCTTGGCGGCCTTCTCCTGCGCCTCCGGGGCGAGCATCTTGACGATCTCGTCCAGGGTCAGCGGGTACGGGTCGTACGCGTTGCCGACGAAGCCGGTGACACCAGGCGTGTTGCGGACGACACCCCAGGACTCGTTCGTCAGATCCATGCGGACGAGAACGTAACCGGGCAGCTTGTTCTGCCGGACGTTCTTGCGCTCGCCGTTCTTGATCTGGACGATCTCTTCCTCGGGCACCTCGGCCTGGTAGATGAACTCCTCGACGTTCAGCGAGACGGCGCGCTGCTCCAGGTTGGCCTTCACGCGCTTCTCGTAGCCGGCGTAGGTGTGGATCACGTACCACTCGCCGGGGAGCAGGCGCAGCTCCTCGCGCAGGGCCTGGATGGGGTCGACGGGCTCGGCGGGCTCGACCGGAGCGGCCTCTTCGGCCTCTTCCTCGTCGGCCTCGGCGTCGTCAGCAGCCTCTTCGATCTCGGCGTCGACCTCGACCTCGGCGTCAACCTCGGCGTCGTCCTCGTCCTCGTCCTCGTCGGACTCGACGTGCATCGCGGCCTCTTCGGCGGCGACACCCGCCTCGACGTCGGCGAGCTCGGCCTCGTCGGGCTCCACAGCGTCCGCCGCCTCGACGATGTCGAGCGCGTCCTCGACGGACTCGACGGAGTCGTGGCTCGCGTTCAGGTTCGGGTCAGACACGGTGGCTGCTTCTTCCTGGATACAAAAGGTGGTGGAACATGCGAAAACGGGCGACACCATCAAGGCGCCGCCCTCCGCGGGGATCAGCCGAAGACGAACTTGATGGCTTTTTCAAACCCAAAGTCAATCACGGTTACCAGACCGATCATGATGATCACGAAGACAATCACCACGGTGGTGTACGTCGTGAGCTGGTTGCGAGTCGGCCAAACAACCTTGCGGAGTTCCGCGACAATCTGGCGGTAGAAAAGCGCGAGCCGGCCCAGAGGGCCCTTCTTGCCGCGCTTGCCGCCCTTGCGGGCCTTCTTCTCGCGCGTCTCGTCCTCGGCGTCAGGCATGTCGATGGAGCCCAGGGCGTCCGTCACGTCTCTCACCTGAATCCGGGTCGTGGCCGTACCGCGCCCGGTTGCGCCGCACGGCGTTGCATCTAAGTACGTACCTGCGCACACACGTCCGAGATGGAGTGTGGAGCAGGGCCGGAGGGACTCGAACCCCCAACCGCTGGTTTTGGAGACCAGTGCTCTACCAATTGAGCTACGACCCTTTGTGTCCCCCAACCTACCGCATCCGAGCGAGTGCACGGAGTGCTCACGCTTTGCAGCGGCTGGCGAGGTCCAACGACAGGTGAGTGTACGTGAACCGGGCCGTGACGTCGAACAGCACCTGAGCTGACATGCGTCGGTCCGTTGACTGAAACGGTGTGCGGCGGTTCTTCGCCGTCTGGGACGATTGCCCGCATGACCTCTGCAACGCCTTCCTCCGAGCGCCGGGTGTCCGCCCGTATCGGCGCCATTTCCGAGTCCGCCACCCTCGCCGTGGACGCCAAGGCCAAGGCCCTCAAGGCCGCCGGGCGCCCGGTGATCGGCTTCGGTGCCGGCGAACCCGACTTCCCGACCCCGGACTACATCGTCGAGGCGGCGGTCGAGGCCTGCCGCAACCCCAAGTACCACCGCTACACGCCGGCCGGCGGTCTGCCCGAGCTGAAGGCCGCGATCGCCGCCAAGACGCTGCGCGACTCCGGCTACGAGGTGGACGCCTCGCAGGTCCTGGTGACCAACGGCGGCAAGCAGGCGATCTACGAGGCCTTCGCGGCCGTCCTGGACCCGGGTGACGAGGTCATCGTCCCGGCTCCGTACTGGACCACCTACCCGGAGTCCATCCGTCTCGCCGGCGGTGTCCCGGTCGAGGTCGTCGCCGACGAGACCACCGGCTACCGCGTCTCCGTCGAGCAGCTGGAGGCCGCGCGCACCGAGCGCACCAAGGTCGTCCTGTTCGTCTCCCCGTCCAACCCGACCGGCTCGGTCTACAGCGAGTCCGACGCCCGCGCGATCGGCGAGTGGGCCGCCGAGCACGGCCTGTGGGTGCTCACGGACGAGATCTACGAGCACCTCGTCTACGGCGAGGCGAAGTTCACCTCGCTGCCGGTCCTGGTCCCGGCCCTGCGCGACAAGTGCATCATCGTCAACGGCGTCGCCAAGACGTACGCGATGACGGGCTGGCGCGTGGGCTGGGTCATCGCCCCGCAGGACGTCATCAAGGCGGCGACCAACCTGCAGTCGCACGCCACCTCCAATGTCTCCAACGTGGCCCAGGTCGCCGCGCTGGCCGCCGTCTCGGGCAACCTCGACGCGGTCGCGGAGATGCGCAAGGCCTTCGACCGCCGCCGCCAGACGATGGTGAAGATGCTCAACGAGATCGACGGCGTCTTCTGCCCGACCCCCGAGGGCGCGTTCTACGCGTACCCGTCGGTCAAGGAGCTCATCGGCAAGGAGATCCGCGGCAAGCGCCCGCAGAGCTCCGTCGAGCTCGCCGCCCTGATCCTGGACGAGGTCGAGGTCGCGGTCGTCCCGGGCGAGGCCTTCGGCACCCCCGGCTACCTGCGCCTGTCCTACGCCCTGGGCGACGAGGACCTGGTGGAGGGCGTGTCCCGCATCCAGAAGCTCCTGGCGGAGGCCAAGGCCTAGGCCTGACCCGGCCCGCAGCACGAACCGAGCGGCGCCTCCCCGACCGGGGCGGCGCCGCTCGCCTTTTCAGCCCCGCCGGCGTTCGAGGCGCGGGTCCGGGCAGCTCCCGGAGGGCTCTCGCGCAGCGGCCCGGCCCCCGCTCACGCGTTCGCGCAAGCCCCCGATCGGTAAAACCCCCTCCCGCCGAGCGCAGCGGTACGGCAGGATCACCAGATGGAGCACGCACGCGATCTCACGCTTCTGCCCAAGGCCCACCTCCACCTGCACTTCACCGGGTCGATGCGGCCATCGACCCTGCTGGAGCTCGCCGACAAGTACGGCGTGCGCCTCCCCGACGCCCTCACGGCCGGGGAGCCGCCCAAGCTCCGCGCCACCGACGAGCGCGGCTGGTTCCGCTTCCAGCGGCTCTACGACGCCGCCCGCTCCTGCCTCCGCGAGCCCGACGACATCCGGCGCCTGGTCCGCGAGGCCGCGGAGGAGGACGTACGGGACGGCAGCGGCTGGCTGGAGATCCAGGTGGATCCCACCTCCTACGCCCCCCTGCTCGGCGGAATGATCCCGGCCGTCGAGATCATCCTCGACGCCGTCGACGCGGCCTCCCGCGAGACCGGCCTCGGCATGCGGGTCCTCATCGCCGCCAACCGCATGAAGCACCCCCTCGACGCCCGCACCCTCGCCCGCCTCGCCGTCCGCTACGCCGACCGCGGCATCGTCGGCTTCGGACTCTCCAACGACGAGCGCCGCGGCATGGCCCGCGACTTCGACCGGGCCTTCGCCATCGCCCGCGAGGGCGGCCTCCTCGCCGCACCGCACGGCGGTGAGCTCACCGGCCCGTCCTCCGTCCGCGACTGCCTCGACGATCTACACGCCTCCCGCATCGGGCACGGGGTGCGGGCCGCCGAGGATCCCCGGCTGCTCAAGCGCCTCGCCGACCGGCAGATCACCTGCGAGGTCTGCCCCGCCTCCAACGTCGCCCTCGGGGTCTACGAGCGGCCCGAGGACGTGCCGCTGCGCACCCTCTTCGAGGCCGGGGTCCCCATGGCGCTCGGCGCCGACGACCCGCTGCTGTTCGGGTCCCGGCTCGCGGCCCAGTACGAGATCGCCCGCCGCCACCACGCCTTCACCGACGCGGAGCTCGCCGAGCTGGCCCGCCAGTCGGTGCGCGGCAGCGCGGCCCCCGAAGAGGTGCAGGCCAAGCTGCTGTCGGGGATCGACCACTGGCTCACCGGGTGAGCCGCAGGTCCCCCTCGTAGCAGTCGGCGCGTACCCGCCCGCCGTCCAGGAAGCCGATCTCCAGGTGGGTGCGGCCCTGTTCGGGCAGGGCGAACTCGGCGACCGAGGCGACGGTCTCGCCGAGGTGCCGCAGGAAGGGGTGGTCGCCGAGGTCCTCACCGACCTCGATGCGGCCCCACTCCCCCATGTCGTACGCCGCGTGCGGGGTGGCGGACTCGACGATGAGGCACTGGTCGGATCCGGTGGTGATCCGGATGGTGTCGCCGATGCTGTCGATCAGCCAGACGTCGAGGGGCGCCTCGGAACGTTCGCCGTCGCTGATGTGCCAGGACGCGACGACTCGGCTGAGCGTGCGCCCCACGAGACGGGTGGGGTCCGTACCGGCCCCGTGCAGGGGACAGAGCATGGGCGGCCGGGGCTCCTCAGATGCTGACGCCGACCGTCACCGGTTCGTTGACCAGGGTGACGCCGAAGGCCGCGTGGACGCCCGCGACGACCTCGCGGGCCAGGGTGAGGAGGTCCTCGGTGGTGGCCTCGCCGCGGTTGGTGAGGGCGAGGGTGTGTTTGGTGGAGATGCGCGCCGGGCCGGTGCCGTAGCCCTTGGTGAAACCGGCCTTGTCGATCAGCCAGGCCGCGCTGGTCTTCGTACGGCCGTCGCCGGCGGGGTACGCGGGCGGGGCGGTGT
Organism: Streptomyces xanthophaeus; assembly: GCF_030440515.1. Taxonomy (GTDB): domain Bacteria; phylum Actinomycetota; class Actinomycetes; order Streptomycetales; family Streptomycetaceae; genus Streptomyces; species Streptomyces kutzneri. Next base: position 3,498,306 of record NZ_CP076543.1, read on the forward strand.
CGGGGCCGAGGCGGTCCTGGGCGCGGGCGAGGAAGGCGGCGTAGGCCTCGTCGGTCAGGATCGGGTTGTGGAAGAAGGAGCCGGCCGACCAGGTGTCGTGGTCGGCGGGGTCGAGGACCATGCCCTTGCCGGCGCGCAGCCGCAGCACCGTCTCGCGGGCGGTGGCGGCGGGGACCCGGTCGCCGGCCCCGACGCCGAGGGCGCGGGCGGTCTCGGGGTACTTGATCGGCGCGGACAGGCCGCCGGCGTCCTCCAGGGCGAAGCGCACGCGCAGGACGACGTAGCGGTCGGGCTGGTCCTTGAAGGTGCTGTTGCGGTACCGGAAGGCGCACTCGGCGGCGCTCAGGGTGACCGTTTCGCCACTGGTGCGGTCGTAGGCGACGACCTCGGTGATGGTGTCGCAGACCTCTTGGCCGTACGCACCGACGTTCTGGATCGGGGTGGCGCCGGCCGAGCCGGGGATTCCCGCGAGGCACTCGATGCCGGCGAGGCCGGCCTCGACGGTGCGGGCGACGGCGTCGCTCCAGTTCTCGCCCGCGGCGAGCTCCAGCCGCGTCCCGTCCAGGTCGAATCCGGTGGTCGCGATGCGCAGGGCGGTGCCGTCGAAGCCGCGGTCGCCGATGACCAGGTTGCTGCCGCCGCCGATGATCAGGAGCGGGGTGCCGCTCTCGTCCGCGGCGCGCACGGTGGCGACGACCTCGGCGTCGGTGGTCGCGGTGACCAGGCGGGCGGCGGGACCACCGAGACGGAAGGTGGTCAGCGGGGCGAGGGGGGCATCGTGGAGTTCCTGCACGTGGACAAGAGTACGGTCCGTGCCCCTCGCATCCCTGCGGGGCCACGGACCGTACTCACTCGTCCCCCGTACCGGCCGGGTCAGTGGCCCGTCTTCTGCTCTGCGAGACGGCGTTCGGCCTCGGCCCAGGTGAGGGGGAGCTCACCGGCCCGCACGGTCCAGTAGGTGAAGGCCGATTCCTTCATGTACGCGCTGGCGGCGCGGGAGCTGGTGCGGTGGGGCTCGCTGCGGGCGAAGCGGTAGAGCGCGTCCCGGTCCTCCCAGGCGGAGAGGGTGAGGAAGGTCCGGCTGAAGACGCGGGCGCGCAGGGCGACGCCGTGGGCACCGGGGGCCTTGCGGAGCTGGAGGATGATGCCGGGCGCCTTGAGGAAGAACTTGACGGCGCCGGCGAGCGTGGCGGTCTCGAAGCGGGAGGCCATGACGTAGACCTCGGCGTCGGGGGCGGCCTGGGTGGGCGTGGACCAGGGGATGTCGGGCATGGCGGGCGCTCCTTGGCGGTCTCGGTCGGGTGTGGGCGGGGTCAGCCGGCGGCGGGGACCTTGTCCGGGACGGCGGCGGTCCGGCCGGCGGGCACCGGGGCGGCCTTGGCCTTACGGGGCACCAGCAGGGCCAGGGCGGCGGCGAGGGCGACCGCGCCGGCGCCGATCCACAGGGCGGGGATGGTGCCGTCGGTGAAGGCCTGCGGGGATTCGTAGCCGCCCTGGGAGGAGAAGACGGAGGCCAGGACGGCGACGCCGAGGGCTCCGCCGACCTCGCGCAGCGCGTTGTTGGTGCCGGAGGCCTTGCCCTGGTCGGCCGGGGCGACGGTGGACATCAGGACGTTGGCCGCGGGGGCGAAGTAGAGGGCCATACCGATGCCGCTGAGGATCAGCGGCGGGAGCTGGGCCGCGTACGAGACGTCCGCGCTCAGGATCGCCGCGAACCAGCCGAGACCGAGGGCCTGGAAGGCGAGCCCGGCGGCGACGACGGGACGGCCGCCGATGCGGTCGGAGAGGATCCCGGCCAGCGGGGCGACGATCATCGGCATTCCGGTCCAGGGGAGCATGCGCAGACCGGCCTCGGTGGGCGAGTAGCCGGCGACTCCCTGGAGGAACTGGCTGAGCAGGAAGATCGAGCCGAACATGCCGAGGAACATGAGCAGGCTGGCCAGGTTGATCCCGAGGAAGCCGCGGTCACGGAAGAGCCGCATGGGGAGCATGGGGTTGGCGTTGTTGAAGCCGTGGTGGATGAAGCCGCCGACGAGCGCGCTGCCGACGATCAGGCCGGTCAGGACGGGGGCGCTGGTCCAGCCCTCGGAGTTGGCGTTGACCAGGGCGTAGACGATGCCGAAGAGGCCGCCGCTGATGAGCAGGGTGCCCGGGATGTCGAGGCGCGCACCGGGGGCGGTGGACTCGGCGAGGCGCAGGCGGGCGAGCGGGATCAGGGCGATGCCTATCGGCACGTTGAGCCAGAAGATCCACTGCCAGGAGATGTGCTCGGTGAGGCTGCCGCCGATGAGGGGGCCGCTGGCGACGGCGAGACCGGTGACGGCACCGTAGATCCCGAGGGCCATGCCGCGGCGGGCGGCGGGAACGGCGGCGGTGAGCAGGGTGAGCGTGAGCGGCATCATGATCGCCGCGCCGACGCCCTGCACGGCGCGGGCGGCGATGAGCGCGTCGATGCCGGGCGAGAGAGCGGCCGCGGCGGAGGCGCCGGTGAAGACCGCGAGACCCACGATGAAGAGCCGGCGGCGGCCGAAGCGGTCCCCGAGGGCGGCACCGAACATAAGGAGGACGGCGAAGGTGAGCGTGTACGCGTTCACCGTCCACTCCAGGTCCTCCAGCTTGCCGCCGAGGTCCTCACGGATGGCGGGGAGGGCGGTGGTGACGACCAGGTTGTCGAGTGCGGCCATGAAACTGGCCACGCCGGTGAGGACGAGGGCCCAGACGGCGGGCCCCCGGAGCTTGGTGTCTTGCGTCTGCACGGCTTCCCCCTGCGGGTTGTTAGTTATTGCTGACTAACTTTCACGATCATGACAAGGCACGCGAGCAGATCCCGCGCGCGCCTCACTTCTCCAGACGACGCTTGGCGCGCGCCGTCGGATAGAGCCCCTCCCAGACCCGGTGCTCCGGCGGGAAACCCATGGCGGCGAGGGTGTTGATCAGCATTCCGTACGCCATGAAGGTCGTGGTCTCGCCGATGTCCCCGCCGAAGGGCACGTGGACCGTGTCCCAGAGCTCCATCCAGCCCTTGCGCACGAGCTCGCCGAGCTCGTGGTCCCCGGCCGCCTCGGCGGCGGCGACGGTGACGTACATCTGGAGCTGCATCTGGAGCTTGTCGGGATCCTCGGCGATCAGCCGGGTGTAGGCGTTCGCCATCGCCTGCGTGGCCTCCTCCCCCTGCAGCCCTTCGCCGGCAGCGGCGAAGAGGTCGCGCGTCTCCTTCAGGCAGCGCTCGGCAGCGGCCAGGAAGATGGCCTGCTTGCTGGGGAAGAGCCGGAACAGGTACGGCTGCGAGACACCCACCCGCTTGGCGATCGCCTCGGTGGAGGTCCCGTAGTAACCTCCACGCGCGAACTCGTGCACCGCCGCGCGAATGACGCTCTCACGCCGCTCGTCTGCGCTCATCCTGACCATGAGACAAAGTTATTGCTCAATCACTAACTATGTCAAGGGGTGGGGCGGGGTCGGGAGGGTGGGGCGGGGGCTCCGGTGGGCGGGAGCCACTCGATCGGAATCAGGGATGCGTATGGGGGTTTCCCGTCAGTCCCATCGTCCCTCCGTGTCGGGCCGGTCCCTCAAGGGCGCTCCTTCGTCGCGTCACTGCGTGATGGCCTGCGGCCACCCTTGACCGACCGTCCCGCCCCGGAGAAACGAAAGACTGCCGGGAAGCCCCCAAAGGAACGGGCCGGGGGATCAAGGATGAGGACGGGGCGGCCAGAGAAGCGCGACCCGGTCGGGCGCAAAGAGCCACGTCCAAGAGGCGGGGCCCATGACAGACCAGGGCCCGTGTCGGGGGGGAGCGCGTCCAATCGCTACGCGCTCCTCATCTCTCAGCGCCTCGATCCCGTCTTGGGCTGCACATAGGCCGCCCAAGACCCGTAGGCGCTGCGCATGGGGGGCGTCTGCCGGCTGACTGCGGTGAGGAGGGGTGGGACTGCGGCTATGTCGTCGTGGATGCGGGTCAGTGCAGGTGGGCAGCCAGAAAGGCCGACAGTTCGCCCCAATTGCCCCCATCTGTTCGTGAGCTCGGGGGGTGATGCTCGCGTTGACCCGCATCCACGACGGAATAGCCGAGGTGTGGGCCCCTACCGGCCGTCGGACGCGGTCAGGGAGAAGCAGGTGGCGATCTGGGGCGGCCTATGTCCAGCCCAAGACGGTCGTCGGACGCACAGCGAGCGCGGGACCGAGGCCGTGGGCGGCCTATGCCCAGCCCCAGACGGTCTGGCGACGCTGAGACGTCAGGAGCGCGTAGCGATTGGACGCGCCTCCCCCGACGCGGGCCCTGGTCTGTGATGGGCCCCGCCTCTCGGTCGTGCCGGCCGGGATCTCCCTGGGCATCTCTGGCCGCCCGTCCCTGTCTTGATCCCCCGGCCCGTTCCTTTGGGGGCTTCCCGGCAGTCTTTCGTTTCTCCGGGGCGGGACGGTCGGTCAAGGGTGGAGCGCAGCGACATCGCGAAGCGACGCGACCGAAGGGAGCGCCCTTGAGGGAGCGGCCCGACACGGAGGGACGATGGGACTGACGGGAAACCCCCATACGCATCCCTGATTCCGATCGTGCAGATCCCGACTACCCACACCCCCGCCCCACCCTCCCGACCCCGCCCGGCCAGCCGGCTCCCCCAGCCCGCCCGACCCCACCCCGCCCCACCCCACCCAGCGAAAAGGGCGGAGGCGCCTCCTCGGCACCCCCGCCCCGCCCTCCCTGCCCTGCCCGCTTCGCCTCGCCGGCTCAGGCCAGTTCGACCACCGCGCGGGACATGCCCAGGACCTTCTGGCCCGCGCTCATGGCCGTCAGGTCGACCCGGACGCGGTTGTCGTCCAGCTTCGCGGCGACCTTCGCGGTGACCTCGATCAGCCCGCCCTGCTCGTCGTTGGGGACCACGACCGGCCTGGTGAAGCGCACGCCGTACTCGACCACCGCGCCCGGGTCCCCGGTCCAGTCGGTGACCACGCGGATCGCCTCGGCCATGGTGAACATGCCGTGCGCGATCACGTCCGGCAGTCCGACCTCCTTGGCGAACTTCTCGTTCCAGTGGATCGGGTTGAAGTCGCCCGAGGCTCCCGCGTACTGGACGAGCGTGGCGCGCGTCACGGGAAAGGACGCCGCCGGCAGCTCGGTGCCGACCTCGACGTCGGAGTACTGGATCTGCGCTGCCATGTCAGGCCTCCTCGGGGGCGCGGGAGACGAGCTTCGTCCACGCCGTCACCACGTGCTCGCCGGTCTCGTCGTGGACCTCGCCGCGGATGTCGATGACGTCATTGCCCGCGAGCGACTTCACGGACTCGATGGTGGAGACGACCGACAGCCGGTCACCGGCACGCACCGGGCGGGAGTACGCGAACTTCTGGTCACCGTGCACGACGCGGCTGTAGTCCAGTCCCAGCTGCGGGTCTTCGACGACCTGGCCGGCGGCCTTGAAAGTGATCGCAAACACGAAAGTCGGCGGAGCGATCACATCGGGGTAGCCGTACGACTTCGCGGCTTCGGGATCGCTGTAGACGGGATTGGTGTCACCCACCGCAGCCGCGAATTCGCGGATCTTCTCCCGGCCGACCTCGTACGGATCGGTGGGCGGGTAGCTCCGCCCCACGAAGGACTGGTCGAGAGCCATGACTCACTACCTCCTGTTGAAGGGACATGAATGACGCAAGAACAAAGACGGGAACAGGCACGGAAACGACACAAGGCCGCCCCCCGATGAAGGGGACGACCTCATGACGGTGCCTGTTATTCGAGACTTCGCTAGGGTCAGCGGGTCTCGCGGTGCGCGGTGTGCGAGTTGCAGCGCGGGCAGTGCTTCTTCATCTCAAGACGGTCCGGGTTGTTACGCCGGTTCTTCTTGGTGATGTAGTTCCGCTCCTTGCACTCCACGCAGGCCAGCGTGATCTTCGGGCGGACGTCGGTGGCAGCCACGTGAGTGCTCCTTGACGGAAATTGGGACGGATGAACGCATACAAGAGTAGCCGACCGGGAGACCGACCCCGCAATCGGCTACTGTGTGTAGCGGCGACCGGACTTGAACCGGTGACACAGCGATTATGAGCCGCTTGCTCTACCGACTGAGCTACGCCGCTTTGATGTGATCAGCTCCCCACCCGAGGGTGGGGAACCTCTCTCACCAGAGCCCCAATGCGGAATCGAACCGCAGACCTTCTCCTTACCATGGAGACGCTCTACCGACTGAGCTATTGGGGCGAGCGATGAAGACATTACACGGTTGCCTGCCGATCGCCCAAATCCTTTGCGGGGACAGGGCTCCGAGGGGGTTCGCGCGGCACTCTCGATCAACCCACCGATCACTTCCGCCCCACTTCTCGGGCGGATTGTGGGCGGGCTCACACTCCGGCGCCCGCCGATCGGAGCTCTGGCGCCCGTCGCGGCGCACGCGCGTGCGCTCCGGCGCGTGGCACCACACCGGTACGACTATTGCGCTCTTCCGCGAAGCAGGGTGCGCCGCGCCCTAGGCTCTGAGCACGCTGCGTGATCTTGGGCCGCGGGCCACGGCTCCAGGAACCGCCCGAGCCACCGCAGGAGCGCGATGTCCGACAGCCAGCCGCAGCAGCCGTTCCCCTCGCCCTTCGGTGGAAACGGCAACGCGGCCGCAGCCGAGGCCACCACCCTGCTGCTCGCGGGGGCGCGCCTCACCGACGGCCGGACCGTCGACGTCCGCCTCGGCGGCGGCCGGATCCAGGCCGTCGGCACCACGGGGAGCCTCCCCTCCCCCGCTCCGGCCCGGGTGGACCTGACCGGTTACCTGCTGCTCCCCGCCCCCGCCGAGCCGCACGCCCACGGGGACACGGCGCTGACCGCCGACACCGAGGGGCCCGTCTCCTACGCTCCCGACGAGGTCCAGCGCCGCGCCACCGAGGCCGCCCTGCTCCAGCTCGGCCACGGCGCCACCGCGGTCCGCTCCCACGTCCGCATCGGCGACGTGCACGGCCTCGGCCCCATGGAAGCCGTGCTCCAGGCCCGCCGCTCCCTGCGCGGGCTCGCCGACCTCACCGCCGTGGCCGTGCCCCGGCTGCTGACCGGGGTCGCCGGCGCGGACGGGCTGGCCATGCTGCGGGACGCGGTCAAGATGGGCGCCTCCGTGATCGGCGGCTGCCCGGACCTGGACCCGGACCCGACGGGCTTCCTCGAAGCCGTCCTGGAACTCGCCGCCGAGCACGGCTGCCCCGTGGATCTGCACACGGACGGTGACGACCCGGGCCGCCTCGCCCGGCTCGCGGCGATGGCCGGCGGGCTGCGCCCCGGAGTGACCATCGGCCCCTGCGGCGGCCTGTCCCGGCTCCCGATGGACGCGGCCGCCCGCGCCGCCGACCAGCTGGCCGCGGCCGGCGTACGGGTCACCTGCCTGCCCCAGGGCGACTGCGCGGCCCTGGAACGCCGCGGCCTGCGCACCGCCCCCGTGCGGCTGCTGCGGGCCGCCGGTGTGCGCGTCGCGGCCGGCAGCGGGGCGCTGCGGGACGCCGGGAACCCCGTCGGCCGCGGGGATCCCCTGGAGGCCGCGTACCTGCTCGCCTCCCAGGGAGGGCTCCGGGCGGCCGAGGCGTACGAGTCCGTCAGCGGATGCGCCCGCGAGGCCATGGGCCTGCCGGAGGTCCGGGTGGAGGCCGGCTTCCCGGCGGAGCTGCTCGCCGTACGCGGGGACCGGATCGCGGGCGTGCTGTCCCTCGCCTACAGCAGGATCGTGATCCACCGCGGGCGCGTGGTAGCCCGTACGAGTGCCGTACGGGAGTACTGCGACTCCGCCGTCGCGGTGGCTCTGGACCTGCCCCGGCAGGGCCGTACGGAGGCGGGACCGTGAAGTTCGGCGGCCGCTCGCGGGCGTCGGGGCCCGGCTCGTCGTACGGTCGGGTCATGCGCATCGTCATCGCGGGTGGACACGGTCAGATCGCGCTGCGGCTGGAGCGCCTGCTCGCCGCGCGCGGGTACGAGGTCGCGGGCATCGTCCGCGACCCGGCACAGGGCGACGACCTGAGGCAGGCGGGCGCCGAGCCGGTGCTCTGCGATCTGGAATCGGCCTCGGTGGAGCATGTGGCGGGGATCCTGCAGGGCGCGGACGTGGCGGTGTTCGCCGCCGGGGCGGGCCCCGGCAGCGGGATCGGGCGGAAGGACACCGTGGACCGGGGCGCGGCGGTGCTGTTCTCCGACGCGGCCGAACGGGCCCGCGTACGGCGCTTCCTGATGGTCTCTTCGATGGGCGCGGACGCACATCACGGGGGCGATGAGGTCTTCGACGCTTACCTGCGGGCCAAGGGCGAGGCCGATGACCACGTACGGACCCGGCTGGGCCTGGAGTGGACCGTCCTGCGCCCTGGTTCGCTGATCGACGACGCCGGGACGGGCCTGGTCCGTCTGGAGGCGCAGACGGGCCGTGGGGCCGTCCCGCGCGACGACGTGGCGGCGGTGCTGGCCGAGCTGATCGAGACCCCGGCGACGGCGGGCCTGACCCTGGAGCTGGTCTCCGGTTCGACGCCGGTGCAGGTGGCCGTGAAGGACGTGGCGGGCAACTGAGGGCGGCGCCGCGGCCGTTCAGAACCCGGCGCTGACCTTGTCGTCGGACCGGCCGACGGAGTCCTGCTGGTACCGGTCCTCGTACGCCTGCCGGATCCGCTCGATGCGCGTGCTGCGCTCGTCGGCCTCCTTCTCCGGGTAGAGCAGGACCACCTCGTACGAGGTCTCGCGGACGGTCTTGCCGTCCTGGCCGCGCCACTGGCCGTACCCGTCGTGGAGGGTCAGCCCCTCGGGGAAGGCGGGGGTGATCTCCAGGTCCAGGAACCGCATGAACTCGCGTTCCGCGACCGGGTCGCGGCCGTCGGCCCGCTGGGTGCCGAAGTACAGCCGGGTCTCCTGGTAGGGCTCCCCCACGTCCGTGTGGAGGGCCGCTCCCACCAGAGCGGGAATCCCTGCGCCGAGCAGGGCCATGAGCACCCCGCCGCCGACCTTCCCGCGCGTGTCAGATGTCCATTTCACCCCTGGTGAACGAACAGGGGCCGCCGACGTTGCGGCTGTGGTCGGCGCGGTGTCGGGTGACGGCGGGAAGCCCGCCCGTCCGCGGTGGCGGGCGGGGCGGGCTTCCGGTCGTTGCTGCCGTGCGGAGGTGCGGCTACCAGTAGATGACTACGTAGCCGTCGCCGCCGTCCTTGCCGCGGGAGCCGGAGTTGCCGATGGCCCGGTTGGTGCCGCCGCCGCGGCCGCCGTCGCCGCCGACGGCCGTGCCGTCCGGGAGCTGGACGATGCCGTCCGCGGTGCCGCCGCCGGTGCCGTCGGCGTTGCCCGGGTCACCGTTGCGGTTGACGCCGCCCGAGGAGCACGTTCCACTGCCGCCCAGGCCGGGGGTGCCGGGCTCGCCGGGACCGCGGTCCGCGGCGCCGCCGCCTCCGCCGCCGGTGCCACCGGTGGCGGTGAGGAGCACGGTGTTGGTCGACGCCACGGTCAGCGACGTGGTGGTGCCCGCGCTGCCGGCGGTGCCGTTGGCACCCGGTGCGCCGCCGAGGCCGTTGGCGCCGCCGGTGCCGACGTCCACTCCGTAGTCGGCCAGGGGGGTGACCGGGATGACGCACCAGGTGAAGCCGCCGCCACCGCCGCCACCGCCGTGGCCACCGGTGTTGTTGCGCGCGGCTGCGGCACCGTCCGCGTCCGCGGTGCCCTCGGCCCCGGTGTTCGGGTTGTTCGGGTTGTTCGGGTTACCGCCACCGCCACCGTTGTTGCGCGCGGAGCCGCCGCCACCGCCGCCGCCACCGCCGGCGCCCCATGCCTGGACGAACACCGACGTGACGCCCGGCGGCGGGGTGAAGGTGTTGTCCGAGGTGAACTGACGCAGGCCGTGGATGACCAGGGGGGCGTGCTTCTTGTGCTTGTCGTGCTCCGACAGCCCGTGCTTCTTGCTGTCGACGGGCTTCATGTTCTGGTGGCCCGCCGGCTTGGGCCCGTCCGCGGATGCGGCGGGAGCCAACGCGATCAACTGGCCGGTGAGCGCCGCGGCAGCGGCGATGGAGGCGAGCAGAACCCGGGAACGCCCCCGGGGCCGTTGAATCGTCGCCGACTGATGGTTCAGGTTCATGGCTTCCTTACCCGCCGGCGCCGAGGGCTGCCGCGGGATGCGATGGGAGGGGTGCGTGCGTCACGCGCCGCCCATCCGACCTGGCCACGGCCTCGCCGTGGCGCTGGCAGGGCCGGGGCTGTGGCCCAGTCAGGTGAGTAGTTCATCTGACCGGAGCAATTTCGAGGAGCGGTCCCGCCCCGTGTCCGGGCCGCGGTCGCAGGCGTGGTCGCCCGGTAACGAAAGAACCCCCGCTCACTGTGATTCCACAGATGAACGGGGGTTCCACTCGCGTGGCGGCGCCAGGGTTCGAACCTGGGTAGGCTGAGCCGGCAGATTTACAGTCTGCTCCCTTTGGCCACTCGGGCACACCGCCAAGATTTGCTGCCATTTTTTCCGCCTTGCGGCGGCGCTCCCTGGCAACGACGTAAACGATACCCGATGACCGGGGGTGCTTCACCACCGGATTGATCAGCGCTGCGGGTGGGCGCGGTGGCTAGGCTTTGCCGAGCGGGCCGGGCATGTCCGGCCGCGCCCTCCGGGGTGATCACAACCGACTTCAAGGAGCCACAGCACATGGCCGACTCCAGTTTCGACATCGTCTCGAAGGTCGAGCGGCAGGAGGTCGACAACGCCCTCAACCAGGCCGCCAAGGAGCTCTCGCAGCGTTACGACTTCAAGGGCACCGGCGCCACCATCGCCTGGTCCGGCGAGAAGATCCTGATGGAGGCGAACTCCGAGGAGCGCGTGAAGGCCGTCCTCGACGTCTTCGAGACCAAGCTGGTCAAGCGCGGGATCTCGCTGAAGGCGCTGGACGCCGGGGAGCCGCAGCTGTCCGGCAAGGAGTACAAGATCTTCGCCACGATCGAGGAGGGCATCTCCCAGGAGAACGCCAAGAAGGTCGCGAAGATCATCCGGGACGAGGGTCCCAAGGGCGTCAAGGCCCAGGTCCAGGGCGAGGAGCTGCGCGTCAGCTCCAAGAGCCGTGACGACCTCCAGGAGGTCCAGGCGCTGCTCAAGGGCAAGGACCTGGACTTCGCGATCCAGTTCGTGAACTACCGCTGACCCTGTTCCGCGACCTGCCCCACGCCGGCCCGGCGGTCTTCACCGACCGCCGGGCCGCGGCCGTCGCGAAGGGGGTGTGTGCGGGGCGTGTGCGGCGCACGCGCCACCGCGGACTCCTGTGGGCACTTGGGGCGCGATGAGTGCGCCCACCACGCTGGATGTCATCACATCACCACGTGGCAGGGGGTTCTCGCATGCCTGGGGCCGGCACGTTTCGTGATGACTTCGGGGCGTCCGTGGTCGTCGCGCTGGTCGCTCTACCTCTGTGCGTCGGGGTGGCGGTCGCCTCCGGAGTGCCGGCCGAGCTGGGGATCGTCACCGGGGTGGTCGGAGGGCTGGTCACCGGGTGGTTCCGCGGGAGCTCCCTTCAGGTGAGCGGGCCCGCGGCCGGTCTCACCGTGCTCGTCTACGAGGCGGTGCAGGCCTACGGTCTGCCCGCGCTCGGGGTGCTGGTGCTGGCCGCCGGGGTGGTGCAGCTGGGCATGGGGATGCTGCGGCTCGGACGGTGGTTCCGGGCGATCTCCGTCGCCGTCGTGCACGGGATGCTGGCCGGGATCGGGCTGGTACTGATCTCCGGGCAGCTGTATGCCCTGGGCGGTGTGGAGGCCCCGGGGCAGACCCTGGCGAAGCTGCGCGGGGTGCACGAGCTCGGGGCGCAGGCCGACTTGGCCGCCGTGCTGCTCGGGGTCGGGACGATCGCCGCCATGGTCGCCTGGCGCCGGGTGCCCGCCCGGCTGCGGATCGTGCCCGGTGCGCTCGTCGGAGTGGCCGCCGCCACCGCAGCGGCCGTCCTGCTGCGGCTGCCCGTCGAGAAGGTGCGGGTGACGGGTGTGCTGGAAGCCGTGTCTCCGCCCGACTGGGGCGACTTCGGGGTCCTGGTCTCGGTCGGCGCGGCCGGGACCGTGGTCGCGCTGGCGCTGATCGCCTCCGCCGAGACGCTGTTCAGCGCTGCGGCCGTGGACCGCATGCACGACGGGCCGCGGACGGAGTACGACAAGGAACTCATCGCCCAGGGCGTGGGCAACAGCGTGTGCGGGTTGCTCGGCGCGCTGCCGATGACCGCGGTCATCGTGCGCAGCGCCGCCAATGTGGAGGCCGGGGCTCGGACCCGCGCGGCCAGGGTGCTGCACGGTGGCTGGCTGCTGCTCTTCGCCGTGGCGTTTCCCCAGCTTCTGGAGAGCGTGCCGCTGGCCGCTCTGGCCGGGGTGCTGCTGCACGCGGGCTGGAAGCTGCTGCCGGCCAGGGCGGTGGCCGCGTTGTGGCGGACGCACCGGGGCGAAGCGGTGGTGCTGGTGGTCACGGCCTCGGCGATCGTGGTCACCAATCTCTTCGAGGGGGTGCTGATCGGGCTGGGGCTGGCCGTCGCCAAGGCGGCCTGGGAGACCTCCCACGTGCACATCGAGGAGGTGTGGGAGGACGAGGAGCTGTGCGTGCAGGTCCTGGGGAACGCCAGTTTCCTGCGTCTTCCCAAGCTGCTCGACGCCCTGGACGCGCTGCCGCACGGGCAGCCGGTGCGGCTGGATCTGAGCGGGCTGCGCCACCTGGACCACGCCTGTCTGACCGCTCTGGAGGGCTGGGAGCGCACGCGGGCGCCGCTGTCCGGTCGGGAGGGCGTCATCTAGCCGGGTTACCCTCCGCCCGTGGAACAGCAGTTGAAGCGCACCCTGGGGGTGTCCGACGCGGTCGTCGTCGGACTCGGCGCGATGGTGGGCGCCGGTATCTTCGCCGCCCTGGCTCCCGCGGCGCAGGCGGCGGGCGGCGCTCTGCTCGCCGCTCTGGGCGTGGCGGGTCTCGTGGCCTACTGCAACGCGCACTCCTCGGCGCGGCTGGCCGCCCGCTATCCGGCCTCCGGCGGCACGTACGTCTACGGGCGCGAGCGGCTCGGTCCCTTCTGGGGATATCTGGCCGGCTGGGGATTCGCGATCGGCAAGACCGCGTCCTGCGCGGCCATGGCCCTCACGGTGGGGGCGTACCTGTGGCCGGGGCGGCAGCATGCCGTGGCCGTCGCGGCGGTGGTGGCGCTGACCGCCGCGAGCTACGGCGGTGTGCAGAAGTCGGCCCGTATCGCGCGGCTGATCGTGGCGGCGGTGCTGGCGGTGCTGGCCGGGGTGGTCGTGGTGTGCCTGTCTTCCGGGGCGGCCGATCCGGGGCGGCTGGGCGGATCCGGCCGGGGTGTCTTCGGGCTGTTGCAGGGTGCGGGTCTGCTGTTCTTCGCCTTCGCGGGCTACGCCCGGATCACCACCCTGGGTGAGGAGGTGCGCGACCCGCGGCGGACGATCCCGCGGGCGGTGCCGATCGCGCTGGGGATCGCGCTGCTGGTGTACGCCGCGGTGGCGGTGGCGGCGCTGTCGGTGCTCGGCGCGGAGGGGCTGGCGCAGTCGTCGGCCCCGCTGGCCGACGCGGTGCGGGCGGCCGGGCGTCCCGGACTGGCCCCGGTGGTCCGGGTGGGCGCGGCCCTGGCCGCGCTGGGCTCGTTGCTGGCGCTCGTGCTCGGGGTTTCGCGGACCGTCCTGGCGATGGCCCGGGACGGCCATCTGCCGCGCGCGCTGGCGGCCGTACATCCCCGGCATCAGGTGCCGCACCATGCGGAGCTGGCAGTGGGTGCGGTCGTGGCGGTGCTGGCGGCCACCGCCGATCTGCGGGGCGCGATCGGTTTCTCCTCCTTCGGAGTGCTCGCCTACTACGCGATCGCGAACGCCTCCGCGTGGACTCTCGATTCAGCTGTCAAAGGTCGGGCCGTGGCAGTGGCCGGACTGTCCGGCTGTGTGGTGCTGGCGTGTGCGCTGCCCCTCGCGTCGGTGACCTGGGGGGCGGCGGTGCTGGCGGTGGGCGTACTGGTCTACGGGGTGCGGGGGCGGTTCAGATCCGGGATCTGAATCCGTCCCAGGGTGTCGGCTCCAGGTCGTACTCCTCTCCCGCCGGCGACTCGTCGCAGTACCAGGCGGTGCCGTCGAGCCAGCCGCGCAGCCAGCCGGCCAGGCTCGGGGAGTCGATGTACCAGGCCAGCTCGGGCTCCCCCGGATTCGGGTCGAACAGCAGGACCTGCGCGGTGTCGGACCGGCAGTCCACGCAGGCGTCCATTGCGCACCCGAAGTCGGCCACGGGCAGTACGCCTTCGGGCCAGCGCCACCCGGAGGACCGCCGCCGCTCGTACGCGAGGACGGCCTGACGCAGCGGCAGCAGCCCCTGACCGGGGCCGAATCCGCCGTCGCCGACGCGTGTGTAGAGCGAGACGAGCAGGGGCGGCAGGGCGAAGCCGAGTATGGCTTCGGCGCGGGCGGTCTCCCCTGGGTCCAGCGGCCCCGGCAGGGTCCTTCCGTGCCGCTCGTACCTGCGTGCGGAGTTGCGCACGCGGTCCGTGACTTGCTCCAGCAACTGCTCGGTCTCGTTCATGTCTTCATGGTGACGCACCCCACCGACAGCCGCCCGGGCCTGTGGACAACTCCGCCCGCAGGCCGATCGGTCGGCTTGCGGGCGGGGTGCGTATCGGCGTCGATGACGCCGGCGGCCGTGTCAGCGCGAGGCGAACGGCGCGTCCGTCGGGACGATCTCGCGGCCCAGCGGGAGCAGGGAGAGCGGGACCATCTTGAAGTTGGCGATGCCGAAGGGGATGCCGATGATCGTGACGCAGAGGGCGATGCCCGTGACGATGTGGCCGAGGGCCAGCCACCAGCCCGCCAGGACCAGCCACAGGACGTTGCCGATGCAGGACGGGGCGCCCGCGTCGTGGCGCTCGACCGTGGTGTAGCCGAAGGGCCAGAGGGCGTAGACGGCGATGCGGAAGGCGGCGATGCCGAACGGGATGCCGATGATGGTGATGCAGAGCAGCACGCCCGCGAGGAGATAGCCCAGGAACAGCCAGATGCCGCTGAGGATGAGCCAAATGATGTTGAGGATTGTCTTCATCGGCGGCGGCCTGCCATCTGTTCGAGCCGGGCGATGCGCTCGGCCATCGGAGGGTGTGTGGAGAACATCTTAGAAAGGCCCGCACCCGGACGGAACGGGTTGGCGATCATCATGTGGCTCGCCGCCTCCAGCCGGGGTTCCGGGGGCAGCGGGAGCTGTTTGGTGCCCGCGTCGAGCTTGCGGAGGGCGCTGGCCAGGGCGAGCGGGTCCCCGGTGAGCTGGGCGCCGGAGGCGTCGGCCTCGTACTCGCGCGAGCGGCTGATGGCCAGCTGGATCACGGAGGCGGCCAGGGGGCCCAGGATCATGATCAGCAGCATGCCGAGGAGGCCGGGGCCCTCGTCGTCGTTCGACCGGCCGATCGGGATCAGCCAGGCGAAGTTGACCAGGAACATGATCACCGAGGCGAGGGCTCCGGCCACCGAGGAGATCAGGATGTCGCGGTTGTAGACGTGGCTGAGCTCGTGGCCGATGACCCCGCGCAGCTCACGCTCGTCGAGGATGCGCAGGATGCCCTCGGTGCAGCAGACCGCGGCGTTGCGCGGGTTGCGGCCGGTGGCGAAGGCGTTGGGGGCCTCGGTGGGCGAGATGTACAGGCGTGGCATGGGCTGGCGCGCGGACGTGGAGAGCTCGCGCACCATGCGGTAGAGCTGGGGAGCCTCGAACTCGCTCACGGGGCGGGCGCGCATCGCGCGTAGAGCCAGCTTGTCGCTGTTCCAGTACGCGTAGGCGTTGGTCCCGAGGGCGACGAGGACGGCGATGATCAGGCCGCCCCGTCCGAAGAAGCTTCCGATGAGGATGATGAGTGCGGACAGCCCGCCGAGGAGTACGGCGGTCTTCAGCCCGTTGTGCCGGCGGTGCACGGTACGCCCTCCAAGTGGTGCGGCAGGGGAGCCCGTCATGGATGTGAGGGTCTACGGTCCAGTGGACCCTCCCTTCCTGGTCAACGCGAGGTGAGGGCGTCTGGTTCCCAGGGCGCGGCAGGGCGGCCGCCCGCCGCCGCCCCTGCGCGGGGGGCGGCGGGGCCGCGGCGGGCGTTACTCCGTACGGGTTACACGCGCCGGCTACTGGGCGAAGAGGCTGCCCGAGGTGACGCGCAGGATGAGTTCCGGGGCGCCCGAGACGACGACTGCCGTGATCGCGGTGACGACGATGGCCGCCGCCACGGGCCAGGGGGCGCGCGTACGGGTCGGCGCGCCCTCGGGGGTGCGGAAGAGCAGGGCCGTCCAGCGCAGGTAGTAGTACAGGGCGATGACGACGTTGATCGCCATGACCACGGCCAGCCAGCCCAGGCCCGCGTCGACCGCGGACCGGAAGACGGTGACCTTGGCGAAGAGCCCGATGATGCCCGGGGGCAGGCCCGCCAGGCAGAGCAGGAAGAAGCCCAGGGAGAGGGCGGCCAGCGGGCGCTCGGCGTAGAGCCCGCGGTAGTCGCTGATCCGGTGGAGCGGCTTGGTCCGGGCGACCAGGGCTGCCACGGCGAAGGCGCCGAGGTTCACTGCGGCGTACATGAGGGCGTAGGCGACGGTGGAGCCGATCTGGTCACGCCCGGAGTAGGCGGCCGCTGCGATCGGGACCAGCAGGTATCCGGCCTGGCCGACCGAGGACCAGGCGAGCAGCCGTACGGCACTGTTCGGACGGTCCGGGGACTGCCGCAGGGCGGCGGCGTTGCCCAGGGTCATGGTGAGTGCGGCGAGGACGGCCAGGGCCGGGCCCCAGATGTCGGAGTACGCCGGGAAGGCGATCACCGTGACGAGGATGAGGCCGGTGAACCCGACGGCCTTGCCGATCACCGAGAGGTAGCCGGCGATGGGCAGGGGGGCACCGATGTAGGTGTCGGGGACCCAGAAGTGGAAGGGGACGGCCGCGGTCTTGAAGGCGAAGCCGACGAGGGTGAGCGCGACACCGGCCATGGCGAGCGTGTCGAGCTGCCCGGGGACGTCTTCGAGGCGGACGGCGACCTGGGTGAGGTGCAGGGAGCCGGTGGCGGCGTAGACGAAACTGACGCCCATCAGCGACACGGCGGTGGCGGTGACGGAGGACAGGAAGAACTTCAGCGCGGCCTCGGAGGAGAGCCGGTCGCCGCGGCGCATGCCGACGAGGGCGAAGGCGGGCAGCGAGGCGACTTCGAGCGCGACGATCAGGGTGGCGAGGTCGCGGGAGGCGGGCAGCAGGGCGGCGCCGGCGGCGGAGGAGAGCAGCAGGAACCAGTACTCGCCGGCGGGCATGCGGGTGTCACGGACGGCGGTGACCGACACCAGGGCGGTGACCAGGGCGCCGGCCAGCACGAGGAACTGGATGACGAGGGTGAAGTGGTCGGCGACGTAGCTGCAGGCCGCCGGGTCGTCGGTGAGGCAGAAGGTGGCGCGGTCACCGGCGCGCAGGGGCAGCAGGGTGGCGGTCGCGGCGGCGAGGCCGGCGACCGAGATCCAGCCGAGGACCGGCTTGTGGCGCTCGGCGAGGAACAGGTCGGCGACGAGGACGACCAGGCCGACGGCGGCGGTGATCACCACGGGTGCGATGGCGAGCCAGTCGACGGACTGGACCAGGCTCGGGGCCTCGGCGGAGAGGACCGTCAGGGCCGTCATGGCCGTCATGAATTGCCTCCTGCGAGGAGCTTCTGGACGGCCGGGTCGGTGAGGCCGAGGAGGACCGCGGGCCACAGGCCGGCGAGGACGGTGAGGGCGACGAGCGGGGTCCAGGCGGCGAACTCGTAGCGCTGGACGTCCGCGACGGCGAGCTCGGGACCGGCTTTCGGGTCTCCCATGCAGACGCGCCGTACGACGATCAGCAGGTAGGCGGCGGTGAGCAGGGTGCCGAACGCGCCGACGGCCACGTACGTGAGGAACGCGGGGCGGGAGAGGCCCTCGGCGGGGTCGAAGGCGCCGAAGAGGGCCAGCATCTCGCCCCAGAAGCCGGCCAGGCCGGGCAGGCCCAGGGAGGCGACGGCGGCGAAGGCGAGGAGCGCGCCGAAGCGGGGGGCGCGGCCGTAGAGCGCCGCGCCGGTGGCTCCGGCGAGGGTGTCGAGGTCGGCGGTGCCGTAGCGGTCCTTGAGAGCGCCGACCAGGAAGAAGAGGAGGCCGGTGATCAGGCCGTGGGCGATGTTGGCGAAGAGCGCGCCGTTGACGCCGGTGGGGGTCATGCTCGCGATGCCGAGGAGGACGAAGCCCATGTGGCCGACGGAGGAGTAGGCGATGAGGCGCTTGAGGTCGCCCTTGTTCCCCTTGCGGGCCAGCGCGAGGCAGGCGAGCGATCCGTAGACGATGCCGACGGCGGCGAAGGCGCCCAGGTAGGGGGCGAAGGTGGCCATGCCGTCGGGGGTGATGGGGAGCAGGATGCGGACGAAGCCGTACGTGCCCATCTTGAGCAGGACGCCGGCCAGCAGGACGGATCCGACGGTGGGCGCGGCCGTGTGGGCGTCCGGCAGCCAGCTGTGCAGCGGCCACATCGGGGTCTTCACGGCGAGGCCGATGCCGATGGCGAGAACGGCCAGGAGCTGGGTGGTGTGGGACAGTTCGCGGCCATTGTCAGAGGCCAGTGTCACCATGTCGAAAGTGCCGCTGTTCAGTCCGATCAGGAGCAGACCGAGCAGCATGACGACGGAGCCGAGGAGCGTGTAGAGGATGAACTTCCAGGCGGCGGCCTGCCGCTGAGCACCGCCCCAGCGGGCGATGAGGAAGTACATCGGGATGAGGACCATCTCGAAGGCGAGGAAGAAGAGCAGCAGGTCGAGGACGGCGAAGGTCGCGAGGGTGCCGGACTCCAGGACGAGGAGCAGCGCGACGAAGGCCTTCGGGGAGGGGCCTGCGGGGAGCTTGAAGTAGCTGTAGAGCGCGCAGAGGAAGAACAGCAGCGCGGTCATCAGGAGGAGGGGGAGCGAGATGCCGTCGACGCCGAGGTGGATCCGGACGTTCAGCGCCTGGATCCAGCTGATGTCCGTCGTCGCCTGGATGCGGGACGGGGCGTCGTGGTCGAAGCCCAGGGTGAGGGCGATGGCCGCGGCGAGGATCACGCCGGTCACGGTCACGCCGTGGCGGAGCACGGCCTGTTCGGGGCTCTTGCCCTTGAGGCCGGGCGGGGCCGGCAGGAGCGCCGCGGCGGAGCCGAGGAGCGGTGCGGCCACGATGAACGCCAGAAGGAACTGCATCACGGACGGGCTGATATCAATCACGGCTGACTCACGGCTCACGATCCGGCGTTGACGTTGGCGAGGACGGCGGTGGCGATCGCCAGGACCACGGCGCCGGCGAGCAGGGCGCTCAGGTAGCTCTGCACGTTGCCGGTCTGGGCACGGCGCACGAGGCTGCCGAGCAGCTTGGTGCCGGTGCCCGCGCCGCGGACGTACGTGTCCACGACCTCGCGGTCGAGGAAGCGGACGAGGCTCGCGGCGGCCTGGACGGGCCGGACGAACAGCCGGTCGTAGACGGCGTCGAGGTGGAAGCCGGCGGCCGCGTGGCGGTGCAGCGGTCCGAGGAACGCCTTGCCGGGGTCGGCGGCGGGGCCGGCCGGGACGGCGGGGTGATCGTGGGTCACCTCGGCCACCTCGGGGGCTTCGGCGGCGGATTCGGCGGCGGCGACGGAGGCGGGCGTCTCGGCAGCGGCTGCGGCTCGGGTGCCGGCGGCGCTCGCGAGGGCGGCCTTCGCCGAGGCGCGCTGCCAGAGGGCGTAGGTGAGCATCGCGCCGATGGCCGCGGCACCCGTGCCGAGGACCGAGGTGACCAGGGTCGGGGTGAGTTCCCCGCTGTCGAACCAGTCGGAGATGGGGCCGGCCGCGAGGCCGAAGCCGATCGACGGGATCGCCAGCAGCCACAGCACGCCGGTCATGGCGAGGGGCTCCTTGCCATGGTCGGGGGCGGCGGCGCCCCGGCCGCGGAAGGCCATCAGCCACAGCCGGGTGGCGTAGGCGGCGGTGAGCAGGGCGGTCAGCAGCCCGGCGACGAGCACCAGCCAGCCGGCGGCGCTGGGCGCGAACTCCGAGTGGCCGGTCGCGGTGTGCTCGGCGGCGACGAGGACGGCTTCCTTGGAGAAGAAGCCGGCGAAGGGCGGGACCGCGGCGAGCGCGAGCAGCGCGATCGTCATCGTCCAGAAGGCGTCGGGGATGCGCTTGGCGAGGCCGTCCATCCGGGACATGACGCCCAGGGAGTTCGTACCGGCGGCGTGGATGATCACGCCGGCGCCGAGGAAGAGGAGCGCCTTGAAGGCTCCGTGGGACAGGAGGTGGAACACGGCGGCGCCGCGGTCACCGACGGCCAGGGCGCCGACCATGTAGCCGAGCTGACCGATCGTGGAGTAGGCGAGCACCCGCTTGATGTCGTCCTGGGCGATGGCGGCCAGGCCGGAGCCGACCATCGTGACGGCCGCCATCACGGCCATGACCACCAGCGCGGCCTGGGAGGCCGCGAAGACGGGCAGGAGGCGGGCGATGAAGTAGACACCGGCGGCGACCATCGTCGCGGCGTGGATCAGGGCCGAGACCGGCGTGGGGCCCGCCATGGCGTCGGGGAGCCAGGTGTGCAGGGGGAACTGCGCGGACTTGCCCGCGACTCCGGCGAGCAGGAGCAGCGCGATCAGTGTCGGGTGGTCGAGTCCGCCGTCGGCGACGGTGCGCAGGATCTTCGGGATCTCGAAGGAGCCGGCGTCTGTGGCGAGCGCGAACAGGCCGATCAGGAAGGGGACGTCGCCGAGCTTGGTGACGAGGAAGGCCTTCAGGGAGGCGGAGCGGGCCGCTTCGGTCTCCCAGTAGTGGCCGACCAGGAAGTACGAGCAGATGCCCATGACTTCCCAGCCGACCAGCAGCACCATCAGGTCGCCGGAGTAGACGACGAGCAGCATGGCGGAGGTGAACAGTGAGACGAGAGCGGCATACGACGGGTAGCGCGGGTCCTCACGGAGGTACGCCGTCGAGTAGACCTGTACGCAGGTGGCGACCACCCCGACCAGGACGGCGACCAGGGCGGCGAAGCCGTCGATGTAGAGCGAGAGATCGATCGGCACCGAGCCGGTCGGGGTCAGCTCGGTCGCGGCGCTGATCGTCTCGCCGCCGCCCTGGCGGACGGCGACGAGTACGGCCAGTACGGCGGCGCCGAGCGTGGGCAGGATCGCGAGCGGCCGGACGAACCCGGGGGCGGTGCGGCCGAGGAGCAGTCCCGCCACCGCGCCCAGGAAGGGGAGCAGCGGGACGAGGACGGCGAGGGTCGTGGTGCTCACGCGGTGACCTCGCTCCGGTTGTTCGCGGCGGGCTCGTGGCCCTCGGCGGTGTCGCGCAGCCGGTCGACGTCGGAGGTGCCCCGGTTGCGGTACACCATCAGCACGATCGCGAGGCCGATGCCGATCTCGGCGGCGGCGATCGCGATGGTGAAGAGGGTGAGGGCCTGGCCGGCGTGCAGGGTGTCGCGCAGCCAGACGTCGAAGGCCACCAGGTTGAGGTTGACGGCGTTGAGCATCAGCTCGACGGACATCAGGACCAGGATGGCGTTGCGGCGGGCCAGTACGCCGTACAGGCCCGTGCAGAAGAGGAGCGCCGCGAGTACGGCGGGGTAGGCGAGGTGCATCAGCGCCGGCCCTTCTTCTCGCCGGGGCCGGCCGGGGTGGCGGCGTCGGCGGGGTCGGCGGGGTCGTTCCTGCGGGACAGCACGATGGCCCCGATCAGGGCTGCGAGGAGGAGTACGGAGAGCGCCTCGAACGGCAGCACCCAGTGCTGGAAGAGGATCTCGCCGGAGACCTTGGTGGAGCCCTGGACCGGTCCGTCGAGGTCGATCCAGGTGGTGCGGAAGGCGTCGACGACCACCCAGACCAGCGACACGGCCGCGACGACGGCGACGCCGAGTGCGATCCAGCGGTTGCCGGAGTCCGCGTCCGGGGAGCGGCCGATGGGGGCCTTGGTGAGCATCAGTCCGAAGAGGAGGAGGACGACCACGGAACCGAGGTAGATGAGGACCTGGACCCAGGCGATGAACTCGGCGGTCAGCAGCAGGTACTCGACGGCGATGCCGCCGAGCGCGACGACCAGCCACAGGGCGGCGTGCACCAGCTGCTTGGTGGTGACCGTGACGAGGGCCGCGCCGAGGGTGGCGAGTCCGACGAGGACGAAGGCGATCTCGACGCCGGTCGGGGAGAGGAAGCCGGGCCCGGTGGTGGCGGCTGCGGCCAGGGTGGCGGTGGGGCTCACGCGTCTCCCTCCGGGGTCGGGTCGGTCGGCGGTTCGGTCTCGGCCGCCTGGGCGGCGGCTTCGGCGGCGGCTGCCGCCGCGGCGGCTGCTTCGGCCTTCTCCACCGCCTTGCGGGCAGCGGCGATCTCCTTGGGCTCCTCGGCTGCCGGGTCCAGCGCGGGCGGTGCCGGGACGGTCCACATCCACTCGCGGAGCTTGTCGCGCTCGTGGGTCAGCTCGTGGATGTCGGTCTCCGCGTACTCGAACTCCGGCGACCAGAAGAGGGCGTCGAAGGGGCACACCTCGATGCAGATCCCGCAGTACATGCAGAGGGAGAAGTCGATGGCGAAGCGGTCGAGGACGTTGCGGCTGCGCTCGCGGCCACCGGGCGTGGACGCCGGGACCGTCTCCTTGTGGGAGTCGATGTAGATGCACCAGTCGGGGCACTCACGGGCGCAGAGCATGCAGACGGTGCAGTTCTCCTCGAACAGACCGATGACCCCGCGGGAGCGGGGCGGCAGTTCGGGCTGGACCTCGGGGTACTGGGCCGTGTGCGAGCGCTTCGTCATCGTGCGCAGCGTGACGGCCAGGCCCTTGGCCAGACCGGATCCGGGGATGGGCATTACTGGATCGCCACCTTCACGATGCCGGTGAGCGCGATCTGGGCGAGCGCGAGCGGGATGAGTGTGGTCCAGGCGAGCTTCTGGAGCTGGTCCTCGCGCAGGCGCGGGTAGCTCACGCGGAGCCAGATCACGACGAAGGCGAGGATCGCGATCTTGAGCAGGGTCCAGACCCAGCCGAGGTCGTCGCCGAAGGGACCGTGCCAGCCGCCGAGGAAGAGGACGGTGGTCAGGGCGGCAAGGACGACGATGCCGGCGTACTCGGCGAGGAGGAACAGGGCGAAGCGCAGGCCGGTGTACTCGGTGTACGCGCCGAAGATGATCTCGGAGTCGGCGACGGGCATGTCGAAGGGGGGCCGCTGCAGTTCGGCGAGGCCGGCGACGAAGAAGACGAGTGCGCCGACGATCTGCCAGGGCAGCCACCACCACTCGAAGGCCTCGACGATCCCGGGGAGGGAGACCGTACCGGCCGCCATGGCGACGGAGGCGGCTGCGAGCAGCATCGGGAGCTCGTAGGCGAGCAGCTGGGCGGCGGTGCGCAAGCCGCCGAGCAGGGAGAACTTGTTCGCGGAGGCCCAGCCGGCCATCAGGGAGCCGAGGACGCCGACTCCCATGACGGCGAGCGCGAAGAACAGGCCCGCGTCGATGACCTGGCCGACGGCGCCCTCGCCCGGCCCGATGGGGATGACCAGGAGGACGAGGAGGTACGGCAGCAGGGCGACGGCGGGGGCGAGCTGGAAGATCCGCCGGTCGGCATTGGCCGGGACGATGTCTTCCTTCTGCGCGAACTTCACGCCGTCGGCGACGAGCTGGGCCCAGCCGTGGAAGCCGCCGGCGTACATGGGGCCGAGGCGTCCCTGCATGTGGGCCATCACCTTGTGCTCGGTCTGCCCGACGACGAGCGGGAGCACGAGGAAGACGGCGAAGACGACGATCAGCCGCAGGGCGACGTCGAGGACGTCGTTCACGCGTCGCCTCCGTTGTCGGGGTCGGTGGTGGGGTCGGTGGTGGGGCGGGTCCCCGGATCCGCCTTCGGAGCCGGCCCAGGAGCCGGTTCTTCGAAGGCGGGCTTCGGGTCGTGCCAGGGGGCGTCGGAGCTGCGCGGCGCCGGGCGGCGGGGCGCGGCCGCGGCTTCCCCTGTGTCCGGGGCGGCCCCCGCGGCGGTTTCGTCCGGGGCCGGGGCCGCGGTCGGAGCCGAGTCCGGAGCCGGGGCCTCGGTCGGGGTCGGAGCCGCGGCCGGCGTCTGGCTCGCCGAGCCGTCGGCGACCGAGCGGGTGCGGCGGGGCGGGCGCGGGGCGGTTTCCCCGGTCGCCCCGGTCGCCTCGGCGGTCGCGCCGGCCGGGGCCGACTGGCTCGCCGAGCCCTCCGATACCGAGCGGGTGCGGCGCGGAGGGCGGGGGGTGGTTTCCCCGATCGCCTCGGTGGCCGCGTCCGCCGGGGGCTGGGTGGCCGAGCCCTCGGTGACCGAGCGGGTGCGGCGGACCGGGGCGCCCTCGCGCGGGGTGCGCGCGGCGGCGCCCGCCGCGCCGGCCGCACGCGGGGTGCGGGCCGGACGGGACGGGGCCGGCGGGAGCTGGCCCTTCATCGGGCCCCAGTCGTTGGGGTCCGGTACGCCCGGCGGAAGCATCTGGCGGCGCTTGGGCGCGTCCGGGTCGTGCGCCTCGCCGGGCTCCTTGGCGCCGGGCCAGGCCTTGGCGACGCGCGCGGCCAGGACGAAGTCCTTGCGCAGCGGGTGGCCCTCGAAGTTCTCCGGAAGGAGCAGGTGCACGAGGTGCGGGTGGTCGGTGAAGGTGACCCCGAACATCTCGAAGGTCTCGCGCTCGTGCCATTCCGCTCCCGCGTAGACGGCGACGGCGGACGGCAGGGAGGGGGCGCTGTGCGGGACGGTCGTGCGCAGCAGCAGCCGGCGCACCCGGTGGTTCTCCAGCGACGCGACGTGCGCGCAGATCCGGAAGCCGGTGCCGGGCTCGTCCACCGCGCTCAGCCAGTCGAAGTACGTGCAGCCCAGCTTGTCCCGGGCGATTTCGAGGGCGGAGATCCAGCTGCCGACGGGCACGTCCACCGTGAGGACATCGTACGAGAACTCGGCGACGGCCTCGGCCCCGAAGACCGTAGGCGCCGCGTCGGGAAGGGAGTCGTAGAGGTTCACGCGCCGGCCCCCTGCGCGGGTGCCGGCGGGGGCGTGACCAGGTCGCTGGTCAGCTGGGACACGGACGGCCCGGCCGCGTAGCGCTCGGCCAGCGACTCGCGGGCGATCTTCTCCTGGAGCTTGAGGATGCCCTGGAGGAGGGCCTCGGGGCGCGGCGGGCAGCCCGGCACGTAGACGTCGACCGGGATGATCTGGTCGACGCCCTTCGTCACCGAGTACGAGTCCCAGTAGGGGCCGCCGCAGTTGGAGCAGGCGCCGAAGGAGATGACGTACTTCGGCTCCGGCATCTGCTCGTAGAGCCGCTTCACCGCGGGGGCCATCTTGTCCGTGACGGTGCCTGAAACGATCATCAGGTCGGCCTGGCGCGGACCCGGCGCGAAGGGGATCACCCCGAGCCGGATGAAGTCGTGCCGGGCCATGGACGCGGCGATGAACTCGATCGCGCAGCAGGCCAGGCCGAAGTTGAAGACCCACAGGCTGTACCGGCGGCCCCAGTTCAGGACCACCTTCATCGGTTCCGGGGCCAGGCGGGAGAGGACTCCGAGGCGCTTGGGCTCCGGGAGCAGCACGCCCTCGGTCGGCGTCACAGCCGGTGTCACGTCCATTCGAGGACGCCCTTCTTGTACGCATAGAGCAGGCCGACGGCCAGGAAGCCCAGGAAGATGAACATCTCGACCAGGGTCGTGGCGCCGTAACCGGCGGCGGCGAACACCGTCGCCCACGGGAACAGGAAGATCGAGTCGACGGCGAAGATGACGTAGAGGAACGCGTAGACGTAGTAGCGGACCTGGGTGTGCGCCCAGCCCTCGCCGACCGGGTCCACACCGCATTCGTAGGTCAGCAGCTTCTCGGGGGTCGGGACGACGGGCCGCAGCAGGCGGCCCGCGCCGAAGGCGACGGCCACGAAGAGCACACCGAGGGCGGCCAGGAGACCGACGACCGAATAACTCCGGAAGTAGTCCGCCGCGAGCACGGTTACGGTCGATACCGTTGGTTCAGGCACGTCCGTTCCTCGCTCCTCGGTCACTGTCGACGATCTGGTACGGACGGGAGTCTAGGGCCTGCCTCACACGGGGTGGGGTTATCCCCCGTTCACAGCACCCCGGCCACCCCATGGCATCAGCGGGTCGTACTTGACAGGGTGTGGCGCATGACCCTGAGCCATGCCGTACCCGACAACGATCGACCTCCCCCCGTACGCGCCGTCTTCAGCGCCGTGACGTGGAAGGAGATCGCCTATCTGCTGAGCAACCTGCCGCTGGCGATCGTCGGTTTTGTTTACGCGGTTGTCATGGTTTCCACGGCCGGCGGTCTTTCCGTGACCGCGGTCGGAATTCCCCTGCTCGCGTGCGGTCTGTATCTGTCTCGGCAATTGGGACGGCTGGACCGGGCACGCGCCCGCGGGCTGCTGGGCGTACGGGTGGACGAGCCGACCCCGATCCCCGGGCCGAAGCGGTCCGGCGGATTCTTCCCCTGGCTGTGGACGAGCATCAAGGACCCGGTCGGCTGGCGGACGGTGCTGTACCAGCTGATCCGGTTGCCGTGGGGAGTACTCACCTTCACGGTAGCGCTGACCGGCCTGTTCGTGCTGTGGCCGGTGCTGCCGTATCTGGTACGGCTGATGGCGAACGTGGACCGGGCGATGGTACGGGGGCTGCTGTCGCCGTCCGACGACCTGGAGCGGCGGATCGCGGAGCTGGAATCCGACCGGGGAGTCGTGGTGGACACGGCGGCGGCGGACCTGCGGCGCATCGAACGGGACCTGCACGACGGGGCGCAGGCCCGGCTGGTGGCGCTGGCGATGGGGCTGGGCCTGGCGAAGGAGAAGCTGCTGGAGGACCCGGAGGGCGCGGCGGCGATGGTCGACGAGGCGCACGGGGAGGTGAAGCTGGCCCTCCAGGAGCTGCGGGACCTCGCACGGGGGATCCACCCGGCGGTGCTGACGGACCGGGGGCTGGACGCGGCGCTGTCGTCGGTGGCGGCGCGGTGCGTGGTGCCGGTGAAGGTGGCGGTGGATCTGCCGGCGGATCTGCCGGCGGCGCGGCCTGCGGAGGCGATCGAGGGGATCGCGTACTTCGTGGTGTCCGAGCTGCTGCAGAACGTGAGCAAGCACGCGGGGCCGGGGGCGCGGGGCGCGACGGTGGAGGTGTGGCGGACGGGGGCGAGGCTGATGATCCGGGTGTCGGACGACGGGCGGGGCGGAGCGAGTCCCTCCGGGGGGAGTGGGCTGGCGGGGCTCGCGGAGCGGCTGGGCGCGGTGGACGGGGTGCTGGTGGTGGACTCGCCCGTGGGGGTGGGGACCGTGGTCACGGCCGAGCTGCCGTGGCGGGACCGGGGGTAGGCCCCCGGGCCCCTGTTGTCGCTGGTGAGCGGGACTCCCGTCCGGGGTGGGCGGGGGTCCCGTTCGTGTGTGCGGCTCGCCGCCGTTTCCCAGGGCTCCGCCGGGCGCCTCGCCGGCGCGGCCGCGGGGATGGGCCGGGTGCCGCACGGATTCCGCTGCGCCGCCGTTTCCCAGGGCTCCGCCGGGCGCCTCGCCGGCGCGGCCGCGGGGATGGGCCGGGTGCCGCACGGATTCCGCTGCGCCGCCGTTTCCCAGGGCTCCGCCGGGCGCCTCGCCGGCGGGGCCGCGGGGATGGGCCGGGTGCCGCACGGATTCCGCTGCGCCGCCGTTTCCCAGGGCTCCGCCGGGCGCCTCGCCGGCGGGGCTGCGGGGATGGGCCGGGTGCCGTACGGATTCCGCTGCGCGCCGTTTCCCAGGGCTCCGCCCCGGACCCCGCGCCTCAAACGCCGGCGGGGCTGGATTGGCGGCGGGGCGCCTCGAACGTCGGCGGGGCTGGATTTGGGGTGAGGGGTGGGGTTAACCCCCCGGTGGAGATGCCGACCCGCCGCATGGTTGTGGGGGGTCGGGGGGCGGCAGGGTGGGGGTGTAGCGGAGGACCGGAAGGGTGGGTCGGGATCATGGGCAACAGCAGAGGCACGGGCGGCGGGATCGGCGCGGTGTTGCGGGCTCCGGTCGAGGGGCGGATCTGGCGGGAGTTCGCGTACCTGCTGATCGGGCTGCCGCTGAGCACGCTGTACTTCTCGCTCGCCATCACCGGCGTGAGCCTCGGCGCCGGACTGCTCGTCACCTTCCTCGGCGTTCCGGTCCTCGCCGGCGTGCTCGCCATGTGCCGCGGCTTCGGGCACGTGGAGCGGGCCCGGGTGCGCGCGCTGCTCGGGACGGAGATCGCCGCCCCCGCGCCGATCCGGGCGAAGAAGGCCGGGCCGCTCGCCGCCATGGGTGCGCTGCTCAAGAGCGGGAGCGCCTGGCGCCACGCGCTGTACTCGGTCGTCCACTTCCCGTGGGCGGTGTTCTCCTTCTGCCTGTCCCTGGTGCTCTGGGCGTGCGGGTGGGCGTACCTGCTGTACCCGCTCTGGTTCTGGGTCTTCCCGGCCTACACCGACCAGCCCGGTCTGCAGCTCTTCCAGAACGACGGCTACACCTTCTACCTCGACTCGCCGGTCATGATCATCCTCACCAGCCTCGTCGGGCTGGCGATCACCCTCGCCACCCCGTGGGTGATCCGCGCCCTGACCACCGTCGACCGGGTCATGGTCGGCGGGCTGCTCGGGGCGTCCAGCCTGGCCACCCGCGTCAGCGAGCTGGAGTCCGACCGCGGGGTGGTCGTGGACACCGCCGCCGCCGACCTGCGGCGTATCGAGCGGGACCTGCACGACGGCGCGCAGGCCCGGCTGGTGGCGCTGGCGATGGATCTGGGGCTGGCGAAGGAGAAGCTGACCGAGGATCCGCAGGCCGCCGCCCGGATGGTGGACGAGGCGCACGGTGAGGTGAAGATCGCCCTCCAGGAGCTGCGCGACCTGGCCCGCGGGATCCACCCGGCCGTGCTGACCGACCGGGGGCTGGACGCGGCGCTGTCCTCGGTGGCCTCGCGGTGCGCGGTGCCGGTACGGGTGGAGGTGGATCTGCCGGCCCGGCCCGCGGCGGCGATCGAGGGGATCGCGTACTTCACGGTCTCGGAGCTGCTGCAGAACGTCAGCAAGCACGCGCTGGCCCGGTCGGCCTCGGTGGACGTGTGGAAGTCCGGGGAGCGGCTGCTGATCCAGGTCGCCGACGACGGCCGGGGCGGGGCCGGGCCGCGGGAGGGGACGGGGCTGGCGGGGCTGACCGAGCGGCTGGACGCCGTGGACGGGGTGCTGGTCGTCGACTCCCCCGCCGGGGGCGGGACGACGGTCACCGCCGAGCTGCCCTGGCGCCCGTAGGGGGTCCTGTCGGTCAGGCCGGATCAAAGACACCCCCTACGGCCTGACGGAGCTGCCGCTGCAAGGGCCGGGCCGGATGGCCCGGCCCTTCGCAACTCCCGCCGCGCGCGGTGCCCGTTTGCGGTATGCGACCTTCCAGTACTCGAAAACTCCCCCCGCACGACGACGTGTTGTCGCGGCTCTGCCTTCACAGGGACTCAAGGCTGGGATGCTTGGCTGAGTCAGGTAGTGCGTGAACGAGTGGACGCGGGAGCTGCTGAGTCGTGGAAGACAGGGTGCGGGTGGTCATCGCCGAGGATTCAGTGCTGCTGCGTGAGGGCCTGACCCGGTTGCTGACCGACCGGGGGCATGACGTCGTGGCGGGCGTCGGGGACGCAGAGGCCCTGATCAAGACGGTGGCGGACCTGGCGGCCGAGGGGGCGCTGCCGGATGTGGTGGTGGCGGACGTGCGGATGCCGCCGACCCACACGGACGAGGGTGTGCGGGCGGCCGTGCGGCTGCGCCGCGACCACCCCGGGATAGGCGTGCTCGTGCTGTCCCAGTACGTGGAGGAGCAGTACGCCACCGAACTGCTGGCCGGATCCAGCACCGGGGTGGGGTATCTGCTCAAGGACCGGGTGGCCGAGGTCCGGGAGTTCCTGGACGCGGTGGTGCGGGTGGCCCGGGGCGGTACGGCCCTGGACCCCGAGGTCGTCGCCCAGCTGCTCGGTCGCAGCCGGAAGCAGGACGTGCTGGCGGGCCTGACCCCGCGCGAGCGCGAGGTGCTCGGGCTGATGGCCGAGGGCCGGACGAATTCCGCCGTGGCGAAGCAGCTGGTCGTGAGCGACGGAGCGGTGGAAAAGCACGTCAGCAACATCTTCATGAAGCTGGGCCTTTCGCCGAGTGACGGGGATCACCGGCGAGTACTGGCCGTTCTCACCTACCTGAAATCTTGATCGACTGACACTCTGTCAGATACGGCATACCGGCAGGGCCGTCTCAAGGGGCGGTCCTACGGTCCAGAATGTGGTCGCCCCTGGGGGCCTGATCCCTACCGACGTAGGGTTGGTTCCGGGGGTGCTCACGCCTCGAAGGAGGTCCAGTTCAGTGACCAGCCAGGTCAGCAGCCCAGCCGAGCAGGCCGACGGGGCCGGGGGTGCGGTTGTCGGTGGACAGCGCACCCCGGAGAGTCCGGGCGGCAAGGAAGTGCGCCGCCTCGATCGTGTGATCATCCGATTCGCGGGTGACTCCGGTGACGGTATGCAGCTCACCGGTGACCGCTTCACCTCGGAAACGGCGTCCTTCGGGAACGACCTGTCGACGCTGCCGAACTTCCCCGCCGAAATCCGCGCCCCCGCCGGAACCCTCCCGGGCGTCTCTTCCTTCCAGCTCCACTTCGCCGACCACGACATCCTCACGCCGGGCGACGCCCCGAACGTGCTGGTGGCGATGAACCCGGCGGCCCTGAAGGCGAACATCGCGGACCTGCCGCGCGGCGCGGAGATCATCATCAACACGGATGAGTTCACCAAGCGCCCCATGGCCAAGGTCGGCTACGCCACCTCGCCGCTGGAGGACGGCTCCCTCGACGCCTACAGCCTGCACCCGGTGCCGCTGACCACCCTGACGGTGGAGGCGCTGAAGGACTTCGGCCTCTCCCGCAAGGAGGCCGAGCGCAGCAAGAACATGTTCGCGCTGGGCCTGCTGTCGTGGATGTACCACCGGCCCACCGAGGGCACCGAGAAGTTCCTGCGGCAGAAGTTCGCGAAGAAGCCCGAGATCGCCGAGGCGAATGTCGTCGCCTTCCGGGCCGGCTGGAACTTCGGGGAGACGACGGAGGACTTCGCGGTCTCCTACGAGGTCGCCCCGGCCACGCGCGCCTTCCCCACCGGCACCTACCGCAACATCTCCGGGAACCTGGCGCTCTCCTACGGCCTCGTCGCCGCGAGCCAGCAGGCCGATCTGCCCCTCTACCTGGGCTCCTACCCGATCACCCCGGCCTCGGACATCCTGCACGAGCTCTCGAAGCACAAGAACTTCGGCGTGCGGACCTTCCAGGCCGAGGACGAGATCGCCGGCATCGGCGCGGCGCTCGGCGCGGCCTTCGGCGGCGCGCTCGGGGTGACCACCACCTCCGGGCCCGGTGTGGCGCTCAAGTCGGAGGCGATCGGCCTCGCGGTGTCGCTGGAGCTTCCGCTGCTGATCGTGGACATCCAGCGCGGCGGCCCCTCCACCGGACTGCCGACCAAGACGGAGCAGGCGGACCTCCTCCAGGCCATGTTCGGCCGCAACGGTGAGGCCCCCGTACCGATCGTGGCGCCGCGGACCCCCGCGGACTGCTTCGACGCCGCCCTCGACGCGGCCCGGATCGCGCTCACCTACCGGACTCCGGTCTTCCTGCTCTCCGACGGCTACCTCGCCAACGGATCCGAGCCCTGGCGGATCCCGGAGGTCGCCGACCTGCCCGACCTGAAGGTCAAGTTCGCCACCGGTGCGAACCACACCCTGTCCGACGGCACCGAGGTGTTCTGGCCGTACAAACGGGACCCCGAGACGCTCGCCCGGCCCTGGGCCATCCCCGGCACCCCCGGTCTCGAACACCGCATCGGCGGCATCGAGAAGCAGGACGGTACCGGCAACA
Source organism: Streptomyces xanthophaeus (assembly GCF_030440515.1). Classification (GTDB taxonomy): domain Bacteria; phylum Actinomycetota; class Actinomycetes; order Streptomycetales; family Streptomycetaceae; genus Streptomyces; species Streptomyces kutzneri. The sequence goes on from NZ_CP076543.1 coordinate 3,530,110, forward strand.
TCTCCTACGACCCGGCCAACCACGACCTCATGGTCCGCACCCGCCAGGCCAAGGTCGACGGCATCCAGGTGCCCGACCTCGACGTCGACGACCCGGACGGCGCCACCACCCTGGTCCTGGGCTGGGGTTCCACCTACGGCCCCATCACGGCGGCCGTCCGCCGGCTGCGCAACGCCGGACTCCCCATCGCCCAGGCCCACCTGCGCCACCTCAACCCCTTCCCCAGGAATCTCGGCGAGGTCCTGGAGCGTTACGAGAAGGTAGTGGTGCCGGAGATGAACCTCGGGCAGCTCGCCACCCTGATCCGGGCGAAATACCTGGTCGACGCCCAGTCGTACAACCAGGTCAACGGAATGCCGTTCAAGGCGGAGCAGCTCGCCACGGTTCTCAAGGAGGCCATCGATGACTGAGGTGACCGAAGGGGAGCGGACGCTGCTCTCGCTGGTACCGAAGGCCGAGAGCAAGCAGTCGATGAAGGACTTCAAGTCGGACCAGGAGGTCCGGTGGTGCCCCGGTTGCGGTGACTACGCCGTGCTGGCCGCGGTTCAGGGCTTCATGCCCGAACTGGGCCTCGCGAAGGAGAACATCGTCTTCGTCTCGGGCATCGGCTGCTCCTCCCGCTTCCCGTACTACATGAACACGTACGGGATGCACTCGATCCACGGCCGCGCCCCGGCCATCGCCACCGGCCTCGCCACCTCCCGCCGCGACCTGTCCGTCTGGGTGGTCACGGGTGACGGCGACGCGCTGTCCATCGGCGGCAACCACCTCATCCACGCCCTGCGCCGCAACGTCAACCTGAAGATCCTGCTCTTCAACAACCGGATCTACGGGCTGACCAAGGGCCAGTACTCCCCCACCTCCGAGGTCGGCAAGATCACCAAGTCGACGCCGATGGGCTCGCTGGACGCGCCCTTCAACCCGGTGTCGCTTGCGATCGGAGCCGAGGCCTCCTTCGTCGCCCGGACCGTCGACTCCGACCGCAAGCACCTCACCGAGGTACTGCGCCAGGCGGCCGACCACCAGGGCACGGCGCTCGTCGAGATCTACCAGAACTGCAACATCTTCAACGACGGCGCCTTCGAGGTCCTCAAGGACAAGGACCAGGCCCTGGAAGCCGTGATCCGGCTGGAGGACGGGCAGCCGATCCGCTTCGGCGCGGACGGCTCGAAGGGTGTCGTACGCAACCCGGCCACCGGGGACCTGGAGGTCGTCGAGGTCACCGCGGCCAACGAGGCGCGGATCCTGGTGCACGATGCGAAGAACGCCGGCGCCACGACCGCGTTCGCGCTGTCCCGCCTGGCCGACCCCGACACCCTGCACCACACCCCGATCGGGGTGTTCCGCAGCGTGGAGCGGCCCGTCTACGACACCCTCATGGCCGACCAGCTCGACGCGGCCATCGACCGCAGCGGCAAGGGCGACCTCGGGGCGCTGCTGGCCGGCAACGACACCTGGACCGTCGTCGGCTGACCCGCCCGCGCGACACGGCCGCCGAAGCCCGGACCCCCTTGGGGCCCGGGCTTCGGCATGCGCGGCCCGCTGTCCCCCGCTTCCTCCCACACAACGCTTTCTAAAAGTTAGCGCTTACCGTAGGCTGGCGCTGTCGTCCAACGAGGAGAGCAGTCATGAGCATCGTCGTCACCGCCGCCACCGGAGCGCTCGGCCGTCTCGTCGTCGAGGAGCTGCTGGAACGGGTCCCCGCCGACCAGGTCGCCGTCGTCGTCCGCAACCAGGAGAAGGCCGCAGACCTGGCCGCACGCGGGATCGAGGTGCGCGTCGCCGACTACGACGACCCGGCGGCCCTGGCCCGCGCCTTCGAGCCCGGCGACCGGGTGCTGCTGATCTCCGGCAACGAGATCGGGCGGCGCGTCACCCAGCACACCGCCGTGATCGACGCCGCGAAGGCGGCGGGCGTGGCACAGCTGGCCTACACCGGCATCCTCGGCGGCCCCGAGGCCGACTTCGAGCTGGCCGCCGAACACACCGCCACCGAGCGGGCCGTCCTCGGCTCCGGGCTCCCGTACACCTTCCTGCGCAACGGCTGGTACCACGAGAACTACACCCGCGAGCTGCCGGCGGTCCTCGGGCACGGAGCGGTCGTGGGCAGCTCGGGCGAGGGCCGGGTCGCCTCGGCGGCACGCGCCGACTACGCGGCCGCCGCGGCCGTGGTGCTCACCGGCGAGGGGCACATGAACCGGATCTACGAGCTCTCCGGCGACGCCGCGTGGAGCCTCGGGGAGTACGCGGCCGAGGTGTCGGCACTCAGCGGCAAGGAGATCGCGTACGCCGAGGTCCCGGCGGACGAGCACCTGCGGATCCTGACGGGCGCCGGGGTGCCCGAGGGCTTCGCGGCGATCATCGTCGACGTGGACGCGGCGATCGCGCGCGGCCGGCTGGCGGGCACCAGCGGGGACCTGGCCCGGCTGATCGGGCGGCCGACGACCCCCGTCGCCGAGGCGATCGGCGCCGCGCTGGCCTGACCCGGGCGGGCTCCCGGCGGCTCCCGGCGGCTCCCGAGCGGCCTCCGTATCCGCACCGGCCCACCGACCCCGAAAGATGTCATGAGTATCTCGCAATTACGGGCATGACATCCGGGTCGTACGGCGATACCGTCGTGAAGTTGGCTGGAAGTCGTACAGGAGGCCCCGTGAAGGCACAGAACGAGCAGCGCACGGGTTTGCTCTACGGATTCGGCGCATACGGGATGTGGGGGCTGGTCCCCCTCTTCTGGCCGCTCCTCAAGCCCTCCGGGGCGATCGAGATCCTCGCCCACCGCATGGTGTGGTCCCTGGCCGTGGTCGGTCTGGCGCTGCTCGCGCTGCGCCGCTGGGGCTGGATACGGGAGCTGCTCCGCCAGCCCCGCAAGCTCGGCCTGACCACGCTGGCCGCCACGGTGATCAGCGTGAACTGGGGCCTGTACATCTGGGCCGTCAACAACGAGCACGTCGTCGAGGCGAGCCTCGGCTACTTCATCAATCCCCTGGTCAGCATCGCCATCGGCGTGCTGGTGCTCGGCGAGCGGCTGCGCCGGGCGCAGTGGGTGGCGGTCGGCCTCAGCTTCGTCGCCGTGTTGGTGCTCGCCATCGGCTACGGGCGGCCGCCGTGGATCTCGCTGATCCTCGCCTTCTCCTTCGCCACGTACGGGCTGATCAAGAAGAAGCTCAACATGGGCGGCCTGGAGTCGCTGGCCGCCGAGACGGCCGTGCTGTTCCTGCCCGCCCTGGGATACGTCCTGTGGCTCGGCGCGCAGGGCCGGTCCACCTTCGCCTCGCACGGCGTCACCCACTCGCTCCTGCTGGCCGCGACCGGGCTGGTCACGGCGATCCCGCTGGTGTTCTTCGGGATGGCCGCGATCCGGGTCCCGCTGTCCACGCTCGGGCTGCTCCAGTACATGGCCCCGGTCTTCCAGTTCGGGCTGGGCGTCCTGTACTTCCACGAGGCCATGCCGCCCGAGCGCTGGGCGGGCTTCTCCCTGGTGTGGGGCGCGCTCGTGATCCTCACCTGGGACGCGCTGCGCACGGCGCGGCGGTCCCGGGTCAGGCTGGAGGCGGCGGCGCCGGCCGTCCTGGCGACACCGGCGCGCGAGCCCGCGTAACGGCGCCCGCGGGGCGCGCGTAACGGCGCCCCGCGGGGCGCGCTGCGGCAAACACTTCACACCCACGATCCCCGGTACGGACCACTCGTACCGGGGATCGTCCGTTTTCCGAACCGCCCTGACCGAATTGTGGTCTTGACGGACAGTCATACTCTCGCTGAACATCAGGCTCGCACTGACGCACTAACGCTCACCTGCTCTATCGCCACTCGTTCCGTCATATCCCCGCGGAATCCCGGAGCCCCCACATGAGCCTGTCCGTCTCCCGGCGCCTTGCTGCCGTGACCGCGTTCGCGGTCGCCGGCCTGTTCGCCTCCACCGCCCCCGCCGCACTCGCCGCCCCCACGGCGGTCGCCGCGGCGCCGACACCGCCCGACATACCGCTGGCCAACGTCAAGGCCCACCTGTCGCAGCTCTCGACCATCGCCGCCAACAACGGCGGCAACCGCGCCCACGGCAGGGCCGGCTACAAGGCCTCGATCGACTACGTGAAGGGCAAGCTCGACGCGGCCGGCTTCACGACCACCCTGCAGACCTTCACCTCCAGCGGCGCCACCGGCTACAACCTGATCGCCGACTGGCCGGGCGGCGACCCGAACTCGGTCCTGATGGCCGGCTCGCACCTGGACTCGGTGACCGCGGGCGCGGGCATCAACGACAACGGCTCCGGCAGCGCGGCCGTCCTGGAAACGGCCCTCGCCGTCTCCCGGGCCGGCCTGCAGCCCACCAAGCACCTGCGCTTCGGCTGGTGGGGCGCGGAGGAGCTGGGCCTGATCGGCTCGAAGTACTACGTCAACAACCTGCCGGCGGCCGAGAAGGCGAAGATCTCCGGCTACCTGAACTTCGACATGATCGGCTCGCCGAACCCGGGCTACTTCGTCTACGACGACGACCCGACGATCGAGCAGACCTTCAAGAACTACTACGCCGGCCTCGGCATCCCGACCGAGATCGAGACCGAGGGCGACGGCCGCTCCGACCACGCCCCCTTCAAGAACGCGGGCATCCCCGTCGGCGGCCTGTTCTCCGGCGCCGACTACACCAAGACGGCGGCGCAGGCACAGAAGTGGGGCGGCACCTCCGGTCAGGCCTTCGACCGCTGCTACCACTCCTCGTGCGACAGCCTGGCGAACATCAACGACACCGCCCTGGACCGCAACTCCGATGCCGTCGCCTACGCGATCTGGACGCTCGGGGCGGCCACCCCGGTCCCGCCGGGCCCGTCCTTCGAGAACACGGCGGACGTGAACATCCCGGACTCCCCCGCGGCGGCGGTGTCCTCGCCGATCACGGTCTCCGGTGTGACGGGCAACGCGCCCGCGACCACCAAGGTCGACGTGAACATCGTCCACACCTACCGCGGTGACCTGGTGGTCGACCTGGTCGCCCCCGACGGCACCGTCTACAACCTGCACAACCGCACTGGCGGCAGCGCCGACAACCTCGTCCAGACGTACACCGTCAACGCCTCCAGCGAGGTGGCCAACGGTGTCTGGAACCTCCGGGTCAAGGACTCGGCCGCGCAGGACGTCGGCTACATCAACAGCTGGAAGATCACCTTCTAGGCCGTGCGCCCCGCCGGTCCGGTTCCCGGCTCAGGCGTCCTCGGCACGAGCCTGCGAGGACGCCTGGAGCGGGCCCTGGATACGGGCCCGCAGCTCCTCGGCCACGGCCGCGATGTCCGCGCGGCCCAGCTTGGCCGCCTCCACCAGGTCGCCGAGCTCCTCGGGCGAGGGCAGCTGCTTCGCCCCGGCCACCCGCAGGTACGAGCGGGTGGCCGCGGCCGCGTAGAACTCGTTCATCGGGGATTCCAGCGCGGGGCACACCGCGAGGGTGTGCAAAAACGCGGCGGCCCGCCACGCGGTGTCCGGGGCGGGCTGTTCGGGCACGAGGACGAGGTCGTTCTGGTGCCGGGCGACCGCGGCGGCCACCCCGGAGGGATCCCACACGGCGGGATCGGACGGGAGATGGTGGGCCAGAGCCGTCCAGGCCCACTCCATGGTGATCTTCAATTGCCGAACCGCTGCTGGAAGTAGCCCCAGTGGTCGGCGAACTCCTCTATGCCGGAGAGGAAGTTCTTGCGGTCCTCGTCGAGTTCGCGCTCCGTGACCTCGGTGATCAGCGCGGTGACCGTCGTCCCCAGTGCCGCCGCACGTGCCTTCAGGCGTTCGTGGAACTCTTCGTCCAGGCGGATGGTGACGTGTCTCGACATGTCCAACACCGTACAGCGGGTGTGCTGTACGCGGAGCGGGAATGGCGCAAGGGTGGGCAGGGACACAGTCCCTGCCCACCCTTGCCGCTGTCCGTCCGGCCGCCGGCTACTTGTTGGCGTCGGCCGCCTTGACCAGCGCGTCCTTGGTGACCGCGCCGACGTAGACCTTGCCGTCGTCCGTGATCAGGGCGTTGACCAGGCGGGTCGACAGGACCCGGCCCTCACCGAACTTCCCGGTGACCTTGTCCCCGAGGGCGTCGAGGAACTGCTTGGCCTCCTTCGGGGTGTTCTTGTCGTTCTCCAGGTCCTTCAGGTTCCGGTTCATGCCCGAGTCGATCCGGGCGATGGTCGACCAGCCCTCGCCGAGCACCTTCACGTCGCCCTTGTCGCCCGCGCCGCCGGTCAGACCGCCGAGGCCCGGGAAGGACTCCAGCGCCTTCCAGTGGTCGTCCGCGCCGCCCTTGCCCGCGCCGTCCACGCCCTCGGTCAGCTTGGCGCCCTTGGGCGCGGTGAAGGAGAAGGTGTCCGCGGCCGGCTTGGCGAAGTCGACCTTGGTGAAGCCCGCGTCCACGATCGGCTTGCCGCCCTGGGCGGACAGCAGCTGCACCCGCAGCGGCACACCGTTCTTGGCGTCCACCGCGATCTGGACCGAGCCGACCGTGGAGCCGGCCTGCTTGGGCTTCAGCACCAGCTGGTAGGCGTCCCGCCCGGCCACCTGCGCGGTGTCGCCCACGCTGACGTCCGTGGTGGGGCCGGCGGCCTTCAGGATCTCCTCGGCCAGCTGCTGCGGGGAGGCGGCCAGGCGGTCGCCGGTCTTGTGCTCCTTGCCGCCGTCCTTGCCCTTGCCCTGGCCCGCCTCGGCGTTCTTCTCGTGGAAGACCTCGTTCGACTTGGAGTCGTAGCCCCACACGTCGTCGCCGTTGTGGATGAGGCTGTACTCGTCCTTGCCGTCGAGGAAGGTCAGCCGCTGGCGGTCCGGGCCGTCGGCCGCGACGCGCAGGGTGTGGCTGCCGTTCGCCAGCTGGGCGACCTTGTCCTCCGGGTTGGCGGAGCCGCCCGCGATGCCCCCGCCGCCGAGCAGCCCGCTCGCGATCTTCGGCAGCCCCAGGTCGGTGGTGATCCGGGCGGTGCCGGACAGCTGCTGGACGTCCGAGGCCGCGACCTTCTCGATGAGCTGCTGCGCCGTCACCTTCGGCAGGTCGGGCCCGCCGGCGTTGGCGAAGGCCGGAACCATCGCAACGGTCGCCGCGGCCACGCCCGCCACCGCTACCGGTACGGCGTACCGGGCGGCCTTGCGGGAAGTCTTGGTGTTCGGTGCCATGTCAGTGCCCTGCCCTCTGTGTCGACTGCGGTGACAACCGTGTCGCCGCGCTCACCCGATCTGGTGGGGTTTGATGACTCCATCTGACCAAATCGGCGGCCCCGGGGCGTCAGTCCCCGGACTCAACTCGGCGTACACCCGTGGGATGACACGGAAAGGGCCCTCCTCCCCCGACCCGTAGGGGTCGCCGGGGCGGAAGGGCCCGTTCCGGTGGCGTGGCCGTCAGCCGGCGCGGTGCACGACCGCGTCGCAGAGCTCTTCCAGCGCCGACTTGGCGAAGCACTCCGGCAGCGGGGCCAGCATGGCCCGCGCGTCCTCGGCGTACTGGATGGTGTCGCGGCGGGCCCGCTCCAGGGCGGGGTGCGCCCGCAGCCGGGTGAGCACCTCGGCGTGGCGGGCGTCGTCCGTCAGGTCGCCGTCCAGGAGCTGGACGAGCTCCAGGTCCGCCGGGTCTCCGCCCTGGGCCGCCATCTCGCGCAGCCGCAGCACGGGCAGCGTCGGGATGCCCTCGCGCAGGTCGGTGCCCGGGGTCTTGCCGGACTCGTGCGCGTCGGAGGCGATGTCGAGGACGTCGTCGGCGAGCTGGAAGGCGGTGCCGAGCCGCTCGCCGTACTGCGTCAGGATGTCGACGACCGACGCGTCGGCGCCGGACATGAGCGCGCCGAAGCGGCCGGAGACCGCGATCAGCGAGCCGGTCTTGCCGGCGATGACGTCGAGGTAGTGGGCGACGGGGTCGCGGCCGTCGCGCGGGCCGGCCGTCTCCAGGATCTGGCCCGTCACCAGCCGCTCGAAGGCCTCGGCCTGGATGCGTACGGCCTCCGGGCCGAGGTCGGCCAGGATGTGCGAGGCGCGGGCGAACAGGAAGTCACCCGTCAGGACCGCCACCGAGTTGCCCCAGCGGGCGTTGGCGCTCTCCACCCCGCGGCGGACGTCCGCCTCGTCCATGACGTCGTCGTGGTAGAGCGTCGCGAGGTGCGTGAGCTCGACCACGACGGCGGACGGCACGATGCCGGGCGCATAGGGATCACCGAAACGGGACGCGAGCATCACCAGCAGCGGCCGGAACCGCTTGCCTCCGGCCCGCACCAGGTGCTGTGCGGCCTCGGTGATGAAGGGGACTTCGCTCTTGGTGGCTTCCAGCAGACCCGCCTCGACGGCGGCCAGTCCGGCCTGGACATCGGTCTCAAGAGCCTGGTCCCGCACGCTCAGTCCGAACGGCCCGACGACGGTCACGAGGGGTACTCCTGTCTGCTGACGATCACGCTGACGATCACATGGATTGTCGATGTGTCGCTGCCATCACTCAAGCCAGCGTATCGGGTCTGTTTTCGATCACCGAGAGCGCCTTCCCGGCCACCACCCGCGCACTGTCCGATGATCACCGGTATGTTCTGGATAGGCAGAATCAACCGGAGAATGCGTTTTGCCCAGAACAGCGACCGATATGGACGAGTCCGGGGATCCGGAGGCCGACCGGCCGCCGCCTCCGCCTCTCTCTCCGTCTCCGTCTCCGTCCCGGCGGCCCACGGGACCATGGTCCACCTCGTCCCCGTCGCCGGCGGATGGCTCGCCGGACGGACGACGACCGGCGCGACACGGGGCCCGGGACACCCCCGAGGGACACGTCCGAGGCGATTGGCGGCTGAGAACAGATGATCATCCGTACCGACTTCCCGTACGGCACCACCCACGAGGACGTCCGGATCCCGCTTCCCGACGGTGTCGAGCTGTACGCCCGGATCTGGCGCCCGGTGACGGACGAGCCGGTGCCGGCCCTGCTGGAGTACCTCCCGTACCGGCTCACCGACTGGACCGCGCCGCGCGACCAGCAGCGCCACCCCTGGTACGCGGGACACGGCTACGCCTCCGTTCGGGTGGACGTGCGCGGGCACGGCTGCAGCGGGGGCCGGCCGGGCGACGAGTACGACGCCCGCGAGCTGGCCGACGGGGTCGCGGTGGTGGAGTGGCTGGCGGCGCAGCCGTGGTGCACGGGGTCGGTGGGGATGTTCGGGATCTCCTGGGGCGGGTTCAACTCCCTCCAGATCGCCGCGCTGGCCCCGGAGCCGCTGAAGGCGGTCGTGACCGTCTGCTCGACGGACGACCGGTACGACAACGACGTGCACTACATGGGCGGCTCGGTGCTCGCCGTGGACATGCACGCGTGGGCGGCGACCCTGCTGGCCTTCGCCTCCCGCCCGCCGGACCCGCAGTTCACCGGCGACGACTGGCGCCGGATGTGGCTGGACCGGCTGGAGGCGGTGGAACCGCTCGTCCACACCTGGCTCTCCCACCAGACGCGCGACGCCTACTGGCGCCACGGCAGCGTCTGCGAGGACTACCCGGCCGTCCGCGCGGCCGTGCTCGCGGTCGGCGGCTGGCACGACCCGTACCGGGACACCGTGCTGCGGCTGGTCGAACACCTGCCGTCCGCCCGCGTACGGGGCCTGATCGGGCCCTGGTCGCACCAGTACCCGGACCGCGGTCTGCCGCCGGGACCGGCCATCGGCTTCCTGCAGGAGACCCTGCGCTGGTGGGACCACTGGCTGAAGGGCGCGGACAACGGGGTGATGGAGGAACCGCTGCTGCGCACCTGGATCAGCGAATCGCACCCGCCCGCGACGGTGTACGAGGAGCTCCCGGGCCGCTGGGTCGGCGAGAGGTCCTGGCCGTCGGCGTCCGTCATCCCCGTGCCGTACGTGTTCCAGGGCGCGCCGGTGGCGGTGGCCTCCCCGCAGCACACCGGGCTGGACGCGGGCCGCTTCTTCCCCTTCGGCAACGACGCCGACCTGCCGCCGGACCAGCGGGAGGAGGACGCGAAGTCGGCCTGCTTCGAGTTCCCGGTCGGGCGCGAGGAGCCGGTGGAGATCCTGGGACGGCCGTCGGTCACCCTGCGGCTGCGGCTCGACGTGCCGTACGGGCAGGTGGTCGCCCGGCTGTGCGACGTGGCCCCGGACGGCTCCTCGACGCTGATCACGCGGGGCGCGCTCAACCTCTCGGCGCGCCGGGGCCGCGACCGGGCGCTGCCCTGGCCGGTGGGCGCGTACGAGGACGTCACCTTCGAGCTGAACGGCATCGGGCACGCCTTCGCGCCGGGGCACCGGATCCGGCTCGCCGTGTCCTCCGCGTACTGGCCGTGGATCTGGCCGCGGGCCGGGTCCGAGGCCGGGTGGACCCTGGACCCGGCGGGCAGCGCGCTGACCCTGCCGGTGCGGGCGGGCTCCGCGGCGGACGGCGGGATCGTCTTCGAGGCGCCGGAGCAGGCGGAGCCGCTGGGTGTGGTCGTCCCGGCGACGCTGGACGAACCGCGTCCGGAACGGCTGGTCGTACGGGACGTCGCGCGCGGGACGTGGCGGCTGGAGGTGGACCCGCGGTACGGGGGCACCCGGGTCTTCCCGGACGGTCTGGAGTACGAGGAGGACGCGGAGGAGGTGTACGAGATCCAGGACGCGGACGCGCTGTCGGCGCGCACGTTCTCGCGGTGGCGGATCCGGCTCCACCGGCCGGAGCTGGGCTGGGACGCGCGGGTGGAGACGCGCTCGGAGATCCGTTGCGACGAGGGCGGCTTCCTGACGTCGAACGAGGTGGTGTGCCGGGAGGGGGACGAGGTGGTCTTCCACCGGACGTGGGAACGCCGGCTGCCGCGCGCGGCGGGCTGAGCGGGCCGGCCCGCCCTGGCGGGCGGCCCCGGGGCTCCGCCCCGGACCCTGCGCCTCAAACGCGGCGAGGCTGCTTCTTTCGGCCGCGCCGGCGTTCGAGGCGGGGCTCGGCTAGCCGAACAGCCGCTCCAGCACCACCGCGATGCCGTCCGCCTCGTTCGACAGGGTGATCTCGTCGGCGACCGCCACCAGCTCGTGGTGGGAGTTGGCCATCGCCACCCCGTGGGCCGCCCACGCGAACATCGGGATGTCGTTCGGCATGTCCCCGAAGGCGATCGTCCCGGACGGGGAGACGCCGAGGACGTCCGCCGCCCGCGCGAGCCCGCTGGCCTTGTCGATGCCCGGAGGCTGGAGTTCCACCGTGTGCTCGCCCGCCATCGTGACGTTCACCATGTGGCCGACCACCGACCGCGCCACCCGGGTCAGCTCGTCGTCGTCCAGTTCCGGGTGCTGGAGCAGCACCTTGTTGATCGGCGCCGACCACAGGTCGCAGCGCCGCGGGACGCGGACCGTCGGCAGGTGCGGGTGCCACATCCGGTAGCCCGGCCCTATCAGCATCTCCGCGTCCAGGCCCTCCTGGTTGACCGCCGCGTAGACCTCGCCGATCTCCGCCTCGATCTTGCCGAGGGCCACGTCGGCCAGTTCCCGGTCCATGGACACGGAGTGCAGCAGGCGCCCGCGCGCCGCGTCGTACACCTGCGCGCCCTGCCCGCACACCGCAAGCCCCGTGTGGCCGAGCCGGTCCAGGACGTGTCGGACCTGGGGTACGGGGCGTCCGGTGACGATGATGTGCTGGGCGCCGGCCGCGCGCGCCGTCGCGAGCGCCTCGTACGAGCGGGCGGAGACGGTGTCCCCGGCTTGCAGCAGAGTCCCGTCCAGGTCTGTGGCGATCAAGGCATAGGGAAGGGCCGGAGGCGGGGCGGAAGTCACGGCGCCTAGGATACGGACCCCTTTGGACAAGTCCTACAAATAGAGCCCGAATCCGGCCTCCCCCACGTCCCATCCGTCACTTTGACGCGCTGCAGCGCCGAGCGGGGCAGGGGCTGGGCAGGGAAGTGCACAACCCCGACCGTAGGGCCCCCGATCGACAGCACGCACCAAAAGATCAGATATGACCGGAACTGTGGATACCTGACCACAGCCGTCGTCCCGGGGTGTGTTTCATCTCCGACCGGGTACCCGCGCGTTCCCGCGGGATCCTGAGTAGCGTGTCCCGCACCGTGTCTACCGGGACACCCCCGGACCGCGTCGAAAGCGAGGCAGTACCCCATGCCCCAGCAGAGCCCCCTCGATGTCCCCGAGGGCGACCCGTTCGGGCCGCACAACCTCCCCTACGGCGTCTTCTCGACCGCAGCGGACGACCGGCGGCGGGTCGGTGTGCGCATCGGCGGATTCGTCCTCGACGCGGGGGCGGCCGCGGCCGCGCTCGGCTCCCCGTTCGCGGGCCTGCTCGGGCGGACCTCGCTCAACCCGCTGCTGGCTGCCGGTCACACCGCCTGGCGCGACGTGCGCCGCGCGCTGACCGCCTGGGTGACCGACCCCGGCCACCGCCCCACCGTCGAGCCGCACCTGGTGCCGCTCGACGAGGTCACCCTGCACCTGCCGTACGAGGTCGCCGACTACGTCGACTTCTACGCGAGCGAGCACCACGCCACCAACGTCGGCAAGATGTTCCGCCCGGACGGCGACGCGCTGACGCCCAACTGGAAGCACCTCCCCATCGGTTACCACGGCCGCTCCGGCACGATCGTGGTCTCCGGCACCGACGTCGTACGCCCCAGCGGCCAGCGCAAGGCGCCCACCGACCCGGCGCCCGTCTTCGGCCCCTCCGTCAAGCTCGACATCGAGGCCGAGGTCGGCTTCGTCGTCGGCACCCCCTCCGAGCTGGGCCGGCCGGTCGCGCTGGGCGACTTCGAGGAGCACGTCTTCGGGCTGTTCCTGCTCAACGACTGGTCGGCGCGCGACATCCAGGCCTGGGAATATGTGCCGCTCGGCCCGTTCCTCGGCAAGTCCTTCGCCACCTCCGTCTCCGCCTGGGTCACCCCGCTGGAGGCCCTCGACGCGGCCCGCGTCGCCCCGCCCGCCCGGGACTTCCCGCTCCAGCCCTACCTGGACGACGCCGCCCTCGACCGCCCCGGCGGCTTCGACCTGCGCATCACCGTCTCCATCAACGGGCAGGAGGTGGCGCAGCCGCCCTTCGCCACCATGTACTGGACGGCCGCCCAGCAGCTCGCCCACATGACCGTCAACGGCGCCTCCCTGCGTACCGGCGACGTCTTCGGCTCCGGCACCGTCAGCGGTCCCGAGGTCGGCCAGCGCGGCTCGCTGCTGGAGCTCACCTGGAACGGCCGGGACGCCATCGAGCTCACCGACGGCAAGCGCACCTTCCTGGAGGACGGGGACACCGTCACCCTCACCGCCTGGGCCCCCGGCCCGGACGGCACGCGCGTCGGCCTCGGCGAGGTCACCGGCCGCATCGTGGGATCGCGCTAGTCCACCCCTCGGTCGGCGGGGTGGCGGATCTTTCCGCCACCCCGCCGAAACCGCAGCTCAGAGCCCTGCGCCAGCGCCATCAGGTGGCGCAACACTGCGGCAACACCACCGGCGCCGGGCCGCCGGTACGTTCCCTGCCATGCCAGCCGAACGAACCGCCACGCACACCGTCCCGGTCGCCGCCGCGCGCCGGCGGCGACTGCGCGCGGACCAGGCTCGCCAGCTCGCCGACCTGCTGCGCCACCAGATCCTGGCGGGCGGCTACCCCGGCGGGGTCCTCCCCCTGGAGGGCGAACTCGCCGACTCCTACGGCGCCGGCCGCAACACGGTCCGCCAGGCCCTCGACCTGCTGCGCGGCGAGCGGCTCGTGGAGCGCCGCCCCGGCGTGGGCACCGTCGTGGTCTGCGAGAAGTACCCGCACGGCCTGGACCGCCTGCAAGGCCTGGCCGAGACGCTGAACGAGCACGGCCGGGTGACCAACGAGGTCCGCACCGTCGGCCCCGTCCGTGCCCCCGCCCCGGTCGCCGGGCGGCTCGGTCTGCCCGAGCACGCCGACGTGCTCTACATCGAACGGCTGCGGCGCCTGAACGGGCTGCCGCTCTCCCTCGACCTCACCTACGTCCCGATGGACATCGGCACCGGACTGCTGGGCTGCGACCTGGAGAACACCGACGTCTTCCGGCTCCTGGAGCAGCTGACCGGGCAGCCGCTCGGGCACGCCGAGATCACCCTTGAGGCCGTCAACGCCGACGCGCACTCCGCCGCCGTCCTGCAGGCCCCGCGCGGGGCCGCCGTCCTGATGCTCGAGCGCCTCACCCACCTGGGCGACGGGCGGCCCGTGGACCTGGAGTTCATCCGCTTCCACGGCGACCGGATCACCATGAGCGGCCTGCTGCGCCGCGCCCTCTGAGCCCTCCGAGCCCCCTCCGACACCGAACGTACCCACCTTCCTGGAGACAGCCATGCCTGTGGTCCCCCAGCGCGGCGACGTGCCCGTGACCATCGACGAGTCCCTGTGCATCGACGGCTGCACGCTCTGCGTCGACATGTGTCCGCTCGACTCGCTCGCGATCCGCGAGGACAACGGCAAGGCCTACATGCACGTCGACGAGTGCTGGTACTGCGGCCCGTGCGCCGCCCGCTGTCCCACCGGCGCGGTCACCGTCAACATGCCCTACCTGCTCCGGTGAAAGGTCCCCTCCCCATGCGTACGACGCGTACGACGCGTACGAAGACACTCGCGCCCGCCGCGCTCGCCCTGCTCCTCGCGCCGCTGGCCACCGCCTGCTCGGGCTCCGCCGGTGCGGCCGGCTCCAAGACGGTCACCGTGACCGTCGGCTACCAGTCCAAGACCATCAACACCGTCACCGCCGGCACCCTGCTGCGCTCCCTCGGCTACTTCGAGGAGGAGCTCGCCGCGCGCGGCGAGAAGGACGGCATCACCTACAAGGTGGACTGGCAGGACTACGCCACCGGCGCCCCCATCACCGCCCAGATGACCGCCGGGAAGATCGACATCGGTTCGATGGGCGACTTCCCGCTCCTGATCAACGCGGTGCGCGGCAAGGAGCTGAAGCAGCCCACCCACCTCGTCTCCGTGACCGGCTACAACCTGCGGGGCGGCCTCAACACCGTGGTCACCGCACCGGAGTCGAAGCTGGAGTCCCTGGCCGACCTGCGCGGCAAGAAGGTGTCGACGAGCGTCGGCTCGGCGGCCGACGGAACGCTGGTACGGGCACTGCAGCGCGCCGGGATCGACCCGACGGGCGGCATCGAGAAGCTCAACCAGCAGCCCAGCGTGGGTGCTTCGGCGCTCCAGGCGGGCAGCGTCGACGCGCTCTCGCAGTTCGTGGCGTGGCCGGGCCAGCTGGCGTACGAAGGCCGGGCCAAGGCCCTGTACGACGGCGCCGAGCTGAACCTGCCGACCTTCCACGGGGTCACCGTGCGGGAGAAGTTCGCGAAGGAGCGGGCCGGCGTACTGGACGACTTCCTGCGGGCCCAGCGGCGGGCCACCGACCACCTGCGCGCAGAGCCGGTCGCGGCCGCCGAATCAGTGGCGAAGGAGACCGGGCTGCCGGCGGAGGTGGTGTACCTGTACAACGGGGCGAACGGCATCGCGACCTTCGACCCGGCCCTGCGCCCGGAGCTGATCGACGCGCTGAAGCAGGACGTGCCGGTGCTGAAGGACGCCAAGCTGGTCGGCGACGTGGACGTGGACGCCTTCGTGGACCCGGCGCCGCTGGCCCGGGTGGCGGCCGGGACGGCGGAGTACCCCAAGGCGGTGGCCGCCCGCCCCGAGCTGTGGCTGAAGGGCCAGGCCCGGACCCTGTCCTTCGACTCCCCGCGCGAGCTGCTGAAGGCGGCGCGCGGCGCGGACGTCCGGGCGGCGTACGTGCCGGACGCGGTGACGGGCACGCTCTGGTTCGCGGACAAGGCGGTGTGGGTCGCCGAGGGGCCGGAGCTGCGCGCCTTCGTCACGCCGGCGGGCGCGAAGGCGTACGTGGCGGCGCACCAGGGATCCGGGGCGCGCATCGTGAGCTTCGCCGAGGCCGGGGCCCTGGCGTCATGACGGGCGGCCGCTGGCTGCTGCGGGCGGCCTCGCTCGGCGCGGCCCTGCTCGTGTGGCAGGGGCTGACCTCACTGGACGTGAACGTGTGGCTGCGCTTCGAGCAGTTCCCGACGGTGGGCGAGGTCGCCGGGGCGTTCGCCGAGCGGGCCGGGACCGGGCCCTTCTGGCAGGACCTGGCGTCCAGCCTGCGCCGGATCGTGACGGGCTTCGCGCTCGCCGCGGTCCTGGGCGTGGCGGTGGGCACGGCGATCGCCCGGTCGCGGATCGCGGCCGACGTGCTGGGCCCGTTGCTGGAGGTGCTGCGTCCGGTACCGGCGATCGCGCTCGTCCCGGTGGCGATCCTGCTGTTCCCCTCCAACGAGCAGGGGATCGTGTTCATCACCTGCGCGGCCGCCTTCTTCCCGGTGCTGGTCTCGACGCGGCACGCGGTGGGGGCGCTGAGCCCGGTGTGGGAGGAGGCGGTCCTGACCATGGGCGGCGGGCGGGCGCGGATCCTCTTCTCCGTGGTGCTGCCGGGCGCCCTGCCGGGCATCTTCGGGGGCCTGTCGGTCGGGATCGGGGTGGCCTGGATCTGTGTGATCTCGGCCGAGATGATCTCCGGCGAGTACGGGGTCGGCTACCGGACCTGGCAGGACTACACGGTGATCGACTACCCCGGTGTCTTCGTCGGCATGGTCACCATCGGCGCACTGGGCTGGCTGACCTCCACGGCGGTGGAGCGTGCGGGCCGCCGCCTGACGCGGTGGCTGCCGGCGCGCGACGGTGCGGGCGCCGGCCGGGCCCAGGCGCCGCGGCCGGAGGGCACGGCGGGCGCGAGGGGGCTGCGGCTCCACCCGCGGCCCGGGGCGTCACGGGCCCGGCAGGGCGCGGACCCCGAGGCCCCGCGTCCCGAGGCCCCGCGCCCCGACACCCCGCGTCCTGACGACCCGCGCCCTGACAACCCGCGTCCCGGCTCCGCCCGGGCGGAGCCCCGTACACGAGAGGTGACCTCGCCATGAGCCTGACCGATGTCGCGACCGCCCCCGTCGCCACCGCTCCCCGGGGGGCCCGGCTCGCGCTGCGCGGCGTACGGCTCGGGCACCGGGGGAACGTGGTGCTCGACGAGGTCGACCTGACCGTCGAGGAGGGCGAGGTCCTGGCCGTCGTCGGCCCGTCCGGGTGCGGGAAGTCCACACTGCTGCGCACCCTGGCCGGTCTGCTGCCCCCGCTCGCCGGCGCGGTGGAGCAGGACGGCGCCCCGGTCCGCGGCCCGGACGCCGACCGGGCGCTGGTCTTCCAGGACGACGCCCTGCTCCCCTGGCGCACGGTCCGGGCCAACGTCGAACTCCCGCTCGCCATCCGCGAGCAGGGCCGGGCCGAGCGCCGGCGGACCGCCGGGGAGTGGCTGGAGCGGGTCGGCCTGGACGGGCACGCGCACAAGTTCCCGCACCAGCTCTCGGGCGGGCAGCGCCAGCGCGTGCAGCTGGCCCGAGCCCTCGCCGCACGCCCGCGCGCCGTCCTCATGGACGAGCCGTTCGGGGCGCTCGACGCCCAGACCCGCGCCGAGATGCAGGACCTCCTCGTGGACGTCCTCGCGGGTACCGGCGCGACCGTCGTCTTCGTCACCCACGACGTGGACGAGGCGCTGTTCCTCGGCGACCGCGTCGCACTGCTCGGCGCCGCGCAGGTGGTGCCCGTACCGCGGCCGCGCGACCGCGGGGCCTCGTACGCCGGGCTCCGGCAGCAGATCATCAACTCACTCTGAAGGGCCGCACCATGGACATCCCCGCCATCGGCGACGCCGAGGAACTCTCCTGCGACGTCCTCGTCATCGGCGGCGGCACCGCCGGCACGATGGCGGCGCTGACCGCCGCCGAGCGGGGCGCGCGGGTCCTGCTCCTGGAGAAGGCGCACGTCCGCCACTCCGGGGCGCTCGCCATGGGCATGGACGGGGTCAACAACGCCGTCGTCCCCGGCCGCGCCGAGCCCGACGACTACGTCGCCGAGATCACCCGGGCCAACGACGGCATCGTCGACCAGTCCACGGTCCGCCAGACCGCCACCCGCGGGTTCGCGATGGTGCAGCGCCTGGAGTCGTACGGGGTGAAGTTCGAGAAGGACGAGCACGGCGAGTACGCGGTGCGCCAGGTGCACCGCTCGGGCTCGTACGTGCTGCCCATGCCCGAGGGCAAGGACGTCAAGAAGGTCCTCTACCGGCAGCTGCGGCGCCGCGAGATGCGCGAGCGGATCCGGATCGAGAACCGGGTGATGCCGGTACGGGTCCTGACCTCGCCCGAGGACGGCCGGGCGATCGGCGCGGCCGCCTTCAACACCCGCACCGGCGCCTTCGTGACCGTGCGCGCCGGGGCGGTGATCCTGGCGACCGGCCCCTGCGGACGGCTCGGACTGCCGGCCTCCGGCTACCTGTACGGGACGTACGAGAACCCGACCAACGCGGGCGACGGCTACGCCATGGCCTACCACGCGGGCGCCGCGCTGACCGGGATCGAGTGCTTCCAGATCAACCCGCTGATCAAGGACTACAACGGCCCGGCGTGCGCGTACGTCGCCAACCCCTTCGGCGGCTACCAGGTCAACCGGCACGGCGAGCGCTTCGTCGACTCCGACTACTGGTCGGGGCAGATGATGGCCGAGTTCGCCGCCGAACTCGCCTCGGACCGGGGCCCGGTCTACCTCAAGCTCAGCCACCTCCCGGAGGAGTCGGTGGCCTCCCTGGAGTCCATCCTGCACACCACCGAGCGGCCGACGCGCGGCACCTTCCACGCGGGCCGCGGCCACGACTACCGCACCCACGACATCGAGATGCACATCTCGGAGATCGGGCTGTGCGGCGGCCACTCGGCGTCCGGCGTCCGGGTGGACGACCACGCGCGCACCACGGTGCCGCGGCTGTACGCGGCCGGGGACCTGGCGTCCGTACCGCACAACTACATGATCGGGGCGTTCGTCTTCGGCGATCTGGCGGGCGCGGACGCGGCCAGGTACACGGCCTACGAGGGCACGCTGCCGGCCGACCAGCTGGCGGCGGCCCACGAGCTGATCTACCGCCCCCTGCGCAACCCGGAGGGGCCGCCGCAGCCACAGGTGGAGTACAAGCTGCGGCGGTTCGTGAACGACTACGTGGCTCCGCCGAAGACGGGTGCGAAGCTCTCGCTCGCCGTGGCGGCCTTCGACCGGATGACCGGTGAGATCGCGGAGATGGGCGCGACCACCGCGCACGAGCTGATGCGGTGCGCGGAGGTGTCCTTCATCCGGGACTGCGCGGAGATGGCGGCCCGCTCCTCGCTGGCCCGTACCGAGTCCCGCTGGGGCCTCTACCACGAGCGGCTCGACCACCCGGAGCGTGACGACACGGGCTGGCTGCACCACCTGGACCTGCGCAAGTCGGCCTCGGGGGCGATGGAGTTCACCGCCCGGCCGGTGGAGCCGTACCTGGTGCCGGTCGACGGGTTCGCCCCGGCCGGCGGCCCCTCACGGCACCTGGGCGAGGTCGACCTGGTCCCGGTGGCCACGGCGGGCCCCCGCGAGGCGGCCCCGGCGGCCCGCGCGCAGGCCTCCCCGAACCCGGACGGCCCGAACGGCCCGGACGGCCCGGACGCGGCCCCCGCACCCCCGCACGTCTCGGCGTCCTCGCCCCGGATCCTCGAACTGCTCTCCCTGGCCGAGGAGTCACCCGACCTGGCCGCCCTCACGCCCTACCTGGCCGACCCCGATCCGGCGGTACGGGCCGCCGCCGTCGCCGCGCTCGGCGAGACCGTGCCGGCCGGCGCGGGGCCCGCGCTGGCCGCACGCCTGGCCGACGCCGCTCCCGTCGTACGGGCGGCCGCCGCGGCCGCGCTGCGCGAGCTCGTGGAGGTCCTGCCAAGCGGGCCGGAACTCGGCGCGGGCCTGCGCGCCGCCCTCGCCGTGCCCGACCCGGCGGTACGCTCCGCCGCCCTCGAAGTCCTGCGGGCGCTGCGGCTCGGCGACGCGGAGCTGTACGCCTCCTCACTGTCCGACGCCGACCCGGAGGTCCGCATCCACGCGGTCCGCGCGCTGGTCTCGGTGGACGCCGTCCCGCAGCTGGCCGCGGCCGCCGCCGACCCGGCCCGTGAGGTCCGGGTGGCGGTGGCCAAGGGCCTGGCCTCGGTGCACGCCCCGGCCCCGGCCCCGCTGGACCCGCTGCTGGCGGACGCCGACCCGCTGGTGCGGGGTGCGGCGCTGGGCGCGCTGGCCTCGGTCGGCTGCCCTGACGGGTACGCCCGTACCGCGGTGGCGGCTCTGGCCGACCCGGCCTGGCAGGTCCGGGCGGGGGCGGCGGCCGGGCTGTCGGCGGCCGCCCCGGAAACGGCGGTACCGGCTCTGGCCAAGGCCTTGGCCGACGCCAACGCGGACGTCCGCAAGGCCGCGGTCCTCGCCCTGCTGGCGCACCGGGACACCGCGGAGGCCCGGGCGGCCCTGGCCACGGCAGTCTCGGACCCGGACGCGGACGTCCGCGCGTACGCGGCCCGCGCCGCCTGACCCTCACGCGGTGTCAGGCGGTGGTGTCGGACCCCCGTTTGGGGGTCCGCGGCGTGCAGGGCCCGCGGGGCGCCGGGATGGTGGACGAAAGCCCGTCGACGGCAGGAGTCGCCATGTCCCCCCATGTCCGCAAGGCCACCCTCGTGATCACCGCCGCCGTGTCGCTGGGCCTGGCCGCCGTGGTCCCGGCGCACGGGGTGGAGGGGCCCGCGCCCGACCCACGGAACAAGCAGGCCATGCGGGACATGGCGACGGCGATCGCGGTGACGGCCAAGTACGCGGACGAGCGGGCGGCGCTCAAGGACGGGTACGTCCCGCACGGCGAGGAATGCATGACCAACCCGTTCGGGGTGGGCGCCATGGGCTACCACTACGTGAAGCAGGCCAACTGGGGTTCGAAGGACCCTGCCAGGCCGACCGCGCTCCTCTACAGCAAGGACAAGGACCGCAACGGCCGCCGCAGGCTGGAGACGGTGGAGTGGATGTCGACCGACCGGGACCAGGACCTGAAGACCAGCGACGACCGGCCGAGCATGTTCGGGCTGCCCTTCGACGGGCCGATGCCCGGCCACTGGGCGGGCATGCCCAAGCACTACGACCTGCACATGTGGGCGTACAAGGAGAACCCGGCGGGCCGCTTCCACAACTGGAACCCGGCGCTGACCTGCCCGAAGAAGGCCCCCACCCCGGGTAAGCCGGCCGCCGCCCACCCGCACGGCCATTAGCCCGCGCCCGCCGCCACGGGCGTCCGAAGCAATAGCCCCGCGCAACGGGCGAAGGGCCCGGCTTCCCCGAGGGGAGCCGGGCCCTTCCTCCAGGCCGGACCGGATCAGCGGACGAAGGTGCTCGCCTGACCCGCCAGGTCAAGGAAGTACTGCGGGGCGAGGCCCAGGACCAGGGTGACGGCGACGCCCACCGCGATGGTGGTCATCGTCAGCGGCGAGGGGACCGCCACCGTCGGGCCGTCGGCCTTCGGCTCGCTGAAGAACATCAGGACGATCACCCTGATGTAGAAGAACGCGGCGATCGCGGACGAGATGACACCGATCACGACCAGCACGCCGGCGCCGCTCTCCGCCGCCGCACTGAACACGGCGAACTTGCCGGTGAAGCCGGAGGTCAGCGGGATGCCCGCGAAGGCGAGCAGGAACACCGCGAAGACGGCCGCCGTCAGCGGCGAACGCCGTCCCAGCCCGGCCCACTTGGACAGGTGCGTGGCCTCGCCGCCCGCGTCGCGCACCAGCGTGACCACCGCGAAGGCGCCGATCGTCACGAAGGAGTAGGCGCCCAGGTAGAAGAGGACGGACTGGACGCCCTGCGCCGAGGTCGCGATCACACCGGCCAGGATGAAGCCCGCGTGCGCGATCGAGGAGTAGGCGAGCAGTCGCTTGACGTCCGTCTGGGTCACCGCGATCACCGCGCCCGCGAGCATGGTGACGATGGCCACCGCCCACATCACCGGACGCCAGTCCCAGCGCAGCCCGGGCAGGACCACGTAGAGGAGGCGCAGGAGCGCGCCGAAGGCGGCCACCTTGGTCGCCGCCGCCATGAAGCCGGTGACCGGGGTCGGGGCTCCCTGGTAGACGTCCGGGGTCCACATGTGGAAGGGGACCGCGCCGACCTTGAAGAGCAGACCCATCAGGATCAGCGCGCCGCCGATCAGCAGCAGCGCGTCGTTGCCCATGGTGGAGGCCAGCGCCGGGTCGATCTTCGCGACCGTGCCGTCGACCACGTCGGCGATCGCCGCGTACGAGACCGAGCCCGCGTACCCGTAGAGCAGCGCGATGCCGAAGAGGAGGAAGGCGGAGGAGAAGGCGCCCAGGAGGAAGTACTTCACCGCGGCCTCCTGCGACATCAGCCGCTGGCGGCGGGCGAGGGCGCAGAGCAGGTACAGCGGGAGGGAGAACACCTCGAGGGCGATGAACAGCGTCAGCAGGTCGTTGGCCGCCGGGAAGATCAGCATGCCGGCGATCGCGAACAGAGCCAGCGGGAAGACCTCGGTGGTGGTGAAGCCCGCCTTGACGGCGGCCTTCTCGCTGTCGCTGCCCGGTACGGATGCCGCCTGGGCGGCGAAGGAGTCCACCCGGTTGCCGTGCGCCGCGGGGTCCAGGCGCCGCTCGGCGAAGGTGAAGACCGCCACGACCGAGGCCAGCAGGATGGTGCCCTGCAGGAAGAGCGCCGGGCCGTCCACGGCGATGGCGCCCATCGCGGCGATGTGGGCCTTGCCGGACCCGTACCCGCCCGCGGCGAGGCCGACGACCGCGGCGAAGGCCGAGGCCAGCGCGGCGACGGTGAGGAACACCTGGACGTAGTAACGGGACTTGCGGGGCACGAAGGCCTCGACCAGGATCCCGAGCACCGCCGCACCCACCACGATCAGCGTGGGCGCGAGCTGTGCGTACTCGATGGTCGGTGCCGGGATCCGGTCGGCCGGTGCCTCGGCCGCCAGTGTCCACAGGCTGTGGGCGGAAGTCAGGGTGCTCACTTCGCCACCTCCCCGTTCTTCGCTTCGACGTCGACCTCGGGCTGCGGGTCCGTCTGCTTCACGTCCGACATGGTGTGCTCCACCGCCGGGTTGACGATGTCGGTGAGGACCTTCGGGTAGACGCCCAGCCCGATCAGCAGGGCGATCAGCGGGGCGACCACCAGGACCTCCCGCAGGCGCAGGTCCGGCATGGTGCGGACCTCCTCCTTCACGGGGCCGGTCATCGTCCGCTGGTAGAGCACCAGCGTGTAGAGCGCGGCGAGCACGATGCCGGTGGTGGCGATGATGCCGACGACCGGATACCGGGCGAACGTGCCGACCAGGACCAGGAATTCACTGACGAAGGGCGCGAGGCCCGGCAGCGAGAGGGTGGCCAGGCCGCCGATCAGGAAGGTGCCGGCGAGGACCGGGGCCACCTTCTGGACACCGCCGTAGTCGGCGATGAGCCGCGAGCCGCGCCGCGAGATCAGGAAGCCGGCCACCAGCATCAGTGCCGCCGTCGACAGGCCGTGGTTGACCATGTAGAGGGTGGCGCCGGACTGGCCCTGGGAGGTCATCGCGAAGATGCCCAGGATGATGAAGCCGAAGTGCGAGATCGAGGCGTAGGCGACCAGCCGCTTGATGTCCCGCTGGCCGACCGCGACCAGCGCGCCGTAGACGATGCTGATCAGGGCCAGCACCAGGATCACCGGCGTGGCCCACTTGCTGGCGTCGGGGAACAGCCCGAGGCAGAAGCGGAGCATCGCGAAGGTGCCGACCTTGTCGACGACCGCGGTGATCAGTACGGCGACCGGAGCGGTGGACTCGCCCATCGCGTTCGGCAGCCAGGTGTGCAGCGGCCACAGCGGGGCCTTGATCGCGAAGGCGAAGAAGAACCCGAGGAACAGCAGCCGCTCGGTGTTGGCCGACATGTCGAGCGTGCCCGCGGCCCGGGCGGCGGTGATCTCCTGGAGGGAGAAGTTCCCGGCGACCACGTAGAGGCCGATGACGGCCGCCAGCATGATCAGGCCGCCGACCAGGTTGTAGAGGAGGAACTTGACCGCCGCGTACGAGCGCTGGGTGGCCGCGTTCTCCTCGGAGCCGCCGTGGGCCCGGTCCCCGAAGCCGCCGATGAGGAAGTACATCGGGATGAGCATGGCTTCGAAGAAGATGTAGAAGAGGAAGACGTCGGTGGCCTCGAAGGAGATGATCACCATCGCCTCGACCAGCAGGATCAGGGCGAAGAAGCCCTGCGTCGGCCGCCACCGGGAGCTCTTGGTCTCCAGCGGGTCGGCGTCGTGCCAGCCGGCCGCGATCACGAAGGGGATCAGCAGCGCGGTGAGCCCGATGAGCACCACCCCGATCCCGTCCACGCCCAGCTCGTAGCGGACGCCGAAGTCGGCGATCCAGGGCCGGGATTCGGTGAGCTGGTAGCGGTCACCGCTCGGGTCGAAGCGGACCGCGACGAGCACGGCCAGGGCCAGTGTCGCCAGCGAGAAGAGCAGCGCGAGCCACTTGGCGGCGGTCCTGCGGGCGGCCGGTACGGCCGCCGTCAGGATCGCGCCGACCGCGGGGACCGCGGCCGTCACCGTCAGAAGCGGGAAACTCATTTCACACCGCCCTCATCAGCAGGGTCGCGGCGATCAGGACCACCGTGCCCCCGAACATCGAGACCGCGTAGCTGCGGGCGTAGCCGTTCTGCAGCTTGCGCAGGCGGCCCGAGAGCCCGCCGACCGAGGCGGCCGTCCCGTTGACCACCCCGTCGACCACGCTGTGGTCGAGGTACACGAGCGAGCGGGTCAGGTGCTCCCCGCCGCGCACCAGCACGACGTGGTTGAAGTCGTCCTGGTAGAGGTCCTTGCGGGCCGCCCGGGTGAGGAACGAGCCGCGGGGGGCGAGGACCGGGACGGGCCGCTTGCCGTACATCGCCCAGGCGATGCCGACTCCGACGAGGAGCATCACCATGGTGGCCGCGGTGACCGTCATGGCGCTGACCGGCGGGTTGCCGTGCGAGTAGCCCGTGACGGGCTCCAGCCACTTCAGGAAGCGCTCGCCGATCTCGAAGAAGGCACCGGCGAAGACGGACCCGAAGGCCAGGATGACCATCGGGACGGTCATGGACTTCGGGGACTCGTGCGGGTGCGGCTCGTGGCCGGCATCGTCCGGCTGCCAGCGCTTCTCGCCGAAGAAGGTGAGGAGCATGACGCGGGTCATGTAGAAGGCGGTGATGCCGGCGCCCAGCAGGGTGACCCCGCCGAGGATCCAGCCCTCGGTGCCGCCCTTCGCGAAGGCCGCCTCGATGATCATGTCCTTGGAGAAGAAGCCGGACAGGCCCGGGAAGCCGATGATGGCCAGGTATCCGAGGCCGAAGGTGACGAAGGTGACCGGCATGTACTTCCGCAGGCCCCCGTACCTGCGCATGTCGACCTCGTCGTTCATCCCGTGCATCACGGAACCCGCGCCGAGGAAGAGGCCCGCCTTGAAGAAGCCGTGCGTCACCAGGTGCATGATCGCGAAGACGTAGCCGATCGGACCGAGGCCCGCGGCGAGGATCATGTAGCCGATCTGCGACATCGTCGAGCCCGCCAGGGCCTTCTTGATGTCGTCCTTCGCGCAACCGACGATCGCACCGAAGAGGAGCGTGACCGCGCCCACGACGGTGACCACCAGCTGGGCGTCCGGCGCCCCGTTGAAGACGGCGGCCGAGCGGACGATCAGGTACACGCCCGCCGTCACCATGGTGGCCGCGTGGATCAGGGCCGAGACCGGGGTCGGGCCCTCCATCGCGTCACCGAGCCAGGACTGCAGCGGGACCTGGGCCGACTTGCCGCAGGCGGCCAGCAGCAGCATCAGGCCGATGGCGGTCAGCGTGCCCTCCGACGTCTTGCCCACGGCGGCGAACACCGGCTCGAAGGCGAAGGTGCCGAAGGTGGTGAACATCAGCATGATCGCGATCGACAGGCCCATGTCGCCGACGCGGTTGACCAGGAAGGCCTTCTTCGCGGCGGTGGCCGCGCTGGGCTTGTGCTGCCAGAAGCCGATCAGGAGGTACGAGGCGAGGCCCACGCCCTCCCAGCCGAAGTACAGCAGGAGGTAGTTGTCGGCGAGGACGAGGAGCAGCATCGCCGCGACGAACAGGTTCAGGTAGCCGAAGAAGCGGCGGCGCTCGTCGTGCTCCATGTACCCGATCGAGTACACGTGGATGAGCGTGCCCACCCCGGAGATCAGCAGGACGAACGTCATCGACAGCTGGTCCAGCTGGAAGGCCATGTCCGCCTGGAATCCCTCGACGGGGATCCAGGTGTACAGGTTCTGCGTCAGGGTCCGGTCCTCGGCCGTGCGCCCCAGCATGTCGGCGAACAGGACGACGCCGATCCCGAAGGAGACGGCCGCGAGCAGGGTGCCGATCCAGTGACCGACCTTGTCGAGGCGCCGGCCGCCGCAGAGCAGCACCACCGCTCCGAGCAGGGGCGCCGCGATCAGCAGCGCAATCAGGTTCTCCACAGCGACCCCTTACAGCTTCATCAGGCTGGCGTCGTCGACCGAGGCCGAGTGGCGGGTACGGAACAGCGACACGATGATCGCCAGGCCGACCACGACCTCCGCGGCGGCGACGACCATCGTGAAGAACGCGATGATCTGGCCGTCGAGGTTGCCGTGCATCCGGGAGAACGCGACGAAGGCGAGGTTGCAGGCGTTGAGCATCAGCTCGACGCACATGAACAGCACGATCGCGTTCTTGCGGATCAGGACCCCGGTGGCACCGATCGTGAACAGCAGGGCCGCCAGGTACAGGTAGTTGACGGGATTCACTTCGAGGCCTCCTCACGGCCGAGGCGCTCCGAGGAGGCCTGCTCCAGTGCCTTGAGGTCGTCGATGGCCTGGCTGGAGACGTCCCGGATCTGGCCCCGGGCGCGCAGCGTCCGGTTGACGGTCAGCTCGGAGGGGGTGCCGTCCGGCAGCAGACCGGCGACGTCCACCGCGTTGTGCCGGGCGTAGACGCCGGGCGCGGGGAGCGGCGGGAGCTGGACGCCCTCGCGGACGCGCTTCTCGGCGAGTTCGCGCTGGGTGGCGGCCCGTTCGGTGCGCTCGCGGTGGGTGAGCACCATCGCGCCGACGGACGCGGTGATCAGCAGCGCGCCGGTGATCTCGAAGGCGAAGACGTACTTGGTGAAGATCAGCTGGGCCAGGCCCTCGATGTGCCCGCCGGAGTTGACCCGGCCGAGCCCGTTGAAGTGGGTGAGCCCGGCGTTGGCGATGCCGCCGATCAGCAGGGTGCCGAAGCCGAGCCCGCACAGGACGGCCAGCCAGCGCTGTCCCTTGATGGTCTCCTTCAGGGAGTCGGCGGCGGTGACGCCGACGAGCATGACCACGAAGAGGAAGAGCATCATGATCGCGCCGGTGTAGACGATGACCTGGACGACGCCCAGGAAGTACGCCCCGTTGGCGAGGTAGAAGACGGCCAGGATGATCATCGTCCCGGCCAGGCTCAGTGCGCTGTGCACGGCCTTCTTCATCAGGATCGTGGCCAGCGCGCCGATGACGGCGACCGTGCCGAGGATCCAGAACTGGATCGCCTCGCCCGTGGAGGTCATGGACGCGGCGGAGGCGGCGAGGGCGCTCATGCGTCCACCTCCGTCGACTGCCCGTTCTCCGGGGCGGCTTCGCCCTTGGAGGCGGCGACCTGCCGGACGGTGCCCGGGGCGGCCCCGGTCACCAGGCCCTGGTAGTAGTCCGTGTCGTCCATGCCGGGGAAGATCGAGTGCGGTGCCTCGACCATGCCCTCGGTCAGGCCGGCCAGCAGCTGCTCCTTGGTGTAGATGAGCGATTCGCGGCTGGAGTCGGCCAGTTCGAACTCGTTCGTCATGGTCAGCGCCCTCGTCGGGCACGCCTCCACGCACAGCCCGCACAGGATGCAGCGGGCGTAGTTGATCTGGTAGACGCGGCCGTACCGCTCACCCGGGGAGTAGCGCTCCTCCTCGGTGTTGTCCGCGCCCTCCACGTAGATCGCGTCGGCGGGACAGGCCCAGGCACACAGCTCGCACCCGATGCACTTCTCCAGACCGTCGGGGTGCCGGTTGAGCTGATGCCGTCCGTGGAAGCGCGGTGCGGTCGTCTTCTGCTGCTCCGGGTACTGCTCGGTGAGGCGCTTCTTGAACATGGCCTTGAAGGTCACGCCGAAGCCCGCCACCGGGTTCTGCCACTTCTCGTCGGACATCTCTCAAGCCTCCTCTCGGTCACTGTCAGTATTCGTCCCGCCACTGACAATCAGCTCCCGCTCGGTGCGGGAGCGCCTGCGCGGTACGGGCGCCAGGTGCTGGCCGGGCTTCGGCGGTACGGGGAATCCGCCCGCCAGCGGGTCGAAGGGCTCGGCGTCGTGCACCGCCTCGGCGGCCGCCGTCTTCTTCTCCTTCTTGTCGCGGAAGACGTCCGCGACGAAGGAGAGCAGCAGGATCGCCACGACGGCGCCGCCGACGTAGAGGACGATCTCGCTGAAGTCGTACGCCTCGTTGCGCAGCGCCCGGACGGTGGCCACCAGCATCAGCCAGACCACCGAGACGGGGATCAGGACCTTCCAGCCGAGCTTCATCAGCTGGTCGTAGCGCACGCGGGGCAGCGTGCCGCGCAGCCAGATGAAGAAGAACAGCAGCAGCTGCACCTTGAGGACGAACCAGAGCATCGGCCACCAGCCGTGGTTCGCACCCTCCCAGAAGGAGCTGATCGGGTACGGGGCCCGCCAGCCGCCCAGGAAGAGGGTGACCGAGACCGCCGAGACGGTGACCATGTTGACGTACTCGGCCAGCATGAACAGCGCGAACTTGATGGACGAGTACTCGGTGTTGAAGCCGCCGACCAGGTCGCCCTCGGACTCCGGCATGTCGAAGGGGGCGCGGTTCGTCTCGCCGACCATCGTGACGACGTAGATGATGAAGGACACCGGCAGCAGGACGATGAACCAGCGGTCCGCCTGGGCCGCGACGATCGCCGAGGTCGACATCGACCCGGAGTAGAGGAAGACCGAGGCGAAGGCCGCGCCCATCGCGATCTCGTAGGAGATCATCTGCGCGCAGGAGCGCAGGCCGCCGAGGAGCGGGTAGGTCGAGCCGGAGGACCAGCCCGCCAGCACGATGCCGTAGATGCCGACCGAGGCCACCGCGAGGATGTAGAGCATCGCGATGGGCAGGTCGGTCAGCTGCATCGTCGTGCGCTGGCCGAAGATGGAGACCTCGTCGCCGGGCGGCCCGAAGGGGATCACCGCGATGGCCATGAAGGCCGGGATCGCCGCGATGATCGGGGCCAGGACGTAGATGACCTTGTCGGCACGCTTGACGATCAGGTCTTCCTTGAGCATCAGCTTCACGCCGTCGGCGAGCGACTGGAGCATGCCCCAGGGGCCGTGCCGGTTCGGGCCGATGCGCAGCTGCATCCAGGCGACGACCTTGCGCTCCCACACGATGGAGAACAGCACCGTCACCATCAGGAAGGCGAAGCAGAACACCGCCTTGACGACGACGAGCCACCAGACGTCCTTGCCGAACAGGGACAGGTCCTCGGCAGCGAGTTGAACGGTGTTCACGCGCCCACCTCCGCAGTGGTGTCGCCTGCGCCGGCCGGGGTCGCCGGGCCGATGCGTACGAGGGTGCCCGGGCGGGCGCCGGCGTCGGCGAGGACGCCGGAGCCGGTGGAGTTCAGCGGGAGCCAGACCACGCGGTCGGGCATCTCGGTGATCCGGAGCGGGAGTTCCACGGAGCCGGCCGGGCCGGTGACCGCGAGGACGTCGCCGTCCTTGACGCCGGTCTCGGCGGCCGTGGCGGCCGACAGCCGGGCGCTCGCCTCGTGCCGGGTGCCGGCCAGGGCGTCGTCGCCCTCCTGCAGCCGGCCGAGGTCCAGGAGGAGCCGGTGGCCCGCGAGGACCGCCTCGCCGGCGCCCGGGCGGGGCAGCACCGCCGTGTCGGCGCTCTGCGCGGTGGCCCGCTCCCCGGCCCACGGGCCGAGCCGGTCGATCTCCCGCCGTACGGCGTGTACGTCGGGCAGTGCGATCGGCCGGTCGGCGGCGTCGGCCAGCATGTGCAGCACGCGGGCGTCGGCCGGGGCGAGCCGGCGGGTCATCTGGTCGGGCTTGAGCGCGGCCTCGAACGGCCTGACCCGGCCCTCCCAGTTGATGAACGCGCCCGTCTTCTCGGCCACCGCGGCGACCGGGAGGACCACGTCCGCGTGGTCGGTGACCTCGCTGGGCCGCAGCTCCAGGGAGACCACGAAGGCCTCCTGGAGGGCGGTCCGCGCGCGGGCCGGGTCCGGCAGGTCGGCGACCTCGACGCCCGCGATCAGCAGGGCCGAGAGCTCCCTGGTCGCCGCGGCCTCGACGATCTGGCCGGTGTCACGGCCGTAGCGGTGCGGGAGTTCGTCCAGGCCCCAGGCGGTGGCGACCTCGTCACGGGCCCGCGGGTCGGTGGCGGGGCGGCCGCCCGGCAGCAGGGACGGCAGCGCGCCCGCCTCGACGGCGGCCCGCTCACCGGCCCGGCGCGGGATCCACACCAGGGTGGCCCCGGTGACCCCGGCGGCCCGTACGGCGGCGGTCAGCGCGCCCGGCACCCCGGCAAGGCGCTCCCCGACGAGGATGACCGCGCCGGGCAGCCGCAGCGCCTCGGCGGCTTCGGCGCCGCCGGTCTCCAGGCCCGTCCGGGAGGCCAGCGCGTCGAGCCACTCGGGCTCGGTGCCGGGGGCGGCGGCCAGCAGGGTGCCGCCGGCCTTCTCCAGGCCACGGGTGGCGAAGGGGGCGACGGAGAAGGTCCGCTGCTTCCGCTTGCGGTGGGCCTTGCGCAGCCGCAGGAAGACGCCGGGGGCCTCCTCCTCCGCCTCGATGCCGACGAGCAGCACGGCCGGGGCCGCCTCCAGGGCGGTGTACGAGAGCCACCGCCCGCCGAGGTCGACCCCGTACCCGGCGACCTCCGAGGCCAGGAACTCGGCCTCCTCCGCGCTGTGCACGCGGGCCCGGAAGTCGATGTCGTTGGTGTCGAGCACCACCCGCGCGAACTTGGCGTACGCGTAGGCGTCCTCGACGGTGAGCCGGCCGCCGGTCAGCACCCCGGCCCGGCCGCGCGCGGCGGCCAGTCCGTTCGCCGCGGCCTCCAGGGCCTCGGGCCAGCTCGCCGGCTCCAGGACCCCGGCGGCGCTGCGCACCAGCGGGGTGGTCAGCCGGTCCGGGCGCTGCGCGTAGCGGAACCCGAAGCGGCCCTTGTCGCAGATCCACTCCTCGTTGACCTCGGGGTCCTCGGCGGCGAGGCGGCGCAGCACCTTGCCGCGGCGGTGGTCGGTGCGGGTCGCGCAGCCGCCCGCGCAGTGCTCGCACACGCTCGGGGAGGAGACGAGGTCGAACGGGCGGGAGCGGAACCGGTAGGCGGCCGAGGTGAGGGCGCCGACCGGGCAGATCTGGATGGTGTTGCCGGAGAAGTACGACTCGAAGGGGTCGCCCTCGCCGGTGCCGACCTGCTGGAGCGCCCCGCGTTCCAGCAGCTCGATCATCGGGTCGCCGGCGATCTCGTTGGAGAAGCGGGTGCAGCGCGCGCACAGCACGCACCGTTCGCGGTCCAGCAGCACCTGGGTGGAGATCGGGACCGGCTTCTCGTAGGTGCGCTTCTTGCCCTCGAACCGCGATTCGGCGTTGCCGTGGGACATCGCCTGGTTCTGCAGCGGGCACTCGCCGCCCTTGTCGCAGACCGGGCAGTCCAGCGGGTGGTTGATGAGCAGCAGCTCCATCACCCCGCGCTGGGACTTGTCGGCGACCTCGGAGGTCAGCTGGGTCTTGACGACCATGCCGTCGGTGCAGGTGATGGTGCAGGAGGCCATCGGCTTGCGCTGGCCCTCGACCTCGACGATGCACTGGCGGCAGGCGCCGGCCGGGGAGAGGAGGGGGTGGTCGCAGAACCGGGGGATCTCGATGCCGAGCTGCTCGGCGGCCCGGATGACGAGGGTGCCCTTGGGTACGGACAGTTCGACCCCGTCGATGGTCAGCGAGACGGTGTTCTCCGGTGGAACCGCCGCTCCGCCCCCGGAGGCCGCTGGAGTGGTGACGGTCATGCGTTCACCTCCGTGTCGGCCCAGAGGGTCGACTTCCTGGGGTCGAAGGGGCAGCCCTTGCCCGTGATGTGCTGCTCGTACTCCTCGCGGAAGTACTTGAGCGAGGAGAAGATCGGGCTGGCCGCGCCGTCGCCGAGCGCGCAGAAGGACTTGCCGTTGATGTTGTCGGCGATGTCGTTCAGCTTGTCGAGGTCGGACATGACGCCCCGGCCGGCCTCGATGTCGCGGAGCAGCTGGACCAGCCAGTACGTGCCTTCGCGGCACGGTGTGCACTTGCCGCAGGACTCGTGGGCGTAGAACTCGGTCCACCGGGTCACGGCCCGCACCACGCAGGTCGTCTCGTCGAAGCACTGCAGTGCCTTGGTGCCGAGCATCGAGCCGGCGGCGCCGACGCCCTCGTAGTCGAGCGGGACGTCGAGGTGCTCGTCGGTGAACATCGGGGTGGAGGAGCCGCCCGGGGTCCAGAACTTCAGCCGGTGCCCGGGGCGCATGCCGCCGCTCATGTCGAGGAGCTGGCGCAGGGTGATGCCGAGCGGGGCCTCGTACTGGCCGGGGCCGACGACGTGCCCGGAGAGCGAGTACAGCGTGAAGCCGGGGGACTTCTCGGTCCCCATCGACTTGAACCAGTCCTTGCCCTTGTTCAGGATCGCGGGAACCGAGGCGATCGACTCCACGTTGTTGACGACAGTGGGGCACGCGTAGAGCCCCTCGACCGCGGGGAAGGGGGGACGCAGCCGGGGCTGGCCGCGCCGGCCTTCGAGGGAGTCGAGCAGCGCCGTCTCCTCGCCGCAGATGTACGCGCCCGCGCCCGCGTGCACCGTGATGTCGAGGTTGCGCCCGGTGCCGTCGATGTCCTTGCCGAGGTATCCGGCCGCGTACGCCTCGCGCACGGCCTCGTGCAGGCGCCGCAGTACGGGCACCGTCTCCCCGCGCAGATAGATGAAGGCGTGCTCCGAGCGGATCGCGTAGCAGGCGATGATCATTCCCTCGATGAGGGAGTGCGGGTTGGCGAAGAGGAGGGGGATGTCCTTGCAGGTTCCCGGCTCCGACTCGTCCGCGTTCACGACGAGATAGTGCGGCTTTCCGTCGCCCTGCGGGATGAACTGCCACTTCATCCCGGTGGGGAAGCCCGCGCCGCCGCGTCCGCGCAGGCCCGAGTCCTTCACGTAGGCGATGAGGTCGTCCGGGGTCATCGCGAGCGCCTTGCGCAGGCCCTCGTACCCTTCGTGCCGCCGGTAGGTCTCCAGCGTCCACGACCGCGGCTCGTCCCAGAAGGAGGACAGCACGGGGGCGAGGAGCTTCTCCGGGCTGGTCCCTCCGCCGGTCTCCGGGTGGGAGGTGCCCCCATTGCCCCCGTTGCTCAGTTCGGAAGACACCGACATCACTCCCCTCCCTCGGTGGTGGTCTCGCCGCGCGGGTGGACGATCGGGGTGCGGGCGGACTCGCCGCGCGCGATACGCAGCCCGATCAGGGAGGCGGGGCCGGCGCCGCCGGTCGCCTCGACCGCGCCCTCGCGCTCGTCCGGGAAGCCGGCCAGGATCCGGGCGGTCTCCTTGTACGTGCACAGCGGCGCGCCCCGGGTCGGCGAGACCTCGCGGCCGGCCAGCAGGTCGTCGACCATGGCCTTGGCGGACTGGGGGGTCTGGTTGTCGAAGAACTCCCAGTTGACCATCACCACGGGGGCGTAGTCGCAGGCCGCGTTGCACTCGATGTGTTCGAGGGTGACCTTGCCGTCGGGGGTGGTCTCGTTGTTGCCGACCCCGAGGTGCTCCTTGAGTTCCTCGAAGATGGCGTCGCCGCCCATCACCGCGCACAGGGTGTTCGTGCAGACGCCGACCTGGTAGTCGCCGGAGGGCCGCCGCCGGTACATCGTGTAGAAGGTCGCCACGGCGGTGACCTCGGCGGTGGTCAGGCCCAGTACCTCGGCGCAGAAGCGGATGCCGGTGCGCGAGACGTAGCCCTCGACGGACTGGGTCAGGTGCAGCAGCGGCAGCAGCGCGGAGCGGCTGTCGGGGTAGCGGGCGATGACTTCCTTGGCGTCGGCTTCGAGGCGCTCGCGTACCTCCGCCGGAAAGTCGGGGGCCGGCAGCTGGGGCATGCCCAGCGAGACCCCTTGGTTCGAAGGACTGGCGGTCATCGGTCGACGCCTCCCATCACGGGGTCGATGGAGGCGACGGCGACGATGACGTCGGCGACCTGGCCGCCCTCGCACATCGCGGCCATGGCCTGCAGGTTGGTGAAGGACGGGTCGCGGAAGTGGACCCGGTAGGGGCGGGTGCCGCCGTCGGAGACGACGTGCACGCCGAGCTCGCCCTTGGGCGACTCGACGGCCGCGTACGCCTGGCCGGCCGGTACCCGGAAGCCCTCGGTCACCAGCTTGAAGTGGTGGATGAGGGCCTCCATGGAGGTGCCCATGATGTTCCGAATGTGGTCGAGGGAGTTGCCGAGGCCGTCCGGGCCCATCGCGAGCTGCGCGGGCCAGGCGATCTTCTTGTCGGCGACCATCACCGGTCCCGGCTCCAGGCGCTCCAGGCACTGCTCGACGATCCGCAGCGACTGGCGCATCTCCTCCAGGCGGATCAGGAACCGCCCGTAGGAATCGCAGCTCTCGGTGGTCGGCACGTCGAACTCGTAGTTCTCGTATCCGCAGTACGGGTCCGACTTGCGCAGGTCGTGCGGCAGGCCGGCGGAGCGCAGGATCGGGCCGGTGGCGCCGAGCGCCATGCAGCCGGTGAGGTCGAGGTAGCCGACGTCCTGCATGCGGGCCTTGAAGATGGGGTTGCCGGTGGCGAGCTTGTCGTACTCCGGCAGGTTCTTCTTCATGGTCTTGACGAACTCGCGGAGCTGGTCGACGGCGCCCGGGGGCAGGTCCTGGGCGAGGCCGCCGGGACGGACGAACGCGTGGTTCATGCGCAGTCCGGTGATCAGCTCGAAGATGTCGAGGATCAGCTCGCGGTCGCGGAAGCCGTAGATCATGATCGTGGTCGCGCCCAGCTCCATGCCGCCGGTGGCGATGCACACCAGGTGGGAGGAGAGCCGGTTGAGTTCCATCAGCAGGACGCGGATGACGGTGGCGCGGTCCGGGATCTGATCGGTGATGCCGAGGAGCCTCTCGACGCCGAGGCAGTACGCCGTCTCGTTGAAGAACGGCGTCAGGTAGTCCATGCGCGTCACGAAGGTGGTGCCCTGCGTCCAGTTCCGGAATTCGAGGTTCTTCTCGATGCCGGTGTGCAGGTAGCCGATGCCGCAGCGGGCCTCGGTGACCGTCTCGCCGTCGATCTCCAGGATCAGGCGCAGCACTCCGTGGGTGGACGGGTGCTGCGGACCCATGTTGACGACGATCCGCTCGTCGTCGGCCTTGGCGGCGGACTGGACGATCTCGTCCCAGTCGCCGCCGGTGACGGTGTAGACGGTGCCTTCGGTGGTCTCGCGCGCGGAGGCGTGATCGGCGGAGGCATTGTTTGACGTGGACATCAGCTGTACGACCTCCGCTGGTCGGGAGCCGGGATCTGGGCGCCCTTGTACTCGACGGGGATGCCGCCGAGCGGGTAGTCCTTGCGCTGCGGGAAGCCCTGCCAGTCGTCCGGCATCATGATCCGGGTGAGGGCCGGGTGCCCGTCGAAGATCAGGCCGAAGAAGTCGTACGTCTCGCGCTCGTGCCAGTCGTTGGTCGGGTAGACGGCGACGAGCGAGGGGACGTGCGGGTCGCTGTCCGGTACGGACACCTCCAGCCGCAGGATCCGGCCGTGCGTGAGCGAGCGCAGGTGGTAGACGGCGTGCAGCTCGCGGCCCTTGTCCCCGGGGAAGTGCACGCCGGAGACGCCGGTGCAGAGCTCGAAGCGCAGGGCCGGGTCGTCACGCAGGGTGCGTGCGACCCGCACAAGGTGTTCGCGGGCGATGTGGAAGGTGAGCTCGCCCCGGTCGACCACCGTCTTCTCGATGGCGTTCCCGGGGACGAGGTCCTGCTCCTCCAGGGCGCCTTCGAGCTCGTCGGCCACCTCGTCGAAGTAGGAGCCGTACGGTCGGCTCGTCGCGCCGGGCAGGGCCACGGTCCGCACCAGGCCGCCGTAGCCGCTGGTGTCCCCGCCGCCCGCGGCACCGAACATGCCCTTGCGGACGCCGATGACCTCGGGGCCCTGGTCACGCGGCGCAGGGACGTTGCTGCCGTTCTCCGGCTCTTGGGTCTCGCTCACCGGAGCAGCCCCTTCATCTCGATCGTGGGGAGGGCCTTGAGGGCCGCCTCCTCCGCCTCACGGGCCGCTTCTTCCCGGTTCACGCCGAGCTTTCCGCCCTGGATCTTCTGGTGGAGCTTGAGGATCGCGTCCATCAGCATCTCGGGGCGCGGCGGGCAGCCGGGCAGATAGATGTCCACCGGGACGATGTGGTCGACGCCCTGGACGATCGCGTAGTTGTTGAACATTCCGCCTGAAGATGCACAAACCCCCATGGAGATGACCCATTTGGGAGCGGGCATCTGGTCGTACACCTGCCGCAGCACCGGCGCCATCTTCTGACTGACCCGCCCGGCCACGATCATCAGATCGGCCTGGCGCGGGGAGCCGCGGAAGACCTCCATGCCGAAGCGGGCCAGGTCGTACCGGCCCGCTCCGGTGGTCATCATCTCGATGGCGCAGCAGGCCAGACCGAAGGTCGCCGGGAAGACGGACGACTTGCGCACCCATCCCGCGGCCTGTTCGACGGTGGTCAGCAGAAAGCCGCTCGGCAGCTTCTCTTCCAGTCCCATGGAAATTCAGCCCCTCAGTCCCATTCCAGGCCGCCGCGGCGCCACACGTAGGCGTAGGCGACGAAGACGGTGAGCACGAAGAGCAGCATCTCGACGAGCCCGAAGATCCCCAGGGAGTCGAAGGTGACGGCCCAGGGGTAGAGGAAGACAACCTCGATGTCGAAGACGATGAAGAGCATCGCCGTCAGGTAGTACTTGATGGGGAAGCGGCCACCGCCGGCCGGCATCGGCGTCGGCTCGATGCCGCACTCGTAGGCTTCAAGCTTTGCCCGGTTGTACCGTTTTGGGCCGATCAGCGTGGCCATGACCACGGAGAAGATCGCAAACCCTGCGCCGAGGGCGCCGAGCACGAGGATGGGCGCGTACGCATTCACGCTCCTCGCTCCTTCCAGTCGTCCTTGACCGTTGGACCGCCGCCGCGTGCGCCGCCTCGCGAAGATCACGCTTTCGATCAAGCGCTTGCATGTGAGGCAGTTCACAAGCCGGACTGGTGCGCATCTTATGCCTGCTCGTCTGTGATCTGCGACACGGGTTGCAACACCGAGTTTGTGATCTCCACCACCTGACGAACGATCATGAAGTCCGATGAGTGGTGATCTTCATACGCGAAGCATCCGCATGGTCACCAAAGGTGACATCCGAGCCCGTTACCGCAGGTAGAAGGCGGGTCGCCCTATCAAACGATGCTCGGTGCAGGCAAATTGGCACGAGGGGTGGCGGGATGATAAGGGGATCGGCGTCCCCCGGGCGGGGGAGCCCATGTGTACGGAGGTGGACGCGGGGCAGATGCGGGGGTGGACGGAGGGCGGGCAGGGGGGACCCCGAGGGGCGCGGGACCGCCCGAGGGGCACATCGCCACCCGCACCGCCGGCGGCACCGGGGGCCGCGCGAGCGCGTGCATCCGTTCACGAACCTCTCGGCACGTTCACAGGAAGGTCACGGGAGGGGCACAGCGTCCGCATGGCGTGACGTTGCTGTGACCTGCGCCACTCTGAATCGAGCCTTCCGAAAGAGGGCTTGGCCATCTGTGCGGAGTGATGGTAGGTCAAGGATCAATTCGGACTTAATTCCGAAACCCCATGATCACAGCCTTGTGAGGGCCTGTCCGATTCGCCCGTTACGGCGTCAATAAGAAGCTGAGCGCGCCCGGTTCGCGCCTTTCTCGCGCAACTGTGGCGCAAGCCACGTTTCTTGAAGGGAACCCGGGCACCCTGATAGCGGTTGTCCTCATGTCCCACACCGCTCACATACCCAGCCACCGGAAGCCCCGCCGAAGCGCCTCGAAGCTCGCGGTCCGCGCCGGAGTTGCCGGTGGCGTCCTCAGCACCCTGGCCATGGCCGGCACCGCGAGCGCGTCCCCGTCCGCAGAGCCCGTGGCCGAGACGACGCTCGAAATGCCGGTCCTCAACCTGGACCTGGGCGCCGACGTCTCCTCCGCCGTCACCGTGGCCGCGGAGAACACCCGTCTCGCCGCCGTCGAAGGCGAACTGACCGCCCAGGAGGAGAGCGCCCGCACCGGCGCCGCCGCCGAGGCGAAGCAGGCCAAGGAAGAGGCCCAGAAGAAGGCCGACGCCGAGAAGGCCGAGAAGACGGCGAAGGAAGAAGCCGTCCGCAAGGCCGAGGCCGAGCGCTCCAGCCGCAGCTCCGGCTCCGAGCGCACGACGCTCAAGAGCACCGCCGCCCCGCAGGGCACGGGCACCGTCTCCGCCCCGGCCACCGGCTCCGCCGCGGCCATCGTCAACTTCGCCCGCGCGCAGGTCGGCAAGGCGTACGTGATGGGCGGCACCGGCCCGTCCTCCTTCGACTGCTCCGGTCTCGTCCAGGCCGCGTACCGCCAGGCCGGCATCAGCCTGCCGCGCATGTCCCAGGCGCAGTCCTCGGCCGGCACCTCGGTGTCGCTGAGCGCCCTGCAGCCGGGCGACATCCTGTACTGGGGCTCCAAGGGCAGCGCGTACCACGTCGCCATCTACGTCGGCGGCGGCAAGTTCGTCGGCGCGCAGAACCCCAGCACGGGCATCGTCGAGCGCAACCTCAGCTACGACAAGCCGACGGGCGCCGTCCGCGTCCTCTGAGCACCGCTCGGTCCACGGCGCCAGGCACGGCCGAGGCACGCCCTATGGGCCGGTACTCCCCCGCTCGGGGGTGGAGTACCGGCCCTGGGGCCGTTCTTGGCGTCTGCCGGGCCCTCAGGGCCCCCTGCGCCCTTCTCAGGCCAGCGAGGCCGCCAGCTTGAAGCGGGCCTCCCGCTGCTTCTTGTAGAGCGCGAGCGTCTCGGCGTGCTCCTCGACGAGCCGCTCCTGGTAGGCCTTCTCGACCGCGCCCCAGATGCCGACGAGGTTCACCTCGCGCTTGCACGCGACATCGGCCTTGGCCGCCGTCACGGCCTTCGGACCGCCCAAGGCGTCCTGCAGACCGAGCTTCTCCACGACGTCGTACGGCGATCCGATCCCCGCGTATCCCGACTTGTCCATGCATGACGACCACTTCTTGAGGGCGTCGACGACCCGGGAGTCCTGCCGGGAGCGGTCGTGCGCCTCCGAGGCCAGCCCGAACGTGAACAGCAGGTCCACGCTGTCCTTGGTCGGGGCGTACAGCTTGCGGTACCCCTCGCGCCCGCACCCGCCGGCCGGCACCTTCTGCCCGGCCGCCGTCAGGCCGCTGTCCACCAGCGCGGCCTCCTCCTCGGTGTTCGCGTCGGGAGCCTTGCCGCCCTGCGCCCCGGGCTGCTCGCCGTTCATCACGACGTACGCGCTGTCGCTCAGCGGCGGCGCAGCGGGCTTCGCCCGGCTGCCCTCCCCTGCGGACTTGTCGTACCCGTGGGCCGCCGCGTACGCCGGATCGGCGAGGCCGAAGAGGTACTCGTGCCGGTCCTCGGCCCCGGCGGCGGGGGCCTCGGCCGAGCGCACGCCCTCGTAGGTGAACCCGTAGCGGGCCATGCACCGGGAGACCAGGGCCTGCTGGACCTGGCCCATCCGGATCCGTTCGGCCTCGGTGTCCGTGTACGCGTCCATCGGGAGGGACAGCGTGGCCGTCGCCGGGTTCACCTCGACGGGACCGAGCTCCGGTTCACCGCCCCCGGAGCCGCCGGTCCCGGCACAGCCGGCCAGGAGGGCGGCCGCCAGCAGGACGGCGGCCGGGGCGGCGGCCTGGGCGGCGGACCGGCGGCGCCGGGAGGTGTTCATCGCGCGGAACTCCTTCTGCCGGATCCGGATTACGGGTGGAGGGTGTACTTGGCCGAGCTGATCTTGTTCTTGAAGTTGGCCGAGGCGTTGCCCGCGTAGTTCGACGGGATCTCTCCGACGTTGCCGCCCAGGTCCTTGTCGGTGCCGACCTTCCAGGCGTAGACGTCCCGGTTCCGGTAGGACTCGGTGGTGTCGTTGATCCAGCTCCCGCTGGCCGAGCAGGAGCCCTGGTACTTGTCGTCGCTGAAGTTCAGGTCATTCGTCACCAGGTCGAAGACACAACCGGACTGGTTCTGCCAGTAGAAAAGTCCGAACTCCTGGTTCTCCAGATTTCCGTCGCGCCCCCAGGCGCCCGCCGGACCCGCGGTTCCCAGCAGAATGGCACCGGCGGAAACCGCGGCGACGCAGCCGGCGGTCAGCTTGCGCATTGCGTAGTCCATCACGCTTACCTCACTCTTCGGGTGAAAATCGGAGTGTTCGATGCGGGCCGGGGTCGAGCATTTCGGCCCGGCGGGGATTCAACATCGAACTCCGCGCCGATTCAAGCTTCTTCTCAGCTGATGGACAGTCATTTCTGTTGTCCGACAGGTAACTTGTCGCCACCGGCCCCAGGTATCTACTATCTGGCGCGCGCCCTCCCCCACCCGTGAAACGGATGCGCATAATCCACTCCGACCGCCGCAAGGGAAGCCCGTCGTGCACGCGAGATATGTGACCCCGCTCCTTCTTCTGTGCATTTCCCTGACGGGATGCGGTGGCGGCGACAGAGAACCTGTGGCGAGCGACAGTCCGCCTCCGACCGCGGAGGAAATCGCGTACTACGACTGCCTGAAGAAGCAGGGCGTGGCGATCGTTTATACGGACTACGGCGCTCCGCGCGAGGACAAGTCGAAGCCCTGGAACGACGAGGCGCACAAGACCTGCGCACCGGTGCTGCCGCCCCCGGCGAAGCCCCAGCCGGCCGACCCCGCCCGCATCGCCGCCGCGCAGAAGGAGTCCGCCTGCCTGCGGGCCGAGGGCATCTCCTGGTACCCGGACCCGGACCCGGTCACCGCCCAGATCGACGATCGCAAGGGCACTCCCGAACAGTGGAGCTCGCTCAAGCGCGACCACCTCGACGCGTTGAAGAAGTGCCGGCCGGAGAGATGAGCGAAGCGGAGCAGGTCGTGGAGCACACCGAGGCCCCGGCGGCGGCCGCCGACGACGACCGCGGCGGACTCGCGCGCGGGCGGCGCGTGGTGCTCGCGGTCGTCGGCGGGGCCGCGCTGATGGCGGTCGGCGGACTGCTGGCGACCACGCTGGTGAAGTCCCCCGCGCAGGTGGCCGCGGAGACCGGACCGCCCGCGCAGGGGGTCCTGACCGCGGACGTCGAGCGGCGGGTGCTCGCGCAGACCGTGGTCATGCGCGGGACGGTGGTCGCCGACCAGAGCGTCGCCGTGTCCCCGCAGGGGGTGCGCTCCGGCGAGGGGACGGGCGCGGCCCTGGTGACCAAACTGCCGCTGAAGGCCGGGGACCCGGTCACGGCGGGGCAGCTGATCGCCGAGGTGTCCGGGCGGCCGGTGTTCACCCTGCACGGCGCGCAGCCGATGTACCGCGACCTGAGGCCCGGGGCCACCGGCGACGACGTCGCGCAGCTGCAGCAGGCGCTGCGCGAGCTCGGGCACGGCACCGGCGGCGACGCGAAGGGCGTCTTCGGGGCCGGTACGAAGGCCGCGCTCGCCGCCCGCTACCGGGCCATCGGGTACGAACCGCTGCCCGCGGTCGCCGACGGGGGCGCGGCCCTGAAGTCGGCGCGGGAGGCCGTACGGTCCGCGACGTGGGCCGTGGAGGACGCGAGCGGCCCGACCGGCCCGGTGGGCGCGCCCGCGGAGGGCGGCTCCGGCAAGGGCGGGGCCACGCCGGGCCCCGGCGCGACAGCGAGCCCCGGCCCGGGCTCCGGCTCCGGCTCCGGCCGGGAGCTCGCGCGGGCGCGGCAGGCCCTCGGAGAGGCCCGGGCCGCGCTCGCGGCCGCCGAGGCCGCCGACGGGCCGATGCTGCCCACCGCCGAGGCCGTGTTCCTGGGTTCCTTCCCGGCCCGCGTCAGCTCCGTCGGAGCCCGCGCCGGCTCCCCCGTGGCCGGGCCGGTGCTCACGCTCTCCGGCGGGGAGCTCGTCGTCGAGGCCTACCTCAAGGACGACAAGAGGCAGCTGCTGCGTGCCGGGATGACCGTGGTGATCTCCTCGGAGCTCTCCGGCACCGATGTCCGCGGCAAGGTGGCGGTCGTCGCCACCGAGCGGTCCGCCGCGCAGCCCGCCGGACCGCAACCGCAGCAGG
This sequence comes from Streptomyces xanthophaeus, assembly GCF_030440515.1. GTDB lineage: Bacteria > Actinomycetota > Actinomycetes > Streptomycetales > Streptomycetaceae > Streptomyces > Streptomyces kutzneri. The sequence continues at coordinate 3,572,240 of NZ_CP076543.1, forward strand.
ACCCCGGCCAGAACCCCAAGGGCGGCGGGGGCGGCGGCCCGGTCGGCGCCGGCGCCGACCTCGGCCACCGGATGGTGGTCACCGCCGACCAGCCGCTGCCCGCGGGCTTCGCCGGGCAGGACGTCCGGCTGACCATCGAGTCCGCCGCCACCGACGGCGAGGCGCTCGTCGTCCCGGTCACCGCCGTCTCGGCGGGCGCGGACGGACGTACGGTCGTCACCGCCGTGTCCGCCGACGGCACCCAGCGGCGCATCGAGGTGCGGGCAGGCACCAGCGGCGACGGCTTCGTGGCCGTCACCCCGGCCCGGGCGGGCGCCCTCGCGGCCGGGACCAAGGTGGTGATCGGGGTCGCACCCCGCGAGACCCGGGGGAAAACCAAGTGAGGCTCCTGTCCCGGCAGTCCAGGCAGCCCCGGCAGTCCTGGCAGCCGCGCCGGTTCCGGCCGTCCCCGCAGTCCTCCGGCGGCACGGGCGGCGAGTGCGGCGGCGAAAGCCCCGTGATCGAACTCCGCGGGGCCGGCCTCACCTACCCCGGGCCGCCGCCCGTCGCGGCCCTGCACCCCTGCGACCTGACCGTCCGGCGCGGCGAGTTCATCACCGTCGTCGGCCCCTCCGGCTCCGGGAAGTCCACCTTCCTCAACGTCGCCGGGCTGCTCGACTCCCCCACCAGCGGCCGCTACCTGCTCGACGGGATCGACACCGCCGCGCTCCCCGACCGGGAGCGCACCGCTCTGCGCGGCCGCCGGATCGGTTTCGTCTTCCAGTCCTTCCACCTCCTCCCCCACCGGTCCGCCCTGGAGAACGTCACCCTCGCCATGCTCTACACACAGGTCCCGCGCGCCCAGCGCCTCGTACGGGCCCGCGAGGCCCTCGACCAGGTCGGTCTCGGGCACCGGGCCGGCGCCGTGCCCGGCCGGCTGTCGGGCGGCGAGCGCCAGCGCGTGGCGATCGCCCGCGCCCTGGTCGGGCGCCCCTCGCTCCTGCTGTGCGACGAGCCGAGCGGCAATCTCGACTCCGTGAACGCCGCGTCCGTCCTCGGACTGCTGGACGAACTGCACGGAGCCGGGATGACCGTTCTCGTCATCACGCACGACCCCGAAGTGGCCCGGCGCGGCACCCGGACCGTCACCATCCGCGACGGGCGGCTGGATCCTTGAGCGCCGTCGCCCCCACCCGGCTGTCCGTGCGCGACGCGCTGGCCGAGGCCGTCGCCGGGATGCTGCGCCGCCCCGGGCGGGCCGTGCTCACCGCCCTCGGCACCGTCCTCGGCGTGGGCAGCTTCGTGGCCGTCCTCGGCCTCACCGCCACCATCTCCTCTCAGATCGACGCCCGGTTCAACGTCCTGACCGCCACCGAGGTCAGCATCGAGGACGTCGCCGCCCGGCAGAACGAGTTCGCCGGGACCGGCTTCCCCGCCGACGCCGAGCAGCGGCTGCGCGCCGTCGCGGGCATCGAGCACGCCGGGGTGATGTGGACGGTGCGGCTCGACCCGCGCACCGCCGTCGGCCCCCTGCCGTCCGGCGCCGGCGACCCGGCCACCGGCGCGGCCGTCGTCGCCGCCTCCCCCGGCGCCGTCGCCGCCCTCGTACCGACCCTCCAGGAGGGCCGGATCTACGACGACTTCGCCGAGCGCGGCCACGAGCGCGTCGTCGTCATCGGCAGCGGCCTCGCCGCCCGCCTGGGCATCACCACCCTGGCCACCCGGCCCGCCCTCTACATCGGGCAGGAGCCGTTCACCGTGGCGGGCATCGTCGCGGACCTCCGGCGCCGGCCCGAACACCTGATGTCGGTGCTCGTCCCGCGCACCACCGCCGAGCAGCTCTGGGGGCCGCCCTCGCCCGGCGGCGCGACCATGCTGATCTCCACCGAGCTCGGCGCCGCCCGCCAGGTCGCCGACCTCGCCCCGCTCGCGCTGCGGCCCGACCACCCCGAGTACCTCAAGGCCGTCCCACCGCCCGACCCGCGGATGCTGCGCTCCGGTGTCACCGCCGACCTGAGCGCGCTCTTCCTGCTGCTCGCCGGGATCTGCCTGGTCATCGGCGCGGTCGGGATCGCCAACACCACCCTGGTCGCCGTACTGGAGCGGACCGGGGAGATCGGGCTGCGCCGGGCGCTCGGCGCCCGGGGCCGGCACATCTCGGCCCAGTTCCTCACCGAGTCCGCGGCCCTGGGGGCTCTCGGCGGCCTGGTCGGGACCTCGCTGGGCGAGCTGACGGTGGTCGCCGTCGCCCTCGCCCGTGACTGGACCCCGGTGATCCATCCGGCCACCGTCGCCGCGGCTCCGCTCGCCGGCCTGGTCACCGGGCTGCTCGCCGGGCTCTATCCCGCCTGGCGGGCGGCCCGTGTGGAACCGGCCGAGGCCCTGCGAAGATAGCGGGAGCGCGCCCGGCCGTCAGGGCCGCCCCGACCCGCCCCTGGAGGTGGCGGTCCCGTGAACCTGAAGCCGTACGCATCCCACGGCGCCGGCGACCCCGGCGCGGTCCCGGCCGCGCTCGGGCTCGGCCTGCTCGCGGTGGGCGGCTGGCTGCTGACCACCGCCCGCCCCTGGCAGAAGCCCGGCCACCCGCTCGTACTGGGCCTCGGCTGGACCGCGTCGGGGGCACTGCTGGTGTGCGGGCTGGTCCTGCTGGCCAGGTGCGTCCGTACCGTCCACGGCCGCCCGGACCCGGGAGCGGCCCTGGACGCGGCCCCGGACACGGCCGTGCCCGCACCCACCGAAGCGGGCACGGGCACGGACGACTGACGCGGCGGCTCAGGCCTTCGGGGCCACCTTCGAGAGGCCGTTGATGATGCGGTCCATCGCGTCGCCGCCCGTCGGGTCGGTCAGGTTGGCGAGCATCTTCAGGGTGAACCGCATCAGCACCGGGTGGGTCAGACCGCGCTGGGCGGCGATCTTCATGACCTTCGGGTTGCCGATCAGCTTCACGAAGGCGCGGCCCAGGGTGTAGTAGCCGCCGTAGGTCTCCTTGAGCACCTTCGGGTAGTTGTGCAGCGCCAGCTCGCGCTGGGCCGGGGTGGCCCTGGCCTGGGCCTGCACGATGACGTCGGCCGCGATCTGGCCCGACTCCATGGCGTACGCGATGCCCTCGCCGTTGAACGGGTTGACGAGCCCGCCCGCGTCGCCGACCAGCAGCAGGCCCTTGGTGTAGTGCGGCTGCCGGTTGAAGGCCATCGGCAGGGCCGCGCCGCGGATCGGCTGCGTCATGTTCTCGGGGGTGTAGCCCCAGTCCTCCGGCATGGAGGCGCACCAGGCCTTGAGGACCTCGCGCCAGTCCAGCTCCTTGAAGGCGGAGGAGGAGTTGAGGATGCCGAGGCCGACGTTGGAGGTGCCGTCGCCCATGCCGAAGATCCAGCCGTAGCCGGGCAGCAGCCGGTCCTGCGCGCCGCGCCGGTCCCACAGCTCCAGCCAGGACTCCAGGTAGTCGTCGTCGTGCCGCGGCGAGGTGAAGTACGTCCGCACGGCCACGCCCATCGGGCGGTCCTCGCGCCGGTGCAGCCCCATCGCCAGGGACAGGCGGGAGGAGTTGCCGTCGGCCGCGACGACCAGCGGGGCGTGGAAGGTGACCGGGGTCTTCTCCTCGCCGAGCTTCGCGTGCACGCCGGTGATGTGGCCGGTGCGCGCGTCGCGCACGGGCTCGCCGACGGTGCAGCGCTCGTACAGCCGGGCGCCGGCCTTCTGCGCCTGGCGGGCCAGGGTCTCGTCGAAGTCGTCACGCTTGCGGACGAGTCCGTAGTCCGGATAGGAGGCGAGTTCCGGCCAGTCCAGCTGGAGCCGCTGCCCGCCGCCGATGATCCGCAGGCCCTTGTTCCGCAGCCAGCCGGCCTCTTCGGAGATGTCGATGCCCATGGCCACCAGCTGCTTGGTGGCGCGCGGGGTCAGGCCGTCGCCGCAGACCTTCTCGCGCGGGAACGCCGTCTTCTCCAGCAGCAGGACGTCCAATCCGGCCTTGGCGAGGTAGTAGGCGGTGGTCGAGCCGGCGGGCCCGGCCCCGACGACGATCACGTCCGCGGAGTGTTCGGAGAGGAGCTCGGTCACTGCGGGATCTCCCGAAGGCTCGATATAGGGTGCCAGGCGGCACCGGACATGTGCAGTCTATGCAGCGAGAGAGATCGCGATCCGAAGGGTGCCTCCGATGACCACCTCGCCGACCCGGCCGCTTCCCGCCGTACAGCTCCGCGTGCCCACCGACGAGGACGCGCGCGCCTGGCACGCGGCCTTCGCCGACCCCGACGTCATGGAGTTCCTGGGGGGTCCCGCGGAGCTGTCCGCGTACGAGGAGATCACCGCGCGCCAGCGCATGCACGACGCCCAGCTGGGTTACTGCCTGTGGACCCTGGTGGACGCGCAGGGTGCGGTGATCGGCTTCACCGGCGCCCAGCCGTGGCCCCGGGAGAAGGAGTGGGGCCCGGTCGGCGAGATCGAGATCGGCTGGCGGCTGGGCCGCTCCGCGTGGGGCCAGGGGTACGCGTACGCCGCCGCGCTCGCCACACTGGAGCGGGTCCGCGCGGCGGGTGTCCCGCACGTCGTGGCGATGATCGACGCCCGGAACGCGCGTTCGGTGGCGGTGGCGGAGCGTCTGGGCATGACCCTGGCGGATGAGTTCACCACGCCGGCCGGCAACCCGGCCCGTCGTTACGTCCTGTCCCTGCGGGACGAGTGAGCGGGCTGCGACCCGGACCCCGCGCGCGGAGCGGCGTGTCCGGGCGCGCGCGTCAGAAGACGGAGAGGCCCGTCAGGGTCGTGAAGCGGTCGAGGGCGGCCACGCCCGCCACCGAGTTGCCCCGGGCGTCCAGGCCCGGGCTCCACACCGCGAGGGTGCACTGCCCCGGGACGACGGCGACGATGCCGCCGCCCACCCCGCTCTTGCCGGGCAGCCCGACGCGGTAGGCGAACTCGCCCGCCGCGTCGTACGTCCCGCAGGTCAGCATCACCGCGTTGATCTGCTTGGCCTCGCTGCGCGTCAGCAGCCGTGTACCGTCCGCGCGGAGCCCGTGCCGGGCCAGGAAGCGCCCGGCACGGGCCAGGTCGGCGCAGCTCATCTCGATGGAGCACTGCCAGAAGTAGTGCTCCAGCAGCGCGGGTACCGGGTTGTCGATGTTCCCGTACGAGGCCATGAAGTGGGCGACGGCCGCGTTGCGGTCGCCGTGCTCCTGCTCGGAGGCCGCGACCTCGGCGTCGAAGCCGATGTCCGGGTTCTGGCTCTCCAGCCGCAGGAACTCCAGCAGCTCGCTGCTGGCGTCACCCGTCAGGGTCTGGAGCCGGTCGGTGACCACGAGGGCGCCCGCATTGATGAACGGATTGCGCGGAATGCCGTTTTCGTATTCCAGTTGGACGAGCGAGTTGAACGGGTTGCCGGAGGGCTCCCGGCCGACCCGCTCCCACAGGCTGTCGCCGCCCTCCGCCAGGGCCAGGGCGAGGGCGAAGACCTTGGTGATGGACTGGGCGGAGAAGGGGACCCGCCAGTCCCCCACCCCGAAGACGTTGCCGTCGAGGTCGGCGATGGCCATCCCGAACTGCCGCCGGTCCACGCAGGCCAGCGCCGGGATGTACTCGGCCGGAGTGCCGCTGCCGATCAGCGGGGCGATGTCGGCGGCGATCCGCTCCAGCAGGGGCCCGTAGTCCGTGGGCGCGACGTCTGGCACGGCGGTCAGTCCTTGATGCCCCGGTGCAGCGCGACGATGCCGCCGCTGAGGTTGCGCCAGGCGACCTTGGACCAGCCGGCCTTCTGCAGCAGGGCCGCCAGCGCGGGCTGGTCGGGCCATTCGCGGATGGACTCGGCGAGGTACACGTACGGGTCGGGGTCGGACACCACCGTGCGGGCCACCGGCGGCAGCGCCCGCATCAGGTACTCCATGTAGACCGTGCGGAACGGCGCCCAGGTGGGCTGCGAGAACTCGCAGATGACGACCTGCCCGCCGGGCTTCGTCACCCGGTACAGCTCGCGCAGGGCGGCGTCGGTGTCCTGGACGTTGCGCAGCCCGAAGGAGATGGTCACGGTGTCGAAGACGTCGTCCTTGAACGGCAGCTTCGTCGCGTCACCGGCGGTCAGCGGCAGCCAGGAGTGCCTCTTCTTGCCCTCCATGAGCATGCCCAGGGAGAAGTCGCAGGGGACGACGTACGCCCCGGTGGCGGCGAAGGGCAGCGAGGAGGTGGCGGTTCCGGCGGCCAGGTCCAGGACCACGTGCCCGGGGCGCGCGCCGACCGCCTTGGCGACCTCCTTGCGCCACAGCCGGGCCTGACCCAGCGAGATGACGTCGTTGGTGAGGTCGTATTTCGCCGCGATGCCGTCGAACATGGAGGCGACTTCGTGCGGCTGCTTGTCCAGGGAAGCCCTTGTCACTGGCGTTCGCCCCTCGGTGTGCGATGCGGATCGGCGGGTACGCACCCATCCTCTCAGGCCGCGCCCCCCGCGAGCCGCGGGGGCTCCGACACCCCCGCCCGCCATACCCATCGGACAGGTGTCGGAAACTGTTCCGAAGGACAGTTACGCCACGCCCCGGCGGACACGTTGACTGACACGGTGCGGCCCGGTGAGGGTCACCCACTGGATCGGTGACCGAATCGTGGCCGGTCCGGCAGTGGCCGCCGCGAACAGGAAGCTTCACGATGCCGGCAGGCCATTCCAGCGGTCGCTCCCGCCGCAGCAGCCCGCGCGCCCAGCGCCGGGCCGAGCGGCGCAAGCGGCTGCGGCGCACGATCCTCCTCGGCTCGGCGGCCCTCGCCGTGGTCTCGGCGACCGCGTACACACTGCTGCCCCAGGACGACGACGCGAAGGCCGCCGCGGGCCGGGCCACGGCCAAGCCCGACCCGACGGCCGGGGAATCCGGCGACGGCTCCGCGAACCCGGTCCCGCAGGGCGGCCAGGAGTCCCCCTCCCCGCAGCCGTCCACCCCGCCCCCGGCGTCTCCCCCGGCCTCGCCCACGCCGTCGGCCGGCTCCGCGACACCCACCCAGCCGGGCGCCTTCAAGGCCTCCGCCACCGCCGGCAAGGCGCAGGGCAAGGGGCCCGCGCGGCGCTGGCGGATCGAGGTCGAGGAGGGCAGCGGGGTCGACCCGGAGTCGGCCGCCCGCTCGGTCGAGGCGATCCTCGGGGACCGGCGCGGCTGGACCCAGGACCCGAAGTACGGCTTCCAGCTCGTCGGGGCGGGCCAGCCGGTCGATTTCACCATCAAGATCGCCACGCCCAAGACCACCGACCGCCTGTGCGAGGTGGTCACGCCCGAGCTCATCGGCGAGACCAACTGCAGCACGGGGCACACCGTCGTGGTCAACCTCAAGCGCTGGCAGGAGGGTTCGCCGCAGTTCAACGGCACACCCGAGGAGTACCGGGCCCTGATCATCAACCACGAGGTCGGGCACGAGCTCGGCCGCGGGCACGAGGGCTGTCCGGGCGCCGGCCAGCTCGCTCCGGCGATGATGCAGCAGATCAAGGGACTGCAGGGCTGCAAGTCCAACGCCTGGCCGTACGACTCCGATGGAACCTACCTGTCCGGTCCACACGTCCTATAGGTGGGGAGAGCCGGCCACAGGACGGACCGGCCGGGGGGCAAGGAGAAAACGTGCGCGTCGTCAGCTTCAGCGTCCCGGCGTGGTTCCCCTCGTACGAGGAGCCGGGCGCGCAGGAGCAGGCGCCGTGCGAGGACGTGCCCGCCGGCTCCGCGCCCGACGGGGACCGGCCCGCCGACACCCAGCTGACCGAGCAGGAATCGGCGGTGTTCCTGTGCCTGGCCACCGGCGCCTCCAACCGGGAACTCGCCGCCGAGCTCCAACTCTCCGTCAGCACCGTCAAGTTCCACGTGGTCAACATACGGGCCAAACTGGGCGGCATCAGCCGCCTGCAGGCCTGCCTGCTGGCCGCCCTCGCCCGGGAGGACACCCGGCGCGCCGAGGACACCGCCCGCGGCGGGGAGAACGGGCTCAGCGGCGGCGGTGCAGCAGCCGCCCGCCGATGACCGTGGCCACGCACGTGGTCGCACCCTGCTCCAGCAACTCGGCCTCGTCCGCCACCGCGAAGACCGCGAAGCGCGCCGGAACCCCCGCCTCCAGGATCCCGAGGAAGGCCTCCGCAGCAGCGCCCCGCCCGGCGAGGGGATCCAGCGCGGGCAGCCCTTCGTAGGCGGCGGGCGGCAGGATCGTGAGCCCGGACCGGGACACCGCCGTGCGCACCGCCGGGATCGTGAAGCGGCCGCAGACCGCCACCACCCCACGGGCCAGCAGCCGCTGCGTACCGCGCCGGGCGCTGTGGCCCCACCGCGGCTCGGTCATCTTCAGCGCCTCCAGCGCGGCCGCCCCCCGGATCGGGTCGGCGCCGAGCTCGGTGACCTCGTACGGGTCGTCCGGGTAGTACGTGCGCTCCAGCAGCTCGTCCGCCCCGCGCACCACCAGCCCCGGGGTGATCGCCCCGGGCCAGCGGCGGGTCCGGGCGTGCGGGTGGGCCGCGGCGACCTCCTCGTACGGCCCCACGCGGGCGATCCGGTCGCCGTCGACGAGGACCGCGCCGCCGGACAGCGGCGCGGATCCCGGCCCGGGGACCAGGAGTTCGGCGGTGTGCAGCGTCAGCATCGGTCGGCGGGCGTCGTCAGTTCGTGGAGATGAGCTTCAGCTCGGGGTGCGCCGTTCCGCCTTCGATGGCGGTGGAGGAGATGTGCGAGACCACGCGCTCGTCGACCGGGTCGTTCGCCGGGTCGTCGTGCACGAGCAGGTGCTCGTAGGTCGTCGCGCGCTGCGCCGGGGTGCGGCCCGCCTTGCGGATCAGGTCGATGATCTCCTGGCGGTTGGAACGGTGCTTGGCACCGGCCGAGGAGACGACATTCTCCTCCAGCATGATCGACCCGAGGTCGTCGGCGCCGTAGTGCAGCGAGAGCTGGCCCGCCTCCTTGCCGACGGTCAGCCAGGAGCCCTGGATGTGGGCGATGTTGTCGAGGAACAGCCGCGCGATCGCGATCATGCGCAGGTACTCGAAGATCGTCGCCTGGGTCCGGCCCTTGAGGCGGTTGTTCTCGGGCTGGTAGGTGTACGGGATGAAGGCGCGGAAGCCGCCCGTACGGTCCTGCGTGTCCCGGATCATCGCGATGTGCTCGATGCGCTCGGCGTTGGTCTCGCCGGTGCCCATCAGCATGGTGGAGGTGGACTCCACGCCCAGCTTGTGGGCGATCTCCATGATCTCCAGCCAGCGCTCGCCGGACTCCTTGAGCGGCGCGATCGCCGTGCGCGGCCGCTCCGGCAGGAGCTCGGCACCGGCGCCCGCGAAGGAGTCGAGGCCGGCCGCGTGGATGCGCTGGATGGCCTCCTCCGCCGAGACGCCCGAGATGCGGGCCATGTGCTCGACCTCGGACGCGCCGAGGGAGTGGATGACCAGCTGCGGGAAGTCCTTCTTGATGGCGGAGAAGTGGTGCTCGTAGTACTCGACGCCGTAGTCCGGGTGGTGCCCGCCCTGGAACATGATCTGGGTGCCGCCGAGCTCGACGGTCTCCGCGCAGCGGCGCAGGATGTCGTCGAGGTCGCGGGACCAGCCCTTCTTCGCGTCCTTGGGGGCCGCGTAGAAGGCGCAGAACTTGCACGCCGTGACGCACACGTTGGTGTAGTTGATGTTCCGCTCGATGATGTACGTCGCGATGTGCTCGGTACCGGCGTAACGGCGGCGGCGCACGGCATCGGCCGCCTGGCCCAGCGCGTGCAGCGGCGCGTGGCGGTAGAGGTCGAGCGCCTCTTCCTTGGTGATCCGGCCCCCCGCGGCGGCGCGGTCGAGGACAGACTGGAGAACGGCCTGGTCGGTCACCGGTGAGTCACCTTTCGGCGGTGTGTCTGTGTCAAGGTCCGGACCGATCCAGCCTACGCCAGGGTGCGGCGACGCCGTTCAGGGGCTGCGCCTGAGATCGCCTTCGGGGTTTCCGGCCGGGGTGTCGCCCGACTTGTAGTGGAGTGTCCCGTCCGCATTGAGCGTGAAGCGCTCGTCGGCGGAGCCGTTGGAGCAGATGCCGGGCGCCGGGTTGGAATTGCCCGCGGTGTCCAGGACCAGCGAGCGGTCGGTGGCCGAGGAGAGCTTCCAGTCGCCGCTGCAGTCGGTGCCCAGGCCGGCCAGGACCGACTTGTCCCGGGCGACGACCTCGCCGACCTTGCCGCCCTTGATGGTGATCTCGAACTCCGAAGGGAGGCCGAGGCGTGCGGTGGTGACGGTGCCCTTCCAGGTGCCGACGAGCTCCTTGGGGACGTCCTGGCGGGTCCCCTTGGGCGCGGCGGCGCTCCCGCCCGGCGTCGGGGTGCCGTCGGGGGTCGCACCCGGGGCGACGCTCGACGCGGCCGGAGCCGGGCCGGAGGGCCGGGTGTCGCCGGCCAGGTCCCGCTGCCCGCCGCCCTGGCCCGGCAGTACGTCCAGCCAGTACAGCCCACCGGACAGCACCGCCAGCACGGCAGCCGCGGCCAGGACCACGGTGCAGCTGAACCGGCGCCCGGCCGCCCTGACGGTCACCTGCCGCCCCGGATCCTCCGCGCCGGCCCCCTGCCCGGGCAGCCCCCCGCCGCCGGTGCCCGGGGCGGGGGTCGCGTACGGACCGGAGCCACCGGGTGAGTCCGTGGTCGCGGTCGGCGAGCCGGTGCCCGGCCCTCCGTACGCGGGGCCGGGGGGCGGCCCGAAGCTCCCCGCCCCGGCCGGGCCTCCGTACGAGGCGGCCGTGAACGGCACCGGCCCCGACGGGCCGTCCGCGTACGGCGAGTACGGCGCCCCGAAGCCCCGGCCCGCCGATGCGTCGGCCCCGCCCCCGGAGGTGTCCGCGTCCAGGTCCAGCAGGGCCACGGCGGCCCGGCTGGCCTCCTCGACCAGCGGCCCGGGCAGCCAGCCGGGGGCGCCCAGCGCCCCGCCGAGGGCCGCCGCGACAGCCTCGGGGGCCGGCCGCTCCGCGGCCGTCTTGGCCAGGCAGGCCGCGATCAGGTCGCGCAGTTCCCCGGCCGGGAGCGCGCCCAGCTCGGGCGGCTCGTGGACCACCTTGTAGAGGAGGGTGGCCGAGTTGTCCCCGGTGAACGGCGGCCGCCCGGTCGCCGCGAAGGCCATGACCGCGCCGAGCGAGAACACGTCGGCCGCCCCGGTGATCCCCTTGCCGAGGATCTGCTCGGGCGACATGTAACCGGGCGAGCCGACGGAGACCCCGGTGGAGGTCAGCGAGGCGGTGCCGTCCGTGGCCCGCGCGATCCCGAAGTCGATCAGCCGCGGCCCGTCGAGGGTGAGCATCACGTTCGACGGCTTCACGTCCCGGTGCACGAGGCCCAGGCCGTGCACGGCCACCAGGGCGCGGGCCAGCCCCGCGCCGATGGCCCGTACCGAGGCCTCGGGGAGCGGGCCGTGCCCGGCCAGCGCGCGGTCCAGGGAGGGCCCGGCCACGTACCCGGTGGCCACCCACGGCACCGGGGCCTCGGGGTCCGCGTCCAGCACCGGCGCGGTCCACTCGCCGCCCACCCGGCGGGCCGCCTCCACCTCGCGGCGGAACCGGGCCCGGAACTCCTCGTCGGAGGCGAAGTGCGGGTGCACGATCTTGACGGCGACGGTCCGGCCGCCCGCGCTGCGCCCCAGGTAGACCCGGCCCATGCCACCCGCGCCGAGCCGGCCGAGCAGCCGGTAGGCGCCGATGGTCCGCGGCTCGCCGGCTTCGAGCGGCTGCATCGCGTCCCCCAATTCCCCGTGATCCCGGGCGCCTTGTGCCGCCCGGCCGACCAGCAGCCTAGGGGGTGTCCGGGCGGGGCGGGGGAAGGGGCGCAGTCACCCTTTTGTATTTCCGCCCCAGGGCGGGAAATGCAAAAAGGGCGGGAATTCCCGGTAAACCTCACATGCGCCCGTCCGCCCTTCGGACTACCGCCGGGCAAACCCGGTCAGCACTCCTGGACCACCGTGCTCAGCAGCTCCACGGAGACATCCGCGGGATACCCGGTCGTCGATCCCGTACGGCGTGCGAATTCACGTACGCCGGCCAGCTGCTCGGGACCGAAGCGGAAGTCGAGTGTCGTGAAGTACCGCTCCAGCAGCTCCGCGTCGAAGGCCTCCCAGCGGGCCGCCTGCTCGGCGACCTTGGTGACCTCTTCCAGGGAGACGTCCCGGGAGGAGAGGAAGGCCTCGTGGACCTCCCGCACGACGGCGGGCTCCCGGGCGAGGTAGTCCTTGCGGGCGGCCCAGACGGCGAAGACGAACGGCAGTCCGGTCCACTCCTTCCACATGTGCCCGAGGTCGTGCACGGTCAGCCCGAGCCGGGGCGCGTCGTGCAGGGAGGCCCGCAGCGCGGCGTCCCCGATCAGTACGGCCGCGTCCGCCTCCTGCATCATCACGCTCAGGTCGGGCGGGCAGGTGTAGTAGTCGGGCCGTACGCCGTACTGCTCGGAAAGCAGCAGCTGGGCGAGGCGTACGGACGTACGGGAGGTGGAGCCGAGTGCGACGCGGGCTCCGTCGAGCTGCTCCAGGGGGACCTGCGAGACGATCACGCAGGACATCACCGGACCGTCGCAGCCGACGGCGATGTCGGGGAAGGCGACGAGCTGGTCGGCGTTTCGGAGGAACTCCACGAGGGTGATCGGGGCGATGTCCAGGTCCCCCTGGACGAGGCGCTCACTGAGCTTCTCGGGGGAGTCCTTGGTCAGCTCCAGGTCCAGCAGAGTGCCGGTTCTGGCCAGCCCCCAGTAGAGGGGCAGGCAGTTCAGGAACTGAATGTGGCCGACGCGGGGCCGGCTGCGATAGACGTCCACATCGCGAGACTAGCCCCCGGGTCTGCGTCAGCCTTGCGGCGGGTCTCAAACGTCCGGGTGACGTGATCTTTCCCTCTGGTCTCGGCCGCAGGGTGCGTGCTAGGCTCGACGCAAGTTGCAGTTTGGTTTCCCTTGCAGTACGAGGCCTGCGGAGAATGTGACCCGCAGGCTTTTGTAGTTTTCAGACTTCTTAGCAGGTTCTGGAGCAGGGCGACCCTTTGGCCCATAGGAGGGCTCATGGCTACCGGAACCGTGAAGTGGTTCAACGCTGAAAAGGGCTTCGGCTTCATCGCCCAGGACGGCGGCGGCCCGGATGTCTTCGTCCACTACTCCGCGATCAACGCCTCTGGCTTCCGCTCCCTCGAGGAGAACCAGACGGTGAACTTCGACGTCACGCAGGGTCCGAAGGGCCCGCAGGCGGAGAACGTCACCCCGGCCTAGTCGCCTGGGCCAACCTAAATCGCGGGTTGGAAAAGCAGTACCCAAGGAGCCCTGTCCCCTCTGCGCGAGCAGACCCGGCAGGGCTCCTGCCTTTCCCCCCTCCCCCTGGGCGGGGCGGGGGGAGCGACGCAGTGGCCCCCGGCACCGTGGAAACGGTGCCGGGGGCCACTGGCGTACGGCCTCAGGGGCGGGCCGGCTCCTTCGCGGGAGCCGGGGCCGGGGTAGTGGTCGTGGCCGGAGCCGTGATCTTGAGCTCCAGGACCAGGGTCACCTTCTCCTTGGTCGTCAGGCGCACGAAGTAGGTGCCCGGGGCCACGTCCGTGGTGAACAGCTCCGGCAGGACGATCTTGCCGTCGGCGCCCGTCCTGGCCAGCAGCCGGCCGAGGACCGGCTTGCCGGCCTCGTCCTTGAAGAACGGGCCCTTCGCGGTCTCCGGGTCCGCCGGGACCCACTTGCCGTCCGCGTCCTTCACGACCAGGTCGGCCACGGTCTCCGTACCCGCGACGGCCTTCCCGGCGGCGGTGGCGAAGACCTCCACGCCGGTGAAGCTCTTGCCGGCGACCGCCTCCAGCGGCTTCGCGTCACCCGCACGGGCCAGCCGGTCCGCGACCGTCACCGTGACCTTGCCCTCGAATTTCACGGTGAACCGGCCCTGCGGGTCGTAGGCCGCGGCCCGCAGCGTGAAGGTGCCCGCCTTGGGACCCGCCTTCAGTCCGGGCGCGGCGGCGATGCCGTCGGCGCCCGCCTTGACCACCAGGGAGTCCGCCGTCCCGAAGAGGGTGCCGCCGGTGGTGTCCTCCTCGACCGCGAAGACGACCTCCTGGTTGACGGCGGGCTTGCCGTCGCTGAGGAGCACCTTGACCTTCGGGACCTCCGCGAAGGCCGCACCGGCCTCGGCCGAGAGGCCGGGACCGCCGAGGACCGCCAGCTCCGCCAGGCGCGGCGTGGCCGGCTTCGGCTGCTCCGGCGTGGGGGTCGGAGTGGGGGTCGGGGTAGGGGTCGGCTTGGGCGTGGGGGTCGGCGTCGGGGTCGGGGTCGGCGTGGGCGTCACCGGAGTCGACGGCGTGACCGGCACGCGCGGGGTGGGCAGGGTGCCCGGCGGCTGCGTGGGGTAGTCCCCGACGGGCGGGTTCGGCACCTCGCCGACGCCACCGGCCTGGTACTGGCGCATGTAGCCGAGCACGGTGTTCACGTACTCGCGGGAGTTGTTGTAGCTGAGGATCGCCTGGTCGAGCTTGGCCGCGTTCGACAGGTCGCGGTCGCCGGCGCACAGGTAGAGACCCGCGCCCAGGGCCGCGTCGTAGATGTTGTTCGGATCGCGCTTGGAGTCGCCGTTGCCGTCGGCGCCCCAGGTACGCCAGGTGGACGGGATGAACTGCATCGGGCCGACGGCACGGTCGTACACCGCGTCCGCGTCCCACTCGCCCTTGTCCGTGTCGCGGATCTCCGCGAAGCCGTTGCCGTCGAGGCGGGGGCCGCGGATGGGCTTCTCGGTGTAGCCGTCCGCCTTGAGCCCGTAGCCCGAGGCGTGGACGGACTCCACCCGGCCGATGCCCGCGAGCAGCTGCCAGGGCAGCTTGCAGCCCGGGAGCGCGGCGCCCACCGACAACTCGGCACGGTGATAGGCGTCGAGGGCGGTCGCGGGTATCCCGCTGGCCGCCTCCGGCGCGCCCACCCCGGTGGGCGGCGGGTCGGCGACGATGTCGGGCAGATCCAGCCGGGCGTCACCGCGGTCGGCGGCCTGCGGACTGTCCGGAGTGGGCTCGGACTCTCCCGCGTCGGCGGTCCCCGGACTGGTCACGACCGCGGCGGTGGTCAGGCTGGCCGCGAGCGCGGCCGTGCACAGGACCTTGCGCGAGGTGTTGACGAGGTGGCGGTGAAGCGGCTTCACAGTGCGGCGATCCCCCCAAGGAGCCGTCAATTGCATGCGGCTGGTCGAGCCGTGAATATCCACTGTCTATCAGGTATTCGCCGCCGACTCGCCGTCCCTCCGGGAGATGTGACGCACCATTCGTCTCGGCTTCACCCGGGTCTCATGGCCGATTGGACAGACGCCCGAACACGTCGCCCGAATCACCCCCATGACAGCCCATTTCTACCATCTCCCGTCGGCCGGGCCGGAGACCGAAGATGACCACGGAACCCGCCATGGCCCAATACGGTGCCCCAGGGGCCGCCGATGATGTGACTCAGGTCACCTGACCGAGTCGGTCGGGTGCGATGAGTTCCGGGGAGCGCGGCGGTCTCCTTTGCGTACACACCGGACCGAGGCGGAGGAACGACCCCCATGCGCATCGTCATCACCGAATTCATCAGCCTGGACGGCGTCGTGCAGGCCCCGGGCGGTCAGGGCGAGGACGACGACGACGGCTTCGCCCACGGCGGCTGGTCGCACCCGTTCTTCGACCCGGAGGTGGTGGGCGGCTCCTTCACCGAGGCGATGGAGAACGCCGAGGCCCTGCTGTTCGGGCGCCGTACGTGGCAGACGATGGCCGCCGCGTGGCCCGGGCGGGCGGGCGACCCGTTCGCCGACCGGATGAACTCCATCCCCAAGTACGTGGTGTCCCAGACCCTGGGCGAGGCGGATCTGTCGTGGAACAACACCACGCGCATCGCCGGCGACAAGGCCGTCGCCCGGATCCGGGAGCTGCACGGGGCCGAGGGCGGCGACCTGGTGGTCATGGGCAGCCCCACCCTCGTACGCACCCTGCTGGGCGAGGGCCTGTTCGACGAACTCCGGTTGATGGTCATGCCGGTGCTGCTCGGCGGCGGCAAGTCGGTCTTCCCTGCCGACGGCGTGCTGCGCACGCTCGAACTGGTCTCCACGGCGATCAGCCCGGCCGGTGTGCACGTGTGCACCTACCGCCCGGCCGCCGAGAGCTAGCGGCCGGACGGGGCGCGCGCCGGAGCGCGGGGCGGCGGCCGTCAGTGCCAGACGACGCCCCGCCACCGGACCGGCCAGGTCCGGGAGGAGCCCACGCTCCCGGCCACGCGGCCGGTCGCGTCGATCGCGATCGGTTCGGTCGTATCGACGACCGCCCCCTCCCCCGGCGAAGGGACGCAGAAACGGCGGTCAGAAGATCAGCATGCCGATCTCGACCAGGACTCCGGCGACGGCGGCCGGCACGATGGCGATGACCAGACCGGCCAGGGCCGCGAAGACGTAGCCCTCGCCGTCCGCCACCCTGCCCTGGCGCGCGCAGGCGAACAGCCAGGCCGCCAGGACCAGGAACGGCAGGAGCAGCAGGCCGATGACGGTGCCGAAGCGGAACACCGCGCCGCCCGACAGTTCGTACGCCCGCCCCCGAGCCGTCCTGACCTCCACCTGGGTGCCGGGCCGGTAGTCGTCGGCGGCCGTGTCCAGGACGATGTCGCGGGGCGGCCCGTCCGACCGCCGGGGGGTGTACCGGCCGGCGCAGTCGGTACCCGTCGCATAGCCCTCGGCGTCGCTCGCCTCGTAGCACTCCTGGATGGATACGACCCCGTCGACGGGCCCGAACCCGAGCACGGCGGCCATCTGCGGCCCGGGCAGCAGCCACGTCAGCCACCCGGCGAAAGCCAGGGTCACCACCACCCCGACCCCGGCAGCCGCCCGCCCCAACACCCGCCCACCACCACGCACACGCCCCGCCCCCTCGGCCCCTAGGTCCCTCGGGTGGCGAATACCCACGGGGACGGGAGGCGACGCGGGGGGCGGGCGGGGTCGGGAGGTGCGGCGGGGGCTTCGGTAGGCGGGAGCCACTCGATCGGAATCAGAGAGGCGTATGGGGGTTTCCCGTCAGTCTCATCGTCTCTCCGGTTCGGGCCGGTCCCTCAAGGGCGCTCCTTCGTCGCGTCGCTCCGCGATGGCCTCCGGCCACCCTTGACCGACCGTCCCGCCCCGGACATACGAAGACAGCCGGGAAACCCCCAAAGGAACGAGCCGGGTGTTCAAGGATGAGGACGGGCACATCAGAGACCTCGGGTGGGTCGGGCGTGAAGAGCCACGTCCGAGAGACGGGGCCCATAGGAGCGACCTGCCGCGTCGGGGGAAGCGCACCCCATCGCTACGCGCTCCCGACGTCTCAGCGCCCGACGACCGTCCGGGGCTGGACATAAGCCGCCCCAGATCGCTACACGCCTCCCCCTGACCGCGACCGACGGCCACCAGGGGCTGAGACCTCGGCCATTCCGTCGTAGAACCGGGTCAACGGTCGCATCACCCCCAAACTCACGGACAGATAGGGGCAATTAGGGCAATCTGTCGGCCTTTCTGGCCGCCCACCCGCACTGACCCGCACCCACGACGACATAGCCGCAGTCCCACCCCTCCTCACCCCAGCCGGCCGGCAGACGCCCCCCATGAGGGGCACCTGCGAGGAATGGGCGGCCTATGTCCAGCCCAGGACGGTCTGGCGACGCTAAGAAATGAGGAGCGCGTAGCGATCGGGCGCGCCTCCCCCGACACGGCCCTGGTCTGCCATGGGCCCCGTCTCTCGGAGGTGGCCCTTTGCGCCCGACCGGGTCGCGCTTCTCTGGCCGCCCCGGTGGTCTCTTGTCGCCCGGCCCGTTCCTTTGGGGGCTTCCCGGCAGTCTTTCGTTTCTCCGGGGCGGGACGGTCGGTCAAGGGTGGAGCGCAGCGACATCGCGAAGCGACGCGACGACGAAGGAGGAGCGCCCTTGAGGGACCGGCCCGACACGGAGGGACGATGGGACTGACGGGAAACCCCCATACGCCACTCTGATGCCGACCGAGCAGATCCCGACTACCCCACCCCCGCCCCACCCTCCCGACCCCGCCCGGCCAACTCCCGCCCACCCCGACCCCGACCCCCACCCCGACCCCGCCCCCGCCTCATTCCCCGTACAGCCCCGCGATCTCCCGCGCGTAGCGTTCCGCCACCACGCCCCGGCGGAGTTTCAGGGACGGCGTCAGGGTGCCCGCCTGGGGGGTGAAGTCCTCCGGGAGGATGTGGAAGGCGCGGATACGGGACGGGCGGGAGACCGTGGTGTTGGCCTCCGTGACCGCCGCCTCGACGAGGGCGCGGACCGCCGGATGCGTGGTGGGGGTGGGGCCCAGGTCGAGGGTCTCGCGTGCCGCCCAGGCCGTGATCTCCTCCGCGTCCAGGGTGATCAGGGCGACCGCGTACGGACGGCGGTCTCCGATCAGGACCGCGCGGGAGACGTAACGGGAGCGCTGGACGGCGAATTCGACCTCCGTCGGGGTGATGTTCTTCCCGGCCGAGGTGATGATCAGCTCCTTCTTGCGGCCGGTGATGCGAAGGTAGCCGTCCTCGTCCAGTTCGCCCAGGTCGCCGGTGTGGAGCCAGCCCTCGGGGTCCAGCGCCTCGGCGGTCGCGGCCTCGTTCGCGTGGTAGCCCGGGAACACCATCGCCCCGCGCGCCAGCACCTCGCCGTCCTCCGCGATCCGCACCTCGCAGCCCGCGATCGGGCGGCCCACCGTCCCGTGGCGCACCGCCGCCGGATGGTTGACGGAGATGACGCCGCCCGACTCCGTCATCCCGTACCCCTCGTACACGGAGATCCCGCAGGCCCGCAGGAAGTCCAGCGTCGCCGGGGCGATCGGGGCGCCGCCGGTGAGGGCCCACCGGAGCCGGCCGCCGAGGGCCGCGCGGACCGGGGAGTACAGCGACTTCTCGGCCGCCTCGTGCTGCGCCCGGAGTTCCTCCGGCAGCCGTCCGTCCGCCGCCAGCACGCCCACCCGTACCGCCGTCTCGAAGCGTTCCCGGCCGCCCTCCTGCGACTCCGCGAGCGAGAGCACCACGGAGTGCAGCTTCTCGAACAGCCTCGGTACGGACGGCAGATGGGTCGGGGCGACCTCGGCCAGCTCCGCGAGCACGTTCTCGATCCGCCCGCCGAAGTAGCACAGCTCTCCGCCCTCGGTGAGGGTCGTGTACTGGATCAGCTGGGCCAGCATGTGCGCGAGCGGGAGGTACAGGTACGTCGAGTCGCCCGGGCCGCCCTTGATCAGCGGGAGGGTGGCGTCCTGGATCGCGCCCAGGTTCCCGTGGGTGAGGCGACAGCCCTTCGGCGGGCCGGTCGTGCCCGAGGTGTAGACGATCGACGCGTCCGCTCCGGGGGTCACGGCCGCGGCCCGGGCCAGCAGTTCGGCCTCCGCCGCCGCGCCGGGCAGGGCCGGCAGTTCGTCCATCAGCACCACCGCCCGCAGCGCGGGCAGTTTCGGCCGCAGCTCCTCGACGCGGGCCGCCTGCCGCCCGTCGTCGCAGACCACGACCACCGCCTCCGAGTCCGCCAGGACCCAGGCGAGCTCCTCCTCCCCCGCCGTCGGGTACACCGGTACGAGGACCGCGCCCGCCGCCAGCAGCCCGAGGTGCGTGTACGTCCACCGGGGCCGTGTCTCCGCGAGTACGGCGACCCGTTCTCCGGCGGCCACGCCCAGGCCGAGGAGGGCGCAGCCCACGGCCCGTACCTCCGTGCCGAGTTCCGCGTACGTGCGGGTGTGCCATCCGCCTTCCGGTGACCGGAACCGCAGGGCCGGTTCCGGCCCGTACCGCTCCTCGGTCCACTGGGTGAACACCGCCAGCGTGCTCGGCCGACCGTCCATCGCATGCCCTCCCGCGGGTTGGTGACCTCCGACCCCTCCGACGCTAGGCAGCCGGACCGCCGCCGCGGCATGACCGGAAGCGTCACCCCCGCTGACCCGAGCGCTCATCCGGGGTCCATCCGGAGCCCATCCGGGCTACCGTCGGATCCATGGCGAGGCGGACGGTCACCGTGCACCACGTACGTGCCCTGCTCGCGGGGGCCCGCCGCAACGGCGTCGACACCGTGCCTCTGCTGCAGGAGGCGCAGATCCCGCCGCTGCTGCTGGGCGACGACCGGGCGCGGGTCACGCCCGCCCAGTTCGCCCGGCTCTTCCGGGCGCTGTACCGGACCACGCAGGACGAGTTCCTCGCCCTGAGCCAGGTCCCGAGCCGCCCCGGCACCTTCGCGATGATGTGTCACGCCTCGCTCGGCTGCCACGATCTGGGCGCGGCCATGGAGCGCGCCGCCGCCTTCTACGGGCTTTTTCCCGGCGGGCCGGAGCTGGCGCTCGAAGTCGTGGGCGCGGAGGCCAGGTTCACCGTCCGCAACGACTTCGCGCGGGACGAGGACCGGTTCCTCACCGAGTGCGTGCTCGCGATCTGGCACCGGCTGAGCAGCTGGCTGGTGGGGCGGCGGATCCCGCTCGCGCACGCCGCCTTCCGCTATCCCCCGCCGGCGCACAGGGAGGAGTACGAGCTGCTCTTCGACTGTCCGGTGCACTTCGGGCAGGACCGTACGGGTGCGGCCTTCGACGCGCGCTGGCTGACCGCTCCGCTCGTGCGGGACGAGGGCGCGCTCGACGCGATGCTCCGCCGGGCCCCCTTCGACCTGCTGTCGCGTCCGGAGTACGGGACCACGGTCGCGGAGCAGGTACGCCGCACCCTGACGCAGCGGCTGCGCATGTCACCGCGGCTGCCCGCGCTCGGTGAGGTGGCGGCGGGCCTCGCGGTGTCCCCGGCGACGCTGCGGCGCCGGCTCCGGCAGGAGGGGACGTCCTTCCAGCAGCTGAAGGACCACGTGCGGCGGGACGCGGCGATCGCGGGCCTGGCGGAGAGCGGTGAGCCGATCGCGGAGCTCGCGGCGCGGCTGGGGTTCTCGGAGGACACGGCTTTCCACCGCGCCTTCCGCCGCTGGACGGGTACGACGCCGGGGGCCTACCGGATCGCGTCGGGACCGCGTCCGGCGCCCGTGGCGACGGGGCGTGTGAGGCCGGGTCAGGAAAGCTGAGCTGCACGGTCAGCGACCTCCCTACCGGTCGGTCACTACCTTCGCCTCACCTACCCCGCACGGAACGATCCCCCTGGGAGAGCCGCCCATGCGTTTCCGAAGCACCCCTCTCGCCACCGTGTCCGCCCTGGCCGCACTCGCCGCCTCAGCGGCGGTCCCCACGGCCACCGCGAGCGCCACGGCTGGCGCCACCGCCGCGGCCGCAGCCGCCCCGGGCGATGTGGTCAGCAGCGCCCCCTCCGCCTTCCGCCCGCTGCCCGGCCAGCCCACCGGCACCAAGGCCTGGAAGATCCACTACCGCTCGACGACGGCCGACGGGGCCCCGAACATCGTCTCGGGCACCGTCATCGTCCCGCAGGACGGCCGCACCGGCCCGCGCCCGCTGATCACGTACGCCGTGGGCACGGTCGGGATGGGCGACTCGTGCGCGCCGAGCGACAACTTCCCCCACGGCACCGCCATGGAGGCCAACCTCATCCAGCAGCTCACCCTGCGCGGCTGGGCCGTGGTGGTCACCGACTACGAGGGGCTCGGCACCCCGGGCGTCCACACCTACACCGTCGGGCCTTCCGCCGGGCACGCCGTCCTCGACGCGGCGCGCGCCGCCCAGCGGCTGCCCGGGGCGGGGCTGTCGGCCACCGGCCCGGTCGGCATCATGGGCTACTCCCAGGGCGGCCAAGCCAGCAGCTGGGCCGCCGAGCTGCAGGGCTCGTACGCCCCTGAGCTCCAGGTCAAGGGGACGGCGACCGGCGGTGTCCCCGGGGACCTGCTGAAGGTGGCCGAGTTCAACGACGGCTCCTACGGGTCCGGGCTCATCTTCATGGCGGCCGCCGGGCAGGACGCGGCCTTCCCGGAGCTGGACCTGGACTCCTACCTCAACCCGGCGGGCAAGGCCCTGGTCGCCGGGATGAAGGAGAACTGCGTGGCGATCGACTCGATCGCCGGCTCCTTCAAGCGGATCTCCGACCTCACCACGCGCGACCCGCTGGCCCGGCCGGACTGGCAGGCGGCGCTGAACCGCAGCCGGCTCGGGGGGACGGCCCCGGCCGCGCCGGTGTACCAGTACCACGCGCTCGCCGACGAGTTGATCCCGTACGGGGTGGGGCGCCGGCTGCGCTCCGACTGGTGCGCGCGGGGCGCGAACGTCGAGTTCGACACCGTGTGGGTCGGTGAGCACGTCAGCGGCGTGATCACGCACTCCCTGGCGGCCGGGAACTGGCTGGCGGACCGCTTCGCGGGGCGTCCGACGCACGCCAACTGCTGAACGGACGGGCCGGGTTGCCGCCGGGTCGGGGCCGTCCCTGCCGGTTCACTCTCCGGCGGGGCAGGACCGGGTCCCGGACGGCAGCCGCCCGTAGAGGAGGAAGTCGTCGACGTACTGCGCCACGCAGCGCGAGCTCCCGTAGCCGGTGTGCCCGTCGCCCTTGTGGTCCACGATCACCGCCGAGCCCAGCCTCTCGGCCGTCTCCTCCGTCCACTCGTAGGGCGTCGCCGGGTCGCCGCGGGTGCCGACGAGCAGCATCGGCGGTGCCCCGGGGTGGTCGATCTTCCGGATGAAGTCGGTACCGGGGGGCCGTCCGTAGCAGGTGAGCACGGACAGCAGCTGCGCCACCCCGAACACCTTCGAGACCTGGAGGAATTCCTCCGCCAGTTCGTTGATCTCCTTCTCCAGCTCGGCCGGGGTGGCCTTGTCGATCGACCGGTCCGGATCGTCGGCGCAGGTCACGGCGGCGAGGGCGGCGGCGAGGTTGTCGGCGGGCACCGGATCGGATCCGTCGGCCTGCGCCGGGGCGCTCGGGTCCGGCGGGTCGCTCGGCTCAGGCGGGTCGCTCGGCTCCGGCGACTCCGTCAGGCCGACCAGGGCCAGCAGCCCGGCCGGATCGTGATTGCGCTCGGCCTGCGCCAGCGCCTTGGCGAGCGCGGGCCACGTGCTCCGTGAGTACAGGGCCTGCCCGATCGCGAAGGTGGCGATCAGGCCGCTCACCGGTATGCCGTCGTGGCCGACCAGCGGTTCCGTGTCGAGCCGCTCCACCAGGGCGGCCACCTTCTCCCTGGCGGTACGGGTGTTCGTCCCGTAGACGCAGTCGGTCTGGTGGGCGCACCAGGTCAGGAAGTTGTCCAGGGCCTGCTGCTGGCCGCGGGCCGATACGAGCGCCTGCTCGGTCAGCGATTCGGTGAGGGTGTCGACGCCGTCGAGGACCATGCGGCCGGTGGCACGCGGGAACAGGGCCGCGTACACGGCGCCGAGCCGGCTCCCGTAGGAGAAGCCGAGGAAGTTGAGCTTGTCGTCGCCGAGGACGCGGCGCATCACGTCCATGTCGCGGGCGACGTCGACGGTTCCCATGTGCGCGAGGACCGGGCCGGAGTTGACCTCGCAGCGCTTGACCTCGTCCCGCAGGGTGGCCAGCGCCGCGGCCATGTCGGCGTTCGGGTCTTCTGCGGCCTGCTGGGCGCCGCCGCAGGAGACCGGGTCGCTGTGGCCCACGCCGCGCGGGTCGAAGCCGATCAGGTCGTAGCGTTCGCCGAGGTCGGCGAAGAGCTTGGGATCGGCGGCGAGGCCGGCCACGCCGGAGGCGCCGGGGCCGCCGAAGTTGATCAGGAGCGAGCCGATGCGCCGGTCCGGTTCGGTGGCCGGGATCCGGCCCAGGGCCACTTTGACCGTGCCCTTGCCCGGGGCCGCGTAGTCGAGCGGGACCTCCACGACGGCGCACCGCATCTCGGCGGGGACGGGCTTCTCGGGGCAGTCGCCCCAGCGGACGTGCTGGGCGTGGAACCGCGCCAGGGGGTCGTCGCCCCCGGTGGGTGCCGGGGTCGGCGTGGGCGCGGAGGTGGGCGCGGTCGCCGGGGCCACCCCCAGCGAGGCCAGGAGCATCGCTCCGGCGGCCACGCCCGCGGCTATGGCCCTACGGACTCGGGAACGGTGCACTGCGCCCTCCTCGGGCGGCCCCCCGGACCCATCTGCCCACCATAGACCGGCTCCCCGGTCCCCGCCGCCCGGCGCCGGCCGGGGCGCCGGCGGACGCCGCTCAGGCCTCCCGAGGCCCCCGGTACAGCTCCTGGATCCGGTCCGCGTAGTCCCGGGCGATCGCGCCCCGCCTGAGCTTCAGCGACGGGGTCAGGTGGCCGCGCGCCTCGGTGAAGTCGCCGGGCAGGACGGCGAAGCGCCGGATCGACTCGGCCCGTGAGACCAGCTGGTTCGCGTCGTCCACCGCCCGCTGGAGGTCCGCCCGCAGTTCCTCGTCCCGCACCAGCTCGCGCATCGGCACGTTCTGCTTCTTGTGCATCTGGCGCCAGTGCTGCAGCCCGTCGGGTTCCAGGGTGATCAGCGCGGTGATGTAGGGCCGGTTGTCGCCGATCACCATGCACTGGCCGACCAGCGGATGGGCCCGCAGCCAGTCCTCCAGCGGTGCCGGGGCCACGTTCTTGCCGCCGGAGGTGATGATCAGGTCCTTCTTGCGGCCGGTGATGGTGAGGTACCCGTCGGCGTCGAGCTCGCCGATGTCGCCGGTGGCCAGCCAGCTCCCGTACGGGGCCGCGTGCGCGGCGTTCCAGTAGCCGGCGAAGACGTGGCGGCCGCCCAGCAGCACCTCCCCGTCGTCCGCGATGCGTACGGCCGTGCCCGGCAGCGGCCAGCCGACCGTGCCGAGGCGGGGCCGCAGCGGCGGGGTCACGGTGCTCGCGCCGGTGGTCTCCGTCAGCCCGTAGCCCTCGAAGACCTCGATGCCGGCGCCGGTGTAGAAGGCGGCGAGCCGCCGGCCCAGCGGTGATCCGCCGCTCAGGACGTAGCGGACGCGGCCGCCGAGCGCGGCCCGGATGCGCCGGTAGACGAGCGGGTCGTAGAGGGACCGGGCGAGGCGCAGCACGGGCCCGGGGGTCCTGGCCTCGGCGGTTTCGGCGAAGCGCTGCGCGATGCGGGCGGCCCGGTCGAAGGAGGAGGCCCGGCCCATCTTCTCGGCGGTGGCCCGGGCGGTGTTGTAGACCTTCTCCAGTACGTAGGGGATGGCCAGGAGGAAGGTGGGCCGGAAGCCGGCGAGGTCGGCGAGGAGGTCCTCGGTACGGATGCTGGGGGCGTGCCCGAGCTTGACGCGGGCCCGCATGCAGCCGACGGCGACCATCCGCCCGAAGACGTGGCTGAGCGGCAGGAACAGCAGGGTGGAGGCGGGGTCCTTGCTGACGGACCTGAAGACGGGGTGCAGCAGCTCCACCGCGTTGTCCACCTGGGCGAAGAAGTTGGCGTGGGTGATCACGCATCCCTTGGGCTGCCCGGTGGTGCCGGAGGTGTAGATGAGGGTGGCGACGGAGTCCGGGGTGCGGGCGGCCCGCCGGTTGTGGACCACGGCGTCCGGGATGCGTTCCCCGGCCTTGACCAGCCGGGCCACGGCGCCGGTGTCGAATTCCCACAGGTGGGTCAGCCAGGGCAGGTTGCCGCGTTCGGCGCTGATGAGCCGGGCCTGCGCGGTGTCCTCGACGGCGCAGGCCACGGCCCCGGAGTCCTGGATGATCCAGCGCGCCTGGAGGGCGGAGGAGGTCGGGTAGATCGGTACGGTGACCAGGCCTGCGGCCCAGCCGGCGAAGTCGAGCAGGGTCCACTCGTAGGTCGTACGGGCCATGATGGCGAGCCGGTCGCCCTCCCGGAGCCCTTCGGCGATCAGGCCCTTGGCCACGGCGAGCACCTCGGCCGCGAACTGTGCGGCCGTGACGTCGTGCCAGACGCCGTCCTGGTCCTTGCGGGCGAGCACCGCCTCGCCGGGGGCCTCCCAGGCGTTGACGAAGGGGAGGTCCCCGAGGGATCCGCGGTCCGGAGGGCCCGCCAGCGCGGGCACCCGTACCTCGCGGACCACTCCGTCGATCACGGTCTTGACGGGTTCGACCGGTTCTACGGCCCGGACCGGCCTCAGCTCGGCTCCCACGGCGCACTCCTTGGCTCGGCACGAGTGTTACCGCCGGTAATTTACGTAGCGGTAACCCACTCCGACCAGCCCTTGGAGCCGTTCTTCACGGACGCTCCACGCGACCGCCACCGCCATTGCCACCGCCCCACACACCGGACACGGCGGTGGCCCGCACGTAGTCGGCGAAGTCTCGGGGCTCGCGGCCGAGCACCCGCTGCACACCGTCGGCGAGGGTGGCGAAGCGGCCCTCGGCGATCCAGCCGTAGAGCAGGTTCAGCAGGCCGACGAACTCCTCCGGCACGCCCTGCCCCTTGGCGTAGGCGGCGAACTCGTCCGCCGGGAGCGGACGGTAGGTGATCACCCGGCCGGTGGCCCGGGCGATCTCGCCGACCACGGAGTCCAGGCTCAGCAGCCGCGGGCCGGACAGCTCGTAGGCCTGCCCGCCGTGCCCCTCCCGGGTGAGGGCGGCCACGGCGACCTCGGCGATGTCCTCGGCGTCGATGAACGGCTCGACGCCGCTCCCGGTCGACATCACGAGCTCGCCGGCCTGGATCTGCCCCCCGATGAACGGGTCCTCGCTGAAGTTCTGGAAGAACCAGGAGGGCTTGATGATGGTCCACTGCGCTCCGGACTCGCGGACCGCTCGCTCGCAGGGGAGCTTCTCCTCGCCCTCCGGCACCACCCAGTCGCGGGCGGACAGCAGCACCAGCCGCTCGACACCGGAGGCCACGGCCAGCTTGGCGAAGGAGCGCATCGACTCGGCGGCGTCGGGGAGCTGCGAGTCGACCAGGTAGGCCGCGCCGGCCCCCTCCAGCGTCCGCTCCCAGGTGTTCTCGTCGGTCCAGTCGAAGGCGACCGGCCCCTTCCGGGAGGCGCCCCGGACCTCGTGACCGCGCTGCCGCAGCTGCGCGGCCACCCGGCTTCCCGTCTTGCCGGTGCTGCCCAGGACCAGGATCGGCTTGTTCGTCGTGTCGTTCTTCGTCGTCGTCATGTGACCAGTCAATCCGGCGGCGCCCGGACGGAGAATGGTCGTCCCGCTCAGATACATGTCCGAGCGTCCAGGGGAGATCGGCCGGGACGACCCCGGCCGGCACCGCGCGACGGCCGCCGCCCGACGGGCCGGTCAGGAGGGCGGGATGACGGGATGACGGCAGGGGCGGGCGCCCCCGGGGCTGTCGGCGGCGGGAGGTAGCGTAGGGGCGGCGTAAAGACCACGGGCAGGCATGCGTCGGTGCGTTGCGACTGCCGGACCGTTTGATGCGTCTCACCCTCTGAGCAAGGAGCTCCACACGCATGTCCATACCACCGCAGCCTCCGACGTCCCCCGGCCCGTACGGACAGCCCGGACCGTACGGACAGCCGGGGCAGCCCGGTCCCATGCCGCACGGCGCCGGACCGCAGGGCTGGTACCCGCCGCAGCCGCAGAAGACCAACACGCTGGCCATCGTCGCGCTCGTCATGGCGATCGTCTGCGGGCTCCCGCTGATCCCGATCATCCTCGGCATCGTCGCCCTCTCCCAGATCAAGTCCCGCGGTGAGAAGGGCAAGGGCCTCGCCATCGCGGCGATCGTCGTCAACAGCCTGGGCCTCGTGCTGATCGGCGTCATCGTGGCCCTCGGCCTCTCCGGAGCGCTCGAGGACGTCGCCAAGGAGAAGCGCGACACCGGCGGCCAGGTCACCGGCCCGGTCTCCGGCGGCCCGTCCGCGACCGGCCCGGCCTCCAGCGGCCTGACCGAGATCCGCAAGGGCGACTGCTTCAACACGAAGGACGATCTGGCCCAGTACGGCGACGAGGACGGCACCCAGGCCGCCCGCTCGGTGAGCATCGTGCCCTGCAACCAGCCGCACAAGGGCGAGGCGTACGCGGTCTTCAACCTGGACGCCGGAACGTACCCGGGCACGGAGAAGGTCACCAAGAGCGCCGAGGAGAAGTGCAGCGGCAACGCGCTCACCTCGTACGTGGGCAACAACCCCAAGGTCTCGGAGAAGCTGGAGATCTACTACTACTACCCGCAGGCCGCCAGCTGGCTCCTCGGCGACCGTGAGGTCACCTGCTTCGTGGGCGACCCCAGCGGCCCGACCACCGGCTCGGTCCGCGCCTCCGGCTCCTGACCGTCACGGCGCCGCCGGCCGTGTCGCGGATCCTCGCGACCCGGTCGGAGCTGCCGGAAGTCAGTCGATGGGGCGGAGCACGCGCTCCGAGCGGAGCAGGAGCTGGGCGAGGAAGGCGGCGGCCGCGGCGAAGCCGGCCACCAGGGCCGCGGCGACCGCGGGCGAGGGTTCCGGTGCCGCCTGGACCCAGAAGTAGAGGCGGTACTGGGTCTCACCCGGCAGGGACATCAGACTGGCGATCCACGCGTGGGGGACGAACGGGCCGACCGGGAGGATCAGCAGCGGGGCGGTCACGAGCCACGGGCCGATGCCCAGCGCCAGGGCTCCGATGGAGTTGCGGAGCAGCGCCGCGGCACACCACCCGAGGGAGAGGTACAGCGTCTGCGTCAGCAGGGCGCCGCCCGTGGCGGTGAGTGCCTCGGCCCAGCCTGCCGATCCGGCGTCGGCCACGCCGAGGGCGGGCGTGCCGGTGTCGAAGGCGGTCGGCGGCCGGGTCGGGGTCGGCCGGAGGGCCGCCATCCCCCGCATGACGATCCACAGGGTCACGCCGTTCACCAGCTCCACCGCGGCGAGGAACACGACGGCCGCGCAGAGCCTGCGCGCGTAGAGGACGTGGCTCCGGTTCTCGTACAGCCGCAGCACCCCCCATGTTCCGCTCTCGATGAGCTGGGCCCCGCCGATCGTCACGATCACCGTGGCGAGGAGGAGCCCGCCGAGGGTGGACGACTGCCAGGCCGCGGCGCGCAGCGCGGACGCGGGCTCCACGAGGGCCCCGACCGTGGGGTGCTGGGCGCCGAACGCCGCACCGCCCCACCATTTCAGGGCGCCTGCGGCTGCGGTGGCCGCGATCAGCAGGACGGCGGTCAGGTACACCGGAGGCACCAGGAGGACCCGGAACTCGCCCTTCCAGACGATTCCCTTGCGATACCGCGGGCGCCGTCCCGCGACGGTCGCGCTCACACCAGGTCCCGTGTCCGGGAGCGGTGGTGCAGGAAGGCGCACAGCAGGACGATGCCCGCGAGCGTCGGCACGGCCCGGAGCAGGGCGGGGGCCGTCGACGGGTCGGTGGACGTCCACAGGTGATCCCACACGCTGTCGACTCCGCCGAATCCGACCAGGTCGGAGAGGGCTCCACCGGGCAGCCACGCACCCACTCCGGGGATCTGGGAGGTCTGCAGCACGAGCAGCAGGAGCACGATGCCCACGAGAGCGGTACGCAGCGGCAGGCGGATGAGTGCCCCGAGTGCCACGGCGGTGGCCACCGCGCCCGCCAGGACCGCGGCGCCCGCGAGCAGGACGGTGGCCGTCTCGGCCAGGACCCGGCCGGGCGGTCCGGGGGACGGCAGCGGGAACGCGGAGCGGGTGTGGAGCACGCCGACGGTCGCCGTCACGGCGGACGAGGCGGCCACCAGGGTGAGCATCCACATCCAGACCGCGACCGCTTTGGCGGTCAGCAGGCGGCCGAGCCGCGCCTCGTGGAGGAGGCGGGCGACGATGCTGCCCCGGCTCCATTCACCCGCGACGAAGAACGCCGCCACCAGGACGACCAGCACCAGTCCCGGGATGGATGTCGCGAGCTTCGTGGTCCAGGCCAGCGCGGCCACGGGGTGTTGTGCGTGGGCCGCGCGGCGGCCGTTCGCGGTGAAGGACGCCTCGTACCGCCGCAGGGTCTTGAGTTCGTAGGGGACGGTCTTGAGGCAGGCGGCCTTCTGCGCGGGGGTGTTCAGGGTGGTCTCGCACCCCTGGGCGACGTCCTCGATGTTGTGGCGGACGTTCGCGAGGCTTTCCGACGCGGCACTCTGGCTGCCGAGAGCGCAGTAGAGGGATCCGAGTGCGAAGAGGACGGCGAGGGTCATCGCCAGGGGGTGGCGGCACAGCCGGCGGTACTCCCCGAGGATCAAGGGCCTCATCGGGCACCTCCGCCGCGGTGACCGACCAGTCCGAAGAACCAGTCCTCGAAGGCGTCGGGTCCGCCGGCGGGGTCGTAGCCGAGCTGCTCCAGGGTTCCGGCGGCAGCCACTTGACCGTCGGCCACCATGATGACGCGGTGGCAGATGCGCTGGATCTCGTCCAGCTGGTGGCTGGAGACGAGAACGGTGGCACCTCGGGCCGATTCCTCGGCGATGACGCGGCGGACCATCCGCAGGCCCTCCGGGTCGAGGCCGTTGGTGGGTTCGTCGAGGATGAGGAGGTCCGGCTTCTTCAGCAGGGCCGAGGCGAGAGCGAGCCGCTGCCTCATTCCCTGGGAGTAGGTCCCGACCCGCTTGTCGGCGGCATGGGTGAGACCCACGCGTTCGAGCACGGCTCGGGTCCGGCTGCCGTCGGGGCGTCCCGTGCTTTCGAGCAGCATGCGCAGGACCGCACGGCCCGTGAGCCAGCGGGGGAAGGACGGCGCGTCGAGGGCGGCGCCGATCCGGGCGAGCTGCGCGGGTCGCATCGGCAGCGGCTCGCCGAACAGGCGGATGTCGCCGGAGGTGGGCAGCGCGAGCCCGGTGATCAGACGCATGAGCGTGGTCTTGCCGGCGCCGTTGAGGCCCAGGAGGCCGACGATCTCGCCGGCCTCCAGGCTCAGGCTGACGCCGTCCAGCACGGAGTGCTTTCGGAATCTCTTGGTCACATCGCGACAGGAAAGGACGGTCATCGTGCGCGCTTCACCTGCTGTAGCCGTACGCCGCATGCGCGGCGGGCGCCGAAGAAGAACCCCGCCCCAACGGCGACGGGACCGGGTACCCGGTCGGCGGCACGCCATGCTGCTACGAAGATCATCAAAAGGTCAAGAATCAAGATCGTCACGCCGGAGGGGACACCCCTCCCGCACCGCCACCGCGCTTCCGACCCGGGCCGGTCGGTCGCCGGGGGCGGCTACAGGCCCACCCCGCAGGTCCGTTGCGGAACCGGACGGCGGGCTACCGCGTCTCCGGTCCATATCGGCGCCGCGAGGTTCCGTGGGCGGAAATCCCCGTATTAGCATGGACATGACCAGCTGATTCTGGCCATGTCCAGTTATCAACTATCCAGGGGATACATGTCGTTCGACGCGGAATGGGCCCAGCACAAGGCCGCCGTCCTCGCACAGCAGTCACCCGTCATGCGTCTCAACCACGCGCCGGCGGACGGCAGCGTGCCCGGGAGCCCCGCCGGGAGCCTGGTGGCCGGGGCCGCCTCCATCAACGGCAACGCCAACCTGCTGATCGAGATCGCCGCCCTCCTCCACGAGGGCCGGCCCGACGGCGACGCCGGCACGATGGCCCGCGCTCCCCGCGCCCACGCCGACGTCTCGGCGCAGGTCCTGCGCTTCGCCCAGTTCGCCGACGACCAGTTCAAGGACACGATCGGCCTGTTCGCCGCCCTGGCCACCCGCCTGAAGACGGCCGGCACCGACTTCGCCCAGGTGGACGACGGCACCGCCCGATCCTTCCTCGCGGGCCTCCTCGAATCGGGCC
Source organism: Streptomyces xanthophaeus (assembly GCF_030440515.1). Classification (GTDB taxonomy): domain Bacteria; phylum Actinomycetota; class Actinomycetes; order Streptomycetales; family Streptomycetaceae; genus Streptomyces; species Streptomyces kutzneri. The sequence goes on from NZ_CP076543.1 coordinate 3,603,624, forward strand.
GGTACGTGAAGCCGGAGGACAAGTGAGCGGGCTCAGCCATCGCAAGGACGTCCAGTTCCTGGAGGAGTGCAACCCGGCGCTGGTCGAGCGCAACGCCGCCGAGTTCAAGCGCCTGCGCGATCTGCTCGTGCAGGCCGAGGAGCCCGCCCGGCGCGCCGAGACCGGTACGCAGTGGCACAGCGAGAACAGCCACGCCTACACCTCGCGCCTGTCCGAGGCACGGCAGCTCGTGCAGCACATCGCCGAGGGGTACGACAAGGCCGCCAGCGCCTTGCACGCGTACGCGGCGGCCCTGACGACCGCCAAGTCCCACTATGCGAACGGCAAGGGCGCCGAGCGCAAGCTCGCCGCCCTGATCGCCACGAAGGGCACCGCGGTCACCCGCACGGCCCAGGAGGCGGAGCCGATGTGCCAGTGGGAGGACATGCGGGCGACGACCGGCTTCCTCGACGGCCTCGCCGAGCTCACGATGGACGTCGACGACATCCGCGACGAGGCCAACCGCCTCCACGACGACGCGGGCGGCAACTTCCAGCTGGCGAAGACCACCGAGCAGGAGGCGCGCAGCTCTTGCGTCCACGCGCTGAAGCAGGCGTACGAGCTGCTGCCCGAGTTCAGGCTGAAGGGCGGTGCGGGCGGGGTCGACCTCTACGCGGCCATGGCCGACATCCGCCGCGAGGCGGCGGAGGCTCGCGCCAACCCCCTGACCCGTCTGCCGGGCAGTGGCCCGAAGAAGGACATGACCGGCCCGGTCGGGCCGGACACCCCGGTCTCCCCGCAGCTGCGCGACATCCGGATGCAGGTCGCCGGTCTGCCGGGCGATGCCGCCGACAACTACTGGATCCCCCTGGTCACCGACGGCCAGCACGCGGACTGGATCTCCCAGAACAAGGAGGTCCTGCGGGCGGCGGCCAAGAACGCGGGCCTGCCGGAGGAGCTGGTCGCGGGCGTGGCCTGGCAGGAGATCGGCGGCTACCAGCCCGGACTGCTGGACGACGTGACCGGCACGATCCGCGAACAGGCCGCCGCCCCCTGGGGCCTGAGCCCGGTCACCCCCGAGAACCTGCCGTGGCGGCTCGGCGGGAAGCTGGACGAGACCTCGTACGGGCCGATCGCCATCCAGCTCCGGCGCGGCGCCGAAGTGCTCGGCTACGACCCGGCGAACCTCACCGACCACCAGCGGACCCTGGTGGAGGAGGCGCTCCAGGACCCCAAGCAGAATGCCTTCATAGCGGCCGGCTTCCTGGCCCAGATCAAGGCGGAGAGCGGTCTCGCCGACGTCCCGGCCGATCAGATGACGGAGGCCCAGATGCGGGAGATCGCCGCCCGCTACAACGGAGGTCCCTACTGGGATCTCCCCAAGGCCCAGGGCTACGGTGACCGGTTCGTCGGGAACCTCGCCCAAGCGAAGGACGCAATGCGATGACGTACCCCCGCGAGAGCATCGACCTGCCCCAGGACCAGGGCTGCCTGCGGTGGGTACTGGGAGTTCCGCTCGGGATCATCCACCTGCTGAACGCCGCCGCCGTGTTCGGGGCCCTGTTCGCCGGGCCCCGGGCCGAATGGGACGACCAGGGCTACGAGAACGTCGGCGCGCTGTGCCTGGTCTCCGTGTCCCTGAGCGTGCTGGGCCTGCTCATCACCGTGATACCGAGCGTGCGCCGGGCCATGGGCCCGTGGTGGCTCGCCCCGCCCCTCCTCCTCGGGCTGACCGCGTTCATCCGCGGCACGACCCTCGGCTGAGGCGCGGATGAGGCTCCCGCGCGAGAACATCGACCTGCCCGAGGACCGCGGCTGCCTGCAGTGGGTCCTCGGGATACCGCTCGCCCTCTCCTACGTCCCCGCGGTGTTCACCTGCTACGTCGCCCTGTCGATCGGGCCGGATCCCCACGACGACCTGCTGCGCGAGGACGTCCGCTTCCTGACCGGCTGCTGCCTGGTGCTGTGCCTCGTCGGACTGCTGATCACCATCACCCCGCTGTTCCGGCGGACCATGGGCCGGTGGTGGTTCGCCCTGCCGTTCCTGCTGGCGACGGTCGCCTACGTCCGCGGGCAGACGGTCTGACCGGAGGAAGGCCGCAGGTCCGCGCCCGCCGGCCCGCGGCATGTCATCCGATGCTGACCACGGCGTACGCCTCCCCGTCTCCCGGGGGCCGCGTCCACGAGCGGGTGGTGAACGTGTGCAGCCGCCCGTTCAGGAGCGCGTGGCGCGGCAGCCGGACACCGAACTCGGCGGTCACGGCCTCCAGCAGCGCCCGTTCCGTCCCGGCGGCCTCCTCCTGGGAGCCGAAGAACCGGTCCGGGTCCAGTGCCGCCGGTATCTCGCCGGTCCGGCGGAGCTCCCCGTCCGCGTACGTGAAGGCGTACCGCTCGGCCCCGTCCTGCGCCACGGACAGGTGGAAGAACGGTGCCTCCCGCCAGTTCCGCAGACCGCTCCACACGACCACCGAGCGGCTGCCCGCGCCGGCGGCCGCAGCCGGGGAGACGAACCGCTGCGTGTGGAAATGCGCAGGGTCTCCGTCGAAGGCGAAGCTCCACCGGGGGCCGGCCCGGCCGACCGCCACGAGGGCCTTGTCGTCGTAGGACGAGAACTCCCGCTGTCCGCCGAGCAGTCTGCGGCGCACTTCGGCGGACGTCATGGGAACGCCGAGCGCCGCCCCGTCACCGTCCGCGAGGTGTCCGGGAAGGTCCTCCGGCTCCACGTCTTCGGCCAGGACGAACCGGTAGGACGTGAGGTCGTGGTCGGGGCCCGGGTCCGCGAGCCACGCCAGGCCGTCCGGGTCGAGGCCGGCCGCCGGGGCCGGTGCCTCGCCCGCCTGCCCGCCCCTGGGGGTGGACAGCAGCTCGCGGCCCCGTTCCGGGGTCAGCAGGGTTCCCAGCAGGGGGTCGGCCACCCACCCCAGCGGCGCCAGGTGGTCGGGGCCCAGCGGCTGCCATACCGGCAGGGCGTCCCTCAGCGTCCGCCACGCCCCGTCGGTGTCGCCCCAGCGCGCCAGCTCCCGTGCCCGCTCGACCGCTTCCCCGAACGGCCCGGCCGCCGTGTACCGGTACGTGCCGCCCCGCACCTGCTCCAGCAGCGCGTAGGCCGGCGACACCACGTCCTCACCGGCTCCCCGCAGGTGGTACTTCAGCGTGGAGTCGTCCCTGTACGACTGGACCACATGGTCCATGGCCAGCACCGGCAGCAGCTCGGGCGCGTACCGCGGGTCGGTCACCACGTCCTCGAAGTACACCATGTAGGTCTGTCCCAGCAGGCGGCGTATCTGGTCGCCCAGTCCGCCCGCCCGCGGTCGGCCGTACTCCTTCGCCTCGTCCAGCTGGTGCCCGGCGCGCTCCCACCCGCCGCGCAGCGCCTCCAGCCGGGCCTGCTCCATCAGGGCGTCCAGCTCCCGGGTCGTGCCGTTGGCGAACTCCGGCTCCCCGTCGACCGGGCGCGCGTTCAGGCTGTGGAACTCCCGGTACATGGACCGCATGAACTCGGCGAAGTTCGCGTGCCGCTCGGGCGCCTCGGCCCGCCAGCTCGCCCACGTGTACACGGCCCACTCGCCGTCCTCGTCCACCTCCTCGGGATCCAGGAGGACGTGGGTGATGTCGGACTCGACGTCGAGCTGGAGCCCGCGCCGCCAGATGTCCGCGTTCCTCCGTTCGTCGGGTCCGGCATCGTCGTCCAGGTACTCCTCGAACAGGTCCGCGAGCCCTGACTCGTTGTCGTGCCGGCGCACGTCGGTGGTCCCCGCCAGCAGCCAGACGAACCCGCCGGCGTTCCGCCACCCGTCACTGACTTCGAGGAACTCCCGGTACGACGGAGGCATCCGGCGGCCGAGGCGCTCCTCCATGGCCGCGATCCGCTCCTCGGACGCCGGCGGGAACCCCAGCCACCGGTCCCGCCGGGCGGCTTCGTCCTCCTGGCTCCGCGCCTCGTCGTCGGGCAGGGAATCCGCCCACTCCCCGCTCCAGCGGAGCAGGAACGGGCGCCAGTCGAACGGTGTCGCATCCGTCTTCGTCATGCTCCCGATGTTGGCATCCGCCGCTGACAGTGCCCGGTGGTGCCCGGCGCCCGCGGCGCGGGCGGCGCGAACGCCGCAGCCCCCGCCCGGTCGGGGGCGGGGGCTGCGGCAGGTGATGTGCGGTGCGGTGCGGTCAGGCCGCGACCACGACCGGCTCGGCGGCCGGGGCGGGCTCGTCCAGCGGGGAGGCCGAGGCGGAGGCGTAGGCCTCCTTGTCCAGGATCCCCTCGCGGGCCGCGACGATGACCGGGACCAGGGCCTGGCCGGCCACGTTGGTGGCGGTGCGCATCATGTCCAGGATCGGGTCGATCGCCAGCAGCAGGCCGACGCCCGCGAGCGGCAGGCCCAGCGTGGACAGGGTCAGCGTCAGCATGACGGTGGCGCCCGTCAGACCGGCCGTGGCGGCGGAGCCGATGACCGAGACGAAGACGATGAGCAGGTACTCCTTGATGCCGAGCTGCACGTCGAAGATCTGCGCGATGAAGATGGCGGCGAGGGCCGGGTAGATCGCGGCGCAGCCGTCCATCTTGGTGGTGGCGCCGAACGGGACGGCGAAGGAGGCGTACTCCTTCGGGACGCCGAGGCGCTCGGTGACCTTCTGGGTGACGGGCATGGTGCCGACCGAGGAGCGGGAGACGAAGGCCAGCTGGATGGCGGGCCAGGCGCCCTTGAAGAACTGGAGCGGGCTGACCTTGGCGACCGTCGCGAGCAGCAGCGGGTAGACGACGAACATCACGAGGGCGCAGCCGATGTAGACGTCGGCGGTGAAGGTCGCGTACTTGCCGATCAGGTCCCAGCCGTACGTGGCGATCGCGGTGCCGATGAGGCCGACGGTGCCGATCGGGGCGAGGCGGATGACCCACCACAGGGCCTTCTGGAGCAGCTCCAGGGCGGACTCGGCGAGGTCGAGGACCGGCTTGGCCTTGGCGCCGATCTGGAGGGCGGCGATTCCGGCGACGACGGCCAGGAAGACGATCTGAAGGACCTTCAGCTCGGTGAACGGCGTGACGATGTCCGTCGGCACGATCCCGGTGAGGAAGTCGATCCAGGAGCCGGTCTTCTTCGGGTCCTTGCCGTCGGCCGCGGTGAGGCCGGTGCCGGAACCGGGGTCGGTCAGCAGGCCGATGGCGATGCCGATGCCGACCGCGATCAGCGAGGTGATCATGAACCAGAGGAGGGTGCGGGAGGCGAGGCGCGCCGCGTTGTTCACCTTCCGCAGGTTGGTGATCGACACCAGGATCGCGAAGAAGACGAGCGGGGCGATGGCCAGCTTCAGCAGCTGGACGAAGATGTCGCCGGTCTTCTCCAGGGTGGTGCCGAGCCAGCTGACGTCCTGGCTGCGGGCTATCCAGCCGAAGAGGACACCGAGGGCGAGACCGGCGACGATCTGGGCCCAGAAGGGGAACTTGAACGAGGCCTTGGCAGGGGCCTGGGGGGTCGCGGACACGGACACTCTCCGGAGGTGGCGCACGAAGACAGGGGGGAAGTAATGCGGTGGTGAAGCGGTGCGGCAGCAGCCAGAAGGGCCGGCCGGGACGGCTGCTGTATCGATTCAGCTCAACAGCAACAGGCCGCGGACGCGCGGCGGCAGAGGTCGACGTGCAGGCGCATCACGAGCGGAAGGCTCGTGATCATGGGGTGCGCAACTGTGGTCAACATGTTGAACACGCTAACACTTCCCCTTTGGGAATCTCAAAGGGGCGCTTTGAGACAACGGCGCACGAGGCCCTCTTGCGCAGGCCCGGAAAACACCACCGCCCCAGCGTTACGGGCGGTATACCCGGTGCTGGGGCGGTTCGATGTGTGATGAAGCCAACTGGGGCGTTACGAGGCCACCCGTGCCGCGTCGTCCGCCTGGTCCTCCTGGCTGCGGTTCGCGGCGAGCCGCTCCTTCGCACCCGCGACGCGCCCGGAGATCTGCGTGGACATCTGGTCGCGCTGCTTGCGCAGAAGGACGAAGGAGAGGGGGGCGGAGATCACGATGGCGAGCAGCACGACCCAGGCGGCGTTGGCCTCCCCGAGCCCTGCGGGCACCCAGCCGAGCCGGACGAGGCCCGCGACGGCGACGAGGCATCCGACGAAGATGCCCAGGCGCATCGCGGTGTAGCGGATCGTTGCGCTGGTCTTGAGGGACACGGTGACCCCTTCTCTCTCGTCGTGGTCTGCGGCGGCCGGTGCCCGGTGCCCGTCAAGTGAAGCACGCCGGGGTGCGGCCGCGGCCCTCCGGGGTCCGGCCGCGGGCAGGACCGCGTGTCAGTGCAGCGGCAGCAGCATCGTAATGTCGTCGCGGTCGTCGCCCGGGGCCACCCGGATGGCGCCGGGCACGCGGCCGACCTCCTTGTAGCCGCAGGAGGCGTAGAAGTGCTCCAGGCCGTGACCGCCGCGGCAGCTGAGGCGGATGGCGTCGATGTTCCCGACGGAGCGGGCCGCGGCCTCGGCGGCGGCCATCAGCGCGCGCCCGTACCCCTTGCCCTGATGACGCGGGTGGACCATCACCGTGTAGGCCCACAGCCAGTGGAGCTGGAGCCGGTGCGCGTTGTGGGTGAGGAAGGCGGTCGCGGCGACCGCCCCGTCCTCGTCGTACCCGAGGACCGGCCGACAGTTCCCGTCGGCGACGCCGGCGAGGTGGCTGTCGAGCGAGGGGCGGATGTCGTCCGGGGTGACCGGGGGCACGAAGCCCACGGCGCCGCCCGCGTTGGAGACGTCGGCCCACAGCGCCAGGATCCCCTCACGGAGGGGAGGGTCGACGACCGGATCCAGGACGAAAGTAAGAGTCACTACGCAAGATTACTCATTACTCGATCGGCCCGTCCAGAAAAGGCCGAACCCCGGCCCACGGGCCGGGGTTCAACTCGGAAGGAAGCGGTCGGACGAGACGTCAGACGCGCATCGCCTGCGGGGTCTCGCGCAGGTTCGCGTCCGGACCGGGGTATTCGCGGATGATCTCGTAGCGCGTGTTGCGCTCGACCGGGCGGAAGCCCGCTTCCCGGATCAGCTCCAGCAGATCGTCACGGCCCAGCTTGTTCGGGGTGCCGTAGTTGTCCGCGTCGTGCGTGATCTTGTACTCGACGACCGAGCCGTCCATGTCGTCCGCGCCGTGCTGCAGCGCGAGCTGGGCGGTCTGCACACCGTGCATCACCCAGAAGACCTTGACGTGCGGCACGTTGTCGAAGAGCAGTCGCGAGACGGCGAAGGTCTTCAGCGCCTCGGCGCCCGTCGCCATCGTCGTACGCGCCTGGAGCTTGTTGCGTACCTTGCCGTCCTGCATGTCCACGAAGTCGTGCTGGTACCGCAGCGGGATGAAGACCTGGAAACCGCCGGTCTCGTCCTGGAGCTCGCGCAGACGCAGCACGTGGTCCACGCGGTGGCGCGGCTCCTCGATGTGCCCGTAGAGCATGGTCGAGGGGGTCTTGAGACCCTTCTCGTGCGCGAGCCGGTGGATGCGCGACCAGTCTTCCCAGTGGGTGCGGTGGTCGACGATGTGCTGCCGGACCTCCCAGTCGAAGATCTCCGCACCGCCGCCCGTGAGCGACTCCAGGCCGGCCTCGATCAGCTCGTCGAGGATGTCGGAGGCCGACATCCCCGAGATCGTCTCGAAGTGGTGGATCTCGGTCGCCGTGAACGCCTTCAGCGAGACGTTCGGCAGCGCCTTCTTCAGCTCGGAGAGCGAGCGCGGGTAGTAGCGCCACGGCAGGTTCGGGTGCAGGCCGTTGACGATGTGCAGCTCGGTGAGGTTGTCGTTCTCCATGGCCTTGGCCAGGCGCACGGCCTCCTCGATGCGCATCGTGTACGCGTCCTTCTCGCCCGGCTTGCGCTGGAACGAGCAGTACGCGCACGAGGCGGTGCACACGTTCGTCATGTTGAGGTGCCGGTTGACGTTGAAGTGGACGACGTCACCGTTCTTGCGCGTGCGCACCTCGTGGGCGAGGCCACCGAGCCAGGCCAGGTCGTCCGACTCGTAGAGGGCGATACCGTCCTCACGGGTCAGCCGCTCGCCGGAGCGGACCTTCTCCTCCAGCTCACGCTTGAGCCCAGCGTCCATGTGCCGGTCGCCTCCTCTAGATGCCTCTGCCTGTCCTGCGAACCCTGGCCAACCGTACTCTCAGGCTTCCTCGGGAAGTTCCCCGACCCGGTTCTCCCACTTGGTGGAGAGCACGATGGTGGTGCGGGTGCGCGATACGCCCTTGGTTCCGGAGAGCTTGCGAATGATCTTCTCCAGGCCGTCCACGTCGTTGGCGCGCACCTTCAGCATGAAGGAGTCGTCGCCCGCGATGAACCAGCAGTCCTCGATCTCCGCGAGGTCGCGCAGCCGCCGGGCCACGTCCTCGTGGTCCGCGGCGTCGGAGAGCGAGATGCCGATCAGCGCCGTGACGCCGAGGCCGAGCGAGGCGGAGTCGACCGTCGCGCGGTAGCCGGTGATGACGCCGGCCGTCTCGAGCCGGTTGATGCGGTCGGTGACGCTGGGGCCGGAGAGGCCCACAAGACGGCCCAGCTCCGCGTACGAGGCACGACCGTTCTCCCGGAGTGCCTGGATGAGCTGCCTGTCCACCGTGTCCATTTACGTGGAGCCTTCCATTATTCGGCGATCCTGCAAGTCTAGGTATAGAATCTAAGGCACACAGGGTCAACACCCTGTGAAATCTTTCAGCTGATCAATGACGATCTTCAGGAGTGGTTCACCGTGTTCACGATCGAGATGGCCTACGCACACATGCGGGAGCTCCAGGAGCTGGCCAACCGATCCCGTGCCCACCAGCCCGCCGCGGCCCACCGCGTCGACAAGGCCCGCAAGCCGCTCGGCCGCAAGAAGAAGGCCTAGTCACCGGCGCTTGCCTCCCGGGGAGTACGGGAGCCTCCCAGCTCCCCCTCCCAACGGCGGTACAGCCGGTGCGGCACACCTGCCGCGTCCAGCACCCGCCCCGCGACGAAGTCCACCAGATCCTGGATGTGCGTCGCACCCGTATAGAACGCCGGAGAGGCGGGCAGCACGATCGCGCCCGCCTCGTCCAGCGCCACCAGATGGCGCAGCGTCTGACCGTTCAGCGGGGTCTCCCGCACCGCGACCACCAGCCGGCGCCGTTCCTTGAGCGTCACGCTCGCCACGCGCTGGAGCAGGTCCTTCGACAGTCCGAGCGCCACCCCCGCCACACAGGCCGTGGACGCGGGGACGATGAGCATCCCCTTGACCGGGTACGAGCCCGAACTCGGGCCCGCCGCCAGGTCCCCCGCACCCCAGTACCGGACGTCGTCCAGCTCCGGCCGTGCGAAGGTCTCGGGCTTCCCGTCGGCCCCGCGTCCCAGCCACTCCCCCAGGTCCTCGCGCCAGTGCGCGTCACGGAAGGCGATCCCGGTCTCGTCCAGCAGGGTGAGGCGGGAGGCGCGGCTCACCACCAGGTCGACACTCTCCCCCGCGGCCAGCAGCCCGCGGAGCACCGCCGCCGCGTACGGCGTCCCGGACGCTCCGGAAACCCCGACCACCCACGGGGTGCGCTTGCGCTCAGTCATACCTCCGAGACTATCCGGCCACCACCGATGGGCACTCAGTAAGGTGTCGGGACGTTCCCGTGACGGGACGCTACGAGGGGGCGAAGATGAGCACGACGGTGGATCCGGCCTGGGCGCAGGCCGACCGGGCCAAGGCTGCGGCCAAGCTGATGCTGGGCTGGGTGGCCCTGCTGTGGGCCCTGGAGGCCGTCGACTACGCCACCGGCCACGCCCTCGACCAGTACGGGATCGTCGCCCGCGACCCCGACAGCCTGACCGGCGTCGTCTCCGCGGCCTTCCTCCACTTCGGATTCGACCACGTCGCCTCCAACAGCGTCCCGCTGCTGGTCCTCGGCTTCATAGCGGCCCTGTCCGGGATCCGCCGCTTCCTCGCGGTGTGCGGCCTGATCGTGCTGGGCGACGGCCTCGGCACCTGGCTGATATCCCCGTCCGGCACCCTGACGCTGGGCGCCTCCGGCGTCGTCTTCGGCCTCTTCGGCTACCTGCTCGTGCGCGGCTTCGTCGAGCGCAAGGTGCTGGGCGTGGCGGTGGCCCTGGGCGTCACCGCCTTCTGGGGCACCTCGATCTTCGTCGGCATCCTCCCGACGAACACGGGCGTCAGCTGGCAGGGCCACCTGTGCGGCCTGGCGACGGGCATCGTGACGGCCCTCTACTTCCGCCGCCCGGCCCGACGGCGGCCCGCCCTCCCCGGCTGCGGCACTCGCTAGAAGGTCAGGCCCCGAACCGTCAGGTCGGCGAGGGCGCACACGAACAGGGCGATCCCGATGAAGCCGTTGACGGTGAAGAAGGCGCGGTTCAGGCGGGACAGGTCGTGCGGGGTCACAATGGTGTGCTCGTAGAAGAAGGCGACGACGACGACCGCCAGGCCCACCCAGAACAGCGCGCCCGCGCCGGTGGCCAGCGCGTACCAGGCCAGCAGGGCCGTGGTCACCGCGTGCGCGCCGCGCGCGCCCCACAGGGCGGCCGGGACGCCGAAGCGGGCCGGGACGGACTTGACGCCGTCCGCGCGGTCCGAGGCCACGTCCTGGGAGGCGAAGATCAGGTCGAAGCCGCCGATCCACACACCCACCGCCAGGCCCAGGATCACCGCGTCCCAGGACCACTCGCCGGTGACGGCCAGCCAGGCCCCGATCGGCCCTATGGCCTGGGCCAGGCCGAGGATGGCGTGCGGGAAGTTCGTGAACCGCTTGCCGTACGGATAGACCACCATCGGGATCACCGCGACGGGCGCCAGCACCAGGCACAGCGGGTTCAGCAGCGCCGCCGAGCCGAGGAAGACCAGGAGCGCGATACCGGCTCCGGTCCAGGCCGCGCGGACCGACACCGCGCCGGTGACCAGCTCACGGCCGGCCGTACGCGGGTTACGGGCGTCGATCTCGCGGTCGATGATCCGGTTGGCGGCCATCGCGAAGGTCCGCAGCCCCACCATGCAGATGGTGACGAGCAGCAGGACGCCCCAGTGGATGCGGCGGTCGAGCTGGAACATGGCGGTGAACGCCGCGATGTAGGCGAAGGGCAGCGCGAAGACCGAGTGCTCGATCAGCACGAGCCTCAGGAACGCCTTGACCTTGCCGGTCGGCTGCGGCGCCGGGTCCCGCCCGATCACCTCGTCGGCGGTCGTCATCATGCGAGGGCTCTCCGGAATTCTTCGAGGTCGGCCAGCAGGCTCGCGCGGGAGATCGTGCCCGTCTCCAGGGAGACCGTGGGCGCCCCCTCGGGCTCGGGCGGGGTGGCGTGCACCGTGAACACGTAGCCCTCGCCCGTGCGGGGGTCGTTGTTCGGGCGGCCGTCGAGCCGCAGCACCGCGCCGGCCTCGACGGTGAACGCCTCGCCGGTGCCCAGCGCGGCCTGCAGCCGCTCCGCGAAGTCGTCGGCCTCGGCGTCGCGCAGGCCGGGCAGCTCGAAGCCGCCGTCGCACTCGAAGCTGTCGTCCAGCACCAGGGCCCACACGTTGCCCGGGCCCGCGAACTCCTCGGCGGAGACGCCCGCCTGCTCGGCGGCAGCCCGGACCCCCGGGTCCGCCGGGTCGAGCCGCGGGCGCATGAGGAGCATGAAGGTCGTGTCCTCGCCGATGAACAGCGCCGGTCCGCCGAAGTCGGAACTCACAGGCCGTACTCCTTCCAGCGCCGGTCCACCAGGGCGGCGGTGGCCGGGTCGGACTCGACCATGTCGGGCCAGCCGCCGTCGCGGGTGTAGCCCTCCTCGGGCAGCTTCTTGGTGGCGTCGATACCCGCCTTGCCTCCCCAGAACTGCTGGTACGAGGCGTGGTCCAGGTGGTCCACCGGTCCCTCGACGACGGTGAGGTCGCGCGAGTAGTCGGTGTTGCCGAGGGCTCGCCAGGAGACCTCGTGCAGGTCGTGGACGTCGCAGTCCTTGTCGACCACGATGATCAGCTTGGTCAGCGACATCATGTGCGCGCCCCAGATGGCGTGCATGACCTTCTGGGCGTGCTTCGGGTACTTCTTGTCGATCGAGACGATCGCGCAGTTGTGGAAGCCGCCCGATTCCGGGAGGTGGTAGTCCACGATGTCCGGCACGATGATCTTGAGCAGGGGCAGGAAGAACCGCTCCGTCGCACGGCCGAGCGGGCCGTCCTCGGTCGGCGGCCGGCCGACGACGATCGACTGGATGAGCGGACGCCTGCGCATCGTCACGCAGTCGATCTTCAGGGCCGGGAAGGGTTCCTGCGGGGTGTAGAAGCCGGTGTGGTCGCCGAAGGGACCCTCCGGGAGCATCTCGCCGGGCTCCAGCCAGCCCTCGATCACGACCTCCGCGTTGGCCGGGACCTGGAGGGGGACCGTCTTGCAGTCGACCATCTCGATCCGCTTGCCCGCGACGAAGCCGGCGAAGAGGTACTCGTCGATGTCGCCCGGCAGCGGCGCGGTGGACGCGTACGTCACCGCGGGCGGGCAGCCGAACGCGATCGCGACCGGCAGCCGCTCGCCCTTCGCCGCGGCGACGGCGTAGTGGTTGCGGCTGTCCTTGTGGATCTGCCAGTGCATGCCGATGGTGCGCTTGTCGTGGCGCTGGAGCCGGTAGAGGCCGAGGTTGCGGACGCCGGTCTCGGGGTGCTTGGTGTGGGTCAGGCCGAGGTTGAAGAAGTCGCCGCCGTCCTTCGGCCAGGTGAAGAGGGCCGGGAGCTGGTCGAGGTCCACGTCGTCGCCGGTGAGGACGACCTCCTGGACGGGCGCGGAGTCGCCCTTCACCTTCTTCGGCGGCACGTGCACCATCGAGCCGAGCTTGCCGAAGGCCTCGCGGACCCCGATGAAGCCCTGCGGCAGCTCCGGCTTCAGCAGGCCGCCGATCTTCTCGCTGATCTCGCCGTACGACTTGAGGCCGAGGGCCTTCAGGAGGCGGCGGTCGGTGCCGAAGACGTTCATGGCCAGCGGCATCGCCGAGCCCCTGACGTTCTCGAAGAGGAGCGCCGGGCCTCCCGCCTTGTTCACTCTGTCGACGATCTCCCCGACCTCCAGGTACGGGTCGACTTCGGCCTTGATGCGCTTGAGGTCGCCCTCCCGCTCCAGAGCCCGGAGCAGCGAGCGGAGATCGTCGTAAGCCATAGGGGTCAGTATCCGTCACCAACTACCCTGGAGGCGTCACCGGGGCCCTGACGCGGGCCCCCCGTCACTGACTGGGAGTCGGTCCCACACCGTGCTGCGCTATCTGCCGTTCCTGCTGATCCTCGCGCTGACCATCTACGCCTTCATCGACTGCCTGAACACTCCGGAGCCGGAGGTCAAGCACCTCCCCAAGGTGGTCTGGGTGATCATCATCCTGCTCTTCTCCATCGTGGGGCCGGTCGTGTGGCTGTTCGCGGGCAAGGACCGGGCGGCCTCGGGCGGGGGCCGGGCGCGCCGGACGCAGTGGGTGGCGCCCGACGACAACCCGGAGTTCCTGAAGTCGCTGCGCGACGAGCAGGAGAAGAAGGACAAGGACCAGGACAAGGACCAGGGCTAGGGCCAGGCCTTCCCTTCCGGGTCCGCGAGGTGTCGCGGGATCACCTCGATCGTGTTTCCCGCACCACCTGGACCAGGCAGAACACGGTCGCGGCGAGCAGGGTGAGGCCGCCGACGAGCGCCGTGGGGCGCAGGGCTTCCGCGGCGCTCGCGCTCATCTCGCCCGCAGCTCCGCCGAAGACCCCCACCAGGGCCAGCCCGACGAACGGGGCGGCTGTCCACCCGGGCGCGGTGCGCCGGGAGCGCGAGGAGAACCAGGCCAGCCAGGCGGCCAGGGACAGCGCTCCCACGCCGAACGGGATCAGGAAGAGGGCGGCGCCGAGCGGCTGCTGATGGGCGACGTGCGGATTCGCCCCGGTCATGACGCTGTCCGCGGCCCTGCCGGTGCCGGCGCCGCCGTAGGCGACGTCGCGGATGCCGCCCTGCCAGCTCACCAGCCGGACGGGGGCGCCGGCCGGGACGGGCGCGGTGTAGACGCCGTGGGCCAGGTGGATCCGTCGCACGGCGCCGTCGGCCGTCCTGACCTCGATGTCGGCGTGCGAGACGCTTCCCTCTTCCGGGATCCGCGCCACTGTGGCGGGAGCCTCGCTCAGGCAGTCCCGCGCCTGTTCCTGGGCACAGGGGGTCGCCGCGTCGTAGGCGCGCGTCGAGGCCGTCGCGTGCGCGACGGGGCCGAGGAGCAGCCCCGCTCCGACGAGCAGGGGCACGATCCCCAGTCCGGTCAATCCGGCGTACGGGACCCACTTCGGCAGGCCGACGGTCGTCACCGCGTTGTTGTCGATCACGCAGCTCAGCGTGTCCGAGCGGCCATCACGGCGGACCCCGCGCCGGGCTCCGTGACGGAGCCCGGACACGGAGGTAGCGCTTCCGTCACGGGACTTTGCGGACACGGCCTCAGCGCGCCCACGGCAGTACGCGAGTGCCCTCCTCCCCCGGGACCGAGACCACGCCGTCCGCGCGCATCACGACGCAGGCCTCGAAGGTCTCGGCGGCGTGGATGCGGCGCAGCGTGTCCGGGGGCAGGAGGAGGGTCTGGCCGGCGGCGGCCTTCTCGGTGCGGCCGGCGCAGGTGACCTCCAGGGAGCCGGCGGTCAGGATCCACACCTGCTCGCGGCTGACGGAGTGCTCGGGGCCCGTGCTGCCGGCGGGCATGGCCACGTGCCAGCTGCTGAGCTCGGAGCTGCCGCGGCTGGGGGCGGCGAAGCCGGTCATGGTGGCGTTGGGGGTGGCGGTGACGTTCTCGGGGGAAGCGCTGATCACGTGCAAGGCGGGTCCTCTGTCTTCTCATGGCATGCGAGTAAAGCTCCTTTACTTCGAGTGAGTAAAGCAGCTTGACTCGGCCGTGTCACCATATTTGCGTGACGAGAGACGAGAACGAGGGCGTCGAGCTGCTGTTCCTGCTCGGCCTGGGCTTCCAGATGCTGCTGGGGGAGTTCACCCGGCGCGTCGCCGAAGCCGGATACCCGGACCTGCGGCCGGTGCACGGCATGACCTTCCAGGCCCTCCAGCGCGACGGCGCCACCGCCACCGAGCTCGCCGAGCGGCTCGGGGTGACCAAACAGGCCGCCGGACAGATCGTCGACGACCTGGAGAAGCGCGGCTACGTGCGCCGCGAGCCGCACCCGGGGGGCGGCCGCCGCAAGCTGGTGGTCCTGACCCCGGCGGCCCGTGACCACCTCGCCGTCGCGGGCCGGATCCTGCACGAGCTGGAGGCCGAACTGGGCCGCGGAACCGACCTCACCGCCCTGCGCGAGGGCCTCGGGCAGGTCGTGCGCACCTTCCACGGGGAGGGCGGACTGCCGCCGCTGCGCCCGGTGTGGTGAGAGCGGCCTGCGAGACGGGCCTCAGGCGCGGGCGAGGGAGGCGTAGGCCTCGCGCAGGGCCGCCCAGCGGGTGTCCGTCCAGGCGGACCAGTCCGCCGGCCGCCCGGCCAGGGCGGAGTCCAGCAGCTCGAAGTGCTCGTGCCAGCCCGCCAGGCAGTCCAGGCGCTCGTCCTCCGGCCCGCCCCGCTCGTTCACGAACCGGATCACGGTCGAATCGGTCCCGACGGGCTCCAGGTGGAAGCGGATCCGCCCGTGCTCGGTGACCGTGTACTCGGCGACCCGCTCCACGTCCCAGGCGGTGACCCGCCCGGTCACCACGGTCCCGGTGTTCAGCCAGCGCAGCGTGATCGCCCCGCCGAGCCTGCGCTCCAGGACGTCCGCCGCCGCCAGCCAGCCGCGCAGCCCGTCCGGCGTGGTCAGGGCGGGCCACAGGGCCTCGTAGGCGTGCGGCAGGTGCAGCTCGAAGCGGAGCAGCCAGTGGTTCTCGCCGCGCTGCTCGCTGGTGGCATGGCTCACGAGAGTCATGCCACCAGCGTCCCACTCCCGCCGGTCAGACGCCCGCGTACGAGTGCTTGCCGCTGAGCAGGATGTTCACGCCGTAGTAGTTCCAGATCCAGCAGGCGAAGGCGAAGAGCGCGAGGTACGCGGCCTTGCGGCCCTTCCAGCCGGCGGTGGCACGGGCGTGCAGGTAGCAGGCGTAGGCCACCCAGGTGACGAAGGACCAGACCTCCTTGGGGTCCCAGTTCCAGTAGCGGCCCCAGGCGTCGCCGGCCCAGATCGCGCCCGCGATGATCGTGAAGGTCCACAGCGGGAAGACGGCCGCGTTGATGCGGTACGAGAACTTGTCGAGGGAGGCCGCCGAGGGCAGCCGCTCCAGCACCGAGCTGCGGAACCTGCCCGGCGTGCGGCCCGCCTCCAGCTGGCTCTCGTAGGAGTCCCGGAAGAGGTAGAGGACCGCGCCCGCGGCGCCGATGTAGAAGACCGCGCCGCAGAAGATCGCCGTGGAGACGTGGATCCACAGCCAGTACGAGTGCAGGGCCGGGACCAGCTGGTCGCTGTCGGTGTAGAGCCAGGTGACCGCGATGCCGAGGTCCAGCAGGACGGTGGTGACCAGGATCAGGCCGAGCCAGCCGACGTTCTTCTTCAGGGCGAGCAGCACCAGGTACACGCCGACGGCCACCGTGGAGAAGGTGATCGAGAACTCGTACATGTTGCCCCAGGGGGCCCGCTCCACCGACAGGGCGCGGGCGACCACCCCGGCCGCCTCGACGAGGAAGGCGAGCGCGGTCAGCGAGACCGCGATCCGCCCGTACAGGTCGCCCTGCACGGTGCCGCCGGCGGCGCCGGGGCCGTCCGGGACGTCGCGGGTGCCGGCGGCGGAGCGGGTGGTGACCTTGGGCTGTTCGAGGACGGCGGTGGCCCCGGCCTTGCCGCGGACCTGCACGGCGGGGGCGGCCGCGGCCGCCCCGGCCGCCGCTGCCTCCTTGGCGCCGGTCAGCGCGGCGGCCGTACGGCCCACCTTGCTGCGGCTGCCGAAGGTCCACTCGGCGATGTGCGCGAAGAAGGCGAGCATGTAGACCGCCATCGACGAATAGATCAGGTAGTTGCTGATCTCAGCCAGGTTCTCGTTGGCTGCGGCTGCGAGCGGCGTCATCCGCGCTCTCCTTCAGGGGTTTCTTCAACAGGATCAGACGCCGTGGGCGCCTGCTGGTGCAGCTGGGCGGCGAGCTCCGCCAGCTCCTGCGGGAGCCTGGTGGACTCGCTGCGGCCCAGGCCCGCCATCTCGACGACGGTCACGCCGTCCTTGCCGGTCACCGCGCGGACCCAGATCCGCCGGCGCTGGATGAACAGCGATCCGGCCAGGCCCGCGATGGCGGCGATCGCACCCGTGAGGGCGAGGCCGCTGCCGGGCTGGTGGGTGACGGAGAAGGTGGCCCACCGCTCGATGCCCTCGAACTTCACGGTGCCCGCGCCACCCGGCAGGGTCATCGTGTCGCCGGGCGCCAGCTTCTGCTTGAACTGCTGGCCCGACTCGTCCTTGAAGGGCTCCATCTTGGTGGTGGTGAGCCGGTAGACGTTCTGCGGCAGACCCGAGTCCACGCCGAGGCTGCCGTGCCAGGCGTTGAGCATGAGCTGCGGGTTCAGGAGGGCGGGGAACTGCGAGAACATCGTGCCCATGCCCTCACCGGCGAAGCTCGGCACGAAGACGGCGTTGAAGCCGAGCTGCTCCTTCTTCCCGTCCTTGTCCTTGTATCCGTCGGTGACCTTGACGGCTCCGGTGGAGGTGAGGTTGGCGTCCTGCGGAAGCATCGGCACGGCGTCCTTGAAGATCACCTTGCCGGTGGAGTCGGTCACCGAGACGATCGGCGCGTAGCCGTGGCCGAGCAGGTAGACCTTGGAGCCGTCGACCTCCAGGGGCTTGTTGACCTGGATCTCGCGCTTCTGCGGAGCACCGTGGGCGCCGTCCGAGAAGGTGACGTACGCCTTGAAGTCGCGCGGGGTGCCCCGCTGCGGGCCGGTCATCTCGTACGTCGCGTCGAAGCGGTCCAGCGTGAAGCTGAACGGCGGCAGGTCGTCCGGGTCGAAGAGGGTGCCGGACTTGAAGTCGTCGTACTGGGTGAGCGTGTTCGAGAAGCCGGTGCCGCGCAGGACCAGCTTGCCGCCCTCGGACTTGAAGTACTGGCCCCAGGCGAAGGCCACCAGCATCACGATCAGCGCGACGTGGAAGATCAGGTTCCCGGCCTCGCGGAGGTAGCCCTTCTCCGCCGCTACGTGGCCCTCTCCGGCCTCGGTGCGGAAGCGGCTGCCGCGCAGCACCGTGCGCGCGTACGAGAGGACCTCGTCCGGGGCCTTGTCGGTGCGCCAGGTGGTGTGGGCGGGCAGCCTGTCGAGGCGCCGGGGGGCGGCCGGCGGGCGGCCGCGGAGCTGGCCGACGAACTGCCAGGAGCGCGGCACGATGCAGCCGATGAGCGAGATGAACAGCAGCAGGTAGATCGCGGAGAACCACACCGAGCTGTAGACGTCGAAGAGCTGGAGCTTCTCGGCGACGGTCACCCAGGAGGGGTTGTCACGCTTCCAGTCGACGACCTTCATCGCGTCGACGTTGTTCTGCGGGATGATCGAACCGGGGATGGCGCCCAGGGACAGCAGGAAGAGCAGGATCAGCGCCACCCGCATGGAGGTGAGCTGCCGCCAGAACCAGCGGGCCCAGCCGATCACACCGATGCCGACGGCCGGCCCGGTGGGGCTGTCCTCCAGCGGGGCGGTGGAGAGCTGGGCACCTGCTGCGGCGTCGGTGGGGTCCGCCTCGGCGGACGTGTCGGTGCTCGCTTTGTCTGTCGTACTCATGTGCCTTCAGTCCTCAGATCCCCACCGTGAAGCCTTGGGTCCCGCTCTGCCTGTCGCTGACGATGCTGTCCCACGAACCTGTGATGCGGAACTTCCGCATCGCCCACGAGGTCACTTCTCCGCGAGGACCGGGTCGACCATCGACCGCAGCTGCTCCTCGTTGACCGGGGCCAGGGTGCGGGCGGCGATCTTGCCGTCCTTGTCGAGGACGATCGTGGAGGGGATGGCGTTGGGGTTGAGCGTGCCCTTGGGGAAGCGGAGCATCAGCTTCCCTGCGGGGTCGTAGAGGCTCGGGTAGGTGATCCCGTAGGTCTCTTCGAAGGCGATCGCGTTCTGTTTGCTGTTGTCGCGGGTGTTGATCCCGACGAAGGCGACGTCCTTGCCGGCGTCGGCGTACTCCTTGGAGACCGTCGCGAAGTAGCCGGCCTCGGCGCGGCACGGCGGGCACCAGGAGCCCCACACGTTGAGGACCACGACCTTGCCCTTGAGCGTGGTGGTGTCCAGGGTCCCGTCGTCGACGGTCTCGCCGTCGAGCTTGGGGGCCTCGGCGCGCTCCTCCTTGGACACGGTGGAGATGCCGCTCGCACCCGTGACGTAGTTGCCGCCGGACCCGCTGACCGGCTTGCCGCCGTCAGGGCCCCCGCACGCCGACAGCGTGAGGGCACCGGCCAGGGTCGCCACGGCCAGCAGGGTGGCACGGCCGCCGGTCGAGCGGCGGCTACTACGACGGATACGCGCGCGGCTAAGGCTCATGTGAAAAGTTTCGCATGAGCAATTCGCGGATCTTCCGCACCCCCCGGAGCGATGCCCGTGCCCTGGTCAGGTGCTGCTCCGCCGTCCCGTCAGGCGGCGGTCATGTACGCGCTCCAGCCGCCGGCCGGTGACTGGCCCGGGCCGAGGCCCCGCAGCCTGGCGAGCACCTTGGGGTCCTGGACCTCCAGCCAGTCGGTGAACTGCCGGAAGGACACGAGCCGTACGTCCCTTTTGTCCGCCATGCCCTTGAGTGCCTCCTCGACGGCATCCATGTAGATGCCGCCGTTCCACTCCTCGAAGTGGTTGCCGATGAACAGGGGCGCGCGGTTGGTCTCGTAGGCCCGCCGGAAGCCGCCCAGGTAGGTGGCCGTGGCCTGGGTGCGCCAGCCCGGGTAGTTGGCGGGCACGCCCCTCGTCGTGCTCTTCGACTGGTTGGCGAGGATGTTGTAGTCCATCGAGAGGACCTCGAAGGAGTGCCCGGGGAACGGCAGGGACTGCAGCGGCAGGTCCCAGATGCCGGACCTGCGCACCGGCCAGACCTGGAGGCCGCCGGGAGAGCTGGAGTCGTAGCGCCAGCCCAGCCGCTCGGCCGTCGGCAGCAGGCTGTCCCGGCCGAGGAGGCAGGGGGTGCGGGCGCCCTTCAGCTCCTTGGCGTAGTCGAAGGGCAGGGGTTCGAGGTCGGTGAATCCGGTGTTCGTGCGCCAGTTGGTGACGAAGGACACGGCCTGGTCGATCTCGCTGCGCCAGTCGTCCGGCGTCCACCTGCCGACCGAGCCGGATCCGGCGCAGAAGTGGCCGTTGAAGTGGGTGCCTATCTCGTGCCCGTCGAGCCAGGCCTGGCGCACGTACGTGAGGGTGGAGCGGACGTTCTCGTCCTTGAGGTAGCCGATGTCCGAGGCCCCGACGGGGTTGTTCGGCGGCCGGTAGAGGTGCCGCTTCGACTCGGGCAGCAGATAGATGCCCGAGAGGAAGAAGGTCATGGCCGCGCCGTGGTCTTTGGCGAGCTTGAGGAAGCGCGGGAAGAGGCCGTTGCCGATCTCCCCCGCGCCGTCCCAGCTGAAGACGACGAACTGCGGCGGGGTCTCGCCCGGCTGCAGCGGCACGGGCGCGTCGGGCTGGTTCGGCTGCGGGCCGGTGTCGGCGGTGGAGCCGTCACCGATGGGCCTGGCCGCCGGCTTCTCGCCGGGCTTCGGGTTCTTCGGGTTCCTGGCGGGTCCGGGAGCGCCGGGACCGGACGTGTCCGATGAGCCGCAGCCCGCGATTCCCATCGCGGCGGCCGCACCAAGTCCCAGTCCCAGCAACCCCCTCCGACTGACTCCCCTGATGTCGCGCATGTCACCGTCCCCACTGTCGACCACCCATACCGACCCGAAGTCCATATAAACGGACAATCAGATCGGACATGCGAGCTGACACGGTGATTCCCGCGCGACTTGTATTTAGCTGGGCCGAACCGTAACGGCCTGTAACAGTCGGTCGATCAAGACCCGATCAGGGAAACGAGACCCGCCGGCTCAGGCGCCGAACGCCTTGGACGCACCCTTCACCGGCTTGGCCCCGGCCAGCAGATGGGCCGGGACCAGGTCCCGGGCCGGCTCGCTGTAGCCCACCGACACCAGCTTGTCGCCCTGGAAGGTGAAGGAGGTCATCGAGGCGAGCGTGCACTGCCGGCGCCTCGGGTCGTGCCACAGCCGACGCTTCTCCGCGAAGCTGCGCACGATCCAGATCGGCAGCTGGTGGCTGACCGCCACCGCCTCACGGCCGCGGGCAGCGTCGCGCGCCGCCTCCAGCGCGCTCATCATCCGGACCACCTGCTCGACGTACGGCTCGCCCCAGGACGGCTTGAACGGGTTCGTCAGGTGCTTCCAGTTGCTGGGCTTGCGCAGCGCGCCGTCACCGACACCGAAGGTCTTGCCCTCGAAGACGTTCTCCGCCTCCAGCAGCCGCGCGTCGGTCGCCAGGTCCAGGCCGTGGACCTTGGCGATCGGCTCCGCCGTCTCCTGCGCGCGCTCCAGCGGGGAGGACACCACGTAGGCGATGTCCCGGCCCTTGAGGTGCTCGGCGACCCGGTCCGCCATCTGCCGGCCCAGCTCGGAGAGGTGGTAGCCGTCACGGCGCCCGTAGAGCACGCCCTCGGGGTTGTGCACCTCGCCGTGGCGCACCAGGTGCACGACGGTGAGCTCGGGCGTGGCGGGCGTGGCGGGCGTGGCGCTGCTGCTCATGCGGTGGCCTCCGCGGCGGCTCGGGCGGCGGCTGGCAGCGCCGCCGCGATGCGCTCGATCGCCTTCTCGTCGTGGGCGGTGGAGACGAACCAGGACTCGAAGGCGGACGGCGGCAGGTAGACACCCTGCGCCAGCATCGAGTGGAAGAACCCGTTGAAACGGAAGCTCTCCTGCTTCTTGGCGTCGTCGTAGTTGCGCACCTCGTCCTCGGTGAAGAAGACGGAGAACATGTTGGACGCGGTCTGCAGCCGGTGCGCCACGCCCTCCTTGGCGAGCGCGCCGGTGACCAGGCCCTGGATCTCCTTCGAGACCGCGTCGACCTTCTCGTACGCGGCCGCGTCCAGCAGGCGCAGCTGGGCGAGACCGGCGGCGGTGGCGATGGGGTTGCCGGAGAGCGTGCCGGCCTGGTAGACGGGGCCGGCGGGGGCGAGGTGGCCCATGACGTCGGCGCGGCCGCCGAAGGCAGCGGCGGGGAAGCCGCCGCCCATGACCTTGCCGAACGTCATCAGGTCGGGCTTGACCCCGTCGACGCCGTACCAGCCGGCGCGGGAGGTCCGGAAGCCGGTCATGACCTCGTCTGAGATGTAGAGCGCGCCGTTCTCCCGGCAGAGGTCCGCGAGCCCCTGGTTGAAGCCCTCGGCGGGGGTCACCACACCCATGTTGCCGGGCGCGGCCTCGGTGATCACGCAGGCGATCTCACCGGGGTGCGCGGCGAACGCCGCCCGTACCGATTCGAGGTCGTTGTAGGGGAGGACGATCGTGTCGCCGGCCTGCGCGCCCGTCACACCGGGGGTGTCCGGAAGCGCGAAAGTCGCCAGACCGGAACCGGCGGCGGCCAGCAGCGCGTCCACGTGACCGTGGTAGCAGCCGGCGAACTTCACGACCTTGGCGCGACCGGTGAAGCCGCGGGCGAGCCGGATCGCCGACATGGTCGCCTCGGTGCCGGAGGAGACCAGGCGGACCTGCTCCACGGGTTCGATGCGCGCGACGATCTCCTCGGCGAGCGCCACCTCTCCCTCACCGGGCGTACCGAAGGAGGTACCGCGGGCGACGGCCGCCTGGACGGCCTCGATCACCTCGGGGTGCGAATGGCCGAGGATCATCGGCCCCCACGAGCACACGAGGTCGACGTACTCACGACCGTCGGCGTCGGTGAGGTACGGACCGGTCCCGGACACCATGAACCGGGGCGTACCGCCCACGGCGCGGAAGGCGCGCACGGGAGAGTTCACGCCGCCGGGGGTCACGAGGGAGGCGCGCTCGAAGAGCGTCTGCGAAACTGGGGCTTCATACGGGTACGGGTAGCTCACACCAGCCATGGTCTCAGAGGCCGCGACAGACTTGCGGACGGGCGTTTCACCGCGTCGCCGCGGGGGAGGTCACTGCCATGATGATCAGGCTGCGTGGCGGGGGCCACGGGGCCGGGGCGAGCAAGACCAGTCGGGTGGAGATATGCAACGCGGTGGTGGACCGGGCGAGGGAACGGACGGCCTCGATCCGCAGCGCGCCCGCGAGGCCCGCCGCCGGGGCAAGCACCGCCGCCACGGCATGGAGGCGGCCGACGCCGTCCCCGGGCCGGCGACCCCGTCCGAGGACCTGCCCAAGGGCCGCGGCATGGGAGTGACGTACAAGTACTTCGGCGCCCCCGACGGAGCCACGGCGGCCCGGGTCCCGGTCACGATGCGGCCGGAGGAGCTCGGCGGCGACGAGCTCGGCATGGGCGGCCTCTTCACCAAGATCAAGCCGGAAACGGTCGCCGCGATGGTCCTCACCGGCATCGAAGGCATACCCCTCCACAAGGTGCCCCCGCTGGAGCTGGTCGTCCTCCACCCCGACTACGCGGTGGTCAAGCTTCCGATGACCGTGGTCGACCCGCTGCGCGGAATCGGCGAGGAGTCGGTGGGCGCGGCGGCCTTCATCTGGTCCACGGTCCCGGACCGCGGCGGCCCGAGCGACGCCTTCAACGTCTACCAGCTGCTCCACGAGTGGCAGGATTTCAGCCACCGCCTCCACGAGGCCGGACACCAGCCGTACTGCCTGGTCTGGCCCTGACCGACAGCCCTCAGACGCCGGCACGCAGGGTTTCGGCGGGCAGGATGCGGGCGGCCGCCAGGGCCGGGTAGAGGCCTGCGGCCAGGCCCACCACGAGGCCGACCAGCGGGCCCGCGGTGGTGAGGGCGGGGTCGAGGACCACCAGCCAGTTCTTCGCCAGGCACGTCACCGCGGTGATCTGGATGCCGAGCACCGTGCCCACCACACCGCCGGCCAGCCCGACCAGGCCGCTCTCGATGCAGAACTGACCGGCGACCGCCCGACGCGAGGCGCCCAGGGCCCGGCGCAGGCCGATCTCGGAGCGCCGCTCCAGCACGGACACGTAGGCGGTGTTGCTCACGCCGAGCGCGCCCACGCCGAGGGAGACGGCGGCCAGGCCCAGGAACAGGGCCCGGGTCTGCGACTCGACACCCCGGCGCAGGGACCGGGGGTCGGGCGGCACCAGCGCGACGAGCTTGTCCGGGGCGCCCGGGGCCAGGGCGAAGGGAGCCTCGTCGCCGACCTGGTCGGCGGCGCCCAGATCCGTACGGATGATCATTTCCGCGGGGGCGAAGCCCAGTCCCGCCGGGTCCTGCAGCGCGGCCCAGTACGGGATGACCACCGAGCCGGTGAGGTTCGTGTCACCGGTGGGCGCGCGGAAGACACCCAGCACGCTGAAGGCGACCCCGTTGACGTGGATCACCGAGTTGCCCGCCCCGCCGTCCACCGTCAGCCGGGACGCGGCGGCCGTGTCGATCAGCGCCACCCGTTCGCGCCGGGCGTCGTGCCCCGTGTCGAACCAGCGGCCCTGCGTGAGCTCCGCCGACATGGCGAGCAGCGCTTCGGGCTGCGCGGCCATGACCGTGCCCTCGGGCAGGTCGTTCACCTTGCCGCCGGACAGCCGCGAGACGGCCGGCTGCTCGCCGGCCCTGCTGACCAGACCGGCGCTGCGGACGCCGTTGAGGTCGCGCACCCGCTGGGTGTCGGCGCCGTCGGGCCGAGGCCGGACCCCGGCCACGGCCTCCGACGGGTACTTGACCGTCACCCGCGTCGCCTTCAGGGCGTCGAACTGGTCGGAGACGGCGCCGGCCGCGCTGGCCGTGATGCCGAGCGTGGCGAGGGCGGCGGCCAGCCCCACGGAGATCCCCACCATGGTGAGCAGCGTCCGGAACCGGCGGCCGAACAGCGCGAGGAACGCCTGGACGAGCAGATCCGCCGCCGACGTACGGGGGTGCCCGGGCGGCCGGCCCGTCACACGTCTACGCGACACGGCCGTCCACCACCTTGAAGACGTGGTCGGCCCTGGCCGCGACGTCGGGTTCGTGCGTGACCACGACCACGGCCCGGTCCTGTGCGACCAGTCCGGCCAGCAGGTCCATGACGCGCGCCGAGTTGGCGGTGTCCAGGTTGCCGGTCGGCTCGTCGCACAGGACGACCGCGGGCCGGTGGACGATGGCCCGCGCGACCGCGACCCTCTGCCGTTCTCCGCCGGAGAGGGTGGTGGGCTTGACGTCGAGCCGGTGCCCGAGCCCCACGGACTCCAGCGCCCGCACGGCCTGCGGCCGCCGCTGGGCGCGCGGCACGCCCAGGTGCACCAGCGGCAGGGCCACGTTCTGCACGCAGGTCAGGTGCGGGACCAGGTGGAAGGCCTGGAAGACGAAGCCGAGCGCCTGTGCCCGCAGGGCGGTGCGGTCCCGTTCGGACAGGGCGGTGGTGTCGTTGCCCTGCAGCAGGTACCGGCCGCGGGTCGGGACGTCGAGCAGTCCGAGCACGCTCAGCAGCGTGGACTTCCCGGAACCCGAGGGGCCGACGACGGCCGCGAGCCGGCCGGGCCGGATGTCGAGCGTGACGTCGGCCAGCGCGTGCACGGGCGGCGGTCCCGGATACGTCTTCGCGATGCCGGTCATCTCGATGACGGGCGCCGGGGCGTCCTCAGCCATCGGTGCCTCCCGAGGCACCGCCGGATCCGCCGTCCGAGCCTCCGCCCTGGCCGCCTGAGCCGCCTGAGCCGCCGCCCGCAGCGTTTCCGCGGCGGACGAGGACGACCGTCTGGCCGGCGGCGAGGTTCTCGTCGAGCGCGTGGACCGCGCTGAGGCCCTCATGGGTGAACAGCACCTCGACCGGGATGTTCCGCTCCTTGCCGCCCTCGGTGACGGTGACCGTCGACGAGCCGCCGAGGTCGGTCCAGACGGCCGACACCGGGACGGTCAGCGCGCCCTTGGGGCTGCGCCGGAGTTCGACGCTGATCTGCTGGGTCGAGCCCTCCTTGGCCTCCGCGCCGGTGGGTACGAACAGGGCCTCGTGCTGGCCGCCCGCGGTGCCGGAGCCGTTGCCGTTGCCGGCACCCGCACCGTTACCCGCTCCCGCCGTCCCGGCCGTGGCCGCGCCGTCCTGTGCGCCGCTCTTGCCCTGCTGGTCGCCGCTCTTGCCGTCCGAGGGACTGTCGAGGGAGCCCAGGGTGCCTTCCCGGCCCTCGTACGGGCCGGTGCCGAAGCGGATGACCGCGTCGGCCGGCAGGTCGCGCAGCTGCGTGCGCTGATCCGCGCTGAGGGCGGCCCGCACCTGGCGGCCGCCGCTGCCGAGGATGGCGAGCGGCTTGTCGGCCGCGTCGCCGACCGCCGCGGTGACCTGCACCACCGTGACCGGCAGGGCGCCGACGTACGCGACCTCCGCGGCCGGCAGCACCTCACCGGGCTTGGCCGGCCCGGCGGCGGGCGGCGTGTCCGCACCACGGGCGGGCGGCGCGCTCGCGCCACCCGTGCCGTTCGTGCCGCTCGTGCCGTTCGCCCCGGGGGCCGCTCCGGTGCCGCCGTCGGTCTCCGCGCCGCCCCGGGGAGCCGTGCCGCCTCCCGGGGACGCCCCGCCTCCACGGGCCGTGCCGGAGGTGGAACCGCTGCCGCTGGTGGTGCTCTGCCCCTGCCCTGCGGGCGCCTCGTACCCGGCCGCCACGTACAGCTTGCGCACCGCCTCGACGGTGGCCGGGCCGTACGTGCCGTTCACCGCCGTCCCGTACAACGGCTGCAGCGCGCGCTGCAGTTGCTGCACGTCCGGCCCCTTGTCGCCCGCCTTCAGGTCCCGGTACGCGGGGAAGCGCCCCGGGAGCAGCAGGACCGGCCGGCCCGACACCTCCGCGACGACCGCCCCGGCCTTGAGGCTCTTGCCCGCGGCCGCGGGCAGGGCCGTCACGACCGCGCGGCTGGTGCCCTGCGGCTGAACGCCGGTGATGGTGGTGCGCGAAGCCGTCTCGACCTTCCCGGTCAGCTCCATCCGCTCGACGAGCTGCTGGTCGGAGACCTTCCCCGTGATCTGGGAGGGCGGGGGCGCGGCCGCGTTCGAGGCGCGCTGCTCCGGGGTCCTGGCCTGGGAGGCGATCCACCAGACGGAACCGGAGCTGCCGAAAAGCACGACGACGACGGCGGCGACGACCAGGCCCCGCCTGGACCTCTGCCGCGCACTCGTCGCGACCGTCGCGACCGCACCGGACGGCTGGGCCGCCACCTGTGTCTCATCGGGGTGTTCGAGGCTCATGACAGTATTAGGACGTCTCTCGCAGTAGATCCTGGGCCTTGCCCTTGGCCTTCGTGATGAGTTCCAGCCACGCCGTGATCTCCGCTTCGTGCTTCACCAGCGAAGCGGCCGAGGCCTTGCTCTTGGCCTCCCGCGCCTTCGTGTTGAGACCGACCTTCGTGGCGCACCCGGCATCGGTGGTGGCCTGCTTGATCTCGGCACGCTGGGCGTTGTCGAGCGCCGCGGTGTCACCGTCGGGGATATTCGCGTAATGCGTGAGCGCCGATTCCCTCGCCTTCTCCGGAGTCACTATTTCCGGATAACCGCCGGACTTCATGCAGGAGGCCCACTCGGAGAGCGCTTTCTGATATCCGTCGTCATCGGCGAGGATATGCGCGCCGTTCTGCTTGACGCTGTTGTAGACCGTCCAGTTGAGGCGGAGGTATTCCTTCACGTCCCCGTACACGGCCTTGAGGGTTTCACCGCGGCAGCCCTTCGACGGCACCATGACCTTGCCGCCGCCGAAGTCGAACTCCACACCGCCCTCGGGCTTGTCGACGTACCCGTCCATGGCCATGCTGTGCGCCCGCTTGACGTCCTCGGGCAGCGCGTCGAAGTCGTCCGTGCCCTCCTGGGCCTTCTGGTTGTCCGACCTGCGCGGGTCCGCCCCGTAGCCCACGGTGCGCGCGGTCTCGGCCGACGGCGAGAGGTCCTCGCTGCGCTTCTTGCCGGTGTTGGTGGCGGATCCGTTCGCCGGGAAGACCTTGAAGCCCTTGTCGTTCATGCACTTGCGGATCAGTTTGGACTCCGCGTCACGCTCCTGGTCCAGCGCCGCGTTGGCACTGTCGAGGGCCGTCTGCGCCCTGCGGGCCGTCTCCATGTCCTGCGGGGCTTCCTCCGAGCAGGCAGAGGCGGTTGCGCCCAGCAGCACCGTCACCGCGATCGCCGTCATACCCCGGGTGCGCTTCTTCAATGTCCGTGTCCTCTTGAAGGTGCGGCCGGGCCGCCTCCGCGACGCGGGGCGACCCGGCCTTCAGGCGGTGATCAGCAGCCGTTTCCGTCGTTCAGGGTGTTGCTCGCGCCGTCGTCGTTGGCGTCCCAGTAGTAGTTCACGGAACCGCCGGGGACGAGGCAGATCTCCACGCCCCACGTCATCCAGCGACCGCCGTAGGTCTTGGACGACTGACCGCGGCGGTTCCACCAGGAGCTGTCGGCCTCGTAGACGGCCGGCATGTCGATGTCCCAGCGCGCGGACTCGTACTTCGTCCGGTACATCGAGTTGTTCGTGCTGTAGTTGCTGTCCTTGTAGATGCAGAAGTTGCCGTCGTAACACGTACGGTCCACGGCCGCTGCGGACGGTGCCGCGGCGATGACGCCTGCCACGGCCGCCACCGCTATGAATCCGGCCGAAATCCTCTTACTGAGCACTCGTGACTCCCCCTTGTCGGGTGGTGACTGATGCAGTGAGAGGGCAGGGCAGCCGAAGCCCTTCCCCCCGGTCGGCTGAGATCAGGCTAGGCCACGTCCACCGGAAACAAAAGGTCAATTCACTTTACCCAAGGGACTGTTGATGATTGGAATTGATCATTCACCGATCGATTCCCGAGGTGCGAATCCATCATTCCGGCGCACCGCCACCCCCGGCGGAAATTGGGGACGGCGCAGGTCAGCCCCACGGGCACCGGGCCGGGGCGGCGAAGCGACGACGGAGCCGCGCGCCCCGGATGCACACGGTCCGGAAGAACCCCGAACTGGCCCTGAAAATCGACGCGTTCACGACCCGCGGCACGCCCGGGAGGCCGAAACCCGTGGGGTGGACGCGCATCCCTTCCGTAGGGTGGCCCGATGGAGACGCACGTACGGCTGGAGCCCTGGTCCGCCGGGGACTTCTGGCTGCTGGAGCGCAAGAACGAGCCGGCCATGACCCGGTTCCTGGGCGGCCCCGAGCCGGCCGCGAAGCTCGTCGACCGGCAGCGGCGCTACGAGGCCCTGAGCGCGCGGGAGCCGGCCGCCGGCCGGATGTTCCGCGTCGTGTGGACCCCGGCCGGGGAGGGCCCCGGCCCCGGCGGGCGCACCGAGAGCGTCGGATCCGTGGGCTTCTGGGAGCGGGAGTGGCAGGGCGAGCCGGTCTACGAGTCCGGCTGGGGCATCCTGCCCGAGTTCCAGGGCCACGGGCTGGCGGTGGCGGCCCTCATGGAACTCCTGGCGTACGTCCGCGCCCACGGCTCCCGCGACAGCGTCCACGCCTTCCCCGGCACCGACCACCCGGCGTCCAACGCGGTGTGCCGGCGGGCCGGCTTCGAGTACCTGGGCGACGTCGACTTCGAGTACCCGCCGGGCGTGCCCCACCCGAGCTGCGACTGGCGCTACCGGGTGGGGCGTCCGCCGGGCGGCCTCACGCCGTCAGGATGATGCGGCCGCGCACCCCGGGCGTCCCCAGCTGGGCGTGCGCCTTCGCGGCCTCGCCGAGCGGGAAGGCGTCCGCGACCCGCAGGGTCAGCACGCCCGCGTCGACCAGGGCCACCAGGCGGGCCAGGTGCGCCCCGTCCGCCGCGACCTCCTGCTCCACGACCCGGACGCCGCGCTCCGCGGCCGGGGCGTGGTTCGGGATCAGGCCCACGTAGACCCCGCCGTCACGTACGGAGTCCAGCGCGGCCCCGCCCAGCACCGCCGCGTCCAGCACCCCGTCCACGGGCCCGGCCGGAGCCGCGCCGCGCGGGACGAACCCGGTGGCACCCAGGGACCGTACGAACTCCTCGTCCTCGGAGCCCGCCAGGGCCGTCACCTCCAGCCCGGCCTGCACGGCGAGCTGGACGGCCAGACCGCCGACGACGCCCGCGGCTCCGGTGATCAGCACCGAGGAGCCGGGGGCGAGCCCCAGCAGGTCCACGGCGCGGGCGGCGGTGAGTCCGGCCAGCGGCAGCCCGGCCGCGGCCACCGCGTCCACGGTGACCGGGGCGGACGCCACGGCGGTGGCGTCGAGCACCACGTACTGCGCGTGCGTGCCCAGCGGCTTCACCGGCCCGTAGTGCAGGCCCACGACCCGGTCGCCGGCGCGCAGGCCGGTCACGCCGGCGCCGGTCTCGTCGATCTCCCCCGACACGTCCCAGCCGAGGCCGAGCCGCTGCCCGGCGCCGCCGAAGATCCCGGCGCGGACCGCGCCGTCCACCGGGTTGAGTCCGGCGGCGGTGACCTTGACGCGGACCTGGCCGGCCGCGGGGCGGGGCACCGGGACCTCGGCCAGTTCGACCCGCTCCGGGCCGCCGAACCCGGTCACCACGGCCGCCAGCATCGTCTGCTCGCTCAGCTCGCTCATCTTCGTATCTCCCGTTCTCCGATGCGCCCGTTCACTCGCTCATTCGTTCGCGTGTTCACGTGTTCGCGCGTTTCCGATGAGCACTAACTTAGGGAGAGGTACTCTCTTTTCGTAAGTACGCACTCGAAGGTGCGTACCCGACCCGGAAGTGGGTACCCATGGCCACCACCACCGCCGCGGCCCGCCGCGAGGAAGCCCGTTTCGCCTACGACGCCTTCCTCAAGGAGTGCCCCACCGGCCAGCTCCTGGCCCGCATCAGCGACAAGTGGGTCGGCCTCATCGTCAGCGCCCTCGGCCAGGCCGAGAACCGCTCCATGCGCTACAGCGACCTCGGCCGCAAGATCCCCGGCGTCAGCCAGAAGATGCTCACCCAGACCCTCCGCTCCCTCGAACGCGACGGCCTCGTCACCCGCACCGTCACCCCCACCGTCCCCGTCCGCGTCGACTACCGCCTCACCGACCTCGGCAGCAGCCTCGGCTGCCTCCTGTCCTCCGTGAAGCTCTGGGCCGAGAACCACTTCGACGAGGTCAGCGCCCACCGCACCACCTACGACCAGGCCACCGCGACGTCGTAATTCGGCCGCGGCCACCGCCCCGGAAATGGCATGCTGAGCAGGTGAACGGACCCGGCATTCAGCTCACCCTCGCCCCCGAACTGCGCCTCTTCGCCCCGCCCAGCCGGCGCGCCGACCGCGTACCGACCACCACCGACGGCGCCTCGAGCCTCGGCCACGTCGTCGAATCGGCCGGCGTCCCGCTCACCGAAGTCGGCCGCCTCCTCGTCGACGGCCACGAGGTACCCGTCTCCTACGTGCCCCAGGACGGCCAGAACGTCGAGGTGTACGGCGTCGAACGGCCCCAACAGATCCCCGGCGCCCCGCTCCGCTTCCTCCTCGACGTCCACCTCGGCACCCTCGCCCGCCGCCTGCGCCTGCTCGGCGTCGACGCCGCCTACGAGAACGAGGACATCGGCGACCCCGCCCTCGCCACCCGCTCCGCGGCCGAACGGCGCGTACTGCTCTCCCGCGACCGCGGACTGCTGCGCCGCCGCGAGCTGTTCGCCGGCGCGTACATCTACAGCGACAACCCCGACGAGCAACTGCGCGACGTACTGGGCCGGTTCGCGCCCACCCTCGCGCCGTGGACCCGCTGCACCGCCTGCAACGGCCCACTCCACGAGGCCGACAAGGAGAGCGTCGGCGACCGCCTGGAACACGGCACGCACCGCTCCTACGACGTGTTCGCGCAGTGCACCGAGTGCGAGCGCGTCTACTGGCGCGGCGCCCACCACGCCCGCCTGGAACGGATCGTCGACGAGGCCCTCGTGGAATTCGGCACCGCCTGAGCCCTGCCCGGGCGGCGGGCCCGGCGGGCGAAGCCGGCGGGCCGGGCCCGGACCGGGCGGGCCTAGAACGCGTAGGCGTCGCCCGTGTCCAGCGCCAGCACCACGTGCTCGTTGTTGGCGTGGTTCCGGTCCGTCGCACCGCCGTTCCACCACGTGTCGACCCGCACCGCCACCTCCGGCGTCCGCTCCCGCAGCTCCAGCATCAGCCCGATGTGCCGCCCCCGCCCGTGCAGCGGCAGCGGCCCCGTCTCGCACACCACCTCGCGCAGACCCGCCCGCGCACAGCCCTCCGACAGCTCCTGCCGGTCCGCGAGCTCCGCCGACAGCCGCACCCGCACCGTCGCGTTCGGCAGCGCGGCGGGCCCGTCGTTCTCCGGGACCAGCCAGATCCGCAGCCGCGCCCCGGACAGGGCCACCCGGCCGTGGTAGGCCACATCGGCCTCCGGCCCGTCCCCCGTCGACGCCTGCGCAGACCCGGGAACACCCGCGCCGAGCGCCAGCAAACCCGCCACCACCACACTTCGTACGGCACCACGGCGCACCGACACCACCTCCTCGCGCGGAGGCTAGCCACCGGCACCCCCGACCGGTCGGACCATCACACGAACGAGGGCGCGCCCACCCCCATCTGCCGTGCGTACCTTTGAGCCATGCCGCTCACCCTCCTGGCCCGCTCCGCCGCCCTCTTCCTCCTCGCCGCACTCCTGGAGATCGGCGGCGCCTGGCTCGTCTGGCAGGGCGTCCGCGCCCACAAGGGCTGGGCATGGATCGGCGCCGGAGTGATCGCCCTCGGCCTCTACGGCTTCGCCGCCACCCTCCAGCCCCAGGGCGACTTCGCCCGCGTCCTCGCCGCCTACGGCGGGGTCTTCGTCGCCGGATCCCTCGTATGGGGCGTCGTCGCCGACGGCTACCGCCCCGACCGCTGGGACATCACGGGAGCCCTGGTCTGCCTCGCCGGCATGGCCCTGATCATGTACGCCCCGCGCGGTCGCTGAGCCGCGCCTATGCTGGCGGGTATTCGCCCGTACGAACGACCGAGGAGCCCGCACATGAGCACGGCCGCCACCCGAACCGCCGTAGTCACCGGCGCGAGCAGCGGCATCGGCGCGGCCACCGCCCGACAGCTCGCCGCAGCCGGCTACCACGTCGTCCTCACCGCCCGCCGCAAGGACCGCATCGAAGCCCTCGCCGCCGAGCTCACCGAGGCCGGCCACCAGGCCACCGCGCACGCCCTCGACGTCACCGACCGCACCGCCGTCGACGCCTTCGCCGCCTCCCTGGCCCGCTGTGACGTCCTCGTGAACAACGCCGGCGGCGCCATCGGAGCCGAGCCCGTCGCCACCGGCGACCCCGCCGACTGGCGCACGATGTACGAGGTCAACGTCATCGGCACCCTCCACGTCACCCAGGCCCTGCTCCCCGCCCTCACCGCCTCCGGCGACGGCACGGTCGTGGTCCTCTCCTCCACCGCCGGCCACTCCACGTACGAGGGCGGAGCCGGCTACGTCGCCGCCAAGAACGGCGCCCGCGTCCTCGCCGAGACCCTGCGCCTGGAGATCGTCGGCCAGCCCGTACGCGTCATCGAGATCGCCCCGGGCATGGTCAAGACCGAGGAGTTCGCGAAGACCCGCTTCCGCGGCGACGCGGAGAAGGCAGAGAAGGTCTACGCGGGCGTCGCCGAACCCCTCTCCGCCGACGACGTGGCCGACACCATCACCTGGGCCGTGACCCGCCCCAGCCACGTCAACATCGACCTCCTGGTGGTCCGCCCCCGCGCCCAGGCCTCGAACACCAAGGTCCACCGCGAGCTCTAAAGGACCCCCGCCGCCTTCAGGTGCGGCATGAGGGCCGCCGGCTTCAGCCCGGCGGCCCTCGCCGCGTCCAGGGCCCGCTGGAGGTCCGCCGCCAGCGTCGGCGTGAAATGCAGCAGCACGATGTCCCCGGCCTGCAGCCGCGGCGTGGGCGGCGTCTCGCCCCAGGTGGTGAAATCGTGCGTCCAGGTGATCAGCGCCTTCACCCCGCACGCCTTGGCCGCGAGCCGCACGTCGTCGTTCACCGCCCCGTACGGCGGCCGCAGCAGCTTCGGCGTCCGCCCGAAGGCCGCCTGGAGCTGCTCCCCCGCCCCGCACACCTCGGAGTCCTTGCCGGCGGCGTCGAGCGTCGTGAGGTCCGGGTGGTTGACGGTGTGGTTCTCGACGCCGACCCGCCCTTCCTCCGTGAGCCGGGTGAAGTACCCGGTGTCGTACGAGGCCGCCCCGGGCAGCAGGAACAACGAGGCGGGCACCCGCTTCTCCAGCAGGATCCGGGCCGCGGCGGGATCGTGGTTCCAGCCGTCGTCGATGGTGATGAAGACGACCTTCTCCCGGGTCGGCACATGCGACACGACGGGCGGCAGCCCCGTCCGCGCCTGGGCCGACCCGGCGGCCCCGAGGGCGAGTGACAACGACGCGAGCGCGGCGGTTAGCACGCGGGATCTCCACATGCGACACACCTTGGTCTAGACCACCTTGGCGGGTCAACCCTCTTACCTCAAGCGGAAGTTGACGCCCCGCACCCCTGAGGCCCGTATGGGTGAATGCACACGGAATGTCGGCGGCCACGGCTACGCTCCGGGAGCGTGAGCCCTCCGAAGGCACAGAACAAGACCACGATCGCGGAAGCCGCCGATCGCCTCTCCGAAGAGCTTCCCGGACACCGAGTGGAGATTCTCCAGGGGAGGCTCACCGCGACACCGCGCGCCGACGGGTCCCACGCGCCGGCACCGAGCCGGCTCATCGAGAGGTTCTACGACGCCGGCGCCCGAGCAGCGGGAACGAGATACGTCCAGGGGATCGGCCTCTGGCTGCCGACCGCCTCCGGCTCTCGGTGGACCTCCCCCTCGACGGCGACGAGCACTGACGGCGGTGCGCGGCGCAATGTGAAATTCCGTCACACGTTCGAGCGATCGTCGAGGGATCGGCCCAGCCCGCCAGAAATCCGCACCTAAGTTCAGCCGCAACACGAACGGCCCCCGACCGGGATGGCAGTCCCGGACGAGGACCTCACCAACAGGGAAGAAGGACTTCCTCATGGCTGAACAGGACCCTAGCGCCGCCGCGCGCTTCATGGACCTCCAGGACCCGCGCTACGCGTACATGTTCGGCTTCATCCAGGCCGACGGGCATCTCGCCGCGGGAGCAGGGCAGAAGGGCAGGCTGACTGTCGAGATCAACGAGCGCGATATCCACATCCTGCGCGACTTCCAGGCCCTCACCCCGTACTACAGCTCCATCACCGAGCGCACTCGG
This sequence comes from Streptomyces xanthophaeus, assembly GCF_030440515.1. Classification (GTDB taxonomy): domain Bacteria; phylum Actinomycetota; class Actinomycetes; order Streptomycetales; family Streptomycetaceae; genus Streptomyces; species Streptomyces kutzneri. The sequence goes on from NZ_CP076543.1 coordinate 3,638,724, forward strand.
GCAACCAACTTCGCCGCGTCTCACACCTCGGCGACGTGGAGTCTCTGCTCGCTCGAAGCCCGGAGCATGCTCAACGAACTCGGAATCCCCTATGGACGCAAGTCCATGACGATCAAGCCACCCTGCGTGGAGTTCTCTCGCCGCGACTACCTTCGCGGCGTCATCGACGCCGACGGCTCCGTCGGCTACACGAGCCAGGGGCTTCCGTTCGTCTCGCTCACCACCGCCAGCACGGCAGTTGGCGACTACTTGTGCCACTTCGCCAAGTCGGTAACAGGTGCGGAGCGAACCATCAAGCGCAACGCCCGGGACGGCATCTACAACATCCTCTACACCAAGGAACCGGCGATGGAGTTGGCCGCGCACCTGTACTACGACGGCTGCCTGGGCTTGGAGCGCAAGAAGGCCAAGGCTACTGAAATCCGCAGCTGGGTCCGGCCGGCGGACATGCGCTTCGCCCCGCCCCGCCGCCGCTGGACCCCGAAGGACGACGAGACCCTTCTGCGGTTGTACGACCCCGCGGCCGCCGGAATCGCCCTCGACCGGACCGAACAGAGTTGCTCCATGCGCCTCTGGCGCCTGCGCACCGGCAAGGCCTGAGGAAACGGCATGGAGAGGCCCGAACCGATCACAATCGGTCCGGGCCTCTCCATACCCCCGACAGCCGCATGCAGGCTTCAGCCCTTGATGCAAACGACCTGCCTCAGCTTGGCCACGACCTCCACCAGGTCGCTCTGCTGCTGCATCACCTGTTCGATCGGCTTGTACGCCGCCGGAATCTCATCTACGACGCCTGAGTCCTTGCGGCACTCGACACCCTTGGTCTGCTCCGCCAGGTCGCGCGCCGAGAACCGCTTCTTCGCCGCCGTCCGGCTCATCTTCCGGCCCGCGCCGTGCGAGGCCGAGTTGAACGCGGCCGTGTTGCCGAGGCCCTTCACGATGTACGTGCCGGTCGCCATCGAGCCGGGGATGATCCCGTAGTCACCGCTCCCGGCGCGGATCGCGCCCTTGCGGGTGACCAGCAGGTCCATGCCGTCGTACCGCTCCTCCGCCACGTAGTTGTGGTGGCAGCTGATCTCCTGGTCGAAGGAGACCTTCGCCTTGCGGAATTCCCGGCGCAGGACCTCCTTGAACAGGCTCATCATCACGGCGCGGTTGTACTTGGCGTACTCCTGCGCCCAGTAGAGGTCATGCCGGTACGCAGCCATCTCCGGGGTTGCCGCAAGGAACACCGCGAGATCCCGGTCAACCAGCCCCTGGTTGTGCGAGAGACCCCGCGCGATACCGATGTGGTGCTCGGCCAGCTGGTTGCCGATGCCACGGGATCCCGAGTGCAGTGTCAGCCACACCGCTCCCTCGCCATCGAGATTCAGTTCGATATGGTGATTTCCCTGACCAAGACTTCCCATTTGCCGCATCGCCCGGTCCCGCCGGAACTTCACCGCATCCGCGACGTAGTCGAAGCGCTCCCACAGGTCCCCGAAGCCCGCCTCCGAGAACCCGTACAGCCGCGACGGGTCCACCGCCTCGCGGTGCATCCCCGCCCCCACCGGAATCGCCCGCTCGATCTTCGACCGCAGCCCCGACAGGTCCCCCGGCAGGTCGTTCGCCGTCAGGGACGTCTTCACCGCCGACATTCCGCAGCCGATGTCCACGCCCACCGCCGCCGGGCAGACCGCGTCCTTCATGGCGATCACCGAGCCGACGGTGGCTCCCTTGCCGTAGTGGACGTCCGGCATGACGGCCAGGCCCTTGATCCAGGGGAGGGTGGCGACGTTGCGCAGCTGCTGCATCGCGCTGTCCTCGACCGACGCCGGGTCGGTCCACATCCGGATCGGGACCTTCGCCCCGGGTACCTCTACGTACGACATAAGGAATCAATCCCCCGAAAACCACAGAAAAGTCAGAATGCGCAAAAGCCTCGCTCTTGATCCCAAATACGACAGGGGACCGGCGCCAGCACCAGCGTGTGCGATAGACATTGTGTCCAGCCGCGCCCAAGTCGCGGCAACGCATTTTCCTGACCGTCGGGGGGCCCGCCGGTCGAAGGGAGCCAGTGGACGTGCAGCGCAAGGCGGTACGGCGGCGAGTCCTGCCAGGCATCGCGATGCTCACCGCGCTCGCGGCCGGGGCGGCCGGCCTGACCGGGTGCACCAGCGGGAGCGCAGGCGGAAGCACCAGCGACTCGAAGGCCGGCGGCAGCTCCGCCGCGCCCGCCCAACCGGGGAAGTACCGCAGTCTGCCCGCGCCCTGCAGGGCCGCCGCCGACAGCAAGAAGCTCAAGGGCATGCTCCCGGCCGGGGACAGCCTCACCCCCGAGCAGCGCGACCAGATGTACGCCGGGGTCGCGGACGCCTCGTACGACGGCGACCGGCACGTCGGCTGCCGCTGGAGCGGGCAGAGCCCCGAGGAGACACGGCTGCTGTCGGTCGGCTTCGAGCGCGTGGTCTCGTACGACCGGACCACCGCCAGCGACGACGACAAGGCCAAGCAGGTCTACGTACGCCGGCTCACCGACGCGAAGCTGCCCTTCCCCGGCCCGACCGCGAGCGCCACCCCGGCGGCCCCCACCCCCGCCGCGCCGACCCCGGCCGCACCGACCCCGGCGGCGCCGGCGGCCCCGGTCCCGGGCGCGCCCGCCTCCGGGACGCCGGCGTCCCCCGGCGCGAGCCCGTCGGCGCCGGTCGAGCTCGGATCGCGCGTCCTGGAGGACCTCGGCAGCGACGCCTTCCTGGAGGACAAGCTCTCTCCCGCGGGGGCCAGCGCCGCGCAGTCCCGCACCGTGCGCATTGTGTTCCGTACCTCGAACGTCATCGTCACCATCGAGTACAGCGTGCAGCCCGCACTGCCCGGCACGGTCCCGCCGAGCACCGAAACCCAGGCCAAGGCGCGGCAGTTGGCGCAGGCTCTGGCGGAGCGTTTCAGCGAATGAGCGGTGCGCGCCGTGGTCTCGCGTGACGGCGCGCACAGCAGGCGGGTACCCGGTCGGGCTACCGTTGCCCGGGTCCCGCGTCCGAAGAACAACCGACAAACGTACTGAAGGAACCATGCACCGATCAGCCTCGCGCCTCACCCGCGTTCTCGCCTGCGCAGCCGTCCCGGTGATCCTCACCGTCGCCGGGTGTTCGTCCGACTCGGGCAAGGACACGAGCTCGAACGGCGAGAAGAAGTCCGGTTCGTCCTCGTCGGCCAAGCCCAACCCGAAGTCCTCCAAGGTTCTGGAGAAGGCGGCCTTCGCCACGCTCCCGGACCCCTGCAAGGCGCTGGCGACGGCGACGATAGACACGCTCGTCCCGGAGGCGAAGGACAAGAACGGGACGGCGACGAAGTCGAACGACCTGGCCACCCGTGCCAGCTGCTCCTGGAACGGTCTGGACGAGGACGGTCTGAAGGGCTCGCAGTACCGCTGGCTCTCGCTCTCCTTCTTCCGCTACGACTCCCACGCCACCCTCGGCGACGCCAACAAGCGTGCGGAGGAGCAGTACAACAAGGAGGTCGGGACGGCGAAGACCGAGGAGGGCGCGCAGGACCCGCAGGCGGAGGCGGTGGCCGGGATCGGTGACCAGGCGACGTCGGTGATCTACAAGGCGAAGAAGGACGTCGACTCCTTCAACACCTCGATCGTGGCGCGCGCCCAGAACGTGGTCATCCGGCTCGACTACAACGGTGCCGCGTACGAGGGTGCCGGTGCGCCGGACCACGCGAAGCTGCTGCAGGACGCGATCACGGCGGCGAAGGAGGCTGTGACCTCGGTGGACGCGGCCAACAAGGCGCCGGCGGAGCAGCCGCAGTCTCCGCAGCCCCAGTAGAGGCGGGTGCGGGTCGGGGCCTCCTGGGGCGCTGACATCGAGTCACCCGTACGCTGTGCCTGCCGCAGCTCCGTAAAGGCGCGGTAAGTACCCAGTACTGAGCACCAGCACGCTGCGCTCGGTATGTGCTCGACAAGGGGAGGGGATCGCGGGTGGCCGCGATGCAACTGACTCGTACGCACCGGATTCTCATAGGCGTGGTGGTCGCGGGTGCCGTGATCATCGCGGGGATCGGGTTCGCGGGCTCGTACTCCGCGGTGCGTGCTCTCGCCCTGCAGAAGGGGTTCGGCAGCTTCTCGCTGGTGTTCCCGATAGGCATCGACGCGGGTATCTGTGTCCTGCTCGCGCTCGACCTGCTGCTGACGTGGCTCCGGATCCCCTTCCCCCTGCTGCGGCAGACGGCGTGGCTGCTGACGGCCGCGACGATCGCCTTCAACGGTGCGGCCTCGTGGCCGGATCCGCTCGGTGTCGGGATGCACGCCGTGATCCCGATGCTGTTCGTGGTGACGGTGGAGGCCGCCCGGCACGCCGTGGGCCGGATCGCGGACATCACCGCGGACCGGCACATGGAGGGCGTGCGGATCACGCGGTGGCTGCTGTCGCCGATACCGACCTTCAAGCTGTGGCGCCGGATGAAGCTGTGGGAGCTGCGCTCCTACGAGCAGGCGGTCGGCATGGAGCAGGACCGGCTGATCTACCAGGCCCGGCTGCAGGCACGGTACGGGCGTTCGTGGCGGCGCAAGGCTCCGGTGGAGGCGCTGATGCCGCTGAAGCTGGCCAAGATCGGTGTACCGCTCGCGGAAACCACGCCGGAGGCACTCGCGGCGACCGGGATCGAGCCGGCGGTGCTGCCGCCGGTGGAGCAGCAGGCGCTGCAGCAGGCTCAGCAGGAGCTCCAGCAGGCTCCGGCGCTGGCGGCAGGGCCCGGGCTCGCGCAGCAGGCCCAGCAGCCTCAGCAGGGCGCCCAGCAGGCCCAGCAGATGCAGCAGGCCCAGCAGATGCAGAACCCGGCCGGTGCACCCGGCGCTCCGGGTGTTCCGGGTGTTCCCGGGGCTGTCCAGCACACCCCGCCGCCCTTCGCGGTGGACCCGACGGCCATGCCCGCGGCCCACAACAGTGCCTGGTTCGCCGCGCCGCTGGCGCCGCAGGCGGCGTACGAGGGTGGCTACAACCCCCAGTACGTGGAGGGCCTGGAGCCGACCCCGGTCCTGCCCCCGATGGGTCCGGACGAGGAGCAGTCCGCGCAGCAGGAGCTCTCCATCCCGGCTCCGCGCCAGGAGGAGGCCCCGGCCGAGGGTCCCGAGACGCCTGACGAGGCCGAGTTCGCCGAGGCGGCGTACAAGGTGTTCTGCGCGCTGGTCGACGAGAAGCAGGACTACCCGTCGGCGGAGGCCCTCGACATACACCTGTCGGACGGTTACGGGGTGACCCACCCGCGCAGCGGTTCGCTGCTGCGCCGGATGATCCCGGCGTTCAAGCAGCGCTATCACAAGGACCGTGAGGCCGAGCACATCGCCTGACGGCCATGGACAGCGGAAAGGGCCCGCACCCCTCGGGGTGCGGGCCCTTCCACGTGCCGGGCCGGCCGGCCGTGGTCGGCCGGCCCGGCCGGGTCAGACGGCGAGCAGCTTGCGCACGCGGTCGGCGCCCACCGCCAGCAGCAGCGTGGGCAGGCGCGGTCCGGTCTCCCGGGTGACGAGGAGCCGGTAGAGCAGCGCGAAGAACGTGCGCTGCGCGACCTTGAGTTCCGGCGTCGGCTTGGCGTCGGGCTCGAGGCCGGCCATGACCTTCGGGACTCCGTAGACGAGCGTGGTCAGCCCGTCGAGGGACCAGTGCGAGTCCAGGCCGTCGAGGAGCAGTCGCAGCGACTCGCGGCCTTCGTCGTCGAGGGACGACAGCAGCTCGGTGTCGGCGTCCTCGCGGACGAGGGTGCGCTGGTCGGCCGGGACCTGGGTGGTGATCCAGTTCTCGGCGCGGTCCAGGCGCGGCCGTACCTCGTCGAGGGAGGTGAGCGGCTGCGTCGGGTCGAGGTCGGTCAGGATGCGCAGGGTCTGCTCGTCGTGGCCGGCGGTGATGTCAGCGACGGAGGCGAGGGTCCGGTACGGGAGCGGGCGCGGGGTGCGCGGCAGCTCGGCGGCGGCGGTGCGCACGGCACGGGTGTGCGCGGCCGCGTCGGCGGGCAGCACGGAGCCGTCGGCGACCTTGGCCTCCAGCTTGTCCCACTCGTCGTAGAGCCGCTGGATCTCCTGGTCGAAGGCGATCTTGAAGGACTGGTTGGGGCGGCGGCGGGCGTAGAGCCAGCGCAGGAGCTGCGGCTCCATGATCTTCAGCGCGTCGGCCGGGGTGGGGACCCCGCCCTTGCTGGAGGACATCTTGGCCATGCCGCTGATGCCGACGAACGCGTACATCGGTCCGATCGGCTGCTCGCCGCCGAAGATGTGCACGATCTGGCCGCCGACCTGGAAGGACGAGCCGGGCGAGGAGTGGTCGACGCCGGAGGGCTCGAAGATCACGCCCTCGTAGGCCCAGCGCATCGGCCAGTCGACCTTCCAGACCAGCTTGCCGCGGTTGAACTCGCTGAGCTTGACCGTCTCGGTGAACTCGTCCTCGGTGCAGACGTAGGTCATCTCGGTGGTCTCGTCGTCGTACGAGGTGACCTTGGTGAAGTCCTTGCCGCACTGGCCGCAGTACGGCTTGTACGGGAAGTACCCGCCCTCGCCGGTGCTGCCGTCGTCCTCGGCGGCTGCGCCGGAGCCCTCGGCGGCCTCCAGCTCGGCCTCGTCGACCTGCTTCTGCTGGGGCTTCTTGCCGCCCGGCTTCTGCTTGGTGCGGTACTGGTCGAGGACCGCGTCGATGTCGCCGCGGTGCTTCATCGCGAACAGCACCTGCTCGCGGTAGACACCGGTGGTGTACTGCTCGGTCTGGCTGATCGGGTCGTACTCGACGCCCATCTCGGCCAGTGCCTCGACGAAGACGGCCTTGAAGTGCTCGGCCCAGTTCGGGTACGCGGACCCGGCCGGGGCGGGCACGGAGGTCAGCGGCTTGCCGATGTGCTGGGCCCACGACTCGTCGATGCCGGGCACGCCCGCGGGCACCTTCCGGTACCGGTCGTAGTCGTCCCAGGAGATGAGGTGGCGGACCTCGATGCCCCGGCGGCGGATCTCGTCCGCGACCAGGTGCGGGGTCATGACCTCGCGGAGGTTGCCCAGGTGGATGGGGCCGGAGGGGGAGAGTCCGGACGCGACGACGACAGGTTTGCCGGGTGCTCGGCGCTCCGCCTCGGCGATGACCTCGTCCGCGAAACGGGAGACCCAGTCGGTCTCGGTGCTGCTCTGAGCCACGACACGTCCTTCTATCTCGAATGCTGGCTTCAGCCATTCTCCCAGACGGAACGGGTCGCTCTGAGGTTGCTTTTCCACCGGGAAACGGGTTGCCCCCTCGTGGGATACTCGGCACTTGTCGGAACAACCAAGTGCACCCACCGGCACAACCTCACAGGAACGGCAGCTCATGGCCTCGGTCCCTTCCCTCGCTTCTTCCGTCAATCAGCGCGTCGCGGACGCCCTTGCCTCCGCCCTGCCGGAGGCCGGTGGCGCGGACCCGCTGCTGCGACGAAGCGACCGGGCCGACTTCCAGGCCAACGGCATCCTGGCGCTCGCGAAGAAGGCCAAGGCCAACCCGCGTGAGCTGGCGGCGACCGTGGTCGAGGGCATCCCGACCGGTGACCTGATCCAGGAGATCGAGGTCTCCGGCCCCGGCTTCCTCAACATCACCGTCAGCGACCGGGCGATCATCGAGACCCTGGCCGCGCGGGCCGGCGACGACCGTCTGGGTGTGCCGCTCGCGGCGAACCCGGGCACCACGGTGATCGACTACGCGCAGCCGAACGTCGCCAAGGAGATGCACGTCGGCCACCTGCGGTCCGCCGTGATCGGCGCGGCGATGGTCGAGATCCTGGAGTTCACGGGCGAGAAGGTGATCCGCCGCCACCACATCGGCGACTGGGGCACCCAGTTCGGCATGCTCATCCAGTACCTGCTGGAGCACCCGCACGAGCTGGACCACAAGTCGGACGAGGAGGTGTCCGGCGAGGAGGCCATGTCCAACCTGAACCGTCTCTACAAGGCCTCGCGCGTGCTCTTCGACTCCGACGAGGAGTTCAAGACGCGGGCCCGGGCGCGGGTGGTCGACCTCCAGGCCGGCGACGCGCAGACCCTCGCCCTGTGGCAGCGGTTCGTCGACGAGTCGAAGATCTACTTCTACTCCGTCTTCAACAAGCTGGACATGGACATCCAGGACCCCGACGTGGTCGGTGAGTCCGGCTACAACGACATGCTGGTCGAGACCTGCAAGCTGCTGGAGGACTCGGGCGTCGCCGTCCGCTCCAACGGCGCGCTGTGCGTGTTCTTCGACGACGTCAAGGGCCAGGACGGCAACCCGACCCCGCTGATCGTGCAGAAGTCGGACGGCGGCTTCGGCTATGCCGCGACCGACCTCTCCGCGATCCGCGACCGGGTGGGCGAGCTGGACGCGTCGACGCTGATCTACGTGGTGGACGCGCGGCAGTCCCTGCACTTCAAGATGGTCTTCGAGACGGCGCGCCGGGCGGGCTGGCTGAACGACGAGGTCAAGGCCGTGCAGCTGGCCTTCGGCACGGTGCTCGGCAAGGACGGCAAGCCGTTCAAGACCCGTGAGGGCGAGACCGTCCGGCTCGTGGACCTGCTCGACGAGGCGGTGGAGCGGGCCGCCACCGTCGTGCGCGAGAAGGCCAAGGAGCTGAGCGAGGAAGAGATCGCCGAGCGCGCGGCCCAGGTCGGCATCGGCGCGGTGAAGTACGCGGACCTGTCGACGTCGGCGGCCCGTGACTACAAGTTCGACCTCGACCAGATGGTGTCGCTGACCGGTGACACCTCCGTGTACCTCCAGTACGCGTACGCCCGTATCCAGTCGATCCTCCGCAAGTCCGGGGACGCGCGGCCCGCGGCCCGCGCGGAGCTGGTGCTCGCCCCGTCCGAGCGGGCACTGGGTCTGCACCTGGACCAGTTCGGCGAGCTGATCGCCGAGGCGGCATCGGAGTACGCCCCGCACAAGGTCGCGGCGTACCTCTACCAGCTGGCGTCGCTGTACACGACGTTCTACGCGGAGTGCCCGGTCCTCAAGGCCGACACCCCGGAGCAGGTCGAGAACCGTCTCTTCCTCTGTGACCTGACGGCCCGCACGCTGACGAAGGGCATGGCCCTCCTCGGCATCCGCACTCCCGAGAAGCTCTGACCTCGCTCGATCCGCACAATTCGCGCCACATGTGTACGGCCCCGGCAGCTGCTGCCGGGCCGTACGCATTTCGTGATCTCCGCGGCCTCCACAATCCAGCCACCCCCACTAATCTGATCGTGTTCAAAACTTAGTGGGGGGACACCCGTGAAGAGCATCAAGCGCATGGCCGCCGTGGCCGCGGTGGCCGTCGCCGGCCCGACCATCCTGACCGCGACGCCCGCGATGGCCGCCGACCAGCCGGCCGTCATCGTCCCGGACGTGGCACCGAAGGACGACGCCGCCGACGCCGGTACGCCGACCCCGGCCGTGCCGGACGCCCAGGCCCCGGCGCCGGCGCCGGTCGCCGCACCTGCGCCGGCCGTCCCGGACGCCCAGGCGCCCGCGCCGCAGCCGGCGCCCGTCGCCGAGAAGGCGGCGAAGGACGCCAAGAGCGACGAGGACACGCAGGGCGCCGAGTCCGACGGGATCCTCATGGGTCCCGAGGTCACGGTCGCGGGCATCCCGAAGGACGGTTTCAAGGCCGACGGCGGCTGGACCCCGCTGAAGGTGACGGTCGACAACTCGGGCCACATCGCCGTGCCGAACTACACGCCGAGCGTGACCGTCTACGAGGAGGACGGCAGGTTCAAGCCCTCGCAGATCAAGGTCGAGTGGAAAACCGCCGGCGGAGCCTGGCAGGCCGCAAAGCTCGTGCAGAGCGAGGAGCTCGGCCCCGGCCTCCAGTACTCCTTCGGGACGGCCCCGTCCGTCACCAAGGACACCTCCTACACGGTCGACGTGCGGATCTCCTTCGCCGCGGACAGCCCGGTGGTGCCCTTCGACCTGGTCTCGGACGGCAAGAGCCGCGTCGGGAACCACGTCGACCACTCGCCCTCCACCTGGTACAGCACCCGGATCGCCGGTGCGGTCGGCGGACCCGAGGACCCGTTCGTCGAAGGCCCCGCGCTGACGGTGAACGGCGTACCGGAGAGCATCAAGGCGGGCGGCGACTGGACGAACCTGTCGGTCCACGTGGACAACGCCGGGAAGCAGGCCCTGAAGGGATTCAACGTCGGGCTGGTCCTGGCCCGTCCCGACTGGGTCAAGATGAAGCCCTCCCAGATCAAGGTCGAGGTCCTGAGCAAGGACAGGAACGGCAAGGCCGGCTGGCACGAGGCCGAGGTCTGGTCCGAGGAGGAGAGCGTCTTCTTCGGCGTCGATCTCGCGGGCGGCCCGGTCGCGGCCGGCCAGAGCTTCGACGTCCAGGTCCGGGTCCGCTTCGCCGCCGACGCGCCCCTCGGCGCCCTCAGCGTCTTCTCCTGGGGCTCGTCCAACATCGGCCTGGACTCCCCGGAGCCGTGGGCGGACTCGCGTTCCAGGGTCCGCCTGACGAACATCGTCGCCGCCTCCCCGAACACGGGCGGGAACGGCAACCAGCCGAAGCCGAACGGTGGCGCCAAGCCGATCACCGACACGACCGGCAACACGGGCTCGACCGGTAACACCGGCACCACCGCCACCACCGGTGGCGAGCTCGCCGCCACCGGCAGCGACCCGGCCACCACCTGGGCCCTCGGCGGCGCCGGCGTGGCCCTCGCGATGGGCGCCGCCCTGGTCGCGGGCACCGGTCGCCGCCGCCGCACCACCGCCTGAGGCGCAGCCCGCGTTCACCCGTACGGCCCGCATCGGGCCGTACGGGGCGGGCAGGACCAGCTCTGCCCGTAGCCCGCCCGGCGTGTCGCGGGACCGTACATATTTCGCAATCCTGTATCCCTCCGCAAGCTTCTCCCGTCTCACTAACCTTGGCGCCTCCCAAGGGGTTTGGGGTGGCTCCGGTCTGATGTCCGGAGCCCGGGGAGGTAAAGAGCATGCAGTTCAAGCGCATGGCCGTCGTGGCAGCAGCCGCGATGGCCGGCCAGACGCTCCTGATGGCCGCACCGGCGGTGGCCGAGGAGCATCCGGCGGTGACCGCGCCGGACGCGGTACCCGCGGACACCGCCGAACCGGCGGAGGCGGCGCCGCAGGAACAGGCCGGGGGCAAGGAACAGGAAGAGGCCGAGGACACCGGCCCGCAGCAGCCCGCCGCGCAGGCCGTGGCCGCACCGGCGGCGCCGGAAGCGCCGGAAGCACCGGAAGCACCGGAAGCACCGGAAGCACCGGAAGCACCGACGGCACCCACCGTCCCGGCCGCGTCCGAGGCGCAGCCTCAAGGGCAGGGGCAGGGGCAGGGACAGGGACAGCCTCAGCCGCAGGCACAGGCACAGGCGCTGCCCGAGGCCGCCGAGGACGGGCAGGACACCGGGTCCGACCGGATCCTGATGGGGCCCGAGGTCACGGTCCAGGGCATCCCCGCGGCCGGATTCAAGGCCGACGGCAGCTGGACCCCGCTCACCGTGACCGTCGACAACTCGGGCCATGTCGCCGTGGCGGACTACACCCCGGTCCTGGGCGTCTCGCAGGCCGCCGGGCAGTTCGGGCCCGCCCACATCAAGGTCGAGTACCGCACCGCGGGCGGGTCGTGGACGGCCGCCGCGCCCGTCCGGACCGCGGCCCCCACGCTGGGCTACGCCCTCGGCAGCGCCGCCGCCGTCCCCGTCGGCGAGGTCCGGACGATCGACGTCCGGATCAGTTTCGCCGCGGACACCCCCGTCGTCCCGTTCGACCTGACGGCGGACGGCACGGGCCGGGTCGGGACGGCCACCGGCAACTCCCCCACCTCCTCGTACGCGACCAGGATCACGGGCGCGCCCGGTGGCGACGAGGACCCGCTGTTCACCGAAGGTCCCGCCCTGACGGTGAGCGGGGTCCCGGAATCGGTACGTGCGGGCGGCGACTGGACGAACCTCTCCGTCCGCGTGGACAACGCGGGGAAGGGTGAGCTGGCCGCCTTCGACCTGGGACTGGTCCTGGCCCGGCCCGACTTCGTCTCCATGCAGGTCTCGCAGATCACGGTCGAGGTCCTGCGGCCGGCCGCGGACGGACAGCCGGCGGCCTGGCAGTCCGTCGAGATCACCTCGGACGAGAACGGCTACTTCTTCGCGGGCGGCCTTGTGCGCGGCCCGATCGGCGCGGGTGCGGCCTTCGACGTCCCGGTCCGCGTCCGCTTCTCCGCCGACGCCCCGACCGGCTCGGTCTCCTTCTTCGGCTGGGGCACGTCCCAGGTCGACGCGGAAACACCCCCACCCTGGGCCGCCTCCCGCTCGAAGCGCCAACTGACCACCCTCCTGACACCGGCCACCACCCCGGACGGGGAGACTCCCGGCGGGAAACTCCCGGCGGAGGCACGCCTGGCGGTGGCACCCCAGGCTCGGAGACCCCTGGTGGAGGCACTCCCGGTGGGGGGACCCCGGGCGGAGGCACCCCGGGTGGGGAGACCCCCGGAGGCGGTACCCCGGGCAGCGGAACCCCCGGCGGGGGGACCCCGGGAGGCGGTACCCCGGGCAGCGGAACCCCCGGCGGGGGGACCCCGGGAGGCGGTACCCCAGGCGGGGAAACTCCCGGCGGAGGCACGCCTGGCGGTGGCACCCCCGGCGGAGGCACGCCCGGCGGGGAGACCCCGGGCGGAGGCACCCCGGGAGGCGAAACCCCCGGCGGCGGTACCCCGGGCGGGGAAACCCCCGGGGAAGGCACGCCTGGCGGAGGCACCCCAGGCTCGGAGACCCCGGGCAGCGGAACCCCCGGCGGAGGGACCCCGGGAGCCGGCACTCCCGGCGGGGGCGCCCCAGGCGGAGAGGCCCCGGGCGGAGGCACTCCCGGAGGCGGCGCCCCCGGCGCGGAGACCCCGGGCAGCGGAGCCCCGGGCGGCACCCCCGCAGGGGAGACGCCCGGCAGCGAAACCCCGGGCGGGGAGACTCCCGGAGGGGGCACCCCGGGTGGTGCACCCGGGGTCAACGTGCCGCAGCCGAACGGCGGCAGCGGCACCGGCGGGAGCGCCACCGCGCTCGCCGCCACCGGCGTCGACCCGGCCACCAGCTGGGCCCTGGGCGGGGCCGGCACAGCCTTGGCCCTGGGCGCCGCCCTGATCGCCGGCACCGGCCGCCACCGCCGCCGCCACCACCGCACCGACTGACGCCCCGCCCGGTTCACCCGTACGGCCCGATTCGGGCCGTACGGGCCGGGTAGGGGACGGCCCGTCCTTCCCCCACCCACCACCGGAGGCCTCCGTGCCCGACATGAACGGCCCGTACAAGCCCGGCACTCCCTGCTGGATCGACCTGATGGTCCCCGACCAGCAGGCCGCCCTCGACTTCTACTGCGACCTGTTCGGCTGGCAGGGCGAGATCGGCCCGGCCGAGCAGGGCGGCTACTCCGTCTGCACCCTCAAGGGCCGTCCGGTCGCCGGCATCATGAAGGCGATGAACCCGGACGGCACCGTCCCGGACCCGATGCCGCCGACCGTGTGGACCACGTACCTGTCCACCGATGCCATCGACTCCACCCTCAAGACCGCCACCGACGCCCACGGCACCGTCATGATGGGCCCGATGGACGTCATGGACCTCGGGCGGATGGCCGTCGTCGCCGACCCGACCGGTGCCGTGTTCGGCCTGTGGCAGCCGGGCTCCTTCGACGGCGCCGGCATCGTCAACGAGCACGGCGCACTCATCTGGAACGAGCTGAGCACCAGCGACGTCCCCGCCGCCGCCGCGTTCTACTCCGCCATCCTGCCGATCACCACGGCCGCCTCCCACATGCCCGGCGCCGAGGGGTACACGGAGTTCAAGGCCTCCGGGCGGGTGGTGGGCGGAATGATGAACCTGGACCAGTCGCCGCCCGGCACCCCGCCGAACTGGCTGCCGTACTTCCAGGTCGACAGCGTCGACGACATCCAGGCCGCCGCCGTACGGGCCGGGGCCACCGTCCTCGCCCCCGCCTTCGACATGGTGGCGGGCCGCATGGCCGTCCTGGCCGACCCGCAGGGCGGACCCTTCGCGGTGATCACGTCGACGGTCACGGAGCAGCCCGCCTGATGTGGTCCGGCCCACAGGAATGTTCCTCCTGTGGGCCGCCTCCTTCCCCACACCTGTGAGCGGCGTGGACCGGCGCGGTCGCGGCCGCCTGGGCGGCGGCCCGCTTCGCCGCGCGGTGGAACTCGCACCAGACGACCTTCCCCGGCGTCCGGGGAAGCGCCCCCCATTCGTCGGCGAGGGCGGCAACGAGGGTGAGGCCCCGACCGTGCGGCCGGTCGCCGATCCGTGCCAGTCCGGGCCCGCCGTCGTGCACCTCGATGCGGACGGTCGCGTCCTCGAAGCCGAACAGCCGCAGCAGGTAGCCACGGCCGGGCGGGACGCCGTACCGCAGGGCGTTGGTGGCCAGCTCGCTCACGCAGAGCAACATTTCGTCGTGGCGCTCGGTCACCACCCACGCCCGCAAGGTGTCACGTGTGAACTGGCGCGCAGCTGCGACGGTTCGGGGTGAGCGCAGGTAGAGACGCTCGCGCATGAGCGCCGCCTGGATAGTTGGATTCACGGGACGATCGTCGCGTTGCGTGACTAGCGTGTGGCTGAGCGCGGACCCGTACTCCTTCATGAGTACGGGTCCGCACCGGGTATTCCGCTTGCACGGGTGGGGAGTTCGCAGTCATGCCACCGAGGAAACGAGTACGGCCGAACGCGACGACCATGAAGATGGTCGGCGCGATGGTGGCCGCAGCCCGCATCGCCAAGAACCTGACCCAGAAGCAGCTGGGCGAGCTGGTCCGGCTGGACGCGGAGACCATCGCGTCGATCGAGCAAGGCCGGCGGGCTCTGATGCCGAACGTCGCCGAGCTGATGGACTTGCACCTGGGCCTGCCGGGGCTGCTGACGGTGGCGGCTCACGGGATGCCGACCATCGACGCGACTCCGCCATGGGCCGAGGAGTACATGGACCATGAAGCCAGTGCGATCGCGCTTTCCTGGTTCGACAATCAGGTGGTGCCAGGCCTGCTCCAGACGGAGAACTACGCGCGGGCCGTCTTCAAGTGCCGCGTCCCGGCCCACCCTGAGGAGGAGATCGAGGCGCTGACCGCCCGCCGCATCGCGCGCCAGGAAATTCTGCGCCGCAGCACGCCGCCGACCCTGAGCTTCGTCATCTGGGAGGCGGTACTCCGTGACCGGCTCGGCGGGGACGAGGTGTACACGGAGCAGCTGCACCACCTGCGCATCTGCGCCGACCTGCCGGACGTAAGCCTCCAGGTGATGCCTCTGGGACGTACCTCCCACGCGGGCCTCAACGGCCCGTTCATCCTTCTGGAAACCCCGAACCATCAACACCTCGGGTACACCGAAACCCAGCGTGGCAGCCAGCTCATCTCGCACCCCGATGAGGTCAGCATCCTGGCGCGCAAGTATGCGATGCTGCGGACTCAGGCCCTCAACACCGAGCAGACGCGGGGCCTGTTGGGCCGCCTGCTAGGAGAGACATGAGCGCCACGACTGCACTCAAGTGGTTCAAGTCCAGCTACAGCGGCGATGAAGGCGGCGCCTGCCTGGAAGTTGCCGTGGCCTGGCACAAGTCCTCGTACAGCGGCAGCGAAGGCGGCCAGTGCGTCGAGGTGGCCGCCTCCGCAACCCAGATCCACGTCCGGGACTCGAAGGTCCAGGACGGCCCCGTCCTGGACCTCGCGCCGACGAGCTGGGCGGCGCTGACCGCCTGGCTTGCTCGATAGCCCACATGTACCCGACCGAGCTGGCGCAAGCCCGCATCGATGATGCGGGCAACATACTCGTCGCGCCGTCGACGCTGCAGGACAGCGACCTGATCAGGGACTTCTTCGGGTCCGTGATCACCCCGGAGGACCTCGCTTCCGGTGCGACCGACCTGGCGCAGAAGACCGTCTACCTGTGTGGCGACGTAGCCGGGATCAGCGGCGGCCAACTGGATTCGGCGGAGCGGGTGTTCGTCGTCCGGGAGCTGTCGCGCGGTTTTCGCGAGGACGTCGACACGCCCTGGACCCTCGTCGGTGTCGGCCGCGTTCCCCTCCGGGTACACGGCGCCGGCGTGTACTACCGCCGCTTCTTCGACCTCGACGCCGATCACTTCGGACGGATCCGCGCGGAGCACGCCTTCCAGTCCCT
Source organism: Streptomyces xanthophaeus (assembly GCF_030440515.1). GTDB lineage: Bacteria > Actinomycetota > Actinomycetes > Streptomycetales > Streptomycetaceae > Streptomyces > Streptomyces kutzneri. Next base: position 3,654,844 of record NZ_CP076543.1, read on the forward strand.
GACGGAGTCCACCAAGCCTGGAACAGCCCATCGCAGCGGAATCTATCTGACGCCCGTCGAGCAGGACGGTGACGCACTGCATTTCCGCCTGCTCCGGTGCTCCACGAATCTCTCGGGGCCGACCGAGGGCTTTCGCACGACCGACACCCGCATCGTCGAGGCTCTGAATCGCGAGGCCGCCACCGTCTTCCGGGACCAGGCACCGCTGAATCATGTCCTCGCGCAGATCTACCACAACACCCTCGCTACGGCGGAGCGCAAGCAGTCCAAGGCCAGGATTTCGGCCCATGCCGACAAGACCAAGGACATGCCCGCCAATGGCGTCATGGCCTTCTGCACCTTCTATGACGGGCTCGAAAAGCTGCAGCCCCTGGCCGAAGACCCCTTCGACTACGGTGTGAAGCGTGCCAGCGGGCTCACCAGACTCCGCTTTCGCCTCAAGGAGCCGATCGGGGAACGCGACGAGGCGGCGCTCCCCCCGCAGTTCGCCCTGACGCTCTATCCCGGCTCCGTGTTCTTCATGCCGCTGTCCACCAACCGTCTGTATACGCACGAAATCGTGCCCTCGGCGTTGGGCGCCGAGGTGCTCCCGACCCGCCTGGGATACGTGGTGCGCTGTTCGAGCGCCGAAGCCGTTCACAGGAACGGCCACACGTTCCTCAAAGCGGCCGGGGATCTGGTGGAGCTGGGGCCACCCACACCGGAGGGCATGGACGAGCTGCGCAGACTGTACGCCGAGGAGAACAGGACCTCGTCCTTCATCGACTACGGCGACGAATTCCTCTTCAGCATGAACACAGGAGACTACGTTGCCCCCCGGATCTAGGATCTCGGGTGAGATCATCTCGCAGTCGTTGCCGGCCGGGCCGGATCTCTTTGCGGAGCTGTCCGCGTCGGCTCGTCTGGAAGTCGCGGGAAAGGGCCGGCAAGGTGCCGTGCTCACCAGGGTCGACGCGGCGGAGGGTGTGCCTCTCGTACGCACCACCACTCAATACAGCAGTCCGCCGCAGCGTTTCCGCGCGGTGCACGAACGGCTGGCGCAACAGATTCAAGAACATGCGGCGATCCCGGTCGGCTTCAACAATGCTCTCATCGAGAGCTACACGAATGCCTACAGGACCATGGGGAGCCATTCCGACCAAGCCCTGGATCTGGCCGACGAGTCGTTCATCGCCGTCTTCTCCTGCTACCGGAATCCCGAAGCCGGCCCGCCACGGAAGCTGATATTCGAAGCAAAGGGGTCTGATGTCGACACGTTCGAGATCCCTCTCACCCACAACGGCGTCGTCGCGTTCTCTGTCGACTCGAATCGGCGGTTCAAGCACAAGATCGTGCTGGACACGCCCGTCCCGACGGCGGACAACCAATGGCTGGGCGTGACGTTCCGGACGTCGAAGACCTTCGTTCGGTTTCGCGACGGACAGGCGTACCTCCCGCAGGGCGCGCGCCTCACATCGGCCGACGACGAGCAGAGGCGCGAGTTCTACCGACTACGGCGCCGCGAGAACGATGAAACGGACTTCACCTACCCCCCGTTGACGTACACCGTCAGCGAGAGCGATCTGCTGCCGCCCGTCTGACCTCAGGGGCTGCTCGCCGAAGCCGCCCCCGGCCGCCCCGCCACCAGCGCCGCCAGGCCGTCCAGGATGCGGTCCAGGCCGAAGCGGAACTGGAAGTCCGGCTCGCCGGAGCCGCTGAACGCGTCCGAGTCCAGCAGCCTCGTCACCGCGGGGTGGCTGTCCGGTCCGGTCATGAGCCGCAGCGTGCGGACGTACTGGCCGAGCGCCTGTTCCGGGGCGACCCCGGACTTCACGATGGCGTCGATCATGTCGGCGGCCATCGTGGCCTCGTTCCGTACCAGGCCCCCGATCAGGATGATCGTCGAGAGCTTCTCGCTCTCCGTCAAACCCGTGCCGGCCATGGCTCCGAGGCCCCGGTCCATCCAGGCCAGCTGGTTCGGGGAGACGGGCGCGGCGGTGATCGGGATGCGCAGGATCCAGGAGTTGGCCATCAGGACGGCCCGCTGCGCGTACGCCCAGTTCGTCAGCAGCTCGCGCCAGCCCCACCCCTCCGCCTCCGGCGGCAGCGGCGGCGGGGAGCCGACCCCCGCGTCCGACATGAGGACGTAGAGCTCCTCCTTGGCGGCGACGTACCGGTAGAGGGACATCGTCGAGACGCCCAGCTCCTTGGCCACCCGGCCCATGGAGACGGCGTCCATGCCCTCACTCGCGGCCAGCGCCACGGCCGCTTCCACGATCTTCGGCAGCGTGAGCGTGGGGCGCGGCCCCTTGCCGGGGCGTTCGCGCAGGCCCCAGGCCATTTCCAGGCTGGCCGGGAGCCCGGTGCCGCTGTCCTCGTCGTCCTCGTCCGCCATGACCGCCCACTCCTCGATTGACCCCCATCCTAGTTCTGTGTATTACTTACACAGAAGAGCGTAAGGCATACGCAGAAGCTGGGAAGGGAGCACCACCCCCCATGACCACGCACGCCTCCGGCGACCTCGGCATCCACGCCACCGGCCTGACCAAGTCCTACGGAGACCTCCGCGTCCTCGACGGCATCGACCTCGCCGTCCCGCGCGGCAGCGTCCTCGCCCTCCTCGGCCCCAACGGTGCCGGCAAGACCACCACCGTCCGGATCCTCGCCACCCTCACCGCCGCCGACTCCGGCACCGTCCGCATCGCCGGGCACGACACGGCCACCGCACGCTCCCGGGTTCGTGAACTCATAGCCCTCACCGGCCAGTTCGCCGCCGTCGACGAACTCCTGACCGGCACCGAGACCCTCCGCATGATGGGCCGCCTCGCCGGACTCCGCCCGCGCGCCGCCCGAACCCGTGCCGACGAGCTCCTCGACCGGTTCGGCCTCACCGAAGCGGCCGGCCGCACCGCGAAGACGTACTCCGGCGGCATGCGCCGCCGCCTCGACCTCGCCGCCAGCCTCGTCTCCCGCCCGGAGGTGATCTTCCTGGACGAGCCGACCAACGGCCTCGACCCGCGCAGCCGCCAGGACCTCTGGGAACTCGTACGAGAACTGCGCGCCGACGGCACCACCGTGCTGCTCACCACCCAGTACCTGGAGGAGGCCGACCGGCTCGCCGACCGCGTCGCCGTCCTCGCCGACGGTCGCATCGCCGCCGAGGGCACCCCGGCCGAGCTGAAGGCCCGGGTCGCGGGCCACCGGCTCGACCTGACCCTCACCACCGCCGCCGCCTACGAGGCCCTCGCCCCGCGCGCCGTCCACCTCGCCCCCGACGAGCTCACCCTCGGACTGCCCACCGACGGCACCGCCGCCCACGTACGGACCCTGCTCGACGAACTCGACCCGCACCGCACCGACATCGACCGCTTCGCCCTGCGCAGCGCCACCCTCGACGACGTCTTTCTCGCCCTGACGGGAGCCGCCCGATGACCGCCACGCCCGTGCGCGCCTTCGCCCTGGCCGGCCGCAGCCTGCGCATCAGCAGCCGCCGGCCCGACGCGCTGATCGCCGCCCTGATGCTGCCCGTCATGCTGATGCTGATCTTCGTCTACTTCTTCGGCGGGGCCATCGACACCGGCACGGCGTACGTGACGTACGTGGTGCCCGGCGCCATGCTGCTCTGCGCGGGCTTCGGGGCGGCCTCCACCGCCGTCAGCGTCACCGAGGACATGACGAACGGCGTCATCGACCGCTTCCGCTCCCTCGATGTCGGCGGCATCCCGATCCTCGCCGGACACGTCGCGGCCTCGGTGGTGCGCAACCTGATCTCCACGACCCTGGTCCTCGCCGTCGCCCTTGCGATCGGCTTCCGCCCGCAAGCGGGTCCGGCCGCCTTCCTCGCCGCGGCCGGCCTGCTGCTGACGTACATCACGGCGATCTCGTGGCTGGCCGCCGCGCTCGGGCTGCTCGCCAGGACGCCGGAGGCGGCGGGCGGCTTCACCTTCCTGATGATGTTCCTGCCGTACCCGTCCAGCGCCTTCGTCCCCATCGACACCATGCCCAGCTGGCTCCACGGCTTCGCCGACCACCAGCCGCTGACCCCGGTGATCGAATCCCTGCGCGCACTGCTCCTGGCGCAGCCCGCAGGACACGCCCCCTGGGTTGCCCTCACCTGGTGCGCCGGCATCACGGCCGTGGCCATGACCCTGGCAGCGGTCCTCTTCCGCGGCAGAACCCGCTGACGGGCTCCGGTCGGAGCCCCTCAGCGGGCCTGTGAGCCTGCCGCTCAGCGGTTGAGCGGGTAGGAATGGCGGCCCGTGGCCTCATCGATCTCGGCGTGGGCCTTCTGCAACATCTGCGACGCGAGATCCATGAGCGCACGAGCGCCCGCGATCTCTTCCCCGACCCTCAGCTGCTCCGGGTCGGAGGGATGACGCAAGGCATAGCCCCGCGCCTTGATCTCGGAGCCGTCCCCGAGCCTTACCAGGGCCGCCGCACTGGTGCGGTGGCCCTCCTCGGTGAATTCGAGCTCCACATGCCACCCGACGAGCGTGGCCATGGTGCATCACCTCCAGGGGGTCACCCTTCCCTCCAGGGTGCGCCTGGGGGGAGAGGAGCGCGAGCGGGGGCTTTCGGGAGGGCGGGAGCCGCTCGGGCGGCATCAGGGATGCGTATGGGGGTTTCCCGTCAGTCTCATCGTCTCTCCGGTTCGGGCCAGTCCCTCAAGGGCGCTCCTTCGTCGCGTCGCTTCGCGATGGCCTTCGGCCACCCTTGACCGACCGTCCCGCCCCGGACATACGAAGACAGCCGGGAAACCCCCAAAGGAACGGGCCGGGTGTTCAAGGATGAGGACGGGCACATCAAAGACCCTCGGGCAGGAGGGCGTGAAGAGCCATGTCCGAGAGACGGGGCCCATCACAGACCAGCACCCGCGTCGGGGGAAGCGCATCCAATCGCTACGCGCTTCTCATCTCTCAGCGTCGCCAGACCGTCTGGGGCTGGACATAGGCCGCCCACGGCCTTAGTCCCGAGCTCGCTATGCGTCCGACGACCGCCTGTGGTCGGCCACAGGCCGCCCCAGATCGCTACCCGCTTCTCCACGACCGCGACCGACGGCCGCCAGGGGCCCCACCTCGACTATTCCGTCGTGGAGACGGGTCAACGCGCGCATCACCCCCCAAGCCCACGGATAGATGGGGGCAATTGGGGCAAACTGTCGGCCCTTCTGACCACCCACCCGCACTGACCCGCACCCACGACGACATAGCCGCAGTCCCAGCCTCTTTCACCCCAGCCGGCCGTCAGACGCCCCCCACGAGCAGCACCTACGGGTCATGGGCGGCCTATGTCCCGCCCCAGACGGTCGTCGGACGCTGAGACGTCAGGAGCGCGTAGCGATGGGGTGCGCTTCCCCCGACACGGCAGGCCGGTCCTATGGGCCCCGTCTCTCGGGCGTGGCTCTTCGCGCCCGACCCACCCGAGGGTCTCTGATGTGCCCGTCCCTGGAAAGGATCCCCCGGCCCGTTCCTTTGGGGGTTTCCCGGCTGTCTTCGTATGTCCGGGGCGGGACGGTCGGTCAAGGGTGGCCGGAGGCCATCGCGAAGCGACGCGACGAAGGAGCGCCCTTGAGGGACCGGCCCGAACCGGAGAGACGATGAGACTGACGGGAAACCCCCATACGCCACTCTGATGCCGCCCGAGGAGCTCCCGCCCCCGAAGCCCCCGAGCCCCCGCCCCGCCCCCGCCCCCCTCAGCGCGTCTCGCGCAGCCAGCCCGCAACCTCGGTCGCCCAGTACGTGAGGATCGTGTCGGCACCCGCCCGCTTGATGCCGAGCAGGGTCTCCAGGATGGCGCGGTCGCGCTCGATCCAGCCCTTCTCCGCCGCCGCCTCGATCATCGCGAACTCGCCGCTGATCTGGTACGCCGCCACCGGAACGTCCACCGCCTGCGCGACCCGGTACAGGATGTCGAGGTAGGGACCGGCCGGCTTGACCATCACCATGTCCGCGCCCTCCTCCAGATCGAGGGCGAGCTCCCGCAGGGACTCCCGGGCGTTCGCCGGGTCCTGCTGGTACGTCTTGCGGTCGCCCTGCAGCGACGAGGCGACGGCCTCGCGGAAGGGACCGTAGAAGGCGGACGTGTACTTCGCCGTGTAGGCGAGGATCGAGACGTCCTCGTGCCCGGTCTCGTCCAGCGCGTCACGGATGACGCCGACCTGCCCGTCCATCATCCCGCTCGGCCCGACCACGTGGACGCCCGCGTCCGCCTGGACCTGCGCCATCTCGGCGTAGCGCTCCAGCGTCGCGTCGTTGTCGACGCGCCCGTGCTCGTCCAGCACACCGCAGTGGCCGTGGTCGGTGTACTCGTCCAGGCACAGGTCGGACATGATGACGAGGTCGTCACCGACCTCCGCCTTCACGTCGCGGATCGCGACCTGCAGGATCCCGTCCGGCTCGGTGCCCGCCGTGCCCAGCGCGTCCTTGTTCTCGTCGGCCGGGACACCGAACAGCATGATCCCGGCGACCCCCGCCTCGACCGCCTCGACGGCGGCCTTCCGCAGCGTGTCCCGGGTGTGCTGCACGACGCCCGGCATCGCGGAGATCGCCAGGGGCTCGCTGATGCCCTCCCGGACGAAGGCCGGGAGGATCAGGTCCGAGGGGTGCAGCCGGTTCTCCGCGACCATCCGCCGCATCGCAGGGGTGGTGCGCAGCCGGCGGGGCCGCGAACCGGGGAAGGATCCGTACGCGCTCATCTTCAGTCGCCTCTTCGAGCATCGACAGCAGTCCGCACAAGGGTAGAGCCCGGGCCCCCCGCTCCCGGGCTCCACCCGTGCGGCCGGCAGCCGGTCAGTTCGAGACGTCCACCGACAGGTACGGGGCCAGCGCCCGCAGGAAGTCCGGCGCGTCGAACATCGCCGCGGCCGAGGCCACGCCCGTCGTCCGGGTGCGCCCGGACAGGATGCGCTCGACGGCCTCCACCGCCAGGGGCGCGGTGACCGCGTAGATGTCCTGGCCGTGTGCGGTGGCGCGGCGTTCGACGCCGCCCGCGCGGACCAGGACGTCGACGACGAAGGTCTGGTCGGACCGTCCGAGGTCGTCGACCGCCTCCGGCGCCGGCGTGTCCGCGCCGGCCAGGTCCCGGGCGGCCTCCACGGCCATGTACGTACGCACCTCGGGCACGGCCACGTGGCTGGGCACGGTGACGACGTCGGCCATGGTGAACTCCGCGATCACCGATCGTCGGCCGAGCGGCTCGGGGAAGACCCAGTCCTGCTCCGGCAGTTGGTCGTCGTGGTACTGCAGGGCGCCGTCCGTGAACCTCACCCGGCGGCCCCCGCGGCGCTCGTGGGAGACCGCGCCGGCCGTCCTGGTACCCGCCGTGGGCTGCCAGCTGCTCAGCCCGTACGCGATGTGCACCTCGTCCGCCGCGGTCCGCCCACCCATGGCCGCACCGACCAGCAGGTCGCCCAGGCCCCCGTAGAAGGCCATGGCCGGCACCACGGGCACCTCCGCCTTGCGGGCCGCTTCCGCGTGGTCGGCGAACATCGCCGCGTTCGCCTCGATCTCCGCCGCGACGTCGACGTAGGGGATCCCCGCGCGCAGGGCGGCCTCGACGACCGGGCCGCCCGTCACCGCGAACGGTCCGGCGGCGTTGATGACGGCCGCCGCTCCGGCGAGGGCCCGGTCCAGGGAGGCCGGGTCGTCCACGGCGGCCGGGCGGACGAGTACGTCCGTGCCCTCGGCCGCCAGCGCCTCCAACCGGGCTTCGTCGCGGCCGGAGACGACGGTGGCGATGCCGCGCCTGCGCAGCTCGGCGACGATGAAACGGCCGGTGTGTCCGGTCGCCCCGTAGACCACCACCGCGCCGGCCGTACCCGCCCCGCGGTCCGTGCTGCCCACCGTGCTCATCGCTCTCCCCGTCCTCGCCGTCCTGGTGAATCCAGTCTCGGGGCGGGCCGTGCCCGGATGTGATGGTCCGGAACGACATCACCCGTACACTTTCGGACATGCCCACTGTCGCCCTGGCGGCCGCCGGTCATCTGCTGCACTTCGAGCTGGCGGTGGCTTACGAGATCTTCGGCAATCCCCCGCCCGACGCCCCGCACGGCTGGTACGACGTACTGCTCTGCGGCCCCGGTCCGGTGCGCGTCGGCCCGTTCACCGTCGAGCCCGACCACGGCCTGGAGCGGCTGGTCCGGGCCGACACCGTGATCGTGCCCGCCTGCGCCGACGTGGACGAGCCGCCGCCGCCCGAGCTGGTCGACGCCGTGCGCGCGGCCCACGCGGCGGGTGCCCGGGTCGCCTCCCTGTGCACGGGGGCCTTCGTGCTCGGTGCCGCGGGCCTGCTGGACGGGCGGCGGGCCACCACCCACTGGGCGCACGCCGCGGAGTTGAGCGCACGCCATCCGCTGGCCGAGGTCGACCCGGACGTGCTCTACACGGACAACGGAAGCGTGCTCACGGCCGCGGGCAAGGCCGCCGCCGTGGACCTGTGCCTGCACCTGATCCACCTCGACCACGGCACCGCCGTCGCCAACTCCATCGCCCGCCGTCTGGTCATGGCGCCGCACCGGCCCGGCGGCCAGGCGCAGTTCGTGGCCACCCCGGTGCAGGTCACGGGCGGCGACCACCAGCTCGCCGGGCTGCTGGCGTGGGCCCAGCAACGGCTGGACCGGCCGCTGACCGTCACCGACATGGCGCGCAGGGCCAGTACGAGCCCGCGCCACCTGGGCCGGCAGTTCCGGGCGGTCACCGGCCAGACCCCGCTGCAGTGGCTGCTGACCCAGCGCGTACGCCGCGCCCAGGAGTTGCTGGAGGCCACCGACGAGACGATCGAGGCGGTCGCCGTCGCCACCGGCATGGGTACGGCGACGACGCTGCGCCGCCAGTTCAAGCGGGTCGTCGGGGTCCCTCCCGACACCTACCGCCGCGCCTTCCGCAGTACGAACCCCACCTGACGGCCCAGGTCCTGGCCTGCGGGCCTGCGGGCCCGCCGGTCGTGGTCGGGCGGGTCGAGCTCGCGGCGGGAGCGGTCCCCCTCCGCCCGGTCGTACGTGGCGCAGGCGCTACCGGGACCGCGGCGACGAAGACGAAGGGGCCCGGGCGCGGATTTTCATCCGTACCCGGGCCCCTCACCCGTTCCGTCGGCCGGAGTCCGGCCGGGCCTAAGGCGCTCACGTCGTACGACGCCGCCGCGCCCCCGGTCGCCGCTCGCTCGGCCGGAACACCGTCTCGCCGGCCTCCTTGGCCGCCTCGCGGCGCGCCGCACCGTACTCGGCGAGGGCCTCCGCCAGCTTCGACACCGACGGCTCCGGGGACAGGACGTCCACGCGCAGCCCGTGCTCCTCCGCCGTCTTGGCCGTCGCCGGCCCGATACAGGCGATGACGGTCACGTTGTGCGGCTTCCCGGCGATCCCGACCAGGTTGCGGACGGTGGACGAGGACGTGAAGAGAACGGCGTCGAAGCCGCCGCCCTTGATCGCCTCGCGCGTGTCCGCCGGCGGCGGCGACGCGCGCACCGTCCGGTAGGCGGTGACGTCGTCGACCTCCCACCCGAGCTCGATCAGCCCGGCGACCAGCGTCTCGGTCGCGATGTCGGCGCGCGGCAGGAACACGCGGTCGATCGGGTCGAAGACCGGGTCGTACGGCGGCCAGTCGTCCAGCAGTCCGGCCGCGGACTGCTCGCCGCTGGGCACCAGGTCCGGCTTCACGCCGAACTCCACGAGCGCGGCGGCGGTCTGCTCGCCCACCGCGGCGACCTTGATGCCCGCGAAGGCGCGCGCGTCGAGCCCGTACTCCTCGAACTTCTCACGGACGGCCTTCACGGCGTTGACCGAGGTGAAGGCGATCCACTCGTAGCGGCCCGTCACCAGGCCCTTGACCGCGCGCTCCATCTGCTGAGGGGTGCGCGGCGGCTCCACGGCGATGGTCGGCACCTCGTGGGGCACCGCGCCGTAGGAACGCAGCTGGTCGGAGAGCGAAGCGGCCTGCTCCTTGGTACGAGGCACGAGCACCCGCCAGCCGAACAGCGGCTTCGACTCGAACCAGGACAGGTCCTCGCGCCGTGCGGCGGCGCTGTGCTCACCGACCACGGCTATGACGGGCCGGGCGCCCTCGGGCGAGGGGAGCACCTTGCCCTGCTTGAACACCTGGGCGATGGTGCCCAGCGTCGCGCACCAGGTCCGCTGCCGCGTGGTGGTACCGGCGACGGTCACCGTCAGCGGGGTGTCGGGCTTGCGTCCGGCGCTCACCAGCTCGGCGGCGGCCGCCGGGACGGTCTCCAGCGTCGCGGACACGACGAGGGTGCCGTCGCTCGCGCCCACCTCGCTCCAGCAGCGCGCCGAGGCGGTCTTCGCGTCGACGAACCGCACGTCCGCGCCCTGCTTGTCGCGCAGCGGGACACCGGCGTACGCGGGCACGCCCACCGCGGTCGCGACACCGGGCACCACCTCGAAGGGGATGCCGGCGGTGGCGCAGACGAGCATCTCCTCGGCGGCGTTGCCGTCGAGCCCGGGGTCGCCCGTGACGGCACGCACGACCCGCCTGCCGGAGCGTGCGGCCTCCATGACAAGATTGGCCGCGTCCCGGATCACCGGGACCCCGGCGGCCGCTGACACTTCATCAGCAATCGTCAGCTGCGGCGTGTCGACGTTCGCCCGCGCATGAGTCCGTACGACCTCGAGCACCTCGGGCTCCGCGATCAGTACGTCCGCGGCGGCGAGCGCCTCGACGGCGCGCAGCGTCAGCAGACCCGGGTCGCCCGGGCCGGCACCGAGGAAGGTGACGCGCCCGTGGGCGGCGACGGCCGGATAGGCGGAGGTGGTCGGAATTGAGGGGTTCAAAGCGATCGCTCCCCCATCAGACCGGCCGCGCCCTTGGCCAGCATCTCGTCCGCGAGTTCGCGGCCGAGCGCCATGGCCTCGTCGTACGACTGGGGCACGGGACCGGTGGTGGACAGCTGCACCAGCGTCGTGCCGTCGAGGGTTCCGACGACGCCGCGCAGGCGCATTTCATTGACAATCTCCCCGTCGGCCAGCAGATCGGCGAACGCGCCCACGGGTGCGCTGCAGCCTGCCTCCAGGGTGGCGAGCAGGGAACGCTCGGCGGTCACGGCGGCCCGGGTGTGCGGGTCGTCGAGTACTCCGAGCGCGGCGACGAGGTCCGTGTCGGACGCGAGGCACTCCACGGCCAGGGCGCCCTGGCCGGGTGCCGGCAGGACGCTGTCGACGGACAGCAGGTCGGTCGCTTCGTCACCGCGCCCGATCCGGTTCAGACCGGCGGCCGCCAGGACGACCGCGTCGAGCTCACCGTCGTGGACGAAGCCGATCCGGGTGTCGACGTTGCCGCGGATGGGCACCGTCTCGATCCGCTTGCCGAGCGACAGCGCCAGGTGGTTGAGCTGGGCGGTGCGCCGCGGCGAGCCGGTGCCGATCCGGGCACCGTCGGGCAGCTGCTCGAAGGTCAGACCGTCCCGGGCGACGAGCGCGTCCCGCGCGTCCTCGCGGCGCGGCATGGCCGCGATCACGAGGTCGTCGGGCTGCGCGGTCGGCAGGTCCTTCAGCGAGTGCACGGCGAAGTCGACCTCTCCGCGCAGCAGCGCGTCGCGCAGGGCGGTGACGAACACGCCCGTCCCGCCGATCTGCGAGAGGTGCTCGCGCGAGACGTCGCCGTAGGTCGTGATCTCCACGAGCTCGACGGCGCGGCCGGTGACGGCCCGTACCGCGTCGGCGACGTGCCCCGACTGGGACATGGCCAGCTTGCTCCGCCGCGTACCGAGCCGCAGCGGCTGGTCGGGACGTGTGTTCATGATGCCCGTCCTGGGTCGTCGTCGTTCATCGGATCGGCCGCGTCCGCCCGGCTGACGGAAGCAACCGTCTGAGGGTCGAGGTCGAAGAGTTCGCGCAGCGCTTCCGCGTACCCGGCGCCGCCGGGCTCGCTCGCGAGCTGCTTGACGCGCACGGTCGGCGCGTGGAGGAGCTTGTCCACGACGCGGCGTACGGTCTGGGTCACCTCGGCGCGCTGCCGTTCGTCGAGGTCGGGCACGCGCCCGTCGAGCCGCGCCACTTCCATGGCCACGACCTCGGCCGCCATGGCGCGCAGGGCGACGACGGTGGGCGTGATGTGGGCGGCTCGCTGCGCCGCCCCGAAGGCCGCCACTTCCTGGGCGACTATCGCGCGTACGGCGTCGACGTCGGCCGCCATCGGGGCGTCGGCGGACGCCTCCGCGAGCGACTCGATGTCCACGAGCCGGACGCCCGGGATCCGGTGCACGGCCGCGTCGATGTCCCGGGGCATGGCCAGGTCGAGCAGCGCGAGCCGGACGGTGGTCTCGTGGGCCTGTGTACGGGTGCTCCTGCGGGGCTGCCGCTGTGCGGCGGCCTCGCCCTGGTCGGCCCAGGTCCCGTGCAGTTCGAGGGAGTTGGCGTCGACCCCGGTCAGCGCGGAGCGCCCGTCCGGCCCGACGGGACACCCGTCGGCCACGGCCTCCACGGGCGTACTGATGGTCCGGGTCGCACCCGCGTCGGCGAGTCGGCCGCCCGCCTCGGCGGCGGCAACCAGCCGCGCCAGCACCTCGGCATCCTGCCCCGCCAGATCCAGCCCCGCCGGCGTTCGAGGCGCGGGGGTCCGGGGGCGGAGCCCCTGGGGGGCCTGGGGCGCAGCCCCGGCCCCTTCCTGCTCGGCCGGCGCAAGCCCACCGGCGCCCCAGGACACGGCGGCCAGCACGTCGTCGGCGGTCAGCACGAGCCCGGTGGCCCCCGTGCAGGACACGACCACGTCGACTCGTGTCAGCTCATCGGGCACCCGAGCCATCGGGACGGCCACCGCCGCGACCCCGGTGCCCGAGGCAACCAGAATCTCCGCAAGCCGCTCCGCCCGGTCGGCGGTCCGGTTCGCCACGACGATCTCGGCGACCCCGACCCGCGCCAGCGTCGCCGCGGCCAGCGAGGACATCGACCCGGCGCCGATGACCAGCGCCCGCTTGCCCGCGGCCCACTCGGCCACCGGCGTCCGCACGGCGAGCTGCTCCAGCCCGAAGGTCACCAGCGACTGGCCGGCCCGGTCGATCCCGGTCTCGGAGTGCGCCCGCTTGCCGACCCGCAGCGCCTGCTGGAACAGGTCGTTGATCAGCCGCCCGGCGGTGTGGAGCTCCTGCCCCAGCGCCAGCGCGTCCTTGATCTGGCCGAGGATCTGTCCCTCGCCCACGACCATCGAGTCCAGGCCGCACGCCACCGAGAACAGGTGGTGCACCGCCCGGTCCTCGTAGTGCACGTACAGGTAGGGGGTGAGCTCCTCCAGCGCGACGCCGCTGTGCTGCGCGAGCAGCGTGGACAGCTCGGCGACACCGGCGTGGAACTTGTCCACGTCCGCGTACAGCTCGATCCGGTTGCAGGTGGCCAGCACGGTCGCCTCGGTCGCCGGTTCGGCGGCGAGGGTGTCGTGCAGCAGCTTCACCTTGGCATCGGCGGACAGCGAGGCCCGCTCCAGCACGCTCACGGGTGCGCTGCGGTGGCTCAGCCCTACGACGAGCAGACTCATGCCGGCATCACCGCCGGCACGTCACCCTCGGGCCCGCCCTTGCGCTGCTCGGCGGCGGTCCGCCCGGCCGGCGGCACCACGGCCGCGGCGGGGGCGGCGCCGCCCACGGAGGAGCCGCCGGCGGCAGCGGCGGCCGCTTCCTCACCGGCCTTGCGCTGCTCGTGGAAGGCGAGGATCTGGAGCTCGATGGAGAGGTCGACCTTGCGCACGTCCACGCCCTCGGGCACGGACAGCACGGTGGGCGCGAAGTTCAGGATGGAGGTGACGCCGGCCGCGATCAGCCGCTCGCTGACCTGCTGGGCCGCACCGGCGGGCGTCGCGATGACACCGATCGAGACGCCGTTCTCCTCGATGATCTTCTCCAGATCATCGGTGTGCTGGACGGACATGCCGGCGACCGGCTTGCCGGCCATGGCCGGGTCGGCGTCGATGAGGGCCGCGACGCGGAATCCGCGCGCGGAGAAGCCGCCGTAGTTGGCGAGGGCGGCGCCGAGGTTACCGATCCCGACGATGACGACCGGCCAGTCCTGGGTCAGGCCGAGCTCGCGGGAGATCTGGTAGACGAGGTACTCGACGTCGTAGCCGACGCCGCGGGTCCCGTAGGAACCGAGGTACGAGAAGTCCTTGCGCAGCTTCGCGGAGTTGACTCCGGCGGCGGCCGCGAGCTCCTCGGAGGACACCGTGGGCACCGATCGCTCGGAGAGCGCGGTGAGGGCACGCAAGTACAGCGGAAGCCGGGCGACAGTGGCCTCGGGAATACCTCGGCTGCGCGTCGCCGGTCGGTGAGTTCGGCCAGTTGCCACGATGCTCCTGCGGGATGAGCGGGGCTGCAGGCGGCCACTTGTCCCAGGACCGCCCCGTCGACAGCAGGCTATGCCTTTGTGAACGCGTGCACAAAGATTGTGTCCGCTTTGTCCGTCCAAAGTGACCGGGGTCACGCGACTTCGGCACGTAAAGCCGGAACCATCGGCACGTCGAACCCGTTCAAATCCCAAAGGGGGCAAAACCGTGCACACTCCTCACAGATACGCCCCCGAGACCCCATAAATCGCCCATGATGGTAACCGGGAAGAGGGTCAGGCCTCCAACGCCCGCCGGAGCCGGTCGGGGTTCACCCTCCAGAAGGTGTGCTGCTCGCCGTCCACGAGCACGACCGGAATCTGCTCCCAGTGCAGCCGGTAGAGCTCCTCGTCCTGCGAGATGTCCTTCTTCTCCCACTGCGCACCCGTCTCGGCGCACACCTTCGCCACCACCTCCTCCGCCTCGTCGCACAGGTGGCACCCCGGCTTGCCGATGAGCGTCACCGTCCGCTCGCCGGGCTGCTTCTTTTCCTTACGGCGCAACAAAGGGCTCATGCCACCCATTCTCCCGCGCCCTCACGTAACAGCAGCGCCCCGAAGAGTTCACGCCTCCGCATCCCATCGGTTCGGGAACTCCCGAACACAGTGGCTATGCTCGCGTCATGGCCGCTCTCGGATGGCTCCCCCCTCGTCGGCGCTCCGCCACCGCACGCAGCGTGCTGGCGGGCGAGGCCTCGGCCGAGGCCGCCCGCAAGACCGCTCTGGCCGAGGCCCCGGCGTTCCCCGAACCAGAAACGGAACCGGAAGCCCTCGCCGAAGAGGGCCCGGACCGGACCCCGGACGAGCCCGTCTTCCCGGTCGCCGGCGACGATCTCGCCGCCGCCTTCTTCGACCTCGACAACACCGTCATGCAGGGCGCCGCGATCTTCCACTTCGGCCGCGGCCTCTACAAGCGCGAGTTCTTCCGGCGCCGCGAGCTCGCCCGCTTCGCCTGGCAGCAGGCCTGGTTCCGGCTCGCCGGGGTCGAGGACCCCGAGCACATGCAGGACGCCCGCGACAGCGCCCTGTCCATCGTCAAGGGCCACAAGGTCTCCGAGCTGATGGCGATCGGCGAGGAGATCTACGACGAGTACATGGCCGAGCGGATCTGGCCGGGCACCCGCGCCCTGGCCCAGGCCCACCTCGACGCCGGCCAGAAGGTGTGGCTGGTCACGGCCGCCCCCGTGGAGACGGCCACCATCATCGCCCGCCGCCTCGGCCTGACCGGGGCCCTGGGCACCGTCGCCGAGTCCGTCGACGGGATCTACACCGGCCGCCTGGTCGGCGAGCCCCTGCACGGCCCCGCGAAGGCGGAGGCGGTCCGCGCCCTGGCCGCCGCCGAGGGACTCGACCTCGAACGCTGCGCCGCGTACAGCGATTCGCACAACGACATCCCGATGCTGTCACTGGTCGGACATCCGTACGCGATCAATCCCGACACAAAACTGCGCAAGCATGCCCGCACCAACGACTGGCGGCTGCGCGACTATCGGACCGGCCGCAAGGCCGTGAAGGTCGGCGTCCCGGCAGCCGCCGGCGTCGGCGCGATCGCGGGCGGCGCGGCCGCGGCCATCGCCCTGCACCGCCGCCGCAAGTAACAACACCAGGCCCGGGGCCCACGCGCCCCGGGCACGCCCGGACCAGGGCCCGGCACCGGGCATTCGCTCACCTCTACCCGCGCCTGCGGCGCGGCACTCCGGCATGCCCGAGTCGGTCGCGGGACCCCTTGGAAGCGTCCATTCCGCGTATCCAAGTGATCAAGAATCGATCACCAACTGCGACCGAATATGCCCTCGACACGCAACAGAAGTGTCGGAACCGGTGATTTGAGCAACTGGGTGTAGTGCTGCCTGTACGAAGCGTTATTCTCCTCAAACGCATGCCACCGGCCATCTGTCGCCACGACGGGTGAACGGTCCCGCACTGCACGTGATGGAAGCTCTGCCTCTGGGAGTCCCGTGTACCCACCTGTCGGGGTTGACGCCTCGGGCCTGGCTCAGCTGCGCGCAACGGTCCTCGACCACCTGCGCGGCTTCGTCCCCACCGCGTACGCCGTCCCCGCCTTCGCCGCCGCAGTCCCTGCCGGCTTCGGCCCGGCCGGTCCTTGCTATGCCCTGACCGACGGCGGCGCGACGGTGGGCAGACGAGGTCGCGCCGCCGGCGGCTCGAACGCCGCCGGCACCGGCACCCAGGCCACCACCCACCGCCGCCCCACCGCGGACAGCGACCAGGCCCGCATGATGGACCTGGTCGAACGCGCCCAGGCGGGCGAGGCCGAGGCCTTCGGCCGCCTCTACGACCAGTACAGCGACACGGTCTACCGGTACATCTACTACCGCGTCGGCGGTAAGGCGACCGCGGAGGACCTCACCAGCGAGACGTTCCTGCGCGCGCTGCGCCGGATCTCCACCTTCACCTGGCAGGGCCGCGACTTCGGCGCCTGGCTCGTGACGATCGCCCGCAACCTGGTGGCGGACCACTTCAAGTCCAGCCGCTTCCGGCTGGAGGTCACCACCGGCGAGATGCTCGACGCGAACGAGGTCGAGCGCAGCCCCGAGGACTCCGTCCTGGAGTCCCTCTCCAACGCGGCCCTGCTGGAGGCCGTGCGCAAGCTCAATCCACAGCAGCAGGAGTGCGTGACCCTGCGCTTCCTGCAGGGCCTCTCGGTCGCCGAGACGGCCCGGGTGATGGGGAAGAACGAAGGCGCCATCAAGACGCTGCAGTACCGGGCGGTGCGCACCCTGGCCCGCCTCCTCCCCGAAGACGCCCGCTGACCCTCCGACACCACACAACCTCACATTCGGTGACCCCTCGATGACGCTGTGGTCAGATCATCCTTCGTCCGTAACCCAAGTGCCGCGACGCTCGTTGTGCGGAATGCAGGCTCCCTGTGGACACGCTTTGCCCGAAGCCGCTCACTCGAAAGTGTGGATGCGCTCAAGGAAGGCAACCTTCCGGACACCTTGGGGAGTCGATCGTCATGACGAGAGGAGGTGCCGCCAGTGATCGCGAACGTGACCCCGCACCGGCGGGCGAACGCCTTCGCCCAGGCCCTGGAGGATCGGACCCCGTCCGACCTTCCAGATCCGGACTCGGCGGCCGAGCAGTCCGAGGCACCTGCCGAACCTGCCGACCACGACCGGCTGTTGGCCCTGGCGAGCGTGCTCGGCGAAAGAATGCCGCGCCCAGTGCTGGACCCCGAGGTCAAAGTGGTGCAACGAGCCCAGCTCATTGCCGCCATGGAGACCATGGTGCTGGAGGAGAGGGCCGGGGGCGGTGCCGCCTCGGACCCTCAGGTGCCCGAACAGCGGACCGGCCGCGGCGCCCACCGGGCGACCCCGCTCCGGAAATTGCGGCCCCGCTCCCGCTGGTCCAAGGGCATCGCAGCGGGCGGCCTCACCGTGGGTGTGGCCGCCGGGGCCTTCAGCGGAGTGGCCGCTGCCAGTTCCGACGCCCTGCCCGGTGACCACCTCTACCCCGTGAAGCGGGGCATGGAGGACCTGAAGCTGGGGATGGCCGACGACGACTCGGACCGGGGCGAGCTCTATCTCGACCAGGCCTCGAACCGCCTGTCGGAAGCCCGCCGGCTGATGGAACGAGGTCGGCTGGGCGACCTGGACCACGAGTCCCTGGGCGCCATCCGCCGCGCCCTGGCGGGCGTGAAGCACGACGCGGAGGAAGGCCACCGCCTCCTCCAGGCCGCGTACGAACGGGACGGCTCGCTCGGCCCGATCCAGAAGCTGTCGTCGTTCTCCCGCTCCCACCGCGACGCCTGGGGCAAGCTCCGCGAGAAGCTCCCGGCGCAGCTCACGGACGTGGGCGGTGAGGTGGAGTCGGTCTTCCAGGCCATAGACGAAGACGTGGCGCCGCTGCAGAGCCTGCTCCCCAAGCCACCGGAGCAGCCCCGTGGCACCGGAGGCACCCCCGGATCGTCCGCCAAGCCGGGCGGCACCCCCAGCGGCGGTGGCCACCCGTCCGCCCCGGCCGCCGGGACGCCGTCCGGCAGCCCCCCGGCGCCGTCCCCCTCGGGCAGCTCCCGGCCCCCCGCCGGCGGCCTCCTCGGCGGTACGGGCGACCTGCTCAACCCGCCCGCGGGACAGTCGGCCCCGCCCCCCTCGGGCACGCCGGAGAACCCGAAGCCGGACATCACCATCCCGCCCCTGCTCCCGGGACTCCTCCCGGGCCTGGGCCTGGGCGCGGAGGACGCCGAGTAACAGGAAGGGCGGGGCTGCCGAGGCAGCCCCGCCCTTCCTGTTCGGTCTCGTCAGAAGAACACGGACCGCCGCTGCACGAGCAGCTTGTACAGCGTGTGCTGGATCTGCTCCCGCACCTGGTCCGTCAGGTTGAACATCAGCATCGGGTCCTCCGCCGCCTCCGCGGCGTACCCGTCCGTCGGGATCGGCTCCCCGAACTGGATCGTCCACTTCGTCGGCAACGGCACCGCACCCAGCGGACCCAGCCACGGGAACGTCGGCGTGATCGGGAAGTACGGGACCCCCAGCAGCCGTGCCAGCGTCTTCGCGTTGCCGACCATGGGGTAGATCTCCTCCGCCCCCACGATCGAGCACGGCACGATCGGCGTCCCCGCCCGCAGCGCCGTCGACACGAACCCGCCGCGCCCGAACCGCTGCAGCTTGTACCGGTCCCCGAACGGCTTCCCTATCCCCTTGAAGCCCTCCGGCATCACACCGACCAGCTCCCCGGCCTCCAGCAGCCGCTGTGCGTCCTCCGCGCACGCCAGGGTGTGCCCCGCCTTGCGGGCCAGCTCGTTGACCACCGGCAGCATGAACACCAGGTCCGCCGCCAGCAGCCGCAGGTGCCGCTCGGCCGGGTGGTGGTCGTGCACGGCGACCTGCAGCATCAGCCCGTCGAGCGGCAGCGTCCCGGAGTGGTTCGCCACGATCAGCGCACCGCCCTCCGCCGGGATGTTCTCGATGCCCTTGACCTCGACCCGGAAGTACTTGTCGTACAGCGGCCGCATCAAGGACATCAGGACCTGGTCCGTCAGTTCCTTGTCGTAGCCGAAGTCGTCGACCTCGTAGTCCCCGGTGACCCGTCGCCGCAGGAACGCCAGCCCGCCGGCGATCCGCCGGTCCCAGCTGTCGCCGGGCGCCGCCGCGGGCGCGGGCTCAGGCGTGGTCTCGGGAGCCGCCGACGGCTCCCCCACCGGCTCGGCTGCGGGCACCGCCCGCACCCGGCGGGGGATCCGCCGCCGGGGCCGGTCCTCGTCGAACGGAATGACCTTGGCGTCCGCCACTATCGCTTCGCTCCTTCAGCCGCGTAGGCGTCGTCCTCGAGCCCGTCGAGCCCGTCTGCGTCCAGCATGGCCGCCACCCGGTCCACGATCCGTCCGACCCGCTCCGGCGGCAGCAGCCCGGTCCCCCGGCTCCGCGCGAAGTCCGCGAAGGTCTCAGCGGTCGTGTAGAGGGGTTCAAAGCCGAGCACCTCACGCATCTGCGTGGTCTCCACGACCCGGCCATGGGTGAGCAGCCTTATCTGCTCCGGCGAGAAGTCACTGGCCCCGACCGTCCGCAGCGCGGCGCCCACCCAGTTCAGCGCGGGCAGCAGCAGCGGCAGCGTGGGCCGCCCGAGCCGGCGCGAGCACTGCGACAGCAGCAGTACTCCGTCGCCCGCGATGTTGAACGTCCCGCTGTTCAGCGTCCCGCGCCTGGGCTCCCGCGCCGCCAGCCGCAGCACTTCGAGGACGTCGTCCTCGTGGACGAACTGCAGCCGCGGGTCGTACCCCAGCACGGTCGGCATCACCGGGATCGAGAAGTACTCGGCGAGCGCCGAATCCGCGAAGGGCCCCAGGATGTTCGCGAACCGCAGGACGCACACCGCGACGTCCGGCCGCCTGCGCGCGAAGCCCCGTACGTAGCCCTCGACCTCGGCGGCGTCCTTGGCGAAGCCGCCCGCCGGGAGGGATTTCGGCTCCGTGGTCTCGGTGAAGACGGCCGGGTCCCGGGGGGTGCCACCGTAGACGCTGGTACTGGACTTCACCACGAGCCGTCGTACCGTCGGCGACTTCTGGCAGGCCCCGAGGAGCTGCATGGTGCCGATGACGTTCGTTTCCTTGACGGTGCTGTGCGCACCGCCCGTTCCCGCACTGCCTCCGGTGACCGCAAGATGGACCACCGTGTCCACGGCGTGCTCGGCCAGCACTCTGGCGATCGCCGACTGTCTGATGTCCGTACGGACGAACTCCGCCGATCCGAGCCGGTGCGGCGGTGTCATCGCGTCCACCGCGATCACCCGCTCGACGTCCGGGTCACGCTGGATCCGGCGCACGAAGCGGCCGCCCAACTGCCGGGCAGCCCCGGTGACGAGTACGACCTTCCCCACGAGCTCAGCGCCTCCCTCGAAGAAGTCCCCCGGCTGCACCGCAGCCCCTCCACCAGGATGGTGGAGGGGCTGCGGAGAACACGTACAGCTGCCGTTTACTTCTTGTTACGGCGCTGGACGCGGGTGCGCTTGAGCAGCTTGCGGTGCTTCTTCTTAGCCATCCGCTTGCGCCGCTTCTTGATAACAGAGCCCACGACTACCCTCGCTCACTTCTCTTCACTGGTGCGGGGCGTCTGGGCCCACACGACCTACGTCGGCCTAGCCTACCCGCCCGAGCTCTGAGCTTGTAATCCGAGCGCTTCCGCGTCGTAGCCAGGGGCGTCCCGAGCCTCAGTCTCAGGCCGACTCCACCCCCACATAGGACTCTCGGAGGTACTCGTGGACCGCATTCTCGGGGACCCGGAAGGACCGGCCCACCCGGATTGCGGGCAGATGACCGTTGTGCACCAGCCGGTACACGGTCATCTTCGACACTCGCATCACCGAGGCGACCTCCGCCACGGTCAGGAACTGAACCTCACTGAGAGGCCTCTCGCCAGCAGCCATGACACACCTTGACCTTCCGCGCATGACGGGCACCGGCTTCCCCTCCGGTTACTCCTCGTCGTCGCACGCTCACTCCCCAGAGTAGGGGCGCGTGATACGAGTGGGGAAGAGGAGCTACGGCCACTCCTGCCGCCCCGTCAGACTCGCGCGGCCGAGCACGTACCGCGTGAGCGGTCGGTAGTAGTCCGCTCGCACCCCGTCATCAAGTGGAACGGCCACCGAGACCCGCCCCTCGGCCTCCCCGACGAACAGCGCGGGATCATCCGTATCCGCCAGCCCGATGGCCTTCACACCGAGCTGACCTGCGCCGCAGACCCACCCGTGGTCCCCCACCACCAGCTCCGGCAGCGGCCCGCCGGCCTCCGCGAGAGCGCCCAGCGCCACCCGAACCGGCAGCGGTGAATGGGTGTGCACGCCGGTCGCACTCCCCGGCACCCGCACGCCGGGTTCCCGCACCAGTGCGACCCCCCGTACGTATTCGATGCTGTACGTGCGTACGCCGAACCGGGTCGCCATGTCGACACTCACCCCCTGCGCCGGAGTGAGGACAACACATCCCGCCGCCGACAACGCCTCCGCCAAACCGGCGTAGAAGCCCAGGAGTCGATGCGGATGGCCCGTCCCGAACAACACCGGCGACCGCGCCCTCGCCGCCTCGCACAGCCGCCCCGCGAAGGCCTCCAGCGCGGCCACCGTCCGCTCCGGATCGATCACGTCCGGCCCGCTGACGTGCGCCGGATCCGCCGAGACCCCGCACTTGTCCGCCATCAGCCTCAGCAGATCACCCTCGCCCCACGCCCACTCCGGATCCAGCCCCAGCATCACCCGCGGATCCCGCGCCGCGAACAGCCGGTAACTGCGCAGGCTCTCCTCCCGGGAGGTGGCGACGGGCCCGGCCAACCGGGCGGCCAGCAGATGCGCACGCAGCGCGCCGGTGCTCAACACCCTCCGATGCTGCCCCAACACATCTGGCGGTTCATCAATTCCACCGAACAGCCCCACAGTTGGCGTAACGATGCATCAACTTCGCCGCCGCAGTTCCGGCCGCACGCTCAGGTCAGCATGCCGCGCAGCGGGAACACCGCCCGACGCGTGGCCAGAACGGCCTGATCCGTCCGGTCCGCCGGGTCGTAGCCCGCGTCCCAATCCGGCCACGACGGGGTCCGCCCGTCCGTCATCCGGGACGGCGCCAGCTGCCGCGTCCGCGCGTACACCTCGTCCCGCCACGAAGCGGGCACCGCCGACTCCGGATCCACCGGCCGGTGCGCGGCGATCCCCACCAGATGCGTCCACGACCGCGGAACGACGTCCACCACCGCGTACCCGCCCCCGCCCAGCGCCAGCCACCGCCCGTCCGCGTGCTCGTGCGCGAGCCGGTGACAGGCCTCCTGGACGGCCCGCTGCGCGTCCAGCGAGACCGCCAGGTGCGCCAGCGGGTCCTCGAAGTGCGTATCGGCCCCGTGCTGGGTCACCAGCACCTGCGGCCGGAAGTCCGCCAGCAGCTCCGGCACGACCGCGTGGAAGGCCCGCAGCCAGCCCGCGTCCCCCGTCCCGGCGGGCAGCGCGATGTTGACCGCCGACCCCTCCGCCCCCGGACCGCCGGTCTCCTCGGGCCAGCCGGTCTGCGGGAACAGCGTCCGCGGATGCTCGTGCATCGAAATGGTCAGCACCCGCGGGTCGTCCCAGAAGGCCGCCTGCACACCGTCCCCGTGGTGCACGTCCACGTCCACGTACGCGACCCGCTCGGCCCCCAGCTCCAGCAGCCGAGCCACCGCCAGCGAGGCGTCGTTGTAGACACAGAAACCGGCCGCCCCGCCCGGCATCGCGTGGTGCAGCCCGCCGGCGAAGTTCACCACGTGCTCGGCCTCACCGTGCCAGAGCGCCTCCGCCCCCGCCACGGACTGCCCGGCGATCAGCGCGGAGGCCTCGTGCATCCCGTGGAAGGCAGGATCGTCCAGGGTCCCCAGCCCGTACGAACCGTCCGCGCACCCCGGGTCGGCGGACACCTCGCGCACCGCGGCGACGTAGTCCTCCCGATGCACCAGCCGCAGCGTCGAATCCCCGGCCGCGGGCGCCGCCCGTACCTCCATCGCCCGGTCCAGCCCGAAGGCACGCACCAGGCCCATGGTCAGCGCCAGGCGCACCGGGTCCATCGGATGGCTCGGTCCGAAGTCATACCCCGTTACCGCCTCGTCCCACATCAACAGCCCGGTCACCGGCTCGCCGCTCATGCCGGACACCGTATCGGGCGCCCTCGGAGCCGAACGAGCGGGCTTGGAAGAGTGTCACCAGGACCAGCGCCATCGGCACCAGCATCGCGCCCCGGTAGCTCCAGGCGTCGCCGACCGCCCCGACGAGCGGAGACCCGATCAGGAAGCCGACGTAGTTGAAGATGTTGAGCCGCGCCACGGCCGTGTCGGAGGCCCCCGGGAACAGGCGCCCCGCGGCGGCGAAGGTCTGCGGCACGATCACGCACAGTCCGATCCCCAGCAGCGTGAAGCCGAGCATCCCCACCCACGCCCCCGGCGCCGCCGCCACCACGGCGAACCCGGCGGCCGCCACCAGCGTCCCGGCCCGCACCACGGCCGCCGCCCCGAACCGCCGCACGCCCAGGTCCCCCACGGCTCGCCCCACGAGGGTGGTCACCATGTACACGTTGTAGGGGACCGTCGCCATCTGCTCCGAGCTCCCGAGTACGTCCTGGAGGTACTTGGCACTCCAGTTCGCCACCGTGGAATCCCCGATGTACGCGCACGCCATCACCAGGCAGAGCGGCAGCAGCAGCGTGAAGCCGCCGGCCCCCAGCCCCTTCCCGCCGGTCTCCCCCAGGCCCGCCGGCCCGTCGACGTAGCGCCGGCTCCCCAGCAGCGCCAGCGGCAGCAGGACGACCACGGCCGGCAGATAGCTGACGAAGAGGTTCAGCTCCCAGTGCGCCCCCGCCCACGCGGCCGACGCCCCGAGGATCCCGCCGAGGCTGTACGCGGCATGGAACCCGAGCATGATGCTCCGCCCGTACGCCCGTTGCAGGCTGACCCCGAGCATGTTCATCGAGGCGTCCAGCGCACCCACCGACAACCCGAACGCCCCCAGCGCCACCGCCACGTGCCACATCTGGCCGCCGGCTCCGACGCCCAGCAGGGACAGCAGCACCAGCGGCTGCGCCCACCGCAGTACGACGCTGGGCGCCACCCGCTTCACCAGGTGCTCGGTGGCCACGCTCGACGCCCCCGCGAGGACCGGCACGGCCGCGAGGAAGGCGGGCAGCAGGCCGTCGGATATCCCGTACCGGTCCTGGATGGCCGGGATCCGCGTCACGAGCAGCGCGAAGGCGACGCCTTGCACGAAGAAACTGAACCCCAGAGCGCCGCGGCCGCGCCGCAGCCGCACATCATCCGTCATGGCGGGTCAGCGTAGGGCCACGGGCTACCCGTGGGTAGAGAGATCACATACCCAGTCCGGCCTCCAGCCCGAGCATTCCGGTGAGCTGCTTCATGTCACCGAAGTGCCCGGTGGCCCCGGGGAGGCGGTCGGCGGGCAGCATCGCCGTGAACGCGAACACGTCCATGCCCGCGGCGACGGCGGCCTGGATGCCGAGCGGACTGTCCTCGACGACCACACAGCGGGCGGGCTCCACGCCCATCTGCCGCGCCGCGTGCAGGTACAGATCGGGAGCCGGCTTCCCCTGGCCCACGTCCTGCGCGCTGAAGATCCACTCTTCCTCGAACCACCCGTCGAGCCCGGCCACCCGATGCCCGGCCCGGATCCGGTCGTGGCTCCCGGAGGAGGCCAGGCAGTACCCGACCCCTTGCGCGGTCAGCGCCCCCAGCACCTCCTCCACGCCGGGGACGGGCTTCAGGTCCTGCTCGAACGCGGCGACGGTCCGCGCGTGCAGGGTCTCGTCGAAGTCGGCCGGCAGCTGCTGCCCGGTCCGCTCGACGACGAGGTCGTGCACCCGGTGCACGGCGGCCCCCATGTAGTCGCGGACCGACTCCTCGTAGGTGGTCGGGTGCCCCAGCTCGGTCAGGTACCCGGCGAGGATGCTGTTGGCGAGCGGCTCGCTGTCCACCAGCACGCCGTCGTTGTCGAAGATGACGAGGTCGTAGCCCATACCCCCACAGTACGAACTAAAGGGACGTAGGGCCCGTCTCGCCGGGCCGCCGACGACGCGTCACCGGGCTGCTGCGGCCATTCGGACGACAGACGGAAGGCCGCGAGCAGGGCCGCCGGCCCCTGAACGCAGAAAAGCCCCGCACCATAAGGTGCGGGGCTTTCCCACAATGATTGTTCGGCGGCGTCCTACTCTCCCACAGGGTCCCCCCTGCAGTACCATCGGCGCTGAAAGGCTTAGCTTCCGGGTTCGGAATGTAACCGGGCGTTTCCCTAACGCTATGACCACCGAAACACTATGAAATTTGAACGCTGGCATGAACACAGCTGTTCGTTATTTCAGAACTAACACAGTGGACGCGAGCAACTGAGGACAAGCCCTCGGCCTATTAGTACCAGTCAGCTTCACCCGTTACCGGGCTTCCACATCTGGCCTATCAACCCAGTCGTCTACTGGGAGCCTTACCCTCTCAAGGAGGTGGGAATACTCATCTTGAAGCAGGCTTCCCGCTTAGATGCTTTCAGCGGTTATCCCTCCCGAACGTAGCCAACCAGCCATGCCCTTGGCAGGACAACTGGCACACCAGAGGTTCGTCCGTCCCGGTCCTCTCGTACTAGGGACAGCCCTTCTCAATATTCCTACGCGCACAGCGGATAGGGACCGAACTGTCTCACGACGTTCTAAACCCAGCTCGCGTACCGCTTTAATGGGCGAACAGCCCAACCCTTGGGACCGACTCCAGCCCCAGGATGCGACGAGCCGACATCGAGGTGCCAAACCATCCCGTCGATATGGACTCTTGGGGAAGATCAGCCTGTTATCCCCGGGGTACCTTTTATCCGTTGAGCGACGGCGCTTCCACAAGCCACCGCCGGATCACTAGTCCCGACTTTCGTCCCTGCTCGACCCGTCGGTCTCACAGTCAAGCTCCCTTGTGCACTTACACTCAACACCTGATTGCCAACCAGGCTGAGGGAACCTTTGGGCGCCTCCGTTACCCTTTGGGAGGCAACCGCCCCAGTTAAACTACCCATCAGACACTGTCCCTGATCCGGATCACGGACCGAGGTTAGACATCCAGCACGACCAGAGTGGTATTTCAACGGCGACTCCACAACCACTGGCGTGGCTGCTTCAAAGTCTCCCACCTATCCTACACAAGCCGAACCGAACACCAATATCAAACTGTAGTAAAGGTCCCGGGGTCTTTCCGTCCTGCTGCGCGAAACGAGCATCTTTACTCGTAGTGCAATTTCACCGGGCCTATGGTTGAGACAGTCGAGAAGTCGTTACGCCATTCGTGCAGGTCGGAACTTACCCGACAAGGAATTTCGCTACCTTAGGATGGTTATAGTTACCACCGCCGTTTACTGGCGCTTAAGTTCTCAGCTTCGCAACCCCGAAAGGTCACTAACCGGTCCCCTTAACGTTCCAGCACCGGGCAGGCGTCAGTCCGTATACATCGCCTTACGGCTTCGCACGGACCTGTGTTTTTAGTAAACAGTCGCTTCTCGCTGGTCTCTGCGGCCACCCCCAGCTCACGGAGCAAGTCCGATCACCAGTGATGGCCCCCCTTCTCCCGAAGTTACGGGGGCATTTTGCCGAGTTCCTTAACCATAGTTCACCCGAACGCCTCGGTATTCTCTACCTGACCACCTGAGTCGGTTTAGGGTACGGGCCGCCATGAAACTCGCTAGAGGCTTTTCTCGACAGCATAGGATCATCCACTTCACCACAATCGGCTCGGCATCAGGTCTCAGCCTTAATGAGGGACGGATTTGCCTACCCCTCGGCCTACACCCTTACCCCGGGACTACCACCGCCCGGGCTGGACTACCTTCCTGCGTCACCCCATCGCTTACCTACTACAAGTCTGGTTCGTCGGCTCCACCACTTTCCTTTCCCCGAAGGGTCCGGAACGGCTTCACGGACTTAGCATCGCCTGATTCGATATTGGGCGTTTCAAAGCGGGTACCGGAATATCAACCGGTTGTCCATCGACTACGCCTGTCGGCCTCGCCTTAGGTCCCGACTTACCCTGGGCAGATCAGCTTGACCCAGGAACCCTTAGTCAATCGGCGCACACGTTTCTCACGTGTGTATCGCTACTCATGCCTGCATTCTCACTCGTGAACCGTCCACAACTAGCTTCCGCTGCTGCTTCACCCGGCACACGACGCTCCCCTACCCATCACAGCGGGCGTTGGCCCTATTGCTGCAATGACACGACTTCGGCGGTACGCTTGAGCCCCGCTACATTGTCGGCGCGGAATCACTTGACCAGTGAGCTATTACGCACTCTTTCAAGGGTGGCTGCTTCTAAGCCAACCTCCTGGTTGTCTCTGCGACTCCACATCCTTTCCCA